>JAKLEZ010000059.1 GCA_022711465.1 Planctomycetota bacterium | reverse complement strand
ATCGAAGAAATAAACTGCATGCGCCACCGGTGCAGCCGAAAACCGCCCCTTGTGCGGGTATGCCCTCCGCGCCACATCGCCAGAACGCCCGCCCAGCAGGCGCAATCGCACATCGCAACCGGCTCCTTCCCGAGATCCACCAGTTGCACTCGGCTACACGGTCAGGCACAATAGCGAATGCCCGCAAACGGCGGAACCGCCAGGAAGGTCGTGATCGGTTGGGTGCCCGTCTGATCAGCGTTGTGGTGCCGGTCTACAACGAGCAGGACTCGCTGGACACGCTGGTCGGCGAGATTCGCGAGGTCACCCAGGCCCACGGGCTGGACGTCGAGATCGTGTTCGTGGACGACGGGAGCCGGGATGAGAGCTGGTCAACCATCCAGCGGCTGGCCCGCGACGATCTGCGGATCGGCGGGATCCGGTTTCGCCGCAACGCGGGCAAGGCCGCGGCCCTGATGGCCGGCTTCGCCTCGGCCCGAGGCGAGCTGGTCCTGACCATGGACGCCGACCTGCAGGATCCCCCTCAGGAGATGCCTCGCCTGCTGGCCAAGCTGGACGAAGGTCTCGACGTGGTCAGCGGTTGGAAGCAGCGGCGGCTCGATCCCTGGCACAAGGTTTACCCCTCGCGGGTCTTCAACAAAATCATCGGTCTGCTCACCGGCGTGCGGCTGCACGACCACGTTTGCGGGCTCAAGCTCTATCGCCGCGAGGTGCTGAGCAACCTGCGGATCCATGGCGAACTGCACCGCTTCCTCGGCGTGCTGGCCGCCGCCCACGGCCACAAGGTCGCCGAGATTCCCACGCTGCACCGGGCCAGAACACGGGGCGTGGGCAAGTATGGCTTCTCGCGGTTTGCGAAGGGATTCCTTGACCTCATCACTGTGCTGGTCCTGACCCGATACCGCTGGCGGCCCCAGCACCTCATCGGTGTAGCCGGGCTCTGGATGATCATCCTCAGCCCGCTACTGGCCCTGGCGATCTGGATCCTGAATACGCGGTTCCATTCGCCGGCGGTGCTCGACGCCGTCCTGTTGGCCATGGTCGGGATCCTGGCCGGAGTGTTTCTGGCGGCCATCGGCCTGACGGCCGAGCTGATCATCGCCCAGCGACCGCTGGTCGGCCTGTACGAGGTGGCCGAGCGGACCGGCTGGTGCGCGACGTCCGCAGCCGCCTCCACGCTTGACCCGAAGCCTCCGTCCGGTCACCATGAATGCTGACGCCGCGTTCGACTCCCAGCTGAATCCAAGGTGAACATGAGCGACTCGACACCCTCGGTTGAACTCGGGCCGCGGCCCCCAGCCCCGGCAACTCCTCCGCCGCCTGTTGCGCCGCTGGAGAGACCCATCCTGCGGCCGCCGTCAGGCACCCCGGACCTGAGCGCGCTGTTCCTGGTTCTCGCGGGGGCATTGATCATCGGCACCATCCTGCAGCAGCAGAAACTCGACTACTGTCCCAACGACGCCTCGCGGTGGAACACCGTGTACTACCTGGCCAAGCATGGAACCTATGAGTACCTGCCCGACTACACCGTCTCCTGGACGAACGGAAGAGGCCGGACGCTGGATCAGTTGCGGCCGGAGCCGGAACACCTGGCGAAGCTGGAACCCGAGGAGCGGCTCAAGGCCGAGAAGCTGCCCCTCCACAAGGAGTACCCCTTCAAAATCGGCCAGAAGTACTACAAGAACCCGAGTGAGGTGCCGCCCTTCTGGACCATCGACATGATCGCCTTCCGCGACAAGGAAAACGCGGAGGTCTACCACTACTACTCGAGCAAGCCCCCCATGCTGCCCACCTGCCTGGCGGGCCTCGTCTGGGTGATGGAGAAGGCCAGCGGCGGCCGGATCGACTTTGCCACGACACCATGGTTGGTCATTCGCTCGACCCTCATCCTGGTCCAGGCCATCCCGTTCCTCATCATGGTGTGGCTGATCCGCCAGCACATCTTCAGGCTGAGCGAGTCACCCTTCGTCCGAGCCTTCTGCCTGGCGGCCGCCGCCCTGGGAACCTACCTCACCGCGTGGTCGGTCACGCTGAACAACCACGTGATCGCGGCCACAACCGGCATGGTCGCCGTTCACGCCGCTCTCCGCATCTGGTACGACGGCCGGCGGCAGTGGTACTGGTTCGCCCTGGCCGGCTTCTTCTCGGCCTTCACCGCGGCAATCGAGCTACCGGCAGGGTTGCTGGCCGTGAGCGTGTTCCTGGCCTTACTGGCCAAGGACTGGCGGCGCACGCTGATCGCCGGCCTGTCGGCGGCCCTGATCCCGGCAACGGCGGCTCTGGTCACCAACTACCTGGCCACCGGTTCGGTCATACCGGCCTACACGGAGAAGGGCATCTCCGGCGGCTGTTATGACTACCCGGGAAGCTATTGGCTCCAGCCTTCGGGCTTGGACGACCTCGAGGGCAAGGAGTCCAAGAGCGTGTACGTGATGCACATGCTCATCGGCCACCACGGCTTCTTCTTCCTCACGCCGGTGCTGCTGCTCAGCTTGGCAGGCATCGTCGGGCAGATTATCCGGCCGGCCGCCCCGCGCCGAGCGCTGGCCGCGTTCACGCTGATCCTGACCGCGATCGTGACCGCAGTGTACGCCGTGCAGACCAGTGACTACGGCGGGACTTCTGAAGGCTTCCGCTGGATGTTCTGGGTCATTCCCTTCTGGCTGGTGTTTCTGCCGATGGGCGTGGCCCCTCTGGCCAACCTGCGGATCGGGCGGGGCTTGTGCTACCTGCTCCTGGCCGTTTCCGTGATGAGCGTCGGCTTTGCCCTGCGGACGCCCTGGGCCGACTCGTGGGCCCATTTGCTGTTCAGGCAGTTCAAGTGGATCCGGTACTGACCCGGCCCCGCTGCCGCTGATGAACGTCGCGTCAATTCGCCGGGGCGGTTTCGGTTCGCGGATCCGGCGTGGCCTCGTTCTCGGCTTTGCGCTCGGCGGCCTGCAAGATCTCGATGAGGGCGGAGCGCACATCGAACCGGCTGTCCTTGCCGGCCATCTGCCTGATCTGCTCGACATCGGCCATCGTGCCGACCTTCACCAGGGCCTTGGCGGCCGCCAACGATACGGACGAAGACTCGTCGACCAGACGTTCCAGGAGCGTCGCCCGTGCCGTCGCATACGCCTCGGAAGCCCTGGTCGTGCAGGAACCCAGGGCCTCACAAGCCCACCTCCGGACAACCGTATCCTTGTCTTTCACCCCGGCCAGCAACCGCTGCCCATCGGTGATCGGTGAGCCGCGCAAGGCCAGGGCCCGGAAGCACAGCCGGCGAACCTGGACCTCGGGATCGTCGCTGTGCCGCTCGATCAGGCCGACCTCCGCCGGCGCCGTTCCGAACGCGAAGGCCAGGCAGGCCAGGCCCCGGCTTTCCGAACTGCGGTCCTCCAGGAGTCTCCGAAGCTCCGGCCCGTTGATCTGGGTATAGCGATGAAACGAGACCCCGCACCATGCGGTCAGGCTCTCGTCGCTGTTGGCCTCAGCCTCGTTCAGCATGCCCAGCAGTTGACCCAAGGTGGTCTTGAGTTCCTCGATACTCAGCGGTGTGCGGGCCTGCTGCTCAGCATCGATGCGACGGACGAGGTCGTCGGCCAGCGGCCGCCAGTAACTCGTCGGCCAGCGGCGGACGCAGGACTTGGCCGCCGCGGATGCCGCATCGGCATCGCCGCGCTGATAGGCCATGATGGCTTGGACCAGGTGGAGGACCGCCTGGCGCTCGAGCGTCTGACGAACCGGGGGCATCTGCCGACGCGTGGTCCGCTGGTACGAGATCCGCAACGTCACCAGCGTGCCTCCCTCCGAGCTCGGTTGACGGCTGGCACCTTCGCTCACCAGCGAGATCATCTCCTGATCCTGCGCGGACCAGATCAGCCGGGTCTGGGCCGAAAGCGGGGTATCTGAGGCCCCGGCGTCCTTCACGTCGACGGTGGTGTTCATCAACAGGGTCACGCGGGTGTCGCTCTTGACGGACTCGATCTTCTCCACCCGGACACGTTGCCTGCAGCTCGCCGCCACCCAAGGCACATCCCGCTCCCATGTCTGCCCGACGACGACGGGATCCTCCGGCCAGGTGGCGACCTGGACCAGCGGCCACATCAGCTTCTTCATCGAGGTGGTTGCGGCGGGAAGCAGGTATTCGGCATGGCGAGGCGCAACCACCATAGTGCTGAGCAGGACGCGAGCAGGGGACGGGGCCAGTGGTGACACCGGCTGAGTGGTCACGGGCCGGGAGGCGGGTCTGGAGGCAGCGGGAGGATCCGGCGCAACCGCCGAAGGAGAAGGCTTGTTCTTCAGTCCGGATGACTCGCGCCTGGCACCGGGGGCGGGCGTGCGGGGTGAGGAAGGCGTGGCCGGCCGGCTATCCGTGGCGGGTTCGTCCAGCAACTCGAGCATCTGGACACCCATCGCCATGCCCACGCGGCGATCCTTGAGCAGGACCCGGGTCAGCCTGGCAGAGAAGCGATGCTGTTCAGCGATCGCCGTCGGTTGGACCACCGGGCGGGAGGCCATCTCGACCCGGACGTCGTAGATTGCCAGGCTACCGGGTTTCGCCTGGTGGCGGAGGCGGACGCCAGCCGATGTGCTCGCGGCATCGAGGGGCACGCCGTTCAGCAGCAGGGTCGCCGCGGTCGCAACGAATAACCAGACGGCCGACCCGTTCGCGGGACGTTGGCCCATCGCGAAGAAAGGCCGTGAGAGCCGTTCCCGCTCGGCGAGGTCATTTTCGCTTCGCGGATCGGCCCTTGTTCGCGCGAGAAGGCTCGAGGTCGGGCGGAACATAAGGCACCGCCAGTGGTGAACGAATAGGCAGCCGATACATGGCCACCAGCCACAGGACGCCACAGGTCAACAACGCCAGACTCACAAACTGGGAGATCGTCAGGCCGGCCGTGTCGTGCGGATTGTCGATCCGAATGATCTCCTCGACAACCCGGCAAAGCGGGTACAGCAGCAGGAGCCAGCCGAAAACGACGCCATGCCGTTTCCGGCGGTAGAAGATCGCGCTGAGCAGGATCGCGAGCAGGAGGCCGTCCATCGACGAGTAGAGCTGAACGGGGTGCACGCGCAGCGACTTGTGCTCCGGCAGGTTCATCAGCCGCTGGTAATTGGCGAGGGCAGCGACCGCGGCGGTCTGATCCGGCTGAGAGGCCGCCTGCTTGGCCCTTGCCTTCTTCTGCAATTCCACGAACTCGGGCAGCACCGGCACCATGGTCAACGGGTTCAGCGGATCCTGAATGAGAATCTCTTGCGGAAGGGTCATCTGTCGTTCTTCCCACTGCCGATACTGAGCCGGACTCCCATACGGAAACTGTACGCCCCACGCCAAGTTCGGATCGCAGGGGGCACCCCAGCAGCAGCCATTCAAGAAGCAGCCGATGCGCGCGGCGGCCATGCCGAACATCAGCGACGGCGTCACGATGTCCAGGTACAGGCGAATCGAGACCTTCTTGAGATGCATGTAGATCAGAATGGCGGCCACCGCCCCGAGGAACCCGCCGTAAAACTCGAGCCCGCCGGCGGCCACATTCACAATGTCCCACAATCCCCGGCCGGCGAACCGCTCCCAGTAGTGAGCCACGTAGAAGACGCGGGCGCCGACGACGCTCGCGATCAAGGCCAAAAAGCCCAGGTTGACCACCAGGTCAGGATCCGCCTTGACCCGCGCCGCCCGGTGCGCGGCCCACCAAGTCCCTCCCAGGAACGCAACCATCAACATGAGGCCGTAGCCACGAATCGGCAGCCCCAGCCAAGGCAGATGAAACAGCGTTGGACACATAGCCAGGGTAGTCTAGCAGATAGACTCAGCGGGGTACAGGAGTCAGCAGGAAACCACCGGGACTCAGCCGCCTCGTTCCCCGATGACAAAGCCGTCGGTTTCGGCCAGAATGTCACCGTGGCCTGCCGCCTCGGCGGTGAGGCTGAGGCCATCCCCTCAGACTCGGAGATGCATACGATGCGTACCGGACTGATTCAGGAGGAGCTTCGGCGGATTGAAGTCGATGGCTGGCTGTTCTTCGACCACCACGAACGCGATCCGCTGGCATATCGTGTGCTGGAGCTGACACCGCCCGCCCACGTCACGCGACGGTGGTATTACTATGTGCCTACCCGGGGCGAGCCGCGCAAACTGGTTCACCGGATCGAAGCCGGTATGCTCGATTCGCTTCCTGGCGGCAAGATCCTCTACTCAAGCTGGAGCGAGCAGCATGCCGGACTGCGGTCGATCCTGGACGGTGCCAGGCGGGTGGCCATGCAATACTCCCCGCTCTGCGGGATCCCCTATGTGGCCACCGTGGACGCAGGAACCATCGATCTGGTCCGGAGTCTGGGCGTCGAGGTGACCAGCTCGGCGGAGCTGATTCAGCTCTTCGAGGCTCGCTGGACACCGGCCATGCTCCAGATGCACCTGGAGGCCGGCAGGCAGGTCGACCGCATCCGGGCCGAGGTGTTCGAGTGGATCGGCCGGAACACCCGCGCGGGCAGGCCGATCACCGAGTTCCTGGCACAGCAATTCGTGATGCAGCGTTTCGCCGACGCCGGCCTTGTCACCGACGCACCGCCCATCGTCGCGGTCAACCAGAACGCCGCCAATCCGCACTACGAGCCGGTCGAGTCCCGCTGTGCGCCGATCCGGCGGGACGACCTCGTGCTCTTGGATCTGTGGGCGAAGCTCGGCGATCCCGAGGCGGCGTTCTACGACGTCACCTGGATGGCCTTCTGCGGGGATGAGCCGCCCCCCCGCGTCCGGGAGGTTTTTGAGGTCGTGACCGGGGCCCGGGACGCCGGTGTCCGTTTTGTCCAGGAGGCCGTGTCAGCCAAACGCCCCATCCGCGGCTTCGAGGTCGACGATGTCGTGCGCGGACACATTGCTGCCAAGGGATTGGCAGGCTACTTCACCCATCGCACCGGCCATTCCATCGGACGCCAAGTGCACGGCAACGGCGCCAACATGGACAACCTGGAGACACATGACGACCGGCTGGTGATTTCGATGACCTGCTTCTCCGTCGAGCCGGGCGTCTATCTGCCCGAGTTCGGCGTTCGCTCGGAGCTCAACCTGCTTGTGGAGGAAGAGACCGCACGCGTGACCGGCGAGATCCAGGCCCAGCTGGTCATGGTATGAGCCTCAACCGTTCACGTGCCAGAAGGGCCTGTATGTGGGGAGGTCCATGCCTATGATGACGGAGAACCGCGTGGCGGTCCGAGTGAAACGCCACGGGCCGGTATGGGGAGTGGTTCGGCGCGTTATCGTCTGCCGCTGGGTGGTCATCGGCGCGGTCGCGGCGATGGGCCCACCGGCCGCGGCGCAGAGCCGCCCGGTCGCGGCGGCACCGAGAGTCTATCGCGACCGCGTGGAGCCCCACTGGCTGACCGGCAACACGCAGTTCTGGTACGTCAACGAGTTGCGGGGTGGCGAACGGGAGTTTCTGTTCGTGGACGCGCGGGAAGGAAGCCGCCGTCCGGCGTTCGATCACGCGAAGGTAGCCGCCGCCCTGGCCAAGGCGACGGGCAGGCAGATCCAGGCCAGTCGGCTGCCGATCGAGCACCTGGAGTACACCGCAGACGGCATCCTGCTGGTCAGTGGCGAGCGGACCTGGCGGCTGGCGTTGGACGCTGACACGCTGACCGAGGCCCCTCCTCTCGAGCGTCCGGCCAACTCGCTGCCGGCTGGTGACGGGCCGCGGGCCAGCGTTCGTACCGGGGCCCAGACCGAGATCACCTTCGTTAACCGCACCGACGGTGAGGTCGACCTGTTCTGGCTCGATTCGGAAGGCGAGCGCCGTTCCTACGGTACCATCAAGGCCGGCGAGCGGCATGCCCAGCACACCTATGCGGGCCATGTCTGGCTGGTCACGGACAAGACCGGCCGTCCGCTGGGTGTGTTTGAGGCCACCGAAGATCGAGCTACCGCCGTCGTGGACGGTAGGTCGCCCGCGACGCGCCCGACAGCCCGCGAACGACGTCGGTCTCGCCCCCGCAGAGCCGGGGCGGAGTCGCCCGACGGCCGGTGGACGGCGTTCATCAAGGACAACAACCTCTGGATTCGAGCCCGGGACGGCGGCGAGGAGCACGCCCTCAGCCAGGACGGCAGAGCCGAGGACGGGTACTCTTCGGACAGCGTCTGGTGGTCGCCGGATTCCCGCAAGATTGCGGCCATGCGCACGGAGAAGGCCCAGGAACACAAGGTCCACATGATCGAGTCGTCGCCCAAGGACCAACTCCAACCCAGGCTGCGGACGATCGACTACCTCAAGCCCGGGGATCGCATCGCCCGCCCCCGGCCGCGCTTGTTCCATGTCGATTCGCGCACGCAAGTCGAACTCAAGGAAGAACTATACGCCAATCCATGGAGTATCGAGGACGTTCGATGGGCGGATGACTCCTCGCGGTTCACGTTTGTCTACAACCAGCGCGGGCACCAGGTTCTGCGTGTCGTCGCGATCAAGGCGAGCACGGGCGAGGCCTGGCCGATCATCGAGGAGAAGAGCGAGACCTTCATCTGCTACTCGGGCAACTACTTCTGCCAGTGGCTCGGCGAAGGAGAGATCCTGTGGATGTCGGAGCGCGACGGCTGGAACCATCTCTGGCTCTACGATGCTGCGACCGGACGAGTGAAGAACCGGGTCACCAAGGGCGACTGGGTGGTGCAAGGCGTGGTCAAGGTCGATGCGGAGAAGCGGCAGGTTTTGTTCCGCGCCGGCGGCATCCGGCCGGGCCAGGATCCCTACTACACGCACTTCGGCCGCGTGAATCTCGACGGGACCGGCCTGACCGTCCTGACCGAAGGTCACGGCCATCACAACGTGCAGTGGTCTCCGGGCGGCGAGTACTACATCGATTCCTGGTCGCGCGTGGACTGGCCGCCGGTGAGCGAACTGCGCCGCAGCGATACCGGTGCCCTGGTGTGTCCGCTGGAGCAGGCCGATGGCGGCGACGTGCTTTCCGCACGTGGCGGGCGCTGGCCAGAGCGGTTCGTTGCCAAGGGGCGCGACGGCCGCACCGACATTCACGGGATCATTCTCTTCCCGCGCGGTTTCGAGCCGGACCGGAAGTATCCGGTCGTCGAGAATATCTACGCTGGCCCGCAGGGTTTCTTCACCCCCAAGTCGTTCCAGACGCGATACGGGCATCAGCAGCGGATCGCCGACCTGGGGATGATCGTGGTGCAGTGCGACGGGATGGGCACGGCCGGTCGATCGAAGATCTTCCATGACGTCTGCTGGCGGAATCTGCGTGACGCCGGATTGCCCGACCGCATTGCGTGGATGAAAGCCGCGGCCAAGAAGTTCCCGCAGATGGACCTGTCGCGGGTAGGGATCTACGGCGGATCGGCCGGTGGCCAGAATGCCATGGCCGCCCTACTGTGGCACGGTGATTTCTACAAGGTCGCGGTGGCCGACTGCGGCTGCCACGACAATCGCATGGACAAGATCTGGTGGAACGAGCAGTGGATGGGATGGCCGGTGGGCAAGGAGTACGAGGAGAACTCGAACGTGGTGAACGCCCACCTTTTGCAGGGCAAGCTGATGCTGATCGTGGGCGAACTGGACAGCAACGTCGATCCGGCGTCGACCATGCAGGTGGTCGGCGCCCTGCAGAAAACGGACAAGGACTTCGATCTGGTCATCATCGCCGGCTCGAACCACGGTGCGGCGGAGACGCCTTACGGATCGCGCCGCAGGGCGGATTTCCTGGCGAAGCACCTGCTGGGGCGGTAGGCAAAGACTGAGAGCGATCGCGGACCCGGGGTGCCGTGGTTCAACTCGATCCGTCGCCGAGCCGGGGCCACAGCCAAGACACCGTGGTGAACCATCGCCGCGAAGACCGAACACGATTCAGGTCTTCCTGACGACCCCGATCATTCCCGCCGCCACCCCGTGTCCAGGGGAGCAGGTCTTCGCTATCATGGCGACGCCCATGGTCCATTCCCCCGAGAAGCCGGCCCGCCGCCATGACATCGACGCGTTACGCGTTCTGGCCGTTCTGTTGCTGATCTATTTCCACAGCGCCCGGGCGTTCGACCACGAAAGCTGGCACATCAAGAACGGCGAACTCAGCAAAGGGCTGGGCACGTTTGTGGGCTTCGTGGATCTGTGGCACATGCCGCTGTTCTTTCTGCTGGCCGGGGCGAGCACCTGGCTGGCTCTGGGGCGCCGATCCGGCAGGCAGTATATCCTCGAGCGAGTCCGGCGCCTGTTCGTCGCCCTGCTGTTCGGTTGCCTGGTCGTGGTCCCCCCGCAGGTCTACGTTGAACGCATCAGCCCGTGGTCGGCGCCGCGGCAAAGCCCGATCAACTTCGAGGGCACCTACCTGCAGTTTTATACGCACTTCTTCAGCGGCATCTACCCGGAGGGCAATTTCTCCTGGCACCATCTGTGGTTCGTCGCGTATCTGCTCACCTACTCGCTGGTCGCGCTGCCGCTGGTGCTGTGGATGCGCCGGCCGAAACGCGGTCAGCCGTTCATCCACCGGCTGACCAGGGCGATGGCCGAAGGGCCATGGCTGCTGCTCGCCTGTGTGCCGATCATCGTGGCCGAGATGGTCCTCCGCGGTAAGTTCTCCACCACCCACGCCCTCTACAACGACTGGGCCGCCCACGCCCATTTCATCCTCGTGTTTCTGTACGGCTGCCTGCTGATCTCCGATGAGCGGATTTCCGAAGCCGTCCGGCGACTCAAAGGCCTCGCCCTCGCTCTGGCCCTGGTCTCCGCGGCGGTACTCTGGCTGGCCTTCGGGGCGGCGGCCCCCTATTCACCGCGATACTTCGCCCAGATCGCGGGCTGGATCGCGTGCCAGTGGTGCTGGCTGCTGGCGATTCTCGGATATGGCCAAGCCCACCTGAATCGCCCCCACCCTCTGCTGCCTCATGCCGCCGAGATCGCCTACCCGTTCTACATCCTGCACCAGACCGTCATTGTGGTGCTGGCCCACCAGGTGGTACGCTGGCACGCGAGCGTAGCCGTTAAGTTCCTGGTCCTCAGCACCGCGTCGCTGGCGGCCACCGTCGTCCTGTGCGAACTGGTCAGGCAGTTCAACGTGACACGGTTCCTGTTCGGGATGCCGGCCAAACGGCGACTGGCCCGCACGGATGAGTCCCGACCCGAAAGCGAGGAGAAGCGACCATGAGAGCATTCCCTTTTGCCGTGATCGCATGGCCCGCGAGTATCGCCCTGGCCGCCGAGCCGACAACGTGGCCGATCTGCTCGTTCGAAACGCCGGCCGAGATCAAGGCCCTGCTGCCGGCGAACGCCGACGTCCAAGGAGTGAGCGACCATGCCACAGACGGCAGGCGAGCCATCCAGGTCGTCTATCAACCGGCCGAGTGGCCGCAGGTCAAGATCAGAGCCGACAAGGTCTGGGACTGGCACGAGTACGAGAGCCTGCTCATCGACATCACCAACCCGGGCGCAGCGCCGGTGGGCTTCGGCATCCGCGCTGACGATGAGAAGTCGGCCAAGGGTCAGGGCGACTGCCGCCAGGGCAACGGAACGATTGAGCCGGGCAAGACGGCCACGTTCGCCCTGCCGCTGGGCGGCAACCCGATGTCGTTCGGGATGCGCGGGCTGCCGCTCGCACCGAGTGTGCGGGTCGTGGAAGGCGATTTCAAAGCCACCCTCGACCGGGCTCACCTGGTCGAGTTCCAGGTGTTCATGCACGCCCCCAAGACGCCGACGACGTTGATTCTGGACAACGCCCGACTGGGCCCGTGGCACGCTCCGCTGGACAAGATCGTGGACGAGTACGGCCAGTATGCCAAGGCCGACTGGCCGGGCAAGCTGAAGCGCGTGGGTGAGTTCACGGAGCGGCGCCGGGTCGAGGAGGCCGAACTGCAGGCCCGGCCGACGCTGCCCGATCGTGACCAATACGGCGGCTGGGCCAAGGGGCCGACGCTCAAGGCGACCGGCTTCTTCCGTACCGAGAAGATCGGCGACCAGTGGTGGCTGGTCACGCCCGATGGCCAACTGTTCATCTCGCTGGGCATCGACGTCATCCACGCTGGGGGCGCCACGTTCATCACCGGCCGGGATGCGATGTTCGCCTGGCTGCCGGGCAAGGACGACCCGCTGGCCCGTTTCTTCGGCCACGTCAGCGGGGTGCACTCCGGCCCGGTGCGTGAGGGGCGGACGTTCGACTTTCTGGCTGCCAACCTCGAGCGCAAGTTCGGCCGCGAGTTCCTGGCCCCCTGGCTGGACCAGGCCCTGAGGCGGCTGCCGTCCTGGGGCTTCAACACCATCGGCAACTGGTCCGACCGCCGGCTGGCCGAGGGCAAGCGGGTGCCGTACGTGGCCACCACCTGGGTGGGCGGCAACCACAAGAAGCTGGCCAGCGGCTCGGACTACTGGGACTACATGCACGACCCGTTCGATCCGCGTTTTGCCGCCGACGTGGCCGAAGCGATCCGCAGTCAGGCCGCCAAGGTCAAGGACGATCCCTGGTGCCTGGGCCACTTCGTGGACAACGAGTTGAGCTGGGGCGGTTATGGGGAGGAACAGGGCCGGTACGGTCTGGCCATTGGGGCCCTGGCTCGGACCTCCAACGACTCGCCCGGCAAGAAGGCCTTCGTGGCCCTGCTCGGGAAGCGCTACGACGGCAAGATCGAGGATCTGAACAAAGGGTGGGGCACCCGATTCACCAGCTGGGAGGAACTGGATGCCTCGTTCAAGGCCCCGATCCCATCGCCCGCGGGCATGAAACGGGACATGGCTGTGTTCGTGAAGGAACTAGCAAGAACCTACTTTGCGATCGTCCAGGGCGAACTCCGCAAGGGCGACCCAAACCACCTCTACCTCGGCTGCCGTTTCGCCTGGGCAACGATCGATTCGGTCGAAGCGGCCGATGAAATCACCGATGTACTCAGCTTCAACATCTACGAGAAAACCATCGACGTGCCGCGATGGCAGCCTCTGCGGGCCCTGAACAGACCGTGCATCATCGGCGAGTTCCATTCCGGGGCCCTGGATCGCGGCATGTTCCATCCCGGCCTGGTTTCCATGCCCGACCAGGCGGCCCGGGCGGCCATGTACCAGACGTATGTCCGTTCGGTGATCGATCACCCTAACTTCGTCGGCTGCCACTGGTTCCAGTATGTGGACGAGCCGCTGACCGGCCGCACGCACGACGGCGAGAACTACAACATCGGCTTCGTGACCGTGACCGACACCCCCTACCCAGAGATGGTCCAGGCTGCGCGGGAGGTCCATCAGGAGGCGTATGGCCGGCGGTTCGGCGGACCGAGATGAGGCCGGCGTACCAGGCTCGTGGCGCCCACTCGCCCGGGGGGGCGGGCCTGCTTGCGGATCACCATGAATCCGTGCGGAACGGGGAGGCCGGCAGACCTTCCTTGTTCATCAGGTTGGGCTCAGCCAGTTCGTCCCAGCCGAAGCGGACGGCGACAGGCTCGGTCACGGTGCCGCCGGAGACCACGATGCTCGAGCCGTCTATGGTCGCCTGGGCCTCGACGAACTTCCTGTCGGCTCCAGCGACCTGGAAATGGGTCAGCGGTTTCCCGTCGCGCGAGGCCAGGCCGCCGCCGATGTGTTCGAAGCTGAGGCGAATCCGGTTGCCCTCGACGGCCATCGACTTGTACAGCGGGCCGGAGTAGACGAGGTCCTGGCGACCATAGGTCCTGGCCAGGGCCCAGAGCGAGAGACGACGACCCACCTCCTGCTTGTTCTTGGGGTGAATGTCCTTGGTATTGCCGATGTCGGTGATGACGGCCATGCCGGTGTTGGGAACCGACAGGGTGGCGAGTTGAGCCTCCCAGATTCTGGGCAGGCGATCGGGCGTATCACTCACCCGCCTGGCGTTGTACTGGTAAGGGGCAAGCTGGACGTAGAGGAACGGGAAATCGCCCTGGCCCCACGCCTTACGCCAGCCGCCGATCAGAGCCTTCATCTTCTCGTGGTAGAGCATGCCGTCCCCGGAGCCGGTGTTGGCCTCGCCCTGATACCAGAGCGCGCCCCGGATCGCGTAGGGGGCCAGCGGGACCACCATCGCGTTATACATGGTGGTGACGCCTTGGCGACCCTTGGCCAGCAGGGGATGCTCGGGGGGGGCCGGGGCGGTGGCGACGGTCCGGCCGGACTTCATGGCCTTCCGCACGCTGCTCACCCAGTCCTTCGTCCGGGCAACGTACGGGTCGAGGCCCTGGTCGTAGGCCTGGTTGGCCTTGTCGATCTCGACGGTCACGTCCTGGAGGCTGGGCACGGCGGCGAAGCCGAACGGAGGCGTCCACGGCTCGATCCGCGTGCCGCCCCACGAGGTGTTGATGAGGCCAACGGGAACATCAAGTTGACGGTGCAGCTCGCGTCCGAAGAAGTAGGCCACGGCGGAAAAAGCGCCGATCGTCTTGGGTGAGCAGACTTCCCATTTCGCCTCGAGATCGGCGGCCGGCAGACCGGCGAGCTTGCGGGGCACGCTGAAGAGGCGGATCCTGGGGTAGCCCGCGGCCGCCGTCTCCTCGGCGGCCTTGTTGGAGGCGTTCACCGTCATCTGCATGTTGGACTGGCCGGACGCGATCCAAACCTCGCCGACAAGAATATCCTTGAGGACGATACGGTTCCGGCCGGTCACGACCATTTCATGCGGCCCGGGGGCGGAAAGCGGCGCCAAGCGGAGCTGCCAGCGACCATCCTCGTCGGCTATGGCCGCCATCTTCTGGTCGCCCAGAGTGACGGTGACGCTCTCGCCGGGCGAGGCCCAGCCCCAGATCGGCAGGGGCATACCACGCTGCAGAACCATGCCGTTGCTGATGACATGCGGCAGGGTAACCTCGGCGGCAGCGGGGAGCGATACAGAGATGAAGAGAATCCAGCCGGCGACAGCAAAACGAGCTCGATTCATGTCATATCCTCACCTGTATGGGTTGGCGACCTCACCGTGAACGAGATCCCATGGTATGCTGATCGCCCGGTTATGCAACAGGTGCGATAGGCGGCGGGGAGCCACCGGCCCACCGGGGAGGCGGCCGCGGCGACCCGCCCGGCAGAGGCCCCGGCAAGGCGGGGATGGTGCCTCAGGCACTCACGGCCATCCCGCCGGGCATGAGGTGGCCCGCTGGACACCCTTGCCCATCACTCGCATAATGGACGCCGAGGCCGATCGTAGAGCCGGCTCCATCGATGCATCCGCGCTCGGCATGTATCACGACGGGACAGTGGGGACAGCACGCATGAGGCAGGCGCGCCGAATTGCACTCCTGATCAGCCCGGATATTGGCTTTTGTCGCCGCGTCCTTCAGGGCATTCACGCCTACGCGGTGACGCGAGACTGGGTATTCCATGACGCTCCGGCGGACGTTCGGGTGATACCCCACATGTGGCGATGGAAGCCGGATGGGATCATCTGCGGGCTGTACGACGAGGATATTGCCCGGCGGCTGGCCCGGTGCCGGGTGCCGATCGTGAACACATCCAGTACGGTGCAGTCGTGGCGCGGGCCGCTGGTCGATGTGGACAATGAGGAGGTCGGACGCCTGGCGGCGGAGCATCTGCTGGACCGGGCCCTTCGTCACTTCGGGTTCTTCGGGGGGACGAAGACCGGCTCCTCGATCGGGCGGGAAACCGGCTACCGCAAGCGGCTGGCCGCAGCAGGCTTCACGCCCTCCGTGTATCATGCCGAGTACCGGCCGGTACCGCCGCTGAACGCGAACTGGAACGGACTGGACCGCCCGGTCCGCGACTGGCTCGTCCGGCTGCCCAAACCGGTGGGCATCCTGGCCTCGCACGATCGTCCCGGCCGCGATCTGGTGGACGCCTGCCACCAGTTGGGTTTGAGAGTGCCCGACGAAGTGGCGATTCTGGGAGTAGACGACGACGAGTTCGAATGCTGGTTGTGCAAACCTCCTCTGTCGAGCGTCAAGAACCCGGGCGTGCAAGTCGGTTACGAGGCCGCCAAGCTCCTGGACCGGATGATGAACGGCCCGCCGCCGGAGCAACTCCGCATCGGCGTGCCCCCGACCCACGTGATCGCCAGGCAGTCGACGGAGATGACCGCAGTGGAGGACCCGGACGTGGCCGCCGCCCTGGCCTGGGTCCGCGATCACCTGGCCGGGGACGTCAGCGTGAACAACCTGGCCAAGGCAATCGGCATCAGCCGTCGTACCCTGGAGCGGCGATTCCGGGCGGTGCTGGGCAACTCGGTGCTCTCTGAGATCCAGCGCATGCGGATGGAGAAGGCCAAGCACCTCATTGCCGAGACGGATCTCAAGCTGTCCGTGGTGGCGGAACAGTGCGGGATCAGCGGCCTCGCCCGGTTGACGGCAGTCTTCAAGCAGATCACCGGCTATCCACCTTCCACCTATCGGCGGCTGGCCGCGGACGGCCAAGTCTCTCACGCCCGCGAGGTCACGCCCCCGAGCGCGGGATGACCCTGGTCCACCGAGGGGGCGTTTCCGGGCAGGATGGCTGTCCTCGGGCCGGCAGACGCCAAGTCGATGGCGATTCAGGCCTTCAGACCGAGGACCCCGGCCCGCCGAACCTGGTCGATCCAGCCCCACCCACCCGCAGCCCTCACGCCCCCCCGTCCGGGGTCGTGGCCGGCACGGCACCCTGACGCAAAATGATAATCGATTTACGCATTGGCACCTAGTGAAAACAGGGCCGGTTCCGATAATATGAATGCGTCTGGAGTTCCATTCTCACTTCACGGATCCCTACTCCGGACGGGAAGGAGCTCATGCGTATTGCGGTATCGCGCATCGCCCTGTCCATCGCGAAGCCAGGAGAGGGCGAACCTTGCCCGATGCCGTTGCGAAAGTCGGTTCGTTCTTCTGAATACTCTATTCTTCTTGCGGAGGGCACTCCCATGACATGTCGTGTTCATCAGGTGCTGGCGATGGCAACGCTCATCGCCCTGGGATCGGTATCGGCCTCGATGGCCGGTCTCTCTGCGTACCAGGCCTCGGTGCGTAGCGAGTCGTCGCTCATCAGCTACTACACGTTCGACGGTGACTCGACAGCCGTCGCCGACACCGCGGCCAGCGGCAACAACGGCACGTTGGCGGGGAGCGCGGCGTTTGCCGTCGGTGTAGGCGGAAGCATGGACCAGGCCCTGAATCTCGACGGTAGTGGCTGGGTCACGTTCGGACCGGTAACCGCCTTCGAGTTCGGCGACGGGACCGGAACGGTGGAGGCCTGGATTCATCCCACCTGGGCGGGTGGCGCCGACCGCGTGATTGTCGCCAGCCGGGACGGGGATCCGGTGCGATACAGCATTCACGTCGGGGGCGGCCGTGGTTTCGTCAATTCCTACACGGGCTATTCCTGGAGCCGCGGTGATGTTTCCTTGACCGCCGACCGGTGGTACCACGTCGCCGTGGTGTTCGATCCCGGGAACAAGATGCGCGTCTATGTCGATGGTCACCCGGCTCCGGTGACCTATTCCTGGACTCCCTACTTCCACTATCTGGGTCCGGACTTCGGCCAGCCGTTCCAGATCGGGGCCTCCGCAGCCGGCGGCAACAGCGAGAACTTCGTCGGCCAGCTGGACGAAGTCGCCATGTACGCGGACGCTCTCGCCGGCACGGACATCATCAAGCACTTGCGAGCTTTCCAGGACCCAGCGATCAGTTTCAATCCGGCATCGACGACGTTCCGGCTGCCGGACGACGCCGGCCCCAAGAGCTTCACGGTCTCGCTGCCTAGCGCGGCCGGCGCCGGGGGAGCGGTGATCACGCTGAGCTACGATGACACGGCCATCCAGGTGACCGATGCGGCCGATGGGCCGGTGGGCAACGGCGGCACGGTGACGGTTGCGGCGGGTCACACCGATGTCACCATCAAGGTCACGGCCTACAAGGAGACCGGTCCGGCCCCGGGGCTTGGGGCGGAGAAGGCCATCGTGGCGACCAGCTCAGGATTCACTGAAGGCGTGCTTCTCTGCTCCGCTACCCGCCTACCGCTAACGCTGACACCCAGCAGCAGGACGTTCGTCTCCCCAGGCGATCTGGGCCCGGAAGACGTGGTCATCAGCATGTCCGGTGTGTTCGCCGGTCCTGGCGGCACACCCATCACCCTGACCTACAACTCCTCGGTCATCGCGGTCAAGACCACTGACGGCACGACCATCGCCTCCGGTGGAACAGTCACCGTCCCGGAAGGCGCCGGCAGCGTGACCGTCAAGGTGACCGGTGTCGGGCCGGGCACGACGACCTTGTCGGCGGCTAACTCCGGATTCGTCACCGGTGAGGCGTCGTTTGGGACCGAGTATCCTCCTTCGGCGGAACTGACCGCCTACCAGACGCTGATCAAGTCCGAATCCTCGCTGGTCGGCTACTACACGTTCGATGCGGATACCACCCAGGTGGCGAACCAGAGCCCGGTCGGCGGGCCCAGTGGTACGCTGGTCGGCACGACGGCGTTCAGCGGGCGGCAGGAGGGTGGACGCGTTCTGCAGCTGAGCGGCGGCGGCTTGGTGGCCTTCCCGGCCGGAATGACCGGTTTCGACTTCCCCGGCGACAAGGGCACGGTCGAGGCCTGGGTGCAGCCCACCTGGCCGGTAGATGGCGGAGCGAGCGACTACGTCGTTACCGCCAGCCGCAACGGAGGCCCGGTTCGTTACAGCGCTCACATGAGGTACCACCGGCGGGGGGTAATCGACCACGGCCAAAGGCCGTGGCTTTAGGAAGGCCCGCCCAAGCGGGCCGAGCGCGTCGTGAAGCCCCCGCTGGGGGCAATCACATGGGGAAGGCCCCGTTGGGGCCGCGCTCATGACCT
>JAKLEZ010000058.1 GCA_022711465.1 Planctomycetota bacterium | reverse complement strand
CGGCCGTGCGGCGGGTGTCGGACAACGCCCTGCTGCAGGAGATCAGGTACGATGCCCTTAGTCGGCGGGTCGAGACGCTGGACTACACGGACCCGACCACCGGGGTGGTCTCGACGACGCCGGTGCGAACCCGGCACATCTACAACGGCCTCAAGGTCATCCAGGAATACACGGTCACCGGCAGCGGCGGCGGGCAAGTCAGTACGCTGGCCCGCGAGTTCATCTGGGGCAAGCGGTTCCCCGACCAGGAAGTCATGATCGACTACACGGCGGCCGGGGCCTACGGAACAGGTACGGCCGAGGTGCTGTACTACCTGCACGGGGCCCTGGGCAGCGTGGTCGGGCTGGCCGAGGCGAGCGGGAATCTGGTCGAGAAGTACGAATACGACCCCTACGGCCGGACGTACATCTCTGCCCCGGACGGTACCGCCCGGCCGGTGTCGGCCTACGGCAACCAGTTCGCCTGGACCGGGCAGCGCTACGACCCGGCGGTGCGGCTGTACCATTTCTGGGCCCGAAGCTACTCACCCGCCCTGGGCCGCTGGCTGCAGCGCGATCCGCTCGGGTATGGCCGCAATCCACAGACGTGCCGCCCGACCTCCGCGAAAAGCTGGCAGGCTCGTTCCCACCCGAAAAGAAAACACAAGCCGCCGACCACGTCCCACGCCACCGCTTTCTCGTCCCCAGCGAGATTCGGAGCCTGTCTTCCCAATGAAAAAGGGCCACTCTCGTGGCCCTGTGGTTTCACAGTTCGGCAGGTTGCCGCCGTTTAGTAGCGGCGTCCACCGCCACCGCCACCGCCGTAACCACCCCGACCACCGCCGCCGCCGCCACGGGACTCGCGGGGCTTGGCTTCATTGACGGTCAGGGCACGACCGCCGTTGTCCTGGCCATTCAGGGCTGAGATGGCCGTCTGGGCCTCTTGATCCGAACCCATCTCGACAAAGCCGAAGCCCTTGCTCCGACCAGTCGTGCGGTCCATGATCACTTCTGCACTTTGCACGGTGCCGTGCGGCGTGAACAGTGCTTCCAGCGCGGAACTGGTCATGTCATAGCTCAGGTTTCCCACATACAGTTTCTTGCCCATTCGTTGATCTCCTGCGCGAAGGGCTCTGTGACCCGCTCTTTTGCTTTCCGGGTCGACAAGGAAAGGGGCTGACGTTTCAGCCCAGGTGGCGGGCAGGCGATTGAGAAGGGCGCGAACCTGGAAAAACCAACGTTTCGTATCCGGCTCTCTCGGCGAACCAACCGGCTACACAATATGCGGGCGACCGTCCCAAGTCCAGCCCCCACATGGTCCGGCCCTCAGGCAAGGGTACCACCTGACTTTCGCCACTGGGCGGAAAAAAGAAACCCGCCACTCATCCGCCCCCGTATCCATGCGACCGCCGCCCCCATCCTAGAGTGAGCACTTCAATCCTTGGTAGCGACGCAGGTTACAGCAGCTGCCCAAGTGCCCACGAATATCGGCGTCAGCCGGTGACCATCGGGGGCAGTGGACAGATGGGCGGTGGAGTCCTCTCTTTCGGTCGGTGATTCAGGCTCTTGGGCAAGCTCAAAAACCGAGGAAACTCGGATTCTGGCCGAAGAGAAGGATATCCCCGGGAAAAATGGACACGGTGTCCACAATCCAGGGGGCGCGTCAGACATCAGTTCGGGTCAGCTGGTACAGCCGGTCCTCTGGCGATCAAAGACGCCAATTCAGAGTTGGAAACGGAAGCCTGTTCCAGCCGGGCAGGAAAGCCGACGAGGGGTGGGAGCTCTGCAACTAAGGGTGTTAGCCCAGTCGATGCCGATCATGGCACCGAGACCTCAGCTTCCTTCATTTGCCCCCTTCACCTGGGGGTGGCCTTCTTACTGCCGCCCCCAGGGAGGGCCATTAGTCGTTCGAGGCGGGCTCGGACACCTCGATCCTGTAGACCTTGGTGTTGTGTCGTTTGCCACCGTCCTTCACTTTGATCCCGCCGTGTTCCAGGGCTCCACGCTCGCTGTACAGCCGGCTGCCCAGGCTGCGAGCGTTGCGGACCTCCAGGCGAGCGATGCCGTATTTGCGAGAAAGGGCACCGAGGGCGGCAAACAGCTCCTGGGCAGTGGCCAGGATGGTCCCGTTCTCTCCATTGGTCTCAACGGACACGTGGTAGTTCGATTTGAACGTGCCGTTCTTGGCTGAATCCCAATCCGCCTGCTCCCGGATCAGGGCACGAATGAGGCTGGCGAGACCGCTGGCCTCCGCATCCGTCTCCACTGCCGTCTTGGCCTGACGGCCAAGGATCGCATCGATCTGATGTCTGGCGGCGGCCAGGACATCTTCATGCGACGCACCTGGGTCTTGGTACTTCACGAAGGCCTCCGCGAAGATGCCCATCCGGGCTACAAATTCAAAGGCCCGACGCTTGGGATGATCACCATAACCCGCATCCAGCCAGTGCTTCCATTCCGCGATGCCTCCATTGCGTATTCGCGGAAGAACATGATCGGCCAGCAGACGCAGGAACCCTGACAGAATCAACGGTCGGGATTCGAGGAGGTCGTCCACCACCTCGCTTTCGATGAATCCGCCACCCTGGTACTGCCGGTCAAACCGGATCTCGCACACCCGACTGAGGATCTCGGCACGGTCTAGTGATTCGATGCCGTTCAGGACCAGCAGACAGTTGACTTCCTGACGCATCCGCTCGTCGTCGGTGTTGAGCCTCATTTTCTCCCGCGAACCGCCGGTGGCAGCGAAAAGGATGAGGTCCTCGCCAGTCCTGTGGAGGTCACGGTTTTCGATATTGTCCAGGATCTGAATGGGCATGGGGTCCGCATAGACGGCAGGTGCGGTGGGTCGGATCTTCAGAATGTCGCTGCCCGCCACGAATAAACCCAGCAGACGGGAGGCGACCGACTTCCCGCTCTCCTGCGGCCCGCTCAGCTTCATGACGATCTTCACGGTGGAATAGTCAAGCAGAAAGATGTTGGGCAACCAGAGCATGATCAGGTCACGGTCCACCGCATCACACGCGAGCCTATCGATCAACTTCGAGCGATAGAGCTCGATGGCTTGCCGGAGGTTGACCTCTGGGAACACTGCAAAGGGTTGAAACTCGGGCGGGGCGATGAGACACACCTTGTCCTTGTTCGCTCCGTTGGGAATCCGCTCAACGCAGTTCGGGCCGATTCGAGCCACGTCCTCGCCGTTGCCGCCCGACATGACATAAACCAGGTGATTCCTTCGATCCGCCCAAATCGGACCTCGGGTCTTCACCACGTGACCGTGGCCGACTGCATGGTTGGAGAGACGGTCAAGGCTCAACTTCCCGTCCTTATTCTCCAAACTCAGCCCCGCCGTTTCCTGAAACAACACCCGTAGGCGGCGGTTGTCAGACAAACGGTAGGCAACTCCGCTATAGACCAGGCTGCCCAGAGATGTGCCATCCGAGAAGAACTGCCCATGGCGGTTGAAGAAGTCCACGACGACCTTCGCCGTGGCCTCCTGCCGAGCCGCAGCGGTTTTCTCGCCGGTTCGGATCTCGCTGATGCGCTGGCACAGGTCCTCAGGGGTCTCAGGAATCGCATCGCCGTCGGGTAGATACAGATGCCCGTTGCTCCTTGCCTTCCGTATGGTCGTTTCAAGGTACTGGTCGAAGTGTCCATCGCGGGCCTTCTGGCCCACCGGGTAAAGGGCGAAGATGGACTTGATCTCGTCATCCGTCAAGCCCGCCACCACAAGGCGATTGACGACGGCCAGATCCTGCTCGGATCGTTGGCCTACCGGCTGCGTTTCGAAGAGCATCGCCACGACTGCTGGCGGCAACTTCGCGACTAGTGCATCGTATTGTCGGGCATACCGAGCCTGGGCAGATAGCTCGTCGCCAGCAGGGTCCGGTGCCTCGTCCACTCCTTCTGATACTGGGCCCTCCAGCAGCTTGACCAACTCCTCGACCCCGTACCTGCGACTCGTCCGACGAATGATCTCGCACCTTCGTGCCTCCTGCGGGTTCTTCCAATTGACTGATCCAGGCAGCCGCAGCATGCGGGTGCAGTCCTGCACCTTGTCGCCGCTGAAACGGACCCTCAGCAATCGATTGAGGTATTCGAGCATTTTCACATCTGTACAGAAATCCTGCAACAAGAGGTATAGGTGAAAACCGTGGCCGGAATCTACAACCCAGACGGATAGCTCATCATCCTCCAGGCGGCTCAGAAATGCCTCCTGCGTGTCATCCTCAAAGTCGATGTCGGCCCACAGCACGGATGAGCCCAGGACGGCATTCTTTTTTCCGCTTTGTGTTTTCCTCAGGGCCGGTGCGAAGGCCACACAGCCCTGCACCTCATCGCCCTCCTCAATCAACCGCTCGTAGTCCTCCAGGAGTTGATCCACGGAGTCGTACCAACGCTGCGCATGGCACTGCTTGCTCTCCTTGTTGTCGCTGACAATGCGGATTTCGAGTTGCCTACTTACTTTCGGCTGATGGGACGGTGGAAACACCGCCTCAAGGAACTGAGATACTTCCGTACGTTCACACACATTTGTCATCGCTATTCTCCTATAGCAACGGAGTCCCCTGGAACGCCCGCCAGTGCGTTCATAGGAGACCCCGAATTGGAGAACGAATCAGCCTTGCTTCCGTTTGACGGTGTGCCTGATGACACAATCATCACACACGGCCCGTCAACTGGCGGTCACGGAATGTGTGAAGCAGAAAGCCGAAGATCGAAATCGAGGCAATGGGTCGAAGTGGTCTCTGCTCCTATATTATACAATGCACAAATGCAATCTGACTATAATTCTTCTAAAGTCTTTTTCTCACAGTTAATCCATAGCACGTCTTCGTCTATGCACTATGCGTCGGTAGGACCACAGAAAGAAGCTTTACGGGGCATCACCAGACGACCGAAAGGGGGATTCAATAGGAAACCCCCTGGATCTACCCTCGGATCCCCCCTCACCAAATCCTCATTTTCAGTAGTCACAATAAGGTTTTAGGTCTCCCTGGGGGGAAGGGGGGATGTGTGTGTATGTGTGTATATAATATTTTAACAAGAGTAAGTAAGAAGAATAATAGACACACATGTGCAGATCACACCCCCCATCTAACCATCACCTCCCAGAAAACGAGGAAAACCTCGTTTTTGGGAGGAATATCAAGGGTGCGGGGGGTCGGTAGCACAGGGGGGTTGTCACTCGCAATCCCCCTGGAACTACCTCACTACCCCCACAGGACCAGCGACACGGAGGATAATGCCCTCTCCCTCCTTCTTACTGTGGAGATCCCGCCTATGGTCATCCCAGCAGCCACACGAGTTCCCGAAACTCGTTCAACGATGCCTGGGGCAGAGGTTGCGAAGGTTGGATAAACCGATCGACATCGGAATACTGGTGACCACCGTGGTTGACGCCCGCAAGCTTGACGACGATGTGTTTCTCCCGAAACTCACTCAGTCTATTGGAGAAGTCCTCGTAGGTGGTGCCGCAGGCCTGACATAAGTGCCAGATCCGCTGCAAGGTGGATGTGCCGTCCTCGGTGATGTAGATGTTGGTGACGACGAACCGTTTCGGCTGGACCAGCCAGAGCACGATCTGGAAGTAGCCGTCGTCGGACTTGCGATACGAGCCATGTGTGATCTCGTAGATGATGGCGTCGTAGTCGCCGTCGTGGCAGAGCTTGTTCTGCCAAGGACCTTTTGGGATGTAAATGCTGGACATTTGGATTCTCCTTCACGTGTTCATTCCACTTTGTGGATGGAGATTCCTTCCTCTTTCTTGCGGGCCCACCTGTTTCGATAATCATCGCTGGGCAGGCGTGCGAGGTGGCAGGAGAACGAGACACTGTTCATTCGGTGGAGCGGATGTGCCAGGGCAGAAACCGTCCACCATGGGGTAGCGTTCGACACTGTCGATAGGCGTGGCACAGGTGATCAGGAATAGCGTAAGAGAGGCCCGAAACGCATTACAGGCCTCACGGATTGTTTGCCCCCTCCCTGGGACCCATTTGGGCTTTTGCGACTGTTGTGATTGAACTGTGAGCGTTTTAGAGGCCTTCCAGGGCGTGTCGTGATCCTCGTTCAGGGAATATACGGAGCAAATGGGCACTCATCTCGATACCAAGGGAACCGTGGCCCGATTCAGGGAAGAAAGCTCGACACAGGGCAGCTCACGGTCAGCCGAGGCGTCGATGATGCACCTTTGCACAGAAGCGGCTACAATGTCGGCCAGTTGATCGTCACGGGTATAGCCTCTGGAAAATGGAAGGAGCAACCAATGCCTAATCTCGGAAGCATCCTGAAGGATGAGATTCGTCGTCTTGCCCGCAGGGAAATCAGATCCCAGGTAGGAGTCACCAAACGGGCCGCCACTCAACACCGACGTGACATTGCCGAGCTGAAACGCCTGGTCAAAGACCTCTCCAAGCGGGTCGCCTTCCTGGAGTCACAGGAGAAGCGGCGGGTGTCGAAACCCATAGCCGAAGCTCCCTCTGGGCAGGTTCGGTTTTCCGCTCGTTGGTTGAAGGCCCACCGGGAGAAAGTCGGTCTATCGGCTACCGATTACGGGCGACTGGTGGGCGTTTCGGGACTGACGATATACAACTGGGAGGGTGGCAAGGCCAAACCTCGTCGGGAGAAGATGGCCGCTCTTGCAGCCATTCGGGGTCTGGGCAAGAAGGAAGCTCTGAAGCGGCTTGAGATGATGTGCGGGTAGCCGCGTCTGCTGCCGCCATGCCAGCTGGAAAGAAGTCCTGGCGAAGAAGCAGGAGAACAAAACCAGTAGCAGGATGTACCATGACATGACCGTTCTCTCGATGATCATCCCAACCTGCGGTTGACCGCTGCCCTCAAGTCATCAATCGTGGCGTGCGAGTAGACCATGGTCGAGCGCACATCCCTGTGCCGCATCAGCGCTTTGGCTTCGTGGAGGCGTGCACCTCGCCGAAACAGGTCCGTGCAGAAGAAATGTCGAAACGAGTGAGCCGATTTGCTCTCGAAACCGTATCTGGCGAGAAGCAGTCGCAGCTTCTTGGTCATCTTGTTCGGTGTGTAGGGGCTGCCCGTCTTGGTGATGAATAGTTGGTGAAGCACCGAGGCATTGCGAATCCGTGGGCGGATCTCGCGCGTGTATCGCCGAATCACCCGCAGACTGCCCGCGTCCAGCGGGATGGTGCCCTTCGAATCCCACTTGGCATCGGTGATCGTCACGATCCCGCTCTGGATATCGAGCCAGTTGGGCTGCGTCGGAATGAGACTGACGGACGCGATCTCCGATGCCCTGCAGCCCGTCGCCCAGGCGTAGGTGACCAGGGCATGATCGACCTTGTCGATCAAGCGACCATGGCGGGCCTTCTGTCGGAGCCTCCCCAGCAGCTCTTTCATCTCGCCGGTGCTAAAGAACCTCGCGTCAGACCGCATGATTCACCTCGCAACTGGCACAAAAACCTCAAATCCATGTATCTCATTTCGCTTCTGGCGACTTCGCCAGAGGACCTGCGGGGCCTGAAACCGACACAGAAACGCTGAATTCTGCCCGTTCTTGTCACTCCATGAGTTTCTGAGCAAGAACGGCAATCGCCACCGCCAGTTCCGGCCTGTTGGTTCCGAATTCTGCAGCCAGCAGGTCGATCAGCTTGTCGGCGGCGATGGCGGACTCGGGTACACCGACCTGCAGGAGCCCCTCGGACAGCTGCTGCAAGTAGGGATCTGCCTGAGGTTTGCTCTTCCCTGGCTCCTTTGGCTTTTGCCGCCGCCGGTGGAACATGATCTCCTCCTTGTTTAGGCCGACACCCGTTTTCAGGATGTGGGTGGTTCGGAGCAGGAGACCGTGATCGAAAAACGGCAGGCCCTTCGCCGTACGTTTGGGCTGCGGGAAAACACCACGGCGAATGAGCCGTTGCAGGTGTCCGACGTGCATGCCAAGGAGGCTGGCCGTCTCGACGAGGTTGACACGAGCCCCCTTCAGATCGTCAGGAATTCGCACCACGAATGCTCCATGCATGCCAGCCGTTGAGCACGACAAGGATCGGCAAGTGCGCCGACAATGTGCTCACAAGGATCCCAGAATGTGCCGGCCCTGGAAGGAAATCGCGACGGTAATGCCAGCCTAAGGAGCGTTCATTGAGCGGAAAGGGCAATGGAAATGCTCGCAGAACATGAGTCAGTTGCTGAGGAAATGAGCGTCAGTTTGGCAGGTTGCCGCCGCCTCCAGGTGAGCCAGACCCGCCTCGGTAATCCTCCGACCGCCCACTCCGACCGTCAGCAGCCCGAGGCGAACCAAGGGCGGTTCCAGCACTTCAGTGACCGTCGCAACCTCGACTCCAAGAGCGAGTGCCAACGAACGGGCTGACACCGGTCGAGGGTCAAGGCTAGCCAGCTTCATGAGAATCCGGCGGTGCTCCTGGTGAAGACCGATTTGGTCAATCCCCTCCAACGTGACTGCCAGATGCAATTCAGACGCTGTGGCCGTGATCACACCTTTTGCTTGGGCGACATCCCGCACCCTGTCGGCAAGGCGAAGAGCGAGTCGCGGCACGCCCAGGGCTCTGGTGGCGATCCCGGTGGAGACGGCATCCTCAAAGGCAATGTCCATGCGGCTGGCGGCTTGCTGCACGATGTGCTTGAGATCCTCGACGGAATAGAAGTCGAAGTGGAACCGGAGTGCCATGCGCTGGGCCAAGGGGGCGGAGATGGCGGACGGCTTGGTGGTTGCGGCGATCAGCGTAAACGGCGGTACAGCGAGCCGAACAGGTACGTCGCGCCCGAGGTTGACGTTGAGAACGCCCTCCTCCAGAACCAGCAGCAATTCCTCGCCGGCCAGTTTCCCGATGCCGTGGAACTCGTCGATCAGAAGCATAGACCCTGGTTTCAACCGAACCAATAGGTTCCGCAAATTGAGGGCGTTGGTCACGCATTGGCCGGTGGTTGAGCGAAGAGGGACGTACATCTCGTCGGCCAGGATGTGAGCCAGCGTCGTCTTGCCCAGACCGCCGCCGGAGGATGTCAGCAGGACGTGCGGCAATGGCTCACCACGCTTCAGGGCGGCTCCGATGGCGATGCGAGCTTTCTGCTTGAGCTCGTTCTGCCCGATCAACTCGCTCAAAGTCTGCGGTCTTCCCATCACGGGCATTTCTGTCCTCCACGTGGATCATCATCGTTAGGCTCTCACGGCTGCGGTCAGGACCCAGCATGGCCTACATACCTGACCCCGTAGATCCGGGCCCCGGGATAGCGGGCCTGGATGAGGGCCACCGCACCCCCTGAACCGTAACAGGTCACGGACTCTCGATACGAACGGCCACGAAACTGGAAATCCACAACGTAGGTATACACACGTGCCTCCTCTTTCTGCGGGACATCTCGATCCCGCTCGATGACAACCATTTCAGCGTCGCTCCTGGATGGTATTGTGCTCGCGCACTTCTGGTTTTGTTGGAACACCGTCGAGCGAGCATCAAAGAAACTCACCCTTGGTGGCGAAATCGAGAGTAAGTTGGCGAAACATCCTCTGGACGAACAAGGACATGGCCGCGATACACCAGCCGCGAAAACTGCTGAGGAAAGGCCCGTCGGAACAAATTGACGGACCACCGACACGCTTGCCATTCGTTCCTTTTCAAGGCATGGGCAAATTCGTGCAGGAACGTCACCACCGACAGCCTGCCGGTCAGGACAATTCGATGAAAAACCGGAAGGTAATGGCTCCCGCCGCTGCTGCCGCCGCCGAGATCGCCGACGACAAGTTCCGGCGGTCGAATCCCGCAGGCCGCCGCCAGCTCACGATTCAGTCGCTGGAACTTCGCTTTTCGCTCTTCGATCGTGCCGCTCCAAGGGCCGGAATCACTGAAGGTTCGCATCGCTTGCAGGATGGCGGGGTGGTACTGTATGCTGTCGTCAAGGATCTGGATCACCGATTCTGGATACGCATCCGTTGGCATTTTGAGACTCCTCGGACTGGCCGTTGAAGTGTTTCCATCGCCGCAGCAGGTAGCGGCCAACGGTCCGCAACTCCGTGTCCACCTTCGCATAGATCCGCGAGTTGGGACGCAGGCCGGTGGACAAGAGCAAGGCATCCAGACCTGAACGTGCGTTCGGACTTGGCACAGGCCGGTACTGACAAGACCGCTGGCACGCATGCTCGACCCATCTCTGAGTCGCCAGCACCCAGTTCTTCACCTTCGGCCACTCGATCGTGCCGCCGTGAAGTCTCCATTCCACAGTTCGGCGGCTTGGGTTCGCCACATTCGTGAGGTTGAGCCCTACGTGTCGGTCACACCTGGTGAGCCTCTGGCAGAGCAGCTCGTAGGTCCGGCAGTTATCGAAACGCGTGGCTTGGTCGCGTTCCGGCGGACGGCAGTACCTGTTGTTGTGCCGTGATGGGGCCACCATGCCGTACATGACGCGGTGGTATCGCCACCATAGATGCTGCAGATTGCGGGCGATTTGTGGACGTTCGACGATCTCGGAGAGGTCATGGTGGACGTGGAATCCACAGCTGGTCGTAATCCTTGCTCCCAGGTACCGGATGACGTCCAACGCGGGCGGTAACACCCTTGCGACCTCGGGGTACGTCATCGGACGGGTCTTGACCTCGACTTGAGCCCAGGTGATGCCCGAGTATCGCGTGTCTCCGGTCAAGCTGCTGTCGTGCTCTACACATAAGTCGAAACCAACTGGAATCATGGCGTGACTGTAGGGTCTCACATGCGAGGGAATACCTTGGTTGGTTAGGATCCGAGCCAGCAACTCCTGCACGTCGCGGGTCTCGCCGGTCCCGATGACGGGTACGACGAACTCCAACTCCAGGCCCATTCGTCGGTCGGTGATTGCTGCGAACGGGTCCATTGAACATCAAGGCTGGGATCACCACCGCTGGAAGACAGAAAACGGCGGAAAAAGAGACCTACGCCTCTCGTTTACCGAAACGAGTGTTGCCCGTCCCGTGTCGTAATGAACCGCCGAGCGGTCGCACCGTGGACCATGATGGCGATGTTGGGGGCTCCCGTCCGTCTACCGATGCCGGTGCCGCAGCAGCGTCCGCATCGAAGGCAGGTGGTCTTCTGTCCTGCCTCCTTCGACGCTGGGCAGGTTTTCTCGCCTGGCAGGAGCGGCTCCGCTTCGGTTCGTACCCGGAAAGTCCGCCAGCCCATTGCGGCGGCTGCCGCCTGATCATCAGTATTGTCACACGAAGCCATCAGGATGCGGCGGTAGCACGGGTCGCAGGTCCGCCATAGATGGGTGTAACCTGTCCACCTGCGAGCAGCCCGTACCACGGGGAGCCAAACCCTGAGCGGCACTGCGGCAGGATCGCCATAGGCACCGAGCCTCACCGATAGCCCTCTCAAGAGACGCTTCACGGTGTTTCCGGTGGCGGATGGGTAGAGACCCCGTTTGTAGGCATGCCAGATGGTCAGCGGGAACCGGCCCACGTTGACGTAGCAGCTGCCCAGGTTCAGGTAGCGGTGCGGGCAGTCGCCACAGATGGACTGGTCCTTCCCGGTTACCATGGCCTCTACCGGTGGCAGGTCGCGTCTGACGATGACGGTCTGCGCCATTGGCCCGGTTTTGCGGTTGTGACTTGGTCGGCGGATCCCCGTGATGATGACGACGATTGGAGCCCTGTCGAGCAGCGAGGGCCCCTCATACAGGATCAGGCCTTGTGGTGTTGATGAGCTGAACGGGGTGGCCATGATGGTCACGCCGGAGCTGCAGTGTGCTGGAAAAAGAAGTTCCTTTTGGTTTGCGGCTGTGTCGGGGCCGCGAAAGACGTGGCCAGCGGTGGTGTCAGACAAGAGCCGGAAAAAGAAATTCTGTTTGCGGAATCACGACGATTGGGGGGCTGTAATACAAGTTGTCCAAGGATGGACAGGGACCGCTGGGCAGCTTTCGGTGTCCAGCTCAGACGATGATGAGCCCGTTCACGCCTTGACTCACTCGCTCGATGTCTCAGCTGCAGGCCTGTTGACGGCCCTGGCCCCAGTGGTCAGGATACTGGGAGATGGGGCGGCTCTCGGCACCTTTCTGGGAGTCCGACCTAGCTTGTCGCATGGCTGGTGTAGACATCCCTTGACGGCTGGGCCACAATCCTGTCAGCTAAACAGGATTCGTCGTGGCTTATGGGCGGTGGACGCCACAGCACTGGACGCAGTAGCTCAGGTGATGCACCAGATGGAGGCCCAATCGACACCCGAGTCTTGGGGTCCAAAGGAGACACAGCCAGGATCCATCCCCCGTCAGTGAAGGAGGAGGCCCTATCCGTCGTGGTATCGGGGCAGACTTCTCTTTTTTCAGAAGGCCGGCCTCAGCCACGGAACGCCCGCATGCTCGTCAGGGGGCGATCGTTGGGGAGGCTCCTTGCGTATGTAATGCGGCAGTGGCCGAATTCTGGACCGACATCGACATGCTGCTTTTGAAAGGGGACTCATGCCTGTCATCGACCTTGTTTTCCCCGTCACGGGTAAAACCTTGCCCATCGATCATGGCTATGCCCTGTACTCCGCCGTTAGTCGACTCCTGGGACCCACCTTCCACGACACCGACCACATTGGTCTGTTCGCCATCCGGGGCTCGAGGACGGCTCCGGGGACGATCGCCGTAGACAACTCCTGGCTGCGGATCCGCACCCCGCTGGAGCACATCCCCGCAATACTGAAATTGGCAGGTAGGCTGCTTGAACTCGACGGCCACCGCCTACGCCTGGGTGTCCCCCGGACCTTGGGTCTGATTCCTGCGGCCACTCTGGCTGCCCGGATGGTGACTATCAAGGGCTTCCGCGAGCCTGCCGGTTTTCTCGACGGTGTTCGCCGCAAGCTCGACGAATTGGGCGTCGCTGGTCAGGCGGGCGTCCCGAACACCGCCGCCGGCCCGCACCAGGGCAAGCCCGTTCGCCGGATTCTGACCGTCAAGGACAAGAAAGTCGTGGGTTTCGCCCTTCTGGTGAGCGAATTGACCGCCGAGGAGTCGCTTACGCTCCAGGAGCAGGGCATTGGCGGCAGAAGGCACATGGGATGCGGGCTGTTTCTGCCATGGAGGCCTCGGGAGTGAATCCTCTCTATGCCAAGTCCAGAGCAGAACGCGGCTGGCCGACATTACCAGAACACAGTCAAGCTGTCGCGAGAGCAGCTCAGTGTTTACTCGGCCCACGCAAGCAACCGACACGGCTGGCCGGGGCAATCATGCGGTTCTTCCGTGTACCCAAGAGCGAGTTCCCTCGCTTCTGGCTTCACGTGGTGGTGGCCGCTCTCCTGCACGACATCGGCAAGGCGAATGTTGGGTTCCAGGCAATGGTTGGTCATCCCGACTTCAAAGCGGCAGGATGTCAGGTTATCCGGCACGAACACCTCTCAGCAATGCTGCTGCTCGAGGATACCATCCAGCACTGGTTGAAGACAGACCCTGTGCTAGACTTCGACGTTGTGTGTTCGGCCATTGTCTCGCACCATCTGAAGGCTCGACGGGACGGCGACAAGTCGGAACCTGGTTTTGGTGACAGAATCGGCAATGCTGAGCAGCTCCAGCTCATTCCTCGCGGGATTAAAGATGTTCTGTCGCTCGCGGATGAGTACGTCGGGGCGACCGCTCCCAACCTAGCGGCTCTGCCCGTGATATGGCGAGTAAACGGCGAGATCGCACTTCGGGTAAAGCAGGTCAAAGACCAGGCACATCTTTTTGCCCGCAAATGCCGCTCTAACGAGGTATTACGCAGATTCCTACAAGCCGTCCGTTGTGTTCTGATTGTTGCCGATGCGGCTGCCTCGGGGCTTGTTCGGGAGGGGCGGAGTGTTCCTCACTGGCTCCGTCAAATCTTCGAGATCGGGCCACTGACGGGTGAGTACGTCCGCCACGAGATCATTGAGCCTCGCGTTGCGGAGTTGTCAGCCAAAGGACGATGGAAGATCTCCCACGGCCGAGCGGGCTGGAGCGATTTTCAGGATGCGGCAGGGGAATTGGGCCGTCGAGCGCTGATGCTGGCGGCCTGCGGCGCAGGCAAGACGCTGGCGGCGTACCGCTGGGTAGAAGCTCGCTTGGCTGAAGAGCCTGCGGCGCGCGTCCTGTTCCTGTACCCCACTCGTGGTACTGCGACGGAGGGGTTTCGCGACTACATATCTTGGGCTCCTGAGGCCGCCGCAGGCCTTTACCATGGTACGGCGGCCTACGATCTGGAAGGCTTGTTTTCCAGTCCAGCCGAAAATGATCCCCGCCAGCAAAGACAGTACGTTAACGAGGCCGACGCCAGACTATTCGCCCTAGCTCAATGGCCCAAGCGGGTTTTGAGTGCGACGGTCGATTCGTTCCTCGGTTTCATGGCCAACCAGTACGCGCCGATCTGTCTGTTGCCTCTGTTAGCAGACAGCGTTGTAGTAGTTGACGAGATCCATAGTCTCACGCCGGGTATGTTCGGGGCCTTGAAGCGGTTCCTTGAGCACTTCGATCTGCCCGTCCTGTGCATGTCCGCCAGTCTACCCTCAAACAGAAAAGATGATCTTGCGAGGCTGGGATTGCAGGTCTTCCCGGCGGCGGAAGCCCAGTTCACGGACCTGCAGCGAGCCTCGGACCATCCGCGATACCGCGTGGACGCTGTAGACCGCACCGCCGCAATCCACGTTGCGGAGGACGCTCTGCGGCAAGGCAAGAAGGTGCTATGGGTCGTCAACCGGGTCGATGACTGCCAACGCTTGTTCAGGGCTGCCCTGGAGATTGTGGACCATGATCCTGGCCTGCAAGGCGATGTACGCCTGCTCTGCTATCACAGCCGCTTCAAGCTTTCAGACCGCAGAGCACGACATAACGAGGTAATTGAGGCATTTCGAGCATCGGGAGGCACGCGCGTGTTCGCTCTCACAACCCAGGTTTGCGAGATGAGCCTCGATCTCGACGCTGATGTTCTGATCTCCGAACTCGCTCCGGTGACTTCGTTGATTCAACGAATGGGGCGGTGTTGCCGGCAGAAAGACCCAGGAGAACGGTTCGGCCACGTGTGCATTTACGAGAGTGAAACTGGCCACAGCCGTCCATATGAGGCGGAGGATCTGCAGAAAGGTCAGGTTTTCCGGGCAGCGTTGGTCGAAATCACGCAGCGGATACCGAGTGGCCAGGGGGCCGTGTCGCAAAGCGATCTCGCACGAGAACTGGAAAGACTCAACCCTGGGAAGGAAGCCGATAGCTATTCGGCCTTCTTGGACCAGCCGTTCTGGGCCAGTTCATCGGAACAGGAATTCCGCGAGGGTGATGAGTTCACAATCAACTGTGTGCTCAGCGGCAATGACCTGGAAGACTACGTGGCTGCCCGCCGGGCAGGCAAGCCCGAGACGGTCAGCTTCATTGTCCCAGTGCCGAGATGGGGAGTCCCGCTCGAATCCGACATCCGCCTATCCGGGATGAAAGTCGCACCGGCGCGTTTCTACGATTCACACTTGGGTTACCGAAAGCCAGAGGTGGAAGATGGCCAAGCAGACTAAGCCAGCGATTAAGCCCCAGGACATCGCATCGCTCACACTCGTTTATGACCTGCCCAGTCTGCCGACCGCGCAGCACAAAGCGGGTTTGGCTGGAATGGTGCTGATGATCAAGGCAATGGAGGAGCTGGATCTCGGGCCTCGGCCGCAACTCGACGGACTGTCGCCCACGGGCGTGAGGATCACGCTTACGCAGGAGTCTCTGCAGGCGATCGTCAATGTCCTCTATGATGCGGAGGTCATTGAGATCAGCGTCAAGTCCAAGCAGACCAGCCGAGAACTGAAGCGAGAGGAAGAGGTTACGGAGATCGACAGAGCCTCCGGGAAGCCGAAGAAGAGTCGGCGATTCATATATGAACAGGTGCAGCCCAAGGGAGGATTCTTCGGTACTCGCACGTTTGGCGGTTGTGCCGAGAAGGCTGGATGGATGAAGCTATGGCGGGATGCGATATGGGGAACCGTGCGAGGGATTCCGACGACACGAAACCCCTATAACGAACGGGCTAAGAAGAGACCGGCGACGGGCAGTGGTGTCGGGGACCTATGGGGGCAACTCACCAAAGAGGAGGTGGCCCGCCTCGGCGGCGGGTTCCACCCGATTTCCATCGACAGTTCCATTTGGCTTGGTGCCCAGGATCATAATGCTGAGACTGTGCCGTTCAAGGGAAGCCCATCGGAGACCCTTCTGCTGCATTTCTGGGTGGCAGTGATGCAGTGTTTTGTGCCGCAGGAACTCGACCGGGACGGCAAGATCACAACGGGCAAGGGATTCATCATCGCGATTCCCGAGACGAGTGACCTCGTGGAGTTTCTTGCCGATTTCCCGGCCGCCTTACACAGCCTATCGGCGGATCAGAACGGGTTTTGGCCGGCAGACGCACTTGTGTGCATGCCGGAGGAGGGCGCATTGGCTTTTCAATCCATGCTGCTCGCCCGCATAAAGAGCCAGGTGGAACTGTCTCTCCTGGAGTATTCGATCTCGGGTGTGGAAGTCTTCTATCTGCACAAGCCCCGCAGAGTCGTGATGACCCGATCATCGGCCCGCGTGCCGTTGAACTGGCAAGCATTGAAGGACTTCGAGCGAGTCAACCGCCGGATGCATCCCATACTTCGTGCTCATCTGATCCGCAATCTCGTTCACGAACGACCTTGGTATAGCGGCTTCGGCCGTTTGGCGGCGGTGACTGATGCGGATTGGCTGGTGGGCACTGGCGGAGACGGGAATACGTGGAGCACGGCCCAGTTCTGTTCTGACGTGCGATCGTGGTTGAAGCAGCAGCTTGGGAACATAGAAATGGAGGCACATCATGGGTGAAGATGCCAGGACGACAGCAGAACCCGCCGCTAACCAGCTGGCCCAGCGGGTGCTGCGGATGATACGGGCCTACGTCACACAGCGGGTGAAGAACCGAACCAGCAAGACCTGGGATGACTACAAAGCATCGGGCTACAAGGACCGGGACTACCGTAATGCCGTGAATAAAGTCTGTACCGACGCCTTCCTGGCGATGCGGAGCCGCAAGGAGCATCGCGACTTCTTAGCGTACTGGGCGGGGACAATCTGTTCCGTTCCACAATTCATGGGGGGGGACAGCGACTTCACCGACCTCTCGCTAGCCTTGCTGGACCCCGACAAATGGGAGGACATCAAGAGCTTGGCCATGCTGGCCTTGTCGGCCCATTCTCAGTCTGATTATGAGGTTAAGTCGCCCGAAGGGCAGAAGTAGGATCAACTGCCCTGACTGTTGAATCGTCTTTACATACTGGAGACAACCGTGAACAAGAACGTATTTGCCACCATTCTGACCTATCCCGCCCCATCGGCCAACTATCGCGGCGAGAGCGAGGAGAACCGGACGATTATCCAGAAAGTCACCGATGGGCGGCATGAGTACGCCATCATCTCGCCCGAGGCTATGCGTAACGCGATGCGAGAGATGCTCCGGGGTTTCGGTCTGCCGTGTAATCGGGAGCGACTGCATAACGAGGACCAGCTGGCCGTCAAGTTCGCCGAGTATCCAGATCCCTGCAAATTCGCGGATGACTTCTTCTTCGGCTACCTGCTTGCATTGGATCGCACGAAACGAGCTGAGGCCGAGAAGGTGCGTGGGAAGGGTTATCCCATCAAGCGAGACTCGATCGTGCGTATGAACCTCGCCAAGTCCCTCCAGCCGTACCGGCACGACGCGGTGTTCACGCAATCACCCAAGAACGTAGAAAGTCCCTGGCAGAATGCGGACAGCTCAGCTCTCCTCCATCGCGAGACCGTCGATACCGCCTTTCAGTATCCCATCGCCCTCAACCTGCTGGACGTCCTCGGCAATCATGCGGCCGGTCCTGAGGAACGGACTCGCAAGAAATGGTTTGCCGCCATGCTGCGGAGCATCGCCGAGTTGACCGACGTGGCCGGCAACCATGCCCGAAGTCTATTCCATATGGCACCCGCCAGCATCGTCATCCGACTGACGGAGCGACTCGTGCCCGGGTACGACTCCTACGGCTTCCGCATGGATGAGAAGAAGAACGTCACTCTGCCCGAGGTGACCCAGGGAATTGTGGAGGGGGACTACCCAGGTAACGAGTTCTATGTGGCCGGAACGATCATCAAGCAGATGCCAAATACCGAGCAGGATAAGCTTGCCGCCAAAGGCGTGCATCTGTACCGCACGGCCGACAGGGCGCTTGCGGACGTTTCCAAAGAGGTTACCGGGATAGACTTCCTGGCGGCCAAGTAGGAGGTGGGCGATGATGATCCTCCGCGTTCAGGCCGCCTTCGCCGCCTATCGCGCGTTTGTGGCCGGCTCCTTCCGCAACACGGCCCCGTTCATTACACCCTCGGGCGCTTACGGCCTGCTGTTGAATATCGCAGGTGTCGAGAGCCGATATGACGATGGCCAGTCCGTCATGACCCTGACGCGAGCTGATCTGCCGGTGGCCTATGTCGCGCTGGGTGTGCTCGCCGAACCTCAGACGTGCCAAGTGTACCAGCAGCTACACAACTACCCCGTCACGACCAAGGACAAGGATGCTGGCTTGGAGCGGGCCAAAGGCGCCAAATACAACATCCAACCCGTCCGTCGCGAAGTACTCGTCGGCATCGACGGGTACATCGGTCTCAAAGGTAACGATGCACTGGAGGAGCAAATCCGCGACGCCCTGGGCAATGGTCTGGCTGCCCCGCGACCCGATGGCCGGCCCCGATACGGTGTGCCATTCCTTGGCGACAACAGCTATCTCATCGACCGACTTGATTTACTGGAACCTGGCAGGCTGATCGAGCCCGCCCGATGGTACTGCCGGCTGCGGGACCTGCCTGGCGAGCCGACACGTGTCCAAGCCGGCACATGTCGGATGACGATTTGGATCGACAGATCTGACTCGTCGCGGAGTGTCACCGCGCTCTATGCTCCGGACCCGATCCGGAAAACAGAGATCCCTGCGGCCGCATGGACTCGTGTCTCCCCGTCGGAGGAGGTTGCGGATGGATACGCCCAACGGAGCCCTTCGTGAGGACGAGCCGCCGGTACGCGTTGAGGCTCTCCACGCGTTGGTTTACTGTCCGAGGCTGTTTTATGTACAAGAGGTCGAGGGCATACGCGTAGTGGATGCATCTATGTACGCGGGTGCGACTCTCCACGCCGAGCTGGAGCGCGACTTGCCCGAGGACGGTTCCGCCTGGGTGTCCCTGGACCTGGGCAGTGAGGCTCTTGGTATTGTCGGCAAGGTGGACTGCCTCAAACGCCGGGATGGCATCCTGGTCCCTTACGAGCACAAGCGCGGCAGGCACCGGCAGGAAGGTAAGTTGGCCATGGCCTGGCCCAGCGATATTACCCAGATCGGTGCCTACGCCATGCTCCTTGAAGAGCATCTTGGCCACCCACTCGAAGAAGGCCGCGTACGATATCACGCCACCAATACTGCGGTGCGCGTTCCGATTGACGACGTTCTGCGGAGCAACGTGCGAGCCGCCATACAGCAGGCAAACGAACTCCGCCGGACTACGAAACGTCCACCAATCACCAGCGAAGAGGGCCGCTGCATCCGCTGTTCTCTGGCCCCGGTGTGTCTGCCGGAGGAGGTTCGACAGGAACACGACCCTAACTGGGAACCGGTCCGGCTCTTTCCGCTTGACCTCGATCGCCAGACCATTCATGTCGTCTCCAACGGAACCAAGGTCGGTCGTTCCGGCGAAGCCCTTTCCTTCCACGGTGATGGCGGACCGGCTGGCGACGTCCCCATCCGCGAGGTCAACGACGTGGTCCTCCACGGCTTCAATCAGATTACCACACAGGCAATCCGGCTCTGTGCTGACAACGAGGTAGGTGTCCACTGGGTCACGACTACAGGACGCCATATTGCTGGCTTGGCTCCTGCGGCCGGGCGTGTGCAGCGCCGGCTGCGCCAGTACTCGGCACTTAGCGATCCGGCCGTCTGTCTACAACTGGCCCGACGCTTGGTTCACGCCCGGGCCGAAGGGCAACTTCGATATGTACTGCGAGCGACTCGGGGTGACTCCGAGCGGAGGGCCAAAGCCATGTCGGCCATCCAGTCTATCCGGTTTGCCCTGCAGAACATGGCCGGCGTGGACAATCCCGACAGCCTTCGCGGCCACGAAGGTACGGCAGCCGCGTCCTACTTCGAGGCCCTTCGATTCTGTTTCTCAGCGGACGTGCCCGAACCGCTGCGTTATGTCACCCGCTCACGCAGGCCGCCCCGGGATCGGTTCAATGCCGCCTTGAGTTTCGGCTACGGTCTGTTGTATCAGAAGGTCATGTCGGCCATCCTCACTGTGGGCTTGGAGCCTGCGCTCGGCTTCTATCACATGCCGAGGAGTGCCGCCCATCCACTGGTGCTCGATCTCATGGAGTTGTTCCGCGTTCCCCTCTGGGACATGCCGCTGATCGGATCGCTCAATCGCGGCCAATGGAACCCCGAGACCCACTTTGCGGTTTCGCCCCAGGCAGTGTGGCTATCACAAGCTGGGCGGCGACAGGCGATCAATCTCTTCGAGGCCAGGCTGCGGGAAACGTGGCGACATCCGGTCACCGACTACTCACTCTCCTACGCCCGGCAGATCGAGCTGGAGACCCGGCTGTTGGAGAAGGAATGGACCGGTGAGCCGGGCCTGTTCGCCCGCATGAGGCTGAGGTAACATGGATTCGTCACGGCACTGGTTTCTTGTGTGTTACGATATCCGAGAACCGCGTCGGCTCCAGCGGGTCGCGAGGCACTTGAAGGGTTACGGTCAGCGGGTCCAATACTCGGTCTTTCGTTGTCGGCTCAATGCCCGGCAGTTGGAGCGGCTCAAGTGGGAACTGACCGCTTTGGTCGCCATCGAGGACGATATGATGTACATCGGCCTATGTGATCGATGCGTGTCGCGGATCGGAGACCATAACCCGTCGCAAGACTGGCCGGTGGAGCCTCCGACGCACCAGATTGTCTGAACGGTGGATTCAAGCATCTGAGACTGTCTGAGGTCACGATGCTGCAGAATGCCTCAACCACTGACTCCACCGGAGGATACGTTCTTTGACAAGAAGAGGAATGCTTGAGGTATCTTTGCGAGATACAATGTGCGTCTGGCTGGTCACTTGCAGATGGTAGGTGCCGCCGGGTCCGCCGGAGTTGTCAGGCCGAGGCAGCAAGGACCGCCATGCGTGAAAGATGGCAACCTAACTCCGTGTGGCGTCACACCCCACAAAGGGGTCGATGCCCACGTCACTGATGCCGCAAGGCGTTGAGCACGTCGAGCAGCCTGTGGAGAGCAAAGGAGACAGGACCATGCCCACGTCACTGATGCCGCAAGGCGTTGAGCACACGGTGACACAAAGAATGTGCACAATGTAGGCCCACATGCCCACGTCACTGATGCCGCAAGGCGTTGAGCACACCGCAGGATATGTCGGCTCGCCTGGCAGCTACACGATGCGTGTCCTTCCGGTAAGCCTGCATGAACCGTGCTGAGTCGTCTGGTATGGTCATCTGTCACCACAAGGTTCCATGGAGGACAGATGATGAGCACCGGCACCGCGCGTGATGTTCCTTCCCGGCT
>JAKLEZ010000057.1 GCA_022711465.1 Planctomycetota bacterium | reverse complement strand
GGTACAGGCTGTGCCGGACGGTGTCCAGATTCCTGGACAGATAAGGCCCTTCGCGCAAGCTGAACCGCATCATCAAGTTGTAGAGGCCGTACATCGCCCCGCGATCATCGAAGCCGCACACGGCGACGGCATGGCGCTGAGCGAGCCCGTCGCCGACGCCGATCATCATGACCGAGACGACGAGCATCACGATTCCCAGCCACAGGCAGAAACGAGTCCGGGAGTCGACCAGTTTCCACTCCTTGAGCAGTAACCCCGACAGGTTGCCGAAGATGATGATCGCGGCCATGAAGATGCTCCAACTGGCGAAGCTGTACCGGCCCATCTTCTTGGCGCCGGTATGTTCGCACGAGGCAGCCACAACCGGCACGCAGAGCCATTGCCAAGTACAGACGTGGCCGAGATGGCACCGCCGTGGGTGGCCGTGGATTTTACACGGCCCAACCACCGGCAGTCATCCTTTAAAGTATGCCAACAACCAGCGGCAATTGATCACCTTCTCCACCATGTCCAGCGGCAAGTAGAAGTACTGACACGAAGGTTCAAACCCGATCCGCGAATCCTCCCGTACAAGCACAAAGAGTTGGCGGGCCAGGACGATCTCGGATTCCAGGCATCGTGCGATTTCGGCGTGGAGATTGCGACGCTGTTCAGGCGGCAGGGTGTCTGGGGATTTGGCAAGTGCGTCACGGGCAAGGACAAAGCGCGATTGGTTGCCGACCGATTTGAAATGAATGGCCGCCGCCTGGGTGAATCGAAGGTCCGCTTGAGCCTCGTCGCGCCGAGCCGGCGGCGCCTTCTCTGCAGCCATTTGCATCGCGGAAATGCCCGGGCGCCAGCCCTCCGCAATGCTCTCGAACTGTGCGGCGAACACTTCTGGCGGGTACGGGCCGCGCCAACTGTCGAGATCGTCGTAAGGAAATCCCCACATGGTCGCCTTGTAGTCGGTCTTCGACGGATACATCGCATTCGCGGGACCATACTGAACAGGAGAGGTGTATACCACGCTGGTGTGGAACGGATACTGACGAAAGGCATCGCTCATGAGCGTCCATGCCTTACGTGCATGAGGGCCTCCCTCGGGGCCAAACCGCTCTCGGGCCAACGCATCCAAGACCGTGTCGACGTTTGGCGGCGGTGTGCGGTTAAATCGGTTGGCGAGCTGGAAGTTGGGTGAAGGATGCCCGCCCATCGTCCAGCCTATCAGCATTCCGTCAAGTCGGACGGACGCCAGATTGTGGAGATGCTCGGCCACCAAGTCCATAACCGGGAGATAGGGCACGCTGGCAATTTCGCACGTGTTGTTGAACTGGATCTCGGCCGCCGTTTTGAGCCCGGCCTGGGTGGCGGCCGCCCAATGCCGGAGCGCCCGCGGCCCCGGTCCGACGACGGAGATCGAGTATTCGCCGACCTTAGTCTCTACTCCGCCCCGCTCGAACGACTTGGACCATTCACTGACCGACATCAGCCAAGCCGACCTCGGCAAACGGGCGATGATGTCCGGCGCGTCTCCGTGGCTCTTCCAGCCCCAGTCCGACAGGATTACGTTGGCCTTGGGGCTGGAGCGGTGGACTCCCTCTTCGATCACGGCGGCAACCTCGGCGATGATGTCCGCCTCGCTGCGCGCCTTGCACTGCTCACAGGAGCGCCATTGGCCATGAGAAGCACAATTGGTCAGGTTCTCTGATGCTGTGATGGCGTACACCCCACCCAAGTCGGGCACCTGACGAAACACGTGTGCAAGTGCCTCACCCATCCATTGGCGTACCGCCGGATGTGAAGTGCAAAGAGCGGTGAATTCGCCTTCCCGAACGCCGCCTATCTCGCGGCGGTTCTTGAAGAAGGGTGCAGGCATCGCCCGTGGCTCATTCATGTAGAGATACACGCCGATGCCGCGCTTCTTGGCCCGCTCCACTAATCCCGCAAGATTGGCCAAACGCCGCTCGTGGTTGCGTCCAAACTCGGGAAATACTGTCCCGCCGGGCGCTAAGTCGCGCAAGACCGCGTGCAGCCAGACGCCGTTGACCCCGACGGCGGCGAGCCGGTCCAGAAAGCCGTCAGGATAGGGGTCCAACTGGGGGTTCAAAAGCGGATCGCCATACACGGCAAGATAGGAATACACAAGCCGCAGGGAAACGGGCCGATCGTCCCCAGGTTTTGGCGGGGCGAAGGAGGGGAGCGGGGTGCTGAGTCGCCGAACGAAACCGAAACGCGGTTCAGCCGGGCGATGGATCTCCTCGCCGAACTCATTCTCGACCAGACGACGAATCTCGTCCGCGCGCCGTCGCGCTGCCTCGTCCGGCGGATGGTAACGGAGCGGCTCACAGTTCGGTTTCAATTGCCCCAGCTTGATCCACAAGAAGTCCTCCTCGCGCAGGGTGAAGGCCAGTCGCTCCGGCGTCATCTCCAGAAGCTCCAGGAGTTGTTCGTAGGGCAGGAGGTGCCAATTCCGACGGATCAGAGTGACGTAACCTCTCGTCTTCATCTCAGGTGGAACCGTTGCCGCGCGCGGCAGCCCCATCGATTCTGCTACCACGGTTACGTTTTCCACTGACGTACCCAGAATTTTCGCCAGCTTTGCCGGCTCGACAGCGCTCCAGTTTCGCCAGACGAACTCGTGCACGCGATTGGGGAAATGCCGGCTCACGATCGCGGCTCGAGCATTACCCCGCGGCGGAACCGTCTCCTCGGCAGAACTACCGCTTGGCCGGCAGAGGAGGACCATGCACATCGCATAAAACACTGCTCTTTCCATGGCATCACCTGCGGCTACTACATCCCCCCTCTCCTCAGTTCATTTTCGTGAAGGGCATCGACCAGGTGCGGGTCGGCTGTAGCCCAGGGCACGATAGACTTCCGGATGATCCTGCGTCTTGAAGACGATCTGGGTGGGTAATCGGCCCACGTCGGGGAAGTCTCTGACGACCTCGAGTTGTGCCCGCAGGGCTTCCTCCAGCGTGTAGACGCGCGGACAGATATCCGGTTGTGCGGGTACCAGTAACCCCAGTGTCGGGAGAAGCGGGCCGCTTCCGTTCCACACGCTGTATCCCAGCAACCAGGGATACTCCCGCTGGGCGGGCTGAGCAGGCAATTCCGGCTTCCTCACCTCCAGCCGACGAACCACCTTCGTCCCTGGTCCCTGCGCCACCTCGGCCAAGATGAAAAGTCCGTCGGCGCGAGGTTCGGTCATCACTCCGCACAAGAACGGCGAGAGGTATGTTGCCCAACTGCGCTCGCCTTGCTTGTTCATGTACTGCCCCACGTCAATCCAGGGCGTGGTCTCCCCTGGCGGGACGAAACGTGTGAGGTGGGGCTTCTCCCCTTCGCCGTCGCGACCGACGTAGATCGTCTTGCCGGTCCAACTGAACGGCTGCTCGTGGTTGGGGACAATGTTCAGTCGCACGAGGATGCCCACCTGGTCCGCTCGAACATTCGTGAAGCGAATGAACATCCGGTCTTTGCCCACCAGGTCCACGGCCCGGGCGGACACCGCACTCAGCACAATCACCTGCACGCCAAACAGAACAGCTATTCGTCGTCGTCTCATGATCGAGCCTCGATGGACTGATTGGGGGAGCAACCCCTTTGAGGGGTCGACATACGGTTTGGCGGCCACCCTGCTCAGTGCCCGTACAAGTGTGGAGGGATAGCACCGTGTCAAAACCCGCCCCGCATGCGTCGAATCTCACCTGACCGTTGCAGGTGGCGGTGTACAGGAACCAGACGTCGGGGCTGTCTGCGGAGTCGCCGCAAGAGGCGTTGCCGTCCGAGGTTGCCCCGAGGGTTGTGCCGCTGGTCGAACCATCGGAGATGATCGTGGGGCTGGCGCAGCCATCGTTCGGGGGAGCCGCTGAAGTTGTCGCCGGTAGCACCGTCGCGGCAACCAGGATGACCGGAGCCGCAGAAGTAGATAGACTATGACCTCGCCCTGTCGTGAATGAACTCATGCGCAGACTTCCTCCGCGAACCGAGTCCGCGCAGCAGGATCGACGGTGGCCGCTGATGGCTCCGCCGATCCTGCTCGCGGTTCATCACGGCAGGCTAGCGGGTCAATACTGAGCCGTAGCCTGCGGCAGAATGGGGGGCCTCAGGTCCCTCGCCGCGTGACAAGCAGGCCAAGGCCGCCCAACACCAGAAGAACGATCGAAGCGGGTTCGGGAACGGCGTCCAGGTAAACCGGGAAGCCACCGTCCTGACTGGAGGTGTAGTTGCCCCAGAACATCGCGAACCCGATGTCCCGATCCGCCGCGCCCGGCATCGCCGGCGCGGCGGTATCGCCGACGCCGTTCACCAGCCACGAAAAGGTGTTGGCCCCTCGGGTGTAGGAGATTTCCCACGTCGTCCACCGGTCTGGCAGAATCTTGGTCGAGGTAGGCACGTACCCGCTTCCGTCGTATGCGTTGACGACGCCTCCCCGGATTGTTGTCAGGAAGACGTAATCGTCGGGGAAACCTCCCGTCCCGGTCGTGCGGGCGGAGAACTGATAGTCGTCATCGTGCCCGCCGCCCGTGAAATACACGCGCGACCGCCACGTGAACGTATCGCCCGCTGTGGTGATAGGAGCGAAATTAGCCTTAAGCTGCGCCGCGCCGGTCGCGGTACCATCGTGCGCAAGTCGCAGATAGGCGTCGCCTTGCTGTGCCCCCGGCGCGCTGGCGTTGGTCACAACGTTGTTGACCGTAGTGTCGTTGGAGATCCACGCGCCCACGTCCGCCAGGGGTTGAGCCCCGAGGGTGTCGTTGCCCCCGCCGGCCGTGGTATCGAAATTGTCCGAGACGAGAACCACATTGTTCCACAGAATCTCCGTCCCGCCCGCGGGAGACAAGAACAATCCGACCATCGAGGCGGCAAGTACCGCAAAACCTGAAAACCGCATTCTTTGATCCTCCAAAAGCGTTAACTGACCACAAGCACTTGTGATCGAACGACGAACCACGACGCTCTTCTTGGCCACCTCCTTTGCATTCGCCGACACTTCCCGGACCACATCCACACGGGCTGTACCGCTGATCACGGGCCGCCCGGACCGTGGCCATCCCTGCCTCGACGTCGAAGTGGGGGTTTCATTCGCCCGCCTCCTGCTGGAGGTTCCGGCGACGCCTCGGCGACACACGTCGCCACAGCCACTCCAGCGTTCCCCGAGGAGCCGCTACTTCTTCTATGCACTGCACCTCCTCCCATTATCCTCCAGAGACTGTCTACGCCTTGTTCCCTCAATTCGCGCACGCCGGGTTGGCCGGGACCGTCGGCCCGCTGAAGCACGCGATGAACTTGTTCAGGTCCGCGAGGTCGATCGCGTTGCTCTGGTTGCGATCGAAGCACTGGCACTCGGGCGTCACTCCGCCGGCCGAGCCGGTGAAGCACGTCTGGAAGATGCCGAAGTCTACCTGGTCCACATCCCCGTCGCGATCGGTGTCGGCGAACGGTCGCGGGCAGCTGTCGGCCAGTTCCGCGACCACGTTGTCCATGAGTAACTCGCTGGTCGCCGCCGGGTTGGACTGAAAAATGCCAATTCCCTGGTAGTTGGCCAAGTCAGCATCCAGCGGGTTGACGCCCGGGTCGGTCTGGAAGCTGCCCACAATGTGGCCGGAAAGCTGGTTGTCCAGCCGGGCAATGGTCAGATCGACTGTCCTCGCGCCGACGTCGATCAAGGCGTCGTAATGGAACCAGTGGCCGATTACCTGGCTGGGGTCGGAAACGGGAATGAAGTTGTTCCAGGACCCGTTATCCAGGTAGTTCCAGCCGATGGAGAGACCGTCGCTCGTGTCGGAGTCGAACCGCACGGCATACACGTTGAGGCTGATCGTGTTGCTCGCATCCCACCCTGAGACGACGAAGCCGAGGCCGCGGGTCGTGTGCTGTACCACCTTGAGATCACACGCGACATGTAGCTTAGCTGTTGTGCTGCTGGGCAGCGGTTGCCATCGGCGGATGAGGCTGCTTCTCGGGCCGCCGCCGGGTTCCAGCCAGTGCAGGCTCTTCGAGCCGCCGCCGTTGGGGCTGGCCTCCGTATCGACGACCGCCACCGGCGAGGCCCCACAGGCAGAGGAGGAGATGGTCGGATAACCCGTCTCCCAACCCGCAGCGGAGCCGACGGTAGCGGCTTCGAAACTCTCGGCGAGCGGCAGGGCTGGCATGCCACCGCCGGCCGCGATGTTCAGGTCGAAGTTGCCCGAGGAACCATTGGCGCCGGACACCCGGATGATGCAACTGGTCGAGGCCGTCAGCGAAACGACGAGGAACGCACCGCTCGCACTTGCGCTGCAAGCCAACTCATTGCCGAGACTCGCCGGACAGGCCGAGTGAACTGAGAGCACCGGGGTAAAGGTGGTCTTCGGGCAGACGCTGAGCGTATAGTTGCCCGTCGCGTCGGGAGTGAACGTGTAGAAGACGTCCGGGCTGGACGCGGAACTCCCGCAGGACGAATCACCGTCAACCGCGGCCAGGATGGTCGTACCGGAAGTCGTGCCAAGTGAGACCGTTTGAGCGGTCTCGCAGGTGTCGTTGGTGATACTGGGCACGAACATCGCGGCGAGGTCGAAATCACCGTTCGCTCCACGGAAGCCCGCCACGCGAACCAGGTACGTAGTCCCCGATGTCACCGGCACCGACAGGCAAGACCCGGTCTTGCCGCAAGGGCTGCCGCCACAATCGTCACTGCACGCGGCAGCCAGTTCGGCCCCGCCGCAACCGCTGACCACCGACAGGACGCTGTCAAAACCAGTGGTACAGGTGTTCAGGAAGAGAGTACCGTTGCCGGTTGCGGTGTACTTGTACCAAACATCCGGACTGGCAGTGGAGTCTCCACATGAGGCCGTGCCGTCGCGGGTGGCGCCCAAGGTAGTGCCATGGGTCGTGCCATCTGTCAGAACGATCGCGGTGGCGCAGGCATCATTGGCCGGCACAGGTGGAATGACCGGCGGCTCAAAGGCGACATTCAAGGTGAACGCACCTTTGGCGGCCGAGGTGGTCCCGGCGACACGGATCAACCGACTCTCACCAGCCTGGAGCGGCGCCGAGAGACATGAAGCTGGCCCGCCACAGGCTCCTCCGCTGCACTCATCGTTGCAGATCAGGCTGCCGGGGCAGCCGGCGTCCATCCGGTTGACCGAGAGAGCGTCCACGTAGAAGAGCGACTCCCGGTTGCCGACGTTGCTGCGCATCTCCAGGCCGGTAACTGTGCCGGCATGGGAAGACAACTGGCCAACGGGATCAGAGGTCACACCGTTCACGGTCACGGTGTAGGAGGTGCCAACGGTGTAGTCGAGGTGCACGGTGAGCCATTGGTCGGCAGGGATGAACATGTTGGCCCCACCGCTCTTGACGTTAATCCAATTGCCGTTGTAGGCAACCACGGCCAATTGGCCGGGCTGCCAGCCGGTGTTGTCCACGATGGCGGCCAAGTCGCCGCCAGGGAAGGCAAAGCCCAGGAAGGTGCGCGACGGGCCGAATCCGCCGTTAGGGGAGCTGGTGAAATCCAACTGGACGTGGGTGCCGTCTCCACCGGTCTGGGTCCCGCCCGCCGAGTCCACGTACAGGGTCAGATCGGCCTGGATTTGGCCTCCCTGCGGCACCGAGGCAAAATTGGCTACCGCGATTGTGTACTCCCCAATCGGCTTGTGGAATCGCAGGTACTGGCTGCCCTGGGCGGCTCCGGGCGAGGCCGCGTTGGTGACCTCGACATCGTACTTGGAGCTGTTGCCCGGACCGTCGAGATCCTGGTTCTCGATGGTGTTCCAGTAGCCGGGGGCGATGCCGTTGTCGGGGTTCGTCGCCCCGGGAGTCAAGCCCTCGAAAGCGTCCGTGAAGAGCGTCGAAGACACGTCGTGGAGCGAGACTACGGTGTCAAAGGTCGAGCCGCAGGTGTCCACTTTGAGCGTGCCGGTGGCGGCAGCGGTGAACTGATACCAGACGTCCGGGCTACCGGCGCCGCCGCAATCGGAGAAACCGTCGCTGTTGGCCCCAAGCGTGGTCCCGTTGAGCGTCCCCGTACCAATCTCGGTAGCGCTGGTGCAGGTATCGTTGGCTGGCACGCCGGTGGGAGAACAAGCGATGTGGAGGATGAAGTCGCCGGCTGCTCCATTGGCGCCAGCCACGCGAACCAGGACCTTCTCGCCGAAGCTTAAGGGCCGGGTCAGGCAGGAACTGGAACCGCCGCAAGGCGAGCCTCCGCAGTTGTCGTTGCAGGCAAGCTCGTTGGCTGCGGTGCCGGGGCAACTGCCCGGCTTGGAGAACGACACCGCGTCCACGTATTGAATGGCGTCGCCAGCGTGTGACGCAAAAGTGAAGCCGGTCACACTGTTGTTCTTGTTCAGCCAGGTTCCGAAAGTGATCGTGCCGGCGGGGCTCTGGTCAGTTCTCTTCCCCGTCTCCACGGTCACCATGCAGCGCGTGGTGGCGGGTGCATCGAGGTCGTAGACGAAAGTCACCTGCCGCCAGCCATCCAGGTCGAACAGCCCCAGCAGCGTCCAAGCCCCGTTACTGTAGGCGGCGATGACGCCCTGGTTGGGCTGAATGCCCGGAATCGCCGGCCCGCCGACATCCTGGAGCCACCAACTGTAGGTGGCCAGATCGAACCAGGTTTCCGAGTTGCCGCCGGGATTGTTGTCGCTCGCGTGCCAGTAGTTGGCATACAGGGCATTCTTGCCCGTGCTGGGAATGTAGGCCGAGAACGTACCTGTAACCGCGCCGTCCGTTATGGCAGGACCGGTCCCGACGAGGCTGGCGTACACGCGGGCGTTGTCGTTGCCATCATGGACAAGCCGAAGGAAGTTGCTGCCCTCGGCGGCGGCGAAGCCGGCGGAGGCCTGGTTCACCACGCCGACGCGAGTCCCGGCGGCGCTATCCAGCAGGACCGTCCAATGAGCGGGGTTGGTGAGCCCGTCGGCGGGGAGATCACCTTCGAATCCATCCTGGAAGACGGTGGTCGGGCCGAGTGCGTCACCGGGGTAGAGCGACAACACGGTGTCCACGGAGGACCCGCAGGTATCGAAAGTAACGTTACCGGTGCAGGCGGCGGTGTACAGGTACCACACGTCGGAGCTGCCTGCGGAGTTGCCGCACGAGGCTCCCCCGTCTGAACTGGCACCGCTGGTCGTGGACGAGATCGTGCCGTCGGATACGGCGAGTGCCCCCGTACACGTGTCATTGAGCGGGGCGGCCAGCGCCAGGGAACTACAAGCCAGGACGGCACACACGAAAACGATGGCGCGCCAAGGCGCGTACAGTGTCATCTTGCCACCTCCAAGTACGAAGACATGGTTCAAACCCGCACGGTACGGGTGCATCGTTTGTTCAACTCGCCGCCCGCTGGACGCCTGTGGTCCGCGGCAGCGTTGATTCCCGCTCAATGAGCGTAGACCGGATGATCTCCCGAGGCGCGACCTTGGGTCGCCCGCCCATCGATTCGGCCAGCATTTCCGCGCACCGGCGACCTAGCTCAACCAGCGAATAGGGTCCGATCGAGGAAATCGCCGGATAGACGAAGGAGTACATCGGATGATGGTGCAAGGCAACGACCTGCACCTGCTCGGGAATACGTATGTGACGCCGGGCGGCGGCCTGCAACGCCAACATTGCGAACTCAGGCTGGACCGCCAGGATGCCAAGCGAGCCGTCGTTCTGATCGAGCAGCAGGTCAATAGCCCGGGCATAGTCGGCCACATCAGGTAGGAGATGATAGTAGAACTCGGCGGCGCCGGGTGCACGTACCCCCATGGTCCTGGCGGCTTCCTGGACCCCTTCCACCAGGAATACCTCGGCCCCGATCAGTTCTTGATGGCAAAGGGCCACAACTCGCCCGCTACGGCACAGCAACTCACCGGCCATCCGGCCGACCGTCACCATGTCCTCGCAAACGCAAGGCAGGCCCACACCCGGCTCGACGTAGCCGGGGACGACACAGGGTAGTTCGTAGGTAGCAAACAGTCGCTTAAAGGCCGGGGGCATGCCTGCCAGGACATAGCCGACCTCGCAGGGCAGTTCTGTGTTCTGGCGGATCAACTGCTCCACCGAGCCGAATCCCACGGACAGATCGACGTAGAGAAAGTGAGGTGAACAACCCGGGAAGACGCGAAAAAGACCTTCCGAGATGGTGTTGACGGCCATTTCTGAGCTGAGACGAACACGGGAGGGGCTTAGCCAGAAGATGCGCGTCGGTGGTTCTTGGCGAAGCTGGGCCTCGGCCAAGCGAACCGCGTCTTGGCTGATCCGCAGTCGCCGGCCGCCACCCCGGCTGGCCCAGCCTTCGCTTTCGATCCGCTGCAGGGCACGGTGGGCGCTGACCACGCCTGAGCCGCTCACGCGGGCCAACTCCCGGACAGACGGCAACTCCGCACCGGCTTTCAGTCCGCCGGCCAATACCTGTCGACGAAGCTGCCGGACCATCCGCATGGCCACCGGACCCACGTCAAGCACATCGCTGAGGGCCTCTTCGCGCATCGCGGCTTCTTCTTCGCTCTTGCTACCGCTCGCCGAGGTGGCGTGCTCGATACGCATCACCCAAACCGAAACTGAGATGTGAATCGACAGCACCGGGAGGGCTTCTCGCCACCCGTTCTTGTGCCTATTACAGCACTGACGGCGGCTTGTGTCAAGGCGCGGCCGCCAGATTCCGAGAATAGCAGGCCAATTCGCCGAGAAAACGAAGAACAGCTGCTCTTCTTCGGGCCTTGACAACACAGTGGCAGCCGGCTACCTTATTATGGGTAGTATAACACTTCGGCCGACCCAGAGGAGGATGATGACATGGGGTGGCCTCATTCAGGCAGATGCACCAGACTGCAGGCATTCACACTGATTGAGGTGCTGGTTGTCGTAGCCGTCATCGCTTTGCTGATCACCGTCCTGATCCCTTCGCTGGTTCGGGCTCGCGAACAGACCAAAACGGTCACTTGCGCATCCAACATGCACCAGCATCTCGTCGCTTGTTTCATGTACGGCCAGGACTATCGCGGGCTCATGCCGCGCAGCGCCACCCAGTCCTACAACAACGGCCGCTCCTGGTGGATCGATACGGTTCTGGCAACCTACGATCCCGGCGGCCGAGGCGACTACGACCTGCGGACCATCATGAAACGCTACATCGGAAACCAGATGGAGGTTTTCAGCTGCCCGGCTAACGGGGGCCCGCGGCTCGAAGATCCCGTCAACATCGAGAAGGCTCGATCGGCCGGGTACATGGGCGCCCAGGTCATGATGTATTACAACTCGACGTGCGTTTTCCAGGGTACGTCGACGGACAAGCCCTGGGCCCCAAAGGCGGATTGGATGGCCGGAGGACCACCTTCCTCCGTGCCTATTGTTCAGGATGAGTATTCTGCGAACGGGCCGACCATCACCCATTTGACACAGTACGTTTTCAACCACGGCCGCGCTTCGGATCGGACCAACAATGCCGAATACCCCTCGTACACCAATTACTTCACATCCTCTTCAAAGGCAGCATGTGACGGAGCGAATGTCGGCTACCTTGATGGCCACACGAGTTGGTTGAGAAACTCGCGCATCAATAGCACCAACGAGTGGGTGCTCGACACGCACTGGAGCGGCACGGCGATGCGCGTTGGCGGGCACTCTGTGGCCGGAGTGCCGCTCACCCCGAAGGTCAAGCGGCTTCGGCCTTGAGAAGGCCTGCGGTTGCAGTCGAGGTGCGTCCCGGAAGCTCGGTGGATGGCCGCGTCGCGACGGCCTGCTCCAGCAGCCGTTCCTGCTTTGGGGCCTTCTCCCGCGTCCTCAGTCCTCAGCGGTAGCCTGTCTGCTGCCGCGCGGGAAGGAATACGAGGCGTTCATTGCCAGGGAGACCTGTTGCCCGGGAATCGGAGGAAATCCACATGTCGTTGCAGGTTCGGATGCGCAACTTGATTTGTGTAACCCTGATCGGTTGCGCGGCGACGGCGGCGTTGCCGGCTGATCCTGCCTCGCCTTCCTTTGCGCCGCAATCCCAGGAATCACTGCGCTCGATGCTGAAGATCTCCTGGAGGAAAGGCCCTGACCTGCCTCAGGGTTTCCAGGACAGCGACGGGGGCATCGTTGGCTCCTCGCTGATAACAGTTGGCGGGTTCTGTAGCGGGCAGAAGGGAGTCCCTGGGAAGGACGCCGCATATCCGCGTGGTTTTCTGAAGAAAACATGGGGGCTCAACCTCGCCCGGCCGGGGCAAGGGTGGAAGTCCTTTCCGGATTTCCCGGGCGAGCCAAGGCAGGAGTTGTTCGCCGCTGTAGTGGATGGGACACTCTATGGGTGGGGCGGCTTCAGCTACTCGAAGCCTTACTGCTACAAGGACGGGTATCGTCTTTCCCTGCGTGCCGGCAAATGGGTATGGGATTCCCTGCCCGACCTGCCCTCGCCGGCTGCCTCGAGCGGGATCTGCACCATCGGCACGAGAATCCACGTTTGCGGAGGCTGCGACTACGACGCTGACCTGAACGACGGCACCTTCTTCACGTCCACCGATCGAACGGGCTCGGTGAAGCATCAGGGGACTCGACTCCTGGTAATTGACACCGCCGACCTCAAGGCCGGGTGGAGGGAACTCGACCCATGTCCGGGGACGCCCCGGTGGATTGCAGCGATGGCGGCGGTGAAAGGGAAGATCTACGTCATCGGCGGCGCAACTGGGAACGACAATCGAACGAAATCCTACTGCACTGTTGTGGACAACTGGACGTACGATCCGACTTCACGGGAATGGAGCCGGATCCGCGATCTCCCGATTGCGAGCGGGAACTTCCCGAGTGGACGTATTGTCTTCGCCGACCGGTACATTCTGCTCGTCGGGGGCAACCCCTACGACAAGGTCATGAATCCGGACGGAAGCGTGCGAGATCCTTACGGACGGCCCTTCAAGCACTACAAGAACAAGAGCTACTACAGTGACATCCTGGTCTACGACACGCGGACAGGCGAGTTCGGCACGGCGGACCCGTTGCCGCTCAACAACAATCTTCCCATGACGGTGGTCGAAGACAATCGGGTTCATCTGATTGGCGGCGAGACCGGTGGTTGCGAAATCGAAGGCGACGCTTTTGGTCACCATCCGGACTTGTACTTGGTCGGGACGATTCAGGAGCCGAAGTGAGCCGCGGGCGGGTTCCGTCGGCGATGTGTGTGCAAACGCAGTTTCGCAGTGGTTTCAAGGTCGCGGCTCCCTGGGCCGGAGGATTCAATGAGCTCACTCCGCATCGGCTTGGCCCTCATCTTCATGTCAGAAACCACGATTGCCCAGACCAAGCCAGCCGACACGCAACCACAGTCGGAGCTTCGTTCGATGCTGCGGATTGCCTGGAAGAAGGGAACCTCCCTGCCGCAGGGTGTGCAGGATAGCGCGATCGGGATCATCGACGACCGATTGATCCTGGTGGGTGGATTCTGCGCCGGTCGAGACAAGGATGCTGTTCCCGGCAAGCCGGGCAAGTACCCGCGAGGGTTCCTGAAGAAGGGGTGGGCGCTGAACCTGAAGGACCCTCAGGCGAGTTGGGTGTCGCTGCCTGACCTGCCGGCGATCGAGCGGCAGGCCCTCGCCGGGATCGTCGTCGATGAGGCCCTCTACTGCTGGGGCGGGATCAACTATACGGCTCCGTTCACATATCGCGATGGCTATCGGCTCTCGAAGAAGCGAGATGAGTGGGTCTGGGAGACGAGTCTACCGGAACTGCCCGCTCCGGCGGTCTGGTCCGGGACATGTGCCATCGGATCCAAGATCTACCTTTTCGGCGGCGCCGACTACGATTCCGAGAAATTCTACACACATACCGACCGCGCGGGTCACCGGCTGCGCCTCGGGGCGAAGCTGCTCATGCTCGATACCCGGGATCTGAGTGCCGGATGGCGACGGCGGGCGGACTGTCCGGGCACGCCACGCTTCACGCCTGGTATGGCCGTCGTCGATGGCAAGATCTACGTTTTTGGCGGCGCGGGTGGCGACGACAATAAATTGGCGCCCGGAGGCTACTCCACCGTTGTCGATAACTGGATGTATGACCCGACGGTCGACGTGTGGACGCGCTTGCGCGACCTGCCCATATCCAGTGGCAACTTCTTCACCGTGGGTGAGATCGCATATCGCGGCCGGTGGATTATCCTCGTGGGCGGCTACCAATACCCGAGGATCGAGAACCCCGACGGCACGGTTCGCCCCCCGTATGGCAAACCGACCCGCCACTATCCCGACAAAGCCTACTTCAGTGACGTGTTCGTCTATGATGTTCAGACGGGCCTCTTCGGCACCGCGGACCCACTGCCGCTCAACAACAATACCCCAATGACCATCGTCCGCAGCGACCGCATCTACCTTGCAGGCGGCGAAACCGGCGGCGCGGTGATCGACGGTGAGGCCTTTGGGCACCATCCTGACCTCTACCTGGTTGGTACGATCAGCTTGCTAGACCCCTGAGGAGGCACCGATGCGCTTGCACGCGACGGAGATACTCATTCTGGCCGCAACCTGCGCGACACCCTGGTATGCTGCTCGGGCGCAGGATCACCCCGCGAGTGGTTCGGCCCGCACGATTCTCCTCGTCGATGACGCGGATGTTCTCTATCGTTCTGGGACCCGGCGGGAAGTACGGCCGTTCACGCGGCACCACGCGAATCCACTCATCAGGTGCGACAAGCCGTGGGAGGTCGCCATCGCGTGGATGAGCGTTTACCGGAACCCCGAGACCGGCCTGTATCAGCTCTGGTACCAGGCGTTCTCGGGCAATCGCGCCACCCAACGCACGCACGCCTGTGTGGTGTGCTACGCCGAGTCCAAAGACGGCATCCACTTCACCAAGCCGGAACTGGGCCTTTTCCCGTTCAACGACATCAGGAAGACCAACATCGTGCTGATCGGCGCAGGCGGCACATCCGTCCGGTATGCAAATTCCGTGATCGTCGATCCGGCCGATCCCGATCCCGCCAAACGGTACAAGATGGCGTTCTTTGACTTCGGCAGGAGCAGCGGAAAAGAGTACCCGGGCCTGCATGTCGCGTTTTCGCCCGACGGCGTGCATTGGACGAAGCACCCTGAAATGCCGTTGCTTCGTGTATCCTACGGTGACTTCGGAGCGCGGGTGCCATTCTCCGACGAGGCTGGCCGTGACTGGGATGTCCCACTGTCGATGTCAGATGCAGTGGACGTCTTTCGAGACACCAAACGGGGTGTGTTCGCCATCTACGGCAAGATGTGGTTCGACGGGCCCGACGGCGGGATGTATTTCAAACACGGCATGGGTCGGACCGAGAGCAAGGACTTCGTTCACTGGTCCAAGCCGCAGCTCGTCCTCACTCCCGACGATCTCGACTCTCCGTGGGTGGAGTTCCACACCGCACCGGTGTTCCTATACGAGGATGTGTACTTCTCGCTCATCCAGATCCTCGACCGCGCGAAAGGCGGCGGCGTCATCGACATCGAGATGGCGACCAGCCGCGACGGCCTGCGCTGGGATCGTCCTTTCCGTCGCACATTCGTGCTGGCCCGCGCGACGGGCAATGCCTTTGACAGCGGCTCCATTTTTACCAGTTCGACACCGGTTGTCCTCGAGGAGGAGATCCGCTTCTACTACGGAGCGTACTCTCAAGGTGCCACGGGGGGGGACGACTGCGATCTCGGGAGCGGGATCGCCGTCGCCTCGATCCCGCGCGACCGATTCGCCGGAATCCGCCCTGTCGAACACAGCGATCAACCGACGCTGCGAAAGCCTCTGGAGTACCTCGGCCAGGTCACCCTGAAGCCCATCGATCTCGTTGGATGCGGAGGGATTCTGGTCAACGCTGACGCTTCTGCAGGGTTTGCATGGGTCGAACTGTTGACTGAGGACGGAAAACGAGTCCGTGGGTTCACCCGGGACGACTGCCTGCCGATCAGGGGTGATTCGCTTCGGCATTCCGTGACCTGGAAAGACCGTAAGCTTGGCGATCTGGCTGCGGGCAAGTACCTGCTCCGCCTGCACCTAGAGCGTGCGGCGGTCTACTCCGTGACGCTGCTGAAGAGCAAGGAGAACTGATGAAGACTTCAGCCTTTCTCGCGGTGCTTCTGGCCGGCGGTTTCGCCTTGTGCGCTCAAGCGGCTGAGCCGCTACGTGTCGGATCGCGGCTCGAACTGTTCGTCGACGATGCCCGGATCGAGAGCATGAACAGGGCTTCGTTGAAGCTGCACTCCCCGCCCCCCCGTGAACTGGCCATCGTTCACGATCATCCGTGGGAGGGTAACGTCTGCGCCTACCATACCGTGTTCCAGGACGGCGAGGTCTGCCGGATGTACTACCGAGGCCCCCACGATGACGAGAAGACCTCGGCGGAGACCCACCCGCAGGTGGTGTGCTACGCCGAGAGCAGGGATGGCATCCACTGGACCAGGCCGGACCTGGGGATCGTCGAGTTCAAGGGATCCCGTACGAACAACGTTGTTTGGGCTGGGAAGGGATGCTGTTCTGTCCCGGCATGGAGGCGGGCTTCCAGGCTCCGGCTACGACGATTCGCCTGAAGAATATCCGCGAGGGCATGGAGGACTACGCGTACCTGCAGATGATCGCCGACCGGTTCGGCAGGTCGGCCGCTGACAAGTCTTGCGGAGGAGACTCACCGATGCCGAGGAGGCGAAGGCAGCCAATGGATTGGCTCGGTGATCTGGAACCGCCATTGGCATTCGCTGGCTGAGCGGATCGAGCGGTCCGAGTACTACCCGCGGCGGAATGAGGCGTCGTACGAAATCCGTCGTCGTAAGCTATCGAGAACCGACGTGGAGCAATGCTGTCAAATCAGGCAAACCAAATAGGATCGTGGAACTCAGTGCCAGCAGACGAGTGGGTGCCCGAGCTGGCACCTTTCATTCAGCCGGTTCGACCAAGACGTCCTGGCCGCACCCTCCGAGCCTCCGGCTTCGAAGTTCCAACCACAAAGCACCGAGAAGAAGACCGACACCAAGGCCACTCTCGGACTCGACGGACTAACATATCAGGTGGTACCATGCTTGGGAGCAAGTCACAATCGATAGGAGAGAACAGTATGGAGCAGCGCGTGTGCATTCCCGAAGCGGAATACCAACAACGTATCCAGAAAGCGGCAGCGCTCATCCAGCAGCGCGGCCTCGACGTCCTCGTGGCCAATTCGAACGAAGCGGATTACGCGAATGTGCGCTACTTCTCCAACTTCTGGCCGCTGTTCGAGACGGCGGGTGTGGCCATCAGTCCTCTGGGCAAAGCGGCGCTCATGGTGGGCCCGGAGAGTCTGAAGTACTCCTCCGACCGGAGCATGATTCAGAACATCTTTCAGTTGATGGAGTATCGGGAATCCGCGGATCCCGCCTACCCGGAACTGCAGGCGTCGACGTTCACCGACGTGTTCAAGTCGATCGGCGTCCATGGCAAGCGGTTGAAGATCGGTGTCGGCGGATACCTGGTCAGCAATCCTATTCAACTGGCCGGCTTGAAGGAGTGCTATCCCGAGGCGGAGATCGTACGCGCCGACGACGTGATGGTCGCGCTGCGCAGCATCAAGTCCGAAAACGAGATCGCCTGCATTCGTGAGGGCCTGCGGATCACCGAAATCGCCACGCAGGAGGTCATTCGTCACATTCAGCCCGGCATGACGGAATTGCAGTTGGTGGGAATCGCCCAGAAGACCATCTATGAAAACGGGGCGGAGTACGAGGGGCTTCCCATGTACGTGTTCAGCGAGAAGTCCACTCGCCACGCGATTTCCCGATCCACGTATCGAGAGATTCAGAAGGGCGATATCGTTCAGTTGAATCTGTCCGCCAAAGTGGACGGCTACTCGCCCAGCATCGGCATGCCCATCAGCATGGGCCGCCTGACTGGCCGCAAGAAGGAAATCGTCGATTTCGGCTTGGCGGCCCACCTCTGGACCTATGACCAGTTGAAGGCGGGAGTTGTGGCGGCCGACGTCGCCAGGCAATACATCGAGCTCTTCAAGAAACGCGGGTACTATGACAACTACTTGTACGGCCCCTGTCACGGGACGGGACTGATCGAGGTTGAATCGCCGTGGATGGAGAGCATTTCGAACTACCGACTCGCGGAAAACATGACGTTCCAGGTCGACACCTTCGTCTCGACCCGAGAATTCGGCATTCGTTGGGAGACGGGTATTGTGATTCGCAAAGACCGCGCTGAGCTGCTGTCACAACCGATCGGCAAGATCTTCGAGATCGGGGTGTAGTGTGAAGAACCACGTTGAGCCAAAGGAATCCCTATTGAGGATCAACCCGCATGAAGAAGACGAAGCCTCGCACGACATCGCCCGGATTCGCGGACCACGCTTTCGACGTTGTCTTCGGGTTCGACATGGAAACCGACATCGGGTCCTTCACGCCCTTTTACGAAGGCGTGAAACGCGGCACGCCGCGCCTGCTGGAACTGCTCGACAAGCACGGTGTCCGGGCGACGTTCTTCTGGACGGGCCATGCGGCGGAGAGCAATCCCGACATGGTCCACCGTGTCCGAGACGCCGGCCACGAAACGGGTTGTCACGGACTCTATCACGAGACCCTGGGCGATCCGATCTTCCCCCTGCCCAACAACTGGCCCATCTTGCCGTCGGAGGTGGAAGGCCGGTTGCGCGAGGCCACACGGATCGTGCGTGAAGTGAGCGGCGTCCGGCCCACGAGCTTCCGCTGCCCTCGCCTCTGGGGCAGCACCAAGGTGCTCAACGTGTTGGAGAAGCTGGGCTATCTGGCCGACGCCTCTTTCCCGTTGTACTTCTACCAGAAGCCGTTCGTGCCCTATCACCCGTCGGCAAAGGACTGGACGCGGCCGGGCCGGATGCGGATCGTGGAAATCCCCAATTTCTGCGACCTCAGCATGGAGAGCAACGATCCGTATCAGCGCGATCGCGACCAATGGCCCGTCTTCCGAACCGAGTCAGCGGAGTTTCTGATGCAAAAGGCCGACCGCTTCATTGAGTATGTTCAGACGCGCGGGAAGCGGCCGGTCGTTTGTTTCTACCTCCATCCGTGGGAGTTTCATCCGATGCCGCAGGGGGCGCTCGACTTCGGGGAAAGCAGCGTGAGGCCGCTGCCGTTTATTGTCAAGAATTGCGGCCCGAAGGCTCTCAAGCAACTCGACCGCGTGTGCACCCTGTTCAAAGAGCGGGGCGGCCGGTTCGTCACCGCCAAGGAGCTGGCGGCGGAGTACTCATGAGAGTATCACGCCTACTGAGGGCATTGGCCAAGGCTGGCCGACCGGCCCACCTGGTGGGCGATGCCGACGCGGGGGTCGTCGTTGCACTCCACGTGGAAGGCCGTTGGTTCGCCGTCCTCGATGGCGAAGTCCTCAACCGCGTCAATCCGGAAGCAATCGAGGGCCAAAGCACGCGCGAAAGGTATCTCAACCCGGGCGGTGACGGTCTGTGGCCTGCGCCCGAGGGGACGACCTTGGGATACCAGTATTGCACAGGCGCGTGGCGGGTGTCGCCAGGGCTGTGCGCGGCCCGCTATCGGATCACCAAGGCCGCGGCCGCGCGCGTCTCGATTTGTGCGGAAGTCGATCTCGTGAACAACCGTGGATTTGGCGTGCCCGCCCTCTTCAAACGGCACATCGCCATCGCTCGCGGGCAACGATCGGTCACGGTGCGCGTCGTGGAGAGCATTACCTGTATCAGCCGGGCGCCGCTGCGGCGGGCCGACTGCCTGTTGGCCCCCTGGACCCTTTGCCAGTTCGATTGCGGACCGGGCTGTGAGGTGGTGTTTCCCGCCGCGCAACAAGCGTCGGTCTGGGACCTCTACGACGCCCCAAGCGACGGCCAGCGCACGTGGAGCGGGCCGTTGTGCCGTACGCGGACGGACGGCTCGCAGCGCTACCAGATTGCCATCGATGCCAAGACCCCGTGGATCGAGTTTCGCGACCCGCGCCGCGGCTTGGTGGTGCGGCGCAAGGCCGGTCCGCTTCCGGCGGGCCAGTCCTATATCGACATCCGCGACGCGTCGCCCGACGTATCGCCGGGCGAGAAAGGCGTTCGCTACAGCGTCTACTCTGATACGGCCCATTTCATGGAGATTGAAGCCGCGGGGGGATGCCCCGCCACCATCCGGCCCAATACGGAAATGAGCGTCACCGTGAGTACGCGCTTTACGCGAACGTAGGCTGCGCGACTCGACCGGTTGAAGGTGAACGACACGGGAAGGTAACCACATGGAACAGATCATCGGAACCCTCCTGCTTTCGCTCGGCGGGCTTTCCGCGGCCAGCTTCTATGTCCCCTCGCACAAGATCAAGAACTGGTCTTGGGAAACCTATTGGATCACGCTCGGGTTCGTCGCCTGGGTGATCATGCCTGCGGTTGGGGGGGGGCTGACCACGCCGAATCTGGCCGCCATTCTCCGCGCCAGCAGCGCGAGCAGCCTGCTTGGGGCATACGTGTTCGGCGCTCTGTGGGGCTTCGGCGGCCTGATGTGCGGACTGGCCCTGCGCTACCTCGGGCTATCGCTCGGTCAATCGATCTCGCTCGGCGTCTGCGCGATTGTCGGCACACTGGTTCCTGCCATGCTCGACCGAAAGCTCGCCCTCCTGATCTCCACGGTTCCGGGTGCCGTTGTGCTGCTGGGGTTCCTGGTATGCCTGGCCGGCATCGCCTTGTGCGGCTATGCGGGCGTACTCAAGGAGCAGCGGCTCACCGACGAGCAGAAGAAGGAGTCGATCAAGGATTTCGCCCTGGTCAAGGGCCTCACCTTCGCCGTGTTCGGCGGCATCATGAGCGCCAGCATGGCGCTGGCCTTCACGGCCGGAAAGCCGATCGCCGCCGAGGCCGTCCGCTCCGGCACGCAGGAGGTCTTCAAGAACATGCCCATCCTGGTGCTGGCGTTGGCGGGCGGATTCACGACCAACTTCATCTCCACGATGATCGTGACTGCGAAGAACAAACGTTTCGGCGACTATGTCGTGCGGCCTCGAAGCACGCTTTTTCTCAACTACTTCCTCGCCCTCATCAGCGGGCTGATGTGGTACGGGCAATACTTCGGCTATGGCACCGGGGCGACGAAGATGGGCCAGTACAGCTTCGCCAGTTGGAGCATCTTCATGGCCGCGATCATCATCTTCGGCAACCTGTGGGGGTTACTGCTCAAGGAGTGGAAACTGGTCGACTCCCGGACTCGTTTCTGCCTGTGGCTGGGAATCGTGATGCTCGTCGTCTCGGTCATGATGATCGGCGTCGGCGACGGGCTCGCTCAGCGCCATGCCGTCGCCTCGGCTGCTGCCTCGATTTCTCAATAGCTCGCTCGACCGCTTCACCGAGGATCTGCCATGAAAACGTCTTTCAGCGGCTGTGTTCGGATTTCGATCCTCCTTCTCAGCCTGGTCATCACCGGGACTGCCCGAGGACAGGTCTCCTCCAAGCAGTTCGAAGCCACCGTACTTCCACTGCTCGACGTGGAAGAGTCCTACGATTTTCTCCGCCAGCATACCGAGGGCCTGCCTCCCCGCCCCCGAGATCCCCACACGCATCCGCGCGCGGATGAGATCGAAATCGGCGCCGGCTGGAGCATCGAGATTCCAGCCGATGCCTCGCCCCCCTTGGTCACCGCGAGCGAGGAGCTTCAGCGTTACCTGAAGGACGCGATGCAGACGCAGGTCGTGGTGAACCGCCCGGCGCGGCTCGGTGATTGGCGCAACCGCCGGCAGGTCATCGTCGCGGCGGCCCGCGACAAGTTGCCCGGCTGCGGCGATCAACTGAAAGCCGCCAAAGACTATCAAATCATGGTCGCCGGCAATACGGTCGCCGTGTGCGGCTTCGATGATCGCGGGGCGATGTACGGCCTCTACAACTTGATGATGCGGTTCAGCTTGCGCGAAGGGCCTTATCTGTCCAGGAATCTGGACACCGTCCGGCACAGCCTGTACC
>JAKLEZ010000056.1 GCA_022711465.1 Planctomycetota bacterium | reverse complement strand
AGCTGGACAAGGGTGTGGCCCTGCTGGATGATTGGCCTGTGGATCGGCCGCGTGGCTGGCGTCGACGGGTCAATGAGCCGCAGAGCGAGAAGGAACTGGACCGGCTGCACGCCTGCCTGCGACGCGGACAGCCGTACGGCGACGAGGCCTGGACGCGGCGTACGGCGGTCAAGTTGGGCCTGGAGAGCAGCCTCCGCCCGGTCGGCCGGCCGCGGAAGGTGACCGGGAAGGCGGAATAATGGCTTCTGACCCCTTTTCTGCCCGCTGGACGTTAAACTCCTCGGTGAACTTGTAGCTCGTGCCGGCGCTGGCAAACTGCTGATACTCGTTGAGCGTCTGCCTGCCCAGGTTGTTGCGGTCCACGAAGAAGAGGATGCGCTTGGCCTTACCGTATTTGATCAGCCGGTAGCTGAAGTTGCAGGCGGTGAACGTCTTGCCCGATCCCGTGGCCATCTGGATGAGTGACCGGAGGAGACTCTGGGCCAGCGACCGCTCCAGGTTGCGGACCGCGTTGATCTGGACCTCCGAAGACACCCGGCATCCAAAGGCGGCATCTGGCGCAGGTTGGCCCTGAACTGCCGGTCGAGTTTGGCGAGACGGATCAACTCTTCCGGTCGATGGAATGAGAAGACCTCGCGGCTGCGGGCGTCCGGCTCCAGCCAGTTGGAGAACTGCGTGACCGTGCCGGTGGATTCATAGGCGAAGGGGAGGGGCAGGTGGTAGTACGGGAGCCCATCCGGCAGGCCGGTGGTGTACTTGAGTGATTGGGTCTCAACGCCGGTCAGGGTGTGGCCTTCGGGCTTGGCCTCCACCACGCCGAGGGCCTTCTGCTCGCCATAGAGCATGTAGTCCGCATGGCCGGTCTTGAGCGGGAACTCCCGAATGACCACGCCCGGTGCCACCGAGATGTTCATGTCATCGGGGTTTTGGATGATCCAACCGCTCTGCTCCAGCATGCGGTCGATCTTCTGGCGGGCCTTCTGTTCGGGTGTCAGACGGCTCATCTGGTGCTCGTTCCCGGTTTCCTGCGTCACCTGCCCGGCTCTGCTGGACGGCCGCCGAAGCCTGATGGGCCGCCCGCCGGGTGCGAAACGTGGCGACATCTCGACACAAGCCCGGCTGGACTCAAGGGTTAGCATCACCGACCGGGTCATCCGCCATTATGACGATTGCCGCTTCTGGAGTCCAGCAGCTCCTAGCGAGACTGGGGAAAACGGTTTGATGGGAATGTGTGCCTTTCGTCTGACAGGATGGGGCTAGTCACACCCTTGACCCGCACTCCCCGCAGTACTTGGCCTGTCGCGCGATGCTGCCATCACACACCGGGCACCGTCGGCCGGTCTGTCCACCAGCCGTGGTCACCTGTCGAACTGGCACCAGTAGGACGAGCAAGGCAAGGATCACAGTCAAAGCCGTGCCTGTGAGGAATTCCTGCCGAAGCCAACTCGCCCAGCCGATGGCCCCCAAACGGTCGAGCCAGTGGGCGAGCAAGAGAGCATTGGCTAGCAAGAACACTGAGGCCACCGATCCGAGCACGATCAGCTTGCGGATTCCAAGCGTCATGACAGCACCATCCTTTCCGCCATCCAGGATAGCGCGAGCCTGGCGATCGCGCAAGTCTCTTTGCGATGAAGAAAACGGGATCGCCGCAAGTGGTGCGCGGAAGCGCACTTACGGGTTGATCGCTGGCACCACGCCTACATCATCGGTCCCATCATGCCGAATGAATCTCGCATCTGCTGCATCCACTCGTCTTCCATTTGTTGGACCGGGGGCTGGCTCATCGCTGCGGCCTGTTCATTCCACGCGGAGTCCACCAAGTGCTCCAAGCCAGCCTCCTGCTCCTGTGGAGGCTCGTCGTACGAGTTGTTCGGGCAGGAGTCAATCGAATCGCCCATGACTTGCTGGTCCATCGCAGCAGAGATCTGTCGAACAGCTTCATCAGCCAGCCACTGGTCATTCACCGCATCGTCCAGAGACCTGGACATGCCCATCTCTTCTTCACCCCCCAGATCTGAATCAAGTGATGCCGACTCCGATTCCAACGAAGGGGAGGATTCACGGCCGGGGAAACCGTACAACTCCTGCATGTGTTCACTCATGAACTCGGACAGTCGGACGCCGGCTGCGTAGGTGGGAGCGTGCTCCACCGGCGGCCTCTCAATTGGATCCGGGCGCAACGGTGGGGTCGGATGACCATCCATGCTCCACTGATATCCCTCGTATTGCGACTCGTGGAACTCAGGCGAGCCAGGATCAGGTTCGTAGGCTTGAAACGACTGCGGCGAACCGCCTTGTGGTGGGCCATGAAAGGCGCCGAGGTTGTATGGGCGGTGCTGCCGATTGTACTCGATGCCCGGAACGTTACCGTCGAGCGAGAGAGACCGCCTTCGCCTGCGGCCAAGGAAATAGCCATTCACTATCATCCTCCGATTCCGCCCGGACAGGGCTGCAATGGACATGGTAGCACAAGCGAAGACTGCCACGCTGACGAGCCGGTGACGAGGAATGACTCAGGCGGCTGTTGCGCCGGGCAGAGGCATCCTCCTTCACCTCGATTCGAGATATCGCAGTTGGCCCTGGCACTCTGCCATGAGCTGGTGGATTGCCGCTGCGGCCTCCACGACGAAATCAGCCTCGTTCTCGCTCCGCTCCAGGACATCACGGACATCGGCCTCGATACTTCTGCTGCCGTGCTTGAGAGACACCAGCCAGCACAGAAGGGAGTCGCTCAGATCGTTCGGGTTCATCTTGTCACCTTGGGACATGCCTCTATCGGGCACGTCCTCGATGGAATGGGCGTGCCCGACCGCTCCGAAGACGGGCAAGTCGCTCCGGTGGCCGAGATTCGAGGCTCGTTGCCGCAAGGACAGCCGAAGCGTAGGATTGGCTTGATCGCAAAGCCACGCTGGGGGATTGCCAGCCGGCGCCGACGCGGAGGAAAAGGTGATGAGTCACGTGGGTATCGCCCCGACCACCCTCAGCGTTACCGTGTTCATGATGATGACATGCTGCCTTCCGGCCCTTGCCGGCCCGACATCCCGCCCTGCTGCCCCGAAAGGCTTTCAAGAGGGACCAGGGCTGGCGGCGAAGTACGACCATGATCGTGGGATCGAGAGAGACCCCGCAGTCCTGTTTGCTGACGGTTTCGAGTCCGGAGAATTGCGGCGATGGGATGATACAGATGGTAATAGTCCACCCGCGGTCCGCGTCGTAGATGTGCCGGGGCTGGTCCATACCGGCCGAAAGGCCGTGCAACTTGAGGTCCAACCTGGAAAAGGCGTGGGGGCCGATCTGGTGAAGCTGCTGTCACCCGGGCAGGATCGCGTCTACGCTCGCTGGTACTGCCGCTTCGCGGAATCGTTCGACCAGGGCAACCTGATGCACTTCGTCCAGTTCTGGGCCATGCGTGAGCGATGGCAGTTGGGGCGATCCGGGGAGAAGCCGGATGGGACCGATTTCTTCTGCACCTCGCTGGAGCCCTGGCGCGACTGGGGCCGCAATCCGGCCCCCGGGGCCATGGGGTTCTACACCTACTATCCCGGAATGAAGCCGGATCCGTCGGGGCCGTACTATGGCAACGAGTTTCGCCCCAAGAAACCCCCTGTCATCATCGATCGCGGGCGCTGGTACTGCATGGAGATGATGGTCAAAGCCAACCACCCCGAACAAGCCGACGGCGAGCAGGTTTTCTGGATCGACGGGAAACTCAAGGGCCGCTACACGGATATCCGCTGGCGCACGACCGAGAAGCTCAAGATCAACGGCCTGTGGCTCTTGCTGTACATCCACAACAACAAGCAGGTCAACCGCGTCTGGTTCGACGACATCGTGGTCGCCACCGAGTATATTGGGCCAATCAACCCGGATCCAGACCGCGCCCTCGACAAGGCTCCTGTGACCCGTGAAGGGGGAGCGAGATGAACCACTCGCAGTTCACGGTTCATTCTGCTGCGCCGGTGTACCTGTCGCCGGCAGTGCGGAGCAGTCTCTCCGAGCGTGTACAGGAAGCCACACGGCTGCTGAGCGACTGCCGGGCCTGCCCGCGAGCCTGCGGCGTGCATCGGCTCTCGGGCAAGACGGGGCTTTGTCGTACCGGACGGTTGGCCCGGATCAGCTCCGCTTTCGCGCACCGAGGCGAAGAGTCCTGCCTCTCGGGTAGCCGCGGCAGCGGCACCGTTTTCTTCGCTGGCTGCAATCTCCGTTGCGTGTTCTGCCAGAACTGGGAACTCAGTCAGGGCGGCGAGGGCGAGGAGTATCCACCCGAGGCCGTTGCCGACATGATGTTGGCCCTGCAGGCACAGGGTTGTCACAACATCAACCTCGTGACCCCCGAGCACGTCGTCCCCCAGGTGGTTGAGGCTCTGGTCACCGCCATCGAACATGGCCTGGGGTTGCCCGTGGTGTACAACACCAGCGCCTACGACTCGGTGGCCTCGCTCCGGCTGCTGGACGGCGTTGTCGATATCTACATGCCTGATTTCAAGCTGTGGTCTCGTCCGGCATGCACCCGCTACCTCGGAGCCGAGGACTACGCGGACTGCGCCCGAGAGGCCATACTCGAGATGTTTCGTCAGGTCGGTGACCTGGTTGTGACACCCGCAGGCCTGGCCTGCCGCGGTCTGCTCGTCAGGCACCTGGTCATGCCCGGACTCCTCGATGAGACCTCAGCGATCATGGAATGGTTGGCTGGCGAACTGTCGCGAGACACGTTCGTCAACATCATGGCCCAATATCGGCCCGATCATCGGGTAGGAATAGGCCCTCAATCAGCCGGTTCAGCCGGGTGCTGCGAGTTTCCGGAGATCAATCGGCGTGCATCAACGGATGAGATCGCGGCCGCGTATACCGCTGCTCGCCGTGCCGGCCTGTGGCGTTTTGACGAGTGATGATGACTGCTTTGTTCGAACCTGTCGAGACTACCCAAGAGTAGAGCTCTCGCTACCCCGAGGAGAGAAGCGCCCCGTAAGGCGCAGAGAAGGAGAGATGAAGGGAGGCATTCACGTCCTGGGCGACCAGAACTCCCAACCGTTGGTCACTCCCCCCCCTCGTCCGAGGTTGTGGGTCTGACGATAGTCTTCCGTGGCCTCGATGGTAGCCCGCGTCGGGGTCATGAAGACCTTGCCCGAGGCCGGGCCTCAGGTGATGAGTAGGCTCCGGCCGCTCTTGACCTGGGGATTCTCTACCACGGTGGCGGTGAAGACCTCACCGTTCATCCGGCCGACGAGTTCCGTACCCACCGGCCACCAGTCGTGCTTCTCGCGTTCGCGCCCGACGCACGCAGTCGAGATCTTCCATTCCCGGGTCCGCTGGCGTTCGTATTCGCCGCGGGGCAGGGTCGAAGCTCACGCGGAGCCAGACGTGCGGCGTCATGCCGTTGGCCCAGCCCATGCTCGGGTCGCAACCACCTCGCCGTCCTGTGTGCTAGCCACCATCGTCGCTTGCGCTGGGTCTGTCGGTCGCACTTGATCGGAGCGTCCGTGTCGCGGCGTTGGGCTCATCCGATCATCGCATTGAACCCAAAGACGAACTGGGCTCCACCTTGACAGGGCAGAAGGCGGCGTTGATGATCGGTTCATGGCCGAACGATTCCTGCGGCTTGCAGGCGATGCGGCCACTCACATGGCCGGTAGAGCCCGGAGCAATCTCATGAGACGGAATCGTGCCTTCAGTTCTCGTCGCGGTTTTCTCAAGACAGCTGCCGGAATTGCTGCCGCTTCCTCGTTGCCGGACTGGTTCATCAGGGAGTGCGCCGCCCAGCAACCGGCAACCTCGGCGAAGCCGGGCTCCGGTGAACTGCGAATCGGCCTGATCGGTTGCGGCGGCCAAGGTATGGGCGACGCTGGAAGTGCGGCCCGGTTCGGCAAAGTGGTAGCGCTGTGCGATGTGGATGCGGCCCACCTGAGCGATGCCAAGAAAAGATTCGCCGGCGCGGAGGGCTACTCCGACTTTCGCAAGCTGCTGGAGCGAAAGGACATCGACGCGATCATCTGCGGAACCGTGGATCATTGGCATGCGCTGGTGTCCATGGCCGCGATGAAGGCCGGCAAAGACGTCTACTGCGAGAAGCCTCTCACCCTCACGATCGACGAAGGCAAGCGCCTCGTGGAGGTCGAGCAACAGACCAAGCGGATCCTGCAAACCGGCACGCAACAGCGCAGCGATGCTCGCTTCCGGCTGGCCTGCGACTTGGTGCGCAACGCCCGAGTCGGAAAACTGGAACGCGTGGAGGTGTGGCTCCCGGCCGGGTTGCGACAAGGGCCCTTCAAGACATCACCTGTACCCCAGGGCTTCGACTACGATTTCTGGCTGGGCCAGACCCCCAAGGTGGACTACGTGAAGGAGCGGACCCACTTCAGCTTCCGCTACTGGTGGGAGTACTCCGGCGGCACGATGACCGACTGGGGTGCCCATCACAACGATATCGTGATCTGGGCGCTGGATCAGGAACGTTCCGGCCCCGTCAGCGTCGAGGGCAAGCAACTCGTCGACATGATCCCCGGCGGATTCACGGCGGCCAGCGAATACGAAGTGTCGTACACCTGGCCAAACGGGGTCATCCACTCCTGCCGGAGCACGACGGCCAGTGAATGGCACGGCGGCGTCAAGGACCCCAAGCGCCAGCAGCACGGCATCAAGTTCATCGGGGCTGACGGGTGGATCTGGGTCACCCGGGGGCAACTCGAGGCCAGCAACCCTGCTATCCTCAACGACAAGCTGCCTGACAACACCAGGCGGGCCTACGTCAGTAACGACCACATGGGCAACTTCATGGAATGCGTCAAGACACGAAAGGCTCCGATCTGCCCGGCAGAGGTCGGCTATCGTTCCGCCAGCGTGTGCCAACTAGGCGTTATTGCCATCCGGCTCGGTCGCAGACTCCAATGGGACCCCGTCAAGGCGCAATTCGCTAACGACGCCGAAGCGAACAAGCATGTCGCTCGCGAGATGCGCAAGGGTTACGACTACGGGATGATCTGAGCCCTGACGCGGGCCCGGGTAGTGCTTGCGGTCCTGAATGATAACCGTGCTGCTGTTTAAATGAAGGTCAGCCGGGCGTACAGTATCGCCGCAGGCCTCGGCGTTTGAGTAGTTGTACTGCTTGAACGCGAACCAACCGCGTAGCACTCGGAGCCTTGCGGGCTGATGATCCGAACCACGGGAAACTGACTCGATGACTCAAAAGATGGGTCTTAAGTTGTTGCCGGTGTTACTCGTTGCCACCGGCAGCCGTTTGCTCGTTGCACAATCGTCGCCACAGGTCGCGGCAAGTCGGCCAACGGACGATGCGGCCCTTTGCGCACGGTCGCTGGTGGATCCTGGGGACACGGCTCGGCTTCATCGCGTATTTGCCAAGGCGCACCGTGGCGGGACCGTGACCGTGGGTGTGATCGGGGGCTCGATCACCCAAGGCGCCTCGGCAACGACACCCGAGCGACGCTACGGCGATCTGGTGGCCGCCTGGTGGCGACAGCGGTTCCCCAAGGCGGAGATCCGATTCGTCAACGCCGGCATTGGCGCCACCGGGTCGAACTATGGGGCATTGCGTGTGCGGCGAGATCTTCTCGATCGGCAGCCGGACTTCATCGTGGTGGAGTACGCCGTCAATGATCCCAACACACGCGAATCCGCCGAATCGCTGGAAGGCCTTCTCCGGCAGGTCCTGCGTGCTCCCGGGCAGCCGGCCGTGGTGCTGCTCTTCACGATGCACCGTGATGGGGGCAACGCCCAGGAGTGGCAGAGCAAGGTGGGCCGACATTACAGGTTACCGATGCTCAGCTTCCGTGACGCGCTGTGGCCGGAGATCCAGACCGGCCGAATGAAGTGGGAGGACGTCGAAGCGGATGCCGTGCATCCCAACGACCGCGGGCACGCGTACGTCGCTCGCCTCATTAGGGATTACCTGTCGAACGTGCTTCGGTCGCCGTCGGCTGAGAGCCGACCTGCGTCCGTCGCTGAGCGGTTACCACCGCCGCTGATCAGCGACCTGTTCGAGCACGTGGCCTTGTATGAATCCGATACCCTCAAGCCCGTGTCAAACGAGGGATGGACTTACAACCCGCAGAACCACCGTTGGCAGACCGACAAACCAGGCAGCATCATCGAATTCGAGGTCGATGGGTCGGTGGTGCTCGCCATGCACTGGGTCATCCGCGGGCCGATGGGTCGGGCCCGAGTGACTGTCGATGGCGGTGCCCCCAAAGAGCTGGAGGGGTGGTTCGATCAGACCTGGGGCGGCTATCATCAGGCCAACGAGATCGCCCGCGGGCTGACTCCGGGCAAACACCGCATTCGTTTCGAGGCGCTCGCGGAGAAGCATCCTCAAAGCACCGGTTTTGAGTTCGGGATCTTCGGATTAGGCACGGCCGGCTCATAGGAACCGGTTGTCGAAACGGTGGCGTTAGGATGGAGTGGCTGCCGAACGACCAGAATCGCGCAAGACCGACTGACTGAGTGCCGATCTCGACGGCGACGCCGACGCGGTCTCGTTGGACCTCAGCGTCCTTGTCACTAGCAGAGGGTTCACATTCCGGGAAGGAGTCCCATGATCTCGAATCGAAACCTTGCTGCGGTCGCCGGGTGCATCGGCATGCTGGTGATGACCTGCCCGGCGTCGGCACTCGATTGGCCGCACTGGCGCGGGCCCGACTACGACGGCATCAGCCAGGACAAGGGCTTCAAGACCACCTTGTCGGAGAAGCCGAAGGTGCTCTGGGAGTATCCGGTCGGATCAGGCTTCAGTTCGTTCACGATCGCCGACGGCAGACTGTACACGTGCGGAACGAAGGCCAGGCAGCAGGCGCTGTACTGCTTTAACCCGGATACCGGCGAAGTGATCTGGGAGAAGTCGATCGAAAAGGAATACAAGGAAAAACAGGGCGGCGACGGCACGCGGGCCACGCCCACCATCGACGATGGCCGGGTGTATATCCTTGGCGCGTTGGGACGGGTGTTGTGCGTGGACGCCGCAAAGGGGGAACTGGTGTGGGACCGACAGCTTCAGGAACGGCCATGGTGGGGCTGTTCCGCGTCCGTGTTGATCGAGGGGGATTTGGCGGTGGTCTCGGCGGGCCTGGTCGACGGGAGCCTCCTGGCCCTGGATAAGAAGACCGGCAAGGAAATCTGGAAGACCGGGAACGAGATGGCCGGCTACGCGACGCCCTGCCCTTTGACCTTCAATGGCCGGCGGTACCTCATGGGGTTCCTGAGTCAATCGGCGATCATCGTCGAGCCCAAGATGGGACGAGAAGTGTGGCGAACGCCATGGACAACGCCGTTCGAGGTGAATGCCTCGGCGCCGGTGTTCCACGAGGGGTATCTCTTCCTGACCTCGGGTTATGACACCGGCTGCGGACTCTTCAAGCTGAGCGAGGACGGCGACAAGCTGGCCGGTAAGAAGATCTGGCGGAGCAAGGTGATCGTGAGCAAGTACCAGTCGTACCTCCTCAACGATGGGGCGTTGTACGGCAGCGACGACAAGGCTCTCAGGTGCGTCGATTTCCTGACCGGCAACGAATTGTGGAGCGTCCCGCGGGTGGCGAACGCGACGGTGTTGCTGGCGGACGGGCATCTCCTGGTGCTCACCGAGAAGGGCAAGCTGATGATCGCGCCGGTCAGCCGGAAGGAATTCAAGCCGACCGAGGCACAGGTGCTTGAAGGGCATTGCTGGACCATCCCGCTTCTGCACAACGGGCGCTTGTATGTGCGGAACCTGGAGAAAGCGGTTTGCCTGGATATGAAGGCGGGAGAGTGATCGCACCCCTCGCACCGCAGTCGTCACGCGGGACCCCAGGAGTTGATTCGACGCACCTTGTCAGGTACCCGGTCAGGTTGTAGCCATGAATAATCGATTGCCTCCAACCATTATCCCTATCGTTGCACTCAGCATCGCTCTCTTTGGGACCATGGCGCTTTGTGCCGAGCCCAAAGCCACGGATACAACGGCTTCCTCGCCGCATGATACCCCGGGGCGCTGGTCCGCCCAGCAGGCGCGGCACTGAATGGAGAGCCGCAAAGTACTCGGTTTCAACTATAGCGTGCGAACGGCCGTCAACGACATTGAACAGTGGCAGGCGACGACGTTTGACCTGAAGACCATCGATCAGGAGTCCGGCTGGGCCGAGAAGATCAGGTACACCAGCGTTCGGGTGTTTCTCTCTTACACCGTCTGGCTGGATGACCCGCCTGGCTTCCGTCGGCGATTAGGACAACTCCTCGATACAGCACGCCGCCATGGTCTGAACGTCATGCCGGTCCTTCTCGCGGACGGTGAGTATACCGGCCATGTTGGCCCACAACCCGATCCTGTTCCCGGTGTTCACAACAGCCGCGCGGTCGTAGCTCCAGGTGTCGATGTTGCCCTGGATCCTCAGCGGTGGCCACCGCTGAAGGCTTTCGTTCGCGACGTTGTGAGCGGCTTTGGCGACGACGATCGCATCATCGCCTGGGACGTCTACAACGAGCCCGGCAACTCGCCCGCCGGTGAGAAGGTGCTTCCTCTGGTCGATGCGGTGTTTGTGTGGGCCCGCGGGTCGCGTCCCATCCAGCCGCTTACGACTGGCCCTTGGCGAGCCTACGATAGCCCGTTCTCCCAACGACTCATCGCACTGTCGGACGTCGTCACCTTCCACAACTATGAATCGCCCGAGAAGATGAAGGAGGCGATCCACATCTGCTCCCGAGGCGGGCGTCCCATCCTCTGCACCGAATGGCTTCGTCGCCAGGTCGGCAATACCTTCTCGTCAATACTCCCAGTGTTTTCCGAGCAGCAGGTGGGCTGGTATCAGTGGGGTTTGGTCGCCGGTCGCACCCAGACGTACTACCATTGGGGCTCGAAGCCTGGCACGCCCCCGCCAACAATCTGGCAACACGACTTGCTGCGCCCGGACGGCACGCCCTACGACGGCGGCGAGGTCGAGTTGCTTCGCAAGTTGAGTCGCTGACCTGGTCTCGCGTTCGGCTCGTTAGGACAGGTACGGGCCAGGAGCTCTCGCTATCACCGAAGGAGAAGCGCCCCGAAGGGCGCGGAAGAAGAGGAGAAGATAGGGAAGGAAACGGCGGTCAGGTTCTCGGTCGCCAGAACTCCCATCCGTTCGTGACTCCACCACCTCGTCCAAGCTTGTTGGCCTGGCGGTAGTGTTCAGTCGCCTGGATCGCTGCTCGCGTCGGCGTCATGCACACCCTGCCCGATGCCGGGCCCGATGTGATCAACAGGCTCCGATTGCTCTTGATCGCAGCGTTTTCGACCACTGTCGCAGTGAGCTTCTCGGAACCGATCCGGCCGACCAGTTCGGTACCCAGCGGCCACCAGTCGTGCTTCTCACGTTCGCGGCCAACACAGGCGGTCGAGATCTTCGATTCTCGGGTCCGCTGGCGTTCGTATTCGCCAGCAGCTACCCGGGGTGACGAGGCGGCCGTACGCCCACGGTGTGTATTCCGCGGCGATTGGGACATCGGAGTCGCCGACGATGCAGAGGCCGAGGGCTGGACATCGGAGTCCACCTCTTCCTCAACATCCTCGTCAATCAACGCTGAAATCTCGCGAGCCTCGTCCGTCGCATCGACTGTTGCCGCCGGAGCAGCACCTTGAAGGTAATCGAGATCTTCCGCAGTCAACGTAGCCGCGGTTTCGAGCATCAGCTTGAACTGCCTATCCAACATGGCGTAACCCCTTCTGTAATGTGCGGCCCAGCAGCTTGCAGAGCTGGGCTGGCAAGTCCTGAAGCTCGTGAATCACGATCGTGTCCGCAACGATCGCGCACAAGCTGTCATCCTGAATACCCACACCGATCAATTCGATACCCGCCTTCCGGCACTGATCGGCCACATGCTTGGCGTGGTCGATGGCCGCGCCGTCGCCGCACTCACACCCGGCCTTGCCGTCGGTCAAGACCAGCATGATTCGCCGGGACTCGGCTCTGACGCCCAGCCGCAAGGCTCCGATCTGCATGGCTTCGCCCAGAGGCGTGAGGCCTGAGCCGCGAATGGTTGGCAATCGGCGGAGGGCTGACTTGACCGGCTCGTCAAACCGCTTGACCAGGCCGATCTCCAGATTGCCGAAGCGGCTGAATCGGGTCTGAAGCTGGGTGTGTTGTTGGCCGCTATGCTTCACGGCCTCCATCAGGTTGAACCGATCGCCGGTCGTGAACGTGAAGGCTTCGGTGGCGATCTTGAGATCGCCGAGGGCTTCGAGCAGTACCCGCATCGCCTGGCGAGCCACGTCCATTTTGCGGGTGGTCATGCTGCCCGAAGCGTCCAACACGACGCAGACGGCGGTCGATCTCCCCTGAACGGTCGATCGGACCCGGAACACGTCCAACAATTGCCGGTCGGTGCAAAGGCAGTACAGCGTACGCGGCGAGAGTGAGCCCCGGACCTGATCGTCCCGCCACCAGCGTTTCTCAGCCGATCTCAGCGCGTTGGCCAGTCCCCGGCGCAGTCGCCGTACTACATCTACACCCGTCGCCAGCAGCGCCTGAATGTCGGATTCCTTGGCCACAGCCACTTCTTCGATCCGATCGTACTGCTTGGTGAACACCCGGTACTCGGACGAGTTGTTGAGCTCTGCGACCGCATCAGCAATCGCATCGGCCACGGCCTGGCCAATCACGGTCCCGCCGTTCCGGGAGGCAACCTGCCCACCGGGAGCGCGTTTGCCGTCGACATCGGCGGGTGCGGCTTGGTCGGTCCGTTTTTTTCGACCTTTGGACGTGCCCTCGAATGGATCCGCCGCTTCAGCCGTGGATGTCGATTCTCCATGCGCGGGGTCGGATTGTGTCTCGGGCGACGAAGCTGCCGAACCGCCCTGAGATTCCGTTTGGCCTGGGGGTGGCGAACCGATCTGCGGTCCTTGCGGAGGAGGATTCGTTTCGCTTGGTGGTTGTCCGGAAGCCGAACTATTGCCATCCAGACTGCCGTCACTTGAATGACTCGCACTTGGCTGTCGACCTCGGCCAGCCGGTTGAGATGGGGATGGGTACCGACTCAGCCACCGGGCAAGAAGCTGCTCGGCCAAGTCGCTGGCGTCGTGCGTCGTCTGAACGGCCGTGAAGCGATCCAGAAGATCCTCATAGCCCGCAACTTCCCGATCGAGCCCGAGCATGTTGCCATGATGGGCCAGCTTGAGATAGACTGCGGTGGCGAACCGATCGAACGGTCCGCGCTGGGCAATCAAGTGAACAACCCGGTCGCGAACCTGGCCGAACATGGCGTCCAGATTGGCACGAACACGAGGCCAGCGTTCCATCGCTCTTCGTTCGATCAAAGCGTCCTCCACGACGTTGAGCATGCCCTCGTAACCGGGATGCTTTCTGGTGAACTGCTCGGCCACGCCGAAATCGGAGAAGGCCACGTGGGCCATCTCATGATCCAGGAACCCAAGCATCATCCTCTCCAGATCCTCGTTGAGTGGATCCGGCAGTGACGGCAGCACAATCTGCCGGCCATCGGTCCAGGCGTTGTCACCCTGGCAGATGACCTGCACACCGAACTGCTCGGTGAGTGTCCGGGCCAGCCTTTCAAGCTGGCTCTCGAATGGGTTTGTACGCATGAGTGTTTTCCTTTCTGCGATGCGCATGAAGAAAGGCCACGCTCGCCGGCATCGCGAGGGGCGGGTGTGGCCTGTGGTCAGGGTGATTCTTCTGGTGAAAACCGCGCGCGTATCGTGTACCCAGGGGCGTCGCTCCCCGATATCACCCTCTCAGGGGGGCGCATGACCGGGTTCGGCTTCGATTGGGGACCGTCAGGATCGGATTCAACCGACATCTTCGTCGTGATACCATACCCTCGGCTGCGCACGCTCGTTGAACCCGGGCAGTTGAGGACGAGCAGCGTCTGCGGTACAATTCAATGTTGTCTACAAGCACATAGGGTGGGTACTGCCCAAGCGAATCTCCCTCAAATCGCACCCGGTATTGGGAGGTGGAAGATGGCAGCGGCGATCGGGCCTCGCAAAGTGGCTATTTTATGGGTGGCGATGGCCATTGTCTTGGGCTCGGCCGCGCCGCATGTACGGGGGGCCACCTACCTGCTGATCACCAGCGACAAACTCAAGACCGCGTTCCAGCCGCTGGTGGATCGCCGGACAGCCCAAGGTTACGTCGGGGTGTTGAAAAGCGTCCAGGAAATCGATGCGGCCTATCCGGGAGCCAATACCCAAGAGAAAATCCGCAACTGCGTCAAGGCATATTACCTCCCCCAGGACGAGTGCTATCTCTGTCTTGGCGGAGACGATTCCGCGGTGCCGGTTCGATATTGCCTGGAAGACCCGGTCCCCACAGACTTATATTACGCCGACATGGATGGCGGGTCCTGGAACCAGAACGGCAATGACGTCTTTGGTGAACCGGTGGAAATCACCGTTGCGGAGCTGACACCCGAGGTCCGCTTCGGCCGCATCCCGGTCCGCACGCCTCAGCAGGCCACCGACTACATCGCCAAGCTGATCCGTTACGAGGAGGGTTGCATCACAGCCTACGCGGGTGCTTTGCTGTTGATCGGCGGCGATGAGTTGGGATCGGTGTACTATTCCGGTCTGGATCGTCCAGCCGGTTGTCTGGATCACGAACCGGTCAGCAGTAAGGAAATCGAACTTGCCCGCGACACCTACCTGCAGGAGATTCAACCCTATTGGCAGGGCTTGCCGGTGCATTTCTTCTTCGACACCAACACCTCGTGGGACAGTGAGTATTGCGGCGACTACCCGCTGAAGGTCAGCAACATGAAGGCCCGGTTGAATGAAGGATACCACTTCGTCGAATGCTGGGCGCACGGCAACAAGCACTCCTGGGCTCCGGTGGACGATGAGCTGGGACCGGCCTGGTTCCTGCAGCAAAGAGCCGCCGAACTGACCAACACCATGCCCAGCATCGTTTTCAGCCGGAGTTGCGGCACCGGCTGGTACGATCAGGATGACGTGGACCCCTGCCTGGCCGAAGCCTTCATTCGCAATCCGAACGGCGGTGCGGTCGTGTATTTCGCCTATGCCCGCGGCATCTCCGACGCACCGCAACTCCCGCAAATCATGCGCGAGATCTTCCAGAACCATCACCGGGTCGTGGGCAACGCACTGGTATCGGGCTTGTCCACGCTGGCGGCAGGTGAGCTGGACATGCCGCTGTTTCAGTACATGTTCTGTCTCTTCGGTGATCCGGCCATCCGATTGCTGGACTGGGAAGCGGGGCGTCACCTTCAACTGCTCCAGCCGAAGGGTTGCGAGCGGCTTGAGCTGGGCACGACGATTCCCATACGCTGGAACGCGATCGGCCCCGGTTTTCAGGCCGACGAGACCATTCGCCTGGAGTTCTCGACCGACAGCGGTGAATCGTGGACCACCATACCCGGCGCTGCCGGACTCACCTATAATGGACGTAGCTTCCCCTGGGACACCACCGGCCTGGAGCCCGGCGATCACTACCGCGTGCGCGTGGTCGCAAATAGCGACGAGGCGGTGCGCGATGGCTCCCAACGCGACGTGGTGATTCGCTCCCAGGCGACCATCCAGCTCTCAAGCTGGCCAATCTCCAATGTGGAAGTGACGGGCGATTTCCACAACCTCATTCGCTGCAACCTCAAACCTCCCCTCGGGCAGGCGCTCACGCTCTTCGTTCCGTCGCAGCCGGTGGGGCACTTCGACTTTGTGGGGTGGCGGAACCTGCGCGGCGAGGTAGTCTCGGCGACCGAACAGATGCTGCTGACGCCTGCTGCGGACGATACGCTGTTTGCGATGTACGACTACGTGAGCCCCACCGAGCACTACTACATCAACGATGATGTGGCCGAGGCCGGTTTTGCGACCGGTGATGACCACAACGACGGCCGCTCGCCAACCACCCCGATGCGCCACATTCAAACCCTGCTGGATGCGCATCCCGATCTCGGCTGGGATGCGGTCCTTCACGTCTCGGAGGGGATCTACCGCGAATACATTGAGCTGGGCACCGCACACGACGGCTTGGCTATTGTGGGCGCCGGGCGTGAGGCCACCCTCTTCGACGGCGGTGGCTCACAGTCCTGTTTCCGGTTGGATCGCTTGGGGAGAGTCTTCCTGGCCCACTGCACGTTCCGGAATGCCTATAGCTCTGGAAGCGGCGGCGGGATCTTCTGCACTTTCTCGAACGCGGTCATCTTCGACTGCACTTTCCGGAACAACCAAGCCGGCTACGGGGGTGGAGGCATTTACGTGTATGGCCGCTCCGAGCCGGTAATCGCCAGTTGCCGGTTCTTCGACAATGAATCGCCTCGGGGCGGAGCCTTGTGGTGCAAGGGCACGGATGGGTGCAGAAACATGTCTCTGGAGGTCAATTCCTGCCTGTTCGCAGGCAATCACTCCAAGCAGTATGGCGGAGCCATCCTCACGACCAACGGGCCCGATCTGCGCGTGGCCAACTGCACCTTCGCCCACAATTCCGCCGTGCGCAGCGGCGGAGCCATCGCCAATCGCAACGCAGCCGCGGTGAACTTGCGCAATAGCATTCTATGGCTGAACACGGGTGCCGGCGGGCAGCAGTTGGCCCTGCTGGAAGAGTCCCGGATGACCGTGGACCGCTGCACGGTGGAAGGCGATCTGGCCGGCGTTGAGGTCGGCGCCGCGGCGTCACTGATCTGGTCAACGACCAATGCCTGCGCCGACCCGCAGTTCGTTGACGCGGACGGTCCCGATGACGACGCGGAGACGACGGCAGACAACAACTATCGCTTGGCTGCCGATTCGCCCGCCGTCAACGGAGGCGACAATGCCTCGCTGCCGCGCGACGCCGGAGATATGGACGGGGACCAGGATATCTTTGAGCCGCTACCGTCGGATGCCGACGGTGCTGCGCGGCTTCAGGGCTGTACCGTGGATCAGGGGTGTTTTGAGTCTCGGCTGTGGTTTGGGCAAGGCCAGCCCGCCGATTGGAACTGCGACGGGCATGTGGATTCAGACGACATGGCCTTCTTTCTGGTCTGTTTCTCCGGTCCCTCAATCCTCGTCGCGGCCGGTTGTGAAGCCGCTGATCTCGATTTCGATCACGACGTCGACCAGTCGGACTTCGGCATCTTCCAGCGGTGCTACAGCGGGGCGAACGAGCCAGCAGATCCGGACTGCGCGAAGTAGAACCCGAAGCCGTTTGTGCTACACTCGGAGGTCGGTGAAACTGGACGCAAACAGCGGCGGGAGCAATCATAAGGACCACTCCCGCCGCAGCGTCTCCCACTTAGGGCTCAACCCGCCCCATCGGCCCCACATGATGATCGAATGTCTCGCCGATCACCTTCCGGTCCTCCGGCGGCACCTTGTTGAGCACGCAGACCGCCAGGGCACGTCGGAAGTCGCTTCCGCGTTCCAGACGGGCGCACATTGCCAACAACCGCCGAGTTGTCAGCACGGTGGTCAACTCCTCGTTGGCATGGGCCTTACGCAGGTCAGATGCCGCCTTGACCATGCCCTTGAGGAGATCCTTCTTGAGTGAAGGATGCCGGGCGAGAAGCAACTGCGCTTCATCATCGATCGGCAGGTAGTCGATGTGGACGACCACGTCCCAGCGGTCCAGCCAGCTGAAGTTCAGCACGTGCGTGCCGCTGGCATACAGGCCGGAATCGGAGCCGAATCCGAGGGTGTTGGCCGTAGCCACCAGCCGGAAGTCAGGGTGCGGGGCAATGTCTTCTCCGGTATCGGTCAGGAGCAGGTGGCCCCTTGGTTCAAGAATCTGCTGCAGAATGAAGCCGACTTCGGGCTGCATGGCGTCGACTTCGTCCATCTGCAGAATGAACCCCTCCTGCATGGCCTGGGGCAGGATGCCCTTGACGAAAACCGTTTCTTTGTTGCCGTTGACCGTCCAGTGGCCGATGAAGTCGGCCACGCTGGTCTCGCCGTTGAGCGAAACCCGGCGGACCGGCCGCTGCACCATGGCGGCAATCTGGCGAACCAGCGAGCTCTTTCCGGTGCCGCTGGGGCCGTAGAGGAAGACCCGCTCGTTGTGCTCGATGGCCTCGGCCACGTCCCGACAGGGATCGGTCCAGACGAAGCTCGGATCGGGAGCGGGGATCAGCGGGTGATCGACGCCGTACCGGGCGGTCATCGGGCAGCCGGCCACATCCAGCCGGTGGTGCAGGATCCCGTTGTGCCGCCGAACCTGGTGGTCGCGAAGGAACTCGGAGAAGCCGGCCGTGCACATCGGCTGCTCGGGAAAACGTACCCGGAACACCTCGGGTTCGATCTTGTGTTCGGTCCGCAGGTGCGGAATGAGGGTGAAGGCCACACTTTGGGCGCAGAGTGGGCAGACGATCTGGTCTGACATCTTGTTCTCCTTCTGGTAATGATGAGGATTGTTGAAGTGAGACAGGGAGACTATTGGCCGCCCTTCGCGTTCTTGAACAACTCCGGGGCGATTTCGTTCAGCGGGGTTGGACGCCAGTGCAGGTCGCGTTCGATGGGCAATCCCATCGGACCTTTGACCTTCTGGAGTTCGGACAGGCTGAAGTTGCCGAGCTCCTTCTCGTGGCCGTCGACCAGGCCGAAGCACAGGTCCTGGCCATCGAACTCGACGATGTAATAGCTCCACGAGCTATCCGGAGTGAACCACTTCAGATAGGCGATTACCTTACCGCCAAGACCTTCCTGGCCGTAGAGCGGCGGCAACATCTTGCGGATTTCCTGGGTGATCAGTTTCATATGTGTACCTCCTGGGCGAGTGCTGATGACACGCCTCAACACTGGGCGTGTCATCGAAACGAAGAGACCCGGCTGTCGATCGATCACGTCCCGCGCACGCGCGCGGAATCTCCATGGCCTGGAAATCAATGCTTGTTCAGTTGTCCGGGAAGAGGGTGCTCAGGTGGGATCAGTGGGTGGAAGCGGGAGCGGGGATCGACTTCGGGGAGGGTTTGTACCAATCGGCCAGAGCCGCGGCCAGGTGGGGAAGACGCTGTTCGATCAGCTCGATGAGTCTCGACAGGAAGCCGTGGTAGTTCACGTCCTCCAGGTCCTCGAAGAGCTTGCGGATGTGCGTGGCCGCCCAACGCTTGGGCAGCACGGTGTGCCTGGCCCACATGCCTCGCAGGCAGTCGGTGTCCAGCCACTCGTCGTCGAACTCCTGGTCGTCGGCGGCCTGGTAGGCCAGCCGGTACAGCTCACGGGCGGTGGTCCCGAGGTGCTCCCGGGCCAGACAGTCCGCCAGCCACATGATGGAACCCTCGGAGGTTTCGCCGGACTCGCGCCAATAGTAGGGAGTCCCATCATCACCGCGGACATGGTGTTCGATCGGCGGGTCGTATTCCCAGAGATAGTGCCAGCCCATGCCGAGGCGATGGCGTTGGATGTTGATGCGTTTAGGTTGTGTTGGGGTGACTTGTTCGGTGGTCATCTTGTTCTCCTTGCTGACCGTGTCAGGTTGAATCTGGATACGCACCCGACACAGTCGGAGGGGTGTGCATCGGTGTAGCGGCAAACGTGCCGCTTGGCTCGTTCGGCTTGTCACAAAATCGTTGCTGGCGGGCCTCGGGGCTCGCGGATCATTGTGGAACGCCGCTCTTTCGGCGGATAGAGAATCATCTACTTCGGATTCGGGCTGGCATGTCGCCAATCCCGTGTTCTCGTCGAGGAATCGCGTGATGACCGCGCCTTGCGGCCGGTGCTGTCACGAGAAAATCCTCGGGCGAGCATAATGGTCTCGAAAGACCGCTCGCCGGTTGCACATGAAGTGCGTTGTTGTGAGGATTGGAGAGTGGTGAATGCGGTGGGATTCTTAAGCTTATCGGTTCCGCAGGCACGCAGTTCCCCAGAGGCGACGAAAGAAGTGTTCCAGAGACTCCAGGCCCGAATCCGGATGCACGACGCGCAAATCCGATAGCTTGGTAAGGCAGCAGAGGTGCCCGCGGACGCCGAGATCGCAACCCACGTGGTGACGGAACGTCTCTGCGCGATCGCCGAGTCAGGCCATGACCTTCCCAAGGTCTCGCTCCGTCGTTCTCTGGCAGCGTTCGTTGCCCAGCCGGTCGTGGACCTGGAAACGCGCGATGCGGAACTCGAAATCCGCCTGCCCGACTGGATACTGCAGGGACAGGACCTCCTGTGTCTCGATGACGGTTCACCCTGGAAATCCGGCAACGAGGCACATCATGATCCCGCCGTGATAATCCTGGCGCCTCTTCTGCTCTGGATGCTGGACCGGTACTCATACGGCGCAGTGGACTATGCCGGCGCTGCATCACACGTCCACGCAACCACCCGGTAGAGATCAGGCTCCGGCGCAGACGCCGACACCTTGGCATCTGAATCTGCAGGCGGCACGGGGACCTGGGCCTGAAAAGCCTCGGTTGAAATATCGACTTTTCGCTTGCATCCCTGCATAAGTAGAGTAGAGTGTGGTTACTGTCCAAGGACTTCCTCTGAAGGCAAGTCTGTTTTCTGACGGGGAGAGGAGCCGGTCATGCACCATTCCAGCATCGTCCGCAACGGGGCAACTTTGGCAATCGTGATCATGGGTTGGGCGGGTCTGCTGCGCGCGGGCACCGTGTCCTGGGATGCGGGGGGCGATGGCAAATCCTGGGAAGACGCGCGGAACTGGAGTAACGATACCCTGCCCGGGCCAGGCGACGATGTGACCATCGGCTCCGGATACACCGTGGAACATGGCACCGGCACACACACGGTGGCCAGCGTGACGAGTCAATCGCCCCTGACGCTTTTGAGCGGCACACTCGAGGTGACGGGCGCAGCGAGCGTGACCAACACGGTGAAGCTGCAGGGAGGAGTGCTGAAGGGCGCCACGTTGACGGCCACATCGACCCTGATTCCAGCGGGCTACAACGGCTACCTGGATGCGGTGACGCTGGGGACGAACCTGGACGTCCTGGACGGGTCTCAACTGAGCTTCCGGAACGGACTGACGCTGAGCGGGGCGACGGTGACGTTGAACACCGGGACTCTCTACAACTACTCCAACATGTTAGCAGAGAACACTCAGACACTGGGCGGCACGGGTCAGGTGGTGTTCAACGGGACAATCGACAGCGGGAATATGCTCTACGCATCGGGTGCTGGTGCGACGCTGACCATCGGGTCGGGGGTGACGGTCAAGACCGGCACGAAGGGTGGTTCGGTGGGTACTGGCGGGCGGACGGTGGTCAACCAGGGGACCATTTCGGCGGAGACGACGGGCAAGACGCTGACGATCCAGGGGAACTACACAAACGTGGGAACGTTTGCGGCGTCGGCTGGGACGCTGTCGTTGAGCGGTGTGTTCGATGCCACGGGCGGGATCGGGACGTTCAGCCACACGGGGGGCAATATTGACGTCACGGGTACGGTGAAGAACACGGGTGCGACGCTGACGCTGAACGCGAGCACGGGGGACTGGCGACTGGCGGGCGGGACGATCCAGGGCGGGACGGTGGCCTCGGTAGACGGGGCGAAGCTCATCCTGCCCTCCGGCTACAACGGCTACCTGGATGCGGTGACGCTGGGGACGAACCTGGACGTCCTGGACGGGTCTCAACTGAGCTTCCGGAACGGACTGACGCTGAGCGGGGCGACGGTGACGTTGAACACCGGGACTCTCTACAACTACTCCAACATGTTAGCAGAGAACACTCAGACACTGGGCGGCACGGGTCAGGTGGTGTTCAACGGGACAATCGACAGCGGGAATATGCTCTACGCATCGGGTGCTGGTGCGACGCTGACCATCGGGTCGGGGGTGACGGTCAAGACCGGCACGAAGGGTGGTTCGGTGGGTACTGGCGGGCGGACGGTGGTCAACCAGGGGACCATTTCGGCGGAGACGACGGGCAAGACGCTGACGATCCAGGGGAACTGGACTAACGCGGGTATGATCGAGGCGAGCAACGGCGGCATCGTGAGCGGGGAAGGCACCATCGGCAACTATGCCTCCAATACGCTGACAGGGGGCACATGGAGGGTATTCACAAGCAGCACACTTCGGTTGACCAACGCCAATATCATCACCAACGCCGCTACGATCGTGCTCGATGGGGCCTCATCGAAGATCGTCGATCAGTCGGACAACAACGCCCTGGCGAACTTCGCCACGAACGCCCCGACCGGCAGTCTGACACTCATCAACGGCCGCAGCCTGGCCACCGCGGGAACTGTCACCAACGCCGGGTCGGCGGCGATCAGCGGCGGCAGCATCCTCACCGTCGCCGGTAACTACACGCAGACCGGCGGCAGCACGACGTTGGACGGTGGGACGCTTGCGGCCGGCGGACAGGTTGACATCCAGGCCGGTGAACTGCTGGGCAATGGAACGGTGAACGGCCCGCTCGTCTCCGCCGGCACGGTCAGCCCCGGTCTGTCGCCCGGACGGATCGACGGTTCGAGCAGCTACTCCCAGAGCGCGGCCGGAGGGCTGAATATCGAGATCAGCGGCTCCGGGGCAGGGGAGTACGACTGAAGTCTCCCCCCTGATTGCCCGAGTGCAGGGAGCCCTTGGCCGATCACATGTTGGGTCGGTTGACGCCGGGGACCGACGGGATGGAGGGGCTTGAGCAAACGCGGTTGGCTGACCACGTG
>JAKLEZ010000055.1 GCA_022711465.1 Planctomycetota bacterium | reverse complement strand
GGGGACGTGATCGAGTATTACCACCGCTATGCGGTGCTGCGTCTGGTGGGTCAGGATCTCTCGCTGATGCTGGATGCCGAGCCGGTTCGTCCCGGCGAGGATGAACTCGCGGCATCGCGTCGGCTGGACGCCTGACCCTTATCTCGACTTTTGCCCTTTCGGGAGAGGGGGATCCACGGATTCCACTGTAAAACTGGGCAAGCTGGGGTTTTGAAACACCCGCTGTTTGGCAGAGGTTTCCAGAACCCCGCCCCAATCTTCTGGAAACCTCAGGAAGTCGGCGAAAACCCGACGCCCCAAAAGCGCGGAAGTCGAGATTAGACGGAGGCAATTGCACAAGATGCTCCAGATTGACCCGCTTTCCGCTGCCGCAGAGTATGGCTGGAAGGCGACGCCGGTTTGACGAAAAAAGTTGAGCAGGGATCTGGACATCCCCGCGTCTTCAGGTATACTGAATTCGGTCAGCCCGCTTGTTCACGTCGTGGGCTGTGATCAATCCAAGCGGGGCAAGGAGATCGGCCATGCGAAGGTACTACCTGTCCGTTCTACTGATTCTGATGGGATTGTCTTTCGTTGTGACGCTGAGTTCATGTAACGACCTGGGGAACCTGCCTCCCGCGACGTACTCTACCGATCTGGGCATGAACTACGTGATCGTGCTGGCTCCGACAAGATTCACGATGGGCAGCCCCGAAGGCGAGAGAGGACGCTCTGGAAACGAACTCCAACATGAGGTCGAGCTGACACGCCCATTCTACATTCAGACCACCGAAGTGACGCAGTCGCAATTCCAGGAGGTCATGGGAAGCAATCCCAGTTTCTACCAGGACTGCGGCACCGACTGCCCTGCTGAGAACGTGACATGGTACCAGGCGGTGGAGTTCTGTAACCAGCTTTCGGATCGAGAAGGTCTGCCCCACGCCTACACGATCGCAGGTACGGAGGTGACCTGGAACCAGTCGGCGAATGGCTATCGACTGCCCACCGAGGCGGAATGGGAGTATGTGGCAAGGAACGCAACAACCGACTCAGCTCTGCCTACCGGAAACCTGCTCGCCGAGGAAGTTGATTCTTGCGTCATGGATACCAACCTGGACCCGATCGCCTGGTACTGTGGCAACTCTTCCGGCATCACGCACCGAGTGGCACAGAAGACTGACACTTATCCCGGTGTCTTCGACATGCACGGCAACGTCTGGGAATGGTGCTGGGACTGGTACGGACAGTACACCGCCGACACAGCCGTGGATCCCACCGGACCGGATACCGGCACGAGGAAGGTCCTGCGAGGTGGCAGTGCTTATGAATCGCCGCGAGGTTGCCGATCAGCCAATCGAACCAACAAGGACCCCGACACCGGTGGCCTGGTGGGGTTCCGAACCGTCCGGAATGTCGTGGGCGAATAACGATCTTCACTCATCGTGACCTCGTGAGCGATCCGACAAGTCGCCGGGAAGCGCGCTTGACCGGCGATGTTCCTCAGGATGTCAGCTTCACGATCAATGGGCTGGTAGTCAAGGCTTTTCTTGATACCTATGCGATTGCGCATGAGGCTTCCACAGATAGCCAGCCAATAGAAAAACGCGTCGTTGCCGCGCGTGGTATAGCGTTCACCGTTCATGTAGATAGCTGCCCGGTAAATCGGACGGGACCCGTGGAAGGGAGCTTACGCGGTCTTGTCTTCGGGATTGTCGGGCGTTTCAGTAGGACACGCTTTGCCTGTGCATGCCGGGCATCCACCCAGGAGCAGAAATCCAAGCAGCCCACCGATCAATGCGCCACCCAGCCAGGTGCTGGTCAGAGGACATGTCCCGCCTGGACAGAAGAACTGGTAATGACCAAGAATGCCACCAACCAGCAAACCAATGGTCAATCCAAGTACTCGTCGCATGGACATCTCCCTGGCGCTCGCCGCCGAAGGATTATAGCCCAGGATTCTTGGTCACGCCTCCCCCAAATCCTTACTGGATTAAGGATTTCGACTTACCCAGAATCGCCTCTATCGAGTACATTAAGGGGCAAAGGAGGCCTCCTCATGCCTACCTACCATTTGCACCTGCATGGACTTCGACGAGAGAATGGAGATGTTCGAGATCGTGTGGGAGTGTGTTTCTAGTGAGAAGCTCATTCGTAAGGAGATTCTCCATGGTCAAGCAAGTTCTCGTGGCTACGATTGGTCTGCTTGTGGGTTCAGTGGTCCTCGCTGCCGAGCCTGAGAAGTGGACGATGATCTCGCCTTCCGACCTGAAGGCCGAGTCGAAAACCGCCCTGGACAAGTGGGTGAACAACTTCGCCAACCTGGGCAACTATGAGGTGTGGTCGGCCACGAGTCGGGAGCTGTACGGCAAGCCGTACGTCGGGCAGTCAGTGCTCCGCATGGAGGCCAGCCGCGCCGGCCGATTCCTGTTTGCCTGGACCGCGCCATGGGAGACCTCGGATACCCGCTTCACCTTGTTCGACGGCAAAGTCCTGTATCGCGGAACGGTCAAGTTCGGCGAGACGATGACGGTGACCAAGGGAATCCGGCGGCGAGTGCCGACGGTCAACGGCCAGGCTGGCATGAGTGCCGATGGCCTGGATATGTGGGATTCGTTGGTCAACCACCTTGGCGCCGATGATGTTCGGCAGCTGACCATTCTCGGCGCCGGTATGCCGGCCATCCGGCCGGATACGCTCTGTGCCGCGATTGAGCCGAAGGTGGTCATGGATCGTGCCCACCTCAGCGGTCGGCTGTTCCAGGTGAACGGCGACACCGCGACGATCAGCATCTGTTACCACCAGCTCAAGCCCGAGATCGAGGCGGCGGTCAACCATAACCTGGCCGGCGGGGACAGCGCCAAGGTCGTGATCGGGCCGGACGGCAGGAAGCGGACGGTCGAAAAGACCGTTTTGCTGTCAGACCCGAATGTGACGACCACGGAGACGGTCCTGCCTGATGGCAGAATCGATATCACGTTCAAGCAGAATGGGCCGGCGGCGACCAATCCGCTCGACACCGCCACCGGACTCCTGCGCGATCCGGCCAACTACGTTTTGACCCAAGGGAGGAAGTTGGTCACGATGACCCTGGACGCCAAGACTGGCTTGCCCACCATGTGGGAACCGGCTGGAACCGGAATACGTTTCAACGTCGCCGGGTTCAAGTCCGTGGCCGGCACCGATTCGGTTTTGCCGGCAAAGGTCATTCTGTCGAGCCCGGTATCCAAGGGTTCTGACGTGCGACGAGACGGGACCGTGGTGACCCTCACTGGGGTGCGGGCCAAGGTCGAGTTCGACAAGGACTCGTTCGACCCCGCCAAGCTGACCCTTGAGAGTCTTTCCCCGAAGACCAAGTGACCGATCCGCTTCCTCGAACCAGCCCCGAGGTCACTGGGTCTTGGGGCTGGTCGGGGGTGGATGGTATTGTCTATTTGTGTCGACAAGTGTTTGTAGTGGAGCAAGATCATGAATCGAACGAATCGTACAAACCGCCCATGTTGGCTCCGACCCCGTCGAGACCCCAGTCATCTGTAGCCGAAGAAAACCCAAATGAAGAAAACCAGTGCGCGCCCGGAGGGAAGAAAACCCAGTCGAAGAAGACCAGGAAGAAGAAGACCCGCTGAAGAAAACGACATCTTCACGCCGGCCAGATCACTGTACTTTCAGGACGGCCATGACAACATCTCGTGGACTTGGCATAACCGAGATGTCGGTGGGCAGTTGATCGAGGAGAATGCCTGGATCTGGCCGGATGTGTCGGCAGAGATCCTGGCGAGCATCTCGCCCGAAGGGCAGGGGCATTACTGGACCTGCTTGAAGCCACGGGCTCGTTTTGAGCGAGCTATTGCCTTTGGCGAACACCCCGAGGTGTACCGGAAGGCCGGGAATCTGGATGCGATCCCTGAAAGAGTTCTACAGCAGGGCGCGTATGCTGGGGTTACTGATGTGGTGCGTCTTGCGTGTTCGGTGGTTTGAACGAAAGGAAAACGTCTTGAAACGAAAGTATACTATGATGAAAAAGGTCCTAGTTGGCATGATTCTCGGTCTGTTTCCGGCTGCCGCCTTCGGGCTGGCGACAGCATCGGCCCCTGCTGATGTGGCCGCCAAGCCGGAATCGCGGATGGCGGTGAAGAAGATCCGAGACAACTTCGCAGCTCTTGGCAACGTCGAAGTGTGGTCCACGGCTACCTGGGTTCAGAATGGGGCGACCGCGCCGTCGGTGTTTCGGCGAGAATGGAAACCCGCCGGCAGATTCTTGCTTGCTTCCCATGCTCCCGCAGAGGCCAAAGTCATCGAGTTCGCCTCGTTCGATGGTATTGAGTTCAAGAGGGGCCAACTCAACCTGGTCGGGGATGCCTGGAATCTGAAAGTTGAATATTCCAAGCAGCTCGCTTTGCTCGACCAGGACAAGAAGCCGATCTTCGGCAGCTCGCTGTTGGAGCTTTACAACTCCATTGCCGGAGGTGCCTTCGGGAACCTGAGTCTCGCGCGTCGGAATGTCTTGACCATGGCTTTCCCGATCAGGCCGGATGCCATGTGGTGCACGAAGGACCACGGGCACTTCTTCGACAAGAGGGGGCCGGCGGGCGAGTATCACGTGAATGGCAACGGGTTTCTGGAGGTGACCGGCAAGAGTGGCGACGACAGCGTTGCTGTCCTGCGGAACGTGACTATGCAGGTCAGAGATGATCTCGTTCAAGAGATCGCGGCGAAAGCCATCAACCCGGCCGCCACCTACATCCGCACGGAGGAAAAGATAGTCGACGGCAAGAAACAGGTCAGGATGGGATACAACATTCCGTTTAACGATTACGTGGGAGAGGACGGTAAGACCCATCACGGAATCATGCCGCGAGATCAGGCGGAGAAGCGCTTCGGCTCGGCCAAGGCGATGATGCAAGCCGACAGCACCTACACCATGTGGCTCGGCCGGTTCAGTCACAAGATGGTATTGGACGCCAAGACCGGACTGCCTAAGTCGTACGAGCGAATTGAGCAAGACGGGAAGGACCGCCCCGGCCCGCAGAAGTTCCACTCTGAGTACACGGAGGTGGTCAAAGGCGGCTACCTCCCGTCGTTCGTGCGGATGGAAGATCCAAACCCGGACACCCGGGAGTATCGGGACATCTTGCATGTTGTTCTGGACAAGGCCCGAGCCAACGTGACTTTCTCTGACGACGACTTTAACCCGGCCAAGCTGACGCTGGCCAGCCTCTCGCCGCCGAAGTAGCCGCGAGATCCGCGCCGCGAGCAGGGCGGTCATGCGGGTTCGACTCCCGCACGCGGATGTTTTGGGGGACGACACGTGAGTCAGTACCGATTTCCCGCCGGCGTGCAGCTATTGACCACCGACCAGGTGGCCAGACGCCTGAGCTACACCACCCAGACGGTGCGCGCGCTCATCAAGCGCGGCCGACTGCGGGCCTGGCGGCTTTGCGGGCCAACCTCGAACTGGAGGATTGACGCCGCCTCGGTCGACGAGCTGCTTGGCGTGACCGTGCAGACTCCGCCCCGCGAGCAGCGTCTGCCGGACGAGGTGCGCAACAGGCTGGCTCGGAAGGCGGCGGCGAGGAGCATGGCTGAACAAGACGGATCAGAACAAGCGGCTGCTGTGATGCGGAAGCTCGACGCAGATTGGGAGCGGCGGAAAGCGGCGGTTCTGCGATCGCTGACGGAGTCGCCGTTGGATCGCTGGCTGAGAAGGCGGAGGTGAGGGGCGGGGGCCGTTCCTCGAGAACGGTTCGCCGCCATCCTGAAGCGTATCCAGCGACTCCGGAGTGCCGAGGACGGCATGCACCCATCACAAGAGACAGGGGCGACGCGGGTCTACCGCTGCCGCAAGGGTGCCCTCGGGACGGTGAAATGGCCCGAGAACAGGAAGGCGCAGCAGGGGCACTGTGTAATCGCCAAACACAGCCCGGCGGCGCAGTCGAGTAGGGTCATGGGAGAAATCTCGGATTGGAGCTTCATGTGGGGAACCGGCCTCTTGACGTTCCTCGAACCACTCGGTATAGTCTGTTCATCTATTCCTCATCGCATCAAAGGAGGGCACCGTGCGCACTTGGGCTCTTCTCTCCACGATCTTCATTGGACTTCTGATCGCTCACGCCGCGTTAGGCCAGCCCGTGGCCTTGCAGAATGCCTACTGGCGCTTCGAGAACGGCGTTCCCGGTGCGTCCGTTCCGGCACCGACGTCCAATGGCAACAATCCGGACGACGTGTTGGACTTCATCAACGGCAACCACATGCGCACCTGGTTCCCTGCCTCGGCTCCGGTTTATGCCGTTGACGTGCCGCTCACGGTTATTCCCCAGACTGGCGAGCCGAACGCAGTGGCCATGCATTTCACGCCCAACCAGGACGTCTACACCGCCGGAAAACCGATCAACAACCCGATCGTGACCGCGTTTACACTGGAGGCGGCCTTTAGGCCGGAGGCGCTTGACCGCTGGCAGGGCATCGTGTGCAAGGACGGACAGCCCACCGCGGCTCCCGAGACCACGCTGGTACTCAAAATCCGCGATGGGGGCTCGACCGATCCGCTGTTGAACAAGCTGCAGATCGAGTTGTTCGACCGCGGCGGAACGCGGCGCAGCGTGGAGAGCATCGCTCCGCTTGAGACAGACCATTGGTACTACGCGGCCGTTGTTGGCACCGAGACCGAGGTCTCGCTCTACCTTGATCGTAACGACGGCCAGGGTTACGTGCTGCAAGGCACGGCGCCCGTGGGCGGGGGCGGCCCCCTTTGGCAAGGGCCGGGCGGCGCGGGCGACGACCGGGCCTGGTGCATCGGCCGTGGGATGTACGCCAATGGTCCGACGGACTGGTTCACCGGCGTCATTGATGAGGTCCGCCTGACCGACCGGGCGCTGACCGTCGCCGAGTTCCTCTTCACTGACGTCGGCCGACTGGGTGACTTTGACCGCAACGGCCGCGTCAATTTCGATGACTTCGTCGCCTTCCAGAATTGCGTCACCGGGCCCGAGATCAGCTACCGCAGCCGCCTGCCGGCGAACTGCACGCTGACGCCCAGCCCGACGACCGGCCTGCTGCCGGCAGATTTCGACAAGGACGAGGATGTGGATCAGGACGACTTCGGCGTGTTTCAGGTGAATTACACCGGCTGAGTTCCGGCACAACGCCGTGCCCCGACTACGGAGCGATTCCCGGGGGCCCGAATTGGCCGCCTTGACGACGTCTGTGTGCGAGGAGTGTTCCAGGTTCCTTTAACCCTCAGTTCTCGACGAGGAGGAAAAGCATGAGGACAACACGAGTCTTCCTGACGTCCGGTCTGGTTCTGATCCTGACCGCCGCAGCCGTAGCCCAGTTGGAGAACGCGTATTGGCGATTCGAGGAGGGGCCGGCCGGTCAGCCGCTGCCGACTCCCGGACCTGACGGCAGCAACCCGGAGAGCATCCTCGATTCCATCAACGCGAACCACATGACTACCTGGGCAGGATTCACCGCTCCCAAGTGGACGAACCTGGTGTCTACGGCCGTTGTACCCCAGACCGGCGCTCCTAACACGCTGGCCCTCGATTTCACTCCCAATCAGGACATCTATACTCGGGCCAAGCCCATTGACTCGCAGGATGTCACCGCCTTTACGCTTGAGGCGGCGTTCATGCCACGCACCGTCGATCGATGGGAGGTCATCGTGGGCAAAGACGGGAAGCCATCGGCGGGCCCGGAGCAGACGCTGGCGTTGAAGGTACGCAACGACACGAAGGAACTCCACATCGAGCTGTTCGATGCGGCCAATGTGATTCACGGCGTCCGCAGCAAGGCTCCGCTGGTCGCCGGGCAGTGGTACTATGCAGCCGTGGTCAACGATGGAACGAACCTGTCACTGTATCTGGACCGGAACGACGGCCAAGGTTACGTGCTTCAGGGGATGGACCCGACTCCGCTGAGCGGCGCTTTGTCCGCAATGGATGGAACGTGGACCATCGGCCGCGGGATGTACGATTGGAATGTGACCGACTGGTTCGACGGCATGATCGACGAGGTTCGGCTGACAAACCGGGCGCTGTTGCCGTCGGAGTTCTTGTTCGTACCCGAGCCCGCCACCCTGTCCCTCGCGGGGATTGGCTTGGTGGCGCTGTGTCGACGGCGGCCCTTGCGCTGAGCGGCCGTGCGGAGACAGGAATGCTGCTCAGGAAGCCGGAAACGCCCAATCCGATCGGGCGCAGGGGTTGCCTATCACCCCGCATCGCGGCGAAGAAAGCGGGCGATGCAGGCCAAGTCTGGGTTGCATGCGTTCGATGGCGCGCGGCCACAGCGGTCCTATTACTCCTCGTGCTGTCTGCTCAAGTCCCCGTTACGGCCCAGACCTACTCCAACCCTCTCGACACTCCCGCCTTTCCGCCGGCGGGCGATGGCTGCTGCGGCCCTGCTGACCCGTGCGCGATCGAGGCAGAGGGGACGTACTACGTCTACCCTACCGGCGAGGGGTGGGGCTACAAGGTCATGGCCTCGGATGACCTCGTGCACTGGACTGGAGAGGCGATTGCCTTTGTCGTCCCGCAGAACAGTCCGTGGAAGAGCGGCTCGGCCTGGGCTCCGGAGGTTGAGCGGATCAACGGCACATACTATCTGTACTACACGGCTGGCAACGGCGGACTCGATCGGCAGCACATCGGCGTGGCCGAAGCCGCGAGCCCGTGGGGCCCGTTCACCGATCGTTCGGTTGCTGCACCGCTGATCGCCCAGACCGCCATTGACGCCGAGTGTTTCCAGGACGGGGGGCAGCTCTACCTCTATCACGTCCGCTGGGAGGGCGGACGCCTCAGCACATGGGTCCAGCGGCTGTCCGACCCGCTCACGCTCGCGCCGGAGCCATCCCAACTGTGCATCTCCGGCACGGGTTGGGAAGCCACGGTCAACGAGGGCCCCGGCGTCCTCAAGCGGAATGGCAAGTACTACCTGTTCTATTCGGGCAACTATGCCCATACGGCCGACTACGCCGTGGGCGTGGCGGTTGCCGATCACCCCCTTGGGCCGTGGACCAAACAGCCGAACCCCTACAACCCGGTCTTCAGACGCGACGACGCCATCGCGCTGTATGGCCCGGGCCATGGGCACCACGTCGTTGGGCCGGATGCTCTGGCCGACTGGTACGTCTATCACCAGAAGATCGATCCCACCGATACGTTCAACGGAGGGCTCAACTACCGGCGGCATCTGGGGCTGGATCGCGTCGTGCCGGTCGCTCGCGATGGTTCGTACCGGTTGCGTATCACCTCCTCGGGTGGCACGACCGGCCCGACGCTCGCCCCGCGACGCGCAACGCTGTTCTGCAATTTCAATGAGCCACCGCTGCCGCTAGGAATGACGGCGCGGGCGGGTGTCTGGAACATCACCGAGGGGCGGCTGCTCGCGCCGGTCGAGGGCAAGCTGCAGGTCGATCGCCCGCTGTCGCCGGAGAACCTGCAGGATTTCGTGTGCGAATGGTGGCTTCAGGCCGAGCCTGGCTTCTCGACCAGCGGTGATTCTGCGGTGACTTTCAGCTTCGGGCGGGATACAGGTTCGCAGAGCCTGGGTTTCAGGCTCCGCCCCCCCGTAGCCGGCTTGGAGTTCGGACAGGCGGATATCCTGGCGGAGGACTGGGTCACGCTAGCCTCCTTCTCACTGCCGGCTGAGGATTCACTCGCGTTCTCGCGGCGGATCACCATCACTCACCAAGGCAGCAGGTGGCGGCTGCTGATCGATCGCGAGTTGGCCGGGGAAGTGGACCAACCTGCTTCACTTGGCTCAGCTTCATGGGTGGCGACATCGGCGCTTCCTTGCAGGCTCGACGGCTACCGCTACACGGCCGCGTTTGACGATGCCTTCGAATGCAGTGGCTGCACCTCGGACCGGTGGACGTTCCTCGGCGGGCAGTGGGAATGCGTTGCCCCGACAGCCAGCGATGACGGCTGCCTGCGCCAGGCGGACCTATCGCCCGGCATGAAGCTCGCGCTCTGCAACACGATCTCCAGCGCCTATTTCGACCTCGAGGCAGACTTCCTCCTGCTGAAGCAGAATAGCGGCAACGGCCGCTTTCCCAAGCACGGGCTGGTGCACAGCTACGCTGACGCCGGCAACTACGCCATGGTCTTTATCGACGAGCAGTACGACGTCGTGGCGACCAACGCAATGATTGGCGGCGTGCTGCAGCAGTGGATCAATGCCGGCACGCCGCTGCCGGTAACGTACTCCTCGGGCGGATACCACCATCTGGCCGCCGCTGTTGATGTGACCAGTGGCGAGTTTGTCTACAGTCTGAACGGGCAGGAGATGATCCGCCGGACGTACCCGGCGCTGTCGGCCGGCGGGCAGACGGGGTTGGTGGCCGAACTCAGCGATGTGCAGATCGACAACTTTCGAGTCAGCCACGCGCTGCCGATGGCGCGAATCGCTCTCGACCAGACGACCATCCAACAGCACGTGCACATCGGCACCGATCCGCCTCCCGACACGGTGCTGATCAGCAACAGCGGGCAGGGTCTGCTGACGTACCAGTTTTCGGAGGACACGGATTGGCTGACGGTGGAACCCACCGCCGGCGAGTCCGCAAGTGAGGCCGACGCGATCCAGCTCGTTTACGACCTCTCGCGCCTACAGGCCGGCACTTATGTTGCTGACGTAGCCGTCGTGGCGATGTCCGCCGAGAACAGTCCGCAGCACCTCCATGTGGAGCTGACGATCGGTACTGTTCAGCCGGACTTCGATGGCGACGGCGACGTGGACCAGTCAGACTTCGGCAAGCTGCAGGCCTGCTTCACGGAGAATGTGACCCCCTCGGTCGTACCCGGCGGTTGCGAGGCTGCGGATCTGAACGGCGACAAGCGCGTCACGGGAGCGGATCTGGCGCTCTTCCTCGGTTGCTTCGAAGGCCCGGGTGTCATACCGGCGGCCAACTGCTCGCCGTGAGCCCCTTACCGGCAATCTCGCGGCGAAGTTCTCAAATAAGAGAATCATGCCGTCGTGGATCCGGGGAAAGGACTGTAAGGGATTTCTCCCACGAAGAGATGATGTACGGGACTGGCGACAAGGACTTGACCAAGGACCCCAGGGGGCTCGAGTGCGAGGCCGAGATGGATCTGGGATTCCTCGGCACCGTTCGGGTGCGGGGGCGTACCGAGGACGGCATGCACCGATCATAAGAAACGGAGTTGACGCGGGTCTGCTGCTGCCGCAAGGGCGCCCTCGGGACGGTAAAATGGCCCGAGAACAGCAAGGCGCAACAGGGGGCATTGTATAATCGCCCAACACAGCCCGGCAGCGTAGTCGGGTGAAGTTATTGGGGAAATCTCGCGTATTACGAGGAGCCGATTCCATGATGACCCTGCCTCCGCGCCGGGCGGTCCTGGTCGCCGCGGTCCTGCTGTCGGTGGCGGGCGGGCTGGCCGCCGAGCCGTTCGACTACTTCCAGAACTCCTGGAACGTCGTCGGCCTGAGGGACTACAAAAACGGCACGCGGATCACGCCCGAGAACCAGCTCGTGCTCTCGGGTGGCCGGAACCTCCGCGTCCGCTTCGGGCGATCGCTCACGTCGCTGAGCCGCGGGCAAACGAAAACGCTGGTCGCGGGCTGGCTGCCGGTGATCCTGTTGACGGCCGAGGACGAGGCCGTGCGATACGAGTTCACCGTCTGGGCCTCGCCGCTGCCGACGGCCAGCGATTGGAGGGCGGCCTTCGATGGCCCGACCGAAGGCGAGAATTTCCTGAACTGGATCCGGGTCAAGATGACCAACGCCGGGACGACCTCGGCCCAGGCCCGGCTGCGGTTCGACGTGGCCGGCTCCGATCGCCCGGCGCCCGGGCCGTTTGAGCAAACGCTCGAACCCGGGGCCAGCGCCCAGCATGTCGTGCGGATCCCATTCTCCTCATCGGAGCCGGAGCCGGCGTTCGCGAGCGAGAACGCCGACCTCTGGCTGAATCGTACGGTCGCGTACTGGCGCGATCTCATGGCGAAGGCCGCCCACGTCGAGGTGCCGTGCGAGAAGGCGACACAGGCTCTTCTCGCCGCTCATGTCTGCCAGCTCATCGCGGCTGACTACGGTGAGCTGCACGGCGGCGAGGGCTTCTACGACGAGTTCTACATCCGTGACGCCGGTTACCAGATCCAGGAGCTGGAGGAGGCCGGACTCTGGGACGAGGTCCGCAGGGCGATGAAGAGCTACTTGGCCGCCCAGCGGGAGGACGGCCGGTTCGAGACGCAAAAGGGGCAGCTCGACGCGAACGGCCAGGCGGTGTGGGTCCTCTGGCAGTACTACAAGATAAGCGGCGACAAGGAATGGCTCGCGAGGGTCTACCCACAGATGCAGCGGGCCGTCGAATGGGCGATGAAGGCCCGCCGCCAGGAGCCGGCCGATTCGCCGTTCGCCGGCCTGCTCCCGCCCGCTGTCGCCGACGGCGAGTTCCTCTGGGACGGCAAGTATCACATCGTCGGCTACGACCTATGGAACCTGCGGGCGATGCTCTGCACGGCCGATGCCGCTCACGTCCTGGGAAAGAATGACGAGGCCGCGAGGCTCGCGGCGGAATCGAAGCTCTACCGCGCGGCCGTCGACGCCGCGTGCAAGCGGACCGGCAAGGACTACTTTCCCCCGAGCTGGGAAGGGGCCGGCACGCACTGGGGAAACACGGAAACGCTCTGGCCGACCGAGCTGTTCCGGCCGGATGATCCGCGCATTGCGGCGACGCTGCACCACGCCCGCGTGATCCACGGCGGCGGTTTCGCTGAGGGAACGATTCGCTGGCTCGGCCACGCCGACGCCATCCACCCGTACATGTCGGCGTACACGACCATGGCCACCCTCGCCCTCGGCGACGATCGGCGTGTGGTCGAGGATTTCTACTGGTATCTGCTCCACTCCAGCGCCTCGCACGCCTTCCCCGAGGGTATCTTCTACAAGCGGCGTTTCGCCTGGGGCGACACGATCCCCCACGTCACCGGCGCCTCGAACTACGCGCTGCTCCTGCGCCACATGCTCGTTCACGAGCGGGGGGAAGAGCTTCACCTGCTCCCGGCGGTGCCCGATTGGTGGCTCGCCGAGGGCAAGGAGATCCGCGTCGACCGCGCCCCGACGCATTTTGGCGTGCTCAGCCTGCGCGTACGGAGCAAGGCGGACGGCCTGGAGCTCGAGCTCGACCCGCCGACGCGGCAGGCGCCCAGCCGCATACTGCTGCACGTACCCGACTCCCGGCGCCCCCGCAACACTCCGGCGGCGGTCCAGGTGGCGACCCGGCCGGATCAGCCTGAACGCTGGGACTTCCCGACCGTCCTGGGTCTGTACGAGAAGACGGCGCCGCCCCTGGCCCGGCGGACGCCCGGCCTGATCGATCTCCCGCTGGATCGACCGCTCCGGCCGGAGGATTGCCGAATGCTGGATGTTGGTGCGGTGGCCAACACCGATCCGTTCGCGGCGCCCTTCGGCGTGCAGAAACCAGGCAAGTTCCTATTCACCGGCATGCCCGTCGGGGCGCAGACCGTTGGCGGCGTCCCGTTCCAGATCGTCGATCCGGCGACGAACGGGAGGCGGGGTTTTGTTGTCCTGCACTCGGACAAGGCCCCGGCCGACCGGCAATGGCCCCGCGAGGTGGAGCTTCACGTTCGCGCTAAGGGCAGCGCGCTCTACTTCCTGGGAAATGTCCACGGATGGGCGCCGTCCGATGCCGGCGCGGGCCCGTCGGGCGCCGTTGCCGAGTACGTCATCCACTACGCGGACGGCCGCATACAGACCGTGCCGCTCATCACAGGCCGGACGATCGAGGAATGGACGGCGGCGCCGACAGCCGCGGACGTCTTCTGCGGAATGAAGGGCGATCCCTGGCACCTCAACATGCTGGGCGTCGCGCTACGGCCGGTCGAGGTGACGAAGGTCGTATTCCGCGATCTCGAGACGCCGGCTGCCCCCATGCTGGTCGCGGTTACGCTCGCGCGATGAGAACGACTGCCAGCGGACGGGAGAGACAAACCATGACATCCGTCAGAACGCTGCTGCCTCAGTTCGCGCAGTTCTGGTTTGCTGGCTCGCCCGCTCCGCTGTAGCACCGCTGGAAGAGGCCGAAGTCCTGCTGATCCACGAAGCCATCGTGGTTGAAGTCCCGGTTCTCGCAACCCGGAGCCAGGGGGATGGTGGGGCCGGAGACACAAGCGAGGAAAAGGCTGAAGTCATCAGTGTCCACATCGCGGTCACCGTCGAGATCGCCCGGAATCGCAGGCATGAACTCATAGGCCCCCAAGTCAATGATCGGAGGAACCCCAACCCCGCTGTCGGGTGTGGCCGGGGCATCAATCCGTCGCGGCAGGCCCAGCAGATCAACTGCTGACAGGGACACCCAGGAGTTGTTGTTGCCCGCATCGATGCATGGCGAGTCTTCGGACAGACGATAATCGTTGTCCTGCCAGGTATCGGGATCCCCGTCCGTACCCCCAGGAGCTGCGAAACGAGGATCGAGATCTATGTTGCCATCTCCTGCCCAACCTCCCTCGATGTCGCTGTACACTACGGTAGGCTCAACCCCATAGCGGTTGTGAACCTGGGAGGGACTGTTGCCCCACACGATGCAGTTCTCGACCACAGCGGGACTTGATTCCAGGGAAACGCCCCCACCCCAACCTTCCAGCGACGAGTTGCCCGTCAAGGTGCAGTTCAGAAGGACCGGGGCTCCGCCGTAGGCATAGAACCCGCCTCCGCCCGGAGCCGAGTTCGCAGTGAACAGGCAGTTGGTGATGGTTGGCGCGGCACTCTCGCAATGAATCGCGCCGCCAGCGCCCGAAGACACGTTGGCGGCGAAGACACATCGATCGATGGGCGGAGCGACATTTGCCCCCATGCCGATGGCCCCGCCTTTGACTGCGGAGTTGTCTGCGAACTGACAATGGATGATCGATGGTTCACTATTGTCGCAGAAGACCGCGCCGCCTTGGGGGGCCGTGTTTACCCTGAATCTGCAATCGGCTAAAAGAGGATAGCTTGCCGTGAGGTTTATTGCCCCACCTTTTCCATCCCAGTTTGTTCCTCCGTGGTCAGCGATGTGGTCGGTGAGCACGCAATTCCGGATCGTCGGGTTGCTCTCGTCGCACTTGATTGCCCCTCCACTCGTGGGGGCGATGGCAGCATGGGCTCGACCGTTACACAGGGTCAGGCCTTGTACGCACGTCAAACGGGAATACGCATACCGGATCCGGAAGGCACGGCCGAGTTGCTTCGGGTCAATGATCGTGGAGAGGACCACCGCAGGATCATGGGGATCCTCGGACTGAACCGTGACCGGCCGAGCCCCGGTAGCCAAGCCAGCGGCGAAGTCCAGGTTGTAGTTACCGGTTCCAGAGTAGACTCCCGGCCGGATCACGACGCTCTCAAACGGCCCGGCAGCGGTAATCCCGGCCTGGATGGTCCGCTTGGGGCCGTGAGTGCCTCCGCTCCAAATTGGAGCCCGACCATCAAGAAGATCGTCTCCGCTGGCTCCGTCAACGTAGATGTTGGGCCGGATGGGGTCGGTGCCTCGTGCGGTCTCGTCGCCATCACGCCAAGCGTCTTCGTCCGAGTCTTCATTTCGAGGATTGCTGCCTGCCGAGTACTCACCGGCATTGTCAAGGTCATCGCTGTCGGAGTCGTCATGGGGAGCAGCAGCCGTGGCCGAATCGAAGCACCTTCGTTCCCAGAAATCAGGCAGCTGGTCAGCATCACTATCCATGTATTCGTCTGCGCCAATATCCACGCCGACGCCGCTTGGACGTTCTTCGCCATCCCGATCAGAGGATGGCGCACCGATTCCTGTGCCTGCATCGATGCAAGGCGAACCCTGGCGAAGATGTCCGTCTGCCGTCAGCTTCGGGTCCACGTCGATGTTGTTGGAGTGGAACCACCATTGCCCCGTTCCGCCTTCGATGTCGCAGTAGTCGACGGTGGGAGTGGCATTGGTCACCGCAATCTGATGTGTGTCGCGCGTGGTAGCCCTATTCCCCCAGAGAATGCAATTGCGGATAACTGGGATCCCCTCCGAGGAGGATACGCTGATCGCTCCGCCTGTTCTCGCGCCGTTGGCCACGAACGAACAATTGACAATCGTCGGCGTGCCCGAGGTGCAATGGACGGCTCCCCCTTCTCCCGCGACGGTGTTCCCGATGAACACGCAATTGCGGATTGTGGCCTCCGAGTTCATACACGCGACCGCACCACCACCGAAAGAGCCGATATTGGCTTCAAACACGCAGAGCTCGATGGTTGCATGTCCGTAAAGCACAGTGATTCCGCCTGCATGAGCATTCGGATAGGAGTAACCGCGGCGAAAGGTAAGGCCCCGAATGTTGATCTCGGAGGTCTGCGGGTAGATCGACCGAAAGAGAGCCTTTCGCCACTGGCCGTCTAACACCGTAGCGGCTACGATATGGGAATCGTCGGGCGTTTCGGATCGGACCGTGATGCTGGATGGGCCGAGATTGAGCTCCGTGTTGCCGGCCCCGGAGTAGATACCGGGAGCGAGGACTACTTCGTCCCCTGTCGAAGCGGCGTTGACGGCCGCCTGGACCGTGCGCTTCGGTCCAGCGGGAGCCGTGCATGCCGAACTCCGGCCGCTCCACGAATCATCGCCGCAGGTCGCATTGACGAAGAAGGTGGTTGCCCGGGCTGCGGGAGCACTCGCCAGACAAACGATGACGCCGCACGTTGCAGGATGAAGGAGCGCCCTCTTCATGCTTCCACCTCCTGATGGTGAGCGCCTGGAATCTGAAATACGGCCGTTGGCTTCAGGACGTGTTCATTTCCATACTCCAGTATACCCGACTAAAACGACGTTGAGAACCTCCCATCACGGCTGGATTCCAGTTTCCGAATTCTGCCCCGGCTTGAGCGGCGCTGAAATGCCTCGAAACGACTGCACGGCATCGTCCCTCCTGCCGTGATCGGCTTCCAGTGCCTCAACCGTGGAATGGCGCTACAAAGACAAGGACCGCACCTGGAAATCGTCCGGCAACTTCAGTCGTAACGAGATACCCATGGCGGTGTACTGCCTGTTCATGGCGTTCGCTGCGATGGTGGAAGAGAAGGACGGGGAGGAGGGAGAGTGAACTCGCATCGACTCCCCTCGCGATGCGGGGGCCTCCTTTCTCTCTGCGGGAGTGAGTTGGGGAGCCGGGAAGCGCTATTGTGAGAGAGATCGACCCCTCTCAGTTCGCGCAGTTCGGATCGGCCGGCACGTTCGAGCCGCTCCAACACCGCTGGAAGATGCCGAAGTCCGATTGGTCGACGTCCCAATCGCCGTCAAAATCGCTGGAGCGACAACCGGCATCCCAAACGGGCACGGCCGGGCCGGATAGGCAAACCTGGAACATGCTGAGGTCGTCCAGATCCACGTCACCGTCCGCGTCCAGATCGGCGCGGGCAGACACGAAGCGCTCATACGCACCCATGTCCACGATCGGAGGCGTCCCGGCGCCGGTGTCGGCGACCTCGGGGATATCTACGAAGCGAGCTCGACCGTCGAGGTCAGCAGTGAGCCCGGCGGGCGCAGCCGAATTGTTACCGGCATCGATGCAGGGGGAGTCGGCCGACAGGCGCAATCGGTCGTCGGCCGTGCCGCCGATGCCGTCAGGCTCGTTGGCGTCGATGAATAGCGGGTCGGCATCGATGTTGCCGTTGCCCGGCCAACCGCCCCGAACGTCGCTGTAGGTTGTCGTGATTGTCGAGCCGTCGTCCGCGGTGATGCCGTCTTCACTGTCCCACAAGATGCAGTTGCGTATGGTGGTGGGACCCGGAAACGCCCGATTTTCAGAGCTGCATGCCAGCGTGTCACCCTCAGCCGCCGAGTTCCCCGCAAACGTACAGTTGGTGAGGTTCACCTGGCATTGCCCCGTGCTCCAGCCGTAGTTGCGCATACCGCCGCCCCGCCCGGCTGCTGAATTCCCGGCGAACAAACAGCCTGCGAACGCCGGGCTGGCTCCATCGTTGAAGACGCCTCCGCCGCCGTACCAAGGTTCTTCGAGCCATGCCGAATTGCCGACGATCGCGCAGTTCATCAGCAGGGGGGCGCTCGTGCTGTTGTTGTACAAAGCCCCGCCACAGCCGCTGGAGTTCGCGTCGAACCGGCAGCCGGTCAGCCGGGGGCTGCTCTTGTACTCGTTGCAGATTGCTCCGCCTTGGCCGGCCGTATTGCCGGCGAAAGAACAGGCGACCAAGGTCGGACTGCCCCAGATCCGCATCCCGCCCCCCCAGTCGGCGTCATTTCCGATGAACGAGCATTCGTGGAGGGTGGGTGCGCCGCGGTCGCAGTGGACTCCGCCGCCGGACTGGGATGAATTGCCGTGGAAGCGGCAACGGGTGAGCATCGGGCAATTGGCAGATTCAATGTTCATCGCTCCGCCGACGTTGTGTGACCAGTTGCCTATGAAGGTGCAGTCTGTCAAGGTCGAACAACTGGTACCGGCTTCGGAGACTGCGCCGCCGCGGTGCGATCTGTTCTCGATGAAGAGGCACCGGGTCAGTGTCGCGCTGCTGTCCCGGTTTTCGATCGCGCCGCCATAGTGTTCGCTGTCGTAGCCATCCGCCGTGTTAGCCCTGAAGACGCAGTCGATCAGCGTAGGACGACTGCCGATGTTGCACATGCCGCCGCCGCCGCTGAAGGTGTTTTCGCCATAGACGCTGTTCTCCTCGAAAGTGCAGTTGACCAGGTACGGGTTGCTGTTGAGGTTGAGCATGCCGCCGCCCTGGGTGGGGCGATATGACCGGGTCGAGTTTCGGCGGAACGTGCAGTCTCGAATGGTTGGACTGGCCGATTCGCTGAACATGCCGGCGCCTGAGTTGCGGCGACTGATGCCTACCGGTTCGTCGTAGCCGAAGAGACTGGCATGGCCGTCGCTGATGATGACGCCGTCAAGAACCGCGGTGCGATACGCGCCGCTGCAGGTCACGACGTTGTACGCGTTGTCCAAACGTGTCTGATCGAAGGGATCGGGCTCGGGTTCGTCGTTGCCGTGCAAATCCCCGCTGAGCACCACGACGTTGGCATCCGGGTTGCGCGCCTCGAACAGGCGCTCGCCGCCGAGGAATCCACCACAGATCGCCACGCCGCTGCGGAGCTGAAACGTCGCGCTGCGGGGATCATCGAGGTCGGTTCGCTCGGACGGCCGGTAGGTTCCTGCCGCGACCCAGATTTCGGAAGAGCCGCCGCCGGTCGCGGCCGCGGCCTCGATCGCCGCCTCCAGATCCGTGAAGGCGTCGGTCCAACTGAGCCCGGTGTTGGCGCCACTGGCCGCCGCATTGACATAGAAAATGGTCCCTGCCCGTGTCGTCGTTGGTGACGACGCCACAAGCAAAGCGAAGGGAGCGATAGCATAGCAGGGTGCAAACGCCATGGCCGCGTCTCCTCCCGGCTACGCCGCCGGGCGGTGTTCCGCCATTATACCAGCACCCCCCCCGTTCTACGCACTCTGTTTTCGAGCTTTTTCCGATCTTACGGGCTGAAACGGTTCCCTCCTTGCGTGCCAAAGGGGCTTTTGGGCCCCGTTCTTCATGATGGGCGCATGGCATCTCCTTGAAGTATCACGACGGGGGCCACAGGTTGAGCGGATTGTCGAGTCATCCCGAGAGCACCAAACCGTTCTCGGTACGCCGGAGTCACTGGATACGCTCCAGGATGGCGGCGAACAGTTGGCACGGAATCCCCGGAACACGCCGAAGTCGGTCTGGTCGACGTCGAGGTCACGGCTGGCGTCGGCGTCCAGTCCTCAGTCCCGAGGCCTAGCCGCCTTGGCTGGGGGAGGAACAAGATGACATCGATCAGGACGCTGCTGCTCGAACTCGTTGACGAGCACGGCGCCAACCATATCCGGGAGCTGCACATCGAGGTTCTGCGGGACAAGCCGGGAACGCCGGAGCACACGATTCGGGTGCGGCTGTCGGAAGCAGTGGCTGATGGGCTGCTTGACCGGCTCGGGGACGGCTTCTACGACGTGTACGCTGAGGACGAGGGCATGACATCCGTGGTGTCGTACCCGAACCGGTGCGGCCTGTGGGGCAACTCGCGGTACCGCGGTAACTGCGACGGCCGGCTGTTCAAGAATCTCGTGCTCAGATATGGTGCCCGGAAGGTCGCCGATCCCATGGCGGGTCCGGGTACCACGAGGGATGTCATCGCGGGCCTGAACCAGTACAAGCGGGCAGGCATTGAGTTTTGGGGCGGCGATTTGCGGGAGGGCTTCGACCTGACCAAACAGGAGCTGCCCGGCAGGTTCGATTTCCTGTGGCTGCATCCCCCGTACTGGAACATCGTGCGGTACAGCGATGCGCCTGGAGACCTGAGCAACGTCGAGGATTACGCGGAGTTCAGGGAGCTACTCATGCTCTGTCTGAAGCGGTGTTATGACGCGCTGTAACCGGGTGGCAGGCTCGCCGTCCTTATCGGCGATGTTCGCCGGCAAGGCCGGTACACGGCCATCATCAGGGACATCCTGAACTTCCCGCACGGCGAGATTCGCAGCGTCATCATTAAGGTCCAGCACAACTGCACGAGCGACCGGAAGCAGTACGGCAAGCTCGAGGATGTGCCGATTCGCCACGAATACTGCGTGGTGTTCAGGAAGACGCGTGAGCAAGGAGGTCACAAAGGCGGAAACCCGCCCGACCGAATGTCGCCTCTCCGTAGAGCAGCCGCACAGTGCCCAGCTACTTCACGAACTGGAAAGCGTATAGCTTACAGTCCCGCATCACAAACCGAATCCGGATGGGCTTACCCGCCAGCTCCTCAAGGTCGGCCTTGCCACCCCAGGTAACTGGCATGCACAGCGAATTACCGGAAAGCGGCAGCGCATCCTCAAGCGTGTAGCCGCTGACCGGCTGGCCGTGCTTGTCCAGCAATTCAAGGCGGGCACTGCCACCCGCACCGGCATCGACGTTGAGTTCCAGCCGGCGACCATCGAAGATGATCAGCGGAGTGATGATCTCGCCGCCCCCGTAGTCGGCATCCGCAGACACGAAGCCGTCGAGTCGCAAGACCGCCCGGTCAATCCCGCACAAATACCGCGATGCCGCGGGATCGATGAAGTTATCGTGATCGCGGTTCTCGCCGAAATAGTAGATCCAGAGTTCTCGGTCCATGTGAATCGGATTCGGCAGCGCCCAGGTTCGCTTGGCGGAGAAGGTTCCCGCCAGACCGAGGCCGATGAATGGCTTTCTGTCCCCGACCCACTGAAAGTGGATCCCGTCACGGCTGACGGCCAGCCGGACATCCAATGTAGCCGGGGCCAGAACCTCGAATTCGGACTTGTGATCCGAATAGCCCCCGTACCGCTGCTCCAGTGGCCTGCGTTGCCAGTGCCAGAAGGCCTGGGCGAGCATGATGTACACACCGTCAGGCGAATCCTCCGGATACTTGAATACGGCTGCCCCATAGTAATCCACTGGCGGCTGGGGCGTCGGGGACTCGTAGATCGACCGGTCGATCTCGTCCGCCTGCATCACGAAGACCTCGTTTCGCCAATCCAACAGGTCCGCAGACTCGAGCCGGCGGATGACCCGGTATCGTCGGGGCGTATGCGCAAGGGGGTTCCTGCGGGTATAGAGGACGTATCTCTGGATCCGTTCATCCCAGAAGGCAACGCTCTGGGTATCCATCTCGCCGATGGTCGGCCTGCACAGCAGCGTCCAACGGTAGCCATCCGGTGAGGCACAGATATGGAATTCGGCGGGGCTGGCAGGTGGGTAGAACTTCGCCTGCGTCTTGTAGCGTTGCGACGGCGGTGCTTGGGGGTCGATCCAGACGGCCACGCCGCCGGTGCGGCCATGCTTGCTCAGTTCGGTCAGATCCTCGTCCTGGAGAAGGAGGCTGGAATCGGGCGTGGTGAAGCGGATGCCATCAGTGGATTCGGCATAGGCAAATCGTTCGATGATTGGGCCGCGGGCTTTGAGTCTGACTGGCAGGAGGGCTTTACCCGCGCCCCAGATGCGGATCTTGTCGCCGTCTTTGAGGACCGAGGAGTAAGAAGTGGCCGATGCGCCTTGGTCGCCTTCCCACGGAATGTAGCTGGCCAGAACGGGTTCATTCATCTTGACGGCCGGGTTCATGGTGAGTTGCACGCCCCGGCTGGAGGCGATGAACCGCTCGTCCACAAAGAGCTGTTTGCGTGAACCGACATCAATCGGCGTAGAGGAATCCTGGGCATTGCACCACAGGCATTTAGCCAGGGTCGCCACGATCGCCAGGCAGATGCATGGCCACTGTTGAAGTCTCATGGTCATTTCCTTCATGACTCCATGTGCGACGGCGGCATCTGCGGACTGTTGGACCTTCCGGTCGCGGGTGGAACATCCGGGCTTCGTATTCCCATGGGGTGCAATCATCGTCCGTCGCAACCTCCTGTTGTCCCGAGCGGTGCCGGCACAGCTGCAGCATACGTCGCGCGAGGAGAGCCGGCAACAGCCTGCGGAACGCGCGGCGCGAGAGAGGCAATCCCTCAGTAGGAGGCATCAGATTCGTGGTGATCAGCCTCTTCCCAGCCCTGAGAAGAGGCTTGGTCACGACAGATGACGCGCCTCGGAGATGAAGAAAATGGCACCACTGAAGAAGTATAGCGCAGGCAGCGTGTCCAGCGCGATCTGGGAAAACGAGGGCACGACAGCGGATGGACGCAAGGTCGGGGTTTTGCGGGCAACCGTGGAACGGCGCTACAAGGACAAGGACGGCACCTGGAAATCGTCGGGGAGTTTCAGCAGGAACGAGATACCGCTTGCGGTCTACTGCCTGCTCAGAGCGTTCGCTGCGATGGTGGAAGAGAAGGACGGGGAGGAGGTGGAGTGAACTCACGTGTCGCCGCATGGCATCGGCTCCCCGGGGTCGGGGGGCTTCTTTTCTTCCCTCCAGCATGGCGCCGTGAGATGCACAGGCCGCCGGTGAGGCCTTCCGGCAATCAGCCTGGCTGAGGAATGTCGGGCGGTGTAGCGGGTCGCCCTCTTTTCGAGCGACCCGCCACGAGAGGTCTGCTCGGAAGGTGCATGATGACAGAGGAAAACGCGGTCAGCTCATCGACCGGAGACCGACAAGTATTTGAACTCCTGCGGCTTTCTGGTGCGAGGTGAGAACATGACAAGAACAGAATGTGACGAAAACGGCCGGCTCCCCCTCGGGTCTGAGCTCCGACACAGGTACGGCACCAAGTCCTATATCGTCGAGATGCCGGAGAAGCTCGTTCTGCTGCCTGTGCCTGACGATCCAGTGAAGGATCTGCGAGAGATCGGGCGCCGCCTGAAAGGCAAGACCATCCGGGAGCTAAGGCAAGCCATCGAACAGCAGGCCATGGAAGAGGTGGGAGCTTGATCTATGTTGATACCGACTTCTTCCTGGCGATCATCAAGGAGTCGGACTGGCTGAAAACCTCCGCTGAAAGGCTCTTGCACGAGCACGCCGGGGAGATTTGGACATCCTCCGCTGTGCTGATTGAGTTGCTGATCCTCGCTGAGAAACTGCATCTTGATCCGGAGAAAACGCTGGTTGATGCATTTGAAATCGCTCATATCCGGGGTGGCGGGGAGCCCTGCACTTTCCTTGCCGCCGCTGTCTATATGAAGGAAGGAGGCGTTCGGGTCTTTGATGTCTTGCACGCTGCTTTCTGTAGTCGAGACAGCCAGATCATCAGCTCAGATAAGGTCTTCAACAGGCTGGGCTTGAGGCGGATCCCGCTTGAGCAGGAACCGGGACATTCCGATGAGGAAGCCGTTGGCGAGGGGGGGAAATAGCTCACGCTGCGGGCGCCGCGATCGATTGCCGCCGGCTGTCGCCGGGCGGGCAAACGGAGCCGGGGCTGGGCGGGTGAAATGGAGCCACCTTGAGGGGTACGTGATTCGCGGTAAAGGCTTCCTTGGCCCATGGTGGGCGGGAGGCTGGAATGGCGAATCACCT
>JAKLEZ010000054.1 GCA_022711465.1 Planctomycetota bacterium | reverse complement strand
CCGCGCTGAGCCAGCCGCCGGCGGCATCCCGCAGCACCGACTCCCGCGCCCGTGGCGTCTTCAATGGCCTGACCCTTGTCGAAAAGGCGGTCGCCCTGTCTCCGGACGAGCGTTATCTTGCTTACACGGATTGGACCCAAGGCGAGGGCGGCGTGACCGTGCGGCGGCTCGAGTCGGGCAAGCTGCGGAAGTTCGTGGGAAGTGGGCGGGACGCCCTTGGCATTTTCGAGTTCACGCAGGATCTCTATGCCCAAGCCATGAAGCGCCTCAGCCTGACCAACCAGCCGGCTGTCTTCGAGATGCCCTTCGAAGGTTACGCGTGGTCGCCGGACGCGCGGTGGCTCGCCTATTTGTGGATGGCCCCGCCCACTCACAAGCCTGATCTCCGGATCGTCGCGCCGGAGACGGGCGAGTTCCGCTTGCTCGTGCCGGTGCTGTCGGCCTCGGATTTCAACTACTACGAGCCCCAGGACTGGTCCCCCGACGGCAAGTGGCTGGTGTGCGCCCGCCGCAACGAACCTGGATTGGCGGCGGTTTCGGTGCCGGAGGGTCAGGTCCGCCTGCTGGTCTCGTTCAGCTCGAACGCGGTCGAGCACGCCCGGTTCTCGCCTGACGGGCAGCACGTGGTCTATTCCAGGCCCACGGGAGAGGGCGAGCCGGGGAAGCCGCCGCCGCATGCGCTGTACGTGACGGCAGTGGCGACTGGCGCCACTCGTCCGTTGAATCTCCCGGGCAACTGCCGCACGCCGATCTGGTCCCCCAACCAGCCGGTCATCCTCTTCACCAGCGACCGGCTGCGAACCTGGGACCTCTGGGGCGTGCACGTCAAAGACGGCAAGACCGTGTCGGAGCCCTTCCCCGTTCAATACGGTTTCGAGTGTTATAGCCTCAAACTCACGCGCGCGGGCAAGCTTCTCGTCCACCGCGACGTGAAACCCGGGGACGGTTACACCATCGTTGTGCCGCGCTCGGACTCGGCGCCGCTCGGCGTCGAATCCCTCGCCGGCCGCCTCTACTTCACGATGGACGGCCGCCTTCATGCCATGACGGTGAAGGATGCCAAGCGCACCTTGACGCCGCTGGGATACCCGGCTCCGCCGTCCCGAGCCTTGCACAGGGGGCATCGCTGGTTCCTGGAAATCCGCGACATGCCCTCGGCCAACACCAACGGTCCACCCCGGGAACTGTTTGCGGTCCGTGACGATGCCAGGCCGGACCAGGCTATCCAACTGACTGACCTGCCCGGCATCGGCCAGATGACTGGGATCCATGTGTTTTCACTTGGCGCTCTCCGGCGGGGGCAGGAACGGAATCGGATCATCAACTGGGCGCGGGACGCAAACCGCGGCTTGGACGATGGGCTCATCTCCTGGACCGCGTCCAAGCCAGTGAAACCAGGCACGCGCCCCGGGCCGTCAGCCGGGTCCGGTATCTACGTGGCGCGGGTCGCCTTTGACGCGGCCGGAAATATTACCGGGCTGGCGGAACCGTTGTCTTCCGAACCCATCGTCACCCAAGCGACTACGCACGACTGGTCCCCCGACGGCCGGCATCTCGTCTACACCGTGCCGGGGTTCCTGACGCAGAGCCGAACCAACATGCTGAAGATTCTGGATGTGGCGACGGGGCAATCGGCGCTGTTGACCGAGGGCGAAGCCCCGGCGTGGTCGCCCGATGGCAACTGGATCGCGTTCCATCGCCGCAACGCGTCGCTGCACATCATCAAGCCAGACGGCTCGGACCTGCGCAACCTGGGTCGAATGGACCCGCCGGCGGGGATGAAGGGCTGGCTCAGCCCGCCGGGTCCGGGCTTTTACCGTATTGTCTGGTCGCCGGATTCGAAGGCGATGGTGTATGAGCTCTGGGAGTATGGGGGTTTGGGCGCGGCCTACCACCAGTTGTTCTATCGGGCGTTGAGCGGAGGCGAACCGCAATGTTTGACGCCTGATTTCATGACCGACGCCAGCCCGATCGCGTGGCTGGAAGGAGAGAGGTGATATGAGCCGGGCGCTCCCTGGCAGCATGATCAAGGAGGCTCTCCGTGGACCCCGCGTTCGTAGCAGCGAACTGGCGACTCTCCGCAACTTGCGCAGGCTCATCCCCCGCCCCCCCGGGGCCTGCGCCTTCACGCTCATCGAGCTTCTCGTGGTGATCGCGATCATCGCGATCCTGGCGGGCCTTCTGTTGCCTGCCTTGTCTCGTGCCAAGGAAAAGGCCAAGTCGATCAACTGTGTCAGCAACCTGCACCAGATCGGTCTGGCCCTAACGTTGTATCTGACCGACTATCACGCCTACCCCCACTTCGGCAGCCAGAGCGTGAGCAATCCCTGGGCCGCCTCCTTCGGCCAGAGCATGAGCGGCACACGCAAGGTCTATGTCTGCCCGTCCTTCCCGAAGGCTCTGAATTGGACCAACTCGACCATCGCCTTCGGCCAGATCATGGCCATCAGCTACGCCTACAACGGGTTCGGCTGCAACCTGGGCGCCCTGCAGGGTCTCGACGGCGGAGTCGAGGGGCCGGCATTCCGGGTACATCACATCAAGGAATCCCAGGTTGTGGCCCCTTCGGACATGATCGCCTTCTGCGACGGGAACGATTCGGTCCGCGGGTGGAACTTCACGGTGGTGCCTACCTGGGGCTTCACCTGGAATGACGGGCTCTTCGAGTCCTTCGGCCCCACCCGCCGGCACAACGGCGGCGCCAACGTCCTCTTCTGCGACGGCCACATCGAATACGGCAAGTACCGCAAGTGGGTCGAGCATCGCGATGACGTCATGCGCCGCTGGAACCGCGATCACCAGCCCCACCCCGAGCAATGGCAACTGAACCTGCTCGAGTACCCATAAAGTCCAACATTCTGGTGCAAATCGTCTCGGGAAATCGCCTGAGTCTGTTGGAAAGGCATGAACAACCTATCGTGGGGCACACCATGAAAACAACCTTCAGCAGGATAAAACGATCCACGCTGGCCGGGCTGGCCATCGCACTGCTGGCCGGCAGCTTGACAGCGCCCGCGCAAACGATCCCGGGACGCTACATCGCAGTGCTCAAAGCGGACACACGCGACACACCCGGCACGGCCAGGGCGCTGGCCGCTCAACACGCCCTGCAATTCGATCACGTTTACACCAGGGCCATCAAGGGCTTTGCCTTCGCTGGCTCGCCAGCGGCTGCGCAGGCGCTCGCCCGGCGTAGCGAGGTTGCCTATGTTGAACAGGATCAGGTCTATACGGCCTTTCAACAGACCATGCCCACCGGCATCCGGCGCTGCGATGCCGATGCCGTCCCGGGCTTGATGGGTGGCGGTCTCACGGTGGACGCCGACGTGGCCGTCATTGACACGGGCTTGGACGCGACGCATCCGGACCTGAACGTGCAGCCGGCAGGCGTCCGCTTCTACGCGTCCAAGAAGACATTCAAGACCGACGCCATCTGGCAGGACGACAACGGCCACGGCACGCACGTCGGCGGGATCATCGGCGCGCGCGACAATGACCTCGGCGTCGTGGGCGTCGCGCCCGGCGCGCGTCTGTGGGCTGTAAAGGTGCTCGACTCCAGCGGCAGCGGCACCGCCGCGACCGTGCTCGCGGGTATTGATTGGGTCGTGCAGCGGGCGAGCACGTTCGAGGTCGCCAACATGAGCCTGGGCGGCGGTTTCTCCCAGACCATCAATGACGCTGTCAAGACCGGGACGCAGGCGGGCGTCGTCTTCGTGGTGGCGGCCGGCAATTCGGCTTGGGACGCCGCGAATTACTCCCCGGCCTCCGAACCCACTGCCCTCACGGTGTCGGCGCTGGATGACAACGATGGATTGCCCGGCGGCTTGGGTGGAATCACCGAGGAATACGATTTCGATGATTCGCTCGCGTGGTTCAGCAACTACGGCGAGTTGGTGGATATCTGCGCGCCGGGCGTGGCCATTTACTCGACCTACCTGATGTCGGGCGGCGGTTATGCCACCATGTCTGGAACCAGCATGGCTTCGCCCCACGTTGCGGGAGCGGCAGCGCTCCACATCGCGCGTCATGGATTGGAGAAGAACGCCGCCGGCGTCGAGACGGTTTGCACAGCGATTCGCGACTCGGGCTGGCAAGCCGGCCACTACGCCCACTTCTGCGATCTCCTCTACTATGCCAGAGTGCTCGACACCTTCCGCGAACCGCTGCTCAGCGTCCCAACATTGCTCTACTGGAACGACCCGGCGTCGTTGACCATCGAGGCTCCCACGGACAGCACGAAGGTTTCTGGCCCGATTCCCATTCGAGTGTCCACCACTGCCGCGGCGACGGCTGTTCAATGCTATCTCGACGGCGAGTTCATAGGCGCGGACTTCAACGATTCGGACGGTTGGGCTATTAGCTGGAGCACTGCCGGCGCGGCTGACGGGCCGCATACGCTAGTGGCGGTGGCGACAGATGGCAACGCACAACTGGCGGGCGAAGCCGTTCTCGTGGGCGTCAACAACACAGCCAGCTTGGTACCATCGGTGCGCATCACCCAGCCGTTCTACGATCCATACAACCTGGAGCCGGTCCCGGTCTCCGGCGTGACGATGCTCACTGCTTCCGCGGCGGATCTTGGGCCGGTCGAAGTCGTCGAGTTCTATTTCGGCGGGATCTCAATCGGTTCGGCGGCGCTGACCGAGGGACAATGGACAATGTCATGGGACACGATCGGCGTCGGAGACGGCCCCGGCGAGCTCATTGCCGTGGCCACCGGTGCGGACCTTAGCCAGGGCGTCAGCGCCCCGATCCCAATTGCGGTCCGAAACTACGCTGTCCATGCGGGCGGCCTCACCGTGGCAAAATCTTCCGGGGGCGGACAATGGACCGCCACCGTCACGTATACAATTCACAACGCGGCTCATCAGCCGGTACCAGACGCCACGGTGTTCGCGACATGGACCCCCATAAAAGCTATCGATACCCCGGATGCCGTCATCTCCGTGTCCGCGATCACCGATGGCAATGGCCAGTGTTCGTTCACCGAGACGTTCGGAAAGAAATACTACGCGGCGATGTTCGAACTCACGTCAATTCAGCCGTCCGATCCGAGCTATTACTACGACGCCACATTGAATGAAGTGCACACGAGGCTCGCCATTAACTCGCCTTGATCCAGTCCGGAAGGAGACAACGTAATGGTGTCAATGATCTCCAATGAATGCCCGTAACACAGTCCGGTTAGGCCGCCTCGCCCAGCATCTGGGGGCGAGTGGATGGTTCATGGCCATGGTTTGCCTGATCGCAACACAGACGCCGGCCCAGGCGCAGGCCATCGAAGCCTGGGTCCAGCGTTACGACCCGAAAACCTCCTCTCCTAACCAGCCAGCCATCCCCGCGATGGCGGTGGATGCCAGCGGCGACGTGCTGGTGACCGGCTTCTCGTACGGTGGTGACCCTGCTTACGGAGGGAGCCAGCACGACTATGTGACACTCAAGTATTCGGGCGCGGGCGTGCCCTTATGGACCAACTACTACAACGGGCCGGGGAATAGTGCTGACGTGCCTTCGGCCTTGGCCGTGGACGCTAGCGGCAATGTGTTTGTTACGGGCCTTACGGAAGGCCTCCCCGCTGTGCCCACGCTCTGCACGACGGTCAAGTACTCGCCCGAGGGAGTGCCTTTGTGGACCCGCCAGGTAGAGTCGGGTTTCAGCGGTGGCATGGCGCTGGCGGTGGATGCCGGTGGCAACGTCGTTGTGACGTGCCAAAACCCTTGGGATGGCACCCCCTCTGACATCTTGACGATCAAGTATTCCGACGCGGGAAACCTGCTGTGGACCAGGCGTTACAACGGTCCCGGCAACACCGACGACGGCCCTACGCCTCGGGCCCTGGCCACGGATGCCGACGGCAACGTGGTCGTAACCGGCCGGTCGGGTGGCAACGCCGTGACGATCAAGTATTCCAGCGCGGGGGTTCTACAATGGACCCGCTTGTACAGCATGAGCGTTGCCGCCATGGCGCTGGACAGCAGCGGCAACGTGGTGGCAACGGGCATGCGGGACAACGACTACGCGACGATCAAGTATTCGAGTGCGGGGATGCCGTTGTGGACCAACTACTACAACGGGCCCGGCAATGAATGGGACCGTGCCTGCGCGGTGGCGGTCGACGCTAGCGACAACGTGTATGTGACCGGTGAATCGGATGGCAGCAACAGGCTCTTTGACTGCGCCACAATCAAGTACTCGCGTGCAGGCGTTCCGTTGTGGACCAACCGCTACGACGGGCCTGAGAACTGGCTTGATCAAGCCCGGGCTTTGGCGGTGGATGCCAGCGGCAACGTATTCGTCACGGGCATCTCTGTCTACAGGAATACCATGGATTCCGCCTTCGCCACCGTCGCCTACTCGAGCTCGGGCGTGCCGCTGTGGACCAACCTCTACAACGGGCCGGGTGACTACGGTGACAGCGCCTTGGCTGTCGCGGTGGACGCCAATGGGGGGGTCTTCGTGGCGGGTAACTCGCAGCGCAGCGACGGCAATTACGACCTCGTCACCGTGAAGTACGTCGCCCCGCCCATCATCACCCGCCAGCCTCTAAGCTGCACGAATGCCGTCGGCGCCACCGCCAGCTTCAGCGTCGAGGTCGCGGGCGGTCTGCCACTGAGTTGCCAATGGCGCAAGGACGGCGCGGATCTGGTGGACGGCGGCAAGTTCTCCGGCGTCACAACCACGAACCTCCAGATCGCCAATGTGCAGCTCGCCGATGCGGGCGGCTACAGCGTCGTGGTGACCAACGCCCACGGCACCGCGACCAGCACCATGGCCCAGTTGACCGTCGTCGTTCCGCCCAGCGGCGGGCGACTCACGAACCTGTCCTATTCTCCTGAGACGGGCTTCAGCTTCATCTTCCGCGACGGCACCGTCGGCCAATCCTACCGGATCCAGCGCTCTCCCTCGCTGGCGGAGGACAGTTGGGTGGACTGGATGAACTTCACCTACACCGAGCCGAACGTCTTCACAGACCTGGGCGCATTCACGAGCACGAACCGGTTCTACCGCGCGATCACACCGTGAAGCATTCGAAAGGATGTGAAACCATGAAATCCCGATCCAATCCGGTGAACCGAGCTCCTCGAAATCCTGATTCCCGCGGCGGCAGGCCCGCACCGCTGGCTGCTCCGAACCCGCGTGTTCGCACGCCTCGGTCGAACGCGTGGTGCGTTGGGGTGGTGGCGGCGCTGCTGTTGAGCGCTTTTGCCGGGGCGCTCAATGCCTCTGGGACGCTGAGCATCGCCCGCCGCGCCAACTGGCCAGGATACGGGTTGGGCAATGTGATGGGCCTTGATGTTACCGGCAGCACGGTCTGGCTGGGGGTGGACTGTTACAGCGCGTCGATCGGCTCGCTTGTGGCCCTGGACGTCAGCGATCCGGCCTCGACCGTGGTGCTGAGCAGCATTCCGACCGGAGTGGGTTACGTCTGGGCTTTTGAGGGCACGTTCGCTTATGCAGCGGGCTCTTCTTCCTCTGCCGCATACCTCGAGGTCTACGATCTTGCCGATCCGCGTCAGCCGGTTCGGCTCAGTCGCACGAGCATCTCGTCGTCGGGCGGCATGATGGCCCATCAAGGGTTTCTCTGGTTGTGCGCCGACGCTGGCGTGGAGACCTTCGATGTTCGAAACCCATCGGCACCCAAGCCTGCGGGCAGCCTGCAGTGGGCCGAATCGCAACGGCCAAGCCAGATGCTCCATTTCGGCGATTTCGGAGTCATCATGACCACGACCATTACCGGCACCGTGCAGACGCAGTATTTCCTGCGGGTGCTTGATTTGAGGAATCCCACGCAGCCCACCGAGACCGATTCCATGACATTCAGTATTGGCAACGTCGGTGGGTGGCCGTTCCTGGTCCTTGCCTCGGTCGACGACTACCTCTATTACGTGACGGGGACCGCATCCGGCATGAATCAAGGGCATCTGCACGCGGTCAGAATCACCAGCCTCGGCGAGATCGAGCCTACCGCAGTAGATCTGCCGCTGACGGAAAGTTACGAATATCGCCTGTGGTCGGTTGGCAGCTATCTGTATTTCTACGGTACTACTTTCAATCCGGCCACCTACCCCCCCGACACATACTGGCTCCGCGTTGTGGATGCAACCGAGCGGTTGGCACCGAAGACGCTGGCCACCCCAGTCATCACGATCCCTTCGTATCCGATGGATCTGGTCTCTTGCGACGGACGAGCGTTTCTTCCAACGGGAGGTATTGGTGGACCTCAGGCCTTGTTTGCGCTCCATGTTGCAAATCCGGCCCAACCGGTTGCCTTAGGCGCGGTCTGGCGGAACTGGGGTTATCAGCGCAGCCTTTACGGCCTGGCAGGCGGCTCGGAGGAGCCCGTCTGGCGGGTCCAGGACGCCGGCACATCCCGAATCCGACTGCACGGCGCTGCTCGATTGCTCCAGGGCAATGGCGCGACTGATCGCGAGGTGGATTTGCCATTTGTTCCTGGCTCGACCGGTCCCGAGGTGCTTCATGTGCTTCTGCACAGCGATCATTGCTACGTGCTGAGCGGGCCGTTTCAGTCGGCGGCGCGGCTGGATGTCTTTGATCTCTCCGGCACTGGCCCACCGGCACATACGGGTACACAGCTAGTCATGGTCCAGAGTAGCAGCGGCGGATTCATGCCAGATGCGATTTACCACCGGGTAAAGATTGAAGGCAACGCACTCTATCTCAGCTATCTGCCAGGGGCTCTGGACATTTATGCTCTTGGCACGCCGGCCTCTCCTGAGTTCGCCAGCAGCGCGTCGATTGGCCTTCCTCACACTCTCGAAGTTCACAACGGCTACGCCTATCTCTTTACGGACGCGTCCGGCACTGGATCCAGAAGACAGTTGGAAGTCGTCGACGTGCGGCAACCGGGCAATCCTTCCGCCTCGACGATCTTTCGTCAGTACTCCAGCACGTCCTCCGGACCTATAGCGGCGGACGGTAATCTGCTCTACGTCGTCTACCTCAAATGGGGATCGCCCAACGCCACGGTTCTCGAGGTGTTTGATCTCGGCAACCCGCTTAGCCCGACACTGCTGAGCAGCACCCGCGTTGCGGAGGGCGAAAAGGGATACGTCCGCGACCTGGCTGTTCTGAAGCCGTACGCGCTTCTGGTAGGCGATGGAATGCTCGTCGTGGACATCTCGGATTCCAGCCAACCCAAGCCCTTGGGCACTTACACACCGTTCCCGCAGATTGAGGATTACAGCTGCTGGGGCGTGTATCAGGTCAGGGCGTGGCAGAATCATGTGGTCATCCAAAACGATCCTATCGGGATCGAGATTCTGGACGTATTACAGGTCGCTGTCAGTCTCGGACGCTTGAGCAACGTGACCTATTCGCCGGCGACCGGCTTTAGCTTCATCTTCCGCGACGCCACCGTCGGCCAACCGTACCGGATCCAACGATCCTCGTCGCTGGCGGAGGGCAGTTGGGTGGACTGGATGAACTTCACCTACACCGAGCCGAACGTCTTCACAGACCTGGGTGCAGTCACGGCAACCAACCGGTTCTATCGGGCCGTGAGCCCGTGACGTGAACCATGAACCCGAACGCGAGCCCTCGCAAAGCCTTTGGAGCACGCCAGTCCTCTCGTGCCGTAACGCGGGCAGAAGAGTGGCAAGCCGCAGAGGGCTGCCTGCCTGTGCCGGTGCCGCAGACAGGCCGCGCTCCAGAACGCTCGTGCGGCACACACCTCTCCGCACTGCAATGGCTTCACCACGAGAATCGGCCGGCCTTCACGCTCATCGAACTGCTGGTGGTGATCGCGATCATAGCGATCCTGTCGGGCCTTCTGTTGCCCGCATTGTCCCGGGCCAAGGAAAAAGCCAAGGCGGTCAACTGTGTCAGCAACCTCCGCCAGATCGGCCTGGCCCAAACCCTCTACCTCTGCGACCACCACGTGTATCCAATCCATGGCACCCAGTCCAAGACCCATCCGTGGTCGGCGGCTTTTGGCAACACCATGGGCGGCGTGCGCCAGGTGTATGTCTGCCCCTCCTACCGGCATGCCCTCAACTGGACCAACTCGGCCATTGCCTTTGGCGAAATCGTGTCGGTCAGCTACGCCTACAATCTCTTCGGCTGCAGCATGTCCTCCATGCTGGGTCTGGACAACGGGCTGGGATTCCCCCAGGTGAAGGACACTGAAATCGTCGCCCCGTCGGACATGATCGCCTACGGGGACGGCCCGGAGTCTCGGGACTTGTGCTTCACGCTCTTCGACCCCACGTTCGGTTGGGAGGACGCTGGCGGTTTCGTTTCGTGGGGCCCCAGCCGTCGCCACAATCGCGGCGCCAACGTCCTGTTCTGCGACGGCCACATCGAGTACGGCAAGTACCGCAAGTGGGTCGAACACCGCGACGATGTCATGAGCCGCTGGAACCGCGATCACCAATCCCATCGTGAGTTCTGGAACATGAATCTGCTGGATTACCCCTGATCTCTCCGAGAGGACCTTCGGATCAGGATTCTGGTGCAGCTCAGGGCGGAAAATCGCCCGATTGTATCGGAAAGGCATGAACCGCGAATCAGAATCATGCAGCATGAAAACAACACAGAGCCCCACTCTCTGGCTGGGACTGGCCATGGCCGCCGCCGCCCTGCTCCCCGCCACCGCCCACGCCCAGGCCATCGAAGCCTGGGTGCAGCGCACCGCTGGGCCGGGTGAGGGCTTGCAGTTACCGGCCATGGCGGTGGACGCGAGCGGTAACGTGGTTGTGACCACTCCCTCGTACGCTGGCAAACCGCTGCCCCCCTACATCGACGACTGGGTCACGACCATGTATTCCGGGGCAGGTGTGCCCCTCTGGACCAACCGCAACACGGGAAACCCGAACGGCGCACGGCCTGAGGCACTGGCGGTGGACACCGATGGCAACGTGTTGGTGGCGGGCTGGACGAGCAGCCCCGACGCCGCTTACGGCACGACAGTTAAGTACTCGAGCGAAGGCCTGACCTTGTGGACCCGCAGTGTTGAATGGTGTTCCCTGGACTGCCTGGCGGTGGACAGCGACGGCAATGTGTTCGTGATGGGCCAAGCGGCCTGGGACGGCGAGAACCATGACCTTGGCGCGCTCAAGTACTCGAGCGCGGGGGACCTGCTGTGGAGCCAGCGCGATAGCGTTCCGGCGTCTCCCATGGCCTTGGCCACCGACGCCGACGGCAATGTGGTCATGACCGGCCACGTCCGTGTTGCGGACGCCTCCCGCTGCTCCTCCGTCACCGTCAAGTATTCGAACGCCGGGGTGCCCTTGTGGACCAATCTTTACGGCGGTTTCGGCGATATGGCTCACTCCATTGTTCGAGCCATGGCGCTGGACCACAGCGGCAACGTAATCGTAACGAGCGATTCACAGTCGCCCCGCGGCGATCTGGACTTCCTGACGATCAAGTTCTCAAGCGCGGGCGTGCCCTTATGGACCAACTACTACAACGGGCCGGCGAACGATAGCGACCATCCCCACGCGGTGGCGGTGGACGCCAGCGACAACGTGTATGTGACAGGCGAATCGTGGGGCGGCAATCCTGCCTCAGGCGGCACTCTGAATGACTACGCGACGATCAAGTATTCAAGCACGGGCGTGCCCTTATGGACCAACTACTACAACGGGCCGGCGAATAATATGGACGTGCCTTCGGCCTTGGCTGTGGACGCCAGCGGCAACGTGTTCGTGACGGGCTCCTCAGTCTACCCGAACGGAACCGCCTTCGTTACCGTCGCCTACTCGAGCTCGGGTGTCCCGCTCTGGACCAACCTCTATCACAACCCCAGCGACTACCGCGACTTTGCCTACGCGATCGCACTGGACGGCCATGGGGGCGTATACGTGACCGGCAGTGCGGGGGGCTCAGCCGACGGCAGCCAGGGATTCGACGTCGTGACCCTCAAGTATGTTGTCCCGCCCATCATCACCTGCCAACCCATGAGCTGCACGAACGCCATCGGCAGCACCGCCAACTTCACCGTCGAGGTCGCCGGCAGCGCGCCCTTCGGTTTCCGGTGGCGCAAGGATGGCGCGGAGTTGATGGACGGCGGTAGGTTCTTCGGCGTCACCACTCCGAATCTGGTTAACACCGATGTTCAACTCGCGGACGCGGCCGGTTACAGCGTGGTCGTGACCAACGCGTACAGCACCGCCACCAGCACGGTGGCCCAGTTGACTGTCATAGTCCCACCAAGCGGCGGCCGGTTGACCGACTTCTCGTATTCGCTGACGACCGGCTTCAGCTTCATCTTTCGGGATGGCACCGTCGGCCAACCGTACCGGATCCAGAGGGCCTCGTCGTTGGCGGAAGGAAGCTGGGCCGATTGGATGACCTTCACCTACACCGAGCCGGTCGCGTTCACCGACCTGGGTGCACTCACGACCACAAACCGATTCTACCGGACGATCAGTCCCTAAGCGGGAAGACCACACGAGAGACAGTCATGAAAGCCAACGCAGGTTTCGACGCGTTCTTCAACGCCGCATTGCTCCTCGCCGCATTCGCCCTGCTCCCGGCCACCGCCCACGCTCAGGCCATCGAAGCCTGGGTCCAGCGTTATAATGGGCCGGGGAACGGCGAGGACTTCGCCCAAGCCATGGCGGTAGATGCTGGCGGCAATGTCTACGTAATGGGGAACGTAGCATGGGGGGGCGCCGGTTACCAGTGTCCGACACTTGCTTATTCGAACGCAGGGGTGCCGTTGTGGACCAATAGCGCAGGGGGACCTTGGGGATTTAGCAGTGCCGCGGCCGTGGACAACAGCGGCAACGTCTATGTCACAGGCGTGGATGGCAGCGGCACCGGGGCTTGCATGACCATCAAGTATTCGAGTGTGGGGGTCCCATTGTGGACCAACGTGGACGCCACGTCCACATCTGGCCGTGCCGTTGCGATGGATGCGAGCGGCAACGTGTTCGTGACGGGCCCGTTGTCGGCTAGCCCTGGTTCTGACTGGGTGACGATTAAATACTCGAGCGCGGGGGTGCGGTTGTGGGCCAGAACGTGCAAGAACGACGGCCCGTCACACCCGGTAGCCATGGCGGTGGACGCCAGCGGAAACGTGGTGGTCGCGGGGGATACCAGTTGGGACTACGCGACGACCAAGTACTCAAGCGCGGGGGTGCTCTTATGGACCGAAAGGTACAACGGGCCGGGAAACCACTGGGACGAGGCCATTGCTGTGGCAGTGGACAGCGAAGGGAATGTGGTGGTGACGGGTCGTTCGGATGGCAGCAGCGGTGTGGACAGCCGGGATTACGCGACGATCAAGTATTCGGACGAGGGGGTGCCGTTGTGGACCAACCGGTACAACGGACTGGCAAACGACAGTGATGAACCAGTGGCCGTGGCAATCGAGGCCAGCGGCAACGTGGTCGTAACCGGCTGGTCGGTTGGCAGCGGGACGCGCGAGGACTACTTGACGATCAAGTACTCGAGCGCCGGCGTGCCGTTGTGGACGAATCGCTATGACGGACCAGGGAGCGTCTATGGAGCGGGGAGCGACAGAGCCACAGCCATGGTACTGGACGCCAGCGGCAACGTGTTCGTTACGGGCCAGTCCGACGACGGCGGCCGGTACTGGGACTACGCCACCGTCGCGTATTCAAGCGCGGGGATGCCGTTGTGGACCAACCGTTATAACGGGCCGGGGAACAAAAGGGATGTACCTTTGGCTGTGGCAGTCGATGCCAGCGGCAACGTCTATGTGTCGGGTTCCTCGGAAGCGCTCGGCAGCGGTGAAGACGTCGCCACACAGAACCACGACTTCGCCACCGTGAAATATGTCACACCGCCAATCCTCACCGCCCACCCCCTGAGCTGGACCAACGCCGTTGGCACCACCGCCAGCTTCAGCGTCGAGGTCGCCGGCGGCACGCCGCTGAGCTACCAATGGCGCAAAGGCGAAGCCGACCTGGTGGACGGCGGCACCGTCTCCGGCGTCACCACTGCCAATCTTCTAATCGCCGACGTCCAACTCGCCGACGCAGGCCGCTACAGCGTCGTCTTGACCAACGCCTATGGCAGCGCTACCAGCCAGGTGGCCCAGTTGACGGTCGTGGTTCCGCCCAGCGACGGCCGGTTGACCGACTTTGCGTATTCGCCGACGACCGGATTCACCTTCATCTTCCGCGATGGCACCGTCGGCCAACCCTACCGGATCCAGAGATCCCCCTCGCTGGAGAAAGACAGTTGGGTGGACTGGCAGAGCTTCACTTGCACCGAGCCCAACGCCTTCCTGGACCTCGGCGCAGTCACGGCAACCAACCGGTTCTATCGGGCCGTGAGCCCGTGACGTGAACCATGAACCTGCTGGATTGCCCGCGAACAAGTGACCATACATTTTCTGCGTCTCAGCGTATTTGACTCGATTTTTGCTGGTCTTGTTGGACGAAAGCGCTAGAATCCTTGAAAAGCCAAATTCGTTGTTAACAGGTCAAATTCTGTCAATAGCTTATTTTTCTCTTTTCGGGCTTTTCAAGGATTCTTTGAGCGAGGCGCGGTCACTAAGGATTCGATGATGCAACAAACGTCATGGATCAGAACGTGGGATGGTCTGAGGCGCGCCTCGCTAGGCTTTCACATCACTGCAGGGCTTCTCGCTCCCGGTCGGATCATCGGGGATGCCGAGGTGCAGGCAATACTCATGACCATGCAGCACCGCAAGCCCTGGGAACTGAGCTAGCTCACACCAACGATGAATAGGCCATCAGTCCGCAAACGCATGGGTGGTGGACTCTCGTGCGCTCTCAGTCCGGATAGGGAGATCATGCGTTCATGTCGGGCCTGGGCCACAGCAAGCCGATTCTCCCGCCACCGGTTGCGTCACCCCGCGGCTCAGGAGCCGGGCGGCCTTGGGAGACAGGAAGTGCAGGCACCGGGCAAAGCCGCTGCCTTCTGCTTGCCACTGCTGCTGGTTTTCGCGTGCTTTTGGCTGGCCGGAAAGGCCCCGGCCCAGGTGAACCTGCTTCCCCAAGGGGATTTTCAGAACCCCGGCGTCAGCACGGAATGGGCGGAGGGGTTCAACATCCCCCGGAACAGCCAGGAATTCCGCGTGGTGTCGAACAATGGGAAATCCTGGCTGCGGATCGAGAATCAGGCCGGCATGGCACTCGACTGGGAGAGAACGCGCGTGGTCACAGTGAACGCCAAACGAGCGCAGGCCTCCCTGGACGGCATTTGGCGCTTTATATCTGCGGCCGAAGGAACCACCGAACCGCCCCAAGTGGGGTGGGCCTACATCAAGGTGCCGGGCAGTTGGCAGAGTTCCCGGGGCAGGTCTGACTTCGTGCGCCGCGGCGGCGGTCCGCAGTGGGATCTCTATGACGGAGCGCGGGTGGTTCGCGCCTGGTACGAACGGCAGGTGGCGATCCCGGCGGAATGGCAGGGCCAGACGATCAGCCTGCGCTTCGACCGCGTCTGCACCGACGCGATCGTCTATGTCAACGACCATGAGTGCGGAAGAATCGCCTGGCCGTGGGGCGCGGTGGACATCACCTCCGCGGTTACGCCCGGTCAAACGGCGAACCTCCGGGTGTTGGTGGCGGCCATCGCCGATGCGGAACAGGTGGGCACCTTCTGGCAGAATGCTCTGAGCAGCACCGTCACCTTCTCCTCCGCCTCGCTCAAGTCGCGGGGTCTGACCGGCAGCGTCTTCCTGGAAAGCCGTTCCTCGAAGGCGCATGTGACCGATGTTTTCGTGCGCACTTCCACGCGGCAAAAAACCATCTCGCTGGACGTGGAGTTGAGGGGGATCAACCAGGGGGGCCCTGTCCAAGTCGCTGCGGACATGCTTAACGAGAAGGGGGAGGTGGAAAAGAGTTTCACCGCGAACGCGGCGGTGCGGGCCCGGGAGACGCAGACCCTTTCTCTTTCGTGGCCTTGGGCCGACCCGCGTCTCTGGGACGTCGGTCAGCCCAATCTGTATACCCTTCGGCTCAAAGTAAAAGCCGGGGGCCTGGATGACGAGTATGACCAGGCTTTCGGGTTCCGCGAGTTCTGGATCGAAGGCCGGCAATTCTATCTCAACGGCACGGTGATCCGCCTGCGGCAGCCTTGTTTTTACAATGGGCCGCGCATGCAGGTGGGAGACATCTTCTCCGAGATGGGATTGGAGACGGTGGATACCCGTGGCGATGCCTCCGACTCGGAACGAAGTCTGGACGACGCCGATCGCAAGGGATACTTGGTCGCCCAGTATATCCTGAATGCGAACAAGTACCTGATGAACTCCAGGGGACAGACTCCTTGGGAGCAGAACCGGCAGCGCGCCTTCGACCGGGCAGCCGTGTGGATGCGACATTACCGCAACCATCCGTCCGTGGTCATGTGGATTGCCGGGTTCAACTTCTTCAACAACGCAGTCGACGCCGATCCGCGTCTTATCGGCCGCCGCGGCTGGGGGCAGGCCGACGAGCGCTGGCAGCGGCTGATGGTGTATGGCAGCGAGTTGTTCGACGGTCTGCGGAAACTGGACTCGACCCGGGCCTGCTACAGCCACGCCGGAGCCTACACCGGGGACATCTACACGATGAACTGCTACCTGAACCTCATCCCGCTCCAGGAACGCGAAGAGTGGCTGAGTGCATGGGCGGAAAACGGCGAGATGCCAGTTTCGATGGCCGAGTTCGGCACGCCCATGGACTGCACGTTTCGCCGCGGGCGCCACGGGTTTGAGAGCAACATCACCAGCGAACCCTTGCTCACGGAATTTGCCGCCATATATTTTGGTGCGGGCGCCTATGCGGCGGAGGAATCCAAGTACCGAGAGTATCTGCACAGCCTGTTCCGCGGCGGCATGCTTTACCAAAGCTCCGAGAACCGGCTGGATGAATACGCCAACAACCACAACATTCAGCACCTTTTCCGCGTCCATACGTGGCGCAGTTGGCGAACGGCGGGCCTGCCGGGTGGCCTGCGCACCTGGTCTTGGATGCAAGACGCGCTCCAGGAAGTCAACGGCCCGACCCTCGCGTGGATCGCTGGTCCGGCCGGGGCTTACAGCGCCAAGGACCATCACTTCAGAGCCGGCCAGAAGATCGAGAAGCAGATCATCCTGATCAATGATACCCGCCGGCCACAGAGTTTCACCGCCGCCTGGACCGCTACGGTCGATCGCAAACAAATGGACCAGGGGCAACTGCAAGGCCGCCTGGCTATTTCCGAGATTCGATTCATTCCCTTCCAGGTCATCGCACCCGCTGCGGAACCCGGAGGCAGGACCGACGGCCAACTCACCCTGGAAGCCAGGATCGGCGAGACGACGCACCAGGATGCGTTTGCCTTTCGCGTGTTTGGCGAGGACAAGAAGGGCAGCAGCCGGATCGCGATGGTGGATCCAGGTGGCGCGACTGGGAGCATGCTGGCAAACCTGGGTTATCCAACCCGGTCCTGGGATGGAGCGGCAGCCCCGCTGGTGGTGATCGGACGCAACGCCTTGATGGACGACCCCGCGGCGGCCACAAAGCTCGAGTCCTATGTCCGGGCCGGAGGCCGGGCTTTGATCTGCGCCCAGGACCCGGAATGGATGGCCCGGGCTCTGGGCTGGCGCGTGTGCCCCAAGGTGGCTCGACGCGTCTTCCCCGTCCATTCCGCCACTCAGCATACCCCATTCTACGATCTGCACCCGGAAGACCTCCGCGACTGGACGGGCAGCAGCACTTTGCTGGAGGCCTACCCGGAATATGTCGGCGATTACCACAGAGGGAACGAGCGGGATCAGCCCTACGCCGGGTGGCACTGGGGCAATCGCGGCGGAGTGAGCAGTGCTGCCATCGAGAAGCCTCACCGCAGCGGCTGGCGTCCCCTGCTGGAATGCGAATTCGACCTGGCCTACACCCCGCTGATGGAGCTGGACTACGGACAAGGCCGGTTGGTCGTCTGCACTCTGGATTTGGAGGATCACTGGACCCAGGATCCTGCTGCGCGGCGACTGGCTGGTCGTGTCCTTGAGTACGCGCTTCACGCCCCGTTGTCGCCGCGGGCCCGCAAGGTCGTGTATCTCGGCGGCGCATCGGGCGCAGCATGGCTCGACAGAATCGGAGTGAGTTACCAGGGGTCGGACACGCTGGACACCGGCGCCGGGCTGGTCCTCATCGGCTCCGATGCCTCATTCGACACCGCGGTACTCAGCGCCTACCTGGAACAGGGCGGCAAGGCGTTCTTTTTGCCGCGCTCACAAGCGGACGGAGGGCTCGGCACCACCTTGAAACCGGCGGCAGCCCGTTTCGCCGGGTCGCTATCTCCGCCGACGTGGCCCGAAGCCCGGGGACTCAGCGCGTCCGATCTGCGCTGGCGTTCCTACCTGGACACTCCGCCTTGGATTATGAGCGCCGGCGCGGAGGTCGGGGCTGACGGACTGATGGCCCGCAAGACCGTCGGCAAAGGTGTGGCCGTATTCTGTCAGGTGGACCCGGACTGCTTCCATGCGGACGAGAAGACCTACTTCCGCTACACACGCTGGCGGGCCACCCGCGCCGTCGCGCAATTAATGGCCAACCTCGGAGCCGCGTTCACCGCGGATGGCCGGGTGTTTCATCCTGTTGCCTTTACGGGCAAGCTCGGTTCCTTAGTGGGACCGAACGGCGACCGGTCAGGTCCTCAGGCTACGCGCCCGCCAGGTGCCGAAAGGCTTCCAACTAATGACGCAGCGGTGCCCAAGGATATCGGTTATTACTTTCCGGATTACCGAACCGATTTCCCCATGGGAGATAATCCCTACCGCTATTATCGGTGGTAGGATTCCGCATCGGCGCACTTGCGGTTACAAACGCGGTTTACCCGGCTGTACCCTGAACCCCTTTCAACCTTTAGGGTCTGTGCAAAAATCACTTCCGATTTTGGCGGGAGCGCCGCCGGGTTGTTCATGGTCGCTTGGAGTTTGCTTTGAGCCACTCCACATAAGCCGTCTCCGTCATTTCCCCGGCAGCCAGAGCGAGTGTCCGCACGACCGCCTCGGCCTCCGTCGCATGAAACTCAAACCCGTTGCGCTCGAGAAAGCCCGCGCCGAGCATCAAACCCGTCCGCTTGTTGCCATCGAGAAACGGATGATTCCTCACGATGCCCGAGGCGTATGCCGCTGCCAGATCCGCTATCTCTGGCTTGCCGTAATCGAACAGTTGTCGGGGGCGGGCCAGCACCGACTTGTTCTATCCGCCCGCCGGTCATTGGATCGCGAAGTGGGTGGCTGCACCCAGCGTCGATCCGGCGGCGCTCGTGCCCGGCGTGCCAGAGATGGTCGATAAAGTGGCCTGGGACCAAATGCGAGCGATGCGCAAACCGTTCATCACCGTTCATGTTGATGCGTTCTACGCCTTGCTCGTGGTAGCGTTCTTCCATGTAGTCGGCGTCATCCTGGCTGAGATCCGTAATGGCAGCAACCTGATCTCGGCCACCTTTACGGGTAAGAAGTTGCTTTCCAGCCCTCCAGAAGACGCTGAGTAAAGCGGAGCCAATACTTGGCCAGAGCATCCGGTGTTGTGGGTGGCAACAAGTCCATCGTGACCGCATCCACCGCCAGAACAGCCGCACCACGGTGCGTTGCCAGGCGATAACCGTCTCGGGCTGAAAGAGAATCACTGTGCTGCGCCATTTGGAGAATCGAAAACGCTTGACTGCGCAGCCGTCCCTTCTTAGGATCGCGGACGTTCGGACCGAAGCGATCCTGCACCAGAATGGAGGATGTGTTATGGCACTAAAAGTCGGACGAGTTGACACCTGGGTTGCCTCGCTGGAGGACAAGCCCGGAAACCTCGCAGCCAAGCTCAACGCGCTGGCGAAAGCGGGAGTGAATCTGGAGTTTGTCCTGGCGCGCCGCGCACCGGACCAACCCGGCACCGGAGTGGTCTTTGTGACCCCGATCAAGGGCGCGGCTGGGTGTCGGGCGGCGCGGCAAGAGGGCTTTCGGAAGACCAAGAGCCTCCATGCGGTGCGCATCGAAGGGCCAGACAAAGCGGGGCAAGGGGCTCGGGTCACGCAAGCTCTGGGTGAGCAGGGCCTGAACTTGCGCGGCCTGTCGGCGGCCGCAGTCGGGAAGAACTTCGTAACGCACATTGCGTTCGACACGGCGGCGGACGCCGCGAAGGCCATGCGCATCTTGCGGGGATTGTGAGGGGGGCCGTTCGCGTCGGCTGACTGCGCAGAGCTCATGGTCGCGTGCTCCGGACGCCGCGCGCGTCCCAAGGGACTCAGCGCCGAAAGGGTCGCTTCACGCGCGGACGCCCCAGCCTTCGGCCAGGGCGCCCACTGCCCTGCTGCGGGCTGACCTGTGCGATCCAGCCCGGCCTTCCTGCCGTGCAATTGATCCCCATCACGGTCGAATGTTACGCAGGTGCCAAAGCGGCTGAAGCGCCCCGCCGCTTCGTTTGCAGGGAGCAGGCAATCGAGGTGGAGGAGATCGTTGACCGTTGGCATCAGTTGGAAAGCAAGCCAGAGTGGCCGCGCGCGGACTACTTCAAAGTCCGAGGTTCCGACCAGCACGAATACTTGCTCAAGCACGACCTCGAATCGGACGAATGGTATTTAGGTCGGCAGTGGTGAGCATGCATCGGGCCTTACCTCTTTGGATCGTGGAAATGCTCGGCGCGCTTTCGACGATGGCATTCGAACCGCTTGAACCGCAGGAACGGCTGAAAGCGTGGGGAGCCTGCGGTTCGCGCCGAGGGTTGCGACCTGACGATCGTCGGTTACGCGCCCCAGACAGCCGAGATCGCCAAAGCGGTGGTGGAACTGAAGACGGCCGGGATTCGCGCCGAGTTCATCGACCCTCTGACGTTGGCGCCGCTGGAGGGCGTGATGGAATCTGTCTTCAAGTCCGTGCGCAAGACCGGCAAGCTGCTGACCTCGGACGATGGTTCCTATAGGTTCTGCAATTGCGCCGAGATCATCGCACGGATGGCCGAGGCCGTGCCGGGGGTCAAAGTCAAGCGGCTGGCCTTTCCTGATGCACCGGCTCCAGGGGCGCCCGAGATGATCAACTACATGCGGGTGGATGCGTCGAAGATTGTGGCGGCGGCGCGGGCACTGGTGAAGAGCTGAGAGCAATTGCGATTGCCGGCCACTTCGGTTAGGTTAAGGCATGAAACGGCGCTTAGCAGTTGTTACAGCCGCGCTGCTGCTGGGCTCCCCGTGGTTTTCACGGGCCGAGACGGTGGAGATTGCGCAGGTCAGCGGCGCCATTGGACCGGCCACCGCCAGCTACATCGTTCGAGCCATCGGCCACGCTGCCACGACCGACGCTCAGTGTCTCATCGTTCAACTCGACACTCCCGGCGGCTTGCTGGATTCGACGAAAGAGATCGTCCAAGCTTTTTACACCGCCCCCGTGCCGACGGTCGTTTATGTGGCGCCGGCAGGGGCGGCCGCCAGCAGCGCAGGCTGCTTCATCACGCTGGCCGCCGACGTCGCCGCCATGGCGCCCAACACGAGCATGGGCGCGGCCCATCCGGTGAGCCTGAGCGGCAGCAGTGAGGCGCCCGTGGACCCCGTGATGCAGCAGAAACTGGAGAGCTTTGCCGCCAGTTACATGGAGTCCATCGCCACCCGGCGGAAACGGAATGTGGAGTGGGCCAAGGCGGCCGTGCGCGAGAGCGCCAGCGTCACGGCCGAACAGGCGCTGGAGAAGAAGGTCATCGACCTCATCGCCAAGGACATTCCCGACCTGCTCCAACAACTCGACGGGCGAGAAGTGAACAGCAAGAAGCTGGTGACCGTTTCCGCGCAAGTGGTCGCGGTGCCCATGCTGACCCGAGAAAAAGTGTTTCAGGCCCTTTGGCGACCGGAGATTATGTTTCTCCTCATGCTGGTTGCCATCTACGGGATCCTGGGTGAGCTGAGCAATCCCGGGGCGATTCTGCCTGGCGTGGCGGGTGCGATCGCCCTCATCCTGGTGCTGTACATGGGGGCGGTGTTGCCGATCCGCATCGCCGGGATCGCCTTGATCTTGCTGGCCATCGGGCTGTTCATCGCGGATGTGTTTGCCCCGACGCACGGGGTGTTGACCGCAGGCGGCATCATCAGCTTCTTTCTGGGAGCGCTGATGTGTTTTGACCGTTCGGAGCCGAGCTTTCGACTCTCGCTGGCCTACATCGTTCCAGCTACGGTGCTGACAGCGGCGTTTTTCATTTTCGTGGTTGCGGCGGGATTGCGCGCCCAGTTTCTGCCAGTGAAGGCCGGACGGGAAACGATGCTGGGCAAGACCGTTCCGGCGCTGGTGCCCATTGGCCCCCAAGGGGGCAAAGTGTTTGTGGAGGGGGAATATTGGAACGTGGTCAGCGACGGGCCCATCGAAGCAGGACAGGCGGTGGAAATTATAGGGATCGAAGGACTGACTTTGAAGGTGAAACCCAAGAACTAGGAGGGATGCATCGCTATGCCTAGACCCATGAACTGGTTGGTTTGGTTGGTGGCGCTGGTGGTCCTCGGCTCCGTATTGTTACCTTCCATGATCCGCATCCTGCGCGAATACGAGCGCGGGGTGATTTTCCGGCTCGGCAAACTTCTGCGCGCCAAGGGGCCGGGGTTGATCTTGCTGATTCCGATTGTGGATCGGATGGTAAAAATGGACCTGCGCGTGGTGACCATCGATGTGGCCAAGCAGGAAGTGATGACGCGTGACAACGTGCCGGTCACCGTGGACGCCGTGGTGTACTTTCGCGTGGTCGACTCCGAAGCCGCCGTCATTAAAGTGGAGAACTTCCTCAAAGCGACCTCGCTGTTAGCGCAGACTACGCTCCGCAGCGTTGTGGGGCAGGCGGAGCTGGACGAGTTGCTGGCGCACCGGGAACAAATCAACCGCACGCTCCAGGAAATCCTGGATCGGCAAACCGATCCCTGGGGCATCAAGGTCACGGCCGTCGAGGTGAAAGACGTGATTCTACCCGACAACATGAAGAGAGCCATGGCCAAGCAGGCGGAGGCCGAACGCGAACGGCGGGCGAAAATCGTCAACGCCGAAGGGGAATATCAAGCCGCCGAAAAGATGGTGCAAGCGGCCGCCATGATCAGCAAGGAGCCGATTGCGCTCCAATTGCGCTTCCTGCAGACGATGCGGGAAATCTCCAGCGAGCATAACACGACCACCTTCCTGCCGGTACCGATCGATCTCTTCGCTCCATTCATCAAAAAGCCGGAGAAGGCAGACTAGCCTGCTCCATCAGTCTGAAATCTGAACAAAACAGTCAAGTTCTCCGCGAAGCGGAACAGAGGATTCCAACGAAGCTCCGCGTCCAGACGGCCTCAGTGAATACCAGCGGAGTCGAGGGACCAGGCTCACTCGTCGGTTTGAGGCGGAGCTTCGTTGGAATCCTTGAAACGCCAAATTCGTTGTTTTCAGGTCAAGTGTAGTTAATAGATCATCCTCCTCTTTTCGGGCTCTTCAAGGATTCTTTGAGCGAGGCGCGGTCACCAAGGATTTGATGATGCAAAAAACGTCATGCATCAGAATACGTGATGGGTCTGAGGCGCGCTCGCTAGTTGCTTCGTAACAATTGATTGGATTTCGCGGCGGCTTCAGGCAATCCTGAGCGCATGTTGTTCATTAACAGACAGTCCGTTCCATATTGCCCAGAAAAGGAAGGGGTCGCATGTCGAATGTAGCGATTGTCGGCGCAGGCATGATGGGCACAGCCATGGCTTGGCCGTTGTCCGACAACCGCCATCAGGTCCGGCTGGTCGGAACTCACCTCGACGCTGAGATCATCGCGTCGTGCCTGGCCACGCGTTTCCATCCGCGGCTGAAGCGGCAGCTGCCCGACAACGTCCAGCCGTTTTATGTGGGCCAACTGGCGGAGGCGCTCGAGGACGCCGAGGTCGTCGTCAGCGGGGTCAGCTCGCCCGGAGTGCATTGGATAGGGCGCGCCCTGGCGCCCCATCTCAAGCCCGGCATGAAGATCATCGCTGTCACCAAGGGCTTGGAAGCCGCTGTGGACGGCCGCCTGCGCATCCTTCCGGACGTCCTCACGGATGAGTTGCCTGCCGGCTTGCGCGGCCAGGTCAGCGTGGCCGCCATCGGCGGGCCGTGCATCGCGGGCGAGCTGGCCGGGCGCCGCCACACCTGCGTCTATTTTGCCTCCCGCGACGCGGCGGTGCTGCCCGT
>JAKLEZ010000053.1 GCA_022711465.1 Planctomycetota bacterium | reverse complement strand
CGCGAGCGAACTGCGCGCCAATCCCAGGCAGTGGATGCCCTGGAACTACCGGGAAAGCCTCACGCCCACCCACTCCAGCTGACCACGCCAAAAAAATCACGCTATGCAGGCTTGCCGAAAAGACACGTTCCTTCAGCGAGTTGGCGTGGGGGCCGTCGGACTGGCCGCAGTTTCGACGGGACGGTCGGCCTTCGGCATAGAACTGCCGGCGAATTCCACAAGACTCGCCCAACACCTGTTCGTCTATCACGGCCCCATCAACGTGGGCATCGTCCGAGACGGTACCCGGGCACTACTGATCGATTGTGGCGACGGGGGCGTCACCAGCGTGCTTCCGAACCTTGGTGTCGTCTCCGTTGATCGGGTCCTCTTCACTCATCATCACCGTGATCAGGCGTGCGGTGCCCACCTGTTGACGGAGGGAGGAACCCGAGTGGTTGTACCCGCCGCCGAACGGGCCTGTTTTGACGACGTCGCCGCCTACTGGAACGATCCGAAGAGCCGCTGGCATCTTTACAGTCTGCACCCTCATCACCTCATGCTGGCCGAGTCTGTGCGGGTGGACGACGTTGTCCATGACGGCGACGTACTGACCTGGGGGCCAGCCCGCATCCGCATCCTTTCGACACCTGGTCATACCGACGGATCAATAAGCTATGGGGTCGAGGTGGATGGCAAGCGGATCGTCTTCAGCGGCGACGTGATTTACGACGAGGGTCGCGTGTGGGATCTGCACAGCCTCCAGAAGGGTGTCCGCCGGGGCAAACTACAGCTCACCGACTATCACGGCTTCCTGGGCGCCCGGGGTGAACTCGTGGAGAGCCTGAACCGCATCCAAGAAGTCAGGCCGGACACGCTGGTTCCTTCGCACGGCCACATGATGACGGATCCCCCGAAGGCGATTGATGCCCTGGTACGACGTCTGGAGACTTGCCACGACAAGTACGTTTCCATCTCCGCCCTCCGCCATTACTTCCCGGACCTCTTTCGCGAGTATGCCAACCGTCCCGGGCAGATGCCCATCCGCAAGGGCAAGCCTGTTCCATCTTGCCTTCGCCATTTCGACACCACGTGGATGATCCTGTCCGACAGCAAGGCGGCGTTCGTTATGGACTGCGGAGGCGCCGGTGTGGTGCAGAAGATCCGGGAACTCGTGACTCAAGGAGAGGTGAAGACGGTCGAAGGGCTCTGGGTCACGCACTACCACGACGACCACACGGACGGGATCCCGGAGTTCCAGAAGGCCTTCGACTGCCCCTGTATCACCGACCGTGGGGTGGCTCAGGTCATTTCTGATCCTCGGGCGTGGCGGCTGCCCTGCGTGTCACCCAACCGATCTCGGGTGGACCGGGCAACCAAGGACGGTGAATCCTGGAGGTGGCACGAGTTCAAACTGACCGCCTACCATTTCCCCGGCCAGACACTTTATCATGCCGGCCTGTTGGTCGAGGGGCACGGCACCCGCATGTTGTTTGTCGGCGACTCATTCACCATGGGCGGCATCGATGACTACTGCACCAACAACCGAAACTGGCTGGGTCGGGGTGTCGGCTTCGACCGATGCGTGGCCTTGATCGAGGAGCTCCAGCCTACCCACATTCTCAACTGCCATGTGAACGAGGCCTTCGACTTCACGCCCGAACAATGCCGATTCATGAGGTCCAACCTGGCGGAGCGTGAGCAGTCCTTTCGGCAGATCGTGCCCTGGGACCATGCCAACTACGGCATGGATGAGTCATGGATCCGGTGCCATCCCTACGAGCAGGACGCCAAAACCGGAGACTGGGTGAAACTCCGCGTCATCGTGACCAACCACTCCATCGAGGAGCGTCTGGCGGCCTGCCGGGTTATTCTCCCCCGCGGGTGGGACAAGCGTAATGATGTGGACACTGGCTCGCTGAGTAGTGCTCCGGCCGATCGATCGGGATGGCAGAAAGCGACGATCCCCGCCAAGAAGGAACGGGAAATCGTGCTTCAATTTCAGGTTCCCTCGGGAATCACCGCAGGGCGATACGTTGTCTGTGTCGACATCCGGTACGGGACCTGGTCCCTGCCGCAGTTCACGGAGGCCATCGTCGTTGTGCAGCCTTAATGGCCACGATCGCTCACCGTGGACGCCCGCCGCCACCCACAAGACCTGGTCAAGCCTCAGTTGGCACATTCTGGGTCGGCCGACCTCGATCCGCTGAAACACCGCTGGAACTTGCCGAAGTCAGCCTGGTCCACGTCGTTGTCCCCGTCATAGTCCTTGGCGGCGCAGCCGGTGGCGTACGGCACGGCCGGTCCTGAGAAACACGCCTCGAACGCCATCAGATCGTCGAGGTCTACGTCGCCATCCGCGTCAAAGTCGCTGCCGACGAACGGCCGGACCTCGATGCCGATGGTCTTCGACACACTGTTGCCAGCCTCGGCTCCTACGATCGTGCAGGTGATGAAGTAATCGGCCGTTTGACTGCTCGACGGCCCGGGAGCGGCGAGGATGAAGAAGTTGTCATCTGCGCCTCCTCCACTCACAACCGTCAGTCCCACACCAGTGAGTGCGTTGATGTGAGCCTCCCACTCATAGGAATAGCCATTGTTCTGGTGTGGATTGTTGACATACTCAGCCGTGATCCTGATGGGCAGCGCGGTCGCGCCTTCAGGCGCTCCATAAACCCACTCCCGGTCTGCGACCAAGCTCGCCCCAGACACCGGGGCCGCCGTCTTGGCGTTAAGCGGCTCACTCAACTTGGTCTCGATCTCGTCACCGTTGCGGGCCATGCAACTTAGAAGGCACATCGTGTCGAAGCTCAGACCCGATACTCCCACTGTGCCCCATTTGGCCGCATCCGCCCACGCAGGAACATCCGCTGCACTGCCGTCGAGTGCTACCCACTTGCCCGTCGAGACAAGCCTCACTGCCAGCTCAGTGCTCGCCGGATTTGCACCACTGCTCAACTGGACCGAGAGTGAGTTCTCCGTTGCCGAGACGAAGCTCGGAGGCGGCGGAACCTGAGCCAGCGTGTACGCTTGCACCGGGCTCGACCAGGCGGTTCCATGCGACACTGGTGCGCGATCGGTGGCCATCATACCGAAAGTGTGGGGCGTGTTGGGAGCCAGACTCTCCACAACCAAGGAACGACTGCTTTGCCAGTCGCCCGCCGTGCCGTCGCGCTCGAACCGGAACTGCAGCGTGCCCGATTCGTCGCCTGGAATACCGGCATCGAGTTGAACGGTGTCGGGGCCAGAGGCCGACACGCTGCCCCAGCCCACATCGGGAATCAGCGGCGGTTCGGTGTCTACGAGAACCATGAAACGCTGGAGAGCGAACCGGCTGCCGCCATCCGTCACCTTAATACGACAGTTGCGTTTTCCGTTTCCGGGTTCTGTAGTGACATCGCTGGGCGGTGGCCTGGTGCCTGCGACGCCAGGCTGACCACATCAGGGTTTGCTCGTCCTCGTTCAGTCGCGGCCAGATGATTCGAATCAGGAGTCGCCGGACTTCCGGTTCCGTCAGCGGGATGAGGTCACAGCGCTTTTTGAGCGCGGCCGCTTCGGCGAAGTTGCAGCCGAGCGAACAACGGTCAAGAATGCCAGTGCAAACATGGACAGCGTGATGTGCCGATGCCAGCCATCCCATGACCGGACCTCGTACTCATCCAGCCCCGTCTCCTGCTTCGCGGTCTCGAAGCAGACTTCAATCGCCCAGCGCTGCCCGGCCGCGGTCACCAGGTCTTTTGCGGTGGTCCTCTTCAGCGCGGCACAGAGGTAGTACGCCCGCTCTCCGGTCCCGATGTTCCGCCGAATGAGCAACCACCGAATGAGGCCCTTCTCCGTCGCAAAGCCGTACTTCGCGGCTGCCCAGTCGTACACGCGGGGGCCTTTGGCGCCCTCGCCGACGCTCATGCGGAACCATGCGTCCGCAGGCATGTCCGCCGCGATCTTGTCCACGCGACGTTGCCGGAAACCCGCCCACAGGTATTGGCTGGATTTCACCGCGACGACGAACGGCTGCTTCCGATTTTCCAGGAATCGCCGGAAGTTACGGTCGTTTCCATAGACTTCGTCCGCCAGCACGAACTCGGGCCTCAGCCCGGCAGCGAATGCGTGATCGAGCATCTTCACGGCCAGTTGCGGCTTCGTGGCAAATGTCATGCCCTCGGGCACGCCGGCTTCCTCGCGGCGTGGGGCATCGGAGCACCATGCCTTCGGGAGGTACAAGGCCCGGTCCACCAGTGCTCGGCCGCGTGAAGTGGATAGCGCCAGAAACACCCCGATCTGGCAGTTCTCGATGCGGCCGGCTGTGCCGGAGTACTGACGTTGCACGCCGACCGACTTGGTGCCTTTCTTGAGAAAGCCGGTCTCGTCAATGATCAGCACACCGCGGTCGCCGGGGCTCACCAGATGATCGGCGGCGTACCGAATCAACTCGTCACGAACCTGGTCGGCGTCCCAGCTCGCCCGGCCGAGCAGTCTCTGGATGCCGTAGGGCTTGTCACGCCCGAGGTGCTCCGACAACTGCCAACTGTTCTTGCGTTCCACCGAACCCAGCAGGCCGCGAAGGTAACCGCTCGCCTGCGACCGAAGATCGTGTCGCCCGAAGCAAGGACCGACGCGATCCACCAACTCGTCAAACCGTTTCGACCAACCTCGCACCGTTCCAGCATCCATGCCGATACCGCTCCCGGCGGGCCTTCCCTGACCCGCCAACACAGATATCGGCAGAATTCAACGATGCGCAACTGTAGTACTAGCCCAAGTTACGGGGCAATACCGCCCTCCAGGAGATTCGTGCGGCCTGATTTCCTTGGCAAATGGAAAGCACACACCGGCACGCCCGCTGCCTTGCACAGCTTCCGGAAATCGCGTCTGACGTTGTTGACTAGCACCACAAGCTGTTTTGTGGAGACCCAAGCAAGACCATGGCACGGGAAGGGATGATTCTCAAGGGCCAGGAACGGAAGAGAAGTCGGTGGAGCCTCCCACTGTGCTGCCGCGAGCCACCAGTTGCGGGCCTACGAGCAAGTGCTCCGGTTGGGCTTGTTGTTGGAGCATTCGCTTCATCAGTTCCACGCTCTGGCGGCCTATCTCGTCCACCGGCTGATGGATGCTGGTCAGCGAAGGGATCGAGTACTCGGCTTCGGGCTGATTGTCGAAACCCACGACCGCGACATCTTCAGGAACGCGAATTCCGTTGTCGGAGAGATACTTGATCGCACCCATCGCGACCGGATCATCGTAGGCCATGATCGCATCGATGCGCGGCAGGTGTTTCTCCAGTAGCTGCCTGGCGCCCAGATATCCCAGATTCCAATACCTCTCGTCGCCCAGGCCGTCGGCCACCATCGGGGCGTGGTGTGCGTAGATGAATGCTTCGTAAGCACTTAACCTCTCGGCGGCGTCGAACGACGTGGCCGGCCCCGGAATGTAAGCGATTCGCCGGCGGCGTTGCTCAGCCAGGTGGCGAATAGCCAACTGAATCCCGGCTCGGTCGTCCACGCGCACGCTGGCCACCTGGGTGAAGTACTTCGGACTCCTTGCCGGGCGGCGGTAGTTCCCCGCCATCAGCGACACGATGCCCTCGCGGCTCAAGTTGGCCAGCAGCGACGGTCGTACCTGCGGGTTGTCCCCGCAGAAAATGACGCCCTCGACGCGGCTCCTGCGCCATGTCGCCTGCGCCTCTTGCACTCCCGTCTGCTCAACGGTGACGATTGGAAAGTAGCCGTGAACGTGCAAGTTCTTCAGAACAGCGTGGAGAATGCCGGCCGTGATCGGGTCTGTGGCATCCGCCAGGAAAACGGCGATCAAGCCAGACTTGCTCGCTCGAAGCAGGCGCGCGGCATGGCTGGGCACGTAACCCAGCTTGCGCGCGACTTCCTGGATGCGTTGGGCCGTCTGTCGGCTGATGCGGAACTCGAGCGCGCGGCCGGTCAACACTTTGGCGGCCGTCGTCGCCGCGACGCGGGCTTCCCGGGCAACGTCTTTGAGCGTGACTCCACGCCCCGGCTTGGACATTCGCCAGTAACCTCGCGACAACTTCACCGTCCTCAATATACCCACAATGGCAAACCCGTTCAACGCAGAACACGGTCCAGGTTCGGTCCACCGCATCCCCGCCTTCACGGGCTGCTCTACCCTGCGGCGATTGGGCAATCGCCTGCAGGCATGATGTCCAAAGTCACGCCGCCCCATGAGATTTTCTGTGAAATCGCTTGCGGAACCGAGATCGCACCTGTATAGTGCTACAACGATGTAGCTGCAACGTTCAGTGCGATTATGGAACACGATGGACATGGAACATCGACCGGTCTCGACCAGGCCGCTTCAGGCGGAATCCTGACCGGCCTGATACGCGAAGATCTCGCTGTGGGCCGCGCGGACCGCGCCGTTCGATGCTGGCCGGCCGAGCGGATGGCAACCATCGCCGCGGATCTGTTGGGCGATCTGCTCGCCGTCCGTCTAAAGGGAATCTGGTGGCGGTCGGTCTGGAAGGCAAGTGCGTTTTCTCCGACAAGCCCAATCCGGTCGCGCTCGCCGTGCCGAGGATCGACACCGCGCGGCCGCACGCGTCGTCCGCGAGGGAGCCGATAGCCGCGAATGGTTGACGAGGGCATTGCCATGCTCGACCTGCACGCAGACGGCGAATTCGAAACACGTTACGAATGGATGCGGCCCGGCCAGCTACGGAAGCGTCAGGCGCAGTGCTCGCTGGTCCTCTTCCCGCTGGCGCCGCTGGAGTACCATGGTCCGCATATGCCGCTCGGCACTGATCCAATCAGCGCCGCCTGTGTCGCGCATGCGTGCTGCAAGAAGCTGCGCCGCGGCGTCGTCCGGCCCACAATGTTCCTCGGGACGGAGCGCGAGCGCGACCCGGACGTGTGTGAGTCGCTCGGCTTCCAGCGCGGCCAGTATATCATCGGCATGGACTTTCCCGCGCGACAGTGGAACAGCCACTATCTCCCTGAAGAGGTGTTCGCACTGGTCGTTGCGGCGGAGGCCCGTTGTCTGATTGCTCAGGGATACCGGTTCGTCTTTTTCGTCAACGGCCACGGGGCCCGCAATCATAACGCGGTCCTGCAGCGGCTCTGTATCGAGCTGAGCCACACGACCCCGGCGCGGGTGGATTACTCCCTTGCTTTCCCGGACGAGGCCGTGGCGGCGGGAACGATTGGCCACGCCGACATCGTCGAGACCGCGCTGCTCATGTACTACCGCGAGGCCGCGGTGGACGTGGGTACGCTGCCGCCCAGGGAGGCACCGTTGAAGTACCCCGACTTCTCCATCGTGGACGGTCCGGGCTTCACGCCGGCCGCGAAGCCGGACCACGAGGTGCCTCGGGACCGTGATCCGCGCTACGCGAACGCCCAGGCCGGCAAGGAGTACTTCGAGAAGACCGTCGCCGACGTCTGCGCCAAGATCGTGAGACTACTGAGTCCATCACCGCAACCGCAGGGGGGGATCCCATGAGCGCGAACGGAACCTTGGCCCTGGATGGCGGCGCCCCGGTTCGGACCACGCCCCTGCCCCAGGAATGGTGTGGCGCGCACTACATGGATCAGGAGGAGATCGACGCCGTGGCCCGGGTGCAACTCCGTAAGCTCGATCGCATCATCGGGGCCATGCGCTCCCCCAAAAACAGAATCAAGCAAGTCCTGGGCAACATCCTGACGTTTCGCGAGGTACTTGACCCGGAGGGCGACGGCGGCTCGTTCCTGATGACCGTGTTCCCCGCCCGCGCGCAATCGTTGATGTTTACCGAAGCACTGCGGGCCGAAGGCATTGTCGCAGACAAGGACGGCCTTTACCCGGTCCACATGGACCAGTGGGGCCTGCACATTTACTACAACGTGGCCAGTCTGGTGAATAAGCGAGGCCTCTCGGCAATCTCGCCGTGGGACCTGGCGGAGAATCGCGCCTCGGCCGACGTCGCGTACGGCAGGGGCGCCTGTCCCCGTCTGGATGATCTGCTCAGCCGGACGATGCTGTTGTGCGTTGCCTCCGTCCTCACCGACCAGGACGTGGAGGACATCATCACGGCCTACAGGAAGGTTGCCACGGCAATCTACGCATAGATGATGAACTTCGCGCTCAGTTCCCTGGACGTCGGCATCATCCTCGCTTCGCTCTGCGCGGTGGTCGTGGTGGGATGGTGGGCCGGGCGCAACCAGGAGAAGTCCGTACGCGGCTATTTCCTCGCGTCGGGCCGGCTGCCGTGGTACATCCTCGGGGCGGCGTTCGTCTCGACCAGCGTGTCGAGCGAGCAGATCGTCGGCACGGTCGGCGCTACGTACAAGGACGGCATGGCCATCGCCCAGGCCGTCACCATGTCGGGCATCGTCCTGGTTTCGCTGCTCACCGCGTCACCCGAGGAAAGCCAGTGGCGACCGTTCCAGGGGACGCTCGCGGCCCTGACGCGGTACGACGAGGGCGTCAAGCGTCCGTGGTATCAACGTCCGCTGTTGTGGTGGTCGCTGTATGTTGTCGGCTGGGTGTATCTCTATCAGCGTTTCTGGCGAATCCGTGCAGAAGATGCCGCTTTCTGGATCCCGCCCCGTTTGCATAAGGAGCGTCGAGCATGCGCTTCCCTGTGGTTCTGCTCGTCTGGTTGCTGTTCGTTCCATGTGCCGGGCTTGCGCCAGCGCGCGGCGCCGGGCCAGTCCCAAAGCTGAAAGTGGCGCTCTCCACGGATTTCGGGAATGAGAACCACTGGCGGCGCCTGATCGAGTTCGCCAAGACACACGACGTGGAGCGGCTGGTCTATTGGAGTTACGGCGAAATCTGCGGGTTTCCGACGCCGTGGAGTTATCCCCGGCGCCCCGAGAAGTTGCTCGATAAGGGCGAAAGAAGACAGGCGTCCGAGGTCCGGGCCAGCCTCCAGCGATCGGCCCGGATGACCACTGCGGCGGGCATGGAGTTTTGGTACGTCTATCAAGTCCTGATGTTGCCCGATCTGGACCGATTGCGTCCCATCGCTCCCGATTTGTTTAATGCTCACGGCGAGCCGGACCTGGACGGTGACGCGATGTACGCGCTTCTCGCGGAGCAGCTGGAAGAGCTGCACGCGATGGCTCCCGAACTGGACGGCCTCGAGGTCTGGATCATGGAGTGCGTCAACGTCCAGCTCTTCCGGCTCGCGCATCAACGTCGCACCACCGCCGAAATCACTGATCGCGTCGTGGAGACCATCCACGACCGATGCCGCAAGTATGGCTGGAAAATGACGCTCGACCTGCACACGGCGGCGGGCAACACCCAGACGCTTGAGGCCATTCTCGCCGCGGCCGGGAAGCGGCCCGGCATCATCGTCTCCGGCGACAACGTCATCGGCGATTTCTCCCTGGTTCTTCCCTTCAACCAGCGTTTGCACCAGGCGGCGAAAACCAATCCCATTGCCATCCACTTCGACCTGAACGGCGAGTACTGGGGCCGAAACTACGTTCCCACCAGCGCCCTGGGCCAGTACGAGCGGGATCTCGAAGCGGCCCGGCGACTGGGCGTCGAAAGCGTCAACGGCCGCGTTAGCACGGCCCACGACGTCTGGAGCCCGCACGGCAACCTCCTGCCGCGCTATCGGCAGGAGTATCCGCCTTTCGCGAATCGAAGTCTCCAGGTGTCCTCAACCGACACGCTCGGCCGGTTGAACGCGCATTTCTTCTGCCGCCGGGCACGAGACCCAAACATCACGCGCGCGCAGGCCGCAAGTGAGTTTCTCGTCGAGCAGTTCGGAGCATCGGCCGAATCGCTCGTGCCCGTCTTCTTGAGAATCGAGGAGGTGGACCGCGGCATATTCTTCATGGACGGAAACTACTTCGCGGCCCAGTCGGTCGTGCGCGCCCCGTGGCATTACCCGTTGTGGGGCTGGGACGAACACCTGACCGCGCCGGCGGGTACGCCGTTTCCAACCGCTGAGATGCTCGCGGCGAAGCGGGGCATGGCGGCATTCGCGGGTTGGCCGACGCCGGTGGGGCATCGCACCGGCGGGCCCAAAGCCATCCTGGCGGAGAAAGCCGCGGCCCAACGTACAGCCGAGCAGCTCCGGGAGCAGATCCGAGCCGCCGGCCCCTCGCTCGATCCGCCGGACCGCGAGTTTCTCGTTCGTCAGTTTGAGGATCTCGTCCTCTTCGCGCGAATCTACCGCCTGGTGGCCGAAGTGGATGTGCACGCGACGCTACTGCGGCGACACCGCCCGGTCGACGGTCTGCCCAACCGCCCAATGCTCGATCGGGCGATGCAGGAACTGCGCGGCGTCAGAGACGAATGGAGAAGCCGCTATCCGGCTGATCCTTTCGGCCTGATGAAGTTGATCGACCATGGACTGGCTCGAGGTGGGTTAGATGGAGAGAGCCAGGAATAGTGGTGAATTGTCGCCGGCTCGCGCGAGGAAGCTGGACGTTCGCTGCTTTCTTCGATCCCCGGTAGCCCCGGATACGCCCGGTATGAGGAGTGTGGGATATGACCTGTGCCCGTCTTCGAACAACGCGGCGGTGCTGCCTGGCAGCGCTGGTTCTTCTCGCCCTGTCGGGAACGCTTTCCACCGGTGCTGCCCCAGCCGAGAGCACTGAACCGAGTGAATGGACGATCGAACAGGCCCGACGGTGCTGGAAACCGATGACCCGCGCCGTGCAGCACGTCGGCGTGCCCGGCTATCAATTTCAGACCGGCGTGACCTGGGACGGCGCGCTGGTCTTCGGTCCCTTGGAGTTCTACGACTTCAAGGTCATCCGTGATGAAATGGCTCCCCTGGGCAAGCACTTGCTGCACGTCTCGTTCGGCTTTGGCGACGTCCTGCGGCTGGTCGACCGCCAGGGAACGCTGCATCCCGGCATCCGCCGGTCGCTCGAACAGGGCCGGCTTCCGATTCCCAGCGTTGAAACGCGCGACGGCGAATTGGAGTGGCGCGAGACGGTGTTTGCCCATCTCTTGGACCGGCCCATGCAACCGTGGCCCGAACCCAGGCCGGGTGACGTGCTGTTGACCCACGCCGTCTTCCGCGTGCGCAACGCGGGATTGGCCCGGCGTACCGGGCATCTCTGGATGCACTTCGGCGACACCAAGAAAGTCCTCTTCGGCTACAAGTGCCGGCAGCTTCCCGAAATCGCCGAGCCCATTGCATTCCGCTTCGATCCGCCCTACGGACGATTGGAGGATGGAATCCGGTTCGCCCTGCCGACGCCGCAAAAAGGTGTTCTGAACGTCCACCCGGAGGTTAAAGGAGTGGAAGGCGTCAAAGGCCCGGCCAAAAACGTCGTCGAGTGGGCCGTGCCCTTGGCCCCCGGCGAGAAGGCCGAGCTGCGATTGATGATTCCCTTCGGCGTCGTGGACGAGAAAACGGCCGAGAGGATCGTTGCCGTAGATTCTCAGAAAGCGCTTGACGAGGTGCGCCGTTATTGGGACGACTTGCAGCGCGACACGCCGGGACAAATCCGCACTCCCGATCCGTTCATCAACGACTATCTGGCCGCGCTCCCCGGACAGATCGCCCAGCAGGTGGCCTACCGCGAACATACAACCCAGGTGTGGATGTACAAAACCAGCCCCAATCTCTACGAGAAGTACTGGCCCGTCAGCGGGGCCAAGTCTCTCCCGGTTTTCGATCTGCGCGGCATGGAATGGCTGAACCGGCGGCTTCTTCAAAGCAGCATCGACATGCGCACCGACGAGGTCGGCGGGTTGAACCGTGCGGACATGGGCAGCGGCCAAGTGCTCGAAGGCGAGGGATACGCGAAACAGCCCGGCTTCCTGGGCGACTATCGCGGGTGGACGGCCAACCCGCTTTTGCTGAGCCACGGACTGAATCTCTGCGCCCTGGCCGCGCATTACCGGATCACGCGCGACGACGCGTGGCTTCGTTCCGGCCACCCGTCACCCCTGGACGTCATGATCGAAGCCTTCGATTGGATAGCCCAGCAGCGCCGCCGGACGATGCGCGAGGTGAACGGCCGACGAGTTGACCACTGGGGGCTGCTGCCGGCCGCCTCGGCCCACGACTGGCTGGCCGGCAACACGATCTTCAACGACGCCTATTGCGTCGTCGCCCAAGCCGACGTGGTCCGACTGCTGCGCGAGATTGGCCATCCGCGGGCTGAGGAAATGGCCCGCGAAATGAACGCCTATCGCCAGTGTTTGCGCGATCGCTACGCCGAGGCCCGCGATCGGGCCCGGCCGCTGCCCCTGGACGACGGCACGACCATTCCCTATGTACCCCGCGTGATCCAGGAACTCGATTGGGCCAAGCCGGACTGGACCTACACGGGCTACAGCGCCGTCCGGGCCGGGGCGTGGGGCGCGTTCGACCCGCACGATGAACTGGTCGACCAGGCCCTGGCGTTCCTCGAAGCCGGTCTGCCGCGCGGCGAGGGTCACTACTTCGCCAAGGCCGCGAAGTCGGACAATGCGGACGTGAACTTGACCGACGTTTCCGACCCGGCTGCTTCGCGGCACTACCTTTGGCGCCATTACGTTGAATACGAGACGATGTGGCCGGTCGGCGCGCCGTTGTTTCTGGCCCGCGACGACTTGCCGCGGTTCTTCGAGTGGTTCGCCCACAATTTCGCCTTCGCTATCCACCAGGACTTCCGCGTGGGCGCCGAGTCGATCGATGGCGTCCCGGCGTGCGCGCCGGGCGACACCGAACGGTGGCTGGCGGTGCGCAACATGTTCGTCCGCGAATACGGCGGTTACGACGGTTCGGCTCAGTCGCTTTGGCTGCTCCAGGCCATCCCCCGTGAATGGCTCAAGCCCGGCGACCGATTGAACGCCAGTCGCATCCGCACCTGTTTCGGTGGCCAGGTCGACGTGAACCTCGGCGTGGCTGACGACGGCGGGTCCGTGACGATCGATGCCGTGCTCGGCAAAATGGCGATTCGCCCCAAGGAAATCCGCATGAGGCTCCGCTCCGGCGACGGCTCGCCGCTCGTCTCGGCGACGCTTCAAGGCACCGCTGTGCCGGTGCAGAGGGGTGACGCGATCCTCCTGCCAGCCGGCACCGAAGGCCCCATCAAGGTCGTCGGACGGTTCGACTGAATCACCAACCCCTGAAAGGCGGTGGGTTCTGATTGCGGACTCGAAGTCCTGTTCCGGCCACGGGCCGGCTTGAAGCGGACCCGCTGAGAGCGGGCTTAACCGTGAGATTGTTGCGCCCCGGTGGGGCTCCAGGGGCTGTCGGATGGGGTGCCCAGGCCGTTGGCGTTGGTGAAGCTCGGGCGGCCGTAGGCGGAGTAGGAGATTCCCGCACAGGTGCGTGCGAGAAGGGATTCTCGCACGAGCGGGCTCTACAGCGGGCAGGGCGGCCGGCCGTTACAGTGATGAGACAGCCTCTCGCGGTTAGCGCGCCGGGGCGGATTTCGGAGCGACGATATCGTCGGCGGAGAGGATCTGTCCCTGCTTGCGGAGCGTTTGCTGGAGGCGGTTGAGGTCCAGTCGATGGACCTTCGAGTTCGTCTGGATGGCGAGGGCGGCGGCGGTGCCGGCCGATTGGCCGGCGATCATGTATTGCGGCTCCATGCGGAAGGAGGCGTAGGCGATGGTACTCATGGAGGCGCAGATGGGCACGAGGAGGTTGTCACACTCGTCCTGCTTCGGGAGGAGGGAGCGGAAAGGGATCTCGTAGGGCCCGACCGGGTAGCTCAGGTAGCCCTCCTGGAGCACTTCCTCCTGCACGCGCGGGAAGCGGGAGATCTCGCAGGCGACCCATTGGACCTCGCGGACATCGATGTTGTAGCCGCCCATGCCGATGGAGTCGTACTTGCGGCGATGCTGCTGGAGGTCTTGCTGGGTCATCAGGTACTCGCCGAGCATTCGCCGGCCCTCGCGGATGTAGAGCTGGTGAGGCCAGTGGCCGGTGTCCGGGAATTCGTCCTTGGTCAGGCCCCAGGGGGCGAGGGTTTGCCGGATGTTGGGCGGCACCGACGGGTCGTTTTGCAGGAAGTAGATGAAGCCGTGGGCCCAATCGAGGTGTTCTTTCCAGATTTCCTTGCGGCGTTGGGCGTTGGCCTCGGGGTATTCCCAGGCGGGGCCCAGCGGGGCGGTAGAGACGAAGCCGCAGGTATTGATGTCGGTCTTGCGGTTGGGTAGCCGGGAGAGGCACAGGAAGTTGCGCAGCTCGAGTTGGTCCTTTCCGGCTTTCAGGTAGTTGCGGACGAGGCCGAAGCGCGCGGGATCGTAGTTGTCCGGTTTGGGGATGGGGAGGCGATTGGCCGGGTCGTCGGTCAGGCAGAGGCGGAAGCTGTAGAACTGGAACTTGCCGTCAGCCGCGCCGACCGGAGGCAGGTCCGCTTGGCGGACCACGTAGGGCAGGAGTCTCCCGTTCTGGTCGTAGGCGGGCACGGGCGCCACGGCCTGGTGGTGTCCGGGCAGGATTTCCCGCCGCCCGGCCAGGGACTCGCCGTATTTGTCCCGGCCTTCACGGCCGACCGTGTAGGACACGCCGGCCGCCTTCATCAGATCGCCTTCGTAGGAGCAGTCGATGAAGAGGCGGGCGGCGAATTCCCTATGGGCAGTCTTGATGCGGACGATAGAGTTGCCGTTTTTCTCGATGGATTCCAGCGGCTGCTCGAAGCAGGCCTCGACGCCGGCTTCCTGGAGCAGATCGTTGAAAGTGGACTCGGCGACCTTGGGTTCGAAGAGCCAGGCGATTGGTTTGTCGTAGTGACGACCGACGCGCTGGAAAAACGTTCGGGCCAGGCCACCGATCACGCGCTCCTGACGGCCCATATCGGTTTTGCCCAGCCCGCCGGAGACCATGCCGCCGACGTGCCGGCCCGGCTCGATCAGGACGACGGTGGCGCCTTGCTGTTTCGCAGCGACGGCGGCCATGACGCCGCCGGCGGTGCCGCCGTAGACGATCACGTCGGCCTGCTGCCGCGGCTGAGCGTGGACGGTGGCGCCGAGGAACAGGACCGTCAGCAGGGTCTTCATTACCTTCACGGGTTGTCTCCTCACGAGACGGCCGGTACCGAGCCCGGCCGCTACAGGGCCACGAGAGCTGCGGGCCGAAAAGCGGGCTGACCACTGCTTCCCAACACCAAACCCACACATCAGGGACCCGCGCGGTGTTGCGATCAGGCCTTGCCCGGTACGGGAATATGCGCGCGGATGTTCTCCGGCGTCAACGCGTAGTCGGGCTGGCGCAGTTGCAGATCCGATTTCATGACCTGGTGCCACGTGACCTCTGCTCCGGTGTAGGCGGACATGCGGATCATGATGTTGGTGAGCGTGGACTCGGCCACGTGCTGGGACTCGTTGAGCGGTTTCTCGCCGCGGATGGCGGCGATCAGGTCCTGGTGCTCCTGGACGTAGGCGAACTGCGGTTTCACGGTGGAGGGCTTGTGGTCGCTGAGGTTGCTGATCCAGCCGTTGCAGTTGGAGACGCCTTGGGTGCCGATCACGCGTTCGGAGATTTCGGTGGCGCAGCCGTTGACCTGGCGACACTGGCTGAGGACGTGGAGCCGGCCCTCCCGGTCTTTTTCGTCCAGCGGATAGAACAGATCAGCGGAGAAGTAGTCGTATTGATCGCCGGTGACGCGGCGGGCCCGGCCGCCCATGGCGACGACCTTGAGCGCGTGCCGGCCGAGGACCCAGTTGATGACGTCGACGTTGTGCATGTGCTGCTCGACGACGTGATCGCCGGAGAGCCAGGTCCAGTTGACCCAATCGCGGATCATCCATTCGAGGTCGTTCCAGCCCGCCTGGCGTTGCTTGTACCAGAGTTGGCCCTGATTGAAATAGCACTGGGCCGAGAGGATGTCGCCAATCGCACCGTCGTGGATGCGCCGGATGGTCTGGACATAGCCATCCTGGTGACGGCGGTGCGTGCCGGCGACGACGCACAGGCCTTTCTCGCCGGCCAGCGTACCGGCGGCCATGAACCGGCGGACGCCCACCGGGTCTACCGCGATGGGCTTCTCGGTGAATATGTGCTTGCCGGCCTGGACGGCGGCCTCGAAATGCTCCGGACGGTAGTAGGGTGGCGTGGCGAGGATGACGTAGTCCACGTCGGTAGCCAGCACCTTCTGGTAGGCATCGAAGCCGACGAAGCAGTTGCGGTCGTCGATTTGCTGTTGGCCCTTCTTGGCGAGGGTGTTGCGGGAGGTGTCCAGCCGGTCCTGGAACACGTCGGCGAGGGCGACGATGCGGACGTTGGGATCGGCCTGGATGGCGTTCAGGGCGGCGGTGGTTCCGCGGCGGCCGCTGCCGATAAGGCCCACTTTCAACGGACGGTCGGCGCCGCGAGCGCGGGCGAAATACGGGAAGGCACTCGCTGCCGAAACCGCGGCCGCGGCAGTCTTGACGAAATCGCGGCGCGACACTTCCGAACAACCACGTGGCATGAAGCACTCCTCAGAACAACATTCCGACACCGGCCTAGAACAAGCGGTCCCGCCGGATCGCGGGACCACCTGTTCTGGCAAGACTCAAACCATGGCCGCGGTCTCGACGTCGCGGCCTAGTGCAGACACGGAAGAACCCAGGTCGCTTCGCCGGTTCAGGCCGGCCGCTTGCGGCGCAGGTATCCGGCCGCGCCCAGCAACAGCAGACTCAGGCTCGCGGGCTCAGGCACGACTTCGGCGAACGTGGTAGCGACCCTTAGATCATCGAAATTGACCCGATCGGTGGCGGCCGTATAGCGCATGCGAACATGCAGCGCCGAAACCGTCGCCCCCGGCCCGCTGGCGGGGACGGTATTAACGATCGTGTGGGTCGGGGTTGCGTCAGTCGACTGATCGACGAACACATCCAATTGGTCATAGTCGCCACCCGACACGGTCTTCGAGAATCTCAGCACAATGCGATTGACGACGTCGTCGACGTTGGCAGCGAAGATCGACTCATCCAGACCGCCCGCCCGCAGGGAGCGATTTCCTTCCGTGATCATCAGCGCCAGGCTGGTCCCATTCGTACCCGCCGAGGTGGTGGCGTTGTTGTCATTGAAATACAGGTGGAAGAGGTCGCTGGAATCGGACATGCCCGTCGTCTGGAGGAGGAAGCCGACATAGAACGTGTCGGTTTGCGGAGTGAACTGACGAGTCAGGGCGTTGTTGTGAAGGGTACCACTCCCAACGTTGTACCCGAGCGCCAGGGATTGGTTGCCACTGGGAGCGAACACATCCGCAACGACATCCCGGACCGGGATGGGATTCGTGGTGCGAGCATAGCCGCCCCACGTGTTGAGCCAACCATCGGCGATGGTACCCTGGTCGGCGATCGACCCCAGCGTATAGGCATCGAAATGGTCCTGGGCGATGATGGCCGCATATCCGGTTGGGGATAATGTGCCGCTGACCAGGGCCGCGACAAAAACGAGTGTTCCATACCGCTTGTGCATCCTTTTTCCTCCTCGCAGTCTCTGCGCGGGATACCGTGAGGCGTTCCGCAGCTTGATGTTACCAGCGGCACACGCGGCCGCTGTGGCGTTCAACTCCAGATCGAACCTCGAGCAAGCTCAAGGGATCTTTACAGCCGTACAGTCCGGGATACTGGCTTGGACACCCGACCCGCGGAAGCACGCCTGCCAGATGCCGAAATCACTTTGATCGACGTCGCCGTCGCGGTCGAGGTCGCTGGTGGCGCACGCGAGCTCGACGAGCAGGTCCGGTCCCAGGGCACAGGCGAGGATGGCGCTCAAATCCGCGGTATCCACATCGCCGTCGCCGCCGGTCGGCTCGATGTCCGCCACCTTCGGGGGAAGCGTGACATCGCCGACGCTCAGATAGACCGCATTGGCCTCGGGGATGACGGCCAAACTGACCCGCGCAGGCGGGTTGTTGCCAATGAAGGTCAAGGTCGGCGTCACGGCGGGCGGTGTCAGCGTGCCCGAGGTCGAAGCCAGCAGGTAGTTGCCGTCCGGCAATAGAGGATCACCCGGCGACGTGGCCTGGATGGCGATGGCCGTAACGGCCGAGAGATCCAGTGCCCCGGTCAGGACGATCTCGTCATCGGTCGTGCTGTCGGGGTCGAGCAACCGGAAATGAAACGCCGCGTTATCGTTCACGACCAGGTCGGTTGCATTCAAGGGAGCGGCGGTCATGTTGGTCAGATCGAGGGTGGCGCCGCTGCCCACCGTGTACTTCCCACCGTTGGTGTGCGAAGCGAACTTCAGCGTGCCGGCACTGATCGTGGTCGTGCCGGAGTAGGTGTTGTTGCCGGTAAGGGTTACGACGGCGCCGGCGGCGTCGAGGTTGACGTGCCCGGTGCCGGAGATGTTATTGGGGAAGGTGAAGGTATCGACGCGATTGAAGCGCAACCGGCCGGGGGCGGTGACGGTCACATCGCCTGGCCCGATGCTGCCGGTGGTTCCGCCGTTGCCGATGGAGAGGGAGACGCGATCGCGGGCCGCGACCACGTTCTTGAAGCCGCCGCCACCGCTGATGGTGGTTGGTCCGGCGTAGTCGTTATCGTTGGCGGTGAGTGCGACCATGCCCAGGCGAGAGGTGGTGGTACTGGCGTACAGGTGGACGGCGAGGCCGCCCCCGCCGGTGAGTTTGCCGTTCAGCGTGATGGTGGCAGTGCTGTTGTTGGCTATGCAATAGGTGGTGGTCTCGAAGTTGCCGTTCATCGTGATCGGTGAGTCAACGGCCTTGCTGCCGGGGTAGACCTCGACGCAGCCGCCGACGGGGTCAACGACGATGGGCTTGGTGAAGGTGATGGTGCTGGGCGGCGCTTCCGTGCTGGCAGGACCGTAGAAGCCCAAGCGGGCGTTGGCTAGGGTGACGGTGCCCGAATCCGGCCCCAGGGTGCTGTCACCGGCGAGATAGAGCGGGCGCTTGTCACCGCCGATCACCACGTGGTTGATGTTGGTCTCGCCCACGTTCTGAAGATCGACCTGGCTGGCGGTGTCGACGAACACGTACAGATCGTGGCCGTTGCCCTGGAACGCGCCAGCTTCGCCGCCCACGACGAGGTTGCTGGCTTTGCCGTTCAAGGCGATCGCGGCGATGCGGGCGTCGCCGGTGAGAATGGCCTGGTTCACGCGGCTGATGGCATCGGTGCCGGCGGTGGCGACGAGGGCGCCCTGGCCGTCCACGCCGGTACCGGACATGGTGATGATTTCGGTGCTCGCGCCATCGGTGGGGAGCACGTCGAGAGTGGCGCCGTCAAGAATGGTCACGCCCGTGGCTTCGGTTCCGCCGGCGCCCAAGCCGGTATTGCCATTGGCTTTTAGAGTGCCGGCGGCGATCACGATGGGGCCGGCGAAGGCCGAGTTGTCGCCGCCGAGGGTGGCCGTGCCGGCGCCATCCTTGCGGAGTGTACCGGCGCCGCTCAGGTTGCCGGCCAGCGTGAATTCAGGGGTAGCGGGAGGGTCCAGGATCAAAAAACCACTGTTGAGGCCGAGCAGGCCGCCTACGGAGAGGGCAGCGTTGGAAACGGTCACGTTGCCCGAGCCGTTGAGATTCATGTTGCCCGCGACGGCGATGGTCTCGCCGGACAGGGTGTAATCGTGGCCGGTCGAGTGAGCGAAGGTCACGCTGGCCGGTGCGACTGTCCCCACGACGTTGACGGGCGGAAAGTTGGAACCGGTGTCGTCAAAAGTGACGAGGTCGCCATCGGTGAACCACGTTGGTCCGAGCAGGTCGGTCCAGTTGAGGGTTGCCCCGGTGCCGACGTCCCAGGTGTTGTTGTTGTTCCCTCCCAGCCAGGTGAGGTCGGCTGCGGGCAGGGTGGGTGCAACCAGAAGGGTTGCCGTGATGGCCACGAGCAGTTGAACCGCGTGCGGCCCCGAGGTCATGGATGGTCTTGCCATGCGCCAGCTCCTTAGTCTCCGTGCGTACCCTTAGCGAAGCGCCTCCCGGCGCCCGAGTATGGTCTCACTGCGGCTGCCACTCCTTGACGGAAGCATGGGTCGGATCGTTTTGGGCAAGCCACCGGCCGTAGTCACCGAGATCGGCCTGCCACCAGTAGCCCTGGCGGCCGCCCTCGCCGGAACTGGTCCAGGCGTGGATGGAGATCATCCGGTGAAAGGGGATCCACGCGACGGCGGCGTCGAAGGTCAGGGTATTTCCGCCGGCGGGCACCAGGCCGGACGCGAGGTGCGGCGGTACCTTTTCAACCGCGGCCACCCTGCGCATGACATCCGGGTCGCCGCCCACCCAGATGTTGGAGTCGCTGGCCAGCGCCCAGGTGGGCTTGGCGCTGCTGTCGATCGGAGCACGACTCCTGAAATTCCATTTGGGGGTTTGCCACTGCAGGATACCACCGAAGTATTGATAGGCGATGCCCCATTCGTCGTAGTCCGGCGTTTCGGTCACCTTGTAGCCCTTGGCCCGCAGCGAGGCGGCGTCGTAGCCCTGTTCGGCAACGGTAGGCGTTCCTTCATAGGTGAACTGTCCGAGCCGGTTCGGGCATTCCCAAATCTCCCTCATGACGGTGTATTTCTGGGCGGCCAGCAGCCAGTCCACGTGTTCGTAGGGCTTGGTAGAGCCTGCGAATCGGGGGGTGAGGGCGGTCTGGACCAGCGGGCCGGTGGCGGGTACGTTCGGGGCGCGGGGCGCCCGGTAGTTTCCCACAGCGCACTGGATGATTTTGCCGTTGTTGGCGCTCGAATACTCGTGGATCGCAACTCCCAGGTTATGGAGGCGACTGGCGCAGACCGTTCGCCTGGCCAGCTCACGAGCCCGGGACAGGGAGGGGATGAGAATGGCGACCAGGAGGGCTATGATGGTTACCACGACCAGGACTTCGATCAGAGTGAAGCCGCGTGGGATCCATCGAGGCATCAATATGGTCCTCCGCGTCCGCAGCCATGAATGACCCCCTGAAGCTACAATGCCTCAGACGTGCCACCTGCGCTGCACATACCCTGCCGCCATCACGAAGAAATGCGGAAGCAGGGGGAAAGCGGGGTAACAGCGGTAGTCCGAGACAATAGGGACCCTTTGCCGCGATGACCTCGCTCCCATATCCAAGAGCCGACCGGCTTGACAAGTCACCCGGTATTTGGGGTGATTTCTGAGCACGGGTGATGGCGGGTGGCAGGTGAGGTACTGCGTTCGGGCGTGGAAGGCCGATGCACCACAGATGTGGTTTCCTTCCAGATTCGTGGGTGACGACCGTTGGGGGTCGGCTCTATGGTTTTACAAGGCGTGCGCCTTGGGCCGACGACCAGGGCACCTGGATGGCGCGTGGGCCCATGCCCGGCAACGCGTGGATGCGTTAATATCCGGCGGAGAGGTTGGATCAGGCAGGACCGTTTGAAGCGTAAATCCATAATAGGGCTGTGTTTAAGAGTGTTTACCGATTTGCCGGCGGCGCTGGGTGGTCAGAGCCGTATCGTCGGGTGAAAGTGAACAAGCTTCGGGAGAAGCATGCGATGGCGCCCAATGCCGCGGAGCAGGAGGTCGAGTTCCTCAAGTTGCTGGCGCGCCACAAGTACGAGCTCTTCAACCTGATTTTCTGCATCGTCCCGAGTTTGGCAGACGCCGAGGATGTGTTTCAGCAGACGACGCTGGCCATCTGGAGCAACTTCTGCCAGTTCCAGCCCGGATCGGATTTCATGGCCTGGGCGGGTCAGGTGGCGCGGTATCGTGCCTGGAATTTCGCCCGCTCCAAGCGGAGAGAGAGGCTGCATTTTTCAGAGCAATTGGTGAGTGAACTAGCGGAGGCGCCATTCGAGTCCACGGAGATGCAGGAGGCTCGGTTGCAGGCGTTGGCCCGCTGCCGCGAGAAACTCTCGACGACGGATCAGAACCTGCTCGCGTTGTGCTACGGCGGCGGCACGATTCGCGAAGCGTCCATGAAGCTGGGGCGGCCGGTTCGTGCCGTTCACAACAGCTTGTCGCGGATTCGGCGCGCTCTGTACGCCTGTATCGAACGGGCGCTCGCGCAGGGAGAACAGGCATGAAGTCACCCGATGAGGTGTCTCCTGAGCTGCAGACGCTGATCGACGGGTTGCTGGACGGGCTGCTCTCGGAGGAGGAAATCCAGCAACTGGAGGCCTTTCTGCGGGGCTGTCCGGGCGCGCAGGTTTATTTCCGGCGTTATTGTCAGTTGCACATCAATCTGGATACGGGGACGCGGGTGCAGCGGGCCGTGGACGCCTTCAGGAACCGCAGGGTGGGTACCGCCCAACCTGCGCCGGTTGGGGTGACGGTCTGCTCTGGACAACGGCTCTGGGCCTGGGCGGCGCGCTGCGGACGAGCGTTTTTCCAATCGCCGCAGGTGGCCTGGGCTTCGTGTGCCGTGATCGTGGGCTTGGTGGGTGTGGGGCTGTATTTCCGCGTGTTTAACGGGGCCCTTCAGCAGGAGGCCGGGCAGGTTTCCACTGTCCGGAGCAGCGAGCGGGACATGATCCACGTTCGCCTGGACACGGAGGAGACGCGGACGGTGGGACTGGGCGATAAGGGCCAGGTCATCGTGGAGGGGCCGGCGGATCTGGAGTTGATCGGCACATCACGCGGCCGGTTGCAGCGGGGGCGGGTGAAGATCAACAAGACGGATGGTGGCGGATTTGTGCTGGAGACGCCGCGGGGGGTTGTGACGGATCTGAGCACGGAATTCGGCGTGGATGTGGCGCATGATCTGGCTACGGAAGTGATCGTTTTCGACGGCAGCGTGGAACTGGCCGCCGGCGGGAAACCGGGATCCGTTCGCCTGGTACGGGGAGAAGGCGTGGTGGTGGGTGCGGCCGGAGAATTGGACCGGGTCATGTCCATTGTGACCTACGGCGACCGGCTGTTTCGTCGGGCGAGTGCGCCGGATGAGGAGGAGGTTCCGTTGATCACCGAGGTGCGCGACAACATCCGCGTCTCGGAATCCAAGCAGTTCTACGAGATCGTGGCGGGCGGGCTGGGCGAGGATGCGTTCTGCTACGTGGATCGTCCCGAGGACGATTGGAACGGTGTGGACAAGCGCGGGATGCCCGCGTATCTGATCGGCGCCGACTACGTGAAGACGTTTTGCGGCGACCAGGTTCGCCAGGATTTGAAGATCAGCGTGACACTGAGCAGGCCGGCGAAGTTGTACGTGTTCATGGACGACCGAGTGGCCCCGCCCGACTGGCTGCGCACGGGCTTCGTGGACACCGGTGACAACATTGGCCGAGACAACGGCAAGATGAGTCCGCTTTCCGGCATGAAGGATTACGTGCGCGATCTCGGCGCGGGCAATTCGATCGATCATCGCCACTCGATATGGATGCGCGTCGTGGACCAGGCCGGCGTCGTCGATTTGGGGCCCATTTGGGGTGCGGTTGACGAGACGGCGATGTACGGAATCGCCGCCGTGGCGATCGAACCGGATGCGCCGGTCGTTTCGGTTTCGGCGGGCGTTGAGCCCGTCGATTGGTCCCGGTTCGCGGAGCTGATGGGGATGCGGTCCGAGGATGCGTTTGGTCAGGATCTGATCGGCTTGGTTCAAAGGGAATCCGGCCACCTGTATGACCTGATTCACTCGACATACCCTCTCGAGCACTACTCGTATTTTGGCGAGGCCGAGGGTTACAGGGTCAATGCGACCGGTCTGGGCAATTCCCTGCGAACGCTGGCGCATTTTGCCTGGGGGAATGCCGTGATGATCCGGACGGGCGTTTTCGATCCGTCCCTGGCCAGTGTGTCCCAGGGCGAGGCCCTGCGTCGAACCGAGCTGGCGATTCGGGGCGTCGCCATGACCCACATCGCGAACAACAATGTTCCCAAGTACTACCATTGGGGCCAGGGAGTGCGTAACCGGTCCTGGCAGGCGGCGTATTGGGCCTCGCGAGGGGCCCAGGCGGCCTGGATGCTGTGGGACTCACTGAGCACTGAAACCCAGCAGGCGGTGGCCACGATGGTGAAGTATGAGGCCGACGCCCTGGCCAACGACATCGTTCCCTACTGGCGAAGCAGGGCGGGGACGTCGCTGACGCCGGGAGATACCAAGGCCGAAGAGAACGCCTGGAACAGTCGGATCGTCACTGTCGCCCAAGCGATGATGCCCAACGATCCCCACGTCGGCCTCTGGCGGCAGAAGGCTTCGGAGCTGATGATCAGCTCGTACAGCCGGCCAAGCGACGTTCATAACACCACCCCGGTGGATGGACGACAGGTGAGTCAATGGCTCAACGGCTACAACACGTTTGACGACGGCGTGCTGGTTAACCACCACATCGTGCACCCGGACTACATAGCCGCCCACACGCTGACGTATGACACGCTGGTTGATGCGACGCTGGCGGGCCAGTGCATTCCGGCCAGCGCTTTCTTCAACGAACAGCTTACATGGGACGCCATGACCAAGCTGGCTTTCGTGGTGGGGACCAATCCCTACGGCACCGGTGAAGCCCGCCCCGTCCTTCCTCCGGGGGGTACCGTGTTTCACCGCAGGCCGGACGGGCGGCTCGATCCGACGCTGTATTTCCCGAATGGAAACAACTGGTCATTCAATTCGGCCGTGGACAGCAATTACGTCCTCTTCCTGATCTACGGCCATGTCCGGGGGCTCGATGCGGGTCAGAGCCCGTCGGCTCTGGATTGGGCTGCCGCGCAGATCGACGCGTTGGAGGAGCTGCAGAATCGAACGGGGCACACGGGCAATCTGTATGCACCCGGTGACTGGAACGGGGATCTGAATACCATCGAAGCCGACGCCTACCGCGAGTTGGCGGAGACCTGGCTGGTTCATTGGCTGCATCAGCACGACAAGATATCGCCGATGGGGGCGTGGGGTGCGGTTCCCTGAGCGGTGGTCCGGGGCGGCGGCGCGGAAGGGGGTAAGTCCGTTCGCCGAAACGGCGGACGGCTTCATCGGTGGGTTCCAGCACCGATCGGAGGCCGAGTGGTTCCCGGCGGAGCTGCGGGAGCGATTCCGCAAGTTCCACCTGGAATTGTACCCCGACAAGACCCGCCTGTTGGAGTTCGGACCGAGTGGGCTGGCTCTGGCAACGGGCGCTGTCGCGACGTAGCCAAATGGGCCGCGGCACCTGAGTACGGATGCAACGGCTCATCGAAACGTGGCTGCCACTGGCCCGCGTATGTCATCCTCATCCCTCGCACCGCATGGGCGTCATCACCTGAGGCAAGAGCCCAGTGCGGTAATGCCGCTCGCCGGGATCCGTGGAGGGGGTCATGGGTACCCGAAGTGGCCATAGCCGTAGTTGTGGCAAAGCCAGCAGCCGCACTCCCAACGACCACGAGGAACCTGCTCCTCCATCTGATTTTGAACACATACTGGGAACCGCTCGACTTTGAGCTGCCGCCCGTGGACAGCAGCGAGGAACACCCATGGCGCCGCTGGCTGGACACGGCCCTGGATTCGCCCCACGACATTGTCGATTGGCAGATGTCGCCGCCGATCCAGGGCTGTACCTATCGAGTCGAGTCGCGCTCCGTGGTCGCGCTGGTAGCAACGATAACGCCACAGTGAGCGTCGCCGACTTGCCGGATTGTGGTTTGCACGGACTTCCATCGTCCTGTAGCATGAGGGTGTTTTGGAGCCGGAACAAGAGATGTAAACGAGATCAGGCCAGGGTGGA
>JAKLEZ010000052.1 GCA_022711465.1 Planctomycetota bacterium | reverse complement strand
TGAGGCGGTCCTTCGATCCCGCCGTTCTCGACCGGCGGACTCGACACGCTTCTTGAGCGAGTAGTAGTCCAGGTGAAGGGCCCGGGCGGTCGGGTGAAGTCCGTACCGAGCCACCGCCTTCACCGCCAATGCCCATAGTCCGTCGGGAATGCGCGAGCGGCCATTGCGGTTCTCACGCCATCGCTCAAAACGCCGAAGCGTTCCCTCCAGCCGGGAAGGAACATCACGCGCGGTGCCGGTGCTCATCATCTGTCCTCCATGGAACCTTGTGGTGACAGATGACCATACCAGACGCCTCAGGACGGTTCATGCAGGCTTACCGGAAGGACACCGACGGTGTGCTCCGTGGCCATGGCGATGGCCAAGACCAGCCCCCAGAAATGCGGCCAGGCCCGTTTGCCCAGAGATTGACGATGCGGCCGGAAAAACGCTTGACCAGCGGCGGGGATGCGGTCGATAGTGAGCATAGCGGTGTTCTCCGTGATGTTGCTCGCTACAACAGTCATCGGCCAGACACACCGCTTTTTATGTGCGCCAAGCCGCATCAGCCACCGAATCGGTCAGTTTGAGTTATTGAAACACGAAGCGCCCGTCAGACCCGGGCTGGCGCAGCGCGGCCGAGAGACGCGCTCAAGGTCAGCCCAGGAGGCGCACTCGCAATATCCTGTCAGGACGACGAATCCGCACAGTCCGGATCAGCCTGCTCGCCCGCTCCGCTGTAGCACCGCTGGAAGACACCGAAGTCGCGCTGATCGACATCGCCGTCCCGGTCCAGGTCGGCGGGAAGGAGGCCCTGGCCGTCGGCGGATAGCGCGCAGCCGGGGGTCGGGTGATCCGCGTACCGGATCGCCGGGCCGGTCACGCAAGATGCGAACCGGCTGTAGTCATCGCCATCCACATCCCCGTCACCGTCGAAGTCCGCCGCCGGGCCGGAGGCTAACGGTGCTCCGAACGCCAGGCCCGCAGGCAGAGCCAGGTCGCCGCAGGTCAAGGCGGCGGCTTCCAGATTCGCCGGGGCTGAACCGAACCATTCCGGCTTCACCATCGCCACCGTCGGCGTCGTGAATAGATCGCCGCCCGGCGGGGTTTCACTCTCACTGAACGTCGGGGAGACCACGCCGGCCATGTACAGGTTCCCGTCCGGGCTCTTGGCCAGGGCGGTCACGAACCCGATCATCGGATTGGTGTTGTAGGTGTTCGGGACCGTTGGATTGCGGATGTCCACCCGGCCCGCGGAACACAGACCGGTTGCGCAGGATTCAGTGGTCTGGAACCGGTAGATCCGGGTGTGCGTCTGGGCCAGGGGGTTCACCGCTGCTGCCAGGTACAGGTCACTGCCCGACAACAGCATGGCTGTCGCGCCGCGCGGGACGTCCGATTCCTGGCCGAACAGGCCGTAGAGTGAGATGACTCGTTCAGGCGCTGGGTTGGTATCGTTCGCGTTGTACACCAGCACGTAGTCGTTCCCGTTGAACGCCTGGGCGCTGACCACGTAGAGCGTTGTACCCATGTCGTCCAGTTCGATCTCCCTGGGCCGGCCACGGTCCACCGGCGACCAGGTTGAGGTCGGCGGGCCGGGGTCTTCGCCGTACAGGTTCACCACGCTGAAGCTCGCGTCCGCGTTCAGCCGCACCTTGGCTGCCGCCCGGTAGCAGTAGGTGATGCCGTTCGAAGTGGTTTGGACGACGGCCGGAACGACGTAGGCACAGGTATTCGTTCCTTCCTGCCGGATCACCGCGTCGGCGATGGGTAGGCCTACCGCGGCATTGTTGACGTTGTTGGTCCCGATGTAGACGATCTGGTCGTTCGCTGGGCCGGGGGCTGACCCTGGGCGAAGGACACATCGATGGCTGCCGTCCAACTGGATCCGGTACAGGCCGTCCGCCCCGTTGATCTGATAGATCTCGCCGTCCGAGCCTGAGATCAGCCGGCCATTGGCTCGGGTGTTCTGGCCCCCGGCCGGGGCGATGGGCTCCACCGGGCAGATGCCCGCGGCGACGAGGGTCTTACCTTCTGAGTTCACCGTCAACGCCTCTCCGGCCAGCCGATATAGAGAGTCGTTCTGGGAACTCGCTTTCTGCTTGCCGGCCAGCAGGATTGAGGTCGTGGACGATCCTGCTTCGCTGCGGGCCTGTGATTTCATCCCGGCCGAAGCCAGGACCCCCTCGCCGCACAGGTTCAGCCGCGTTCGCCAGGCCGTCTCCCAGGCCATCAGGTCGTTGCTGTCCACGTACTTGTCGCCATTGATGTCCAGGCACCAGAACCGGTACGTCGGCTGAGCGACCGTCGGATCATCCGCCCGGACCACGCTCCCGTAGCTGGCTAACAGGAGTAGATAATCTTCTGCGTTGACGATCCCCCAGTTGTTATTCAGGTCCCCGCACTTGCCGGCCGTATTGCACTCGATCCGCGGATCGAAGTTGTCAATCAGCACGCAGGCGTCCTGACCGCGCAGCTCCAGCTCGACGAATGTGCCTCGCAGGAAGTTGAGATCGCCGCGGGGGACACTCTGTTGGAAGATCGCGAAGGCGTTGCCCATCGAACCGGCCGTTCCGGGAACGGGCTGGATCCGGGCCACCTCCACGTTGCCCTGGCCCGTTTCCCGGTTCCCGCTGATCTTGACGATGAGTTCGCCGTCCGCCGAGCAGAAGCGGTACTGGAAAACGATATCGATCAGGTCCTCCGCCGCACGGGTAAAGTGGCCCTTGGCGGCCACACTACTGGCGGATTTGGCTTCGTTTGGCTTGTGGGTCTGCATCCGCATCACGCCCTCGTTGGGCGGAGTGTCGTCGGATCCCAGGGTGATCCGCTCAACGACACCTTCTGGCAACGGGTCTGCCGGGTGTTCGGGATCGCGGTCCGCTTCGTCGGTCAGGCGGGTAGTCAGCCGGACATCGAACTCGGTGTCGTCGTTCATCCCGATGATGCCCAACGAAAAGCCCAGCAGCGGCTGGTCTACGATTTGGGTGGGGTCACCGATCAGCTCCTGGTAGTACAGCCGCTGGCCGGCCACGTTCAGGACCGAGCCGGGGTTCAGGATCAGTTGCCTGACGTACACTGTGTCCGGGATCGTTAACCCAGGGTTGAAGTCGAAACCCTGGCGGTTGGTCAGGTTGAGTTTGGCGCTGGGCTCGAGTTCCAGCTTCTGGAGTACCCACTTGTCGTGGTAGCCGTTACCGCCCGGGAAGGCCCCCGCGGCGCAGTGGTCCGGGTCGGCACAGTCCTCGTCCGGCGAACGGAGCTCGAGGAGCGTGCCCTGTTCAACTGGAGTTCCCGACTTGATGATGACTTCGATCAGGTTATCCCGGATGTCCGGGTGCGGAGTGTTCGGGTCCGGGTTGGGGTCCAGGTCCAGGTACCGGTCTCCTTCCGAGACGATGTGGTTGTCGATAATACTCGCCGTGTCCTCGACGTAGAACTGGCCGCCAAAGCCGGTAGTCGTCTCCAGCAGCCGGATGTTGTTGTTCTGGATCCTGCTCGTCCCTTGGACATCCGCCTGGTTCACGCAGATATTGGTGTTCTCGATCGTGGCCTGGTCTCGGGCGATCAGCGTTCCGTCCACGATGATCCGGCCCCCGCCGGTGCCGATCGGGTCCGAGCACTGGTCGTTTGGTTGACGCTCCAGGTTCACCCGGGCACTGCCTTCCAGGTTCAGCTGCTGGCCGGGGGCAATGTGGATCACGCCCGGGCCGGTGACGTTCGTGCGGATGATCGTCGGATCGTAGAAGGGCGAGTCCAGCACCTCCAGCAGGCTGCAGGAGCTCAGCCTGATCCCACCCGGCCCATCGAAATGGGTGGCCTTGAGCTGCAGGGCACTGGGGCTGGCAGGCGTCCCGCCCATCAGCGACAGCTCACCTTCCAGCCAAGCCTGATTGCGGGACAGGATGCCTGCGGTCATCCCGGCGGCCGTACCCGTGTCGATGACCATCGTTCCCAGCTGTGGCTGGCCAAAGTCGCTATAGACCACTTCTCCACCGTCATTGCCGGCCAGGCGGATATTCCTGAGCGTCGGCTTGCCCGCCGACAGGTAGATCCCCGAGCCCAGGGCATCGGCTCCCGTTCCGTCCGCGTTGCCTCCGCTGATCGTGAAGCCGTCAAGAACCGCCGTGGCGTTGGTGTAACTGGCCGTCACCACGTGGTAGACGTTGTCCATCCAGGTGGCCGGATCAGCCGTGTCATTGCCGTTCAGATCACCGCTGAGGATGGTCTCGTGGGCATCCGGATCCCGTTGCGACAGCTCCGTCTCCGTGCCCGCGAAGCCACCATACACCGCCGTGCCGGTGACCAACTGGAACGTACTCTTGCGATCTCCGCTGGGAGGATCGGGATGGTAGTTTCCCGCAGCCATCCAGATCTGCTGAACACGGCCCCCGGCCGCCCGTGCGGTCGCCAGGGCAACCTGCAAATCCGTCATCGCGTTGGGCCAATCCAAACCCCATCCGGCGCCGGCAGCCTCGGTACTGACTCGAATGATTGAAGGCATCGCCAGGCTACCATACTCGAGAGCTCCCATGTCGATCACTGGAGGGTGCTCACCGGCTTGCCCCGTATCACTGGTTAAGGGATCGTCGAATCGGCGCAGATTCTTCTCCAGGTCGATCTCACACCGTGCACTTACTCCAAGCTGTCCTTCGCGAGAGAGCACAGCATTCGTTCCAGCATCGATGCAGGGAGAGCCAGCCGAGAGATGGTCCTCTTGTGTGAGAAGCGGGTCGGAGCAGATCATCCCGTTGCCCCATTCCAGCACATCGCCCGGATCCACGAGCACACCGGATTGCCCACCCTCGATATCCGAATATGAAGTCGAGAGGGAGGAGGTGTTCTCGAGCAGGATTTGTGCCCCGCTCGTGTTATGCCAGACAATTGAGTTGATGATCGTGACCGAAGACTCGTAGCCATAGATGGCGCCGCCTTCGCGGGTTGCGGCATTCTGAACCAATGTACAGTTGACAAGCGTCAACTGGCTGTTGAAGACCCCCAAGCCTCCGCCGAACCCAGGGCATGCGTTTCCACTGAAGAGACAGTTGCCGAAACCGGAGTTGCTGTCGGTGAGCCCTACTGCCCCTGCGTTGCCATAGATTGGCTCCTCGACGATATTGTATTCGAACAGGCAATTCAGATAGGAGCTGTTGGCCCCGTCGAGATCTCTGGCCGCGCCACTGTCCCAATGACCCGTATTGCGACTGAATGTACAGTTCATGAACTGGGCATGGCTGCCTCCGCTGTTGGCCACCGCCCCACCTGACGAGTCTGCTCGGTTTTCCTCGAACCGGGAATCGCTGACCACCGGATTGCCGTACCCGGTGTTGTACACTGCGCCGGCATATGTCTTCGAGCAATTACCCGTGAACCTGCAGCGGCTGATCACCGGGCTACCCCCGTTGCAGAACACGGCTCCCCCATTATCGTAAGGGGGCGGTCCGTCCGCATTTCCGCCGCGAATCATAAAACCATCGAGCTTAGTTCTAGGACCGGTGGATTTCGTCACAACGACATGGTAGCTGTTGTCAAGAGAGGACAGAGCCGTCTCATCGTCGTTCCCCAGGAGATCACCGCTGAGCACTGTCACGTAGCGATCGGGATCTCGATCGTCAGGTGCCGAGCTTCGAGCGCCGGCGTAGCCCCCCAGCAAAGCGACGTTGTCGGGGAGCACAAAGGAGATTAGTCGATCACGCCCGATCGGATCGGGGACATACACCCCGGCAGCCACGCGGATTTCAAGGGGGTATCCTCCAAGCGCCGCCGCCTGCAGGGCGAACTGCAGGGATGTAAAGGCACTGCTCCAACTCGTTCCGTTGCCCCCTTCAGGTACGCTTTGATCGACGTACACAACTTCGCTGAAGGGCTCATCATCCTTCTCGGCAGCAGTGAACTCGCTGCTCGCACAGTCGCCGAGCGTCACCTTGAATCGGGCTAGCCCAACCAGACCGTCGGGATCTGAAGAAGCTGACAGGATCACCTCCTGGGCAACGTCCCAGGGATGAAGCCCGCCGGAGCGCTCGAAGATCAGCGTTGAGCTGGATCGCAAAGCGATGTCGGGGTCACCGGAGACACGAACAATGGTCGCTGGAATACTCGCCGCCGGCTCAACACCTAATGAGACCCAGATCGACGCTGTACCCCCCTCAGGTACGACGACCTGTTGGGGCGACACCACGAGGGAACAGGCCGGTCCAGGCCCCTCGACGGCTCCCATATCGACGAGCGGAGGCGTTCCTGTTCCAGTATCCGGCGACGTTGGTTCATCGCGTAATCGAGCCTCTCCCCGCAAATCCAGCGGCAGTGGTTCAGCTCTGTCTCCATCACCATCGAGATCGGCCACATCAGCCGAAAGCAGGGAATTCGCGCCGCTGTCCAGACAGGGTGAGCCGGGAAGTACACGAATGTCGTCGTCTTCAGTTCCGATCCGGTTGTCCATGCCGTCGAGATCGACGAAACGAGGGCTTGCGTCAATGTTGCCTTCGCCGGGCCAGTCGCCTGGCAGGTCGGAGGCATCCACCCGGATGACTGTCGTTGCGGATTCCTGTTCGAGGTTGCGGGGAGTGTTCCCCCAGAGAATCGAGTTCACCATTGTCAGGCTGGCTTTTTCCCCCACGAAAACGGCACCGCCCTCGGCTGATTCGTTCCCGCTCATCGTGCAGTTCTGCAGATGTGCGCTCGCACCAAGCGCGATGCTGAGGGCGCCTCCGTGACTTGCCCGGTTACCCGTCGCCGAGCATTGGATTAGTTGTAGGCTGGTGCCCGCATTAGCCACGGCCGCCACCCCACCACTGACTGCGGCATTGCCCCCAAACCGGCAGTTGACGAAGCGAGCCGGTGAATTGATGAACGCTGCTCCCCCGACGCCGTTTCCTTCGTTTGCGATGAACGAGCAGTTGGAGAAGGAGACAATCGTGTCCGGTAATCCGTCGCAATAGACGGCGGCAGGCCCCATCTCTCCGCGATTGGTCTCAAACCTGCTTTCCGAAATGTCGCAATCACCAACCAGATAGAGTGCCCCATTCTGCTGTGAGGTGTTGTCGGAAACCAAGCATGAATGTAGCTGGAGTTTCCCCGAGAAATTCTCTATTGCTGAACCGTAACCACCGGAGTTCCGAGTAAACGTGGATCTGCGAATCACCGAGTTGTCGGTCATCATCGCCGCGACCGCACCCCCAACGTTTGCCTCAAAAACACAATCCTCCGTTGTCAGGCTCATTCCGTAGAAGCTTGTGATGGCCGCACCATACTCGGCCCGATTGTCGCGGAAAACGCAGTTTGATACGCGCAGCGATCCGCTCTCCAATAGGAGGCCGGCCCCATTCTTCCCATTCGTTAGGTCAAGCGCGTTACCGCCGATAACGGTGAAGCCGTCGAAGACGGTCGCTGCATCGGTACTGCGGGCCATCACTACGTGATAGCTGTTCTCGCCGGTGTTCGCACCACCGGCGCCGTCATCGGCATTCAGGTCGCCCGACAGGACACAGTCCTCCGGGCCGCTCTGACGGGAAGCAAGGCTGGTCTCAGTGCCCGCAAACCCTCCATACAGGCTGACACCCCTCTTGAGGCGAAACGTGGCCGACCGGTCGCCCGCCGTTGTAGCAGGCCTGTAGAGTCCTCTCCCTACCCACACCTGGTCCCCGGCGTCGGCCGCCCGTAATCCATCCTGGAGGTCACAGAACGCATCGGCCCAGCTGATCCCATTTTTCATCCCCTCAGCGCCGCTGCGAACATACCAGATCCTGTCCTGGCGAGGATTCGTATCGATGGAAACCACCACGTCATCGAGAAAAGCGCCCTTGTAGGTCGGCCCACCTACGATCTCATCGCTGATGAACACGAAGCCAACGTACACCTCAGCCTGCCCGCACAGGTTGCCGAGCTCAGGAACGTCCTTCAGGTCCAGCCGAACGGGCGCCCATCCTTTGGTTGTGCCACTGAACTTGTACCCGCGAAAAGGAGATCCGTTAGCCGCTACCATCCAGTACACATAGTCGTACCCTGGTTCGGAGTCGTTCTTCAGCCAGAAGTCCAGGTACGCATCACCGGCATCGGCCAGGCTGAATGGTCCCCAGACCATAGCGGCGGACTGGTTATTGGGGTAACCGGACTTGGGGTTCATCGACGAACCCGCACACCAGACGCTGTGGCTGCCACCCACCCGGTCGAACGTCGTACTTCCCCAGGTTGGCGTTCCGGCGCATTCCCAGACCGTTCCAGGGAACGGGCCCTCGAAACCGTCCGCGAACAATGGCAGGAGGTCGGCGAGGAGCACTCGAACCGGCCCCTCTGACCGTGGCAGAGAGTCCGGCGAGGGCAGGGGCAGATGAAACGCGCCGGCTACCTCTGATTCCAAAGCCCCGACGCCGAGGATCTGAGCTCGTACGTCGGCGAGCCCCAGGCCGTACAGAACGAGGCCTGACAAGATGCCCAGTACACACCTGCTCACCGTGATTCCCCTCCTCCAATGAGCGAGAAGCCAACGCCGGACGGACAACGGCAGTCGATAGGACTGGGCCGAACCTCCGCCCAGGAACCATGCCACAGAAAGACCCGCGAATAGACTCAGTCTACCCGAACGGGGATACGACAGCAATGCAATTATTGTCCAATCTCGGCGAACTGCGATTCTCGTTCGAGCAACTGGCCGATGGTGATAGCCCGCAAACGGGCAGCAACTTGGCGGCTTGCCAACCCTTGTGGGCGAGTATGGCCGCGAAGCACAGGGGCCGGTCCCACCACGTACTCCTTCAGGCAGCGGACCCAATGGCCGGCAGAGAGCCGGATGGAGCTGCTCGAACGCGAGTTCTACTCCACCGGCTTCTGCAGCCTCGCCGCCTCGCCCGCGAGCGAAGTGGACGGAATGTCGGTGTAGTCTTTGGTCACATGCATGCCCTTCCGGACCAAGGTGTACGCCGCGTGGCCGTCCAGAAAAGCGAAGTTGAACCAGAACAGCCGGCGGTGGAATGAGAGCATCTTCTCCTCGTTGTACGTCAGGGCCTCGATCCAACCCATGTCGCCCATCAGGATCAGCTTCGACTCGATGCCCGCCATGCCCGGCCCGCGTCTCAGGTCCAAGAGCTGCCCTTTCAACTGGTCCATCACCGGCTTGCACGGATCGTCGTTGTACACATAGAAGCTCGTCGGGCCGGCCAGATAACGGTTCATGTGATAGCTGGTACCCAGGAACCCGAAGAAGCTCGGCACGATGTCCGGCGTGCCCTCGTCCGCCGGGCAGCGGAACACCTCGGCGCCGGCCTTCACCACGGGATCAAGCTTGAGATATCGATTCAGCGGCCGGGGGCCTTGGTAGTACGGATCCGCACTCTGCTGGCCACCATAGGTCACATCCAGGGTGATCCCCCGAGGAAACCGGTCACCGTTTGCACTGAGGTAGTTGTGCCAAGCCAGGGCAAGCTGGTGCAGCTGGCTCGCACAGATCACCCTGCGGCTCCGTTCTCGGACGGCCTGAAGACTGGGCAGCAGGATCGCGATCAGCAAAGCGATAACCGCAATGACAACCAGCACCTCCAGCAGTGTGAATGCGTTTCTTGATCTCCCCGTCAGGATGCGCCGACACAACGATTCTATCCTGCGTCCACGGCTGGGGCGGATGTTTCTGTCGGCTGCCATGGGCTGCCTCTCCTTCACCGCCGGCCAATCGTGGCATCTGCTCCTGCCGGGGCGCTGGCCGACCGGAGCGGCTCAAGCCGTTTCTGGACGGAATGACGCAACCACTCGTCCTTGTCTGCCAGGGCCAGAGCTCGCTCGAACGCAGCCACGGCCTCCCTCTTCCGCCCGGCGCCGAGAGCCCGCTCCCCCTCGACGAACCACGCCAACCCGAGCCCACTCTGTCCGCAGCCTTCCAGCAGCTTGGCGAACGGATAGTGTTCATCCGTCAGGAAGGTCGCCGCCGATCTCTCCACACTCCCCACCGGCAGCGACTCCTGCAACGCCCGCGCCCCTTCGAGCTTACCGCTTCGGAACTGGGCCAGGAAGTAGTCGAAGGCCTGCTGCCTGACCTTCAACTGGACCGCGCTTGCGAGCTCCGCTTGCTCCGTGGTTCGGCGTTGGTTGGCGTTCACGATTCCCTGCAGTTTGCCGGCCCGCTCACGCTCATTCTGGAGCATCCGGTAGCTGATCCCCCCAAAGCCAATCAGCGCCGCCACCAGGGCACAGATGACCGCGGTCTCAAAGCCATGCCGAACGGCCAGCTTGCGCAGGATGTACAGCGAACTTGCCGACCGGGCACTCACCGGCCGGCCATCCAGCCAGGCGGACAAGTCCTCGACCAGCTCGCCGGCCGATCCGTACCGCTGCTGCGGCTCCTTGGCCATGGCTCTGAGTACAATCGCGTCCAGCTCCGAATTGGCTTCTCGCCGCAGCCTCGACGGCCGGGGTGGGTCCACTTCCCGGATATTCTGGATCACGCTGGCCAGATCACCGTGGGTGTCGTAGGGCCGGGACCCGGTCAAGAGTTCGTAGAGGATCACCCCCAGTGAATAGACATCCGTACGTACGTCGAGGGCCTCCGGCTCGCCCCGGGTCTGCTCCGGGGACATGTACGCCAGCGTTCCCAGCATCACGCCCGGCATGGACACCAGGCCGCGCTGGGACTCTTCCAGCTCCTCATTGAGGATCTTGGCCAGACCGAAGTCCAGGACACAGGGTGTTCCGTCATCGCCGACCAGGATGTTCGAGGGCTTCAGGTCGCGGTGGATCACCCCCCGGCGGTGGGCGTAGGCGATGGCCTCGCACACCTGTTTGAACAGCTGAATCACCTGCCGAATGGGCGGGGCGGTCAGTCGGATGTGGGTGTCCAGCGGCTGGCCGCGGACGTAATCCATGGCGAAGTAGTACAAGCCTGACATCACCCCGCTGTCGTGGATGATCACGATATTGGGGTGCTTGAGGGCGGCGATGAGGCGTACTTCCCGCTCGAAACGCCAACGCGACCGTTCGTCGGCCAAGGCTCCTCCGCGGAGCACCTTGAGGGCCACGGTTCGCCGCGTCGCCCGCTGAACGGCCTCGTAGACAACCCCCTGGCCCCCACCGCTGATCTTTCGGACGATCTCGTAGCCGGTGAACGTGTCCGCGGGCAGATCGTCGAGTGCGGCCTGCACACCACTCCAGTCCACGGATACCGTGGCCGTGGCGTCTTCCGCTGTCGCGGCCGGCTTGAGCATGACGACATCCCGATGCCGTCTCAGTCTACCCAGGAACTGCTCGTTGGCCTCACACTCATCGAACACGGCTCGGCAGCCTTCGCAGGAGGCGATGTGTCGGCGGAGTTCGTCCGCCTCGTCCGCCGGCAGCTGTTCGCTGATCAGCCGTTCAACCTGTTCGGGGGTCAGACAACCCATCGTGCCTCCGGATGATCTACAGACCTCCGTGTCATTCTGTACAGTCTGCCGTCACAGCGACTCCAGGTCCACCGTAGCACCGCTGGAAGACACCGAAGTCGCGCTGATCGACATCGCCGTCCCGGTCCAGGTCGGCGGGAAGGAGGCCCTGGCCGTCAGCGGATAGCGCGCAGCCGGGGGTCGGGTGATCCGCGTACCGGATCGCCGGGCCGGTCACGCAGGAGGCGAACCGGCTGTAGTCCGCCCCGTCTACATCACCATCGGCATCGAAATCCGCCTTCGGTGCCGGCGAGTACACTGCCGATAACGGAAGGGCTAGGTCCGTAGAATCCAGGTCTAACGTCTCCAACCCCGAAGAGGGCCAGTCCTCCGCCGGGCGCATGACCAGCACGCGCGGCACACTGAATATGGGCGAGTTGTCCGAAAAGTAGTGGGCGTAGAGCGGGTTGGTGCGTGATAGATCATCGGGAATGTCAGGGGACTGGAAGCCAACCACATAGACCGTGCCGCTGACTGGATCCTCGGTCATTGCTGTAATCTGCCGGATGTCCGGCAGCGGTAATTCACCTTCATACTCTACGCTGGCTTCTGAAACACCAAGCCGGAAAACGCGGCCACTCCCTTTACTCACCGAGGATGCCAAGTACAGCTTGTCCTCTCTCGCGGAGGCCAGCATGGCAACCGGCGACTTCAGCTGAGCATTGACCCCCGTCAGCCCAATGCGAGCCTCAGCACCGGTTCGCACATCGAAGATCAGCAGCCAGTCGTTGTTGTTTAACCCTTGAGAGGCGGTCACGTACAACCGGTTGCCCGCAGGGTCAATCTCAATTTCTCGCAGCTTCTGGACGTTATACGGTGACGCCTCGGGCGGAGTCGTGGTGTTCGCGTTGGGATCCTGCCAGGGGTCCATACCGTACAGCCGGTCCAGGTTGTACTGGCCAGGATTGTCGGGGTCGAGCGTGAGTCGGGCGGCCGCCCTGTAGGTGTGGGCAGGTGAGTTGACGCAGACCAGCACCGGAATCACAAAAAGTGCGGTGTCGCTGCCCGGCATGAAGACGGCGTCCGTCATGGGTAGGCCGGCGAATCCGCCGCCGCCCGTGGGAGTCACGCCGACGGCCACGGGATCGCCACCCGAGGAGAGATCACTCCTCGGTCCGACGACCGCAACGCCGTCATCCAGTCGCACCAGGCCGAGCACTCCGTGGAGTTGGTAGGCGCGTCCGCGGCCGTCGCGGATCAGCCGGCCGTTAGCCCGCGGATACGACGTACCCCCGGCCGGCGTCATGCCACTGACCGAGCATGATCCGCCGGCCGTCACCGTGTACAGCACGTCCTGCTGCTGGCCGTTGCCATTCGGCTTGCCCGTCACCAGCAGGGTATTCTGTTCCACTGCTTGCGACGCTGCCCGGCCGGCTTCGGGCCTTGGGCCGACGGGCGGGCTTGGTGCCGTTGCACCGGTCCCGCAGGAATTGAGACCGCCCGACACATAGCTGTCCCAACTCAGCAAGTCAGACAGATCGACGTACCCGTCGGAGTTCAGTTTAGCGTCGAGGCAGCTCTTGGAGTCGTTCACCAGCAGACTCCGGCCATATTCGGCCACCAGGATCAGGAAGTCGGAACCCGTCACGCCCGGCACCCCGTCAAAACTGGCGCACTCGTAGCGGCAGATCACCTGTGGATCCCAGTTGTCAATCCGAACCACCGCGCCTTTTCCACGCAACTCCAACTCGAAGTAGGTGCCGCGGTTGAATGTGCCCAGGTGGACCGACCAGTCCTCATAGGGCACAATCATGTAGAACGCCGCGTACTCGCTGCTGCCGACTGAACCCGGCAGCCCGGCCGCTGGCGGACGGACCCGGGCCACTTCGTAATTGTCCACGCCCACGTCCTGCCCATCGCTGAGCTTGACCACGATCTCCGCATCGTGGGCGTCGCCGTCGCTGACGAACTGGTACTCGAAGGCCACCACGATGTCTTCCTCGCCCGCTCGGGCAAAGGAGCCCTTAGCCGCAACCGAAGAGGCAGATTGCATTGAGGGGGCCTGGGTCGTCATTTCCATGACGCCGTCGCGCGTGACCGCGTCGCGGACGTTCGGGAGCAGCAGAATGTCGCCCTCCAGTGGAGATGTCGGCGGTTGTGGTTGAATGTCGCTTGTATCTCGGAGCCGTCGGCGAACTCGGATATCGAACTCATTGAACGGCGGCGGCGTCTGATCGTTCATCGCGATAATACCCAGCGAGAAGCCCAGAAGCGGCTGATCCACGATCTGGCTGTCCGCCTCCATGATCAGGCTCTCATAGTAAAGCGTCTGGAGGGCGGTGTTCAGGATCGCGCCCTGGTGCAGAATCAGATTCCGGACATAGACGGTTTCCGGATGAGCCGAGCCTTGGTGGAAATCGAATCCGGGGCGGTTGGACAGGTTGAGCTTGGCACCAGGCTTGATCTCCAGCGTATCCAGCACCCAGTTCTGTGCTGAATCGTGCTCGAAACGGTCGCCGATCGTGGTCTGATAGGCACCGGACACACAATTCGGATTCACGGTACCGCCGCAGTCGTCATCTCGGGCTCGTAGCTCCAGCAGTGTGCCCTGCGCAAGGGCCGGGTTGGTCTGGATGATCACGTGGAGGGTGTTGTGATCGATATCAGGATGGGCGGGCGCGGCCGGATCCGGGTCCAAGTCGAGGTAGCGATCGCCCATCGAGGTGATGAGGTTGTTGGCTACCGTGGCGCTATCCTCGACGAAGAACTGACCGCCAGAGCTGATGGCGTCGACCATGAAGATGTCATTGTACTGGACCTGACTGTCTTCCTGCACGTTGGCTTGGCGTATGGTGATATTCGCGTTGCGAATCTGCGACTCCTGGCGGGCCAGCAGCATACCGTCAATCAGGATCCGACCTCCCGGCTCTCCCCCCTCCCCGCAGGGTATACCCGTACCTGGAGAACGGAGGTCTACACAGGCTTTACCCTCGAGAGAGAGTTGCTGGCCCGGCACAATCTCGATAGTCCCCCCCGATCCGGTCACGTTGCTGCGAATGACGACCGGGAAGAGAAACGAACCGCCGGCAATCCGCAGCGTGCTGTAGGACCCGAGTGCGATGCCGCCGGGTCCGTCGATGTGACTGGCCCGGAGCTCAAGGGACAGAGGGGAGCCCTCATCTCCACCTACAAGCGAAAATGGCCCCTCCAGATACAGGCGGTTCCCGTACAGCAGCCCGCCATTGCCAACCGGCGCCATATTGAGGTCTACCGTGAATTCGCCCAAACGAAGGTCGGCGGAACTGCTGTGGACACCCCCTCCTTCACTGGCCGCAGTGTTACCCACGACGAGGCAGTTTCGCAACTGCGGCCGCCCCCCCGACAGAAAAAGCCCCGCGCCACGGTCGAAGGGAGCATCCCCATCGGCATTTCCCCCTCTGATCACAAAGCCATCCAGGACCGTCTCGGCGTTCATGCCGTAACCGGCCACCACACGGTAGCTGTTCTCGCTTGCGGCGGCGGAACCGAGACCATCATCGTTGTTGAGATCACCGCTGAGCGTCGTCATGTTCGCGGCGGGGTCTCTCTCGGCCAAGTACTCTTCTGTGCCCGCAAATCCTCCATAGATCGGTGTCCCGCGCACCAGGTTGAAAGCTGCCGTCCGGTCACCTCCCGGACTGGAAGGACGGTAGGATCCCAAGGCCACCCAGACGTCCTTCACGCGGCCATGGGCGACCAGCGCTGTATCCAGCGCCAGCTTGAGATCCGTGAAGGCGCCGGCCCAACTCACCCCCGTTTTGGCGCCTGCGGCGCCCGCGTCAACAAACAGCCTCGATGAGATCCCGGCACAGCCGAATTCGTGCGCACCCATGTCCACGAGCGGTTGCCCGTCGAGCGGGAATCCCGTATCCATGACGGCGGGATCATCGCAACGTCGGGTATTGAGATTGACCTCCACGCCGATGAGCGGCTGTATACCGGGGGCAGCACCGTCGATGTCGACCTCGTTGTTGCCCGCGTCGATACAGGGGGAGACGGGAGACAGCAGGCCCACGTCGTCATCAGGCGTACCCATGACATCGTCCGCCCCGTCCGCGTCCACGAAGCGGGGATCACCGTCCAGGTTCCCAGCTCCCCAGATCAACGTCGCACCCACATGCTGGATGTCGGCTTCCCCCCCCGCAACGTCGCAATACGAAATCACCAACCGCCCCCCGGTGCCGCCCACGCTGATTTGGGACCCGCGCCCCGTACCCGTCGCGTTGCCCCACAGAACGCAGTTGGTCAGCGTAGGACCCTCGCCCGCAATGTGATTGATGCCACCCCCTGAGTTGTCCGCCCAGTTGCCGCTGAACGTACAATTCGTCACCGTCGTCCCCGGACAACTCACACTCTCGAATCCGCCGCCGCTTTGACCCACCGCTCTATTTCCGGTGAAAACACAGTTGACGATGCTCCCGGCACCGTAATAGATGGCCATTCCGCCGCCGTAAACGGCCTGGTTCTCATGAAACCGGCAGTTGATGACCCTCAGGTGTGCCTGATCGCCGCACATGCCGCCGCCATCGTTGTAGGACAGGTTCTCAATGAACGTGCAGTTCATGACTGTCGGACTGCCGCCGTTGCCGCTGCACATCCCGCCCCCGGCGTTGGTTGCCGAGTTGCCCTGGAACAGGCAGTGGGTCACGATGGGACTGCCGTTGTCGCTGTACAGGCCCCCGCCTTGGTAGTGCGCACCCTCCGCCCGGCCGCCGACTATCACGAACCGGTCCAGAATCGTGGACGCGTCCGTGTTGGTGGCGGTCACCACGTGGTAGCTGTTCTCGCTACGCGAGGGATCCTCCACACCGCCCACGTCGTTTCCGTACAAGTCGCCGCTCAGAATCGAGTCCACCGCCGGGTCGGCCGAGAACGGGTCCGGATCCACCGGACGCTCCCCCAGGCTCCTCTCCAGGCCCACAAACCCGCCGTATAGGGCAACACCGTTGACCAGCGCGAACGCCGCCGTGCGCGGATCCATCGGCTCTGTCTGACGCGAGGCAACGTACACCCCCGAGGCTACCCAGATCTCACCAAACAATCCGTTGTAGAAGGCCGCCATGGACAGGGCCTCTTCCAAGCTGCTGAACGCCGTGGCCCAGCTCAGCCCGTCCCCACCGGGCAAGGCGGACGCCTTGACGTGTAGCACCTTGCTTGCCTCGTCATCCGCTTCGTGAGCCGTGACCCTCACCGGCGGGAAGCCGGGCACACTGACTTCGAACACCGCCGAGCCCAGAACCGCATCGGTGTCCTCGCTGGCCAAGAGAACCACCGTCTGGGGCGACAGGAAGCTCTGCGAATCGAAGGTGAGTGAAGCCCCCGACTGGACGGAGAGGTCGGAATCCCCCGATACGTGGACTACAGTAGCCACAACGGGCTGCTGGGGATCCCAGGCAAGAGCCACGGTGAACGTAGCGCTCCCACCTTCCGGCACGACCACCGGCTCGCCAAAGACAACAACCGGCTGATCCGCATGGCCCTCGAGCGCCCCAAGATCCACGATCGGACGGTTCCCCACTCCTGTGTCAACCTGGCGAGCGTCGTCGATGAACCGAGCATGGCCGAGCAGATCCGTGCCCGGGAGCCGATCCAACTCGGGGGTCACACCGTCGACGTCGACCTCGTTGTTGCCCGCGTCGATACAGGGGGAGACGGGAGACAGCAGGCCCACGTCGTCATCAGGCGTACCCATGACATCGTCCGCCCCGTCCGCGTCCACGAAGCGGGGATCACCGTCCAGGTTCCCAGCTCCCCAGATCAACGTCGCACCCACATGCTGGATGTCGGCTTCCCCCCCCGCAACGTCGCAATACGAAATCACCAACCGCCCCCCGGTGCCGCCCACGCTGATTTGGGACCCGCGCCCCGTACCCGTCGCGTTGCCCCACAGAACGCAGTTGGTCAGCGTAGGACCCTCGCCCGCAATGTGATTGATGCCACCCCCTGAGTTGTCCGCCCAGTTGCCGCTGAACGTACAATTCGTCACCGTCGTCCCCGGACAACTCACACTCTCGAATCCGCCGCCGCTTTGACCCACCGCTCTATTTCCGGTGAAAACACAGTTGACGATGCTCCCGGCACCGTAATAGATGGCCATTCCGCCGCCGTAAACGGCCTGGTTCTCATGAAACCGGCAGTTGATGACCCTCAGGTGTGCCTGATCGCCGCACATGCCGCCGCCATCGTTGTAGGACAGGTTCTCAATGAACGTGCAGTTCATGACTGTCGGACTGCCGCCGTTGCCGCTGCACATCCCGCCCCCGGCGTTGGTTGCCGAGTTGCCCTGGAACAGGCAGTGGGTCACGATGGGACTGCCGTTGTCGCTGTACAGGCCCCCGCCTTGGTAGTGCGCACCCTCCGCCCGGCCGCCGACTATCACGAACCGGTCCAGAATCGTGGACGCGTCCGTGTTGGTGGCGGTCACCACGTGGTAGCTGTTCTCGCTACGCGAGGGATCCTCCACACCGCCCACGTCGTTTCCGTACAAGTCGCCGCTCAGAATCGAGTCCACCGCCGGGTCGGCCGAGAACGGGTCCGGATCCACCGGACGCTCCCCCAGGCTCCTCTCCAGGCCCACAAACCCGCCGTATAGGGCAACACCGTTGACCAGCGCGAACGCCGCCGTGCGCGGATCCATCGGCTCTGTCTGACGCGAGGCAACGTACACCCCCGAGGCTACCCAAATCTGATCGGATGGCGCGGCCACCGCTAGGGCCGACTGGAGCTCGCTGAAGGCGTTCTCCCAACTGCCGCCGTTATTGGTTCCAGAAGCCTCCGTCTTCACGTACCAGACGGTGGCCGAAGATGGGGCGGCGGCGGTCAACAGGAGTATGCCTGCCGCACACCAATCACCCAGCTTCGCGTTCGTCTGCAATCCCATGCGTCAGCTCGTAATCCCGTCTCCGGTCAACCTCGCAGCGGGCGGTAGACTATCCGCCGGCCGACTGTCCCCTCTCCTCTGCCCTCTTGTCTGTCTCTTGTTTGTCCCGGACCACCATTGCCCTTGTTTCCTTTCCTCGCTCGTCACGAAGGGGGTATCTCCTGCTGCGTCTCGGCCATCTTCTCACGGATGTGCCGGAACGGAATGACCGAGTACTGTGAATCCACGTGGATGCCCTTGCGAATCCGAACGAACTGCCCATGGCCATCCGAGAATGCAAAGTTGTGGCTTGACCTCCGCTGATGCCAGTACGGAAACTCCTCAGGCACCGTCTCGTCCCAATTGTCCAGCCACGTATGGTCACCGATCAGAATGACCAGCGCCGGATCGTCGATTCGGTCACGCCGGATCCCGTCCAGCATGCCGGGCTTGGGTGGATACCCCCAGGGATCGCCGACCAGTTCGTTCCAGGCATCCCGGCAGGGACTCAGGAAGGGCACCCAGACGTTTCGCCCGACAAGCAGGGGGTTGGGAAAGTAGCTGGTCCCGTAGTACCCTACGGCTGTCGGCCGGACAAAGCTGGTGCCCTTGTCTGAAGGGCAGCGAAACACCTCGCCCCCGGCCCGCATGACCGGCGGCAATTTGAGGAAACTGTTGAGCGGCTTGGCAACCGGAGATCGGGGGTCGGAACCGAAATAGGAGGATCCGGCCCCCTGCAGCCCGCCGTAGTTGCATTCCAGGTTCATGCCCGTGGGAAACTGGCCGTGTGAGCCGTCAAGGTACATCGACCAGGCGAGGTGAATCTGCTTAAGGTTGGCCAGGCAAGTCGCTCGCCGAGACTGCTCGCGGGCCGCGCTCAGGCTGGGCAGGAGGGTCGCGGCCAGCAAGGCGATGATCGCGACGACGATCAAGACCTCCAGGAGGGTAAACGCGCCCGTCCATCGAAACGGCCGCCGGGGTCGCTCACGGTCGCCCTGGAGCATCATTTCACACCGCCTTCCTCCACGGGTGATGACGCCGGGGTAGTGGAGGCACCGCGGAGTTGCCGGAGCCGCGCTGCCGCCGATCTGCTGAACAAGTTGTCTTTCTGGCTGGATGCGTGGACGCACTCCTCGAACTGCTCGCGGGCCTGCTCGTTCCGGCCCGCCTGAAGATGCTTTTCGGCAAGGACAAAGTGATAGAGGGGAGCGGCACCGGGCAGGAGGCTCGCCTGCAGCTGTTCAACGGAAACGTCTCCGTCAACCAGGTATTGCATGGCCAGTCGTTCGGCCGAATCCACCTTGAGTTCCTCCAGGATGGCCTTGGCACGGTCCAACCGGCCGGCCTGCCACTCCAGCAGAATCCAGCCGATCGCCTGCTGACGGAGAACCTGTTGTCCATCCACAAGGAATCTGTCCATGTCGTGGTAGGCAATCTGCGTGCTCTTGTCGCTGACTTTCTGGAGTCTGAGGGCCTGTTGCGCCTGCCGCATATAGTGGTACACGATCCCACTGAAACCGAGGAGAGCGACCAGAAAGGCAGCGATCACCGAGGTGTGGAAATAGTGCTTGAGCGCCAGTTTCCTGAGGACATACAGGGTGCTGTCGCGCTTGGCCTCGATCGGCTCGCCGCCGAGGTAACGCCGCACGTCTTCGCCGAGGGCTTCTACGGATTGGTACCGTCGCTCACGATCCTTGGTTAACGCTCTCAGCAGGATCGTCTCAACGTCGTTGCTGATGCGACGCTGGATAGCTGATGGGCGGACGGGTTCGGCTTCGGCAATATTGCGGAGCACCTCGGCCACATGCCCGGTGGACACATAGGGGCACCGACCGGTAAGCATCTCGTACAGAATGACGCCGAGGGAGTACACGTCTGAACGAATGTCAATCCCCGCCGTGTCCGGGGCGGCGAGTTCGGGACTCATGTACGCCAGTGTGCCCATCAGCCCGGGACCTCCGAAGAGCGAATGAGTCACGTCCATGGCCGGGTCGATGAACCGCGCCAGGCCAAAGTCGAGCACGTGAGGAACCCCCGCCGGATCGACCAGGATGTTGCGCGGCTTGAGGTCACGATGAATCACGCCACGCTGATGCGCGTAATGAACGGCGCGGCAGATCAGCAGGAACAGCTCGAGTCTCTCCCGCAAGGAGAGATCCTCGCCTTCGCAGTACTCCGTCAGCGGCTCGCCATCGATCAACTCCATCGTGAAGTAATGCTGCCCGTCACCGGTCTGTCCGGCGTCGTAGATCCTCGCGATCGACGGGTGGTTGAGCTGCCCGAGCGCTTCGATCTCCCTCTGGAACAGCCTGAAGTGGTAGTGATCGGAGCTGCCGGAGGATCGCATGACCTTCAGGGCCACGCGGCGCTTCGGTTCCGCTTGCTCGGCCTCATACACCACCCCCATGCCGCCCACCCCCATCTCGCGGAGAATCCGGTAGGGGCCAATTCTCTCGGGAAGCCCGCGCGATGGGGCGGCGGAATCTCCCGGGCGGCATTCCTGCCGGAAGGCCGCGAGAATCAGCCTCTCCTCGCCTGTCGGCGATTGAGGCTGCTGACCGGGAGCGAGCCCCTCACTGGCCATGTCGCAGGCTCCAATCTCCCCTCCCCTGAGATAGGAGGACATCCAGGCCGTCCACTCACGACGAAGTGGAGAAAAACCTCGAGGTTGAACCCAGGATCTGATGTAGCCGATCGTGGGCTCTTGACCTCAGCATGAAGACGGCCCCTTCACTCCTCCCCATCTCCCTGGCCACCTGTCCCACCGGGCACTCCTGCAGGTCATACAGGGTCACCACGCGGCGGTAATCCTCCGGTAGCTGTTCGACGGCTCGTTCCAGGGCCTGGATCGCCTCGGCATTCCGAACGAGGGTACTCGGCCCTGCCTGGCTGCCGGTCAGAACCTGAACCAGCTCTGCGTAGGACAGAGCGCCGCCAACCCGCTCGACCCGCCGCCGGTCGCCCTCCCGCTTCTTCCGCTCAAGACCCTTGATCGCGTCCTTCAGATTCCGACGGGCAATGGACCTCAGCCAGGCTTCAAAGCGGCCCTCGTCTTCCCCAGAAAACTGGGCGATCTTGAAGATCGCGTCGGCGTAAGTCTGCTGCATGACATCGTCATCGGACAAGACCGCTTGCCACCGGCGCGGAATGCGTCCCTTCAAGGCCAGGCGGATGGCCGGCCCGTGGCGATTCAGGAGCTCCATGAGCGCCTCGCGATCGCCGCGAACAGCATGGTCCAGGACTATTCGATCGGCTGACTCCATACGTGCATCCCGAACCCGTGGCCCAGACGTGATTGAAGCGACACTGTGCATTCAGTTTACATCCTTCAGGCCGGGCGTTCAAGTCATCTCCGAAGCGTCATGGGTACGACTTCCTGAATGGCTGGAGGCAGCCTCCTGGTCGACGACCTCGAAAACCCGTCACCGGTTTCCAGGAATGCTCCAATCCTGGAAAGCGTCCTGCCTACCGCATGTTGGGCGTGAGTAACGCCCGCAACTGTCCTCTATCTAGGGTGCCGCCGACCGGAGGACCGCATGAGGCGGGAGGAGCTGACGATGAGACGTGTTCCGCGGATTCCAGAGTGGGCCACAAAGACAGAGGACCATGCGAGGGTCAACGTCAGCATCGAGAGAACGTCTGACGGGTCGACCATCATCCACCTTTGGGAACCAGCCATTGCAGTCCATCAGTTCGAAGCTGTAATCACTGCCGCACTCACTCAGGAATCCGGCTCTTGTCCGCGTCAACTCGTCTTTGACTTCGGCTCCGTGACTGAGCTGGTGGCTCCGTGGAGCCTCATCTTCGCGTTGCTGATACGTCTGTCGCGGCAGAAGCAAGTTCGAATCCGAGGCCTGCACGGGCAGCCGTTAGGCGCAGCGTGGATCAATCGGCACAACGCCGAGGTGCGCCGGATGATGGAGCCTGCAACGCAGAAGGGCGAGAGCGTGCCAGTGCGGTGTCAGCAGTGAGTACAGCGTTCCTGTTGTCCTCGCCGAGCAGTGGCGCGCGGCGATCGGCCCGGTGACGGGTCGGCCCGCTCAGGTGGTCGGCAGATCAACATGGGAGGATTCCATCATGTGTAGGGCACGAACAATCATCGGGCGTTGGGCGGCCTGTCTGATCATGCCGGCCTTTCTGGTTGGCCAGGGATGTCCATCGTTGACCGTTCCACGAATCAACAGCCCGCCCACGGCCGACGCAAGACCGGACCTTGAGACGAAACCCGGCGATTTCACCTTCGTCGTCGGCCAAGAAGGGGGAACGATCACGCTCACGGATGCCGCGAGCCCTCTGAATGGTGCGACGTTAGACATACCTGCGGATGCCCTGCCCAAGGACACCGAGATCACTGTTACAACCCTCCTGTCGCAAGCACTTGAACAACAGCTTGGGCCGTTACCTGAAGGTTTCATCTTCTGGGGAGGCATCTGCCTCGATGGAGCCGGCACATCTCTGAACAAGCCCGTGCAGATCACCCTACCCAATCCCCAGGGCGCCCAGGCAACCGATCAGCTGCTTGTAGGGGAGGTAGTGAGTCTACCAGGTATCGCCACGCCTCTGTTTGTTTATAGGGGACAAGCTCATGCTGGCTCTCCGATCACCTTCACCGTCCCTGGTGTGGGGTCCTTCGCGATAACCAGTGCCTCCGATCCCTTCGCCATAGTAAAGGGGACGTTTGTGGACACCCTGGGCAATCCCATGTCCGAGGCGGCGATTACGTCATCGTTTAGCCGACCTTTCGTGGCATGGACTGGCTCTGACGGTCGATTCGAGTTGCCTGCCGGGCCAGCAGGCAGCCGGCCGGCAATCATGGGGGTGCGGCCACTCAATGATGAAGGGATTGCCGGCCTCGGCATCCAAGGCATCCCGATACCGGATGCACCACCAAGCTCCTTGACCGATCTGGTGGTGAGGCTCGTGGCCGGTGCCTTTGATTTGCCCGAACCGCCATCGGGCTGCGCTTGTGATCCATGCCCTGTGGCGCCACCCGTATTCCTTTCACCCGGCCAAACAGGCCCGTCTTTCCAGGTCTGCCCGGGGGAGTCCATACAGATTCACCTGGCAGGTCTCGCCAACGTCTTTGTTCCAGGGATGCAGACCGTCTTTGTTCCAGGGGCGCAAATCCCGAACGTCATTGATCTCGCCATGGCCCTGTGGTCTGGATCACTCTGCCTTGTCACCCAGGTCACGTTTTCAACGGATGACCCGGCTGTCGCAACGTTTCAGCGGACGCCCGAGGCCAACTCTGGCCTGCTCAAGGGTGTGTCGTCAGGGACCACCACCTTGCGCGGTACAGTGTCTATACTCTGTTTGAAGCCCTGTTTTCCGTTCGCTGCTGCCTGTCCTTGTTACCTGACCGCGGCACCCGCCGAGGTTGTGGTTCCCCGGTTTCCGTGTTCCTGCCAACAGTTGGTAGAGGTCCTCCTTGCCAAGCAGGATGAGCAGATGGCCGTCGCGGCTGAACTCATGGAACTAAGGTCCAATCCAGAGGTCGATCCTGAACGCTGGGGCCTCCTGGTGAGACAGGTGCAACGCATGCAGTGCTGTGAGATGGCCCCCATTGCCCAGAAGATGCTCGAGCAAGGATGCGCCGTGTCAGATCCAAAAACCCTCGCTTGGGCCCAACAGATTCTCACCGTGATGGATTCAACATGTGTTTCTCCGTGACGGCAGCGGTGACTCCAGTGCTCCTGATTGCTCGTTGAGCAGTGGCACGCGGCGATCGGCCCGGTGACGGGTCGGCCCGCTCAGGTGGTCGGCAGATCAACATGGGAGGATTCGATCATGTGTAGGGCACGAACAATCATCGGGCGTTGGGCGGCCTGTCTGATCATGCCGGCCTTTCTGGTTGGCCAGGGGTGTCCATCGTTGACCGTTCCACGAATCAACAGCCCGCCCACGGCCGATGCGGGACCGGACCTTGAGAGGAGACCCGGCGAGCGGGCCACGCTCGACGCCGGCGGCAGCAGCGACCCGGACGGCGACTCGCTCTCGCATTCCTGGAGCAAGATCCGTCAGCCGCAGGACTATGTGCTGGAGGCGGGCGTCACGGCCACGCCGTCCTTCGTTCCGCCGGTCGAGGGCGTTTACGAGCTGGCCGTGACCTGCTGCGACCCGAACGGGAGCTGCGATACGGACACGGTCAAGGTCACGGTGGGCTGCGGCTGCGAGTGCAGCTCTCCGTACCCCTTGGCTCGCGCGCGGACCGACCTGGATACCGTTGACGAAGGGGCGACCTGCACGCTCAGCGGGACCATTTCCGAGGACCCCTGCGGCCTGCCCCTGACGGCCAGCTGGCGGCAGACGGGCGGACCGCCGTGGGTGGACCTGATCGGCCGGTATGCGATGACACCCGTATTTGCCGCGCCGCCGGTAGAGCAGGACACGCAGGTCACGTTCCAGCTGACGGTCAGTAACGGGACACATAGTGACACCGACACGGTGACGGTCACAATTCGCAATCTAGCGGAAGCGCCCTTTGACGGATGCCCAAGCGACCCAAACAAGATGGCCCCGGGATTGTGCGGCTGCGGCGTGCCGGATACGGACACGGACGGCGATGGGACGCCCGATTGCCATGATGGCTGCCCGAACGACGCGAACAAGACGGCTCCGGTCAACTGCGGGTGCGGCACACCGGACACGGATACCGACGGCGATGGGACATCCGATTGCGTGGACAAATGCCCGGCAGACTCCTCCAAAACAGCCCCGGGAACCTGCGGCTGCGGAGAAACCGATACAGACACGGACGGCGATGGGACGCTCGACTGTAAAGATGGCTGCCCGGACGATCCGAACAAGACGGCTCCGGGCAACTGCGGGTGCGGCACACCGGACACCGATACGGACGGCGATGGGACGCCTGACTGCCGCGATGGCTGCCCGGACGATCCGAACAAGACGGCGCCCGGCGAAGGCGGTTGCGGCGTGCCGGATACGGACACGGACGGCGATGGCATCCCGGACGCGGAGGACAACTGCGTCAATCATGTCAATCCGGGGCAGGCGGATGAGGACGGCGACGGCGTCGGTGACGCGTGCGACAATTGCCCGAGCGTTGCCAATTCTGGCCAGGCAGACGCGAATGCGGACGGGATCGGCGACGCCTGCGAGCAGGTCGGATGTACGGGTGACGCGCCCGCGGGCGGGCCGATCTCATCCGGCCAGATTCTGCGCGGCGACATCGATGACCCATTGGACACGGACGTATTCACCTTTGAGGGAATCGCCGGCCACAGAGTGCACATTGTGGTGACTGTATCAAGCGGGCTTCTTTCCCCCTACATTCGCCTGTACGCTCCGGGCTCAAGCTCATGGTATAATAGGGATTGGGGCAAGCTCGACGACCCGGCGATCATGGAGCAGCAGCTCCAAACACCCGGCACATACACGATCCTCGTTACTGACTCTTCGCTGAACGAGACGGGGACCTATAGGCTCAGTCTTCAGGGTTTTTGACCAGGCTCATCAGGCGACGAGGCACGAGATGATCTGGGTCAGAACAACGCGGCTGCTCTGAGAATCACAGGACGGCACTAGGCTTTCGGCAACTGCCACGGGTCGCGGCGGGGGCGGTCGAGCCAGGTGTTGGCCTCGTGGTCATCGATGAACCGCCAGCGCTGCGGGTCCCAACGCAAGGCCCGGCCGTACCAGTAGGTCAGATTCACGAGGTGACAGACGGCTACCGAGCGGGCCCCGATCTCCACCTCGGCGATGGGGCGCTTGCGCGACCTGATGCAGTTGATCCAGTCGCGGTGATGGCCGGGGGACTCGGGCAGGTGAACGTCGT
>JAKLEZ010000051.1 GCA_022711465.1 Planctomycetota bacterium | reverse complement strand
CCCTGCTTGACTTCGCGGCTGCGCACAAGACACTCTTCGTGATCAGCTTCGTCTCGCGCGATTACGACGCTCTGTGGGAGAGGATTCGATCTTCATCACCGGAAGTGTTCATGGCCTGGCGCGACTGCGGCCTGGTCGATGAGACCGGTCAGAACCGTCTGGCCTTCGGGGTGTGGAGGCAGTATCTGGCTCTGCCGTTGGCGGACACGCAGGCTACGCGACCCGCTCGCAAGTGATCTGCGGATCCGCCACGCACGCACCTCAATCAACTCCAGCTTCTTGCGTCATTGGCTCGTCGGCGTGCGACTCATCCTCGTCAAGGCCATTGATCACCACGAGTGCGCGTTCAATACCCTATCGGATGTCGGTGGCGCGTCCCGCCGCCGGTCGCAGGACCCGAGATTCAGGTCCATCCGCCCACGGCTTGTGAAAGAGTTCACAGGTTGCCGCCGAGTTTGTTCCGCGGCGCCCCGGAAACGGTGCTTGTCCAAGCAGTCTAGGAGGCAATTCCGTTTGTCGGCCGATCCGAGCCTGCCTATCTGTCTAGTAGGCCGGTGCGAGGCAGGGAGTTGTTTCTCCACCGACGACGAAGAGAGAACAGGCAGTGACAAGGTCGACACGGAACAGAACCACGCTGGCTGCGGCAGTTGTCCTGGTGATCATTTTTTACGGGGAGCGCGCCCAAGCCCAGCCGAACGCTTTCGGTGCGGGAGCTGCCGCGGAGGGTCTGTGGCGGCCGATCGCCGCATTTGAGCAGGCCGAGGAGATCGGATCACGCATGGGGATCGAAACCTCGATCCGGCCCCAAAGAGGTGCCGTGTTCGCGGTTGACAACCTGGCATTGGGCCGCCTGCTTGCGCGAGCACCGAGAGAGGAAGCCAGACCGGTGCGAGAATCCGGAGCGATCATCACGCTCCCGTCTCCATCCGGCTTGCTTCAGCGGTTTGCCTTCGTAGAATCGCCCATTCTGGCACCGCGCGTCGCGGGACAGGTGCCGGAGATCCGAACGTTTGTCGGCCAAGGTATCGACGACTCTGCGGCCACGGTTCGCTTCGACATCACCCCCCTCGGCTTCCATGCTCAGGTCCTGGTTCCCGCCAGCGGCGATGCCCGCGGCCGCCAGAGCTTCTTCATCGAGCCTGCCGCCCGTACGGACACGACCAACTACATCAGCTATGCGGCGAGCGATACCCTGGCAACCGACTCCTGGGAGTGCATGACGGCCGACGCGGACGCCGCGATCGTCGAACCGGCCGCCGGCCCCGGCAGGCTCGAGGCAGGCACTGTAACACGGCATGTCCTCGACCTCGCCATCGCCGGAACCGGCGAATTCACCGCCAACGCCAGCAACCCCGATCCCCCCAACTCGTTGCTGGCTTTTGCGAGAGCGGTCACGGCCGTGAATCGCGTGAACCAGATCCTCGAGAACGACCTGGCCGTACGCCTGCTCATCGTGTCCGGCCCGACCGAGATGTACACCAACGCCTCTACGGATCCGTACTCGGGAACGCAATCGAACATGCAGGCCCAGAACCAGGCCAACCTCGACAGCGTGATCGGCTCAAACAACTACCACATCGGCCACCTGTTTCACTTCCAAGCCAGCGGATACTCCGGCAACGCGGGTGGCATCGGCACGATCTGCACCTCCACCAAGGGCATGGGGATCTCTGCGAGCTCCGTGCTCGGCGGGGATCTGTTCAGCATCGATCTGCTCGCGCATGAAATAGGCCACCAACTCGGCGCCACCCATACTTTCAACGGCATCAACGGAAGCTGCGGCGCAGCCGGCCAGTATACCGCCGCCACGGCCTACGAACCCGGTTCCGGGACCACCATTATGTCCTATGGCGGAACCTGTGGGACGGACAACATTGCGACCGCCACGGGCGGCACAGGCCTGAAGTATCCCATGTTCAACTTCTCGAGCATCAGCCAGATCGCCAACAAGCTCGCGGGGGGATGCGGAGCGACTGAGCCGACACCGAACCATCTCCCGGTCGTTCTGCCGTTCGCTGCCAATTCCTGGATTGTGCCCACGAGCACTCCCTTCCGGCTGTTGGGATTCTGGGACGATGAGGACTTCGGCGACTTTCATGGAATGACCGGATCTTGGGAGCAGGCGGATCTGGGCCCGGCCGCCGCCCTGGGCCCGGACACCGGCCAGAACGAGCCTCTGTTCCGGGTGCCCATGCACAACCGTTCGGGAGAGCGCTTCTACCCCCAGTTGTCCGACGTGCTCAACAACACGACGACGAACGGAGAATACCTCCCGCAGTTTGGCCGGAGTGCCTCCAAGTTCAAGTTCGTCGTACGCGACAACGTCGCCGGCGGCGGTGGGACGGCAATGCAGGAGGTCACGATCCAGTTCGTCTCCGCAGGGTCCGGCTTCGACACCACCCAGCCGGCGGGCGGCGAGGTCTTCTGCGGCGGGTCGTCAACCTTGGTTGCCTGGAACCCCGCCGGCACCGCTGATCCACCTGTTTCATGCTCGACCGTGGACATCACCATGTCCTACGACAACGGTCAGAGCTTTCCTCTCACCGTGCGGGCGGACAGCCCCAACACCGGTTTCGCCCTGGTCACGATTCCGGCGCTCGCCACGGAACAGGCGAGGATTATGGTGAGTGCCGTCGACAACATCTTTTTCTCGGTCAATCCGGCCCCGTTCGCGGTCGTCACCTCGCCGCCCACCATCGTGTCTCAGACGCCAAGCGTCTCCGTCTGTCCAGGCAAATCCTTACAGATAGTGGTGGCCGCTGGAGGCGGGGGCCACAGGTCCTATCAATGGTATAAGGACGGGGTCCCGATGCCCCCTGAAATACTGAGCACACTCAGCAGCACCGCGGCGGTTTACACCCAGACGGGAGACTACACATGCGTTGTCAGCAACGTCTGCGGCGAGGTCACCAGCGCTGCGATCCGCGTTCAGGTCGGCGTGTCGTTCGACAGCCAGCCCGCGGCCCAGAATGTGACGCCTTGCCAGAACGCCGTGTTCAATGTCACGGCTCGCGGCGTGGGCGGCCTGAGCTACCAGTGGCGCAAGGAAGGTATACCGCTGACCAACGATGGCCGTGTCTCCGGCGCGAACGCCTCCTCGCTCCACGTTGCCGACGTGTGCTATGAGGACGAAGGGTCCTATGACTGCTTGGTGACTGACAGTTGCGAGACGCGTGCCAGCGAAGCTGCCGCCCTCAACATCACCACCGTTCCCTCCTGGAAACTCCGTGTTTCGCCAGTTGCCCCCGTCAAACGAAACCCGACCGCGATGGCCTACGATGTGAATCGCCGGGTAGCCGTGCTCTACGGTGGCGGCAGCGCCTACCTGAACGATACATGGGAGTACAATGGTCTTGAATGGACGCAACAAACACCGCCGCACAACCCCGGCAAGCGCAACAACCACGGCATGTGCTACGACAGCGACCTGCGGAAGGTCTATCTTTGGGGAGGGTGGGGAGGAGAACTGCCCCCCATTTCCGGGCCGCTGGGCGACCTGTGGGCTTATGACGGAGTTGATTGGACGCTGATCAACGACGATCTGGCCGGGTACGATTCACCGTACCCGACCACTACGCCCGAACTGGTGTATGACAGCGTTCGCAAGAAGGTGGTCCTGGTCCGCAACCTTCAGATGACCAGTTCGAACAGCGAAACATGGGAGTACGATCCGGCCGTCGACCAATGGACCAGGACGGTCGCGGACAACGGATTCCCGGCCGGCTACGGCGGAGCTATCGGGTACGATCCCCTGCGTAACCAGGTCGTGCACTATTGGGGGAACAGCGGGGTATTCGGGCCCCCCAGGCAGACGTGGCGCTACAACGGCACGTCCTGGGTCCAGGATGCCGTCACGACCCCGCAGTTGCCCTTCACCAACATGGCCTACGACAGCACCCGGCGGCGAATGGTCCTTTTCGGGGCCAACTACGGCTCGACCGCGTATTACACCCACAGCTACTATGACAGCGGCACGGACTGGCCGGCCCTCCTGCCGCCAGGCCCGCCGGATAGTCCTCCCAACTTCACCTCTCTGCCCACTGCCATGGTGTTCGATCCGCACCGCCGGGCGATGGTATCGATACTCTGGCCCTATTACGCCGCCGGTGACGCCCCGTTCGAGACGTGGGAGTACCGCTATCTCGACCGAATCGTCTTCGACCGCCATCCGCAGTCTCAGCCGCTCAATCCTGGCAGCAACGTTGCCTTCGACGTGGTGGCTGCCGGCTACGGCACGCTGAGCTTCCAGTGGTGGCGTGATGGGGTGCCGTTGGCCGACGGTCCCTCCCCTGGCGGCGGTATCATTTCCGGGGCCACCGCGCCCAGCTTGACGATCACTGCCGTACAGCAAGCCGACGGCGGGCTCTACACCTGCCGAGTGTCGAACGACTGCGCGGACGCCGTCAGCAAGGGAGCCCTGCTGGGTACGCCTGTGCCACTCGATGTCGACGACGACGGCGATGTGGACCACGTCGACTTGGAGGCGTTTGAAGCGTGTGTGACCGGCCCGGCCATCCCGCAGAACAACCAGGACTGCATGTGGGCCCAGCTCGACGGGGACAGTGACGTCGACCAGTCCGACTTCGGCATTTTCCAGCGCTGCTACAGCGGCGCAGGCAGACCGCCCGATCCGGACTGCGCGAACTAAGAGCCTATCCCAGCAGATTGCGCAAGATCGAAGAGCCGCTCGCCGGTTACGGTACTAGGGCGATCTACTTCAAAGTCCGCAATATCGCATTCGAGTCAGTGGTAACGACCGATACGATTGCGCTGGCCGACCCATACGCGGGCATGGTGTTGGTCCCCGCCGGCGAGTTCCAGATGGGCGATTCCTTCGACGAGGGGAGCTTGAGCGAACGCCCCCTGCACGTTGTCTACATTGACGCCTTCTACATCGATTGCTATGAAGTAACCAAGCAGCAGTATGCCGATGCTCTCAACTGGGGAGCCTTGACTCCGCGACGACCGAAGGCCGAAGGAGCGCACCCCATGCAAACACCGCTCAATCGTCGCCAATTCCTGATTGCCGCCGCGATAACACCCACGGCGGTCAGCACATTGGTCCGCCAGTCGATGGGCGGCGCGGGCCAGACCGCACCACAAGCCCGGCTACTCTTCGTGTCGCAAGGCAAAACGGCGCTGGTCAATGCCGACGGGACGGGGTTGCGTTACCTCGAATTCACAGCTCCGAACCAGGTAACATGGCAGCCTGCGGGGTTCTTTCGGGACGGACGCCGTGTGCTCCTGCTGAGCATGGAACCGCGCCGTGATGGACCGGGCAAGCCCTTTGAGGAGTATTACACCCAGACGCCGACGCACGTCTGGATCTATGACCTCAACTCGGGATCGCTGGAGGAAGCGGCCACGCGCGACCGAATGGCCGTGTTCTACACGCCGCAGCTTCTGCTCAACAACAACCGCGTGCTGATGCAGGTCTGCCGCAAGAAAGCCGGCCAGATCTTTAGCATGAACCTCGACGGCACCGACGCCCGCGAGTTCACGCGCGCGGGCGAAGGGCTTCCGTATGGTCTGAGTCTGAGCCCCGACGGCAAGCGCGTGGCCTATCATCTGGCCGGTCCCTCGGGATACCAGATATGGACCAGCGACATAGAGGGCGGCAACCGGATCCAGATTGCCGGCCAGCCCGGCCATCTCTACTTCGGCCCAGCCTGGTCACCCGACGGCAGGTGGCTGGCCTACCAGGACTGCCATGCGGGCGAGGATCCCGGCCATGACTGGTCGGACATCTGTGTCAGCCGCCCAGATGGGCAGGAAAAGCGCGTCCTGACCGAAGGGCAATCCATGTGGTTTGGCGCCACCTACGGCAACCCGCGGAATCGTGGGGGCGGCTCGAACCTGGTTGGGTGGACGCATGACGGCTCGATCCTCTTTCCCCGCCGGCTGCCGGGCTCAAAGGTCGCGTGGGAGTTCCAGGACCAACGGCCGGACATCGACCATTTCAACCGCGACTACAAGCCGGACCTGGCCCGCGGCGGCACGGAAATCTGTCGGCTTGACCCTCGCGACGGCTCATCGACACGTCTGACGCACTCCGATCCGCCAGCCTGGGACTTTCGGGCGCACGAATCGCCCGATGGCCGGCTGATCGTCTTCTGTCGCGCAGCCACCGGCGACGTGCCCGCCATCTGGGTCATGGGCTCCGATGGAAGGAACCCGCGGCAGCTTACAAAGGGACTGGACGACCGCGGTGCCGATCACCCAGCGTGGGTACCGCAGGCACCGGGTACTCGCTGACCTGCCTGAACTCCCCATTCGTCGAGATGCTCAGTCCTGCCCGTGGCGCGATGTGTCGAGCTCCATTCCCGGGTCTTCATCGTCGGGCGAGTGGGCCAGGAGCAGTACCAGTGGGACCCGTACGGCACGCTGGTGAGCAAGCAGACGACCGCCTCGCCCGCCCCGGTCAACCGGGTCGGCCATCAAGGCCTGTTCTTCTACCGGTTCGACGGTAGCACCGGCGGTCCGTTCACCACCGCGGCAACCGGCCTCTACTACAACCGCAGCTCGGATAAGGGGTCATGAGCCATTCTCTATATAGAGCTCAGTGCGGGTTCCTGGGCTGGATAGGTTTGGGCGTAACCCGCCTCCCGCTATGCGGCTTTCTTCCATTCACGCCGTACCAACGGCAGATACGGATATAGTCTGCGACGTTCCTGTTTGATGCGGTGCCGCTGGAAGGCATCCCAGTCATCATTGAGGTAGACCGCCCGCAGGTCCAGCATGGCCTGGGCGCCGGGCGTGTGCCAGCGCATCCCGGTCAGCTCCATGCGGTCCTTGACCAGGTGTCGGCAGGCCCCCTCGGCCACGCCGCTGCCGATCGGAAACCCGGCGGCCAGATACTTGTCGTACTGCATGAACCGGCGGTTGCATTGAAAGTACCCAATCACCGACGACAGTTGCCGGGCCTTGGCCCCGCGGAGCTTGTGCTTGGTGGCCATCTGCTTGAGCCCGCCGCCGACGTAGCCCACCTCGCCGCGCAGCAAACGCAGCAGCCGTTCGCTCACGAAAGCCTTCGCCTCCGGGCTCTTCTCCGGGTGGAAGCAGTGCGCCGCCTGCCAGAGACGCTCCAGCACGTGGAAGATGTCCAGAATGCACAGCACCCCCGCCACCCACACCCCCAGCATCTTCCACAACGCCCGTTCCTGCTCGCCGAAGATGGCCCGGACAATCAGCGGCTCATCGCCCACGTGCTGAAGAAGGCTGGCGCGGAACTGACTGTGGTTGAGAACGGCAAGCTGGCGATGGACGCGGCCCTGGCGGCGATGCACGGAAGACGCGACGACGACCTTGCACACCCGTTTGATCTGATCCTCATGGACATGCAGATGCCGGTGATGGACGGCTACGAGACCACCCGTCGGCTCCGGGCTGCCAATTACCGCAGGCCGATCATCGCCCTGACCGCCCACGCCATGGCCGGTGACCTGAACAAATGCCTGAATGCCGGATGCGACGCCTACGCCACCAAGCCCATCGACCGGCGCGAACTGATCGACCTGATCGCCGGACTCGCCTACATCGGCGCAAAGTAGAACGGGGGCCGGTTTCACAGGTTGTTACTCTCATCGCCCGACGGCCAGCAGTTCCTCAAGGAAGGGGGCTGTCTCCGGGTCTCAGCCTGGTGAATGATCCTGAGTCGCGTCGTGAGGCCCGCGCCCAGGCAACTTGTCATGCAATGGTGACGGCCTTGCCTCATGCACAACAGCATCCCGCTGGCACTGCTTCTGATCACTGTTTGTTACGGCTGCACCAAGACCGATTCCAGAGAAGCAGAGCTCGGCTATCTGCGAACCACGATGCCCAACGCGCTTTTAAAATACGTCCACCGGGAGGAAGCTCCGGCGGGAAGTATCGATATCTCATAGGAAGCACAACGCGAAAGAGTCAAAGGTGTTCACGAGTGTCTCAATTCGGATATGGACTTCGATGCCACCACATAAGCGTGCAATGGATGCATTCGGCTGTACAATGGCAACGCACGATTCGGCAGCGCAGCCAGGCAAGGTCATATGGGAAATGTCGGTCAGGACGCCTCAATAACCTCTCCGGACTTACCAGCGGCGGGCGCTTTCGTTGCGACTCAGGGAGGTTTGCAGGAGGCTCGGAGGAAAGAGACCATGACGATCATCATGCAAGGTGTCCCAGCTCTCTTGTTCGGGCTTGGGCTGCTCGCCGGAACTGCCGCAGACGCTCCAATATTCCATGTCGCACCGGATGGACGCGATAGCTACCCTGGAACCTCGGACAAGCCCTTCAAGACGATCACCAAGGCTCGCGACGCCGTCCGGGCGGTCAATGCCAGTATGACGAGTGATATCACCGTCATCTTACACGGTGGGACATACCCGATTGACCAGACCTTGCTCTTCGAACCGAAGGACTCCGGCACCGGTGGTCATCAGGTCGTCTACAAGGCACAGCCGAGCGAAACGCCGGTCATCAGCGGTGGCAAAAAGATCGAGGGTTGGGAGCAAGATTCCGAGGGCAAGCGATGGAAGGCCAGGACCGACGTCCCCAACTTCCGCCAACTCCATGTCAATGGCAAGCGCGCCATCCGCGCCCAGGGACCGCCGCCCAACGGCATCACCCTGCATGGCCAAGACGGATACATGACCGCTACGGCGGAGATGGCCAACTGGCGCAACCCAACGGACATCGAGTTCTGTTACCTCGTGGTGTGGGCCCATTCTCGCTGCAAGGTGGCTCAGATCGCCAAAGACGGTGACCACGCTGTCATCCTGATGCTCCAGCCGTGGTTCACCATGGCTCGCAAGAAAGAGGGCGTCAACGTCGAATTGCCCTCGCATCTCGAAAATGCCTTGGAACTACTGGACGAGCCTGGAGAATGGTATCTCGACCGCTCCGAGCACGTTGTCTTCTACATGCCCCGGCCAGGCGAAGACATAGCACGGGCCGAGGTGATCGTGCCCGTGGTCGAAAAGCTTGTCGAGGTGAGAGGAACGCTCGACACCCCGGTATCGAACATTCGCTTTGAGGACCTAACGTTTTCGCATGCCGATTGGCTCCGCCCGAGTGAAGTCGGCCATGTGGACCTCCAGGCCAATTTCACCCTGGCACCCGGCAAGAGCCAGTTGGCGCGAGACAACCACATGACGATGGTTCACAACGAAGCAATCAAGAGCCCGGCGCATGTCGTCTGCCGCGCTACGCGTGGCGTTGCCTTCGAACGCTGCACTTTCACGAAGCTCAGTGGCGCCGGAATCGACCTTGAGTTCGGCGCGCAGGACAACGTTGTGAATGGTTGCCACTTCTTCGATGTTGGAGGATCGCCAATTCAAATCGGCGATGTGTTGAAGGATGACCATCATCCCAACGATCCGCGGAAGACCGTGCGAGGCAACGCTGTGACCCACTGCACAATCCACGATTGCGCAGGACAGTACAAAGGCGGTGTGGGGATCTTCGGCGGCTACACGCAAGCGACGCGAATTGCCCACAACGTGATCTTCGACATGCCGTATTCCGCGATCTCGTTGGGTTGGGGCTGGGGTGAAGAGGATGCCGGCGGCGGGGCTGCCAACTACTTCCAGCCTTACAGGTATGACACACCCACTCCCGCCAGGGATAACCGCATTGAATTCAACCATATTCACCACGTTATGCAGCTGATGAATGACGGCGGAGCCATTTACACGCTGGGCAGCCAGCCAGGGACAGTCATTCAAGGAAACCACCTCCACGACTGCCAGGGCAGCCCCGGTGGCATCTACCTCGACGAGGGCAGCGGATTCATTGAGGTCACGGGCAACCTCATGTACCGCGTGCCGACGGCCATCAACTACAACAACAGGGCACAGGACCGGATCAAGACGTGCAAGGAACACGGCAACTACTTCAACCCGACTGGCCTAGCGACCTTGGCTCCGGGCAAGAAGGGCAATGGGCTCAACTGTGACGGCAAGGGCGCGTCCTACGAAGTCCCGCATTCAGACGACCTCGAACCCGAGACAATGACCGTCGAGGCGTGGATATGGGCGGAGGAGATTCCAGCCGGCAACGAACGGCGCCGCTGGATCGTCAACAAGAACACACATGAGTTCACTGAGTCGCACTATGCCCTGATGATCGACGGCGACAAAGCCGGGGCATACATCAACATTGGTGGCGATCAATCCAGCTGCTTTGAGGCATGGGGACCGGCGGCCGAGATCAAGGCACAACAATGGCATCATCTGGCAATGAGCTACGACGGCAAGACCCTCAAGGTATACTTGGACGGGAGACTGGTCGCATCGAAAGGAGTCAACCGAAAGCGGTCTGCGGGGACCACATCGCTGGTCATAGGTCGTCGTCAGGATGGCTACGTGACGTTCAAAGGAATCATCGACGAGGTCAGACTGTACAACCGCGCTCTCCCGGATGACGAGATCCGGGCTAATATGCAGGGGGCGGCTGTGAGAGAGGGGTTGGTCGCGCAATGGACCTTCGACGAACCGGTGAAGACCGCCGCCGCCGTCCTGGAGATCATAGTTGCGGCTGGACCGGAGCTGGCGTATCGAAAGGATGGACAATAGAGGCGATTGAATGAGAATGGTGAACATCCTATCAGTTAAAGTAGGTCGGGACGCACGACTTACCCAATGGGTGCCCCTACGGATTTCGGACAGACTGTCCAGTTTCCCAGGACATCTTCTTCTCCGCCAAAATCCGAGTTTCCTCGGGTTTTGAGCTCGCCCGAAATCCTGAATCATTGGCCGAAAGAGAGGACTCCACCGCCCATGTGCCCACTGCCCACGATGGTCACCGGCTGATGCCGATATTCGTGGGCACTTGAGCAGTTGCTGTAACCTGCGTCACGACCAAGGATTGAGGTGCCCACAGCACAATGGGCAGTACCTGATGGGTGGGCATCGGCAGTGTCGGAGTTACTGCCGATGGCAGAATATGGTGGCTCGCCACGGTGTCAGTCGGGTAGCTCCTTCGCTTGGCTTGCCAGGAACAGGGGGTGGGGCTGAGATTTCGGTGCCATATTCGCTTGTCGGGGGTGTGTTGCACAGCCCCCACCCCCGCGTCGATTCCCGCTGGTGCCCGAAAAAGGCTTTCGATTTTCCCGCCTATTGGGCGTAACCTACCCCCAGCCCTGGCATCGGATCCCCATCTCTCGCGGCGGCAATAGAATATGGCTGATGCTAACGACTATCAGTAACGAAGGACCATCTCGATGAATGACTCACCCCTGTTCTGCCGCCGCTGCGGAGCCGAACTGCCGCCTGGAAGAGCAGAGTTCTATGTGGTCAAGATCGAGGCGTTTGCCGATCCGACAGTGACAATCACGGAGGAGGATCTTCAACGAGACATCAGGGCCGACATCGCACGCCTGGTCGAGACGATGAGCGGCTTGTCGGAGCAGGAGGCGATGGATCAGGTGTATCGCAAGCTGACGATCTACCTCTGCAACGCCTGCTACCGGGAATGGATTGAGCACCCAACAGGCTGACCCTTTGCTTCGAGCCGAAGCTCCAATACGCATCCACACACGCAATCGCCCAGTTCTCACCATCAGTAGAACTTGATGTCGTCGTGGTCGCACTCGCGACGGTAACGTTTTCTCCTGGGGGGTGGTGGCACGACCTGTCATGGCCGGATCCACAAGCGATTCAAGTCCCCGTTCGCTTGGGCGGCGTACAAGCTCCATCTCCGACGTGGCGGATACGGGTCCGACTTGAAATCGTCGCCCATTGCCCGCCTGGTTTCCAGGCTCGCCAAGGCCCTGGAAGCGGGTGATGCGTTCTCGCTGGAATCCCTACGGCCCAGCCCTCCAGCGGACATCTGGTGGGAGAGCCTGACGACCGATCCGGCGTCTTTGACGGCGGCATGGGCGCGGAAGCGGTAAGGACTCCCTGACGCCGCCCCCGTTCCCGTCCGAGCTAAAAAGGCTTTCGATTCTTCCGCCGTTTGGGCGTGTTCTGCCCAACCGGTGCCGACGTCGTGTGCGGCATCATGGCTCCATCAGCCAACCGGACCTGATCCCGCCAGTGCCAGGGAAGCCAATCGTTAAGGACTTAACCCGTTGACACTCACCTGCCAGGCGAGCTGGAGATTGGAGCCCTGCGCCCACGGTCCGTGGGCTGATCGCGACCGGTCACCCGGGCTTGGAATGACAAAGGGTTACGGGTTTGGATTGACTGGACGGTTGACTCGATGCGCTGCATAATGCTGCTGTACCTGTTCCAGTGGAGCGACAGCCATGAACCGGCTAAGCGATTACCTGAGTCTCTGCCGTGAATCCTGCGGTGGAGCACCGTCGAAGATAGATGCTGGCGAAGTCGAACGGCTCTTCGCAGTCGAGGTTGTGATGCAGCACTTCCGCCGAATGGGCTACGCGATACTCTCCGAAACGCACGAGCCCGACGGCCGAATCCGCCTGCGAGTGAGGGCGTGAACCTGCATCGTCAACGGGCGTTACAGATGTTTGGGGCAGATCGGATCACAAAGGGAATAGACATGCTTATCGAGATGATCAGAGCAGGCGTTGTTCCTGGAACTCCCCTTCCCAGAACCCCAGGCCAAAGCTGATTTCGTCGTCAAAGGCTGGGGGACTCGGCGTGGGGAGGACGCGCTAATCTACACGATCCCCAACCGCAAGAACCCGACCAAGCCGAGCGAGAATGGAATAACCGTGAGCGAGTTCGAGGCGGCCTTTGCTCAACTGAAGTCCTCAGGCCAGTTCACGCGCGCGTGGTTCAACTCTGAGCTACCAGCTTGCGCGGGTGAGGGTAGCTGCAACTTCACATCGATTGGCGGCATCTTCGAGTTGCTGAGTCTCGCACGCTACGCAGGTAGAGGCGTGTATGAGAGGGTCTGAGACCCCTGAGCAGGACGTGAACTCAACAATCTGGCTAACCCAGGGGCCTGCCCCCTATCTAGGCTCGCATCGGTCTGCTGCCCATTGCGGGTCTCGGAGCTTGCCCCCTGGACGCTCGCATGATTCTGGGTTATAAGACGCGCTGACCTCGTGGCTTACGACCAGAACGCTTGGGCGGACTGGACGCCCGTGGATCGGATGGTATCTTGGCACCATGGCTGCGATTCGACATGCTGCGACAGAGTCTCGACCCTGGAGTAGGCGGCCACCTCTAGCTCCTGGAGTAGGTGTGCCTTGGTCTTGCTCGAGTCCCGCATGACCGTCTCCCGGTGAGCATGTCAACGGACACGAGCATAACCCGATTACAGGACCGAGACCACCCGTTGTAGTGGCTGCGGCCGAGATGGAGCATCATCGTTCGGCGTAGGTGCTGCTCGCCTCGGCGTGGGTCGCCCATTGGACTTTGTCGACCTCATCGACGAGGCCGACCGCGTCGATCTCATTCCAGCCGGAAACGGCCTGCGAATCGAGGTAGATCTTCACCCGCTTGGTCTTGAAATCGGCCTTGATGGGAATCTCGGAGACACCCTTGCCCTTGTCGCGGGCCGTGGGATCCTGGCCGGACCAGACGCGAACCTCCGTCCCATCGGGTGTGAACATGCCGATCGCGTTGACCGCGCCGGGGTTGTAGGTCTCGTGGATCTTCACCATCTTCGGGACAACTGACTCGGCGTAGTCCAGCACGAGCCACTCGGTCTGGCCGTCGCGAGTGCGCGAGGCCCACGCGGTCTGGATATCGCCCGCGTCAGGCGTGTCCGGCTCGCCGGTCGCCTGCTCTGGTCCCCAGGCTCGGGTGCCTTCCTTGAGTGGAGATTTGCTGTCTTTCGAGACCCCGTCAGGTCGAACGAAGGTGAACCACATCCCATGACCGTGATATTGGCCGGTCAGGGCAGTGACTGAGGCCTGGATCTTGAGTCGGCCGGCGCCGAATGCCTTGCACGCCTGTTCGTCGCCGATGGTGAAGACACAGGTGGCTTCGGTCAGCGAGGGCACGCCTTCCGCTCGGATCCGCGGTTTGATCTGGCCTTTGGTTACTTCACGTCCTTGCTCATCGAGAAGGGTAGCGTCGATGGTCGTCTCGTACTCCTTCCAGTGTACTGTCGAGATGACCCCGAGCTTGGCTTGAAGTGCGCCGTCGTTGTTCCGCTCAATAGTGACGGACTTGACCGCGATGGCGGCATCACCTTCCGGTTTGCCCGCCGGTTCCGTCCAGCCGGCCTTGGCCCACACTTTTGTCATCTTGTCGAGATCAACGGAGACCACGGTTTCTCCCTCGTGGGCCGTTTTCAGATTGCGGACCATCTGCCTCGTTGCTTCCAGTCGTTTGAGGAGGTCGCCGATCGGCTGGAGGTTCTCGGATGTGGCCGGCAGTACGGTGACTTCACCGGTCGATCCGCCCTCGCTGCCGCGGAACTCGCTGCGACATTTCTTGAGCAGCCACACACCGGGCCGGACGAAGGTGAACGTGGCGTCCATGACCAGTGACTGGTCCTTGCCGTCCTTGCTGCTGGGTATCACGGCGTGGATGGCGCCGGGCGCGGCGCCGCCGGTGTCTTCCAGCCAATTGGAGAACTCATAGGTGCCGACCACGCCGCCGTCGGTGTAGTCCTCTTCCTTGAGTGCCCGGTGGGTGACCGCGTCGCAGGTAATCTCGCTGCGGTTGTATTGTACATCGTGCATGTACGCCCAGGATGTGAAGCCCAGCATCGTGCCGGTGAAGAGTCTCGCGTCCCGGTTGCTCGTGCGAAGCGTGAGTCGATAGGTCTTGCCGTCCTCGCTCGGTGTGATCTGGGCCTGGAAGAAGGATGGATCGCGGGCCAGGCGGGTCAGGGCGCAGTCCATGCCCAATCCCTTGGCCAGATCGTTGACCAGCCGCTCGCGATGCAGAAGAGAATCGCTGACCAAGCCCTCTGCCGAAAGCCGATCTTCCCGCACGAGGGCCTGGCCGTGTGAGGTGATGACTCGAGTACCATCAGACTGATAGAACCGTTGACTGGTTGGTGTGGTCGGGCTTTCCTTGGTGGCCTCAAGCTGGACCATCAGGTTGCCCTTGTCATCGAACATGACCCGCTCGGCATAGGGCGGTTCCTGCGTGTAGCGATAGACGAGATTGCGGCGTGGTTCGAGCGGCGGCAACAGCCATGCGCAGTTCGCGGCGATGACCGTCTCCACGCGCCGGTGGCTCTCGGAGAGCATCTTGGTCAGTTTCCGCGAGTCGGCCACCTCCGCTTTCACCACCGCGACGGACGGCGCTGTCTTGGACGGCTCGGCTTGCGCCGAGTTCACGAAGACGTTGCTCACCGAGGCCAGGACGGTCGGCGTATCGCCCGATCCGGCATCGGCCAGGCTGCGATCCATCAGCCACAGGCCGGGATCATAGAGGCGGAACGTCCAATGGAACGCCATGTCGCCTCTTGCGACCTTGACGGTCAGGGGCGCGAGCCGGCCGTCGCCCGCATCGGCGTAATCCGAGAACAACTCCTGCATGCCCGGCGATTCGAGTTTGAGCGGCACCATTTTCGCGGCGTCGAGGGTGAGCAGGCCACCCTGGGCGGCGCTAGAGAAATACCCGTGCCAGCCTCCGTCCACACCGGTGCCGCACTCGATCCTGCTCGATTCAGCAAGGTCGAAGCGGAGGCGGATGATGCCTTCGCCGGTTTCGATCTCGCCGACCAGGGCTTTCTCGGGATGCATGGCGAGTATGTGAATCGTGGTCGAGTAGCTCACCCCTTGGCGAGCCCTGGGATCCGGGTCGCGGCCGCCGATGCTGAAGGTGCGCGAAGGATCATCGCCGAGCTTGTAGTCATACGTGTAGTCGGTCACGCTCTCGGGCGGGCCGATCAGCCAATAGCGATTGACCTCGGCCATCTTGCGGAGGATCTCTTCGCCGTGTTTCTGAACATCGGCGGAGACGACAGCAGCGGCCCGCTTGGCCGGTGCGGCACTCGTGGCAGGCGGAGAGGCCTGTGTTGCCGCAGTCGCTCCCTCCATGATTCGTTCCAGGCGGGCTTCGTATCTCGTGCCTTCCGGCAGTGCGGCCGGGCTGCCGAGATCGAACCGCATGGTGTGTTCACTCACGGCCGCCACGCCGAGGATGACTCCCGCGCTCTCGACGTCCTGCGACGCCTTGGCCAGAACCGCACCCTCCAGGCCGTGAAGCTCGACGGTCATTCGGTACTTGGCCTTGGGCCAGCTCAGTAGGCGAATGCCCATGTTGGCGGACACTTGCCGGCCGTTGCGTTCGAACCGCAGCCACTTGGCTTCGATCGCCTTGGTGCATTCGACCGGGCTCAGGGCCAGCGATAGCGGCAACTCCTTGTCGAACACGAGCGGGTTGCCCTGGTCGGTGGAGACAGACTGAGCCGTGAATCGGAATCGGGTGGTCTTGGCCGAATCGACGGCGGCGGCGAAGGAGAAACGGATCGGCGCTGGCTCGACGTGCGGGAATTTCTCGATCGTTCCGGACGTCTCGTGTGATGCGGCGGCGTGCCCCACGACCTTGCCCGACGCATCAAGCAGGTCGACGGAGAACAGCCACCTCGTCCGCGGCCAGGACGAGAATCGCACGTCCAGCCTCGCGCTCAGTTGCCCCCCCGCTCGCGAGAATTGAATGCATGGGTATCCAAGGCTTTTCGGCCGGCCGTCGTCTCCGAGCTTCAGAGCGATCACGATCGGAATGTCGAGTTCGGTTGCTCCCTCCGCTTGATTCGCGCCGCTTGGGAGTTGCTGGGCAGCGGGACCGGCGGCCACCACGTCGTCCCACAGGTCCATCGCCAGCAGGTATCGGATCTTCTCCAGCCGGGTCGTGGGCTTCCACTCCGCCTCCTCCAACGCCTTGGCGGCAATGGTCCGGGCTATCGAATCCTCATCCGCCAAGGCGGCGACCAAGATCTCTTCGGCCGCTTTCTCGCCGGCCACTGAGCCCAGAGCTCGCAAGGCGTCCTTGAAAGACTCGTGTGTCCTGTCCTTGGACGCCTTGATGAGCGGAGTAACCGATCGCTTGTCTCCAATTCGCCCTAAGGCTCGAATGACCTCCCCCCGCACGCCATCGTCCGGGTCCTTGGTCGCCACGATCAGTGCTTCAACCGCGTATGCGTTCCGAATCTCTCCCAGCATCCTTGCGGCGTTCGCACGCGTCTCAGTGTTCGACTCGGGCGAGGACAGATCCTCGATGAGCCGGAGAATATTGCGACGCGTGGTCATCGACAGCTCGGCCATCGGATCCGGCGTGCCGGCCGGCTGCACGGCGAGCGTGCCAAGATCGAGGATTCGTGGCTCCGCGGAGTTCAGCGCCGCTCGGAGGGTGACTGATCGAGAAAGCCGACCCACCATGGGCGGTTCCTTTCCACTGCCATCCGCCGGTCCGCTGACTTGAATTGTCATCGTATACCACGCACTCGGGAGATCATCGATCTTGAATGAGCCGTCGGCGGCGATGCGTACGCCTTCTCGCTTGAAGGGTTCGTACTCCTTCGATTTCAGGAACTCGGCGTAATCCGTCGCTCGTTGGTTGAGATCCTCGGTCGTGCCGGACCACGGCGGGTACGGTGCATCGGCCACCAGATCGATTCGTGTGTTTTCAGGAGTGAGCGTCAGGCCCGAACCAGGAGCGGCTGCGAGCTTGCCGGTGATCGTTGCGCAGAGGGCGACCTTGGCGGTCTGTGTACCGGCCACCTGCACTTGGGCGGTAGCGTCAGAGATCGGTTCGGAGGTAACCCGCCTGAGCCAGTAGCGCCCCGGTGGCACGCGGTCGAAGGCGAACCGGCCTTCCTCGTTTGGTTTGGCGGAGTAGGCGATGTGCACTTCCTGAGGATCGGCCAGCGTGGTGCCGCCGACGGGCCGAGCTGCGACGAGTGATATCGTCACCGCTTGCTCCGAAGGGCCGCGGTTGACCCAGGCAATGCCCTCGATTCGCCCAGGCGGCTGCAAGACGACCGGCATACCGGCCAGCAACTGGTTGACGAGGGCTTCCGCGTAATGGCCCTCGTGCGTCACGATGACGGCAAAGCCTTCGGTGACGGGTGGGAACTCGAACCGGCCATCCTTGTTTGTCCGCACCGTGACGTTCTCGGCTCTCTTCTCGTTACGTCGCAGGATCTGGCGCTCGTACTTGCCGTCCACGAATTGCACCTGGTGGTCGGGCAGTACGAGAATCACCTCGGCCCCGACGGCCGGCTTGCCATCGGGCAGGTGAACGATGCCGCTGATGTGGTAGCTGACATCCTGCTCGGATGCCTCGGCCGGCTGGGCGCTGAGTGCGGGCGATGAGTTGTCCGTGGCCGTTGCTCCCCCGGCTCCCGCCTGTGACGACCGAGCCGTCCAGTGAATGCCGAGTGCCGCGGCGGTGACGATACTGATCGTGACCACACCGGCCAGCCATCGCGAAGAACCCTCGGTACCGCGCTCCGGCATTCCCGCGATCCGGCGGATACGTCCAAGAAGTGAGCCACCGGTCGCCGCGGCCGCCAGACTCACACCACTTCCGCCGAGCTGCTGCACCTGAGTCAACGCGGACGCGTAGACGAAGCGGTCGCCGCACACGGTGACGGCCAGGTCATCGCAGCAATGCTCGCGCTCTGCCCGGATACGCCGCGAGATCCACCAGACGGCCGGATGATGAAAGAGCAACGTCTCCACCACGGTCTGAATCAGGTTAACCAGGTAGTCGTACCGCCGTATGTGGGCCAGCTCGTGGGCAATGATGGCTTCGAGTTCGGCCGTCTTGAGGCCTGTCACCGCGCTGAGCGGAAGCAGGATCACCGGCCGCAGATGCCCGATGACCGCAGGCGTTCGGGTGATGGCCGATTGGAGTACCCGAACCGGGCGGCTGACCCGCAGACGATCCGCCAGACGGGCAACCAGAGCAACGATCTGATCGGATGCAGCGGTGACGGCCATAGTTCGCAGCCGGTACGTTGCGATCAAGCCACCGAGCCGCCAAAGCGACAGGGCAAGTACGCCCAGCAGCCACGAACCCACCAACCAAGGCAACACGGGCGCAAGGCCCGTTCGAACATGACTCGCGAAACGGTCATGCCAAGGTATGGCGGGCCGGGCGTTCATCGGGCTCGCGTTCGCCTTGGTCGCGCTGTCGGCGATGGCCGGGAATGTCGGGGGGAGAGGCACCATCTCGCCGGGAGATCCACTCGACTCGATCGTGAACGACGCCGAGGGCTCGGAAATTGGTCCGGCAGTTGTGTGCATAACCGGCGGAGGCTGTCGGCTGGTCAGCGCAGGCGCGTCTATCGTCATGAACGTGGCGGCGCAGACAACCAGGAGGGCCAGGAGCGAAACACAGCCCGCCAGGTACCGGACGCCGGCTTTGGTTTGCGGTACGAGCAGGAGCAGCACCCAGAAGGCCGCCGCGATGGCCGCACCTTGCCAGAGGGAGTGGATCAGCGTCCAACCTAGACGATGCACCCAGGCGGTCAGAAGCAGTTGGTCGAGTCCGCTCATCGGGGATCTCCTTCGAGTTGCTTGAGGATGGCGCGGATCTGTTCGCGGTCCTCGGCCGAGACGTGCTGGGAGCTGACCGCACGGAGGATGAGCTGGTCGGCCGCTCCACCGAACACGCGCTGGATCATGTCATCCACGAACTGGGTCTGGGCCTGCTCCTGCGAGATGGCCGGTCGGTAAACCTGCGGGCGGCGGTCGTCGTCCTTGAGCAGCAGGCCCTTGTCGGTCATGACCTGCATCATCTTCAGCGTGGTCGATTGCCCGGTATCGCGTTCGGCTCGCAGTGCCTCATGTACCTCTCGCACCGTGCTCGGTCCGCGTTCCCAGAGCACGCTCAGGATTCGCAACTCGACTTCGGTAGGATTGACTGATGGTCTTCGGGCCATGGGGCCTCCTCGATTGATCGTGCCGGTTGAGGTGACGCCCAATTGAACGTCTCCACTCCATATGACGAACGAATTCGTCCAACGTTCCCAAGAAAAACGAAGAAATTCGTCATTTTGGTGAACGAGGGCTGTGTCGGCTGGACTGTGTTGCGCGTAACTAATTATTATGAATGATGTTATATCATTTTCGAGTTGTCTCGAGATTCCGTCGGGACTGGCCGGAACTTGGCGGGGAACCGGCTACGAAGGGCGTGACACGGCGGCCGTGATGCCCCGATCCCAGCGAATGACCTCGTCACTGAGTCGCTTGGTCAGATCGGGATGCTTGTCGGCCAGATTGGTCGATTCCTTACGGTCCTTGGCCAGATCGTACAGCTCGGGGCGCGAACCGTCGCGGAAGACCAGCAGCTTCCAATCGCCCTCGCGGATGGCCAGATCCGGCCAGCGGTTGTTCGGGCCGGGGCGATCCGGGGGGCGGACCCACATGATCGGCTTATCACGTTTGGGCTTTGCCCGGCCCGCGAGGGTATCGACCATGTTCAGTCCATCGAACTCGACCGCGGCGGTGGGCTTCACATCGGCCCAGGCGAGCAGGGACGGGGCGATATCCATGGCCGCCAGCACCGTCGTTTCGTTGGTTGAGCCGACGGCCGCCGCCGGGATGGCGTGATGCCAGACGATGAGCGGACTGCGGATGCCGCCCTCGTAGAGCCGGGCCTTGCCGCCTCGGAATCCGCCGGGCGAACCCCATCCGTCCTCAGGGCCGTTGTCGCTACTGAACAGGATGATGGTGTTCTCGCGCAGGGCGGGATCGCTACGGATGAAGTCGAACACCCGCCCGAGCTGCTTGTCCATCTCCTCCAGGACGCTGGCGTACCGCGCGGCGGGCGAGTTGTCGCCGCGCCGGTCGGGCGGTGCCTGGATCGGCGTGTGCATGTCGTCCAGCCAGAGATTGACGTAGAACGGCTGCTTCCGCTCGACGGCCGTCTTCATCTCCTTCAGTGCCCGGTCCACATAGAATGCGGTCACCGCGTGACGGTCGATCCAGTGGATCGGGCCGCCGCCAAGGTCGGCGCTCATCTTGGTCGGCCCGTGCTCGAACGGCTTACCGTCTGCCTTCGGTTCGAACCGAGGGAGGACGCGTTCGCCGAGCCCTTCAAAGTTGGTGAGCGAGGTGACGAAGCCGTACCTGGTAATGGCCGGTGCGTCGCCGACGTCCCGATGGCCGCCCATGTGCCACTTGCCGACATGGGCGGTGTAGTAACCGGCTTCCGAGAAAACCCGGGCCAGACTCGGAGCCGAGGGGTCCAGCCAATCGACCAGCCCGCGTTTGCGATCCATCGCCCGGGTGTCGAGATAGGAAGTGATCTTCCAGCGGCCGGGGTACTGGCCGGTCGTGAAGGCCACTCGCGACGGGCTGCAGATTGGCGCGTTCACGTAGAACTGGGTGAAGCGGATGCCCTCGCGGGCCAGGCCGTCGATCATCGGGGTCTGGGTCTTGCCGCCGTAGCAGGACACATCGCCGTAACCCATGTCGTCGATCAGGACAAACAGGATGTTGGGACGCCGGGCGGAGTCGCTATTCGGTGCGGCGAGGAGTACCTGAGCAAGCCCAACGAACAGCCCTAATCCCATCAGGACTCGGTAACCGCCGCTGGTGTTCATTTGCAGGGCCTCCTTGATGCCGTCTCTCCACGATACCAAACGGGGTGATGTCTGTCGCCATCGCACTTCTCGGATGGGATTCTGAAATAGCATCTCGTCGGAAGCGTCTATCCTACCATGAGAATCCTGTCTCCCGCCCCAATCGGTCTGATGCTCGTTCCCTGTCTCGTGCCGACCGTTGCTTTCGCCCAAACGACTGCGCCGGCCGGTCGCGGCTTTCGCATGGGGTTCACCGGTTTCCCGCATGACTTCACGATCGAAGCGGTCAACGAGGCCCGGGCCTTTGCACGCGAACATGGGGATATCATCGCCCATCACATCGAAGGCGTGCCGTGGGCGGAGGTCCTGGCCGATAAGCCGTTCAGTGCCGAATTGACCCGCGATTGGGAAGGCAAGAAGCAGGGCAAGGCCGCCAAGGGCAAGGTCTACCTGGCCATCTCCCCGGGGCGAGGCGATCTCAAGGAGGGCGAGAAGTCGGCCGCCATCCCCAAAGAGCTCAAAGGCAAGTCGTACGACGACCCGCAAGTGAAGAAGGTCTACCTCGCCTATTGCCGGCGGATGATTGAGTTCTTCAAGCCCGACTACCTAGCCATCGGCATTGAGGTGAACGAAATCCAGAGCGCCGGAGCCGCCAAGTGGAAGGCGTACGCGGCTCTGCACCGTTACGTCTACCAGGAGCTCAAGAAGACCCATCCCGACCTGCCGATCTTCGCTTCATTCACGTTGCACAACATTCTCAATGCAAGCGGCTCGAAGCGCGAGGCCATGGTCGCGGCCTGCGAGGAGATCATGCCGCAATGTGACCTCATCGCGATCAGTTTCTATCCGTTCCTTCACAGTGGCACGACGGATATCGACGGGTGCCTGAAGCGGCTCACCGACCGTTTCGATAAGTTCAACAAGCCGTACGCCTTCGTCGAGACCGGCGAGGCGGCCGAGCGGCTGCAGTTCCCGACGACCAAGCAGGTCATTTCCGGCACGGCCGTGAAGCAAGCGGCCTTCTACGAGTCGCTGCTCGGCTTCGCCCACAAGCACGACACGCTGTTCGTGATCTGTTTCGTCTCGCGGGACTATGACGCCCTGTGGGAGAAGATCAAGGCCACGTCACCAGAGGTGTTCATGGCCTGGCGCGATTGCGGGCTGGTGGACGAGGCGGGCAAGCCGCGTCCGGCGTTGGCGGTATGGGACCGGTATTTTCACATGCCGCTACGACGCCGCTGCGCAAATCTGCTCCCACGCCTGTAGGACATGTCGGCGCTGCGTGTTGGTCTGGCCGATCGACAGGCGGAGGGTGAGCTTGCCGTTCAGACGGGTGTGGGACAGGAACATCCGGCCGGACGAGTTGACGCGATCGAGGATCCTCTGGTTGATCTCATCGCCGCCGACGTGACGGAAGCAGACTAGGCTGAGCGGCACGGGGGCGGCGACTTCGAAGCGGTCGTCGGCGCGGATCCATCCGGCGAACTCCTGGGCGAAGGCGATATGCTCGCGCACGCGGGCCTGAAGTCCCTCGACGCCGAACGAGCGGATGACGAACCAGAGCTTGAGGGCTCGGAACCGGCGGCCGAGCGAGACCTGCCAATCGCGGTAGTCAATGACCGCGCCTGACTCGGTGGCTTTGTTTCGCAGGTACTCCGGTAGGATGCTCAACGCGCGGATCAGCGGACCCCGGTCGGCTACGTAAAAGCAGTCGCAGTCGAAGTTTGTGAACATCCACTTGTGCGGATTGAACGCGTAGCTGTCGGCCAGTTCGATGCCTTCGTTGAGATGGCGGAACTCGGGGCAGAGGGCGGCGGTGCCCGCGAGCGCGGCGTCGATGTGCAGCCAGATACGCTCGGCCCGGCAGTACTCTCCGATTCGGGCCACAGGGTCGATGGCGGTCGAGGAGGTCGTGCCGATGGTCGCGCATACGAAACACGGGACGCGGCCCGCGGCACGGTCTGTTGCGATCGCCTTGGCGAGCTTGTCGAACCGCATGGCATGATGGTTGTCCGTCTCGATCAATCGCAGGTTGCGGCTGCCGAGCCCGGCGATGCGGACGGCTTTCTCGATGGATGAATGGGTCTGGGTGGACGCGTAAGCGACGAGGCGGCCATCCGCGCCGTCGAGGTTGCTCTTGCCGTCGGTTGCCCGCTCTCGGGCGGCGATCAGGGCACACAGGGCGGCGGACGAGGCCGAGTCCTGAATGACGCCACCGCCGGTCGAGGAGGACTTGAAGTGCTCCGGCAAACCGAGCATGTCCGCCATCCAGTCGAGCACGTGGGTTTCCAACTCCGTGCAGGCCGGGCTGGTCGCCCAGAGCATGCCCTGTACACCGAGTCCGGCGGAGAGCAACTCGCCCAGGATCGAGGGAGGCGAATTGTTGGCCGGGAAGTAGGCGAAGAAGTTGGGCGATTGCCAGTGGGTGATGCCCGGCATGATGATCCGGTCAACGTCGCGGAGGATGTCCTGGAAGGGCTCGCCCTTGGCCGGCGGCTGAGGCGGAAGTTCGGCGCGGATCTCGCCTGGCTTAACCTGGGAGAGGACCGGGTACTGCTCGACCCGCTCCATGTAGTCGGCGATCCAGTCGATGACCTCGCGACCCCGCTGTCGAAATTCGTCAGGCGTCATGTTCATGACCTCCGAATGATCTGCCGGACGAAGACGCGGTGGGGTTCGTCGCGGGCCCCGGTGAAGTGGCGGGCGAAGATAGCCGCTGCTTCCAGGCGGGATATCCCTTGCTGAGCAGACTCTCTCCCCAATAGCCCAGCCAGGCGTAGCCGTTGCGGCGTTCGTGGCCGATCTCCGACAGGTTGTACTTTTTCACCTTGTCGCGGTCGCAGTAGATTGGCCGGTTGGTTCCGATCTCATAGAACCGAGCCCACATCGGCTTGGCGCCCGGTTCCTTGACCAGAAACCTGTCCTTGCCTGTCGGGGACTTTTCGTCCTTTCGCACGACCACCCGCACTCCGCGCAGTTGTACAGCCTCGAACCATTTCACCGCCGCGTCAACGGACCGGATCACCTCCGGGCTCGGGTTGGGAAGGCTCATCAACAGATGCACGATCCGGGCCGATTCCGAGCCGCTCAGGGACAGCGGTTCGAAATTGCGCGCCGGGCGGGGGCTTAAGTCCTTTTCGTCGTGCTGAGCGCACCACACGGTCAGTTTGCCGTTGACTTTCACCTGGCATCGAAGGATGCACTGAATGCCGCGGTCAAAAGCGGTTCGGGCCGCGTCGCGGCGTGACTTCTCCAGGAATTCGTATCGGGGTTCCTCATAGGTTTCGCGGAGGAACAGCATCAGCCGGACCATGGCATCATCGTTGAAGGTGATGTATCGGTTGTACGATTCCTTGGGTGGTGGATAGTACTGCGGCCATCCGCCGTTGGGATATTGAGCCTTGAGAATGTAATCGAAACCCTTGGTGAACGCTTTCCGGTATCGTTCATCCCGGATCGTGCTGTACATCCGGGCCAGGAATCGCAGCTCGTCGGTGGTGGCGCCGTTATCGAACGTTCCCTGGATCTCCTTGCGTTTGCCCGAGAAGGGTGCGGTCACGGTGTCGGCGTTCCTGGCCCAGCCGCCGGACTCGGATTGATGAGAGAGGACGTTGGCCGCCTTCTTCGCGGCCTCCTCGCCGGCGTACCACGCATCGGGCTTCTTCAGGTACCGGCCGACCTTGTCAGCCGCGCCGGCCACGGCGCTCATGAACAGAAGGGCCGTCGCAGCGCCTGCGAGGGAACGTTGCGTCCATTTCCGAGTGATCCCAGCGGTTCGAGCCATGTTCGGTTGCCTCCCGGCTACTCAATAACCGACGGCATCTTACTCCGATCGAACCGTGGTTGGCCACCATCCTTTCCGCCATCCAGAATAGCGCGAGCCTGGCGATCGCGCAAGTCGCTTTGCGATGAAGACAACAAGATCGCCGCAAGTGGTGCGCGGAAGCGCACTTACGGGTTGAGTGCCGGCGCCGACAACGCCTACGTCATCGGTCCCATCATGCCGAATGAATCTCGCATCTGCTGCATCCACTCGTCTTCCATTTGTTGGACCGGGGGCTGGCTCATCGCTGCGGCCTGTTCATTCCACGCGGAGTCCACCAGGTGCTCCAAGCCAGCCTCCTGCTCCTGTGGAGGCTCGTCGTACGAGTTGTTCGGGCAGGAGTCAATCGAATCGCCCGTGACCTGCTGGTCCATCGCAGCAGAGATCTGTCGAACAGCTTCATCAGCCAACCACTGGTCATTCACCACATCGTCCAGAGACCTCGGCACACCCGCGATTCGCCCTGCCTGCACATCCGCGGCAAGTGACGCTGAATCCGATCCCAACGAAGGGGAGGATTCATGGCCGGGGAAGCCGTACAACTCCGGCATGTGTTCATTCATGAACTCGGCCAGTCGGACGCCGGCTGCGTAGGTGGGAGCGTGCTCCACCGGCGGCCTCTCAATTGGATCCGGGCGCAACGGTGGGGTCGGATGACCATCCATGCTCCACTGATATCCCTCGTATTGCGACTCGTGGAACTCAGGCGAGCCAGGATCAGGTTCGTAGGCTTGAAACGACTGCGGCGAACCGCCTTGTGGTGGGCCATGAAAGGCGCCGAGGTTGTATGGGCGGTGCTGCCGATTGTACTCGATGCCCGGAACGTTACCGTCGAGCGAGAGAGACCGCCTTCGCCTGCGGCCAAGGAAATAGCCATTCACTATCATCCTCCGATTCCGCCCGGACAGGGCTGCAATGGACATGGTAGCACAAGCGAAGACTGCCACGCTGACGAGCCGGTGACGAGGAATGACTCAGGCGGCTGTTGCGCCGGGCAGAGGCATCCTCCTTCACCTCGATTCGAGATATCGCAGTTGGCCCTGGCACTCTGCCATGAGCTGGTGGATTGCCGCTGCGGCCTCCACGACGAAATCAGCCTCGTTCTCGCTCCGCTCCAGGACATCACGGACATCGGCCTCGATACTTCTGCTGCCGTGCTTGAGAGACACCAGCCAGCACAGAAGGGAGTCGCTCAGATCGTTCGGGTTCATCTTGTCACCTTGGGACATGCCTCTATCGGGCACGTCCTCGATCGGAGGGACGTGCCCGACGACGCAAAGGGTGAGGCTTGAACCGCGACCTGCTACCGAAGCCTCCAGGCTAATGCGGCCG
>JAKLEZ010000050.1 GCA_022711465.1 Planctomycetota bacterium | reverse complement strand
CCGCAATAATGCCGATACGCGCTGGTAGACCACTGCAGCGTTCATCGAGGGCCTCCTTTCGAAGTGCTCGTTCAATCACTTCATCGGAGGTCCTCTGCGCTTGCCTCAAATGGGGGGAGACTTCAGGGAAGACGGTCTCTCGAGGCTCGAAGCCGTCCCCCGTCAATCCTTCCTGCTTGCCATCCGCTTCAGCGTTTTCACAAACACAGGGTTGCTTCTGGCGGCGGTCCGGAACTCGGCCGTGAGGGCGTCAAGCTGCTTGTACAGCCGTCGCGGCCTGCGCGGCTTGTTGCGGACCAGCACGTATTGAGCCAGCAATGGAAGGGTGAGCGATGCACAGGAGTAGACCACCACGTTGTTGATGGTCGCGTCCTTGACCTTGCCCCAGCTCCGGGCTTCGGAGGGAGTGGCCCCGCTGAGCCCGCCCCATTGCGGCGAGTCTACGCCGAGCTGGATGAAGTAGTCGTGCCCGCCGTGCTTCTCATCCATGAAGATCTGGTGAATCGTCGGCTGGGTCTGCAGGTAGAAGTTCTTCGGCGAGCCGCCGCCGACGATGACCACACCGTTCTTCTTGGCTGCCCGAACGATGGCCGCGGTTTCGATCACATCCTTGAGTGGATCGAGCGGCACCGGGTCGTTGAACATGTGGGGGACGGCCAGATTCATCGCGATCGACGAATCGCCCGGCGACGAGGTGTACACCGGGAGCTCGTGCCGGGCGGCCGTGGCCAGCAGCGACCAGTCGGGTTGATCGGCTACCCGGGCCACCTGGCAGCCGAGCAGGTAGTGCAACTCGGCGGTGGACATCGGCCGGTCGTGGTCGATGTGCCGCAGGGCGTCGAGGACGATCCGGTCGGTGGCCATGAGGGTCTCGTCTTCCTCGATAAAGACGTCGTAGATGCGGGCGATACCCTTGTCGGCCAACTCGTTGTCGTCGACCATGAAGTGGCCCTGCATCATCGGCCGCGAGAACGGGCGGTGCAGGTCGTGGTACAAGTTCGCTCCGGTCGCGATGATGCAGTCGACGAACCCCGCCCGGATCAGGGCGTTGAGTACGCCACTCATGCCGATCGGGGTCATGGCCCCGGCCAGGGTCAGGGCGATGGTCGCACCCTCGTCGATCATCGTGCTGTAAAGCTGGGCGGCCTCGGCCAGCCGCCGGGCGTTGTAGCCTGACCGGGCGTAGACGTTGTCGATGAGATCGGCCACCTGCTCGGCCCCGTCGAGGCAGAGCGGATCGATCATTGCCAGTCCCCCGCGCTTCGCACGGCCGGAACAGGCAGCCGTCTTCTTGCCCTGGGCATGAGCCTTCTTCATCTCGTTCAGCTCCTCGCGTCCATTGGCGATGCGGGAGGACAAGTCCCCTCCAGGAGACCTCCGCCCGCTTGCGTCGCCGCACAGGATACGGCCTCAAGACCGCTTGGCAAGTCCCAGATCATAATGGCCGGAGCATCGCCTGCGTGACGGTGGGTCCGGGTCTTGATGAACAGGTCGGTCGCCGGCGGCGATGGACATGCGGTGATTCGATACCTGGAGGAACAGAGCATGCAACCGTGAAGGCACCCGGGCTGAGCCGAGGGGTGCCCCGGGCCACGGGCTGCAGGTTGTGCGAATCCCGGTGGCCGGTAGAATCTCGGAGATCCGGTCAGGACAATCGTTGGGCGGCCTCCGTAAAGCGGCCCACTTCAGAGCGAGGAACCAGATATGGAAACTCCCGTCGTGGCGAGCCACAGGACCTTTACGTTGTTGGCTGTTTTGGCCCTGCTTTCCGCAGCATGGTCGGCCGGAGCCGAGCAGACTCACTGGACTGAGCCGTACGATGTCGTTTGGACGAGCCCCAGCCAGGATGCGGCCGGCTCGATGCCTCTCGGCAACGGCGAGGTCGGTGTCAATCTGTGGGTTGAGCAGAAGGGTGACGTCCTGTTTTATGTCTCTCGAGGCGATTCGCTGAGCGAGATATCCCGTCTGCTGAAGGTGGGGCGGGTGCGGGTCTCATTGTCCCCGAACCCCCTCGCGACCGAGGCAGGGTTCAGGCAGGAGCTTCGGTTGCGCGATGGCGTGTGCGAGATCACGGCGGGGGAGGGTGACGCGAAGGTCAAGCTGCGCGTGTTCGTGGATGCCGATCATCCCGTGGTGCATGTGGCGGGGGAGTCAGCCGCCCCGCTGACCGTGACTGCCACGGTCGAATCCTGGCGCACGCAACAGAGGGTGATCCCTCGTGGAGAGGAGCAAGGCTCAGCCTGGACGTTGCAGGCCGCTCCCTTTGACCTGGTCGAATCGGCCGACGTGTTTCCCGATGGTCTGGCCGATGCGGCGGCCTGGTATCACCGCAACGAGGAGTCTCCCGCTTTCAGCTCGACCCTCAAAGTCCAATCACTCGAATCCGCTGCGGACAAAGCGTGCGATCCGCTGCTGCATCGCACCTTCGGCGGGTACATGATCGGTTCGGGCTTCGAGGCGGGGAACAGGTACGCCATCCGGACTCCTGCTCCGGTGAAGTCCTTTGCCTTGCGCGTGGCTTCGCCCTGTACGCAGAGCGCGACGGCCGCCGCCTGGCTCGACCTGGCCAGGAAGGCTGCCGCTGACACGGCCGACCTCCAGGCCGCATCAGATCGCACGGCCGCCTGGTGGCGGGCCTACTGGAATCGGTCGTGGGTGATCACCGATGCGCGTCGCGGCTTGACGGTTCCCGGCCACGTCCATCCGCTGAGGATCGGGTACGACTCCAACGGGCAGAACAAGTTCCCCGGGCAGATTGGCCGGATCGGTGTCTACGGCCGGACGCTGACCGAGGAGGAGATCGCACGACTGGCTTCGGTCGACGACAAGGGATCGGTGCCCGTGAAGGGCGGCTTGATCGTCTCCGGCGACGGAACACCCCGGGACGTTCCAAGCGACCGGCTGGTCTTCCAGAGCGGACTGACGCTCGAAGCCTGGATCCGGCCCGAGCTCGAGGTCCCCGGACGCATCTTCGACAGACTGACCGCGGGCGGGGCGGACGGCTTTCTTTTCGACACTCACCCGGGCAATACGCTGAGAGTCATCGTCGGCCATACCGTCCTGACGGCGGCATCCGGCCTCATCCGACGTGGTTAGTGGCGTCACGCCGCAGCGGCGGTCGATACCACCACCGGTGCCATCCGCATGTATCTCGACGGCAAGGCTGTCGCTGAACGAGCCGGGGAATCCGGTTCACCGATCGCGCGCGGCTACACCCTCCAGCGGTACGTACAGGCCTGCGGCGGCCGCGGGTTCTACCCGGTCAAGTTCAATGGCGGCATGTTCACCGTAGAGCCCAAGGCGATGGGCAAGCCCTACAACGCCGATTGGCGCGCCTGGGGCGACTGCCATTGGTTTCAGAACGTCCGCCACATCTACCACCCCATGCTGGCCGGTGGTGATTTCGAGATGATGCGGCCGCTGTTCGACATGTATGAGGCGGTTCGACCGCTGGCCGAGGCCAGGGCAAGGTTGTATCACGACGTCGAGGGCTGCTACTTTCCCGAGACGATGACCGTCTGGGGAACGTACGCCAACCGCGACTACGGATGGGATCGTACCGGCCTCCGACCGAAGGATGTCCAGTGTCCCTATTGGCAGTATGCCTGGAACCAGGGGCCGGAACTCGTCGCCCTGATGCTGGATCGCTGGGACTACACGGAAGACGAGGCGTTCCTGAAGACCCGGGTGCTGCCCATGGCCGAATCGGTGCTGAAGTACTTCGACACGCGATTCAAGAAGGACACGGAGGGCAGGATGATCCTATCCCCGACGCAGTCCGCGGAGACCTACTGGCACGAGGTCACCAACGACATGCCCAGTGCGGCGGGACTGACCGATATCGCCGCCCGCCTAGGTGCCCTGCCTGCGGCGTTGACCACCGAGCCGCAGCGAGCGTTTTTTGTCCGGATGAAGGCCGCGTGCCCGGCCATACCGATGGAGAGTGTCTCCTCCGACGGCAAGACCGCGCGCAAGCTTGCCCCCGCCCAAAAGTACGTGCCCAGGCGGTCAAATTGCGAGAACCCCGAACTCTATGCGATTTGGCCGTTCCGCCTGTTCGGGCTGGGCAAGCCGGGTCTGGCCGAAGCCCGGCTGGCCTATGAGCGTCGAGGCGACCATCTCGACTGCGGCTGGGGCTACGACGGTAACTGCGCCGCCCTGCTCGGTCTGACCGACGAAGCGGCGAGAATCCTCGGAGTCAAGTGCGCCAACTCGCACCCGAACTACCGCTGGCCGGCAACCTGGGGACCCAACTTCGACTGGTTGCCGGACCAGAATCACGGTGGCAACCTGCTGGAGACCACCCAGCTCATGCTGCTCCAGTGCGACGGCGATCGGATTCGCCTGTTGCCGGCCTGGCCAAGGAGCTGGGACGTGACCTTCCGACTGCACGCACCCCACAAGACCATCGTCGAGTGCCACTACCGACGCGGCCAGATCGAGAAACTGGTCGTGACACCGGAGTCGCGGCGCCAGGACGTGGTTCCGTTTGAAGGCGCGGGCCCGCTCCCGTAGTGGGGCCGGGGGACAGTGTGCGTGGCCTGCAAGGTCTCCGCGTCGACGGGTGTCGGCACAGCGGGAATAGGCAGAGGAACCTCCTGCCCGATCAGGATCGAGCAAGCCGGGCCGATGATCGGCACCGCTGCCGCAGGACTAGGCCCACCAGCGGCAGGCCGAGCAGAGCCAGGGTCGCCGGTTCCGGAACCGTGGGATACTGGTGGATGCCAAACAGATCGTAGGAACCGACCTCCGACGAGATCACCAGATCGAACGAGAGACTGAAGATGCTCCCTGCGGGCACGCTGCCCAGGAGGGTCAGATGATTCGGGCCCGGCATGATGTTGGTCCATTCCCCCGTCGGATTGGTGACGTTGAGAAACGCCACATTCAGGGCCGGATTCGCATCGATTGGCTCGAACAGGAAGTGGAAATCCGTCCAATCGACGCCGGTATTGTTCGCCACCCGTTCGTCGATGTGCAAGATATCAACTCCTGCCGAAGGCGTACTGTGGATGATGATCGGGATATCGCCCAGCGAAGTGAACGTCTTCTCGATCGTGGCCGCTCCGGCGTGTTGCCCTGCGAGGGCTCCTGTCCCGCCGGTGCTTGGGAAACCGAAATACGGGTTGGGGCCGACATACTCCACCGAAGCCGCGGCCAGGGCGGAGGATGCCGACAAGCCGAACAGGCAAAGCACGACCATGAAAACACCGTGCAGTTTTCTCATCTCAAATCTCTCCCTCTTCTGTGAGCCAACGATTCATCATCTGAACAATGGTGAGGGCGGTCATGTGGCTGTTAGCCGACCGGCCGGTCCGGACACGCTCATGCCGCCTTCTCTTCCGAGGCGATGGTAGGATGCGTAGATCGGGGAGACCAGTGTTCAGCGGTGTTCATTTACCATCCAGATCCACATTCAGGAGGTCAAAAGGGGGGGAGGGTACAGCCACGTCCCGCTCGGAGGGCGCGAGCGGACTGCAGCCGGGGCACGGTATCGTGATGGCCTGTCTTGTGGCTGAGGCGCCGTCTCGCTGCGGACCTCTGTGCCCGGCGCAGGTCTGGGACATGACCGCGGAGGGTCGCGGTTGGCAAGGCCATTCTGGGCCCACAGGGTTTCCGGCTGCAGTCTGGATCAGTCCGCGCAGGTCGGGTCGGCGATCTGGATGCTGCCGGAGAAGCACCGCTGGAAGATGCCGAAGTCCTCCTGATCGATGTCCTTGTCGGCGTCGAAGTCCGCGGGCAGGATGCCGTCGACGGGAACGAGCCCGCTGCACGCTCCGGGCACGACCTGTGGGTTGTACGGGACGCTCGGTCCAGTCGCGAGCTGGGTCAGGCATTCGAGATCCGAGGCATCGACGTGACAGTCCCGGTTGAAGTCTGCCGGCGCATAACTCAGGCAGGGAGAGGACAAGGGCATCCAGAAGCCGCCGGTCAACGCATAGCTGCCGCTGGTCATGGCCGACACCGGGGAAGCGTCCGGCTGGGCGATTGTGCCGCTGAGCGCGTAGCCGCCGGCGCTGGACGTCGTTCCCCCTCCGTCGATCGTAGACCATTTCACGGCATATTGGCCCATGGCCTGAGACGCCAGGACCAGGGACGCCCAGACCCACAGACTCGGTCCCGTGGGTTTATGTCGCCATCGTGATGTACTCACAGCGATCACTCCAGTCAGCCTCCACAGACTCCGTGTGTGACCCGATGCATGGGGCGCGTCGCGTGACGGCCTCTCGGGTGCGATCCCTCGGCGGATCAGGCGAGTGCTTCTCCTGGGCTGCACGGAGGGCCGCTTGACGACTCATGGCCATTCTCAGAACACCTCATCTCAGTATGGCGTTTGCGCCAACCGCGGACGGCCTGGCCTTCAGCACGACCGGTTTGGCGATGATGTACGGGCTTCCCCCGGCACGGGTGACATCGTAGGTCGAACCGCTGATGATGACGTCCACCATGGGAGATGCCCGGCTGATGCCGCTCATCAAACCGCTGTCGGCGATATACGGAAATCCCAAGGTGCCGTACTGAGGGGCCGAACTCGGGTAGTACTCCCGGATATAGAGCGGCTGCGGAGAGTGTGTCGGAGCGGCGAGGGTGTGATCCTGGTCGACACAGTTGGTCGCAACAAGATTGAAGCCCAGCCCAACGGCGGTGGTCCAGTACTCGTCGTTCATGTGGATGCACGCGTCGAGGGCGCAGAGCCCCGGCCAGGCCCGGTAGAGCCAGCGGTCGTTCACCTGTTGCGGTCCCTGCTCGATTGGGTACGTATCGCAGCCGGCGTCCAGGCTCACCAGCACAGTGTTGGCCGGAAGCCCGGCGGGCGGCGGATTGCCTGCGGTCACACCGAAGAAGAAGCTGTCGTCAAATGGTCCGCCGAGATCGCCCGCGAGTTCATCCAGAATGAACATCAGGTTCTTGCCACGCCTCAGCAACTCCTGCCAGGACGGCCAGCGACTCTGATCCACGGACACGAAGTCACTGGCTGGATAGACCCGTCCGACGTCCCCGGCCCCGGCGATCGTGTTGTAGACGCACTGGCGATACACGGACCGGCTGGGCCAATTCTCCTGGCACGGACACCATCCACCCGGGACCTTCATCTCCAGGTAGACCACCGTGAATCGCTGGCCGGCGGTGACGGCTCCGAAGATGTGGGACAACTCATCAGCGAACGAGTGCGTGCTGTCGGTGCAGCAGTGCCTGACGGTATCGCAGCCGCCGTTGTTCCACCAGATGTCCAGTTCGATCTGCCACACGTTGTAGTGGTCGATCTGATCGTTGAGTGACTCCGACTGGGCGTAGGAGTTGTGGCTGGCCTTGTAGATGAACCGGTTGAACCGCTGCTCGCCCGGGCGGGGTTCTTGCTCGGGGACGTGCTGGGCAAGAACCGACGCGGCCATCGTCGTCAGTAGGGGCACGGCCAAACGTGCCCGCAGGCTGTTCGGGATGGGCCGTCGCGTGTTCTCAAACAGCATGGTCACACCAAGCCTTGATCGTAAAACTCGCTGCGGCAGCCTCCTCAACGCCGCGGGCGGTGCCGCGAACACCTCTGCTCACGGTGCTCCGATCCGAACCATACCTTCGTTGGACAACAGCTGCAGCCTCTTGGAGAACACGAGCGTTTCGGGATAGGAGCCCGCCTTGATCTTGATGCGGGCGCCATCCCAGGCCGCGGCGTTGGCTTCGCCGACGGTCTTGAAGGGGGCATGCGGCTTGCCCCAGTCCGACTGGCCCGTGAACGTGCGATCCACGCACATCGAGTCCGCGTAATGAAGGAGGCGGACCGTGTCCGGGACGCCGTTGTTCAGAACCAAGGCATGGAGTTCACCCCCCACACCTGGCGCGTAGCAGTCGGTCAGATCCCACACGGTGAGACCTTCCGGCTCCTCGAACGAGACGCCGCCGGCATCGAAGTGATACAGGAAGGGCATGACTTCTTGGGCCGCCCGTCTGATTCTCTTCCAGGTGGTTGTGTCGAACGCGTTGATCCCGTCGTTCTGGTAATGCCGGTCGTAGAAGCCGGTCGCAAAATAGAACACATTGCCCGCAGGGGCAAATTCGCCGCCCTGCGTCTGTTCAAGTGGCAGCGGCTGGCCGCTCTCGTCCAGAAGCGTGATCGTCTGCACGTAGGTCAGGCTTGGCGGCTGCCCCGAAGCCAGCTCGACCCAGTTGACTCTGTACACGAACAACTGGTTGGCGGAGGCGCCATCAGGGGAGGAGTAAAGCAGTCCCTGAGGATCGACAGCCGCCCAGGCCGCATTCCGGCCTTGGCCGACGGACAGATCCGCCTTGCCGTAACACGCCAGCCCGTCGTCGGCGCGGAAAAACGCGATCACGGGCTGCGGTGGGGTGCCCTCCACGGGCACGACGAGGACACGCGGCCCTCCGCCGGGCAGCCTGTAGCAGTCGGCGTCGCCAAAATGGTTGTAGCCCGCCAGCTGGGTATAGGAGGAGATGTAGCGGTGGGGGAAAGCACTGGCGTCGTGGCTCAGGTCGTGCTGAACCGGGATTCGCCAGATCGTGTCTGTCTGGATGATGTACCAGTGATCGTCGTCGTGAGCAAGCCCTTGGACTTCGGAGTGCCAGCCGGGACTGTCGTTGTCCGGCCAGGTCGCCAGGTAAAGGAAGGAGGAGTAGGTCGGTTCTGTGGTCTGACACTGGCCATGGGCGGGAACCGCGCCCGCCAGAGCCCCGATCAGGACCACCCCATACCCCGGCCGTCGACATTCGTGTGTCCGTCTCATGGGTCATCTTCCTTTGCCTACTGCAGCGTGACCAGCACGAGGACCAGACCCGTCCCATGCTCCAGAGAGGTCATGGCCTTGCCGAGTACCGCCCCGTCGGCCTGCTCGCGATCGGTTACCTTCATGGCGTGGCCGGGGGACGGCGACGTGGTCAGGCGATCGCCGGGCACGACCGGCCCATACTTGGCGTCACACCAGCACCAGACCCGTCCGGAAAGCGCCACCGGATGATCGCCGTCGCCCTGCTCCGTGCCCGCGGCTCTCATGATCATCCCGGGATTGAGCCCCTTGGCCCCGCTGATGACGCCGGCCACCTTGCGATCGTACGCCTCTGCCGCGAGCGTGAGCTGGCCGGGCTTCTCCGGGTCAATGACGACGACCATGCCCGGCTGGACGGCGGCGGAGCGATGAGTGACGACTGATGCCTGAGGAGTGGAGCTGCCATCCTTGCCGGAGGCCTTGTCCGCGGCTGGGAGCTGATCGCAGACTGCTGAGAGCTCATTCACCACGAACGGCTCGGCCAGGTCGGAACCGCCGACAATCTCAAGCACGTTGGTTCGCGTTCGGCCGTCGACATGCAGATCGGCCTGGGGCTGGTCGGTGCCGATGCCGATCCAGCCGTAGGGCTCGGTGACGTACATGGCGTCTCCCACCCACCAGGTGCCGATCGCCACCCCTTTTCCGTATACGCCCTTGATGTAGTGATTGGCATCCCCCAGCCACAGCGTTGCCTCTTCTCCCGCGGCATCGAAGTTTCCAGGGCCTCTCACCTGGATATCGCCGCCGTCCACGTCGAGCCTCCTCTGTGGAAGAGTCGTACCGATGCCCACGTTGCCGCCGGACTTGACGGTAACGCGTATCTCGCCCGAAGCGCCGCCCGGGCGTTCCTGAAGCAACAGCGTCTGGCCGCCGTCACCCGTCGAGTAGCGCCATCCGTCACCGGTTCCTCCGTGCCCGATGCACAGGCCGCCGCTTGACGAATCCACGATCAGATCGCCGCCGCGCACATCCAAGCGACCTGCGGGCGTGCTCGTGCCGATGCCGACATTGCCTGAGAAGTAGCCCCGGCCCTGAAAGTAGCCGGCGAAGCCGTTGGACGAGGCCGCCGATCCGGCCACGGCGCGTCCCTGGCTTCCGTAGGCTTCGAAGTAGCCGCCGTAGTTGATGGCGGCGCCGCCGGTGTTGGTGGCCAAGCCGCGAACGGCCATCGTGCCACTGGTGTTGGTGACGGAGAAGGCGGCGGTGCTGCTGGCAACCTCGCCCGCGTATGGCAGCGAGAAGCCTCCGCCACCGTTACTGGCTGTTGTCTGGACGGTGCCGTCGGGGAACTTGAATCCGCCGGAGCTCGACTGAATCAGGCCCGCCACGCTCAGCGTGGACGCCGGTGACGCGGTGCCGATTCCGACGTTTCCGCCCAGGTAATGGACGTTGCCGGCGGAACTTGACCACGGCGCGGCCGCGAACAGGGCGTAGGGCGTGGCCGTGACCTTTTGTCGCGGCGTCAACATGGTGAAGCCAATCGACCCCGGCGGGATCAGGCCGATCTGCAGCCACCGTTCTTGGCCATTGAAGGCGCTCGCTCCGAACTCGCCGGCTGCGTTGAGTGTGACGGTGAAGAGTCCGTTGCTTATTGGCACGCCTGGGGCAATCTGGACGGCGCCGATCGGGGTTCCGCCTGTGGCCGAGTCCCACAGCCCGAAGCACAGCTCGTACGAGCCGTTGGCCGGCTGGCCGGACACGCTGAGCTGGCCTTGGTAGGTGAATTCACTGCTCAGCGGACTACTCTGTCCGAAGGACGGTGCGTACAGCAGGGTCAACGTCACCAGAGCGACGATTCGAGGTCTTGCCATTGTCGCAACTCCTTTCCTGGTTCCGCGGGAGAATCCCGCGTGTGAGTATCCCAAGCAGGATCAGCCGGCCGGCTCTTGACACTTCTGCAGCATCGGAACAAGGCGCGTCTTTCCGGAAGGCTATCTACCTACGATACGCAGTTCCACCCGGCGTGATGCGCGGCGATTCGACCGAATTGCCGATCGTCGGCTTCCAGCCACCCGAGCGCGACCCGAGGCAACTCATCCCATAGGCATGACTTACAGCTTCCTGGGCCTCAGCGAGGCCCATCGCCCTGGCTCCGAGACCCAGAAAAAGGTGGAAATGTGTTTGCATCACTCTGCCATAGGGGTAATATGGTGCATAGAGTCACTTTCCCGATGGGCATATCCATGGGCGAACATGCGTCTTCAACTCGAGCCTTTCCCACGACGCGCTGGTCCTGGATCCAGGAGGCCCGCCAGGAGGATGCCGCCGGCGATCGGCGATTGCTCGACAGGCTTCTGCGGCGGTATCTGCCGGCCCTTCGATCCCACCTGTTCAGTCGGTGGTCGCTCCCGCCGGAGCAGGCTGACGACCTGCTCCAGGATTTCATCACCAATCGTGTGCTCGAGCACGACCTGCTCGCCGCCGCCGACGAACGCCGGGGCAAGTTCCGCACTTTTCTGCTGACCTCGCTGGACCGCTACGCGATCAGTCGGCGGCGGCACAACGAGGCCCGCAAGCGGGCAGGTGGGCGGACCGTGCCGCTGGAGGAAACCGTTGCCAGCACGGGCCCTGATCGGCATACCCCAACCGACTCGTCCTCGTTTAACGTCGTCTGGGTCCAGCAGGTGCTGAAGGAAACCCTGGTCCGAATGCAGCGGCAGTGCCGCATGGGACGGCAGGCGCAGCTCTGGACGGTCTTTGAGCAGCGCATTCTGCAGCCGATGCTCGAGGATGCAGAGCCAACCGATTATGAGACACTCGCCCGCACGCTGGGGTACCACTCCGCCTCCCAAGCCCGCAATACGCTCACCACCGCCAAACGCATGTTTGTCCGCGTGCTCCGCAAGGTGGTGGGCGAGTACACTCAGGGTGAAGAGCAGATCGCCAGCGAGATCGAGGAATTGCGGGAAACGCTCATCAAGGCCGGCGCACCGCTCTGACATCTTGTGCGTATCTACCTGATAGAAAGGGCGCTGAGGACCCGCCGTGCCGATCGACGACTTGGACAAGATCGACCCTCGCCGCTTGGCGAAGCTGCTGAGTCTGGACGCCGATGAGCCGGACCATCAGCCCCCGGCCGCCCCGCCAGGCCCCCGCGGCCCCCGCTTCCTGGGCGACTACGAGTTGCTTGAGGAGATCGCCCGTGGCGGCATGGGGCTGGTCTACAAGACCCGCCAACTCAGCCTCAACCGCCTGGTCGCATTGAAGGTGATGCTCCCCGGGCTCTTCGTCAGCGATTCGGATGTGGCCCGGTTCCTGGTCGAAGCGGAGGCCGCCGCCAACCTCGATCACCCCAATATCGTTCCCATCTACGAGATCGGCGAGCACAACGGAACTCATTACTACAGCATGAAGTTGATCGATGGCGGAAACCTCGCGTCGCGAATCGCCGAGTATCAGCACGACCCCAGGATGGCGGTCAAACTCCTGGTCACCGTGGCCCGGGCAATCCACTACGCCCACCAGCGGGGTATCCTGCATAGAGATCTAAAACCCTCGAACATTCTCCTGAGCTGCGAGGGAACGCCTTACGTCGCGGATCTTGGTCTGGTCAAACGTATCGACCGCGACGACAGTCTCACCCAACCGGAGTCGATTCTCGGTACCCCCGGCTACATGGCCCCGGAGCTGGTGACCGCCAAATCCGGGCAGGTCAGCACGGCCGCCGATGTCTACAGCCTCGGCGCCATCCTCTATGAGGCGCTCACTGGTCGGCCGCCCCACAAGGCCGATACTCCACTGGGTACGCTCATCCAGACGCAGGAACTCGAGCCGCTCAGTGCCAGGGCGTTCAACACGCGCGTCAGCCGCGATCTGGAGACCATCTGCCTGAAGTGCCTTTGCAGAGACCCCAGGCAGCGGTACGGCACGGCCGAAGCCCTGGCCGATGACCTCGAGCGCTGGCTGGCCGGTAAGCCGATCCAGGCCAGGCGGATTTCGATTGTCGGACGTCTGTGGCGATGGTGTCGGCGGCGGCCGCTGGTGGCCGGACTGGCCGGCTCGGTTCTGGCACTCTTCATCGTGCTGGCTGTCGGCGCGCCGCTCGCCGCCCTGCGGCTGAATCGCGAGCGGATCGCCACCCTGCAGGCCAGGGACGATGCGGTGCAGAAACTCTGGTCCTCATGCCTCGCCAGGTCGCAGGCCGAGCGGTTCAGCGGCCGGCCCGGACGCCGGTTCCACAGCCTGGAGGCGCTGGGCCAGGCCGCCGCCATTCAATCCACCCTCGCGTTGCGGAACGAGGCCATCGCCTGCATGGCCTTAACTGACCTGCGTGTCGCGGTAGAGTGGGAGCAGCCCTCGCCAACTGGCTGTGGCCTCGCGCTGGATCCTGCCTTGGAGCATTACGCCACCGGCGACGGGGCGGGCAGTATCAGCATCTGTCGGATTGGCGAGACGAAAACCGTCGCCCGCCTGCCCGGCCCGGGTGATCCGGCGTGGGTCATCCGGTTCAGTTCCATGGGCCGCCTGGTTGCCGCAAAGCACCATCGCATCCATGAAAACGATGCGAATCGCGTGCGGGTCTGGGATTGGGCTCGTGGCCAGATCGTTCTGGAAACGCCGCATGCAGTGGCCAACTGCGCCATGGATTTCAGCCCCGACGATCGCTGGCTGGCCGTCGGCCCACCGGATGGATCGCTCATTCTTCACGACCTGGTCAAGAGCGGGGAGACGCGGCATCTCGGGCGAGAAGCCGTGATCACCTGCATGAGATTCCATCCCCACGGGGACGAACTCGCCGTCGGCCGGATGGACGGCAAGGTGGTGGTCTACGAGACGAGCAGCGGCCGGATGTTGAGGCAGCAAGCCGTCGGAGGTGCCGTGGGGGCTCTGGCGTGGCATCCGGACGGGCTCTGGCTGGCCGTAGGGTGCCCGGACCAGAATATCCACGTCTACGCTGCCGACCTCGGTCACGCCCTCGCAATCCTGCAAGGGCACTCGGCCACACCCTGTGGTCTCGCATTCAGTCACCGTGGAGATCTTCTGGCCAGCTATGGGGGGGATCATACTCTCAGGCTTTGGCATCCGCTGGATCGGGCTCCTTCATTGACTCTGACCGCGGTCATCTCGCCTGGCACACTTGCCTTTGCCCCCGACGATCGCCGGTTGGCGTGCACCATGGCCGGATCTCGGTTGACCGTGTACGAAGTGGACGGGGCGCCGGAATGCCGGCGACTCATCGCCGAGCCCCTCTCCAGCGAGCGGCTCTGGCATACGGACATCAGCAAGGACGGATCCCTGCTCGCGGGGGCGGCAAGCGACGGCGTGCGACTGTGGGATCTCCAGCGTGGCAGACAGGTCGTCCACCTGCCAGGCCGCGACTGGAGAACCGTCTGGTTCACCCCAGACAACTCACTGATCACCGGCGGATGGCCAGGGGTGTACCGGCGGGAAATCGGGTCCGGGGAGGCGGTCGGCCCTCATGCCCGGCGACGGGGCGCCGCCGAACGAATTGCCCACTTGCCGGAAGGTCCGACCGAGGGTTGTGCGCTGAGCCGGGACGGGCACCTGATGGCTCTGGCCACGGCGGAAATGGTCGTGGTTCATGATCTCGAGGAGGACCTAGACACGGTGCGAATGCCCTGCCCCGCCGGCCTGAGCCAGATTGCGCTCAGTCCGAACGGCAGATGGTTGGCCTGGGCAACCTGGCACGGGACCGGCATTCGGGTCTTCGATCTCGAACGCGGCGGAGCTGGCGACGGCCGGGCAGTTTTCTCGGAGGACGAGGCGGATTCGGGTGTGGGGTTCAGCCCGGACGGCAAGTGGCTGGTCACGGCCACCGGGACCGAGTACCAACTGCGGTCGGCAGGTGACTGGACTCCGAGGCAGCGCATGGCCAGAGAGTCTGGACCTGGCATTCCCGGGCCCCTGGCGTTCAATTCGAGCGGAAGCATCCTTGCGGTTGTGCCCGCCTGGAACACCGTACGGTTGATCGACGTCTCCACCGGGTGCGAACTGGCGAGTCTGGAGATGCCCGACGTGCACGAGCGAATTCAAACCCTTTCGTTCAGTCCCGACGACTCGCTCCTGGTGGTCGGCAGCGTTGCCCGCAAGCTGCATGTTTGGAACCTGCCACTGGTTCGCGGGCGGTTGGCGGCCATGGGGCTGGACTGGAGGACGCCCTCCCCGCCTCCACCAGACCACCCGCCGGGCGAGCGGCCTCTCGCCATGTCCGGCCGCCAGTCTGCGGATCAGCGTGCGCCTCGGCCAGCGACTGCGCCGTGGTGATGTTCCCGCCGGACGGACGATCCACCGGGCGCGAAGCGCTGTTGTCCCCCTCTGCATCCGGCGAACCAACGCAGCGGCCAACGCGGTTTTCGACCCGGGCTTCGCCGTGTGCCCGCGGGCCAACGTCTGGGTGGACGCCGGCTCGCCGACGGGTGCCAGGCTCGAACCCGTGCACTTCTGGGGATGAGCCGTTCGCCGAACGGGGGAGAACGCTGCAGGGGGTTAAAGTGACGGACGGCCTACTCCGCGTTCAGGACCAGCCGGAAACCGTAGCCGGGGCCTCGGTTGCCCGGATAGCTGTAGTACCGGCTCGCCGCCCGGCTGTAGTACGCATGATTGAGCCAGCCGCCCCCGCGAAGGACTCGCTCAGTCCCGCCGGTCGGTCCGCGGGGGTTGTCCTTCGGGCTGCCGCTGTAGTAGTCCCCGGCGTACCAGTCGTTGCACCATTCCCAGACATTCCCCGCCATGTCATGCAGCCCGTAACCGTTCGCGGCAAAGTAGCCCACCGGGCTGGTCCCGCTGCCGAATGCCGGGTGATAGCCCCGCGTGGGACTGGTGTCATACACGTAGTTGGCCGAACTCCAATAGTTCGCTCGAGCGTGCTGGATCTCGTCGCTGTCCGACCAGGGGAATCGGCGACCGGCCGCGCCGCCGCGGGCGGCTCGTTCCCACTCCGCCTCGGTCGGCAGCCGGTAACCGTCGCTGGAATTGCACTCCCCCGTCGACAGGTTGTAGCACAACGGCCTGCTCAGCATGCCGCTTCGCCAGTTGGCGTACGCAGCCGAGCCGTGCCAGCTCACCATGACCATCGGGTGGTTCTCCTTGCCTGCGACCACGCCGAACGTGAGGCCGTCCCAAGTGATCCCGCTGTAGGACGAACTCGTGATAGTGTCGCAGTAGAGGTTAATAGTTCCACTGCCGCTCCGGTAGACCGAGCCGCTGGTCACGGTGATGAGGTTGCCCTGCCCCTGGGCCCAGTTCAGGGCCTCCGTGAATTGCCGGTTGGTCACCGGGCAGCAGTCCATGAAGAAGGCGTCGAGGTTAATCCCGTGTGCAGGTCGCTCGGCGGCCACACCCTCGGTGAATGGGTCACCCATTTGAAACTCGCCGCCGGGGATGAAAACCATGCCGGGCGGAATAGGACGCCTGGTCACCGACAGGCTCACTGCTCGGGTCGTGTCTCCGCTGTGGTTCGTGGCGTTGATGAAGTTCAGCGTGTCGCTGTGCGTGCCGACGGGTAGATCGCTCGCCCCGGCGTTGAGCCAGACTTCTATGCTCTCCGAACCCCTGCCGCCGAGCGTGCCGCCGGTCTTGGAGAGCGTGATCCACGCCTGGGTCTTGGCGGCCGTCCAGACGATCGGCAAGCCACCCGTGTTGGACAGGAGGTAGGTCTTGCTGGACGGCGTGAACGGGCCGCCCTGATCCCCCGTGCAGACGAAGTCGTCAGGCTCGGCGACGGAAAGTACGCCCGGCGGCGGCGGACAGATGGCGCCCGTCTCGCCAATGTTGTTGCGGATGATCGCCATGTCCAGGGTGTTGATCCGTCCGTCACCGTTCACGTCGCAGCGGAAGTTGGCGGGAGTCAGGGATGCGCCGGTGTTGATCCTGGTTCGCGTCATGTCCAGCACGTTGACTCGTCCGTCGCTGTTCACGTCACCGGCCAGGACAGAGAAACACCATTCGCTCGATCCCTCCACCGGGTGGCCTTCGGTGTCGACCAGGCCGGTTAGCCTGAGCCACAGGCATGACGCGTCCGCGACGTTCATGACCTGGATCGTGAGCCCGGCCTCGTCCAGGCTGGCCAGGGCCCAGCCACCCGAAACCGACACCTCGTCGTCGAGCATTCCGTCGGCCGGCATCACCGGCTTGGAGAACGTCACCACCAGTTCCAGTGGCGTGCCCAGCCGGCATTCGCTCACCGTGGCCAGGCAGTCCAGTGAAAGCGGGATGTCGAAACGGCCGGCCGCCTGATGCCATCTTCGGGAGACAACATCTCTGATAAACGCGGCGTCACACGCGTCGCCTACGCCGTCACCATCGCCGTCGGCCTGGTCAGCGTTGCATGTGCCGGGGCAGTTGTCGTCCAGATCGTCGATCCCGTCCCCGTCCGAATCCACGAGAAGCCGAGTAACGGCCTCTACCGTCCCCCGGGTGACAACCCAGCCGCGAATGCTCGTGGCTCCGAGGATCTGAAGAGCGGCGGTTCCTCCCGCGTAGCCAACTTCCTCAAAGCCGCTGTTGCCTAACAGGTTCTGCCCGCTGGCGGAAGGGGTCATGAGAGAAAGCAGCAAGAAAAAGGAGGAGAAGATAGCCCACTTGGAGGTCATGGAGCCCTCCTCTCGTGGCCGATGCAAGAACGGTGAAACCACCGAAATCCATTGGAGCAAAGAGAGCAGGCAAAGTCAATAGTGTGCTGTTCATGCCACTCAAATCCGTCTGGTTTCTGTGATGCCTCCGGCCGAGCGGCTTTCCCTGCAACCGGTGACTGATGCCGTCACAGTCTCTGGTCTCCGTAACTTCCCGCAGCGAGCGTCGGAACGACTCGCGCGGACCACGTCGTGCGCCCGGACCCTCAGCTCCGCTCTGCAGCGACGAAGCGGCACTGCATTCCCCCGTAGTCCCCCTTGCGATCGATACGGCTGAAAGGCTGAGGAGGTCGCCTGATGGATGCCTTTGCAGGCGGCCGGGGGCGCGATCCGCTGGCTGGTGGCTCTGGACACGAGGGCCGGGGCAAACCGAGTCGGCTGATATTCGGCGGAATCCACGGTAGGATGGTTCGGGAGTGGTACACGGAGTGAGACTATGAGCGTGAGTCGTGCGACGGCTGTGGTTTCGGTTATCTTGTCCTGGGCGGCGGCGACGGCCGGCGACACGTCGGCTTCGCGTCCGGCACCACCGACTTCATATCCCGACGGACGGCCGGCGGCGGCGCGGCGGATGGAGGCTCGTGATCAGGGCGTTGTGCTGCATCACGGCGACGGGCCGGACAGGTGCGACCTGCTGGGAGCCCGGGACTGCTGGTGCATCGAGAGCGGGGGAACGTACTACCTCACCTATGATGCCGCCGGTCCGAAAGGTTGGTTGACTTCGCTGGCCGTCAGCAAGGACCTCGTTCACTGGAAGAAACGGGGCCCGCTGCTGGACTTCGGCAAGCCCGGAGAGATGGACTCGGCCAGTGCGTCCTATGGCGTCATCTTTCCCGATGGGGGCCTCTGGCACATGTTCTATCTGGGCACGCCGAACACGACCCCCGCGCCGGATCTCATTCCGGCTTTGCCGTACGTGACGATGAAGGCCAGCAGCGACAAACCGGAGGGCCCCTGGCGCAAGCAGCCCGAGGTGGTGCCGTTCCGCCCGCGGCCAAACACCTATTACTCGGCGACCGCCAGCCCCGGGCACGTCGTGAAGCATGATGGCGAGTATCTCCAGTTCTTCAGCGCCAGCGGGTTTGTCGACAAGGTACTCAAACGCACCATCGGCATCGCTCGTACGAAGGACCTCAACGGCCGGTGGGTTGTGGATGACAAGCCGATCGTCCCACTGGACGAGCAGATTGAGAACACGTCGCTGCATTACGAGCCTGCGAACAAGACGTGGTTCCTGTTCACCAATCACATCGGGATCGACGAGCGGGGCGCCGAGTACACCGACGCCGTTTGGGTGTACTGGACGCGAGACCTGCTGAAGTGGAATGCCGCCGACAAGGCGGTGGTGCTGGATGGCGCCAACTGCGCGTGGTCCAATCGCTGCATTGGCCTGCCCACGGTCCTGAAGGTCGGTCGGCGCTTGGCGGTGATCTACGATGCGCCGGGTGGCAACAGCATCAGCCACATGAAGCGCGACGTGGGTCTGGCATGGCTGGAGTTGCCGCTCATCCCACCCGAGACAGGGCCCTGAGGCAAGACGGGACAGGGCCTGCCCCAGGTCGCTCAGGGTCGGGGAGGAAACAGCGAACGGTCGGAGCCCAGAATCGAAGGAAGACGCAGGAGAATGGGCCGGCCGAACGCCGATCGCGGGAATCGGACTCCGCTTCCTGCCCGCGGACGACCTCAATCAACACCGATAGAAGTATGGAGAGGCTCGGATTGCATTCCTCGAAGGTCCATGTCCTTGCGTCGCTCAGGGTGATGACGGGCAAACGCCGGTCGGCCTTGGCGGCACGCTGACTGGGAGCCAACTCCCTCTCGAGAACGCAAGGCCTGACGGGGCAAGCCCTGTCGATCAGGCGGGGGTTCTCGGCCTTGTACCCATCGCAGAGGATCCTGTCCGGGGGGATGCGGAAACCGAAGTACTTGTGCCAGCCGTCGCTGAGGATCTGTTGACGGGATGGGTCAGAGTATCGTCTTGCCCCGCCTTCCTGCATGGCGGTGAACTCGGCCACTCAGTCGAAACAAACGTGTCCGGTTGTATCGCTGGGTGAGGATGCATGGCAGGTTGGCGGCCAGCGCGTAGATCATGATGATGACATCTCCCCACCACGGGTTCCACAGGAAGAAGACGGGGGCGCCAGAAATGGCGAGCCAGTGACAAAGCTCCCCTCGACGCGTCTCTCGAAGAAACCGTTGCAGGTACTCTGGATCGGCGCTGACCAACGTTCCTTTGCCGAACCCGCCCGCAAACCAGCGCGCCCCGTCGGGGAGCAGGCCTTTCCATCGCCGGATGGCGACGAAACGCTCGTAGAATCGACCTCCATTCTCCCATGCACTTGGTGCAACGGGGCGGAACCACATCACTGGCATTTGCGTAAACGCCCAGGCAAGGGCGAGTTGCAGCACCAGCCAACCGCCCACATTCAGAACGACAACCCAGCTTGCCGGCAACTCAATAGGCACGGATTGTCCGCCCTTTCCAGGTTACCTGTCGCCGCGAGCGCAGCATCGACAACGTGAATACCGCGAAGTAGAAGATCAACGGCACGGGGTAGAACACCGCCGTGTACCAGCGGAAATCGCCGATCTGGCGCAGCAGCAGGTAGAGTTGGGCTGCGTACAGCGAGTACATCGAGAGGCCGGTCCATCCCCGGGTCAACAGGTACGGACAGAGCACCATCCCTGCCATCCACATGACGATGAGGAGCAGCAGTACTCTTGATGTCTGGGCGGCGCCTGAGGCGAAGCTTTTCGTCCAACCTTCAATCAACTGGCCAAGGCCGTCGGGGTACATGCGGAAGGCAGCCGCGCCTTTGCCGAAAACACAGCGCTGGCCCACGCCGTGTTCGCGAAATCGCTCTGCCAGGTAGAAGTTCTCCAGGATGCGCCCCTTGACTGCTTCGTGTCCCTGGACACGCCGGTAGTCGTCCCGGCCTACCAGGAGCATTTGGCCGAACAGGCCGTTCGGTTCGCCGCCCAACAACCTGAATGCGCCTGTACCGGCGGTCATCAGGAGATTGAAGAACGCTGAAAGCTGCTCGTAGGGCCGGCGAAGGACGTGATACGGGCCCACAGACAACACGCCATCCACGCGGCTATTCAGAATGTACTGAAGCCCGTCGGTCTCAAACCATGTATCAGCATCCACGAACAACAGCAGTTCGCCGGAGCCCACTCGCGCGCCCTGCCAACAGGCCCAGGTCTTGCCGCGCCAGCCGTCCGGCAACGGCTCCGAAGACACCACCCGCGCGCCAAGCTGGCATGCCACCTCAGCAGTACGGTCCGTCGAGCCGTCGTCCACCAGGACGATCTCACGCGGCCGCACTGATTGAGAAGCGAGCGAGCGGAGCAGAGTTGGCAGGTTGCGTTCTTCGTTTCGGGCGGGAATGATGACCGATAGCGCATCGCCAATCGTGGGATCGGGCGTCCTGCCTGGCGCCACCGCGGCCGCTCGCCGGCCCAGCAGCCGACCGAGCACGATGAACCCCACAAGCCAAAGGCTGAATACGACCAAGCTCAAGGTTGTTGCCGATCCCATTCAACCACCTTGCGAGCGACGTTGAGACCGCACAAGACCACCATGGGCATGCCGCCGCCAGGGTTCACCGAGCCGCCGACGAAGAACAGATTCGGGTATTTCGTGCTCTGCTTCGGCGCTTTGAAGGCAAGATTCCGGAAGCGGTCGGCAACAACACCGTAGATCGCCCCTTTGTTGGAATAGTACTGCTGGCGGATGTCAAGCGGCGTCCAGCAATGCTCAAAGACCACGTGTCGGCGCAGGCCCTCCAGGCCCATCCGCTCCAGTTTGTCAATGACCCGTTCCTTGAAGGTCAGATAGGCCTCGCCTGTGAGCGGATTCTGGTCATCAATATGGGGGATGTGCGGCAGGATCTTCAGACAGTCGCAACCGGGCGGCGCGACCGTCGGGTCGGTTCTCGACGCGGCAACGAGGTAGATCGTGGGATCCGGCGGCAGTTGGCGTTTGCGGAAGACGGTGTGAAAATGCTCTCGCTGGTTGCCCGAAAAGAAGAAATTATGGTGCGCGAGCTGGGGGTACTGGGTATCCAAGCCAAGCTCCAGCACCAGGCCGGAGCAGGCCGGCTCAAATCGTGCCAGACTCCGCATGAACACCTTGTCTTCGCCCAGCAGCCGCTCATAAGCCGGAATGACTTCCATGTTCGAGACCACGATGTCGGCAGAATGGAACTGGCCGCCTGCAACGATGCCGGTGACGCGGCCGCTTGCCTTGCGGACCTCGGTGACCTCACTTTTCAGGCAGACGGTGATGCCGAGGTCGTCCAGCAGGGACTGGAGGCCCAGGGCGATGTTGTACAGGCCGCCGTCCACATACCAGAGATCGTGCCGGAACTGGATCGTCGGCAGGCAATTCATGAACGCGGGCGCATGATATGCCGACGAACCGACATACTTGATGAAGTAGTCGAATATGTCCTGCATGTGCCGCGTCTTCAGGAATCTCTTCACCCCGCCGTGCATGGTGCGAAGAAGGTCGAACTGCGGGAACTTCCGGAATCCGTAGAATCGAGAGAAGTCTCTAGAAGTGTCGAGACCATGCTCGAAGTAGCCCGCATTGACGAGATCGTAGAGGTTCGAGGCGTACTTCAGAAACCGGTGCACGTTTTTGGGGTCTTCCCCGACTTTGCGAGCCTCCGCTGCCATGCGATCGGGCTCGGGATAGAGATCTACGGCCGTACCGTCCTCGAAGAAGCTGCGCCAATGGGGGCGCAACGGGCGGATCGGGATGTAAGCGCTCATCTTCTTGCCCGACCTCTCGAACAGACGGGCGAAGATGTGCGGCAACGTCAGGATGGACGGACCGAGGTCGAAAATGTAGCCCCGCTCCTTGAGGACATTCAGCTTCCCACCGATCTTCGCGTTCTTCTCGTGGATGGTGACGGCGTAGCCTTCCTGGGCGAGGGCAATGGCCGCCGACAAGCCGCCCAGGCCCGCACCGACGACGCGGACGTTCTTCCTCATGCATCCGCTCCTCTGCCGCCTGCAAAATGGCCAAAGACGACCGGATCGCCCGTCCGCAGATCACGACTTGACGAGCCCACAGGTCATCGCCGACACTTTACCAGATTGGCCATGGATTTCACCTCACTCATCGCCCGGCAACGCGCTGACTTCCAGACGGGGGCGACCCGTTCGGTGGCCTTTCGCCTCTGTCAGTTGAAGAATCTTTACAGTGCGATCGAATCCGGCGAAGAGGCCCTGATCAACGCGTTGCACGGCGATTTGCGCAAGTCGCCACAGGAGGCCTACGTGACGGAAATCGGCCTGGTGTTGGGTGAGATCCGTCATGCTCTACGCAACCTGCCGTCCTGGGCCAGGCCGCAGCGCCGCCGAAGCTCGCTGCTCACCTGGCCAGCCCGCGGCTTGATTTGCCCCGAACCGTACGGTGTGGCTCTGATCATCGGACCATGGAACTACCCGTTCCAGTTACTTCTGGCCCCGTTGGTCGGCGCGATTGCCGCCGGAAACTGCGTCGTGCTCAAGCCCTCCGAGTTCGCACCCCAGACCGCAGCCGCGATTGCACGACTCATCGGGACCGTGTTTCCCGAGGAGTACATCGCCGTTGTCCAAGGCCAGCGCGATGTCGCCGAGGCGCTGCTCCGAGAAAAGTGGGACATGGTTTTCTTCACCGGCAGCACCAGCGTGGGTCGGGCGGTGATGACCGCCGCCGCACGGCATCTCACCCCCGTGACCCTTGAACTGGGCGGCAAGTGCCCGTGCCTTGTCTGCGCGGATGCGCCGCTCGAGATTGCCGCTCGTCGCATCGTCTGGGGCAAGTTCATGAACGCCGGTCAGACCTGTGTTGCACCGGACCATGTTCTCGTCGATCAACGCGTCGGCGACAAACTCGTGGATTCGATGAAACGGGTACTGCGCGAGTTCTACGGCGATGACCCGCGAAACAACCCGAACTACGGCCGCATCGTGAACCGCAGGCACTTCGACCGGCTCATCGGCTACCTCGGCAGTGGTCGAATCCTCTGCGGTGGGGGACACGATGGCGGCGACCTGTATATCGCACCGACGATTCTGACCGATGTGGCGACGGACGCCCCAGTCATGCAGGAGGAGATCTTCGGTCCGATCCTGCCAATACTGGAGTTCACCGCGCTGGACGAGGCGCTGACATCTCTTCGCGACCGATCGACACCGCTGGCCCTCTACCTGTTCACCGGGAACCGCGCGATACAGGAGCGTGTGCTCGCGGGGACGCGGTCGGGCGGCGTCTGCATCAACGACACGGTGTCGCACATCGTCGGCCACAACCTGCCTTTCGGCGGTCTGGGCGAAAGCGGTATGGGAGCCTACCACGGCAGGGCGAGTTTCGACTGTTTCTCGCACCGACGCTCTGTGCTGCGCCGTTCGCTTGCCTTTGACCCGAAGCTGCGTTATCCGCCCCCCCGATTGACGCTGGCCGCCCTCAAGCGATTCTACCGCTTCTTCATGTGACGCCGAGCTTGCAGGTTGGGCGTTTTTCGCCTATAGAAAATGTCATGTCGGAACACGTCTTGATCGTTGGGGCTGGACCGGGCGGGCTGGCCGCGGCCATGCTGCTCGCTCATGCCGGTCTTAAGGTGACGATAGTCGAACGCCAGCCTCGCGTCGGCGGCCGGACGTCGGTCGTCGAGGGCGACGGGTATCGCTTTGACCTCGGGCCGACGTTCTTTCTTTACCCACAGATTCTGGAAGAGATATTCGCGATGGTCGGGCACGATCTGCACCGCGAGGTGCCAATGTGCAAACTCGACCCCCAATACCGGCTGATTTTCGGCGAAGGCGGTGAGTTGATCTGCAGGCCGGACGTGGAGGCAATGGTTGCCGAGATTGCCAAGATCTCGCCGGAGGACGCGCCGCGATTTCGCCAGTTCATGGCGGATAACCGGGTGAAGCTGGAGAAGTTCGCCCCGTGCCTTCAGTCACCATTCCTCGGTTGGACGAGCCTGCTGCAGACGCGTCTCCTCGCCGTGTTCCCCTATTTGAAGCCCTGGAAATCACTCCACGCTGAACTGGCCGGCTACTTCCACGACCCGCGACTGCAACTGGCGTTCACATTTCAGTCAAAGTACCTGGGCATGTCGCCGTTCCAGTGCCCGAGCCTGTTCTCGATCCTGTCTTTCCTCGAGTACGAGCATGGCATCTGGCATCCAATTGGCGGCTGCAACGCGCTGACCAGCGCTATGGCCAAGATCGCGGCCCAGCTGGGTGCGACCATACGGCTGAACGAAGCTGTCGAGCAGGTTCTGTTCGAAGGGCGCCGCGCCGTCGGCGTGCGCACCGCCAATGGAGAGACTCGAGGCGACGCTGTGGTTGTCAATGCCGATTTTGGCCATGCGATGACGACACTGGTGCCCGACCGACTTCGCCGCAAGTGGAACGATGCTACCATTGCCCGAAAGCGATACTCCTGCTCCACTTTCATGCTCTACCTCGGCATCGAAGGCCGGTGTGACCAGTTGGCCCACCACAACATTTACATTGCACCGAATTATCGGCAGAATCTCGACGAGATCGAACGGCTTCACGTGCTTTCGGAGGCCCCGTCGTTCTACGTGGCCAACACCTGCCGCACCGACGACACGATGGCTCCGCGGGAGCATAGTTCGCTGTACGTCCTCGTCCCGGTAACGCATCAGCATTCCAACGTCGACTGGACGAAGGAGCGAGATCGGTATCGGCAGGTCGCGCTGCGCCAACTCGCCAAACTCGGCCTGAGCGACGTCGAGCGGCGGATTCGGTTCGAGCGCATCATCACACCCGTCGACTGGGAGCGTCAGCTGGGTATCTACCACGGGGCGACCTTCAACCTCGCCCATAATCTCGGACAGATGTTGCACCTGCGACCCCGAAACCGCTTTGAAGATCTCGACCGTCTGTACCTCGTAGGCGGCGGTACGCACCCCGGCAGCGGTCTGCCCGTCATCTTCGAGTCGGCCCGCATCAGCTCGAAGTTGTTGCTGGACGACCTGGGGCGGCGGGCGTGAGTGCACGCATCTTGGATTCGTCCAGCCACGCGTCCTCTCGCGGTCCTGGCCGCAGCACGCGTGTGACGGCAGACATCGAATTGCACGGCCGCCGCCCTTCATCATCGATCGGCAGGTAGTGGTCAGTCATCGGTCATTCTTCTGGTTGCTGACGCCGCCTTCAGCCTTGTCGGCCCCCGCAGCCCAGATCGTGGGCGGGTCCTGACCCGCAGATTCATCCCTGACTGACCGCTAGTATGCCGGAGGGGTTTGCTCGGCTGCGACTCGTAAGAACAAAACTGATTCACGAGTCTTCGGAACCGTCGCCCTCTCGCGATATCCTCAACCTCGATCCCCCCCTAGCTTTGAACCCGCCCGGGGAGGCAGATCTTGCCGAGACCATCGAGGTGACGCTTACGCCAGCGATTCGAGAGCTGGCGGCTTCCCTCAATTCGGATCCGCTGAAGATCTTCAACTACGTGTGTCGCAACATCGAGTTCAAACCGTACTACGGCTCGGTGAAAGGGGCACAGGAAACACTCTGGGAGAAGGAAGGGAATGACTTTGATCTGGCCTCTCTGCTGATTGCGCTTCTTCGCGCCTCAGGGATTCCCGCCCGATACGTGTGTGGCCAGGTGGATGTCCCGATCGACCGCGCCAAGCTGTGGGTTGGCGTGAAGGATGCCAACGTATGCGGGGACATGTTTGCTTCTGGAGGTATTCCGTCCGGACTAGTCCTGAGCGGCGGCCAGATCACCAAGCTCCGCACGGACCATATATGGGTCGAGGCGTGGGTGACCTACAACCAGTACGAAGGGGCCCTGCAGAACGCAGCCCCCAAACGCTGGGTCCCACTGGACCCCTCATTCAAGCAGTACAGTTTCGTGCCATGCCAGGGCGTTGATATCGGGCCCGGATAAGGGGTCCGAAGCCGTTCTCTATATAGAGGTACGAGCTAAGCCGAGAGGAAGTGCCCGCAGATCGCGCGGATTGACGCGAATGGAGAATCGGCGGACGCCGGGAGCAGGGTGGCGGACAGGATGGGCAGGATGCCCTATCGATTCAGAGCAACTCCTCAAGGTCCCGCAGGGCGGCCACGGTTTCCGGCAGAGCCTGCCGCTTCAGCGTCTCCAGGTACTGGGCGACGGTCTTCGGTGGATTCCTCAGGCCCTGCCGATGTGTCTTGACGGCTACGCACACCGGTCCGGGGGCCAGATCCGCCAAATGACGAACGAACTGGTCCGGGTGTTGGGCGTCAATGCCGTAGCCGGCCAGCGACGACGGCGGAAAGTGCTTGAGGTTGGCGGTCACAATCACATCGGCCCCGACTCGAATCGCGGCGGCCAGGACGTGGCAATCGTTGGGATGGGGCAACCGCAGGCCGGCGATGAGGTCCTCGTAGCCTTCAACCAGGCAGTCCGGCACGGACGCATCCATGAGCTGGCGTGTTCGTTCCAGCTTCTTTCGGGAGAGATCGGGCCGGTCTCGCAGCAGCGCCTCCATCCACTCTTCGTGAATCATGGCCGTCCAACGAGCCCGAAACAGGTCCGTCAGGGCGAGGTGCAGGAGGAGATCCCGGAGCGGGGCGGGGTAGAGAACGGAAGCGTCGCAAATCGCGGTGAACGTCGCCAAAGTCAGTAGCCCATGTTCAACGCCTGCCCCTGTTCCGCCAAGGCGCGCAACGCTTCGCGACGCTCCTCGTCGCTTCGCCGCTTGAACGCCCGTACGTCGCGGAACAAGACGCGACGGTGCGTCCCGACCTTGCGGTAAGGGAGCTTACCGTCTTCCAGCAACTTCACCAGGAACGGCCGAGACACGTTCAGCAAGTCCGCCGCCTGTTGGGTCGTAAGTTCGGCGTGAACGGGAATCAGGGTCACGGCGTGGCCTTGGGCCATCTGGGTCAGGATGTCCACGAGCAACCGCAGGGCCGTAGCCGGCAGGGCGACGGTTTCCGGCCGGCCCTTGGGTGTCTGCAGCCGCAATCGTACTTCACCGGCATCCGTCAGCAGGGGCGCCAGGGCTCGGCTGGACTCTCGGGCCAAGATGGCCTCGGCCTCGGTCGGGGCGCCCGGTTCAAGTGTGTCGTTCGCCAACGTGGTCATGGCCAGAATCCTCCTACCGGAGTATATCGTCTAAACGAAACAAAAGCAATATCCGAAATAAACGAAGAAGATGCCTGAAGGAGCCCTCGGGCCCGGGCCCGCACCGGCGGGAGAGGTATAGGGCCCGCCCTCGGCCGGCGGGCGGTGATAAAGGGTCGGGCGGTGATAAAGGGTCGCAAGCGAATGGCATGAAGCTAACGGCAGGAGTCATCGATTCGTCCTCGGAAGGAGTGGCGTGGGCGATTGAGCAAATCGTAGGCTTTGGGTCGTCGTTTGACTCGGCGAGGTTCGACGCGATTGGGACGGTAGGGAACGGTATCGTTGGCGATGGATTCGATCAGGTAAGCGACCAGTTGTCGCCGGGTGCTTTGCGAATCGATCATGGCCAATAGAGGCACGGTGGCGCGAAGACGGTGCAGCGTTCCCGCGAAGCTCAAGCGGTGGAGGTCGCGGCCGTGTTGACGGGCAGCATTCCACATCAGCAGGCGAATCAGGTTGTAGACCAGCAGGTGCATGGCGATCTCCTTGCGGACCACGTCGGGGCTCTCGCCGCGTAGAACCTCCATTGTCAGGAAGGTCTTGAGGTTCCGGAGGTTGAGTTCCGCCGTCCAGCGGTCCCGGTAGAGGTCGCGAATCGAATCGGCCGGTACCTGGCCGGGGTCGGTCAGGGTGGTGACGACGGTCATCTCACGGGTCCGCGAACCTGGTTGTTCACGACGGATACGAACCAGTCGTACGGTAAGAGTCTCCGGCAAGCGTTAAAACGCACGGCGGCCGATCCCGAACGAAGGCTGCCATTGCACCGGCTTGTGCAGGGTAACCAGGTGATCGCCGCGTTCCAGTCGCAAGCCGCGCCGCCAGTCGATCGAGCGGCCCTGGTGCAGCCGAAACACACCGTCCACGCCGCAGCCCAACAGCCGGGCCATATCCACGTATCCACCGTAGGCCCGGTCGGCCAGGACGACATCGCCGGGCTGGAAATGGTGCCCCATTCGGCGGAACAAGGACAGTTCGTGCGGCCGAAGGGCGTCGATGGCCACCTCCATGATCGCCCCCGTACTCCAGCAGAAGATGGCCACGATCTGGGCGATAGGGAAACCACAACCGGCCTTCTGAGAACTGGATTGCGGAAAGACGGCCTGGAGCGCCGGTGTGTCCGGCATGCTCGCGTTGGACCCGTCGACGATCCAGACGCGGTGTCCCAGCCATCGGTGCTCGGTTTTAACTTCCGCCCGAATGCGGCTCGCGGTCTGGGCCAACAGCCCGGTGAAGACCTGTCCGGGCAATCGCTGTCGAGCCTGGCAGTAAGCAGCGGGATCTGCCGAAGGGAGACTCTGCCAACCCTGGGCCACCAAACGCGTCAACAGTCCGGCCACCGCTGCCCGCAACGTCTTCTCCGCACTGAGGACCTGGAGAATGAAGGTCACAAGCGTGATCGAGGGTGACCAGAAGGATCGCCTCCAACGATACCCGACCGAGCGGCACCGAGATTCGACATTCTCCGGGGACAGGGCCGCCGCAAGAAGCGGGTCGGCCAGAAGATCCTGGTTGACGTGGCGCCTCCAATACGCGAAACTGGCCATCCGTGGCCTCCTTTCGATGCATGCTGTATGGCAACAACATCATCGCAGGAGGCCATGCTTCGCGCAAGAGTCATAAGTCATTGGCGCAAAAAGAGTTATAGAGATCCTGGATTAGCTTCATGCCATTCGGGTCACAAGCCCAAAGACCGCTCATCACGCCAATCATGCGACACGTCTAGTCCCGCTGTTCCCCGAGGTGCGTAACGTGCTCCTCAAGCTGTTCACCGACGAAGCAACTCCGGTTGGCGGCGAGTATGTAATCCGCAGCTACCGTGGCGGCCGGACGAATCTCCGGACTCACTTCAGTCGGATCTTGGCCCGAGCGGGCGTGGCGCCTTGGCCACGGCTGTTCCATGCAATGCGGGCGAGCCGTGAAACCGAACTGATGGCCGAATACCCCTTGGCCACGGTATGCCGTTGGATGGGGAACACCCCGGAAGTCGCGTGCCGGCATTACGCCTCAAGCCCGGACCTTGACGGCGATTTCCGCAGAGCGGCCGGCTTGAATGGCGACGGTGAAGGGACCAGTAAAGAGCCAGGGTGCGGTGGCGGACAAGACCATTCCGGGACAGGACAAGCCGAGACACCCAATTCAGCAGAAGGCCAAAAAGCCCAACAAAATCAAGGATTCGTCCCTGGGTGTCCCGTAGTGCCCGATAGTGGTAATTGGGGTCAACGTTCCCCGCGCGACTCGAACGCGCAACCTTTGGCTCCGGAGGCCAACGCTCTATCCAATTGAGCTAGGGGAACTAAGTCTTTTATTTAAGGCACTTTATGAGCCAACAGGCCCACCGTCTCCGAGTCATTAAGTTGACAGAAAACGACCCCAAAAGGCCCTTTTCGACCCCTTGAGCTGACCCGAGTATGGGCAGTTCTTACCCTCATCGGCATGGTCCAGGATAAGAAACCACGCAACCGCATTCCCAAACTCTCCCACAGGCCGGACGCGTCCGGTCGCTATTGTATATCATTTCGGGATGCCCATGGCAAGATGTGCCGGGTTCGCACGAGCCGGTTGCGATGTGCGATTGCGCCTGCTGGGCGGGCGTTCTGGCGATGTGGCGCGGAGGGCATACCCGCACAAGGGGCGGTTTTCGGCTGCACCGGTGGCGCATGCAGTTTATTTCTTCGATTT
>JAKLEZ010000005.1 GCA_022711465.1 Planctomycetota bacterium | reverse complement strand
AGCTCCGCGGCCTCCTCGTAGCGGGCGTCCTTGATCGCCGCGTACTTCTGGTTCTCCAACCGCTCAAGTTCATGCTCGATACTACCGGCCATCGCGTTGAGTGTGGCCAGGGTCTCGACCAGAGGCGAGACAGGCGGCTTGACGTCGGCTACCTCATTCCTCGATATTCCTCCTCCCACCAGATCATGGACCTGCTGGCGAACATCGGCCAGCCGCAATCCGAAGTTCATCAACGTCATGGCTGCTATCGCCTCGTTCTCACGAAGCAGACCCAGCAGCAGATGTTCGGTCCCCACGTAGTTGTGGTCCAGGCCGCGTGCCTCTTCAATCGCGTAGGCCATGGCGTTCTTGGCGGATGGAATGAGGGGAAGTGGGCCCGTCACCGTCTCCGGAGAGCCGGGACGAACGATCGCGTCGATCTCCTTGCGGATCCTACCAAGGGCAACACCCATGTTCTTGAGCACGGCGGCCCCTACTCCGGTCCCTTCCCTCACGAGACCGACCAGGATATGTTCGGTGCCGATGTACCCGTGGTTGAGACGGCGGGCCTCCTGCTCTGCCAACTTCATGACTTCTCGTGCCCGATCCGTGAAATGCTCGAACATGTTGGTGCCTCCGCTGGTGATGTCGCCGCAGGGACGAGCGGTTCTTACCGGCTGCGTTGAGGAGTGCCTTCTTGCCGGGCTTTGAGTTCCTCCGGACCAGACGGACCAAGCTGCGATTCGCCATAGCCCAGTCTCTCCCGGGCCTTTGGCACGAACTTCGGCAGTGGGCAGGTCTCGAAGAACTTCCACACCCCCGCCCGGTTCGCCTCGATGGCTTCGTTCGCCGTCTGACCTTCCTTCAGCGTGATCATCATCGGTGCCCCCGAAGTCTGCGTCTTCTCCCAGAGAGTCTTGCTGTTTTCGACGAACGACAGGCCCAGCTTCATCTCGGTGACCGACGCCTTCTGATCTCCCATCCGGCCGAAGAGGTGGTACGTAATCTCCCTGGTCTCGCCAGGTACATTCGACGCCACCAGCTTGACCGGCTGACCGGCCGCCACACGGATGCCATCGGCCTTCAACCGTTCGGTCAGAGACTTGGTCACCCGATCCTGGATGTCCTGGGAGGTGCCAATGGCGACCTCGAGACTGACGGAAGCACCCGGCTTGACCGCCATCAAGTCATCCATCTTCAGACCGGCCGCGGCCTTCTGAGCCTGCTCGTGGGGCAGGACCGCCGAGGTCAGAACCTGGCCTGGGCCTCGGGCGGCGCTGGTCACGTACCAGTAACGTCCCGCGAAGCTGCCGGTCGCCTTCTCGGCCCCACGCTGCTCCCCCGTACCGTAGACCCACAGAACGACCATGTTCTTGAGGTCGAACAGGTACATGCTGTCCAGGATCACGTAGCCGTCCGCGGCCCACTCCAGATTCCTGGCCCGCAAGCCTGCGGGAAGAAAGACCTCGTGGACCAGCTTGCCGGTCGAGAAATCCCAAACCAGGATCTCGCCGCTGAGCAGGGCCGCCACCTGGCGTCCATCGGGTCGGAAGGACAGAACGGGTACCCACAAGAACTCGCTGGGCAGCTGACCAACAACCTTGCCGGTCATCGCCTCAAGAACGCAGACCGCCTTGTCCGTATTCGCCGCCAGGTATTTGCCGCTGGGGCTCAGGGCGGGCGGCGAGCTGCGCTGGATCTCCCGCGAGTAGATCGCCGTGCAGGTGGGGATCCCCCACAGAACGAGCTTGCCGTCCGAGTTGGTGGTCAGGACGTGGGCCGAATCCACCATGGCCGCCCAACGCACGCTCTGCGAGATCGCGTTGTCTTCCTGCTCGTACGGCCTCCAACTCACCGCATGCAGAGCCTTCATGCCTTCCAGCTTGTAGACGTCGAGCCGGCCGTCGGCCCCGTGGGCCAGACCGCCTCCCACCAGGAGGTGCGTGCCGTCGGGCGAGACCGACCATGCGACATCCCCGTAGGGAATCATGGCGTACCCCGCCGGCTGGCCTTTGGCCAGATGCACGCGTTCAACACGCAACGCGTTGCCACCCTTGGAGCTGGCGATGGCAGAATGATGGACAACATACACCAGACCGGTCCGGGGTGCCGTGAAGAGCAGACCGGCCACACGCTCGAAGAGTGATCGTCTCTCGCTGGACGTGTCCCTGACCGCCATCAGGGTGATGGGGCGGCCGCCAAGTCTCGTGCCCGCAGCTTCCGGCTCGTCAGGCCTCAGACTCCAGGTGTCCGGGGCTGCCAGATCGCCGGCCAGAACCTCGGCCGCGGACAAGTCCGCCGGAGTAACCGGCGGACCTGCGCTGTCGGCCTTCTCTCCCGGTCGTGAGGCGGCCACCCCTCGACCAGGCACGGTACTTGGTCGGCCACCCAGCCCGGAGCGGGCGGCTCCGCCGGCCCCCGCCATCCCCGGGCGCCGCGTGCCCGGCCGCGCCGGACGAATCCGATCGTTGGTTACCCACTCATCCTGGCTGTCGCTTCGCCCTTCATAATGGACCAGTGTCTTTCCACCTTCACGCTTCACCACCGTGGCCGGCAGCCACATGTTGCCCCACTTCGCCTCGATCTTGAGCGGGGCCGCCGCAGGTCTGGTGGCCTGGGCCCAAGCCGCTTGCCCCATGGTCAGACCGGCCAGGACCATCACGACCGGGGTGAATACCGTAGAACGAATCAGGATCTCCATCAATCACCTCGTCAAGAGCCTTTGGCCGACGCATTCTCGCAAAGCCGTGTGTGGCAATCAACTGATCGGCGGCGGACAGCAGCCCACGGGCTCAGGTACGGCTGAAACTAGTCCTCTGCAAGCGCATTTGGGTCCGTTTGGGAAGAAGCGGGTCAGCCCCTCAGGTACCCGTCGTGAGGCGGGTCCCCCGGCGGGCCAGAAGTCTCCTCCGGGAGAACGGCCGGTAGAGGTTTCCCAGAATGACTATTTTGCCGATATTATCAGATAGGCGTCGGAATGCACGCTCGTCATGACCTCCGATGCCAAGCCCGGCAAGCATTGGGGTCTGGCGTGAAGGGTCATGTCCGCGAAGGTTCTGGCCGAGCGTAGGGATGGACGAGGATCGGAGTCTGCGGTGTATTCAGCATTTCACAGGCGAAACGCATGCGGATCTCACAGCGGCTCTGTCTGTTACAGGCCGGTTGGTCGGTTTACCGCGAAAATGGGCGAAAAGTGCTCGCGTCGTTTCGCAGGGTGTGTTATACTATGCCCGGAGTTAGGTCGCCGTGCATTTCGAGCGACCGAATGCAGTTCAAAACTAGTAGCGGCGGCGCGGCGTAGTCGCCGTATGTCTGGGTTCCCGGTCGTCGGTCTGGACGTCGGGGGCAAAGAGGTCAGCGCGATGTGGGTTCCTTTTCATGTGGTCGCCAAAAGGCTTCTGCCTGCTGGCATGGGCACGTGCGTTCGCCACCCGCAAGCGTTCACCTTGCTTGAAGTCCTGGTCGTGGTCGCGATCATCTCCCTGCTGATCTCCATCATGCTTCCTTCGCTGCAGCGGGCCCGTGACCAGTCCAATATTCTCGTGTGTAAAACCCGGCTTGCCCAACTCTACAATGGACATTGCTTCTACGCCCAGGAAGCGCGAAATGGCGTCTTTCCTCACTGGAGCTGGTGGCTCTATGACGGCGTGAACCACAGCAAGCCGAAGATCAAGTACAACCCCGCACTCTATGCCGTCAGCGGCGGTGTGCGGTTCTCTGATTCTCGCCGCTGGGTGGAGTACGGCGACCTCTATCGATACCTCAAGAACCGAGAGACGTATTTCTGCCCGATCGATGACCGCATTCGCCGCGGCAGCGCTATTGGGAGCGGCGGCATCTATGGCAACCATGCGATCCACAGCTACGTTCGCCTGATGGACCCGCACGACTACTTGCAGGAGAAGATCGACGGCAAGCATGTGGCCGACACGGATCAGCTGCTCTCCTGCGACTTCGTCAATCCTGACAACCTGAAGGCGGGCGCCTTCAAGTCCGCCGCATTCCCGCGGGTCTCCCAGTTCATGTCCACCCCCAACCGGGTGGTCCTGATGTACGAGGAGTACCAGGGGTTCGGAGATCGGAACTCGGAGTACTATCTGGCCAACAGCAACGCGCTGAACGACGGGCACAGCTACCTGAGAAACATCTCCAGCAACAGCGGCGATCGCCTCAGCACCCGCCATCTCGGCAAGGGCAATATCCTCTTCTGGGATGGCCACGCGGACATCGCAGAAGCCAAGCGGTGGAACCGCTACCCGAACGATATGTATCCGGTTAACCTGGCGCTGGGCGGCGGCTACCTGCCCAAGCACTGACATTCCGCCCCGATAGAGATGGTCCACCCCCGCTGACGGTCACCCCCGCATCGATTCGCCCTCCGCACAGCCCATCGATGAAGTCTCTCCCATCGGCGGCCTCCTCGGGCCGATGGACCGTCTGCGACTGCCGGGCCGATCAGTTCTCCGTCTTGCACCGGGGGCAGGTGCGGTCGTATGCCCCCGTCGGTCCGATTCTCATCAGATAAGGCTTCTTGCACTTGCTGCACATGAGCGGGTTGGCCCGGAGGGTGTACTGCCCGCACTTGGGGCACTTGAACCCTGTTGCCTCCGGGGATCCGGCATCGGTGCCACCTTTGTCTTCCAGCTGCGAGAGGGACGTCTCGCCGTAGTAGCCGCACTCGGGATTGGCGCAGAGAACAGCGGTCTTGATGTCCGTCTCAACGTTACCCCTCGTCCTCACCAGACTGGACCAGACCAGCGCGACCGCAGCAATGGTGGCGACAATGGCCAGCACCGCCAACAGGGTCTTCTGTTTCTCTTGGGACATGGCCATGGGTCAGCTCCTTGAACTCGATGGTCGATCGGCAGATCGCCTGGTCAGGGCCTGCGCTCCACAGGAGGCTTTCGGCCGACTTCAGGACCTCTCAGGCCGTTTCAGCCGTGAGCTCGGAAGGCGGCTGCGTGGGGCTTCCGTCGCCGACCTCTTCCTTCCGGGATCTGGCTGGTGGCAACTGCCTGTACCACAGGAAATGAACCCCGAGCAGGCAGACCAGGAAAACCAGAAGCGTCACCCCAAACGAGCGCCATGCTCCGATCAGCAGCTGCATCGGCAGCAGGAACAGGGTGACCTGCCAGCCGAGGGCGAAAGGCAGCGCCGCGATATCGTAGAAGTGCTCTCGCTCCATGGTTGTGCGAACCTGGGGGGCCAGCGACGCCTTGAGCGGCCCCCACAGGCCGAATGGGCGGGTGGTCCTGTAGAAATGCTCCAGGATCCGCTTCTCCGTCGGGGGAAAACAGTAAGTGCCGATGATCGTTCCCACCAGCGATAGACCCGTCACCAGAACGAACTTGTCGACCGGCGGCATGTCGGGCTTCAGAGCTCGCTGGCCGATGGCGACGATCAAACCGACGGCTACACCGATGTTGGAGCCGCCCGCGTTGAACCGCCACCAGTACAGCCGTAGCAGGCCTGGAATGACATAACCCGCGGTCAGGGCCATGATGATCCAGTCCCAGATGTCGTTGATGCTCTCCGAAGTGTAGGCCATGGCGAATCCGCCGAGAACCAGAACCACGCCGAAGCAGTAACTCGACGCGATGAGCTCCCGGGTCGATGCCCTCGGACGGAGAAAGCCCTGCCAGATGTCGCGAGTGAAAAGAGCCACGCACACGTTCACCGTGGGCGAGAAGGTGGACATCGCGGCCGCCACCAGAGCGACCAGGAACAGGCCTCGCCAGCCGGCCGGTATCTTCATCAGGATGACCGCCGGCAGGATCCGTTCGGGGTTGACCCCCCCTTCATAGCCGACCAGCATGGCCTTCTCCGGCCAGTTCTCGCCGCCACCAAAAAGCCTCTTCAGGTTGCCGGCCAGCACAGGGAACTGATCCTGGTGCTGGGTGACGTTGGCGATGACGTCGTCCCAACGGTTCTTGCCGACGTCGGCCCCGTACCGCTGTTCAACCTCGGGCGACTCCTGGATGGTGACCGCCGCCTCGGCCAGCACCTTCTGGTCGGGAAACAGGTCGTGAACCAGAAAGATGCCGAGCACCGCAAAGCCCATCATCAGCGGCCAGCGGAAGGTCATCAGCCAGGTCCAGAAGTAGGTCAGCAGACCACATTCCCGCTCGTTGCGGGCCCCGAAGTAGCGGGGATCCGCCCCCGTGCCCATGCCCCCCAAAACCTGCCGGAACAGATACCCCCCGGCCAGGATCAGCACCGGCTCGAAGTCCTCGTACCCCCGTGGCATGGCCGTGCGAACGTGAGGAACCGAACTCATCCATTGAGCGTTGCCGCTGACCTGGGCGGCCAGAAGCCCCAGGTCACCCTCGTAGCCCGCGATCCTGCTCATCGCAAGCAGGGTGATCGCGATCACGCTGATCAGGATGATGCCCGACTGGAACAGATCGGTGAAGGCCACACCGTAGAAGCCGGACATCAGCGTGTACAGCGTGGTCAGGGCCACCATCATGGCCGCACAGACCTCGGGCCGAAAATCAAGGAACATCGACAGAAAAGCGCCCGCTCCCTTGATCAGGTAGGCCAACATCGCCACGGTGAAGGCGGTGCCGAAAACCACCCCGAGCAACCGGGCGACCTTGGCCCCGGCGGTCGACCCGAATCGGTAGATGTTCCATTCCGCCGCGGTCATGCACTGCGACCGGTAGTGCCATTTACCCGTCCACAGCAGCATGAAGGCCAGGACCAGGCAAGCGCCTCCGCGAAACTCGATGTACAGACCGCGTGGCCCCATCATGTACAGGAACGACACGATGACCATCGTTCCGGTCATGTCCACGAAGTTGAGCATGCCGGAAACGCCGAGCACATACCAGGGCAGCTGCTTGCCGCCCAGAAAGTAGTCCTCCAGGCTCCGCGAGGCCATACGCTTCAGATAGACGGCGATGGCGATGAGGATGAGACAGTAGGCGGCAATGATGGCGTAGTCGGCCGAGTTCAGATATCGCACGACACTCTCCTGACACGGGAAACGACGAGTGTTCCGGCGACGCTCGAGGCTTAAGGTATAGGACCGTCGGCCGAGGAGCAAGGGAGCGACACGGTCCGGTCACCCAGAGTCGCCGAACCGTCCACAAATCGTGTCCGGCCGCCGCCCGCCGAGCAGATCCTCGGCCACTGCCGCTGGCGCGATCTGTACGCCGCCGTCTCACATCGCGCCGAAACCCGTCGCCCGAGCCCGCCCCGCCGGGTACATCCTGGCACACGGCGGCGCTCGCCTGGCGGTCACCGGTTGCGTTTCCCGATCGGCCCGGATAGAGATGAACACCATGACCATTCCTTGGCCGGACTCCCTGGTCGCATCGGTGCGAGCCGCCAAACGATTCCTCGGCTTCTTCACCGGATACACCATCGCGGGCGTACCCCTGGATCTGCCGACTCGATTCCTGTTCCTGGGTGTTCTCCACCTCCGGCTGCGCCGTGGACTCTCGTTCCGGGCGTCGGCCACCAGCGGCATATGCCTCCTCCTGGCCGTCGAACTGCTCGAACTGATCGCCGTTCGTGATCCGTTCCATCCGCATCTGCCTGATCTGGGGGACGTGGTGGATCTCGCCTCGGGTTGTGCCGGCATCCTGGCAGCTGAAGCCCTCCGGCGATCTCGGACGTGGGGCAAGCCGTCCTCATCCCAGAGTTAGCTGTTATCGGGCTTGCCCGGACGCAGATCGACTCCCGCGCCCGGGCAGCGGCCCATCAGCCGTGCATCTCGATGCTCCGCGCATCGCGGCGAAACATATTGGATACTTGGCCGGGACGATGCGCGAAGACCGGTATGGATGGTCCAGGCATTGGGAGGGAGGACCGTCATGAGGTGTGGGACCACGGGGGTTGCGGTCGCGTTTTCGCTGTGGGTCCTGGTCGGGCAAGGGCAGGCCCAGCATCTCAATGATGTCTGGCAGCTCGATCTGGCCAACGATACCTGGTTGCGACTGGCACCCGTCCCCGACCCGCTGGCCGGCAGCCCGGCCCCTCGCCGACACTTCCCGCATGCCTTCGACTCTTCACGCGGCCGGATGCTGGTGTCCGGCGGCGAGGGCGCATCCGCCTTCGCCGATACCTGGGCGCTGGAACTCGGTGCCGGTGGTTCCGCTACCTGGGCCCGGTTGCAGGCCGCGGCCCTGGACGGGCCATTCACCTACCGGCCGGGCTGGTACGATCCCCGACGGGATCGATTCGTGGTTGCCCATGCCATCGACCACCTCGATGTCCTCGACCTCGCGACCAACACCTGGCAATTGCTTCCCTCGGTCGGTTCGGGTGTGATCCAACCGTATCAGCTCTTCGGGACTTCGCACGCCGCGGTGTACGATTCGGTCAACGACCGCTACTGCGTATTCGGCGGCGGTCCGATCACCGAGATTACGAGTTTCTTCAACAACCACGTGCACATGCTCAATCCTGACACCCTGGTCTGGTCGGAATGGGCTCTCAGCCCCGCTCCCGGCCCGCGGGGAATGGCCGCCGTCGCGTTCGATCCGCAATGGGGCGGTCTGATGCTGTTCGGGGGCGGGGTCGGCGGCGGATCGGCCGGCACGCTCTACAATGACACGTGGTCCCTGTCGCTGCACAGTGGATCCGGGCCGTGGACGCAAATCGCCACCGCCGTGTCTCCCCCCGCCCGCGGGCAGGCGGCGGTCGTGTTCGACTCCCTCCGCCGGCGAATGATCGTCCTGGGTGGCTTGCGTTATGTCGCCAGTTCCTGCGGATCGGGAACGTACACCGGCCTCGACGATGTCTGGGTGCTGGAAAACGGCGTCTGGCGCGAACTGGCTACGGCCGGCGATCGCCCCGGCCCGCGCCGCGGCGCCGCCGCGGTGTACGACGCCCTCAACGACCGGGTCATCCTGTTCGGCGGGGAGATGATCGGGCTGAGGGCCCCGAGCCACCTGAATGCCGTCCTGACCGGCCCGAGCACGGTCGAACTGACCTGGACGGACAATGCAGCCGGCGAGGTCGGCTACCTGGTCCGCCGCTGGTGCCATGGGGCGGCCGGCGAGACGATCGCTACCCTGGAAGCCGATAGCCAGTCGTACACGGATGCGGCCGCTTCCTGCGGAACCTGTGGATATGCCGTCCGGGCCGTCGGCAACTGCGGCATCACGTCGCCCGACGCCGAGGCGACCGTGGTCGAGCTCTGCTCGGAACCGCTGGCGGTCACTTGTCCGCCGGCTCCCGAACCGATCGCGGTCGATCGGGAATGCCGGGCACTCGTACCCGACTTGGCCAGCAGCGCGGTTGTCACCGGCGGGCAGGCTCCGACCACTGTGACCCAGGTGCCCGCGCCCGGCGACCGGCTCGAACCTGGTAACCACGAGGTGACCCTGACCGCCACGGATGCAAATGGCACGACCGCTGCCTGCACCGTCGCCCTCACGGTCGTCGACCTGATCCCACCCCTCGTGAACATCACAGCACCGGCGTCCTGGACGTCGTACCCCGTTCACCGCGAGGTCAGTCTCGCAGGATCGTTCGTCGAGGACTGTTCCGTCAGCACCAGTGGGTGGCGCCTGGCCTCGGTCGTCGAGCAGGTGAAGGTTCCCGGTATCCTCGATCCGCAAGCCGCGACGGTCACGGCCGTTCATGCCTTCGCCAGGCCGGGCATCTACATCGTCGAGCTCACCGTGACCGATGCCGCCGGCAATACCGGATCCACGGAGACGGCGCCAGGCACCCAAGACGCCAGGCCCTTCGTGGTGATCTATGATCCAGACCGCGGCTTCGTGACCGGCGGCGGCTGGTTCCATTCACCACCCGGGGCCTGCGCGGCCAGTCCCGACGCGGTCGGCAAGGCCGTCCTGAGCTTCAATGCCAAGTACGAGAAGAAGGCGACAACCCCGCACGGCAACGTCCAGTTTCTGCATAGAGCCGGCGATCTGCGTTTCCATTCCGACGATCTCGAGTGGCTCGTGGTGACGGAGCGGAAGGCGCAGCTTGCCGGAATCGGTTCCGTCAACGGCCGGGAGGGATACCAGTTCATCCTGACAGCCGTCGCCGGCCGCACACAACCCAACGACCGAAATGATGCGGTCCGGTTGAGTATCTGGAACGAGGCCGGCGTCGTGTACGACAACCAGCCCGGCGCCGAGCTGACCAGCGACGCGGCCACACCCCTGGCCGGTGGTATCATCGTCGTGCACGAGTAGACCCCCGGCTGCCATAAGAGGCAATCGCCCGACGGTAGTCCGCCCCGGAACCGAGAGCATTCCCGCCGCCTTCGTCACTTGCCCAACGCCGCGCGGACGGTATCATCAAGGGGTCGACTCCGAAGGCCGGTCTCCGGGTGGAAGAGTCCTGGGCCGCGTGCGGTGGTACGCGCTTCTTCCATCCCGATCCCAGAACCCTGGGCAAGCCGGAGGCCATGGGCAATCACGTATGATTCGCCGTGTGCTTTCGTCGTTCACTGGCATCATCCCTATGCAGGAGGACCATGATGAAGACCCTGATCGCTGACAAGTTCTCAGAGGCCCACCTCGATCGCCTAGCCAAGCTCGGGTGCGAGGTGACCTACAACCCCACGGTCAAGGCGGAAGATCTGCCCAAGGTCATCCCGGGATACAAGGTCCTGATCGTGCGCAGCAAACAGGTGAACGGGGAGGCGATCAAGGCGTCCGACGAACTGGCCCTGATCGTCCGGGCCGGGGCCGGAGTAAACACCATTGACGTGAAGGCGGCCAGCGCCCGCGGCGTCTTTGTGACCAACTGCCCGGGGAAGAACTCGATCGCGGTCGCGGAACTGGTCTTCGCCCTGCTCCTGGGAATCGATCGCCGGATACCGGAGAGCATCGCATCGCTGCGCTCCCACAAGTGGAACAAGAAGGAGTTCTCCAAGGCCGACGGAATCTACGGCAAGACCCTGGGCGTCGTCGGCGTCGGCCAGATCGGCCGCGAGGTAATCGTCCGGGCCAGAGCCTTCGGCCTGCGGATCATCGCCTGGTCGCGATCCCTGACCGACGAACATGCCCAGGAGATGGGCGTCGAGCGCTGCCCGACGGTGGACGACGTGTTCCGTCGCGCCGACATCGTGACCCTGCACGTGGCCCTCAAGCCGGAAACCCGCAAACTGGTGACGGCGGAGCGGCTCGCGCTTCTCAAGCCGGGCGCCATCCTCATCAATACCGCCCGCGGCGAGGTCGTCGATCAGGCCGCCCTCAGAGCCACTCTCCAAGCCGGCAAACTCCGCGCCGGGCTCGATGTGTTCGACCCCGAGCCCGCCGAGGGAACCGCCGACTTCACCGATCCCATCCTCGACCTTCCTAACCTCTACGCCACCCACCATGTCGGGGCTTCCACCGAGCAGGCCCAGGAAGCTATCGCCGAGGAGGCCATTCGCATCATCGCCACGTTCATCAAGACCGGCCAGGCGATCAACTGCGTCAATGCCGCCACCCGGACCCCCGCCCAGTGGCAGCTCGTCGTCCGCCACTACGACCGGGTGGGCGTGCTCGCGTTCGTGATGGACCAGATCCGCCGCGCGGACATCAATATCCAGGAAGTGCACAACCTCATCCTGGACGGTGCCCTGGCCGCGTGCTGCCGGATCCAGCTGGATCGCAATCCCGGAAACGCCCTGGTGTCGGCAATCGCCAGGGGCAATCCCGACATCATCAGCGTCGAGTTGCTCAAGCTTGGCGACTGAAAACCGCGATCTCGCTCCGAGGAGGTGTGAGGAGTGACAAGGCGTCTCCGGTTTCGTGCGGCTCGCGGGATGCCCCGCAAGCCAGGGCGGGAACCGGAAGGAGCAACCGCGGGCCGCGCCCGAACGTACGAATCGCGGCTTCATTGCCTCCCCACCGGGTACCGCCCGATGCCGAATGCGTCGCCGGCTCGTCGGAACGACCGGCGGCAGAACAGAAGCCCCGGCACGCGATCGTCCTGATCGGAGGATCGACCAATGCACGCCCATGGCGGCCATCCAATCCTGCTGGCACTGGGCTTGCTCCTTTCGTTGGACCAGAACACGCTCGCGGCTTCCGCCGCCCAGACCGCCCGACACCCCAATATCCTCTTCATCTTGATCGACGACATGGGCTTCGGCGACCTCGCCTGCTACGGGGGAAACCACTCCCGCACACCGATGATCGACGGCCTGGCCCGCGAAGGCATCCGCTTCACCCAGTTCTACGTCAACGCCCCCATCTGCAGCCCCTCACGCGTGGCCTTCACCACCGGTCAGTACCCCGGCCGCTGGAAGATCACCTCCTATCTCGACACGCGGGCGATGAACAACCGGCGGGGGCTGGCCGACTGGCTCACCCCCACCGCCCCAAGCCTCGCCCGGTACTGCGCCCAGGCCGGCTACTACACCGCCCACGTCGGCAAGTGGCACATGGGTGGACAACGCGACGTGGGCGACGCCCCATCCATCAGCCGGTACGGCTTCATCGCGTCACTCACCAACTTCGAGGGACTCGGCGAACGCGTCCTGCCTCGGTTCGAACCGGGACGCGATGGCCGGCCGTTCGTCCACGTTCCGACCCGGATGAGTGCCGAACTCGGCGGCGGACCCATTCACTGGATCGATCGCCATGCAGTGACCGCATACTACGTGGACCGGGCTCTGAAGGAGATTCGGATCGCCGCTGGGCAGAACCGCCCCTTCTACATCAACCTCTGGCTGGACGACATGCATACCCCCATCCAGGCCCCGCCCGCCATGCGCGGTGACAACTCCCCCGCAGCCCGGTACGCCGGCGTCCTGGAAGAGATGGACCGCCAACTCGGGCGGCTCTTCGATGCCATTCGCGCTGATGCCGCCCTCCGCGAAAACACCTTCATCCTGCTGAGCAGCGATAACGGCCCCGAGGATGGCTGGGGCTCAACCGGCGGCCTGCGCGGCGGTAAGGCCCGGCTCTACGAGGGGGGCATCCGCAGTCCACTCATCGTTTGGCACCGTTCCATCCCCGCGGCCGTCGCCGGCTCGGCCAATGAGAAGACCGTCCTCGCCGCCATGGATCTGCCGCCTTCACTGCTGACCTGGGCCGATGTCCACACCCCCACAGGCGTCCGTTTCGATGGGTTGAACATGGCCGATACGCTCCTCGGCCGCACCGCACCCGAACGCGACCAGCCTCTGATGTGGGTCCGGCCACCGGATCGCCCGGGCCCGAACAACCGCTGGCCGGACTTGGCCATCCGCGACGGAGACTGGAAACTGCTGGTCTTCCGCGACCGGTCACGCCCCGAACTCTATAACCTGGCCAACGATCGCAAGGAGTCAGTCAACCTCGCTGGCCAGCATCCGGATCTGACCCGGCGGCTCAGCGACGACGTCATTCGGTGGGACCAAACCCTCACCGCTCCGCCCACATCGGTGCCCGAGTGACCGGATTCGCACACGTTTGACGCCGCGGCTTGAATGAGGGGAACCAAAGGCCGAAACCGCTCTGCCCACGTCGGGATCGCGGTCTCTCTCTCGGAGCGTTGGGTTCGTTTCACGGGCGAACGGTGCCGGCGATCATCCGTCCGCAGGCGTCCTGCATCGGAAGTCTCCTACCAGGAACCCATGAGGTTACCCCGCCCAACGAACCTGCCGGCCCTCACCGCTCCCGCTTGTTCATCGCCCGATCCATCTCACGCCGGTGCTCCTTCTTGCGCAAGTCCTGGCGCTTGTCGTACTCCCGCTTGCCCGTCACCAGGGCAAGCTCGACCTTGGCCAGTCCACGGTCGTTGAAGTAGATGCTCAGGGGGATCAGCGTGCTTCCGGCCTGGACCAGCTGCACGGTCAGCTTCAGAATCTCCCGCTTGTGAAGCATCAGCCGGCGGTTGCGAAGCGGTTCGTGGTTGCGGTCCGTCGCTGGCGGATAGCGGTCGATCTGGCAACCGTAGAGGGTGAGCTTGGTCCCGTTTATCCGGACGAAGGCCTCGTTGAGCTGGGCGGTTCCGGCTCGCAGACTCTTGACTTCACTGCCAGTCAGCACGATCCCGGCCTCCAACGTCTGGAGGATGTGGTAGTCGTGCCGGGCCTTCTTGTTGAGGATGCGGCGTGGGGGCTTGTCTGGGCTTTTTCTTGCCATAAGTCATGATCCGGCCAATATTTGTGCCGATAGTAGATCCAGCGGCGCCGGTGTCCGGTGGGTATCTTACCGGAGGGTGACGGCCGGTGCCACCTGGCCCGCGACCGGGGCTGCAACCGGCCAACCGGATTGCGGTATAATCATGTGAGTACCGAACATACGTCACCGCGGGGCAAGGCATGTTCGCCAGGCAGGCTGAAAGCGGAGAGGCCAAGCTGACCCGACGGGCTGAGAAGAAGCTCGTCAGCCAGGCCCGTGAGGGTTGCGAAGAGTCCGCGCGCCTGCTGGTAGAGGCCCACAAGGACCGCCTCTTCGCCTTCTCGTGGCGAATCCTCAGGAACCACCACGAGGCCGAGGAGGTGTGCCAGGATGCCTTCCTCCGGGCGTTCAGTTCGCTGGACTCATTCTCATCCGAATACCGGTTCAGCACTTGGCTGTTCACGATCGCTTACCGCCTGTGCCTGAACCAGATCCGCCGACGCAAGTCCAAGACCTACGAGTTGGACTACGCCGCAATGCCGTCGTCGGAGCCGGACGTGTCGGACCAAGTCGCTGAAAGCGAGGAGGCCCGCCGGTTGAAGGATCAGATCTGGGCCGCCGTGGATGAGCTGTCCGTTCAGCAGCGGGCGGCGGTCCTGCTGTTCTATCGCGAGGACATGAGTTGTGAAGCGATCGCCGGCGCTCTGGGAATTCCGGTCGCCACGGCCAAGAGCCACCTGCACCGGGCCCGAGGGCGATTGCGTGAGTCGTTGGCAGCAATGGTCAAGGATCCATCACAGATCCAGGCATTGAGAGAAGCCGCGTCATGATTACCTGTCTACACGCCCGTCAACTCTTCGATCGTCACCTGGACGACGAACTCCCCCCGTCGCTCCGGGCGGAACTGCACGCTCATCTCCTGCAGTGCTCCGAGTGCCAGGCCGAAATGGCTATTCTCGAAGCCTGCGGCGACGTGATCCGGTTGGACCGCCGCGAGCCCAAGCTCGCCGCCTCGTTCACCGATCGGGTCATGGCCACGCGTCGTGCGGCCCCGGTCGCCTCCGGTCGCCGGTGGCACCGTCTGGTCTATTACGTCGCCTCTCCCATGGCTGCCGCCGCAAGTATCGTTCTCGCCTTTCTGATGTTTTCACCTATGCTCGGAACGGACGACACTCCATCGGTCAAGCCGACGGCCATCGCCTCCGAGATGATCGCTCCTCCCGCTCCGTTCCGGCAGGCCGCGATGCAGCGAGCCCACCGTTCGTTGACCCCACTGGAGAAAGCCGAGCTCGAACGAACGCCAACCATGTCCGCCACCTCCTTTCTCGACTATCTTCTGGCCCCAGTCGTCGAAGGAACCAAGAACACGGTGGACGGAACGCGGCGAAGTGCCAAGGACATGGAGGCCCTGATCATGTTCGCGTTCGACAGCATGAGCGATCAACTTGCCGCCGAATTCCGCGAACGCTATCCTGAGGACGGTTTCACCCCTTCGCTCGGGAAGGTGGGTAGCGATGTCAGCCCGTTGATGGCTCCATTCCCTGCAGCCGCACCGGCCCAGCCCTCGCCGCCCGCTCCGCAGGCCGAGGACGATACGCCCGGCCCTATCTGACGCCGATGGCCTCCGTCCGACCGGCTCTGACAAGACACCACGCGGGGGGGACTGAGGGCGTCTGAGACTCTGAGTCGCGGTTGTCCATGAGCACGCTGCCCTTCTACATGTCGATCTGCCTGGCTGGGTGTCTGCCCGGGCTCGCAGCAGGCGCCTCCCCCGCGAGCGACGACCGCCGCCCCCCAGCCCTTCTGGCCAGTCATGTCCCGGTCGACGCTCGGCTCTTCCTCGAAATCGAGGACACCCAGAGCCTCAGCTCGATCCCGGCCGGGGCCGCCCTCAGCGATGTCCTGGCCTTGCTCGTCGCTCAGGTCCGGACGTCCGGCGAGGCGACCACTACCGCCCCGGCTTTCACCGGCTGGCGTCGACTGCTCTCCGACGCCCTGGGCCTCAGGGACGAACGCGCCGCTATGCTGCTGCTCGATGGCCGACTGGCCATCGCCGCCGAGGATTGGACAGCGCTGGACTCGGCCGTACTCATTGCTCAGCCACGCCGTCCCGAAGCCCTGGAAAGCCAACTCAAAACCAGGATACCCGCCGCCGAGTCGATCCCCGGAATGCGCCAATACCGCCTGGATCTTGGCTACGAGATCACCGGCGACGGGCACGTGTTCATCGTCGGTCGGCAGACACGTGAGGGTAGCCTCCACGCCCGATGCCTGGCGCTGCTCTCCACCGACCGCGGGGTCGCCCTGGCGGACCTCGTGGAATTCCGCGAGCGGGTCTCCGAAGTGCCGCCCAACGCCCAGGTGGTTCTCTACCTGGGCACCAACCAGCGGCGAAGCGGACCCGCCACCCAGCCGACCGGCGACTGGTGGCCGATTCTCAGTCCACCGGTGCGATCCCTCGCCATGGGAGCCGTCCTGACCGACGAAGGCGTGGCTCTCGAGACGACCGGCCGTCTGGCCGCCGGGCAGGAGTTCCCGCGGCATACCCCTCCGGTCGAAGCCCTGCTCTTCCTGCCGCCCTCGGCCATCTTCGCATGGAGCTACCCGTTCGGCTACGTGAACGAGTACCGGCGATTCATGGCCGCACCCGCCCAGACACCCCAGCGCTTCTACCTCGAAGTCCTTCAGTGGGGTCTGCCCGCAGGCAGATTGGAGAACGACCTCCTCCGCCATCTGGTCGGTGACACCGTGTGCGTCATCGCTCGCATTCCCGTCTATCCCAAGGGCAAGGGAACAGGCAACCCGCTGCTCATGCCGACCTTCGCCTTCGCGGTCCAGACCGACGATTCCGACAAGGTCGACGACACCCTCCGGCAGATGACCCGGAACTTGCTGCGGCTCGTCAACCTGCCCCCGACGTCGGACAACCCCGTCCAGGTTGAAGAGGAGACGCTCCGGCGAGGCTGGAGCATCCACGGGAACAACGGCGAGTTCGAGGTCGAACCGCCCCATGCCGCCTGCGGGACCTTACGCTCCATCCCCCTCGGAAGGTTGTTCCCTCCCGGGCTGTACCGCGAGTTGTTCGGAGCCACCGAACTGAGTTGGATCGTCTGCGACGGCTGGCTGGTCATGGGCACTCACCGCGAGACCATCCGCCAGATCGTGGAAGCACGCCGCGGCCGGTCACCGCTGATGTCTGCCCAAGCCCTCCAGCAGGCCATGCGCCGCGCCCAGCCTCCCCGAAGATTCCCGGACATGGTCCTCCTGGCCCAGCCCGGGGCAGCCAGCGAGGTCATCGACTCCTGGCTCAACTACATCGGCCGCAACCATCCCGAGATGCTCGAGCCCAAATGGTGGCAACAACTCCGCCGCCAGTCGGAGGTTCCCCAGGTCCAACTCGGCATCCTGCCCGCCCCCGGAAGCGCCAACGGTGAGGTCGAGGTCGCCGAGGTGCTGCCCGACTTCCCGGCTGCCAGACTCCTCCAGGTCGGAGATCGCCTTACCGCCGTCGATGGCCGCAAACTCGATCTGGATCGCCCGCTCCAGTCTCTGAAGGAGCGCTTGGCTAAACGCGAACACGACGACTGCGTCCGGCTGACCGTCCTCCGCGACGGCGAAAGCCGCGATATCGACGTCCCCATGCCCGTCCAAACCGCCTCCGCGGCCGCAGCTCAACCCCTCACCCTGCTCCGCCAGCTCTCGCAACTGCTTCGCGGTTTCGCCTTCGCCAGCTACACCACTTGGCAGGCCTCCCGCGACGTCATCCAGACCCGGCTCGACCTGAAGCTCGCTCCCGCCCTCACAGAGACGGCCACCGCTAGTCCGGCACGCCCGGCCGGCACACCCCCACACCCGCCGGCAACCGTCGATCCCGCCGACCCGCTGAAACCCCCCGAGAATCCCCCAAGTCACCAATAGGACGTGATGATATCCGCAACCGCCCCTTTCAAAACCCTTCCTTATAGCTTTTTGTACTCACACTAGATACAATCGTAATCATAATGAGTACGATAAGCCTCAAATCGATCGACAACAAGCTGGCTTCCGCTCTCTTCGGCAAGACACGCCGCTACCTGCTCCTCCTGCTCTTCAACCAGGTCGAGCAGTCGTTCTACCTCCGGGAAGTGGCCCGCGAGGCAGGGACCGGACTCGGGGCCGTGCAGCGGGAACTGGCCGGGCTCGTCCAGGCCGGGATCGTCAGGCGATCAGTTCGCGGCAACCAGGTCTTGTTTCAGGCCGACCCGGATTGCCCGGTGTTTGCCGAACTTCGCAACTTGATGGCCGGCATGACCGGCCCAAAATCCGAACCGGTGCAGGAGAGACTGCCGGAACAGCTCCTGTAGCCATCCCTGGACGTGGCCGGCGGCGGGTTGATGGGCGCTGGACGTGGCCGGCGGCGGGTTGATGGGCGCTGGACGTGGCCGGCGGCGGGCCGATGGGCGTTCGTGCGGCTCACACGGCCGAACTTCGGCGTTGCCGCTCAAGGTCGTCGCGGACTTCCGGGGGCAAAAAGTGATCCTCGAGCTCCGGCTGGCCAGCCATGGCCGCCAGCGTCCGGTCGTAGCGGGTGGCCAGATCAGCAGCCGTGTCTACGAACAGGATGCGGTGGTTCCTGACCCGGCACAGCCCCCCCCCGCCCCCGCCCATCGGTTCAGGCCGGACCTCGATTCCGACACCCTCCGCCAGCGTCAGCAGGGCGTCCAATCGGCCACTAAGCTCCATGTTCGCACCCCCCCCTCAAGTTTCCTCGGCCCGGCTGCCGATATGAGCAAGTCTCATCAAGAGCTCCAGGAGTCAATATGTCCACGCCTCGCGCCGAGACACCCCGGCGTATTCCTCCGTCCGGTTCATCCCCCTCACGCACCCAGACTGTCGCGGCCACCAGCCCAACCAGCCCACCGGAAGCCGCTACTGTAGCCACCGACACCTACTCCTTACAAGCCCAGATCGATCAGCTCGCCCAACAGTTCGACTGGCTCAAGGCCCGGTTGCGACACTCCCAGAAGCTGGCCACCCTCGGTACCACGGCGGCCATGACCGCCCACGAGCTCAACAACATGCTCACCCCCGTGGTGGCCTACTGCCGCGACGCCCTGGATCGCAACGATCCCGAACTCATGCGCCTGGCCCTCAGCAAGACCCTCGATCGGGCGGCGGCTATGCGCCAGATGATCGACCGGGTCGTCGGTCTGGCCCGCCAGAGCGATACGGTCATCCGAGCGGTCAAGGTTCGCCAAGTGGTCGAAGAGGCCATCGGATGTCTCGGCCGCGACTTGGGTAAGGACGGCATTCAGCTCAACCTCCAGATCGACGAGCAACTCACCGTCCGGGCCAACGAGAACCAGCTCCTGCAGGTCCTGTTGAACCTGGTGAGCAATGCTCGACAGGCCATGCTCGGCCGCCGCGGCCGGCTGAGCGTCGATGCGGCTCCGACCGCCCAAGGCCAGGTTCAGATCAACGTCCGCGATACTGGTTGCGGGATCCCCGCAGAACACCTCGATGCCGTCTTCGATCCGTTTTTCTCCACCAAGACCAACGCGGAGAAACCCGACCAGCGCGGCCTGGGCCTGGGCCTGTCGATCAGCCGCGATATCATCGAGGAATTCGGCGGCCGAATCGAGGTGGCCAGCCAGCTGGATGTCGGCAGCACCTTTACTGTGACCTTGCCGGCCCCCGATTGACCGCCAGGTCCTCTCGGCGTACCCGAGAGCCGGAGTGAATCACTTCCTCGGCATCAGAGCTCACCCCGCCGTTGAAGCCCGGCCGGTTGCGTTGTCACGCCGCGTTGCTTGCGGCGAGTTGGCGGACGGAGTGAACGGGACGGAGCCGGAGGCGGTTTGGCGGAGTTATCCACGGCCGTGATTGCGATAGACTAGGATTGTCGGGGCTTCTCGCGTTCAGTTGAACGCGATCCTGTCGAAGCAGCCGGATCACTCGTCTTCATAGTACCCGTGCGGCGACCGGCAGTCGCCTCGGGAAGCGTTCCTGACAACGCCTTGGAGGGCAAGCAATGACCACCTCAAACATGCTGGACTACTGCGTGTCTTGTGGCGATGGTCTGCCTCGCAGCCTGCGTTCAGACCGTCCAGGCCGTCGACTGCAACGGAAACAGCGTGGAAGACAGTCTCGATATCTCTCGCGGCACGTGCCTGGACTGCAACGGTAATGGCATCCCGGACGAGTGCGAGTGCGTCAAGCCGCTTGATTGGGATAACGACACGGACGTGGACGGCGCCGACCTGCTTGCGTTCGAGCCTGCTTCTCGGGCCCCATGGTCTCGGCCGCCGCCGGCTGCGAAGGCAAGGACCTCGACTGCGACGGCGATATCGATCAGATCGACTTCGGGATCTTCCAGCAGTGCTACAGCGGCGAGGGTGAACCGGCAACGCCGGGATGCAGGGATTGACCCCAACGGCGGCCCGCCCTTCGGGTGCGGCCATGATCGCGAACCACCCCCAAGCGATTCGGGCAATCCGCATATCCGGACCCGCCGGAATCCTGATGATGATCTCCTTGCCACACCCGTGGTGTTCAGCACCGCCCTGTAGCGATATAATCCTGAATGTCACTGCGTGCTCACGCGTTCGGCAGGGAACGCAACGGCCTGTGCCGGGCGCGGCGTCTTCGCCGATCCGTGAGGAGACGACCATGAACCGCACTCGGGGATTCACGCTCATCGAAGTGCTCGTGGTGGTGGCAATCATCGCATTGCTCATCGCAGTTCTTATTCCTTCCCTAAACCGGGCTCGCGAGTTGGCTAAGCTCACGACCTGCAAGGCCAACTCCAAGCAGATCGCGAACATGACCGCTCAATACCAGGCCGAGTACCGCGGCTGCGTGCCGATCATGTACAACTACTTCGCCTACGGCCACGGAGCCCATGACGCCCCGGCACGGGCATGCTGGCTTTCAGTGGCATTACGCCAGTACCTGGCAAGCGGCAAGTGGCTCAAGTACACCAAGGGCGGCAAGTTCGATCCGCAGATGGTGTGGTACCCCGAAACCGGCTGGCTCGGCGAGTACGAAAACACCATGATTCCGGAGTTCTTCGTCTGCCCGTTCGCTCGCGGCCGGGGCGAGGGCGAAGTCTACGTCAGCACGGACACGCAATTCCGGTACTATGCCTGGGAAGGCAAGCACGAGCACTACCAGACCTGGCTGTGGCGGCCGATCATCAAGGGCACGACACCGGGCAATCCCTGGCCGTCGCCCGGCACCAGCAAAGCGGGCGTGGTCAAGTACTCGAACGTGGTCTGGAACATGATCGGACCGAACGGCCAGGGCGTGAACACCGACGAGAAGCGGAACCTGCAGCATCGGGTCTGGGACGGCCGCTACGCCCGCGAAGCCAAGAGCGGCTCGCTGGGCGAACTGACCGCCGTGTTCTGCGCCCAGGGAGAGCACATCGTCTTTCAGGGCGATTCCACCCACGTCGGGCGAGTGAACGTCAACAGCCACCGGGCCGGCGGCAAGGGCGGCGGCACGAGTGCCATCTTCGCCGACGGCCACGTCGAATGGGTCGAAGGCACGCGGATCGGCTGGCCGTGAGAGCGACTCTCACCGCCCTTCCCGCGTCCGCTCGTCAAAGCCAAAGCGAATGCTACAATCTCGAGCGACGGGCAGGAATCGTAAGAAGAGGTTCGACCTCTTTTCTCGCTCGCCGCCAGAAGCCGAACGCTGACTGCTTCCCATGCCCGAACTGCCCGAAGTAGAGACCGTCGCCCGCGGCGTGGCCCGGCACGTGACCGGCTGCCGGATCGCATCGGTTGTATTGGGCCGCGGCGACATCGTTCATGGCGAGGGCGTGCCGGTGTGTGCATTCCTGCGCGGCCGACGGATCGAGCGGGTCGGACGTCGGGGCAAGCAGATCCATATTGAACTGGGTGGCGGCAGGACCCTGGTCGTCCATCTGGGCATGACCGGCCGGCTGATCGCCGTCGATCGCGATACGCCCGTCGAGACGCACACCCATCTTCGGATCGGCTTCGATCGGCGGCGGGTGGAAATGCGGTTCATCGATCCGCGCCGCTTCGGCGGGCTCTGGCTGCTGGTCACGCCGCCGACAGCGGCAAACTGGATCGGACGGCGATTACCGCCAGTGGGCGTTGACGCCCTGACCATCTCGTTCAAGGAATTCCGCGATGCCATCGCGCGACGCCGGCAGATCAAGGCCCTGATGCTCGATCAGCGGCCAATCGGCGGGATCGGCAACATCTACGCCGACGAGTCGCTGCATCGAGCCGGGGTCCATCCGCTGACCCGAGCCGACCGGTTGGACACCGCCGGAGTACGCCGGTTGTGGCGGTGCGTGCGGCGGGTTCTGGAGCAGGCGGTCGAGGCCGGCGGTTCGAGCATCAGCGACTACCGTACCGCCGACAACGAGCCCGGCCACTTCCAGGTCCGCCACCGCGTCTACCAGCGGGCTGGCCGACCCTGCCCCAAATGCCGTACACCGATCGAGCATCTGACCGCCGCCGGCCGGAGTACGTTCATCTGCCCGAAATGCCAACCCTCCGGGCGGTGATGGTTCCCTGACGATCCGAGATCTCTTCTGGGTCCCCATCACGGATACGCGGGCCCTCAGGGTCGATTCAGAAGCCGGCGAGATCGGTTCTTGTGGAATCTCACCATCCGCAGGATGACCGGCGGCGCGATCGGAACCCCCTGGACGAGACCAACCGGGACCCGCCCGGCGGAGGTCGGATATCAGCCGGCCAGTTGCCGAACAGCATCAGGCCTGGTCTTCGCATGGCAGTGGATAAGACGATGCTTTGCTCCAGGGTATTCTGTGTTCACCATGCCCGCTTGCGGCATCAGGTCAACCCGAACACGGCCAAGTTGCAGCGATCGCGCGACCGCCTTGCGGATCGCCCGCGTCTACCTCGGCAGGTTCATCAGAATCGCCGTCGTGGCTACTGCGGCGATGGCCACCAGCACGGTGAAGGCGATCTTCCAGTAGCTGTACGGCCGCTCGCCCTGGACCTCGCCGGTGCGGGCGTTGACCATGAAACGGTGGCTCCTGTCGGCGTAGGCGTAGGCGCTCAGCCATAGCGGTAGCAGGAGATGCTTGAAGGTGATGTTGAAGTAGCGGGTCGAGACGCTGCTGATCCGTTGGTGGTCGCCGCCGATGTCGGCCCGAATCGTCTGGCGGATCGGCTCCTGCATGTCCTCCTTGGCCTGCTCGAAGCCGGTGGGTAGGTCCACCTGGTAGCTCTCGGTGACAAAGCCGGCCAGGTACTCGTCCTTGTAGGGGACGAGGTTGTTCAGGTCCCAGGGTTGCAGGGCGTTAAAGTACTGCTCCGGGAGGGAGTTGCTGGCCCGGACGAGAAGGTCGACGAAAGACCGGCCGACCTGGCCGCGGACCGAGGTCCAGCGGGTCTTGCGCACTTGGCGCGTTTTCTGCACCTGCCGCGCGCGGGTGACACTCTGGCCGTTCAGGTTCTCCGTGTAGAACTCGGTGTCCCAGTAGGTCTCGGTCTCCCAGTAGTCGTCGCCGCGCTGGCCGGTGTAGCGGCTGGTGGTGTCGCTGTTGTAGGTCCAGGCGGGCATGTAGATGCCAGATATGCTCTCGGCGTCGGCCACCCGGCGCAGGGCGGAGGGCGCAAACCACAGCGAAGCGATCCACTGGCGGAAGGCGTCCTGGGCCTGCTCGCGAGTGATGTGAAAGGGCAGCATACTCCGCGGGCGGATCAGCTTGCGCGAGGCGGCCTCGGCCACAATGGCAGATCCGCAGAAGGGACACTTGTCCGCGGTCACGTTGGGCGGAAGTGTGCTCTCTGCCCCGCATCGCGAGCACTTCACGGCCAGCGTTTCCTGCAGGGGCTCGCCCGCGGCCAGCTCCGCCAGAGCGGCGGCATAGTCACACTCCTCGACGGCCGCGGTGCCCTCCGCGATCCGATTCCGCGTGCCGCAATGGGGACAGGCCAGTTCCGCGGTGCCGGGGGCGAAAACCAGATGGGCGCCGCACTGGACACAGGGGAACTCACGCTGGATGGTGGGCTCACTGGTGGTGGGATCCATCGCTGGTTGGGCTCCTCCGCCGGAAACGCCTGACGCCGATACGCGGAAGGCGAAACTCCGAAGGATCAAGGCGCCAAAACATCGAACCAGGGAGGCTACCCAGGGCGGAAGTCTCGAACGAGGCGTACGCGCCGCAACGTCGAGATACTCGCATACCGGGGAGCCCAGGTAGATCCTCCCCCAGTTTTAAACTTCTAATTGCTCACTTCCCGGTATTCCCGGGCAGCGGCGGGGGCGCGGTGGTGAGCATGGCGGCCAATTCGGAAATCTGGGCGGCGGGGGCCCACTGAGCCATGCCCGCCTTCCAGGCCAGCGTCTCGGCGGTCAGTCGCCCGGCGGCAACCTGAGCCTGAAGACCCGCCTGATCAAAGGGGCCGGCTTGCTTGCCGTCCAGCCCGAGATAGAACGACACCACCCCCGGCAGCGGGGGCGGAACCGCCGGTCCGGCAGCCTGAGGACCCGCGCCCAGCGTCTGAGCCATCTGGCCACCCATGGCCAGCCCCACCCCCATACCAACACCCGCGCCCGCCAGGCCGCCAGGCGTCTTGGCCGCATCGGTGATGGCATTGGCCGCCTGGAACTGGGCGTAGGTCTGCATGTTGCCGATCACGCCCATGCTGGTACGCTTGTCCAGGGCCTGCTCCACCTCCGGCGGCAGGGAGACGTTCTCAACCAGCACCATGACAATATCGAGCCCGAAACGCTCGAAATCGGGTTGGATCCGCCCAGTGATGAACTTGCCCATCTCGTCGTAGTTGCTGGCCATGTCCAGCACCGGCAGCTTGCTCTCCCCAAGCACATCGGCAAAACGGGAGATAAGTAAATCGCGCAACTGGTCGCCGATCGCGTCGACCGTGAAGCGGCTGTTGGTGCCGACGATCTGACGAATGAAGGCCCCGGCGTCCTTGAGCCGAACGGCGAAAGTGCCGAAGGCCCGTAACCGCACCGGCCCGAACTCAGGATCGCGCAGCATGACCGGGTTCTTCGTGCCCCACTTCCGGTCGGTGAACGTCCGGGTGGAGACGAAGTAAACCTCGGCCTTGAAGGGGCTGTTGAAGCCGAACTTCCAGCCCCGCAGCGTGCTCAGGATGGGCAGGTTCTGCGTCTCCAGCGTGTAGGTGCCGGGAAGGAAGACGTCCGCGAGCTGACCCTCGTTGACGAAGACGGCCACTTGTGACTCACGCACAATCAGCTGGGCACCGTACTTGATCTCATTCTGGTAACGCTGGAACCGGTAGACCATGGTGTCGTGGCTGCTGTCCAGCCATTCCACAATGTCGACGAGTTCGCCCTTGAGTTTGTCCCACAGGCCCATGACAGTCCTCCTCTCAAGTATCCACCCCCGGGTATACAGACACTATACCCGTACTGCCATTCCACGCGTAGACGCAATCCCGACCTTTTTATATCAGGGAAAGGACCGGGAGCTTTCGTCGACCTGGCGGCGAGGGTACCATGAGAGGACCCGCGGGGGCTGCGGAGTGCCGCGGCGGGCAACGAAACGACAGGTCAAACGACGGAAGGGTACTACCATGCGATGTGTCCGAACGCTGATGGCGGTGGCGGTAGTGGTGGCCATCCTGGCGGCCCCGGCGACGGGTGCCGATGACGCTGCTCCGAGCAAGCCGAACGCGCTGAGCAGGACCCAGATCGAGGAAGGCTGGATCATGCTTTTTGACGGCGAGACAACGTTCGGCTGGAAGACGGAAGGCGACGCGAAGATCAAGGACGGCACCCTCCTGGTCGGCGGTGAGAAGGCGGCCTCGGCAACGACAACGACCGAGTTCGGCGGCTTCGAGCTCCAGTTCCAGGGAAATGGCGCCAAGGGGGCCTCGGTAATCCTGAACGGCAAACCGTTTGACCTCGCCACCCCAGGTCCGAGCGGAAAAGACTGGACCCAGTACAAGGTCACGGTGGGTACCGACGGCAACGTCAATGTCTCGGCCAAGCGGCAAGAGGCTTCATCCGCCAAGACCACAACTGGAACAGGAACCAGCCGCACACCGGTCGGCTTCAGGAGCGCGGACGGCGAAATCCTGGCCCTGCGCAACGTCTTCCTCAAGCCACTCGGCACCAAGTCGCTGTTCAACGGGAAGGACCTGACTGGCTGGAAGCCCGTACCGGGAAACCCGTCGAAGTTCTCGGTGACCGACAAGGGCGAGCTCAACATCAAGGACGGTGGGGGCGAGATCCAGACCGAGGGCCAGTGGGCCGATTTCGTTTTTCAGCTTGATATCATCTCGTACGGAGAGCACCTCAACAGCGGCGTCTTCTATCGCGCACTGCCGGGTCAGTTCTGGCAAGGCTACGAGGCCCAGATTCGCAACGAGTGGAAGGGCTACGTGAAGGGCAAGGCTCGTGACGAAAAAAACGAGGACCGGACCAAGCCCGTCGATTACGGAACCGGCGGGATCTACAACCGTCAGCCTTCCCGGAAAGTCGTGTCCAACGACCACGAGTGGTTCACGATGACACTCATCGTCGCTGGACCTCGCTCGGCCACCTGGGTCAACGGATACCAGACCGCCGACTTCGTCGATACCAAGCCGCCCGCCGAGAGTGCCCGCAACGGCAGCCGGCTCGGCAAGGGCTGCATCAGCCTGCAAGGTCACGATCCCACAACCAACCTGAGCTTCCGCAACATTCGAGTGGCAGAGTTGCCTCCGCCGGCGGAAAAGAAGCCCGCCAAGGCCGAGGAAAGCAGGTGACCCTCCGGTATTCCGCGGGACAACGCCGCGAAGCGACAAACCGACAAGGAAAGACGGCCAGAAAGGGTCAGCGGACCGCTGTCGCTTGGAGTGCCGCCGTCGACCCACTCGCTCTGACCGGCAGGTGAGCCGATCAAGCCGTGATCTGACCGTCCCAGAAGCCCATGGCCAAGCGGCATGAGCCTCCGGCGTTGATGGTGATCCGGGCACGGCCATTCCCCGATTCTGCAGTTCAGGAAGGCTCTCACGCCTCACGTTCCACTCTCCCGCCGGGGAGCGATCCGGAGCCGGCACTTATCGGGCGTGGTTCTCCACCAACGACTCTCGATTCCCCTTCGTTGCGGCACGCAACACGAGAACACGTATCGTATGCTTGGCATGGACAGAGAATGCCCCCCCATGGCTGAAAGGGCCGGATCCCGGCGGGCGGCATCGATGTTCAAACAGGATGACCCGGAGGAGATCGTGGTCGATCTCGCGGCCGCCTTGGGCAGTTCGCCGGCTGAGGAATGCGAAGGGAACACGATGACGATCAGCGAAGCACATAGCGGAACATGTGTGAACTGCGAATGCGGTCATGACCATGACCCGCAGCGTCCACGTCCGTCCGGCCCCGCCCCAGATATCGTCGAAGGCGTCAAGGCGACGCTTTGCCGCTACCTGGACGGCTTCAGGCGGGGCGACTGGGAGATGGTGATGTCCGCCTACGCGGAAGATGATGATATCACCGCCATCGGATCGGAGGCCCATGAGTACTACACCGGTCCCCGGGCGATCGCCAAGTGGCATGAGGAAGCGTTCGAGCAGTACTGCTATGTCGAGGCCAACGCCGAGGATCTGGAGATCTTCGGGGAAGGCTCGGTGGCCTGGTGCCGCGCGGTCTGCGCCGGATCGGTGAAGGTCGGCGGCGAGGATGTCGGATTCCGCGGTCGGTTCACCGCCGTCATGGTCCGCCGGGGCGACGAGTGGCGGATTCACCAGACGCACGTGTCCTTTCCGGCAGTGCCAGCTGACGAATGACGCTGCAAGGGGCGATGGACGCCCACCTGCGCTGACATTCGTCCCGGGCCTTTCCGGGACCGGCACCGCCAGGACCCGGCAATCACTTCTCAACAGCAGGGCTTCGTGCCGCCGGTGTGCCCTCCCCTACGGCTTGCCGGACTTGCCGGCCGCATACCGCAACATGTTGCCCAGCAGACGTTCCGCAACCGGATCGCGACCGAGGTTGCCACGCACGTTCAGCGTGTTGATGACGATCAGGCCCTTGCCCAGAGGGTAGACCGCCACAAACAGGCCGGCAGAATAGCCCTGAGAGGTGTTGGTGCCACCGGCGACAGCTTCCCGAGGCGGATCCAGCCCCACGAAGGCGATGTCCGGTATCACCTCGCGATAGAAGGTGTAGTCCATCAGGCCGCCAGCGGGCAGACCGTCAAAGATCGGATGCCGCTTGCACCATTCCTCCTTGTGATACAACCACGAGGGCAGCCCGGCGATCCCGCCCTTGTTGGCCAGCGGGAGGAAGGCGATGCTGTTCTTGCCGTCTGAGAAAACCTCCGGGCAGAGGAACACCGCGGCTGATCCGGCCTCGACGCGCTGGGTGAGTTCGCGGAACGCGGCCGCCGCGTCCGGGCCCGGGGCCCTGGCGCAGGAGAGGATCACCTCGTTCCCGGCCGGGGCCATCGCCCCAAACCGGTGACTGCGAACACCATGCTCGGTTAGCCACTTGGCGAGGTCGGGGTCCTCGCCCCACAGGGCTACGTCCGCATCCACGCCCGGCATACCAGCCGCGTCGTCCACATAGAAGTCGATCGACTCGCCGGCCGCAGCCGCCCCGCGCTGAAAAGTGGCCGTGAAGCGATACCGGCCGGCCGGCCCGTCGAGGACCACGTCCTCGGCAAAGACCGATATGACCATCGGCGGCTCGCGATCAGCGGTGCGGGACGGGATGGTCACCGTGACGGCCTTCTCGAAGACCCGGACGGCGTCCGGCCCAAAGACCTCGAACTTGACCGGGTACTCACCCGCCGCCAGAACGTCCTCGTTCGCCAGTACCGCCTCCAGACGCACCGGCGCCTTGCGGTACACGTTGACCGGCTCGGCGAACAGGCACCAGCGGAGCGGCGCGAAGCCGTCGAACACCGCATCCGCGGTCCCCGGCTTGAGCTCGCGGAACGTGGTCCAGAGGCCCTCCGCGGTCATGCCCTGGTCCAGCGTCCCGGTCAGACTGTAGCCGATGATCGACGGATTGGAGCGGATCGCGTTGATGCCCAGGAGCCGCTGCCCGGCCATGCGGGCGTTGCTCTGGGCAAAGAAATCCTCCGGCCGTCCGAACGCCTCGGCCATCTTCCATCGTTCCCAGTCGACCAGAAACTGATCCCGGAAGGACCGGTAGAGCTTGCCATCCTCGACCTCCGGCTTGCCGGCCTGCTCGTAGAGGCGGACCAGCCGCACCAGGTCGCAGCCGCTGCCGATGCCGTATTCCGAAATGAACAGCGGCAGCCCCTTGCCGTGGATGGTACGCAGGGCGCGGATGATGCCGGCGGTGTGCGGGACACGCTGATACGGGTGTTGATCGTCGAGAATGGCCTGCCACTGGTCCGAGCCGGGGTTGCTGACCATGCCCTGGCGAGCCTCCACCTGGCCGAGGGGAAAGCGGACAAACGATTCGGCCGCAGGAGCCGCGCCGGGCGACATCTGCCCGTAGCTCCAGGCCCCGCTGGGATTCGCCTTGACAGAGAAATCGGCCCCGGCGTCGTAGGCCCTTCCGCTTCCGGTCTTCAGCGTCACGGCCAGGGCGGTCGTATCCGCACCATAGTCGCCGTTGCCGTAGCCACACACGCAGTCGAGGGTGTCGCCCGCCTTTACCGCGACGCGCGAGGCGAAGGACTGCTTCGGCCCGGCATCCTTGACATGGATGAAACCCTCGTACAGCGGTTGACCGTTGAGAAGAACATGGACGTCAGTGGTGGCGCGTTCGGCAATACTGGTGAAGACGGCCGAGAGATCGACCTGGTCGTCGGCCGGTGCGGTCCAGCGGACGACTGCATATTCACCGTCGTGGCCGGGGTGGAAGGCCAACTGGCCCGGTGACCAGGTGATGCCCAGCCCCTTGATGACATCCTTCGTGCCGTTGTAGGTGACGCACGGGTCGGCGCGGCCCTGGTTGTGCCAGGCTTCGATACCGGCCACACTGCTGCCGGCACTCCACGACCCGCTGTTGAGCAGGATGAGCCGCGTGTCGTCCAGGGCCCGCACCTCCGGCAGCAGAGCCACGGCGTGACGGAACACCGGGCCGTCGCCCGTCTCGTTGAGCAGGCCGAAAATGGTGATGCTCGGGTGATTCCGATCGCGGCGAATCATGCCCAGGATCGACTCGTTGTACCGCTCCGCGAACTTAGGCGAGTAGGCCATGCACCAGCCGCCGTAGGCCTCCTCGTAGACCATCAGCCCAATCTCGTCGCACAGATCCAACTGGTAACGCTTGGCCACACCGGAGATGAACCGGATCATGTTGAAACCCATGAACTTCGCGTTGATCAGATCGCGACGCAGGTAGTCGGGATCGTGGGGCATCTCCAGGCCGATCGGGGTGCAGTTGCCGGTGTGCGACGAACGCAGGTAGATCCGCTTGCCGTTGAGACGGAACGCCCCGTTCTCGACGCGGAAGTCGCGGAAGCCGAAGCGGACAGAGTGCTCGTCAAACGACTCCGAGTCCTCGGCGTTCACCCGCGTGGTCAGCCGATACAGAAACGGCTCCTTCAACTCCCACAGGCGCGGCTTCTCGACCTGCAGCTGCGTCTCGATCAGCGTCTCGCCGGTCGGCAGTGCCCGGTCGATCCGGGCGGAGAGCATTGTCCCGCCCACCGCAGCCGGCGCGAGCGTGAAAACCACATGGCCGGCAATCGCGGCACCCGCATTCTGGATCGTGGCCTCGATACGAACCAACCCTGTTTTCCAGTCCGGCCGGACGAACACGTCGGCCACCCGAACCGGAGCAGTGACCAGCAGCTCGACATCATCGATGATGCCGCCCTGGTCCCACGCCGAACCCGGCCCGTAGGGCAGGGCCTTGTTGCGGTGAGGCGTCTCGCTCAACACGATGCCGTCGATGGGTTCGTTCGTCGGGTTGAGCACCCGCACGGCCAGGCGGTTGACCGCGCCGGGCTTGATCGTCTTGGTGACGTCGAGAAGGAAGCACGATTCGCCGCCCTCGTGCCGGCCGACCGGCTGACCGTTGAGCCAGACCTCGGCCATGTAGTCCACCTGCCAGAAACGCAGCAGATATCCTCCGTCCCGCCGCGGATTGGGCGGAGCGGTGAAGTCGTGCCAGTACCAGGCCACCCCGTGGTAGCCGGGAAAGGCATCCTGAATGATCCAGGGAACCCGGGTCCGCTTCGCCTCCCGCCGGGCGGCGTTGAACCAGGACTGGTCCCGCCCGACATTCTGTGGATCCGGGGCCAGAAGCCAGTCCTCACCGTTCAGCGAGACGACCGCGGTCGGTTCGGCCACGACGGCCAGGGGACTCAAGACAATCAGGGAGACGATCGCCAGGGTTCTTCGAATCATGTGTTCCCGTCCTGCTTCGGAGTAGGGCCTCTCTGATGCTCTCGGAGGCGTTCGCGCTGCCAAGGCGTGCCTTCGAACGACACCGCCGGCCAAGTCACCATAATCGAACTCGATGAGGGTGTCATCCCGTTGCCGCAAGGCACCACCAGCTCGTTGATCGACGGCTTCCCGCCGGCGCTCGCCCCAAGAACGGTGCGCTTGCGGCCGACGCTATGCTTGAATTCCCCGAAAGAATGCGTAGAACAGGCCCATGGTGTCGGCCACGGTCAGGGACCATCTACGGACCTGCCGGGGCGGATCACGTGTGCTCCCGGACTCCCGGTGTGTAGGTCCCCGAACACGTGCAAAGGAGGTATGGCGTGTCTCCGATGATCCCTTCACTCGTGCTGCTTCTGACCGCCTCCAGCGGAATGGCCCGCGATCTGCGCGACCGCCGCTTTGACGACCACTGGCGGTTCCTGAAAGCCGATGCACCGGGGGCGGACAAACCGGACTTCGACGATTCCGTCTGGCGGGCACTGGATGTCCCCCACGACTGGAGCATCGAGGACCTTCCGCCCATGCCCGCCAGCCAGCCGGCGGGTGCCGGCGCCGACGGCAAGGGCAACGACCTGCCGGCGATCCGAGTCGGGCCGTTCGCGCCCCGCGAGAGCCCCGGGGCCGAGTCCACCGGCCACGTCCTCGGCGGCATCGGTTGGTACCGCAAACACTTCAAGATCAGCGCGGCCGACCGCGGCAAGGTCGTCTCCATCCGCTTCGACGGCGTGTACATGGATGCGGATGTCTGGATCAACGGTCATCACCTGGGCGGCCATCCGTACGGATACACTCCCTTCTCATTCGAGTTGACCAGGTGGCTCAAGCCGATCGGCGAGTCCAACCTGCTGGCGGTCCGCGTTCGCAACCTGGGACAGAACAGCCGCTGGTATTCCGGCTCCGGGATCTACAGGCATGTGTGGCTGATCGTCACGGATACGGTCCGCGTGGCGGACGGGGGAATCGCGGTCACCACCCCGAACGTCACCCCGGAAACCGCCACGGTCAACGTGGCCACGACCATCCAGAACTCGCGCAACGACGAGATCGCCGCCACAGTCCGCGTTCGGCTGACCGACCATGGGGACTCCGCCCTGAAGTCCGCGGACGCCACCGTGGTGATTCCCGCAAACGGCAAAACCAAAACGGAGCAGGATATCGAGATCGCGTCGCCCAAACTGTGGTCGCCGGAGACGCCCACGCTTTACCGCGCGGCCGTGGAGGTGCTGATCGACGGAAAGCGCGTGGACCAGGCCGAAACCACGTTCGGCATACGCACCATTCGTTTCGATGCGGTCACGGGGTTCACGCTGAATGGCAAACCCGTCAAGCTGAAAGGCGGATGCCTGCATCATGACAACGGGCCGCTGGGATCGGCGGCCATCGATCGGGCCGAGGAGCGGCGAATCGAGATCATGAAGGCAAACGGCTTCAACGCCATCCGCACCAGCCACAATCCGCCGTCGCCCGCGTTCCTCGACGCTTGCGATCGTCTCGGTATGCTCGTGATCGACGAAGCGTTCGACATGTGGGAGCGACCCAAGAAACCCCAGGATTACGCCCGGTTCTTCAAGGAGTGGTCGGATCGCGATCTGGCGGCCATGGTCCTCCGCGACCGCAACCATCCCAGCGTCATCCTCTGGAGCATCGGAAACGAGATCAACGAGCGGGCCGACCCGTCCGGCGTCGAGATCGGCCGGCGGCTGGCCGAAGCGGTCCATCGCGTCGATCCCACCCGGCCGGTGACCGCGGCCATTTGCCACTTCTGGGATCATCCCGGACGCCCGTGGTCGGATACCCACAAGGCCTTCGAAGTACTCGACGTCGGCGGCTACAACTACAAGTGGCAACAGTACGAGCCCGATCATCAGAAGTCCCCTCAACGAATCATGGCCGGTACCGAGTCGTACCCCAGGGAGGCATTCGAGAACTGGCGGGCAGTGCTGAAGAACCCCTACGTGATCGGCGATTTCGTCTGGACCGGAATGGACTACTTCGGCGAGGCCGGCATCGGCCACGCCGTGCTCGACAACGAGAAGCAGAGCTTCCTGAGACCCTGGCCGTGGTTCAACGCTTACTGCGGCGACATCGATGTCTGTGGCTTCAAGAAGCCGCAGTCGTACTTCCGTGATGTGGTCTGGGGCCGAAGCATGCTGGAGATGGCTGTCCACGCCCCGATCCCGCAAGGCCGCACCGAGAAGATCAGCGACTGGGGTTGGCCCGACGAGCAGCGGAGTTGGACCTGGCCCGGCCAGGAAGGCAAGCCCATGCAGGTGACCGTGTACTCGAGCCTCGAAACGGTTCGGCTTGAACTCAACGGCCAGACCGTCGGTGAAAAGCCGGTATCGGCCGATACCAAGCTGACCGCCCGGTTCGAGCTGCCCTACGCTCCGGGTGAGCTTCGGGCAGTGGGGCTGGTCAGAGGGCAGCCCGCCGCAACGCTGTCCTTCCGCTCCGCAGGTCCGCCCAAAGGGCTGCGCCTGTCCCCCGACCGCCGCACCCTCGGGGACGACCGCAATGACCTTTCCTTCGTCACCGTGGAGGTCATCGACGAAACCGGGAAGCTCGTCCCGGACGCCGCCGTGCCCGTCCACTTCACCGTCCGCGGGCAAGGGGAACTTGCGGCCGTGGGCAGCGGTCATCCCTCGGATGCGGCCAGCTTCCGGGCACCGGTTCGCACCACGTTCCGCGGCCGATGCCTGGCTATCCTGCGCCCCATCGGCCAGCCCGGCAGCATCACCCTTGAGGCGTCGGCCGGCGGCTTGGCGGGAGACCAGGCAGTGATCTCCGTGCGGCCAATACCTGACTGAGACCGCACGAGACGTCGGCCGTCTCAGAACCCCGGCAGGAACGCGGCCTCGGCGGCGAAAAGCTCCTCCGCCATCTTGCGGATCTCCGCGGGACAGCAGACGGCGGCGGTCAGCGGATCCAGCATGAGCGCGTGCACCGCGGCCTCGCGCGATCGCTCGATGCAGGCGATGACCGCGAGTTCGTACATCCGCATGTTCCAGTCGCAGACCGCGGCACACTGCGGCGGCAGCGGGCCAAAGTGCGTCGGACGAACGCCGTTGCGATCCACCAGACAGGCAACCTCAACCACGCCGTCCCGGGGAAGGTTCTCGATCAGCCCGGTGTTGGGCACGTTGGCGTGCACGACAAACGGCTGATGGGTCTCCATGGCCTGGATGATGTAGCTCGCGTACTCCCAGCTCCGATCGATCACCAGATCCTCCTGCCCAGTGACCAGCTTGAGGCGCTTCTCGTCGCACTCGCGGCGCCACGTCGGCCATTGGTCCGCGTAAAAGCCGCTGCCGCCCTTGTAGCCGGCGCGGCAGTACTTGCGGATCAGCTCGGGACGCTTGCGGTAGTACGGCAGATACTCGCTGAGATGCCCGCTCGACTCGGTGATGAAGTGGCCGAAGTGGAACATCATGTCGAATCGGACCGGGTCCTGCTCGTAGATGGTTGCGTCGTTGAGGGCCTTGTCGCGAAGCTCAGGATAGAGATCGCGGCCGTCGCGGCTCAGCTCGGTGAACCACGCCAGGTGGTTGATGCCGCCGCAGGCCCAGCGCAGCTCGTGATACGGCACGCCGGCGTAGCGGGCCAGATCGTGGCCGGTGCCCTGGACGCTGTGGCACAGCCCGACGACCTTCACCTGGCTCGAACGGGCGGCCGCCAGGCACAGGATGCTCATCGGGTTGGTGTAGTTCAGCACCCAGGCGCCCGGGCACAGGCTCTCGACGTCCTTAAGCACCTCCAAGAAGACAGGAGTGGTACGAAGAGCCTTAAAGAGCCCACCCGGCCCGATGGTGTCGCCAATGCACTGATCGATGCCGTACCTCGCGGGGATGTCGTTATCGAACCGCACACATTCGACGCCGCTGACTTCGATGCAGTTGATCACGTAGTCCGCACCGGCCAGCACCCGGCGGCGGTCGGTGCACGCGGTCACCACCCAGGGCTTGCCCATCTTGTCGACGATCAGGCGGCCCAAGCGGTCGGCCAGCTCGAGTCGCTCGGCATCCACGTCCACCACGGCGATCTCGCCACGGTCGGCGCCCGGAATGCCCAGCACGTCCATCAGCAGCCGCTGGAAGAAGAAGCTGCCTGCCCCGAGGAAGACGATCTTGATCGGCCGCCGAACGGCCGGCACGATGCCCAGGCTCTCGGCCCGCTGCTGATCCTGGTTCTTCTCCGTCGCAGTCATGAGCACGCTGTTCCTGCCCTTGATGAATCGCTCCAAAATCCGCCAGGTTGGCATTGTACCGCGAATGTGGCACAATGCCCCACTGCTGAACGGAGCCAACTCATGAACCAAGCATGTTCGAATCATGGCTGCAGTCGGCGGTTCGTCGCCACCCTCTTGGTCGCCGGTTTGGCCGGCTGCGCCTCGACTCCCCGGGACAAGATGACCCCCTCCGGCCCAATCCCCGCCCCCAGGCCCGGTGAAACCATCCCGTTGTTCGATGGACAGTCCCTGGCCGGCTGGCGCGTGCTCAAAGACGGAGCCTTCGAGCACCATGGGCAAGTAGGGGTAAAAGACGGCACCATCGTGCTCGAACGGGGATCGCTCCAGACCGGCGTCGGCTGGAACGGCCAGGTGCCGCGTGACGACTATGAGGTCTCCCTCGAGGCGATGCGCACCGACGGCAACGATTTCTTCTGCGGATTGACCTTCCCCGTCGGCGATGAGCCTTGCACCTGGATCATCGGCGGCTGGGGCGGATCGGTGGTCGGATTGTCGAACGTCGATAATGACGCCGCGGTCGAGAACGTGACCACCCAGGGAATGACTTTCGAGAGTAATCGCTGGTACAAGATCCGCCTGCGGGTGACGACTGCGCGAATCGATGCCTGGATCGATGACCGGCAGATGATCGACCTCGAACGCGGCGAGCACAAGTTCTCCGTCTGGTGGGAGCAGGAACCGGCCAGGCCGCTGGGGATCGCCACCTGGGATACCGGTGCTGCCCTGCGCCACATCAGCCTGAAGCGGCTTTAATGGTGTCAGGATGATTTTTGAGCCGTCGTGGTCGCCCTGGTCCGCTCATGGCTGCTGGCCGCACCTCGTTGTTCTGGTGCATCGGCGGGGGTCGAATCACCGATCGGGTTCGATCGGGCGCGGCGCGGTCAGGTCCCTCCTCCGAGCCTCGGCATCGGCGCCGCGCGGACCCTGCTGACCGCGCCGACCAACGCGAGTCTTCCCTGTCCAATGGAACAAAGGTATACTGGTCCCGATGAAGAAAAGGGAAGCGAGGGCAGTGATCGGCCGGCGGCGTGACTTCGCGACGCTGGCTTTTGTGTTAGGGGCAACCTGCATGGCCGGCTGCGGCTCCCAGGATTCGACCATGAAGAACAAGCTGGAGTCCATGCAGACCGGCCAGATTCAGATCAAGGGGCATACGTTCAAGGTCTGGCTGGCCCTCACGCCCGCCGAGCAGGAACTGGGACTCATGCAGGTCCGGCAGGACGAGCTCGCCGCGATCCCGCCGGATACCGCCGCCGGAATCCCCAACGGGGCCGATCGAGGCATGCTCTTCGTGTTCGATGAGGATCTGCCGCGCTCCTTCTGGATGCGAAACACGATCATTCCCCTGGATATCGCCTATATCCGCGAGGACGGCACGATCGTCAAAACCCACACCATGGCCCCGCTCGAGACGCGGCTCTACCCCTCGGTGGAACCCGCCCGCTTTGCCCTCGAGGTCCGGGCCGGCCGGCTGGCAGAACTCGGCATCACCCGCGGCGACAAGGTCGAAATCTCCGACTCCATTCTCAAGGCCTCCCCCTGAAAGGTCGAACTCACTCTGGGAGAATCCGGTGTGCCGCGGCGGCCCGAGGGGTTGCCGCCCGCGGTCCCGTTCCTGCACCTAGAGGATACGCCACTGGCCACGTTATCGGAACAGATCAAGTCGACCGCAACCGGACCCCTACGCCTGCTTGTCTTGAGTGAGTCCGAAGAGTGGCCGCTCGCCCTGCGCGAGCTGCTGGCCACCCATGACATCACCGTGCTCAAAGCCGCGAGCGTCTATCAGGCCTGCGATCCGTCGCTGCTTTCCATGACCGATGCAGTCGTGGTTTGCGATCCGGCCAGTGATCCTGGCGGCCGCACAAACGCAAACCTCACTGAGGCCCGGCGAGCCTCACGGGAACTCCTCGGGGACGCCCTTCTGGCCCATCGGCTGACCGGGGTCGTCCTCTCCGAGGGCGCGACCGGCCGGCAACGCCTCGACGAAGGCGCGTTTCTCGTCGTGCCACCCGATGTCCCCGCCGATGAACTCTGGGGACGCGTGGCCACCATTCGCCAGTACCGGCCGCTGTTCAGCCAGTTCGAGCAACAGGTCGCGAACATGCAGCGACTGGGCAAGCGGCTCAATCAACAGTTCGTCGCGGTCGACCAGGAACTCCGGCTGGCCAGTCGCCTCCAACGCGATTTCCTGCCCAAGACGTTCCCCGAGGTCGGCGATATTCGTTTCGCGGCCATGTACCAGCCGGCGGCCTGGGTCTCCGGCGATATGTACGACGTGGCTCGGTTGGATGAAACCCACCTGGGGTTCTACCTCGCCGACGCCGTCGGGCACGGTATCGCCGCCGGACTGCTGACCATGTTCATCAAGCAGGACGTGGTCGGCAAACGCATCGATCGCAACAGCTACACCTTGACGTCCCCCAGCGAGGTGCTGGCCAACCTGAATGTCGATCTCGCCCGCCAGGAACTGCCCAACTGCCAGTTCGTCACCGCCCTGTACGGCATCATCGATACACGCGACAACCAGCTCACCTTCGCCCGCGGCGGGCATCCCCATCCAATCCACGTGACCGCCGATGGACAGTGCAACGAGGTCCTCACCGTGGGCGGCCTCCTCGGCGTCTTTGCCGAAGAGACCTTTCCCAGCACCAGCCTGGTACTCAGGCCCGGCGAGAAGTTCATCATCTACAGCGACGGGATCGAGGATTCGATCATCGCTCACCGGGACCGAACCCAGGGCACCGTCGAGTACACGGAATTCTTCCGCGAGCTGGTACGTATGCCCATCGAAACCTGCATCGCTACCCTGTCCGCTCAGGTGGAACACACCGAGGGCAGCATCGCCCCCGACGACGACATGACCGTAGTCGGAATCGAACGCCGCTCTTGCTCCTGTGGTTAGCCACCCCAGGTGCACCCGCCGTATAGCTTCCGGTAGCACGCCATGCCCCAGGCGGCGCAGAAGCAGTCGTCGGCGCTGGTGCTGCAGATCGTCGGGCACTTCTCATTGCCATCCAGGTACAGCTTGACCTCGCCCTCACCCCACCAGCCACCCTGTCGCGGCCGCACGCCGATGACGCAATCGACCAACACCCCGCAACCCTGGGCCTCGTCGAGCAGCACATGGTCCCGCCTGGGCACGGCCGAATTCGGGCCTCGGAACCGGGCGAAGAGCGCCAACTCGGTCACTTCGCATCACCCCATGTTGCGGCGCCCCGCATCGGGCGTATACTCAGCTCCGCAACGCCCGCCCGGATCGCGTGGAACGAGAACCGTGCCGGTCGAACGGTCGTGTGGCCGCCTGTCTCAGGAACCCGTTCGGATCGTTCGCTCGAGCCGAGGGCGGCGCTGCTCGGGAGCAATAATCATGGGACGAGTCGGATCGATCATCGCGGCTGGAGCCAAACTCAGTCAGATGTACGCGGAGCGGTTGCTTGACCAGGTGACCCACGAAAACTACGCCCGGTTCGCCAGCCCCGGCGGCGCGGTGATCAAATCCAACCACCCCGCGTTCGTGCTCGGGCACCTTTCACTCTACCCGGTGCGCACCATGCAGTACCTCAAGCTGCCGGAAGGCCCCACGGCCCTTCCCGCCGGTTACGAGCCCTTGTTCAAGTTCGGGGCCGAATGCCAAAACGACCCCGCCGGCACGCTGTACCCGCCCCTCGAGAAGATGAAGACCTTCTTCTTCGGAAGCTACCGGGCGGCCATCGCGGCCATCGAGTCAGCCGCGGATGAAGCCTTCGACGCTCCTAATCCCGCCGAGGGCCGCCTCCGCGATCTGTTCCCCAAGATCGGAATGGCCCTCAACTTCTACATGATCGGCCATACCCAGGTTCACCTCGGTCAAATCAGTGCCTGGCGCCGAGCCATGGGCTTGCCACCAGCCTGACGCGGACCAATGAGCCGCGAACAGACCCGGCCAACGGTTCAACGGCCAGACGGCTCCGCTGCCTGCAAACGCCCGCTCGAGCCGGACGTGCTCGCAAGCCGGCGATCCCCGAGCCCGCCGGTCGGACGACGAAGGCGGCCGTGATCGCTGCGGGCAGGACCCAGTGCCCCGGATACCCCCGCTCACTTCCCGCCCGGGTTCCGAACACGAGCCCCCCCTCGGCACGGCTGGCCGCTAAACACCCAACGCGACGGCCGGCGGAGACCATGGTCTCGCCGCAGGTGTAACCTTACGCCATGAGATCGCGTATTATCCTACGGAGGACGTACCATGAAGCCTGCCCTTTGCGTCGTCCTTTGGATCGGAACCGTCCCACCGGTGATCTGTCGGGCCGAGACCGGTGCCGGCCAGCCCTCCGTCGTGCCTCCGGTCGGTAGCCCGGCCTTCAATCGCTACGTCGCGGAAGGCCGGGACTCCCCCTTCGGCCTGGACTACGTCTTCGCCCTCGACCGGGAGTTCCGCAAGCCCGAACTGGTCAGGCAGCTCGGAGGCTTCGTCGGCGTACGCTGGGCCAACTTCTCCCGCATCAACTGGGGTGACCTGGAGCCGACCGCGCCCAAGGACGGCCGCCACACTTACATCTGGACCGCGCTCGACGAGGCCGTGCGCCAGTGGCAGCAGTACGGCGTCCATATCATGATGTCCCTCCGGTTCGTCTCGCGGTGGGCCAACGCCAAGCCAAGCGGGGAACAGTTCACCTATCTGGGCGGAATGCTCGCGGCGATCCCCCGGGGCGCGGGCGACTACGTCCCCAAGCCCGAACACCGAGAGGATCTCCGGAAGTTCGTCCAGGCCCTGGTCGAACGCTACGACGGCGACGGCGTCGATGACATGCGGGGCCTGCTGTTTCCCATCCTCCACTACCAGGTCTGCAACGAGGCCTACAACGAGTTGTTCTGGGCCGGGACGGTGGAGGAATACGGCGCGCATCTGAAAGCAGTGGCCCAGGCTGCTCGCCAAGCCAGCAAAGACGTGAGAATCATCCTCGCCGGGATCTGCTTCAATCACCTCGACGGCTTCTATGACCACGAGATGGACGCCCGTACCAGAGACTATGTCCAGAGTCAGTTGCCCAAGGTCGCCTCGAAAATGCGCCCTTTCCTGAATCGCGCCGACAAGTTCTCCCACGACTCCGTCAGGCTGCCGGATTACGACATCCTCGACGCTCGCTGGTCGTACTACGGCGTCGTGGCTCGTTGCCAGGAGGAACTGCGCCGCGCCGGCCGGGCCACGGTGCCAATCTGGAGCGCGGAGATCTACACCGCTCATCCACTCCTGGACGCGATGATCTTGCCCATGACCACCCTGCATCCCTACCCGACGCCTTCACGCAGCCTGGATTACATCCGCATCCTGCGCGACCCGCGCGACAAGGAGTTCAAAGAGGTCAACCGCTGGTATCGCGGCATGCAGGCCGCCATGGTCGTGAAATGCTGCATGGTCGGGTTGAACGCCGGTACCAGGAAGCTGATGAACGGATGGGTGCTCGACGCCCAGGGGCCATTCATTCCTTACCCGCTGCATGTCGGCGGATACAAGAGCAGGACACTCAACCAACTCTGGCCCGCCGCCTTCACCTACAAACAGCTCATCGAGAAGCTGCAGGGCATCACCACCTGCCGCCGGATGCCCACGCCAGAGTACGTCTACGCCTACCAGTGCACCGTTCAGGGCGGCCGTCGCGTCCTCGTCGCTTTCTACGACGACCACATCGCCCGCAACCATGACCAGGAGGCCGGATCGGGAATGGCCATTCTGCCCGTCGGTGCCGACCGCGTACGCGTGACCCGCAGCATCACCGGCGTCGAGCAGACCGAGCCTGACGTTCAGATCCTGGCCTCGCCCGGCGGGCGCCTGTCCATTCGGCTGACACCGTTCCCGGTCTTTATCGGGCCACTGCCCGAGACACCGTAGGCGGCACTCCATGCCGCCACCAGCCGCGTGCTCCTCCGGCCCGGACGGGAGATCAACAGCGCCTGATGTGCTCCTGCCGCTCCCCTCATCTCGATCCGAGGTTCCACAAATGATCGTTGCGGATTACAGTGAAGTGGCGGGGCTGGTGCGTGCGGCCTATGGGCGTGGGAAGCCACCTCTGCGAAAGGCGCACACCCCGCCCCCCAGTGCCCCATGGTACTGGTGTCGGCTCGGCCGCCAGGCGAGCGGGCCGGCGGAAAGGGTGTCACACGATGTGGTTGACCTATGCGGTCGCGACGTTCGTTCTCTGGGGAATCTGGGGCGCATTTCTCGGCAAGCCCACCGAGTACGGCTTTCCCGAGACCCTCAGCTATGTGGTCTGGGCGATCATGACCATCCCGCCCGCGGTGGGAATTTTGGCCGCCGACAGATTCAGAATCGCCACCCACGGAAAGGCAATCCTCTACGGCGTCCTCGTCGGCCTGACCGGCTGCGGCGGCCAGGTGGCCCTGTTCAAGGTGATCGCCATCGGCGGCCCGCCTTATCTGGTGTTCCCCATCCTGGCCCTGGCACCCCTCATCACCGTCATCCTGTCGTTCCTGCTGCTCGGCGAACGGACCGGCAAGCTCGGAGCCGTCGGCGTCGTCCTTGCCCTGGTCAGCATCGTCGTGCTCACGATCGCGCAGCAGCAGGGCGGCGAGGCGGCACAAGGCCGTCTCTGGCTCATTGCCACCCTCGGTATCCTCCTGGCCTGGGGCGTGCAGGCGTACTTCATGAAGGTGGCCAACAACCACATGAACTCCGCCAGCGTGTGCTTCTACAATACGGTCACCGCCGTCCTGCTGATTCCCCTGACCTTGTGGATGACCGACTTCGACCAGCCGATCAACTGGGGATTCAACGGCCCGTATCTGGCGGCCATCGTTCAGTCGCTCAACGCCATCGGCTTCGTGACCTACGTCCTGGCCTTCAAGTACGGCAAGGCCTTGATCGTGGCTCCGCTGGGGAATGCCTCCCCCCTGCTGACCGTCATCATCACCCTGGCCATCGAGCAACGCCTGCCCAGGCAGATCGAGGGAGCAGGCATCGTCCTCTGCCTGCTGGCCGCGACATTCATGGTCGTGGACGAACAACGGCACCAGCCGGAGCCCCAGGAGCCGCCCCCCTCGTCGCTGCCGGCCGGTTGAGGGCCGGCAGCCGAAGTCGGAGATCATGCCGACCGCAACCGAAATGGCACCTGCACCCAGAACCGCCGGCTCAACTACCCGCCCTCGCCGCCCTCTTCCGGCGGCTGCCCGCCCTTGAGGCGGTCCTCCTCCGATTGCCGGCGCATCTCCTCTTCGCAGGCCTCGCAGTACTCGGAAGTCATGAAATGCTGCACCCACCGCGTCCCGCGGAGCTCGGCGTAGGCGTTCTGGTTCCTGCAGATCTCCTCAATCAGCAGCCGGTAGCAGTCCCGCGGGGTGAAGTGCTCGCATACGTCCAGGGCCACGCCGTGCAGAGCCATCTGTCCGAGCAGAGCCTTCAAGTGCGACTCGATCTCGTCGTCGGCCAGCTGGTCGGGCAGCGGCATCTTGATCGGCAGATCAAACAGACCGCCCACCGGTTCACCTTCGCCTCGGGCGATACACTCGTCCATCAGCTCGAGGTCCCGGGCGAAGTCCGCGTCATCGGCATCTTCCGTGTCGCCCCGAATCGCCCGATCAAGTTCCCTGCTCTGGGCATCCAGCTGCCGCTGAAGATCGTCGGAGATCAGACCGTAGGGGTCGCTGCAACCGTACCGGCAGTCGCGAGAATCGTCGCATCCCTGCATCTCGTCCGGTGCGACCTCCCGGATGTCCGCCCTGCCGTCCGCGTCGAGCCAGACCTCGGTGATGCTCGGGCCGGCGGAATCGTCGGTATCAGCCCCGCCTTCCCAGCCCTCCGGATCATGCCCGTCCGCCGGCAACTCGGCCTCCTGCGGCTCAGCCTCGTCCTCACCGACAAAATCAATGATCGGATCGGGAATCTCGACCAGAACCTGCCCGTTCTGACTGAACCATTCAAGGTACAGGCATCGCTTCCACGGCACCGGCGGCGGCTCGCCAGGCTTGCAACGCATGATCAACTCGTGAATCGAGCAGCCGGCGTCCTTCACCCTGTGGTTGGCCGTCATCATGCCGGTCGGCCCGATTTGCCGGCGAGCCAGGCCGCTCAAGTCACGCGGACTCGCCTCGCCCTCTCCGGCCGCGGCCTTGGTAGAGCCCTTTCCCTGGCCCCCCCGCGGCCGGACCTCGAACCGAATATGCCGCCCGAAAAGATCAGGCTCGCAGTTGCCGGTCAACTGCAGCAGGATGGGTTGCTCCAGCCCGCGCAGGGCGATGTAGCCGTGGGTCGAGTAGTTCTTCGTGTTGATGATCTCACCGCCGATCACCAGATCGCTGAGTCGCCAGCTCATGTCTCCGCTCCTGGAAGGACCCTCAGTCAGTCTCCAGACCGTCCGCTATTGTCGCCGACGGCCCATGCAACTTCAACAAGCTCCGCAAATGCCCGATCGCTCGTTCACTCACCCTCGACCAGCCGGTCGGCGAGGGCGGGCTTTCCTCAGCCACCTCCGGCCCTTGCGATGCTCGAGCGGCGCCGACATAATGACGGGATAGAGACCAGGTAGTCATGCCTCCGTAACCGGTCACCGCGGCAGGAGAGATCCGTCATGCAGACCATCGACTTCGGCAAGAAACTCAAGCACCTGTACACGGCCAAACGACGCATCCAGGAGGTCGAGGCCGGGGCCAGTACGTTCTTCGCGGTCGAAGGCCGCGGCACACCCGGCGGCGACGCTTTCCAGCAGGCCATCGGCCAGCTGTTTGCGGCCGCGTACACCACCAAGTTCACGCTCAAATACGACGGCGTGGTGGACTTCAAGATCCCAAGACTCGAGTGCCTCTATCTCTCCGCCCCGGACAAGACGGCGATCGACCAGTGGCGATGGCGCTTCCTGCTCCGCGTGCCCGAAGCCGTCACTGCGGGCCACCTCGCCAAGACCCGCAAGACCCTGAAGGAGCGAAAAGGGCTCGACACCCGCGCGGTCAAGCGCATCCGGTGGAAAGAAGGCCGGGCAATTCAGGTTCTGCACGTCGGTCCCTACGATCAGGTCGGGACGATCTACTGCCAGATGGAGGCGTACGCGAAGGAGAACCAATGGCGTCTCCTGGGCCCGGCGCATGAGATCTACCTCAATGACCCGCGGCGCGTGGCCCCGGAGAAACTCAAGACCATCGTGCGCATGCCGGTCAGGAAAGCCTGATCGGGCCCGGCCGGAGAGGACGAGCACGGGGCGGCCGGTCGCGGCGATGAGTCGATCCCTGCAGCGGTCAACAGCCTGCCACGCGGGAACCTCCCTTGACCGCCGGGCGGCGGACGGAGGTCAGGCATCGTTGGGCGGAGAGGAGCGTGCCTTCCTGGATACGAAACGAATCCATCGTCTGCTCGCCCTCGGTGTGTGGCTCGGTCTGCTCGGCACGACGTTGGCTCTTCCGGTTCAGGCGGCGACCGCCGATGCCCATCGGGCTCGCCGGGTGGCCGTCGGCTGGCTCAGGAGCAACCCCGCTCCCCTGGGCGCGGCCCTCGGACGACCGGTCTCCCATGTGAAAACGTTCCGGGATGCCGACGGCCGGATCCAGTACCACGTGGTCGTACTCCAGACCACCGGCTTCGTGGTCGTGGCCGCCGACGACGGGATTGAACCGGTGATCGCGTTCGTGGACAACGGCAGCTACGACCCGTCACCGGCCGACCCGCTCGGCGCACTGGTCACCAGCGATCTGCCCGCCAGGCTCGATGCCGCCCGCCGGACCCAGACGCTCACTCCGGCCCCCGCTGATCCGCGGGCCCAAGCGGCCAACCGCAAGTGGGCCCGGTTCGAACAGCTCGCCGACACGGAAAGGGCCGCGGGTCTGTCCAACGTCTCGGACGTCCGAGTCAGCCCTCTGCTCCAGAGCAGATGGAACCAGCAGGACGAGTGCGGCAGCCCCTGCTACAACTACTACACGCCCCAAGCCTATCCGTGCGGGTGCGTGGCCACCGCCATGGCTCAACTCATGCGCTTTCATCAGTATCCGACCGCGGGCATCGGCGCCCACTCCTTCACCCTGTCCGTCGACGGCTTCACCACCACGGCCGAAACCCGCGGAGGCGACGGGGCCGGCGGGGCGTACGCCTGGGTGAACATGACCCTGGACCCGAACTGCAGCACAACCGTCGTTCAACGCGAGGCCATCGGGGCCCTGTGCTACGACGCCGGCCTTTCGGTTGGCATGGACTATCGATCGGATGGCTCATCGGCGGACGCCCTCCAGGCCAAGACCAGCCTCGTCTCCACCTTCGGCTACAGCAACGCCGTCAGGGGCTACAACAGCCAGAACGACATCGGGCCGGGATTGGTCGGCATGATCAACCCGAACCTGGACGCCGGATACCCCGTGATCCTGGGCATCACCGGCACTTCCGGCGGCCACGCCATTGTCAGCGACGGGTATGGTTACAACGCCTCCACCCTGTATCATCATCTCAACATGGGTTGGGGCGGTTCCTCCGACGCCTGGTACAACCTGCCCGACGTCGACAGCTCGCCGGCGTTCACCTCGGTCTACAAGTGCGTCTACAACGTCTACGTCAGCGGTGCCGGCGAGATCATCAGCGGTCGAGTGCTGGATATGACCGGTGCCCCGATCAGCGGAGCGACGGTGACCGGCCAGAAGACCGGCGATACCGCCTGCACCGACACGACCGACAGCCGTGGAATCTACGCCCTGACAAAACTCTCGTCCGCCTCAGCCTACAACGTGTCCGTGTCTTACCCCGGCCGGGCGTTCTTCAAGCAGAACGTCACCACCGGGACTTCCGCCGATTACGGCAACAACTCGGGCAATCGCTGGCAGGTCGACTTCGTTTCGTCCGAGGCCCCTCCAACCGCTCAGGACGCGAGCGCCGACGTCGTGATCGGCTCGCCCGTCACCATCACCCTCCAGGCGGTCGATGAGGGTCTGCCTGATCCGCCCGGAACCCTGAGCTACATCCTCCAGTCACTGCCTGCCCTTGGCTCGTTGAGCGACCCGGCAGCCGGCGTGATCTCGAGCGTGCCTCATGCCTTGGCCAACGGTGCCAACCAGGTCATCTACACAGCTTCCTCCGCCGGCTCGGATGGCTTCACCTTCACGGCCAACGACGGGGGCAGTCCGCCCACCGGTGGTGACTCCAACCTCGCCACCGTGAGCCTCAATGCCGCCCACTGCGCACCGGTCACCGTGGGCACCGGTTCGACCGCGTGGCACTACCCAATGTATACGTATCGCCACGACAGTCGAATCCAGGTCATCTACCTGGCAAGCGAATTGGGGCCGGCCGCCCAGATCAAAGCCCTGGCTCTGGATGTCACCCAGGTGCCCGGGCAGACGCTCAATGCCTGGACCATCCGCATCAAGCACACCGCCCTGAACGCCTACCCAAAGGCCACCCTCGAGAACACCGGCTGGACGGTCGTCTATCAGAACACCGAACCACCCGGTGAACCCGGCTGGCGCACCTTCACCTTCACCACGCCGTTCAACTACAACGGCACCAACAACCTGATGGTCGATTTCAGCCACAACAACACCAGCTTCTCGACCAGCGGCTATTGCACCGCCTCCACCCCGGGCGGCGAGCGGACCGCGTGCGCCTACTCCGACAGCCGCTACGGCGATCCTCTCCTCTGGGCGGGGACCAACCTGCCTACCGTGCTGGGCAACACCAACGTGCCCAACGTGCGGTTTACCCTCTGCGGCCTGCCGTCGCCGCCCCGGGCTCCGTCCGACTTCGGCCACAGCAGCAACACGATCGACAGCATCACCTGGACCTGGCTGGACATGTCGGGCAACGAGGATGGCTTCCGGGGTCAGGACAACACTCATACCCAGAGGTGGACGGTCGGGGCGAACGCGACCCGTTGCACCGAGTCGGGCCTGTCCGCCAACACCGCCTACAACCGGCATGTCCACGCATACAACGGCGCCGGTGAAAGCGATCCCAGCGGCGCGGCCACCGTCTACACCGCGATCGAACCTGTCACCGGCCTGGAGTTTGGCCCGGTGGCGAACGACCGGATCGAGGTCCGATCGGTCAACTCACCCTCCAACCTGACCGCCGGCAACTCCGGTCTGAACTTGCGGAATGAAACCGCCGCCGCCACCTCCGGCTGGGTGCAGGCCAACAACTACTGGCCTTCTTCCTCCCTGGTCGCCAACACGCCCTATACCTTCACCGGGCAGAGCCGCAACGGTGACGGCGAGGTGACCGCCCTCGTCACCGCCACCAAGTGGACACGGCCCACATCCCCGGCGGTGACCTCCAGCGAGCCCACCCACTGCCCGGCCACTCTCCCGGGTCAGGGATTCACTTTTACCAGCACGCCTGTCTTCGGTCCCGGCGGCGTCGATCATTATCACTACCTCTGGGACACCGCCGCCGATGCGATGCCGACCGCCGAAACACCTACCGTCTGGGCCGGCGGCGTGCTTGCCCTGACCGCCGACAGTCCCGGCCGATGGCACCTGCACTTGGTCTCACACAACGGAGAACACGCCCCCGGCGGCGTTATGCACCTCGGCCCGTTTGTGGTCTCGGACCTGCCGGCAGCCGGCTTCTCCGCCGGCGACTATGACCAGGACTGTGACGTCGATTCCGACGATCTGCTACGCTTCCTGCGCTGCGCCGCCGGGCCCGACCTGCCGGTGCCGCCCAATTGCCTCGGCACCTCCTTGGACGGCGACGCCGATGCGGATCAGACCGACTTCGGCATCTTCCAGCAATGCTGGACCGGCGGCGCCCCGAGCGACCCCTTGTGCGGACGCTGATTCCAGCCCGACCGACTGCCACCGCCCCGCTCTTCCGCGGATCAGCTGGTTCAGGCCGGCCTCACCGCCACCGCCCCAGACAGACCGTGGCGGAAGATCCAGAGCACTGGGCCCGCGCCCACCACGAAGAAGATCATCGCCCATCGCAGCCCGGCCAGGTCGGGAGCGGTGCAACGCCGGAACAGGGGAGGTGGGACGAGTTGAATACCTCCTGGAATACTCCTGACGCCTTGCATGGGCTTTCTCCATTTCCTCCTTCTCGATTCTCTGTTCTCGTTTCTTGGCTCGTCGCGGTCCGCGACCACGGAACGAAGGTATTGCCTTTCCTCACCCCGGGTCCTAAGCTGGTACCCTCGCGGCATTCTGTCTTCTGGCCCGGCGAGTGAATGGGCTTGTCGCGGCGGGTTCTGGATATGGACACCGATCGCTACATTCGAATTCAGGGGGCCAGACAGCACAACCTGCGGGGCATCTCCCTGGATATCCCTCGCGACCGGCTGGTGGTCATCACCGGTCTGAGCGGCTCGGGCAAGAGCTCCCTGGCTTTCGACACCATCCACGCCGAGGGCCGGCGCAAATACATCGAGACGCTCAGTGCCTACGCCCGACAGTTCGTCGAGCAGATGCAGAAACCCGACGTCGAGCACATCGAGGGCCTCCCCCCAACCATCGCCATCGAGCAGCGGGCCGGCAGCACCAGCCCCCGTTCAACCGTGGCCACCACCACCGAGGTCTACGACTACCTCCGCCTGCTGTACGCCCGCGTGGGCGAGCCCCACTGCTGGGTGTGCGGCCGTCGGATCGATCGCCAGGAGCCGTCCCAGATCGTCGACCAGGTCCTGGCTTGGCCGGGCGGCACGCGCATCATGGTCCTGGCCCCGCTTCTCGGCCAACGCCGACCCGGCGCCGCCGCCCCGGTTTCCCGGATCGCCGCGATTCACGCGAAACGAACCCGGGAAGGCCAATCGCCAATCCCCGCCGACGCTCAAGCCAAGAGCCCGGCCGCGGCAGCTCAGGAGATGCTCAAACGCGTTCAGAAGCAGGGCTTCGTACGCGTCCGCGTCAACGGCGCGCTCTACGATCTCCGCGACGTGCCCGCGTTACGCAAAGGCCGCAAAAACACCATCGACGTGGTCGTCGACCGATTGGCGGTGAAACCCGACGTCCGCAGCCGTCTGGCCGAGAGTATCACCCTCGGACTCAACCTCGGCGACCAGACCGTCTTCGTGGCCGAGGAGCGGCCCGGAGGCAAATGGAGAGACCACCCCTTCAGCACCCGCTTCGCCTGCCCACTGCACCCCGAAGTCAGCATCCCCGCCCTCTCTCCAGTCATGTTCAGCTTCAACTCCCCCCACGGGGCCTGCCCCGGCTGCGACGGCCTGGGCAATATCCTCGAGTTCGACCCCGACTTGGTGGTACCCGATCCTGCCCTGGCCCTGGCCGACGGCGCCATCACCGCCTGGCGGCACAGCGGTAAGCGCATGAACGTCGTCTACCGAAACCTGTTGGACGAGTTCTGCCTCCGATTCCACGTGCCCCCCGACACGCCGTTCGACAAGCTGCCGGCAGACCGCCGCGATATCCTCATGAACGGCACGACACCGCACAGCGAGGCCCAATACGACACCAGGTTCGAAGGCGTCCTGCCCAACCTGAAACGCCGCTGGGCGTCGACCGAAAGCGAATCTCTCAAGCAGCGACTGCACGCCTACCTCAGCGAGCGGCCCTGCGAAACCTGTCACGGGGCTCGCCTGCGGGCCGAACCCCTCGCCGTCCGCGTCGCCGACAAGAACATCGCCCAGGTCGCGGGCCTCTCCGTCGAACAGGCCGCCGCATTCTTCACTACCATCTCCCTGACCGGCGAAAAGGCCACCATCGCCGCCCCAATTCTCCGCGCCGTGACCGACCGGCTCCGCTTCATGATCGACGTCGGCGTGGGCTACCTGACGCTCGACCGGGCCAGTGCCACCCTCTCCGGCGGTGAGGCCCAACGCATCCGCCTGGCCACCCAGGTCGGCAGCGGCATGGTCGGCGTCTGCTACGTCCTCGACGAGCCCACCATCGGACTCCACCCCCGCGACAGCAGCCAGTTGATCGGCACCCTCCGCCAACTCGTCAACGCGGGGAATACCGCCATCGTCGTCGAGCACGACGAGGAAACCATCCGAGCGGCCGACCACGTCATCGACATGGGCCCCGGAGCCGGTACCCACGGCGGGCTCATCGTCGCCCAGGGCCGCCTCGAGCAACTCCTCGCCCATCCCGACTCCTTGACCGCCAGGTACCTCCGCGGCGAGATCGAGATCCCCGTTCCCCAAAAACGCCGCAAGATCGTCCTGGCCCAGTCCATCGAGGTCAAGGGCGCCGCGGAAAACAACCTCAAGTCCATCGACGTCAGGTTCCCACTCGGCGGAATCATCTGCGTCACCGGAGTCTCCGGCAGCGGCAAGAGCACCCTGGTCAACGAAGTCTTCCTCAAGGCCGTCCGCCGCCGCTTGTACAACTCCCGTGAGCGGCCAGGCAAGTGCGAACAGATCATCGGCGTCTCACGCGTCGACCGGGTCATCGAGATCGATCAGTCCCCCATCGGCCGAACACCACGCAGCAACCCGTGCACTTACACCGGGGCGTTCGACCTCGTCCGCCAACTGTTCGCCAAGACCCGCGAGTCCAAAATCCGCGGCTACAGCCCCGGACGGTTCAGCTTCAACGTCGAGGGCGGCCGTTGCGAGGCCTGCCAGGGCCAGGGAACCAAACGCATCGAAATGCACTTCCTGCCCGATGTCTACGTGGCCTGCGATGTCTGCAAGGGAACCCGCTACAACCGCGAAACCCTCGAAGTCCGATACCGCGGCCGCAACATCGCCGATGTGCTCGACCTCACCGTCGATGATAGCATCTCGTTCTTCGAGAGCTTCGCCAACATCCGCCAGATCGCCCTGGCCCTGGATGACGTCGGCCTGTCCTATATGAAGCTCGGCCAGGCGTCGACCACCCTGTCCGGCGGCGAGGCCCAGCGAGTCAAACTGGCCGCCGAATTGGCTAAGACGCCGACCGGCCACACCCTGTACGTGCTGGACGAGCCGACTACCGGCCTGCACTTCGCCGATGTGGACAACCTGCTTCGCGTGCTGAACCGCCTCGCAGACAAAGGACACACCATCCTGGTCATTGAACACAACCTCGAGGTCATCAAAATGGCCGACTGGATCATCGATCTGGGACCCGAAGGCGGTGAAAAGGGGGGCCGGATCGTGGTCGAGGGCCGCCCCGAGGACGTCGCCCGGAACCAAAACAGCTACACCGGACGGTTCCTTCGGTCGAGATTGGGCATGGCCGGCCCCGGGCCGCACGCCGCAGCACAGGGGAGGTGAACCCATGAGCGTCGAAAAGGGCGGTCGCCGATCCCCATCCAACATGAAGGCCTGCCGTCAGCCCCTCCAGTACCGAACCTGGGAGAACAGCCCATGAGCAGAACGTCCCTGGCGCGTCGGTGCTTGCTCGCCGCAATGGTCTGGTCGGTGACCTGCGGCCGCACAACAGCGGTCGCTCAGACTGCGAGCCGGACCACCTCCCGAGCCGCAACCGCCACGGCATCGGCCCCGGCCGAACCGTCCGCCGCGGAAATCCGTCAAGCGGTCAGACAATTGAAGCATCCGTCGCCCGCCAAACGCCGCGAGGCAATCCGGCAACTCGCCGCCTGGGGGCCGATCACCTTCCCTGAATTACGCACCGCCGCCCAGGGAAACGATCTCGAGGCCGCCCTCTCCGCCCGCACCCTGCTCAACGAACTCCAGGCGGCCATCATGCTCGGTGGCCGCGTCCATCTCCAGGTCGTTCCGGCACGCATGGCCTGGAACGAGCCGTTCACCCTCATCCTTCACGCCCACAACCCCACCCAGGCACCCATGCGCGTCCCCTGGCCCGAGGCGACAAAAACGCCCACCACGAGGCCGGCTTCACCCGACGCCGATCAGGTCGGCCGAATGCTCGACGCCGCCGACTGGCTCATGGTCACAGGGCCCGACCACCAGCCGCTGGAGCTTCGCATCGATTCGATCGACGGCAATGCGGACATCCGCCAGGCGGTCGAGCTCCGGGCGGGAAAGAAACCGCCCTCGCACACCATCGAGCCGGGAAGTCACGCCCAACTCCGCATCCCAGAGTTCAACCGCGGCTGGTCCCGATACCCCATGCTCGCCACCGGTCAGTACACCATTCGCTTCGAGTACCAGCCGCAGTGGGAGGACGAGTCCTGGACCAAGGCCGGTTTCGGACGGGTCACCAGCGAGCCGGTCACAATCGAGGTGACCCGCTCGGCACCTGATGACATCCGCACCGCAGAACGACCCCTCTACCTCCGGCTCAGACGCCAGAACCACCAGATCGTGGCAGATGTACACAACACCTGGGATCGCCCTCTGTCCCTCAACCTCAACTTCGGACCGGACAGCTCCCGGCACGCACAGCTCGTCTGGGATGTCACCCTCGGCAGCCAGGAGAGCACGCGGCGCTGGCAGCCCGATCCCGACCCCGCGGCCGCAACGTTCCGGCTCGATCGCCTCAAAACCGTTGCCCCGGGCGGGACGCTCGAAATCGCCCGGGCACCGATCGCCGAGCTGGCTCGTGCCGGCGAGGAAACCGGGACCGCTGGACCGGATCCGCGTCGCATCACCCTCCGGTATATGCAGCTGCTCAGCCCGGTCCAGATGCGCGAGCGCTATGACAAGCAGGTCAAGCCGAACGATGTGCCGTCCAATCTCTTCTCCGGCGTGGTGGTGAGCGAGCCCTTCCCCATCGGCCCGCAGCCCGGTCAGTAGGCCGATCGCCGGCGCCGCTCACCCAAGTCCACTACGCCGATGATCCGCGGCCGGAATCCTCGACAGCGACAAGGGGGCCTCGCCGCGGTGTGTCCCTGAAGAACTATAAGCTGGTTCGAGTCTCTGCCCGAACATCGCCCTCTCGTTCTCCGCTTCCCGGTGCCGCCGTCGCTCCGTGCCATCGGCCCTCCACGCCCGCGCCCCTCGCCCGGGCTGTTGCCGACCCGGGCCGGGTCGGGGTATCCTCCGCGTCAGTCGGAGCAGACAATGAAGGTCGTCCCCAGAAGCCATGTCACCCCCGCCCCCGCGGCCATTCGCCCTCTGGTCGGCCCCACCGTCACCACCGCAGAACGTAGAAGTCGTCCAGCCGGGCTTCCGGGCAGCGCGCCGATCGGGGTACGGCTCACCCCGATTGCCGACGCCAAGAGATCATCGCAAGAAGTCCGCAGGAACAGCAGCCCAAGAGGCACCTGGACCGGCTCTCGAACTCCCCACCCTCGCCTCCGCGTACCGCCCTGTGCGACCTTGGCGGCGACCCTGGGGGCCTTTCTGGGGGTAGCCGGGCCGGCCATCGCCCAGCAAGGGGACATCCGCCGCGTCCATGACCCGCACATCATCGCCGCTGAAGGCATGTACTACATCTTCTCTACCGGCGGCGGTATACCCATCCGCAGGTCCAGGGACCTGATTCGCTGGGAGCGAATCGGCACCGTCTTCGACGAAACCCCCCGCTGGGCTCGGGACGAGGTACCCGGCGTGCGCGGCCTCTGGGCGCCGGATATCTCCTACTTCAACAAACGCTATCACCTGTACTACTCCGCTTCCACCTGGGGACGGAACCGCTCCTGCATAGGATTGGCGGTCAACGAGACGCTGGACCCCACCAACCCTGAGTACAAGTGGGTCGATCGGGGCAAAGTGATCGAGTCCGTGCCCGGTCGGGACAACTGGAACGCCATCGACGCCAACCTCGTGCTCGACGAGCGCGGGGAACCGTGGCTGGCCTTCGGATCCTTCTGGAGCGGTATCAAACTGCGCCGCCTGGATCGGTCGACCGGGAAACTCCACTCGGATCCGCACATCTATTCGCTGGCCGCTCGATCCTCGCCCGGGGCGGTCGAGGCCCCCTGCATCGTTCGGCGAGGCGCCTACTACTACCTGTTCGTCTCCTTCGACTACTGCGGCCGGGGTGCCGAGAGTACCTACAAGATCATGGTCGGCCGATCCAAGACCGTCACCGGGCCCTACCTCGATCGCGACGGCAAGCCGATGCTCGACGGCGGCGGAACCCTGGTCCTGGACAGCCGAGGCCACGTCCGGGGCCCGGGACACAACTCCGTCCTGGCAAACGGTGACCAGCACTGGCTGGTCCATCACTACTATGACGCCGACCTGTTCGGCGTGCCGACACTTCAGATCCGGCCGCTGACTTGGGATCAGGCCGGGTGGCCGGTGCCCGGGGAACCCTGCAGAGGCGACGGTGGGGGCGCGACGCGGCCGGCCAGCCGCCCGCCACCGCTCGACCAGCACCCGGGATCATCCAGGGCTCGACCGTGACGGGTCGGTCGAGGGGCAATGGACGGGTTCGGCCTGCTCCATCCTCGGAGAACCAGGCCGTCGCGCCGGCTGGCGTCGGACCGAGTGACCGATGTGGAAATGGGCGGGGTGTGGGACTGTGGGTGACTTGCCATAGACGAGAAGGAGACAAAACATGAACCGAAGACACGAAGGGTCCGTGCGCTCGCGGAAAAGCGCATGCGGAATGGCTGCCTGCCTTGCGGCGTTTATCCTCCAAAGCCCCGTACCCGCCCAGCAAGGCCCGCTCGACGGCTTGGCCCGCCCCAGCCAGGGTCGCAGCATGCGCTCCACCTCGGCATTCCGCAAAGGCCTCGACGGTACCTACGACCCCAAGGCCGAGCCGCTCGGTACCACCGAGCCGCTGAGCAACCGGGATGCCCGCGATGTCCCCCCGGGCCAGACCCAGATCGTCCTCGACGCGAAAGGACCGGGCATCATCACTCACATCTGGTTCACCTTCCGAGGTCCCGAGCCCGCCCTGCCCAGTGCCCCTCTCGGAGCGGCTAATCACCAGGAAATGCTGGTGCGCATGTACTGGGACGACCAGGACAAACCCGCCGTAGAGGCCCCTATGGGCGACTTCTTCGCCAACGCCTTCGGCTTTCGCAGCGAAGTCATCAGCCTGCCGGTCATCGTCGAAGACGCCGATTCCTACAACTGCTACTGGCGAATGCCCTTCCGAAAGTCGGCCAGGATCGAGGTCATTAACCAGAGCGACAAGCCGCTCCGCGGACTGTATCACAACATCGACTGGATCAAGCTCGATTCACTGCCCGATGACACCCCTTATTTCTACGCCCAGTACCGCCAGGAGTACCCCGTCGAGAACGGCAAGGACTACGTCCTCCTCGAAACCCGGGGCAAGGGACACTACGTGGGGACGGTCCTGGCCGTCCGGATGCGCAGCCCCGCCTGGTTCGGCGAAGGCGACGAGAAGATCTACATCGACGGCGAGGACAAGCCCTCCATCTGGGGAACCGGCACCGAGGACTACTTCCTCTCCGCCTGGGGCTTGAAGCCGTGTCAGACGCCTTACTTCGGCGTGCCTTACTTCAAGCAGCGCGGCGTGGGCACCTACACCAGCTCCTATCGCTGGCACATCAACGACCCCATCGTGTTCAGCACCGGAATCAAGGTGACCATCGAGCACTGGGGCTGGATGTCGGAGGACGAGAACGCCAACTACAAGGCCATGAGCTGGAACGAGCGGGAGGACGATTACGCCAGCGTGGCTTACTGGTATCAGACCGGAACGCCGACCTTCGCCGCCCGCGCCCCGGATGCCCGCGAACGCCGCCTGCCGAACCTGGACCGGACGATTGTCTTCGCCAAGGACTTCACCGACGCCAGGCATCACGGGCCCGGCGAAGCCCGACCGCAACCGATGCCGAGCCTCTACAAGGAGGCACAGCTACTCTTCAAGCCCGCCAAAATCGAGGACGGCTGGCTCGAGATACCCTTCAAGGTGACCAAGAAGGAACCAGTGCGGCTGCTGCTCAACGCGACCTGCGCCCCCGACTTCGGCCGCTACCAGGCATCGCTCAACGGCGTGAAACTGGGCAAACCCCTCGATTTCTACGCCGCCCAGATCGATAGCAATGAGTTTCACCTGCTCGACTTCTGGCCCGAGCCCGGCGACTACACCTTGCGCCTGGAGTGCGTGGGCAAGAACATCGCCTCCGAGAGCTGGGGGTCGGGCTTGGAGTCCGTCCGGCTCCGCGAACGCCGGCCGCGAGTGACGACCATGGGTCACGACAAGGACAAGGATTGGCGGCAAAACCCAAGACTCTATCGCTAGCTGTGGCCGGGGGCGCCATCCCTTGGGCCATAGACGCCCGCCTGAAGCCCGGCCAATTCCAGGCCCCAACCGCCGGTGCGAAATAAGAACATCGACCCCCAGATGGACGTAAGTGCTTTCCCGGTAGTATCTTAGGGTTGTGATGCGGTCGAAAGGCAGGTCGCTCACCCACTGCGGCCGCGGCTACGACCGGATGGGCGAGGCCGCCCGCTCACGCCACGCCGGAACCAACCGACGCATTCCACTCTCCGCCTGTCTGCTTCGCGACTTTAGGCTTGACTTCCAGCCGCAGTTGTGGACAATAGACAGTGGTAGCCGCAGTCTAGGTGTCGGCACCAAGGGAGGAGGGCGATAGGAGACGGGCACCGCCTTCCCTTTCACGGCTCAAGTCATGGTTTTTTGGAGGTAGAAAGATGTCTCTGGGCAAATGGATCTTCGTGCTGGCGATCGGTGCGCTCGTGGGGGTGACATCCGGCGTCCAGGGTGCCGACCTGACCACCTTCGGTAGTGTTGAGGCTCGGTACACAACGAGCCTGGGCATCGACTTCGGCGACACCATCGGGAACGGCGGGCAGGGCCTGTATGACTACGCCAGCGACCGAGGCAACGGTGAACCCTGGTGGTTGATGAACAACGGCGATCTTTTCTCCAACGTCAACACCTACGGCGGAACTACCGCCGAGGACTTCGCCGGGTACCAGTTCAAGTTGCCGGCCTCCGTCACCGAGATCAAGTATTCGAACCGGATCTACGGCGACGGCGGGACGTTCGCGAGCACCCCGCGGGTCGAAGTGCTCCGAAACGGGCCGGTCGCCAAGGGCGGAGTCTGGGAAGAAGTGGCGGCGACCTGGGACGTTGCCTACGACAACACTTTCATTGACGGGCACCGCCAGTATAAGATCACCCCGACGGCCCCCACGGGTAACGTCTGGGGCGTCCGCCTGATCGGCGCCCCCCAGCCTGGCCCCGCTCCGGACAGCGGCGGATGGGTCGGCGTCGGCGAACTCCAGGTCAGCGGTGACCTCCCGATCGCCAGCAAGATCAATCTCCAGAACAACCTGGCCCTCGGCCAGACGCCGCTGTGGAGCTGGAACCAGTTCGCCCAGCCTCAGACCCTCACCGACGGCAGCTTCACTTGGGACAGCTATGACACCACCTGGGGAGCCGGGGGGCCCAGAGACGAATACATCGGCGTGCTGCTCGATTCCCCGAAGAATGACGTCGCCGCAATCGGTATTACCTTCAAGACCTTCGGCGACGGCGGCTGGTTCAACACCGACACCATGAAGGTCCAGTACACCAGCGACGGCGGCGCCACCTGGAACGATGTGACCGGCCTGGACATGGGCCGCTACACGGACGACCTCGGATACCTCATCAATGTCGCCACTTGGCAGGAGGCCGCCCCGTTCCTCTGGACCTTTGACACCATCGACGGGGTCAACGGCATGCGGATCTACGGTGCTCCCGGCGGAGCCATGACCGATGTCGACGGCTTCATCGGAGCGGAGGAGTTTGAGGTCTTCGCCCTCGTGCCCGAGCCGTGCACACTGGTCCTGCTGGCCTTGGGTGGTCTGAGCCTCGCACGTCGGCGGCGGTAAGCCCCGGCCGGGCTTCCGGGCCTTCATCGATTGCATGATTCGAGGCCGCGGCCGTGAGGAGCAGGCGTTAAGACGCCCCTCTCCTCGCGGTCGCGGCCTTCTCTTTTCAACCCCCGAGACGGAATGCTCCGCAATGTCGGCGAGCGGAGTCGGGCGGCGTCTCTATCACCATCGTCAACGCGGTGGGTACACCGCGAAGTCCCAGATCGTCGGCCCGCCCGTGGAGTCCGTGATCGCCAGTCGCACCTTGCCGGCCTTGACTGGCGGAAAGGTCACCTCCACCCCTGGCCCGCCGATGGTCCCGCCCCGGTGAACGGTGTTCCAGCCACCTTGCTCGTCCGGCACCTGCAGTTCAAACGCTCGAACAGCGTCCAGGAACTCACTGATCGTGGCACGGGAAAAGGCTGCTTCGGCGCCCAGGTCCACTTCCAACCATGCGGTCTTCACCTCAACATCCGTCGCCCATCGCGTGCCCCCTTCGGCCCCGAGATCCATGTCCGTCGCCCTGGACGGCCCCCATTTGTCCACTTCATTGCGATACACGTTCGAGGCGGCGACCGGGCGGTCGATGAGCAGCGAGTCCCGCACGCCCTCCGGGTGCCCGATCAGCTCGGCAGTCTCCATCAGCCGGGCGACGAACTCGGGCGGGATTCGCCCGCTCCGATCCGGTCCGGCGTTGAGCAGTAGGTTTGCCCCTCGACCCACGCTCCGACGGTAGAGTTCGACCATCTGGCGGGCGGGCCGGACGTCGTCGTCCCTGCCCCAGAACCACCGCGTCTGACCGAGCGAGTCACAGACTTCGTCCGGGATGTAGTACCGCGTACCGTTGTAGACGATCCCGGGATTGTGGCCCGTTCTCCGGGGTGCGACGCGTTCGCCATTGTTGAGGTCCTTGGGCCAGATCGGCATCGGGATCTGGGAGACGATCTTGCCGGCATAACTGGGCTCGCGAGTGTTCACCTGGCTGCCATCCACAAAACCCTGATTCAGGAGCACCAGGCAGTCAGGCTGCAGTGATTTGCAGTGATCGTAGAGCCGGGTGAGCATACCGGGCATGTCCGGACCCATGTCCCAGGGAATATCAAACCACATCTCGGTGATCGGACCGTAACGGGTCAGCAGCTCCCTCATCTGTTCGTGGACGAATCGCTCGTATTCGATGGGGGTTCGCTTCAGCTGATGGTACTTGTCCCAACCCAGCGAGTAGTAGAAGCCCGGGGCGAGCTTGTACTTGCGGCAGGCTTCGACAAACTGCTCGATCACGTCGGTGGTCTGCGAACTGGTGGCCACCGTGTAATCCGAAACGGCGCTCGGCCAGAGGGCATGGCCGTAGTGATGCTTGGCGGTCAGCACGGCATACCTCATGCCGGCGTCCCTGGCCGTGCGAATCCACTGGTCCACGTCGAGATCGGTGGGCGCATAGACCTTGCTGGTGGCCTCGATTCCTCCGAACTCATGGCCCGTGAAGGTACTCATGCCGAAATGGATGAACAGGCCATACTCGAGCTCCTCCCACGCCCGAAGAACGTCCGTCGGTTGCGTGGCCACCGCCGCCTGAGGTCGAGGCGGATCAGCGAGGAGAACCGAGGGGCTCACGCCGGTGAGTAGAACGGCCAGCCAGGACATTCGCATCGATTTCACTCCTCCATCCGTCTGGGCGGTGGGTGCCGATCGAAACGGAATCGAGAAGGGGGTCATCGAACGTTCAGCAGGATCGACACCGTGTTGTCACCCGGGTTGGCCGCCGCAGCATCGAGCTTGCCGTCACCGTTGAAGTCGCCCAGCCCCACCGCTGCCGGTTGCAGGCCGGTGTCCTGGTTCTCCACGATGAACAGGCTCGTACCGCCAAGGTTGATCAGCACGGACAACGTCCCCAGTCCGCGATTGGCCGTCACCAGATCGGGTAGCCCGTCGCCGTCCACGTCTCCGGCGGAAACCGCGATGGGACTCGCCCCTGCGGGTAGGGCCACGTTCTCGCCGGTGCTTCCTGTGCCCGGCGGGAAGAGGTTGGTGGACATGCCGCTGGAGTGGCGTATGGTCACGCTGGGTGTCCCGGCGTTCACCAGGGCCAGGTCGGGCCTGCCGTCCCCGTCCAGGTCGGGCCCGGCCAGCGCCGCGGGCGCGTTCTGGACGGCAAACAGCCGGTTCGTCGCCGTGGTCGGAGCAGTGAAAGCCAGGGCCCCGCCGTTTGGCGTGCTGTTCAGGAACACGGCTGCGTTGTCCGTGCCCCCGTAGCACACGCCCACATCCACCAGGGCGTCGCCGTCGAAGTCGCCCGCGACGACTGAACGGGCATCCGATACCCCGGCCACCGTCAGCCGGGTGACCGTTCCACTGAAGGTGCCGTCGCCGTTTCCGGAGAGAATCGACACGTCGTCTCCCGTCGCCACCGCCAGATCCAGGTTCGCGTTGGCCGGGTTCTCGAACTCCCCGACCGCCAGAGAGAGCGGGCCGGAAAGCGCGGTGTTCACCGCCGCCCCGAACGTCCCGTCCCCGTTGCCCGGCAGAATCGACACGCTTCCACCATCGCGGTTGGCCACCGCCAGATCGAGGTGCCCGTCATGGGTGAAGTCGGCGACCTCCACATCCACGGGGCTCGTTCCCACCGCAACCGTCGGCGGCACCGCCGGCGAGAACGTCCCATCGCCGTTGCCCAGCAGGATGGCGACAGTGTTCGCGGTCAGGCACGCGATCGCCAGGTCGAGCTCGCCGTCACTGTTCAGGTCGGCCGTGGCAATGGCCTTCGGTCCCCCGGCCACCGCGAGGGTGGTGGGGCAGCCGAAGTAGGAGGACGTCGTCGCGGATCGCTCGGTGAAGGCAACGCTCCGGTTGGCTGAGCCATCCACCGCCCGAACCGTGAAGTAATAGGTGGTGCCGCGGTCAAGACCCGTCACCCGGTAGGACGTGATCCCCGCAGCCGTCGCATAGCTCGGGGCGTTCAGATCCTGTCCCCCGCTGAACCGGGACTGAAAGATCTGGTAGCTGATGCCCGCCTGCGGGGTGACATCGTCCGATGCCGGCGACCAGCTCAGAGTGATGTCGCTTGAACAGTTCGCCCGCGCGGTCAGACCGGCCGCAGTGATCGTCGGAACCACCGTGTCCGGGTCGGTCCCGGTGGTGAACGACCAGGACATCTCCGGCATGAGCACACCGTCGGCGCTCACGATGTTGCGAAGCGTCGCGGTGTAGTTCGTCGCGGGCCCAAGAAAGACGCTTGGGACATGCACCGCGGTGAAGTCAGCGTTGGAGTACATGATCACTTCCGCGGCCACCAGGGCGTTAGTCAGCGTGTTGCGGACTACCAGGCCGGCAGGCGTCGAGCTCGTGGCCGCCACCCCGGTGACCGCCTCATTGAATACCGCTCGGATTCGCGTGTTGCGCGGCACGTTGACGGCACCGTCCGCCGGTGTCGTGGAGAGCACCGCCGGCGTCGTATTCGGCGACTGGCCGGTGGTGAATGACCAGATGTACTGCGCCATCACCGGGAATCCGGTCGAGTCCAGGATGTCCTGCAAGGTGACGGTGTAAGTGGTGTGGGGACTCAGCAGGGTGAGCGGGCGGAACGTGGCCGTCAGGCTCGCCGGATCGAACACCAGTGATCGCACCCCCACGACCACATTGGTGAGCGGGTCCCGCACCACAAAGGTCGCGGCCGAGATGCCGCTGATCGGCTCGCTGAACGTCGCTTGGATGGCCGTGTCCCGTCCCACCCCGACGGCGTCGCTGGCCGGCGTTATGGCGATGACCAGGGGAAGCGCATCCGGGCTCGCGCCGGTCGTGAACGACCATGACTTCTCCGGCATCACCACGCCGTCCGTGCCGACGAGACCCCGCAACGTCGCCGTGTAGCTCGTGTTGGCGGCCAGGTATACGGAAGGAACAAATACCGCCGTCCGGCTCGTGTTGGAGAAGGCCACAGAGCTGGCGCTGACCGAGGCGCCGGTCAGGCTGTTGCGAAGCAGGAACGTCGTGGCACTGGTCCCCGTGACGACAGAGTCGAACACCGCCTCGATGCGGGTGTCGCGCGATACATCCGTCGCGTCAGCCACAGGTGTGGTCGATACCACCACCGGCGTCGTATTGGGCGTGTTGCCGGTGGTGAAAGACCAGATGTGCTGGCCCATCAGGGGATAGCCTGCCGAGCCCGCAATGTCCTGCAGCGTGACAGTGTACGTGGTGTTCGGGTTGAGCAAGCTGAGCGGGCGAAACGTGGCCGTGAGCTGAACCTGGTCGAACACCAGCGATCGCGCCCCCAGAACCGCGTTCGTGGTCATGTCCCGAACCACGAAGGTCGAGGTCGAGATACCGCTGATCGGCGCGTTGAACACCGCTTGGATGGCCGTGTCCCGTGCAACCTCGATGGCCTCGCTGGCCGGGCTCGTGTCGACCACCACTGGAACCGTGTCAGGCTCCGGTCCGGTCGTGAAGGTCCATATGTAAGCGTTCAGCAGTGCCTGACCGTTGAGATCTCGCACGTCCCTCACCGTGACCGTGTAGGTCAGGTTGGGCGACAAGTGAGCCGTGGGAACGAACATCGCCGCGTTCGCGGACGCGTTGTACGTCACCGTCCCGGCAATGTTGGCCCCCGCCGCGCTCTTGACCAGGACAGCGCCCGTGGTCGTATTGCTCTCTGGGTTGACCAGGCTGGAGGAATCCACTTCCTTGTTGAAGGTGATCCTCACCGCGACGTCCCGCGAGACGCCGGATGTGCCGGCCGCAGGCTCCGTCGAGATGACTTCCAAGGGAACAAAGCTGCCCAGGAGCAGCGTCTCATCCGCGCCGATGCCCGGACAGCCCGACAGCCCGGCCAATACCAGCATCAGCCACAAGCCAAGTACCAGGTAATACCCGTGTTGCATATCCGCAACACCTCCTTGCGCAGAGATGGGGTGGACACTCCGCTGTGGTCCGTATCGCCTGTTCCTATAGCCCGCTTTAGCTTCGAAAACCCCCCGCCAGGCGGTGAGCCCCGCCCTGCGTCCGATATCCAACCCAAGCCGAGCCCCGGGGCCGCCCGCTACCCCATCAGATAGACTTGAAGCCAATACCAAAGCAGCGACTTGATATTGAAGAGCATGTGCAGGCCGATGGGAACCCACAGGGAACCGGTCCGTTCGTAAGTGTAGCCCAGGAGCACGCCCAGCAACATCAACGCGGGAACGAAGTGAGGTGTGCCAGTGTGCATCATGCCGAACAGGACCGCCGTGACCGTGATAGCTCCCCAGCGGGCTCGAGACGAGGGCCTGCCCCATCCAATCAGCGCCGCCAGACCAGTCTGCAGAATCCCGCGGAAGAGCATCTCTTCGCCGATCGGCGCGAGCGTCGCAGCTCCGAAAAAAGCCAGAAACCGAATAGCCGGCGGCGAGCCCCCCGACTCCAGAAACTCGAAAACCGGGTGACTGGGGGGCGTGAATGCCGGCCATAACGTGATAATGACCCAGCTGCTGTACCAGACCGCAACACCAGTCAGACAGAGGGCTACCAGCCAACCGCCAACGCTCCATCGGAGGTCGCGGTCCAGGTGGGTGCCAGCCAATCCAAATCCGCGAAGCCCGCCTGCAAATGTGCCCCACGCCACCGCCAGGCAGGTGGCGATAAGGATGATCTGGCCGGCAACCGAGGCCATGACCCCCGCGCAGGCCAAACGCTGGGCATCAGGCATCGAGGCGGGAAGCAGCCAGGCGAACGGTATCCCCAGAGCCATGCCCATGAGGTACACAGCCAGGCAAAGCCATACCGTAAGGGGACCCAGGACATTCGTTCGCACCGGGGCCCCGAGCAGCAGCTCTGGCCGGCCCTGCCGCAGCCAGCGCCCTGCCGCGATCGACAGGACGACGACCCCCATCCCCATCAGGACCAGATCGAGCCTGTCAAGCAGTGGAACCGATTCAGCCATGAAGCCCACGACCGTCGAACAGAACCTCTGAATCCACTAGAATACTCCTTCCGAGGAGAACGCTCGTGGGCAATATATTGGATCAGATCGTCGAAACCAAACGCGGGGAGCTGATTCAGCGGAGAGCCAGATGTCCGCTGCACCAGATGAGGCGGCTGGCTGCCGAGGCCGCTCCCGCACGCGACTTCTACGCGGCTCTGGCCGCCGATCCGCCCCGCGGCGTCCACCTCATCGCCGAGATCAAGCGGAAATCGCCCTCCGCAGGCCTGATAAGGCCGGATTTCGACCCCGTGGCCATCGCCAAGGTATACCACCGTGCCGGGGCGTCCGCCCTCAGCGTACTCACGGATCAGCCGTACTTCGATGGCCGCCTTGAGTTCTTGCCGCAGGTCAAAAAGGCCGTGCCGCTGCCGGTCCTCCGCAAGGACTTCATGATCGACCCATACCAGATTTACGAGTCCCGGGCGGCAGGCGCGGACGCCGTTCTGCTCATCGGCGAGGTCCTCCCACCAGACCTGGTGGCAGAGATGCTCGACCTGGCATTCGAGCTGGGCATGACCAGCCTGATCGAGATCCACGAACGCCACACCCTCCAACAGCTCCAACGCGTCGTTCCCTTCTCCAACGAGAGGCGAAGCCTCTTGGGCATCAACAACCGCGACCTCAAGATCCAAAGAACCGACCTGGCAACGAGCGAGCAGTTGGCGGGACTGGCGGGCAAGGGCACCATCATCATCTCCGAGAGCGGGATCAAGACGCGAGCCGATGTCGAACGCCTGATCAAGGCCGGCGCCCGAGGGTTGCTCATCGGCGAAACATTCATGCGATCATCCGATATGACTGGTGCGATCCTGGAGCTTCTCGGCGGCTGCAGAAGCGACGCGTCCTGAACGCTCCTCGAGCCCAGGCCGGCTGAGCCATGGGCAGGCACAATACTGGTATCGTGAGTAACCGAGTGTCGGCTGTGAGTGGGCAGACGCTGCTTCGGTGCATAGACTGACCGCGGATAAACCCTCCCGCGGCGAGGTCTCTTATCCGACTTCCACCACCGAGTTCAGCTCCCCATAGGGGTTCGTCTCAACGTAGCTGTTGTGCGGGTCGTTCTGCCAGCGGCCATCGACCACATACCGGTACCGGTAGCGACCGGGTCCCAGCGGCAGCAGCGCCCGGAAGCTGGACTCGCACCCGTTGGGCTGCATGACCGTCGCTTCAGGCATCCAATTGTTGAAATCACCCGCCAACTGCACGGTGCGGGCGCCGGGGGCGTGGGCAACGAACAGCACACCTTCAGCCGTAGGCTTCACACCATAGATGGCCGCGATCCTCTCCTCAATCTCGTCGTGGCTGGCGGCCGGGATCTGGCCGGGTTCGCGGTTCTCGACACCATCCGGCCCGAACAGCGGCCGCGAGGTCGCCAGAAGCTTCTCCGCCCGCTCAGCAAGCCGGTCGGCCTGACGGATAAGCGTCGTTGGCACCATGTCCGGACCACCGGTGGCAATCAGCTCTCGGGCAAGGCGGACAAAATCGCGGAACCCCATGCTGCCGGGATCATACTCCGTGATCGGCTGCCCGAAACTGGCCCCCTCGCGAAGCTTGGTGTTGAAGTTGATGAACGTGGAGCACATCATCGGCCCGAACTTACGCTTGAGCTCGTTGAGGATCTCCCGGCCAAGCTTGGTACGCACGTCGTACAGGTTGGCGAGGATGCGGATCTCAAGGGGCTGATCCCGGCGGGCCCGCAATGCCTCAATCGTGTCAAGCTGCTTGGAGAGCCCCTGGAGTGAAAAGTAGCCCGTGTCTACCGGGATGATGACTTCACTGGCTGCGGCCAGGGCATTCAGCGTGAGAATGCCGATGTGCGGGGGGCAGTCAACCAGCGCAAAATCGTACTTCTCGCTGACTGTCGAGAGCACCTCCGCCAGCCGGTCCTCGGCATCCGGCTTGCTCACCATGTCGATCTCAAACCGGGCAAGACTCGTCGTCGAGGGTGAGAGATCGAAATTGGCGGTGATCTGCCAGATACTCCGAACCAGGTCGAGGCGCTCACCGTTCCCGCTGCCGTTGGGCTTCACCGCATGTCCGTTGCATCCGCCGCGGGCTGCGAGCACATCCGCTATGCTGACCTCGATCTGGTCCTCTGGTACCGCCAAACCAAGGGCACAGTGTCCCTGTGGGTCCATGTCCACCAGCAAGACGCGTCGGCCTTCGCGGGCCAGGCACGCGGCTAAATTGATGCTCACGGTCGTTTTACCACAGCCGCCCTTTTGATTGGCGATGGCGATGGTTCTCATGTTCACGCAACCTTCCAACAGATGATATGGACCATTTTCGGACGTCCATCGCGCCCGGGACCGCAGACACAAAGCCAATCATGGCGCTGTTATCGGTCGCTCGCGACAAAAAACTTGACCGGACTCGCGAATTGTTGTAAGTCATTTACCCGAAGAATGTTAGGATTGCACCCGGGATGATGAAGAACAAGAACTTGCGCTGCTTCGGAGGGCTACCAGGCGCGCTTCCGGCGTGTGCTGGGACTTGACCGCCTCGGCAGCCAGTCGGGCCAGACTCCGGCGACCGGCAGAGTCACCGATCAGTCGACGCACCAGTCGCGTCAACTCCTGTTCCCTTCGGAAGGTCAGCATGCTCCTGTCGGGCTCGAACAGCGTGTGCCAGCCGCCAGGTCGCCGGTCACTCGGATGGGCCCGGGCCAGCAACACCGCCCCACTTCCCACGGCCAGCAGTGCGGCATGGGACAGCTCCCCAGTAACGTCCGCGTGAATGACCAGCTTCGCCTGTCCGGCAATTCTTGCCCGATCGCGCAATGAGGTCATGGGCCCTTGCCAGCAGTGGCCAGCCACATCGCTCCAGCCGTGGCCGCAGACCGCCGGTTTGACGCCCGCCTGCACCAGGGCCCGGAACAGTCGTCGCCACAGCAATGCATTGGCAACCGTGGTGGACAGGATTTCCAGCATAGGCCGTCGTACTTCGAGATCGTCGATCCTCAGCCCCAGGCGTTTCTCGGCGGCCGCGAGAACAGACTCTCCCTGCTCGTCAGTGAAGCCGTCGATGCCCGCCCCGAGCAGCTCGATGGCCGTGCCCCACAGCTGCAGGTGAGTGGGCAGGCTGTATCCGAATCGCTCCGCGCCGGTGAGCGGCAGGTCGGTCATGATGACCACGTCAATGGGGCGATCCGCGTTTGCCAGCCCTGCCGGATCGCTCGGGATGGCGAGGCAGGGCAGTGGGCAGACCTTCAACCGCCCAGGTTCGATGCCCGCTTCCAGGGCTCGAGCGTAACCTCGCGCGTGCGTGACCGCGATCAGGTCCCTGTCGCCAATCTGCCCGGCTAGTCCCGACGCCGGGATGGCGTGAGTCTCCAGCCAACTGATGGCCGGAATCGGCTCCGGCAGCACGTCCCGAACTTCTTGGCGAGTGGTATTCAGGAGGATGGCTTGGCCGGGCGGCCCACCGGGAATCCCGGCGATTCGCCGAATCCGAGCCAGGGAATGAACATCTGCGGCGGATCGGACTGCCACGTACTCGGCTTGTTCCCCTGCAGTGGACAGGGCTGCCGCCAGCACATCTCCCAACGCCAAGACTTCATCTCGGGGCTGCAGCGAGAGCACCAGCGCTGATGTGCGGCCCCCGGTCACATGCGTGCCGCCTCCAGCTGGGTCGTGAACGGCCACCGCCGACAGCGCCTCCGCCAGTTGCTGCCGGATGCGGCTCGTCTCCAGCACCCGAGCCTGCTCGACGATTTCGTAGGCAGCCTGAACAGCGGCGCGGATCTCGGCCAGCTCGGGTGGCGCGGCCCAGGGCCACATCAGGATACGTGTGGGGCAAAGATGACCCGGGTGGACGTTGAACCAGTTCACCAGTGTTGTGGTCAGGGTCGCCACAGGTCCCCCCAGCAGTACCAGTCGTCGCTCCGCGATAGCCGCCGCCCAGTCGTGCAGCCGCAAGCCCAGCACCAGGACCCCCTCCTCGGGCTCCCACACGAACACCGCTCGGCACCGAGCCAGCCGCTGTAGCAGCAGCGTTGCCTCATAACCCTGTCCCAGCCCTGGCAGCAGGACGTTGCCCAGGCCGGCATCAAAGCGGTCGAGCAGGGCGGCCGCTCGAACCGCCGGGATCGAGGTTCGACCGAGCCACTGCTCCCTAGAACTTGGCCTGCCGTCCGGCCTGGAACACCCTACACGGAAGCTGATCTGGCCGTCGCGAGTCACGCCCGACGCGGCTTGGATGACCCTGGCGAGCCCGGCCACGCGCTCCGCTAGCTGCGGCTCGGTCCGCTGCAAGGCAGCCAGATTCTCATTGAAGACGGTGGGATCAAGCTGCGGTGGGCTGGCCTGGACCATCAAGTGCCTGCTGCGTCAATGACCCTGCAAAGGCCACACTGCTAAGCGACGTGACGCGTTTCCGAGAGACGCACAACCATCATCGAGACAACGAAGCCAAACCATAGCCCAAAGGCGACAGCGGCGGCCACCAGTGGCCAGCGCGGCAGCGGCGGCGAATCCCCTGCAGGCAGATCATTGTCCCAAATCGATTGGGGCTGATTCGCGGGTGCCGTTTGATGTGGTCGCTCCATTGCCATGAGCGATCAGGTTAGTGGTCGAGTGACCGGTTGGCAAGGCAGGTCACCGAAGTGCGGACCATGGCCTCTGCCATAACCTGCGGGACGGGACACGTGATATGACCACGGAGGACGATACCCCCGGTCTGCCTCCTGGTTCTTTGAAATCCTGAAAACGACCCCCTGATAAGTCCACAGTAAAATACAGGAGCAAGGCAACTTGGGCAATCCTCGTTGGGTTCGTTTGGCGCCGGCGCTTTCTCCCCCAAACCGTGTCCCAACACCCCTCCCGGGCTCGCCAACGCGGGTCCCGGCCGGATGCATCCCTTGTCGATCGCCCGGAAACCGGCATAGACTACGACCGTGCGTCTCGATGAGCTCTTCGATCATGTGATCGACTATCCGCCGCTGCAAGCGGCCGCGGAAACGCCGCCCGTGCAGCCAGAAGCGGAGACGCAGCCGGTCCCCCGGGAGACCGTCTCAGGCGAGACGACACCTGCCCGGCCCGCTCAGCAGACAGAGGCGAGGCTGCCCGGTGGCGGCGGCGTGTACCTGTTGACCGACGCGGACGATCGGCTCATTCAGCTGGCGGCGGCCGCCGATCTGAAACGGGCATTGAACAACCGGCTGACCCGGCAGACGCCCACCGCCGACGGTCAGACACTGGTGACATCCCAACGGCGGACGAATCTCCGCGAAATCGTTCGCCGGATTCGATGGCGCACCGCCCACTCCCAGTTCGAAATCACCTACCAATACTGGCGGATAGCGCGGGTTCTGCGATCTAATTCGTATCTTAAGGAAGTAGGTTTCGGGCCGACGTGGTTCGTGCACGCGGATTCCGAGGCGGCCGCACCTCGCTTCGAAGTCGGCAAGATCATCGCCGGGCCGCCGGGCAGAGATCTCGGACCGTTCGCAACCCAGGCCGACGCCGCTCGGTTCGTACAGACCCTCGAGGACCTCTTCGATCTCTGCCGCGATTACCCGGTCCTCCAGCAGGCTCCCAATGGCCAGCCGTGCGCCTACTTCGATATGGGCCGCTGTCCCGCTCCCTGCAACGGCTCCGTGCCAATGACCACCTATCAGCGGACTGTCGCCGAGGCCATGGCCTTTGCGGCCGGTGAGCGGGCGGCCGTGCTCCAGGGTTGGGAGCAGCAGATGCGCGCGGCCGCCGGCCGTCGCGAGTTCGAGCGGGCGGCCGCTTTCAGGCAGCGAATCGAGCGAGCCCGGACCCTCGACCAGCCCGCTTTCGCACAGGTGACTGAACTCGATCGGTTCAGCTTCCTCATCGTTCAGCGCGGCGGCGGCACCAGCCGCGTCAAGCCGTTCTTCGTCCATCGCGGCCAAGTCCAGCCCGGCGAGCCGGTTCGACTGTCGAAGATCGAGGCCGCAGCCTCGGAATGGCTCAGCCGGACGGAGAGACCGCCGGCCAACGAGAACTCGAGGACCATCGCCTCGCGACAGGAGCTTTCCGAACAGATCGCCCTCGTCAGCCACTTCCTCTTCAAGCGTGATCCGCCAGGTCTGTTCCTTCCCGCAGCCGCTCTGCCCGGCGCCGCCTCCTTGGTCGAGCAGATTAGGGCCGCCTTCAGTCCGAAGAGCAGACCGGAGAAAACGACGCCACCGCCGGGAGGACCATGAACACCACGCGGATGAGCAAAGGCCTCCTTCGGCGCTCAGCGGCGAGGCGGACGATCAGCCAAGGAAGTCATACCCGACCATTGACCCTCGGACGGCTTCTGGCGCGGTGGCGCGGGCGGTCGGATCGTCGGGTGGGCGTGATCGGCCGCTGTGCGCTCGCCATGCGCGGCATTAGGATAGCTCGCCGCGGCATCCCGGCCGGCCTGGTGTCGGCCCCGTTTGAATCGGTCGCTTGAGCGCAAAGGAGTGGAACCGGGATCGGCCTTGCCACGCGAGATGCGCCCCGAGGTCGAGAAATCATCCTGGTGAGCGACGGGAATGACGGTGCTGACGAATACAAGTGAGCTGGAGAAGGTGTCATGCTCAAATCAGTGGTGCGCGGAGTTCGGAGGCTGCTCGGACAAACAGATTCCAGCGTTATCCTCGCCCAGATGGATATCGGCGCGGGCTCGCGTCTGAGTGTCTCCAATCTGGACGGCATGTTTCCCCAACTGATTCACATCGGGCGCAACTGCATCTTCGCGCCGACCGCGATGGTTCTCGCTCACGACGCCAGCTACTACCTGTTCACCGGTGAGTATCGCGTTGCTCCGGTCTGGATCGGCGATCATGTCTTTGTCGGCTACGGGGCGATACTCATGCCCGGCGTCCGGGTGGGCAACAACGTGGTCATTGGCGCCGGCAGCGTAGTCACCCGAAATGTGGACAGCGACTCCGTCGTGGCGGGTGTTCCAGCGCGCGTCGTCTGCCCCCTGAACGAGTATCTTGAAGGACGCAGGAAGTACGTCATGTGCGAACCTCCTTATGCTGGTAAAAGGCCTCGAGACATGAACCCTGAGGATGTGGAGCAGTTTCGCCGGATGGTCTACGACCGCTTTCGAACCGCAGGGGGGCCACCAACGGGCCCGCCCGCGACGGGAGCGGGTTTGTGACCGACAGGCAGGCCAACTCGGTCGAAGTGTTCGATAGCTTCGGGCTCTGGCGACAGTCGATCACGACGGCACAGGCTCCGTATTCGGGTTCGCTGGTTCACCCGACCGGTATCGCCATCGGCGTCAGTTCCTTCTGTATGGATGGTCGACACCGGCCTCGGCACGACCCGCGGTCCGCGGCTGCAGGATCCCGACGTCGTCGATGACCTCGGTGAGACGGTACTGCTCGCGGATTGTCCGGCCCTTGTCGCCGAAGAACGACTCCACATCGGCCAGGACGACCGCTTCGACAAACGCCCGATCCGCGATGCCGCGCACCGATTCCGGAATGCGGGCGACCACAACCTTGGGCCGCGTTCTGCCGACGGCGGCAAGGAACTCGTCGAACAGCGGTGTCGTCCATTCATTGATCACCAGCAACGGGTGGGCTGGGGGACGCTGGGCCAGCTGGTAGATCCGCGGTTCGCGGAACAGCAGGGCGATCGGCTCGTCAGGTCGAGTCAGTGAACGGATCCGCTCGGCCACGCGATGGCTCGTGCCGTAGCTCGGATAGCGCGTGCGGTGCTTGGTGATCCGGGTGTAGTGGTCGACCAGCCCCGTGCCGGCCAGCACGTACGGGCTGCTGGTGGCAAAGGTCATGTAATGACCCCAGTAGCTGACCGACAGATGAACAAGTCCGGCCAGGCAGACCGCCATCCAGGCTCGGGTGCCCGGCGTGCCGGCGGCGGCGGGCCCCAGGCCGCGAACGATCTCGCCGGCCGCCAGGTAGCTCAGGAACGCAAAGAACGGGAGCATGTGGTAGACAAAGAACCAGCCCTGCAGACCAACGCCCCCAAAAGTGGCCGCGGCCATCAGGACGCACAGGCGCCAGACACGCGATCGACCGGACCAGGACGCGATGAGGACGGTGGCGACGCCTGGGATCAGCAGTCCCAGTGTGGCTCCGAATGGCCCCCGGAACTCTTCGCTGCGGTGATTGAGCAGGAGCAGGCCGAAAACCAGCGCCGCCCCGGCGGCCAGATGAGCCCACCGGCAGGCCATCACCGCCGGCCTGGAAAACCACCCTGACACCTTTTGGGGGGCGAAAACCGCAGCACTGGACGCGATCAGGACCAGGGCCGGTACGGCGTAAGGAAGAAGCGAACCCACCAGCGCGGGGCCGCGGACGTAACCCGACGGCATCTGGCCGCCGAGAGTCCATGCATCAGCATAGCTCGACCACAGCCCGAGATGAAACAGCAGAACAATGCCCGCCAGGGCGGCAAGAACGAATCCGGCGGTCAGCGCCGCCCAGGACACGAAGACGCGACCGCCGGCCCTCCAGTTCCCGACGGCCTCGAGCAGAACCAGCAGCCACACCGCGCCGTAGCACATGCCCAGCGTCGGCTTCAACGAGAAGGCAAACAAGCCCATCGCACCAGCCAGCAGCCACCGCCAGAGAGACCGTGATGAACCGCCAGACCCGAAGTCGCCGGCCCTGCCGCCAGCCCCGGAGCGAAAGCCGTCATCCAGCACAGCGTGTACCAGAACCAGAAGCGGCAGAACCGCAAAGCTCTCGCGCTGGGCGGTGTGCAGGTAACCAGAGCCATAGTAGACCATCGCGTAGATGGTTGCGGCCGCCCAACCGACCCGCCAGCGGCCCCCGTCGCGGCCCCCAAGCCAGATCAGCAGGGCAAAAGTCGCCAGTTGCCAGCAGGCATCAAAAACCCGTATCGACCATGGATAGGTTCCGAAAAGAACTGTGGCCAGATAGTGCGGCACGTAGCTGCCCATGCCGTTGTACGCCCAGTAGAGGGCATGGGCCTTGTCGCCGGCCATGACTCGCTCGGTCGCGTACTGGTAGTAGGCCTGGTCAAAGCCCGGCGGATCGAAGAGGTTGCGACTGAGCGAGACGACCAGGACCGCCCCAAACAGCATCGCCGCCAGCAGGGTGCCCGGCGCAGGCCGCGAGCGGCCCGCGGGCTGGGCATCGCTGCCCGTCAACAGGGTGGGACTGGTGGTCGCCATGCGGCATTCATCGACCGATAACCCAGCCGAATCCAGCTCAGTCCGGGAATACCGCCTCCCCCTCCGGTTTGCCCGCCCGATATCTCAAGTCGAGAGCCCGATAAGACGACAGATCCCGGGAGAAACGACGGTCTATTCAGGTACTGCCCATGAAGCTCTCCGACAAGGCACCGAAATCGGGATCAGGGATGACGCGCGAAGCAACGCGCGAACCGGGCATCGCGGCCCTGGATCGCGTTCGCAAGCCCTCTCGACTGAAGGGCTTGGACGCCAAGACCGCGACGGGGCCCGGGCGGAAACCGGACGACCGGACGGCAATCGCCGCCCCAACCACACCCCGCGTGGCGGTCATCGGACTGGGCTACTGGGGCCCCAATCTCGTTCGCAACTTCTATTCCGTACTCGGTGAGAATCTCCGGGCCTGCTGCGACCGGCAGAGCCAGCGAGGACAGTTCATCCTTCAGAACTATCCCGGCATTCGCTTCACCGACGACATCGAGGTCATTCTGGGCGATCCGGACATCGATGCCCTGGCCATCGCTACGCCTGTGGATACCCACTATCCGCTGGCCAAGGCGGCCTTGACCGCGGGCAAATCGGTACTGGTGGAGAAGCCGATGTGCTCGACCGCGGAGCAGGCCGAGGAACTGGTCGACCTGGCCGATCGAAATGGCAAGGTCCTGATGGTCGATCACACCTTCGTGTACAACCCCGCGGTCCGCAAGATGAAGGAGGTTGTGGACAGCGGCCAGCTCGGCGAGCTGCTCTTCATCGACAGCATTCGCATCAACCTGGGCATCTTCCAGCATGACGTGAACGTCGTCTGGGACCTGGCCCCGCACGACTTGTCCATCGTCCAGTATCTGGTGGGCCGGGCGCCCAGAAGCCTCTCGGCCTTCGGGGCCGCCCATGCCGGGAACGGGATTGAGAGCATCGCGTACATCAACCTGGACTTTGGTGACGGGCTGATCGCCAATTTCCATGTCAACTGGCTCTCGCCGGTCAAGATCCGGCACACCGTGGTCGGCGGCCGGAAACGCAGCCTGATCTACAACGACCTCGATCCCATCGAGAAGGTCAAGATCTATGACCGCGGCATCACCGTCCGGCATGACGACCTCGAGGGGCGGCGGCGCCAGCTCATCGAGTACCGGACTGGCGACATCTGGGCTCCGCACATTGCCCAGCAGGAACCACTGCGAACCATGGTTACGCACTTCATCGACTGTCTGAGGGAGCACAAGCGGCCCATGACCGACGGCCGGGCCGGGCTCGAGATCGTCCGCATTCTCGATGCCGCCCAACGGAGCATCAAGGCCCAGGGAGGCCGGATCACGCTATGAGCCTCGAGGCCGATTTCGCGCGCATCGCCCCGGACGTGCGCCTCGGCGAGAACGTCGCCGTCCACGCGTTTGTGAACCTCTACGGCTGCTCGATTGGGGACGACACGCGGATCGGGACCTTCGTGGAGATCCAGAAGAACGCCTCGGTGGGCCGGCGATGCAAGATCTCGAGTCATACCTTTATCTGCGAGGGAGTTGCCATCGAGGATGACTGCTTCGTCGGGCACGGGGTCATGTTCATCAACGACAAGTACCCCCGGGCGACGGCAGCCGATGGCCGTCCGCAGGGTGAGCGGGACTGGCAGGTGGTTTCCACCCGGATCAGACGTGGGGCGTCGATCGGTTCCGGGGCCGTCATTCTGTGCGGCGTCACCGTCGGTGAGCGAGCGATGATCGGAGCGGGCGCGGTGGTTACCCGGGACGTCCCGGCCGGCGCGGTGGTCGCCGGTGTTCCGGCCCGCGTGCGAGCGGGAGCCGCGGCCTGCGCGGGAGGCTGCCGGGAATGAACATCTCCGTCGTCTATCCAGCCTTCAACGAGGCCGGCAATATCGAGCGGACCATCGCCCGTTCGCTCGATGCCCTCGGCGGCAAGTTCGATCAATTCGAGCTCATCATTGTCGACGACGGCAGCACCGATGCGACCGGCGCGATGGCCGAGCAACTCGCCAGGCGGCATCCCGAAATCGTCGTTCTCCATAACGAACACAACCAGGGTCTTGCCCCCACGCTGCTCCGCGGCCTGCGTCGGGCCCGCTTCGAGCTGGTCACCTACAATGGCATGGACTATCCGTTTGACCTGGCCGACCTGCCGAAGATGGCCGCGCTGCTCGACCACGCCGACATCGTGGTCGCCAGTCGAATGCAGCACGCGGGCTACACCTGCTACCGCAAGATCATCTCGTACACGAACCGGGCCATGCTGAGATGGCTGTTCAACCTTCCGTTGCGGGACTTCAACTTCGTCCAACTCTTCAGGAAGGAAGTGCTGGACGCGGTCGAAGTCCATTCACGAAGCGCCGGCTTCGTCGCCCCGGAGATCATCCTGCGGGCCCACAGCCAGGGCTTCCGCATCGTCTCGGTCGACATCGCGTACTACCCCCGGCTGGCAGGTGAGCCGAGTTGTGGCAGACCGAGCGTTGTACTCGGTTCGCTCTGGGAACTGCTGAGCTTCTACTGGAATCGTCGCAAGTTCGCCCCGCCGACCGGCGTGGCTGGAGGTCCGTCATGAACACCGCCGCCCCATCAACGTTGACCGTCCCGTTCGTCGACCTGAAGGCCCAGTTTGCCCTGATCGGCGACGAGGTGCTGGACGCGATCGGTGAAGTCTGCCGCGATGCGAAGTTTTGCCTTGGGCCGGCGGTCGAGGAGTTCGAGAAGGGCTTCGCCGAGTTCTGCGAGACGCAGCATGGCGTGGCGGTCAACAGCGGAACCAGCGCTCTTCACTTGGCCCTGCGTTGCCTGGACATCGGGCCGGGCGACGAGGTCATCACCGTGCCGGCCACGTTCGTGGCCACCGCCTGGGCGATCAGCTACGTCGGGGCAACGCCGGTGTTCGTGGACATCGATCCCGCCGCCCGGACCATGGACCCGGCCCTGCTCGAAGCCGCGATCACGCCGAAGACCAGGGCGATCATGCCCGTTCACCTTTACGGCCAGCCTGCGGACATGGGACCGATCCTCAAGATCGCCGCGGCTCACGGCTTGCCCGTGGTCGAGGATGCTGCCCAGGCCCACGGCGCCACCTACAAGAAGGACCGCGTCGGCGGCATCGGGCGTATCGGCTGCTTCAGCTTCTATCCCGGCAAGAACCTCGGGGCCTACGGCGAGGGCGGAGCCCTGGTCACCAACGACGAGAACATCGCCCAGCGTGCCCGGGCCCTTCGCGACCACGGCCAGCGGCAGCGATACATCCACGAGGAAGTCGGGTACAACTATCGCATGGAGGGCATCCAGGGGGCGGTTCTGTCCGTCAAACTCGACTTCATCGACGAGTGGAACGCCGCCCGGCGCCAACATGCCGCGGACTACATCGATCGATTGACCGATCTGCCCGGACTGACCCTGCCGAAGATGTACAAGGACCGCAAGAGCGTCTTTCACCTGTTCGTCGTGGAGTTGAACAACCGCGACGGGGTCGCCAGGAAGCTCAACGAGGCCGGCGTCCAGACCGGGCTGCACTATCCTGTGCCCGTGCATCTCCAGCCCGCGTACCGGCACCTCGGACTCACCGACGGGGCGTTTCCGCACAGCGAGCGGCTGGCCAAGCGATGCCTGAGCCTGCCCATGTTCCCAGAGCTCACCAGCGCCCAGATCGATCACGTCTGCGAGCAATTGGCAGCGAACCTGTTCAAGTCGTAAAGGCCGACGGATCGAGAGACCGCAGGTGCCTTGTCGCTTCGCCGCCCGCAGCGGCCATCACCGGGCGGGCCAGGTCGAACGGAGTTCGTACACCTCCATGGACACGACTCGGCCGCCCGATCCGACCGCGAACGTCTCGAGTTGCCTCTTGTCCGGAGCAGGCAGGAAGCACGAGGTCAGCGACACGCGGCCGTCGTTGCCGAACACCTCGATCGTGGTCCGGTCCACGAGAATCTGCAGTCGAACACGGCCCGCAGGCAAATCCAGCGGCGCGTCGGCCCCCAGGCACGAGATCTTGCGATCCTTGACCGCGCAGGTGATCGCCTCGCCGCGCACGCGGAAGCCGACTTCCCGGGCCTCGCCCGGTTCGATCTCGGCTTGGATATCGAACAGGTCGCCGCTGAGGCCGGCCAGGAGGTTGTCGCCCGGGTTCAGCGGCTTGTCGACCCACTTGTGCTCCCTGGTCCGGATCCTCTCGATCTCCTTGACGGGCCGGCGAGTCATCCGAATGCCTTCCGGGAAGGTGCGGAGCTGCAGCTCGCAGGGGATGCTCATCTGCTGATTGAAGGGCATGTTGGGATAGCGGCCGCCGTTCATCCAGGCGATCTGGATCCGTCGCCCGTCGGTAGGCGGGATGTCGCTGTAGGTCTGGACTGCGTAGTAGTTCTTCCCATAGTCCACGCGGAGCGGCGTGCCCTCACAGGTGAACCGGTTGCCGTCGAACGAGCCGACCAGGTAGCGGCCGTTGGCGGCCGTCCAGACCCACTTCGTCCGATCCTTCCTCCCGTCCACGGGCATCTCGAAGAAGTCCGGGCACTCGCCGCATTCGGGGGTGTCGATATCGTGCAGGTGCGTCCAGTTCTTGAGGTCCGGCGAGGAGAAGAACGCGAACGTGTTCCCATCCTTGTACAGGGCCATGATCCACCTGCGGGTCGGGGCATACCAGACCACCTTGGGATCGCGATTCTCCTTGACGATGTGTTTGAGCACAGGGTTCTGGGCGTACTTGGTCCAGGTTCGCCCGAGGTCGTTGCTGTAGGCGATGCACTGGGTGAACGGCTGGTCCTTGGATTCGGGTGAGGTTCCTCCGGCCGCGGTGTAGATCGCGACCAGGGTCTTCTCGTCGCCCTTCTGGAAGCCGGCGGTGTTGGCCCAATCCACGACCGCCGATCCGGAGAAGATGGTGCCCAGCCTGTCGGGCTCGATGGCGTTGGGCAGCTGCTGCCAGGACAGCAGGTTGGGGCTGACCGCGTGGCCCCAGGTCATGTTGCCCCAGTTGATGCCTGTCGGGTTGTGCTGGAAGAACAGGTGGTACTCGCCCTGGTAGAAGACCAGGCCGTTGGGGTCGTTCAGCCAGTTGGCCTTCGCGCTGAAGTGGAACTGCGGGCGGTAGGTTTCATCGTAGACTCTCTCGGGCAGGACGATGGCGGCCGTCCTGGTCTCGCTCTGGGCGATCTGGTCGATGTTGATGTGCCCCCAGCCGCCGGTATGCCGATCGACGATCTCGATCCGGGCCTTGCGGTCCATCAAGGGAGACACGTCCCAGGCCAGCGGCTGCAACCGTTCGCTGTCGAAGCCTGTGGCCGTGCGGGCGAGTCGGCCGTCGACCAGGAGATTGATGCAGGTTTCGCCCGGATGGCAGCCTCCGCCGATCAGGAAGCGGAGGTAGGGGCGTTGGATGCGGAATTCCGGCGAAGTCAGTGTGCCCTTGGACTTGTCGCCGCCCACATAGCTGTTGACCAAGCCTCGGCCCTCGAAGCCGGCGACCTCCATCTGATTGGGGAGTGTGCCGTGAGCTGGGCCGGTGCCGAAGGCGGTGCCGGCGGTCTGCCATTGGCCGTAGTCATCGCCCTCGAAGTCGGCGATCACGAGGTCGGTCTGGGCGCAGGCGGGGAAGACCGCCAGCGTGACGATGATCGAGCCGAGCAGGGCGGATTTCACCTCGTCTGGCCTCCTGTTCGTTACGGTCCGTGGCCGGGGGTATCGGCTGGTAGACCCGGTGCGTGTCCGCACCATGTCACCCCTTGGATGGTCGACCAGGCATTCTACCGGCAGTCTGCTCCGGGGGCACCAAGGCGGTCATTTGATTCCGGTGCGGCGTCGACGTCTTGCGGCGGAGGGTGGCCCGGCGAGGCGGCGTCTCGATTCTCGCCTGCGGTACGGTTACACTGAGCCGTCGTTCTGAAGTCACCTGGCGATGGAGCCGCGCATGGGGCAGGACGTCATTGGCGAGCAGAGCGTGCCGACGCTTGACTACGCCTCGGGTCGGCCGTCTCGTATCCGGTATTGGGTGGTCGTCTTCGCCGTTGCCCTGGCCTTCGTCACCTACATTGATCGGGTGTGCATTTCGCAGGCGGCGCCGTCGATCCGGGCGGACCTGGGTTTGAGCGAGGTCCAGATGGGCCTGGCGTTCGCGGCCTTCTACTGGGCGTATGCGCTCTTCGAGGTGCCTGCGGGCTGGATGGGTGACCGGTGGGGGGCCCGGCGGGTGCTGATGCGCATCGTGATCTGGTGGTCGTTCTTCACCGCCGCCACGGGGTGGGTGTGGAGTCTCGGGTCGCTGGTGGTGACCCGGGCCTTGTTCGGCGCGGGCGAGGCGGGGTGCTTCCCCAACATCACCAAGACCTTCACTGCCTGGCTGCCGGCCGGTGAGCGCGTTCGGGCCCAGGGCATCATGTGGCTGGGGGCCCGGTGGGGCGGAGCCTTCACCCCGTTGCTGGTCGTGCTCGTTCTGCAGTGGATGCAGTGGCGTCTCGCCTTCGCCGTGTTCGGGGCGATGGGCGTCGTGTGGGCGGTTCTCTTCTATCTCTGGTATCGTGACGACCCGCGGGAGAATCCTCGAGTCAACGCGGCCGAGTTGGCAATCATCCCGCCGGCCTCTGAGGCGATGCTCGGTCATGAGCCGGTTCCCTGGAAGACCCTGGTCACCTCCAGGACGGTCTGGCTGCTCTGGGCCCAGTACGTCTGCCTGAACTACGGTTGGACGTTCTACATCACCTGGCTGCCGACGTATCTGCAGGAGGCCCGCCAGGTCACGTTGCACAAGGGGGCTCTGCTGGCCGGCATTCCGCTGTTCTTCGGCGGTCTGGGGTCGCTGTTCTGCGGCTACTTCGCCACCTACCTGGAGCGGCGCACGGGTGACGTCGTCCGGACGCGGCGCCGGCTGGCGTGCACCGGCTTCCTCGGAGCGGCGTGCTGCCTGGCGCTGTCCGTGCATATCAAGGATCCGCTGCTGGCCATGATCGTCGTGGGCTTGGCGAGCTTCGCGAACGATCTGGCCATGCCGCCGAGCTGGGGGGCGTGCATGGACGTCGGCGGCAAGATCTGCGGGACGCTCTCGGGCAGCATGAACATGATGGGCAATCTCGGCAACAGTCTGGCGCCGATCATCACCGGCTTGCTGCTGGTCTGGACGGACCACAACTGGACGGTCATCTTTTACGTTTCCGCGGCGGCGTACTCTCTTGGAACCTTCTGCTGGCTCTGGCTCGATTCGGTCACGCCGCTGATGAAACCGAGGCGAGGGTTCGAGGTCCTTCCTGTGACGGATGAACGCAAATGAAGATCACGAAGATTGAGACCGTGGTGTGCAATGCGAGGATGCGGAACTGGGTTTTCGTCAAAGTCCTGACCGATCAGCCGGGGCTGTGGGGCTGGGGTGAGGCGACGTTGGAGTGGCACACCCGGGCGATCGTCGGGGCGGTGGCCGACATCGAGCCGTTGCTCGTGGGCGAGGATCCGACGCGCGTCGAGCACCTCTGGCAGATGATGTATCGCCAGCACTTCTGGCACGGCAACGGCATCATCCGGGCGACGGCCATCAGCGGTATTGACCTGGCCTTGTGGGACATCGTGGGCAAGGTGCACGCTGTGCCCTGTCACAGGCTTTGGGGCGGACCGGTCCGCGACCATGTGCGGATGTACTGTCACCTGGGTGGCGGGCGGATGGAGGACTTCTACGAGACCGATCCGGCAGACGCCAAGCGGTTTGCCGAGCTGGCGGTGAAGGCGGTGGATTCGGGTTTCACCGCGTTCAAGTCGATGGCCGTGCCCTGGACGATGCCGATCGAAGGGCTTCCGCCGGTGCGTTATGCGGAGGCTTGTGTGCGGGCGATGCGTGAGGCGGTAGGCGACGCGATCGACATCATGGTGGACTGCCACGCCCGGCCATCGCCGCGGATGGGTATTCTGTTCGCCAAGGCCCTGGAGCCGTTCGGGCTGTACTGGTTCGAGGAGCCCTGTTGGCCGGAGACGATTGATGACCTTGCCCTGGTGCAGCGTTCGGTGGTGACGCCGATCGCGACTGGCGAGCGGCTGATCAGCCAGCACGCGTTCCGTGAGCTGCTGGAGAAGCGGGCGTGCAGCGTCATCCAGCCGGACATCACGCACTGCGGCGGGCTGAGCGAGGCTCGACGGATTGCGGCCATGGCCGAGGCGTATCGCGTGGCCATGGCTCCGCACAATCCACAGGGGCCGGTCAGCACGGCCGCATCGCTGGAGTTTGGGCTGGCCACGCCCAGCTACATCATCTGCGAGGCCGTGCACCAGGACGTGCCCTGGCGTGCGGACATTGTCAAGGAGGGATTCACGGTCGAGCCCAAGGGGCGGATTGTCCGTCCGGGCGCGCGACCTGGGCTCGGGATCGAGATCGACGAGAACGAGGTGAAGAAGCACCCCTTCCAGCAGGAACTGCCTCAGCGGGTGTTCTATGCGGACGGGAGCGTGGGGGACTGGTAGAGGCTCCCGCCGGGACGGGTCGTTGGTCGGCGGGGGACTTGGGGGCACCTCAGGGGGTCAGCTCCGACCCGTCCATCCGGTGGTCGGACGGCTTGACGCCCTTCTTGTGGCCGCCGAAGCCGAAGGTCGTGGGCTTGAAGTGGCCCACGAGATCCACCTGCACCTTGGGTGGGATCTTCGCCTCGATGCCCAGGCACCAGTAGGCTGCGTTGACCAGCAGCCGGCGCATTCCCTCGCTCTCCAGGTCGGTTGCGGCGCCCATGGTGGTTGTGAAGACGCGGCCGGTCCGGCCTTTCTCGCCTCGGTGGGTCTTGATCCAGGCGACCGGCATCATGGGCTCGTTCGGGGTACCCGACACCGGCTTGTCGGTTGATTTCATGCCTTCGAGGACCTGGCCCAGGATCAGGACCTTGCTGTCGTCGGGCAGGGGCGAGCGCACGGTGTAGACATCGGTGGGGCCCCAGATATCCGCGCAATCGCGCACGATCGGATGGTCTTTCATGTCCTTGGCGACGACCCCGCGGGTGCTCTGCTTGCCGTGCTGGCCGTGATGACTGACCCAGGTTTCGCCGAGTACCCGGCGGCCGAATCCGTCGATCCAGCCTTCCTCCTTGCTGTTGTAGCTGTACCGGGCGTAGGTTTTGCCCTTGGGAATGCTGAAAGCGTGTGTGGCGGTGCGCATTCCGATGATCGGCTTGCCTGAAGCCACGTAGGCATCGACGTACTTCATCTGCTCGTCGGGCAGGTCGCGAAAACGCGTGGCGATGATCATCAGGTCGGCGGTCTCGAGAACCTGGAGCCCGGGGATGTTGTCGCGGATTTCGGGGTTGATCTCGCCGGTCTTGGGGTCGACTGCGAAGAGCACGGTGCACTTGAATCCGTGGTGTTTGGTGAGGATCTTGGCGAGCTGCGGCAGGGCTTCTTCCGAGCGGTACTCCTCGTCGCCGGAGATGAGCACGATGTGTTTGCCTTTACCCGGTCCCTCGCCGCCCTTGTAGGTCACCCACTGTTCGGCGCCCCAGAGTACGTTGGGGATTAAGGTCAGCATGATGGGCAAGACTCTCCGGATCAGGTTTTGAGCGATATTCAACGTCTTGACGGATCGCATTCTCGAATCTCCCCGGCCATGGTGGCCGCATTCACGGAATCCGAAAGCAGGATCGCGATGACGTCATTGCTTTCGGTCCTGACGTCATCCTGCGGTGAGCCGTTTCGCGGGTGGGATGCGGCCAGACCCGCACAGGTCGGGATGAGGCGGGCGTCGGGCTGTTTCTCATCTGACAACCTGTCGTGCAGGTCCTTCGCATCGACCGCGGGTTTGATCCACACGGGGATCGCCGACCTGAATCAGAGCAGCGGCGACCAGCCGGAGCACGGTCGAGCCCCTGGCATACCTGAGGTGGAGGCCGCACTCGCGGTGTTCGGCATCGCGGCTGCCCCGCGCTGCGGATTGGTCAGCCCCACTTGCCCTTGCTCATGTGGCCGGCGAGCTCGGTCATGGAGAGCTTCATCATCTCGTAGCTGGCGAGGAGCGACTTGTTGAACACGTCCACGCAGCCGGGGTCGAGGGCATCCTGGATACCTTCTCTGCAGACCCCTTCGATCTGGCGGGCGAGGTCGATGACCCGGGCGTGGAGCATGTTTGTTCGCCTGGATCGTTCCACCAGGTTAGCGGCCGCCTCATCCAGCAGTGTGAACTTCTCGGGCGGGGCCCCGCACTTGGGGCACTTGGCCGGTGGGGCGTCCCCGTCGTGAACATAACCACACGCGCATTTCCATTTCTTCTTCATGATTGCCTTTCCTGTCTACTCGAATGCGTTGGAACACGTCTCAACGCGATCACAGGCGTCTCGGACCCGCGAACCCGACTCCGCCATCAAGCCGGGCCTGACGATTGCACGATACGGACCGAGGCCTCGTTGCCGCCCTCATGGCAGCCCGGGCCTCGCCGTCATTTCAGTCCCCCGGGCGAACGGGAAACGGGAACGCAGCGGGTGATCCGTCGTTCTTGCTCGTCTCCCATTCCTTTATCTTCCTAAAAGTTCTTTTTCACGGCTTCTTCCTCCCGTACATCTTGTCGTACTGGGCGAGCATATTCGCGCTGGCGCCGCCTTCGCTCCAGAAGGTAATCCTGTTGGTGTCCAGGGCCTTCTTAAACCTTTCCAGGAGCGCCGGGGCGTCTTCGGCGCGCAGTCCGTACTTGTCGGGGAAGCTCAGCTGCATGTGCCACAGCGGAACCAGCAGCTTCTCCAGGCGGTTGCGCACGGCGACGTCTTCAGTTCGGTCGCAGGCTCGGTTGAGGATGGCCAGGCCTTTGGTGACGAATTCGGGAGGGGTGATCTCCTGCGGATGCCAGCCGTTCATCGGGATGTGCACCTTGATCTCTTTGCCGAACGCATCCATCAGGGCCAGGAACGCCATCACCTCGTCCGACACGGGCCCGTAGTAGCCCGCGCAGAATTCTGAACGGATCTTCATCGGGTCCTGGGTCGGATCCCAGAGCAGCTGGGCGGTCAGGTACTGGCGGAGGTTGGACAGCTCGGACCCTGATCCCTGCAGGTTGCCCTGCAGCATCACGCCGTTCACTCCGTGGGCCGCGTAGTATCGGATATCGTCCACCAGGCCGTTCAGATTTGGGTTCGGTGCCAGGTAGTCCCAGAAGTTCACCCCGTAATGCCAGACCCAGATGCTCTTGGCGATCTTTCGCCAGTCGTCGATGGCCGCTCGATACGGCTTGCTCAGCTCCTCGTCGTCGATACCGTGGAAATAGCAGGCGTGATGGCAGAGGCGGATGATGACGTTATCGCGTGGCCTGGTGACCTTGGGTGCGGCGATGGAATACTGATAGGCAAGGGTCTCGACGTACTCGTCCGGGTACTTGGTCTTGACCGCATCGGCCACGGCGTTGACCAGCCGCAGGATGGTCCCATGCTGCGCGTCTTCTTCCTTGACCACGGCCATGCAGGCCTCGCACTCGCAGCATCCCCACCTGCCCGGCCAGGCGTCGTTCTGCGAGATGTCCACGGCGGTGAGGTTCGGCGTCTGCTCGATCCACTTGATCGCCTGGGTCTTGGCGAGCTCGATCACGTTCGGGTTCGTGAAGCACAGTTGCCCGCTGATTGCCTCGCAGATCCGCTTGCCGCCGACCAGGCTGTAGTATTCGGGGTGTGTTGCGAAGTACACGTTTCCCGGTGCAATGGCCGCCGCCGTATGGACGAACGGCCAGATGAGCACGCCGGTGAACCGCCCCTGGGTGTCGGGAACGGGCTGGCCGAGGCATTGCCAGATATTGGCCCCGTTGAGCTTCAATCGAGCCGCGAACTGCCAATCCGACACGTCGTGATAGAGTTCGTCGCGATAGACGAAGGGGGGTGCATAGCGGTAGTCGATATCGGGCAGGGTGAGCTTCGGTTGTCTGGGCGTGATAGTGCAATCGGGGGCCAGGAACCGGCACCCGCAGAATCGCTCCAGGAACACGTAGGATGCGTATACTTGGCCGCGGTTGTCCTTGCCCAGGAGGACGAAGTCCTTGTCCAAGGACTTGACGATCACGCCGTCAGTTCCCAGCTTATCCGCCTGTTCCAGGAGGGTCTTGTCGAGTCGTCTGCACTTTCCGACGTAGAATGCGGGCCCGGCTACGGCCTGGCCTTCGGCCGCCAGCGGGAGCTTGACGCCTGAGACCTGAGCGAGGAAGGTCTGAAGCTCCGAAGCCGCATAGGTTTCGGCGGGCGAGGCGTTGTCGGGGGTGACGATTCGATACGCTGACGCCCCGTTTTGCACGACCACGACATCCGCTGCCGTCGCGCGTGCGGGCACCGTCCAGGCCATCGCCGCACTCAGCCCGACCGTCCAAACCATGAAGGAGCGACAGGGGCGTGTTCTCTGCCCGTCCGGGTGTATTGATCGCCTGGCGGGCGAGAGGGGAGTCACGGCGAGCCCGAGGGCCCCATGGTCAGAGTTGTTCATCGTCCGAAGGTCTCCCATTCGAGTCCTGTCTCAATCAACGCAGATGCCTGGCCGAGCGGTGTCAGGGCACATTCCTGTCTCGAATCCACATCAGGCCTGGGTGCTTGCCGCTCCTTCCGGACTGACGGCCAGCAGTTCGATTCCCTTGCCGGTCCCCAGGTTGCCGGAGTACTTTTTCTCCTGGGCGTTGTTCCAATGCTCGTGGACGCCGAGGCTGGCCAGCCTCTGGACCGGTGCAGGGTGGTGGGGGTCGTAGAAGGTTCCGGAGGGTGGATTCCCCGCCAGGGCCGCCTCGTGCAGGTAATCGTCCGTTCCGTTCCGCCGGGGATAGTCGGTCCATTCCGTCCAGAGGAAATCGAAGCCCACGGAGTCGATTGCCACGGGATCCTGCGAGGCCAGGAGGCTCGCTGTCCAGCGGCCGTTGAAAGGCTGGGATTTCCATCGCCGGGGTGCCGGGTCGATGGGGTGCTTACCGGAGTAGAGGCCGTCGATCAGGTGGAGCACGGTCTTGCCGCCCAGGTGGGTGTGGCCCATGAGGTCGACCTGCTCCCGGTAGGCGCGGGTCGACTCGGAGAACGAACCCCGGTGCATGTCGTAGTAGCCTGATTGGACCGGCCAGCGTACCAGTGAGCCGAAGTGGTTTTTCCCACAAAGGGTGACGCCGGTGCGGGTGTGGGCCTTCAGGCTGGCCAGATTGATGACGTACTCTGCCTCGGCGAAGCACACGGGCAGGAAGTCCGGGGCCTGGTCCTTGGGTCGGCAGCTCCAGTAGACGGGTATTGAGGATGGCTGGGCCCGGGTGCGCCCGAACTTGCCGGCGTAGTCCACGAAAGGCACGTTTGGGAATCCCGCGTGCAGGATGTTGTAGTATTCGTGGACGATGTAGGCCAGCGTGTCGCAGATGGTGATGTCGGCTTCCCTGACGCCCACGGTGGCGGTCAGCTGCCGCAGTAAGGCGATGATCATCTGGGGCGACGTGTTCATGTAGTCGGGTCGCTGAATGAAGGTGTAGCTTTCGGGGTCCACTGCCCCTTCGCGGAAGATCATCCCGACCCAGTTGGGCTTGATGACGACCTTTTCGCCGGTCTTGTAGCCCCGGTCGCCTCGGCCTCGCGTCGCATTCAGATGCCGGAAAAGCCGATTCCAGGCCCGAGCCGCCGAGGTCTCGCTGCACAGCTCCCCGACCGCCCGCTCCACCATCCGGTCCACCCGCTCCTGGTCGGTGCAGGCGGGCTCGTACCAATGCCCGTTTCCCGGACCCCTCCAATTAGCAGCCCGGGGGTCATGGACCCACACCACTCTTCCGGGATGGACACCCTGGGCTTCGCCGATCGGCTTGAGCCGCTCGGGCTCTTGCATCTGGGCGGCTGCCGTCCGGGACCGGCTCAGTCCGATGGTCGCTCCGATCCCCATCGCCTGCTTGAGGAGTTCCCGGCGACTGGCCCGTGATCTGGCGCAGGTGCAGCTGGTGCGTTTGGGTGGCGGGTCCGTGGGCGAACGCATCAGCAAGGCTCCTTTGCAGGCCGCAGGCCGCCAAGCGAGTCATCCTGAGGAGACGGACGGAGCGGTCGCGGAATCGTTGCGTCCTATCCGGCCGCGAGAAAGTCTCCGGGCGGATCCCCGTTTCAGGCCATGGGTGAGAGTATCCTCCGAGACTGGGGCGAACGCAAGCGTGCCTGACGCCGGTTCAAGGCAAGCCAGCAGGTTCGTCACCGGTGGCCCAGCACAGTTTGCGGACGACCCGTCGCCGGAAGGAGGGTTTCGCCGAAATACCGAGCGCCAAACGAACCCAATCGCAGCGGTCGGTGATCGCTTGCAGCTCTTCGTCTGGCGGCGGGCAGCCGTTTTCTCGGCCGCGGTCTCATCCGGCTGATGGCGGAATCGGCCATGTAATAACACGCCCGGTGACCCGCTGGGAAGTGGGCAACCGAAACGGTGAGAGCCGGTGAGGAGCGAGACCAGGCAAGACGCGTCGGAAACGGCGTGTGGCCTGGGCCGGTGGGGCGGCGATGGAGTGTCGTGCGGATGGGTTTCCTCTCTCGAGCTCCTGGATAGGAGGCTCTTGAGCGCCGGTTGATCTTGGCTTAGCCTGCACGCGGTGTCAGATTTGTCCCCGGAACACAGGAGAAGGGCCATGAGAAGAAGATCATTACCTGCCGGTACGTCGATGATCCTGTTCACCTTGGTTCTGCCGGCGGCGGTGTTGGCCGGCGACCTGGACAACCTGTTCAATGTTCGCAGCGCCCGGACGAAACGAGCGTCGAGTGCGAACCCGGAATGGAGGAATACCAACCAGGACAATCGCCAGCTGCCGGCCGGGGAAACGCTGACCCTGGCCGAGCTTCAGGGGCCGGGTGTCGTTCGGCACATCTGGTTCACGATTGCGGCGCCGGCCGGCTGGGGGCGTTGGCTGACGTTGCGGATGTACTGGGACGGTCAGGAGGAGCCGGCGGTGGAGACTCCCATCGGGGATTTCTTTGCCGTGGGGCACGGAGCGCTGACAGCCGTGGACTCATTACCCGTGGCGGTCTCGTCGGAAGGGCGGGCGTTGAACTGCTACTGGCCGATGCCGTTTGCCAAGAGCGCGAAGCTCACGTTGACCAACGACTCGAAGGAGGCTGCCCGGGCGATCTACTACTACGTTGACTACGAGGAGGTTGACGAGTTGCCTTCGACCACGGCCTTCTTTCACGCCCAGTATCGGCAGGAGTATCCCGCGAAGATGGGTGAGGACTACCTGATTCTCGACGCCGAGGGTCGCGGGCATTACGTTGGTACGGTGTTGTCCGTCGCCCTGCGGACGCGAGGCTGGTTCGGCGAGGGCGACGACCGGTTCTACATCGACGGGGCGGCTGAGCCGCAGCTTCGCGGCACGGGAACGGAGGACTACTTTTGCGATGCGTGGGGATTCCGGGTGCTCAACCGGCCGTTTTACGGCATCACCCTCAACGGCCTGGACCGGGGGCGTGATTTTGGCGACCTCATCACCGCGTATCGCTGGCACGTCAACGACCCTGTCCATTTCGCCCGATCGCTGAAGGTCACGATCGAGGACAAGGGCAATGTGTTCGACGCAAGCGGCCGCCAGGTTTCCGGCTTCATGGAGCGGTCCGACCTGATGAGTTCGGTGGCCTTCTGGTATCAGACGGGCAAGGCCAAGCGGTTCACGACGCTGCCGCCGGCGGAGGAGCGTAGTATCCCGACGGAGGTGATCCAGTTTGAGGGGATGGTGAAGGATGCCAAGGCGGAGCCATCGTCAACGCCGGTCGAAGCGCAGCGTGGGAGATTCAACGGCGGCGCGCAGCTCTGGGTGAAGTTTGCCAACCAGCCGGGTGAGGTGACTATCCCGTTCAAGCTGGAGAAGGCCCTGGCGGGCATAGCGACGCTGCGACTGACCACGGCCCGCGACTATGGCACATTCGAGGTGCTGCTGGACGGCAAGGCGTTGTCGGGCATGAAGGCTCTGGACCTGTATGCCCCGGCGGTCACGTCTTCGGAGTTCGGCATGGGTTACGTCGACCTGGTGGCGGGCGATCACGAGCTGAAGTTCAAATGCGTCGGGAAGAACGACAAGTCGACGGGCTATTATCTTGGCGTGGACGGGTTGGAAGTCGCCCGGATCACGAAGTACGTGCTGGTCAAGTAGAGGCGGCTTTGGTGATCTGCCGCCGGGAGTCGAGGATCGGCCGGCCGTCGCGGGCGGGCATGCTCAGGTTGAGGGCTTCAACCTGCGGCGACGGATTGCCGCGAGTCATGGGTCGCCGGAAGGACGCTCTGGACGCTTGGGGCACGGAGGGACGAGTTCGAGAGCGGTTTGGCGCCATGGGGGTCGCTGTACGATGGCCGAGCGAGGCCCGGCAACGTGACCGGGCAAGGCTGCCGGGAAGATCCCGTTTCAAAGCGTTGATCAAGTGGCCCACGGTGGGCTTGCGGTTCGGTAGATCATCGGGCTCACCAACCCGCGAGGAAGCAGAATGAGACCGAACCTAGTTCCTGTCGTGGTTCTGGGCATGGCTGTGGTTCTTGGAATCACCGTACCTCAAGGAAGCTCGCTGTTGGCCGAAGCGTCCACGGAACGCGACCAGCGCATGGCGTGGTGGCGCAAAGCGCGGTTTGGCATGTTTATTCACTGGGGCCTTTATGCCATTCCCGCGGGCGAGTGGAAAGGACAACGCCTTGACAATCCGGATTTCTGTACAACGTGGACCCGGCATTTCCTCAGCATCCCGACCGCCGACTGGGATTCCTTGATCCATCAGTACGACCCGGTTTGGTACAATCCGCGCGACTGGGCCAGGTTGGCCAAGGCCGCGGGTATGCAGTACGCTGTCCTCACGACCAAGCATCACGAGGGTTTCTGCCTGTTCGACAGCAAGCTCACGGATTTCACCGCGATGCACGCTCCCGCCCATCGCGACGTGGTGAAGGAATGGCTGGAGGCCTTTCGCTCCGAGGGGATTCGGGTAGGCTTCTACTACTCGTTGATTGACTGGCATCATCCCGACTACCCTGTGGTCGGCGATCGCCTGCATCCCGAGCGCAAACGACCGGAGACGCTCGCCCAGAAACGCGACCTGAACAAGTATCTTGATTATTTGCACGGGCAGGTCCGCGAACTCATGACCCGCTACGGCAAGATCGACGTGCTGTGGTTCGATTTCAGCTATGACAAGCTGACCGGAGAGGCATGGCGGGGAACGGAACTGTTGGCCATGGTTCGATCGCTGCAACCGGAGATCATCGTCAATGATCGTGTAGGCCTGGGGGGCGATTTCTCGACGCCCGAGCAGCGCATTCCGCCCAATGGAATTCCTGGCAAAGACTGGGAGACGTGCATGACGATGAACGGCAGTTGGGGTTACAAGAGCCATGACCACGCATGGAAGTCGACGGAAGCGTTGATCCGCAACCTGATCGATATCTCCAGCAAGGGAGGGAATTACCTGCTAAATGTCGGTCCCACGGCGGAAGGCGTGATTCCCGAGGCGAGTGTGAATCGCCTGACGCACATCGGGCGCTGGATGCGGACAAGCAGCGAGAGCATTTACGGCACGTCGGCCAGCCCCTTTTCAAGGCAATTGCCCTGGGGGCGCTGCACGCAGAAACTGTTGGACAATGGCACGACGCGGCTCTATCTGCACGTCTTTGACTGGCCCAAGGACGGGTGTCTTGCCGTGCCGGGCCTGGCGAGCCAGGCATCTCAGGCGTACCTGCTTGCCGATTCGCGCCATGCGCCGTTGCCTTGCAGCAGCGACGCGGAGGCATTGACGATTCAGGTACCGGCGGCGGCGCCGGATTTGCACGCTTCGGTGATTGCGCTCGACATCGAGGGCGACCTGAGGATCGTTCAACCTCGCTTGCGGGCCGACGCCGACGGAGTTTTTCACCTCCACGGGCGTGACGCGGAATTGCACGGTACCTCGATCCGCTACGATGGTCAGAAAGGGCGCGAAAGCGTTGGCTATTGGACTGACGCCAACGACTGGATCAGCTGGCCGATTCAGGTGGAGAAGCCGGGCGCGTTTCGCGTGGAAGTGGTCTACGGTTGCGCGAAAGGCGAGGGGGGCGAATATGTGGTTGAAGTGGATGGGAAACGACTGCCGGCCAGAACCCGTGAAACCGGGGGCTGGTTCCAACGCGTCACTGATCCGATCGGCACAGTGGAGTTGCAGACGGCCGGAGCGAGAAGCCTCTCGATTCGTCTGACAATGAAGCCCGGCTTGGCCGTCATGGACCTGCAAGCCGTCATTCTCCGACCGATGACCCGTCCGTAACGCGGCAAGCCGAACGCATGCCGTTTTGGCCCGTGCTCGCGGCCGGCCGAGTCTGGTCTTCTTCTGTGGGTTTGACGATTGCCTGCCGCGGCCGCAGGATCTTCAGTGCTTGCCCACCGCCCGACTCCATGACGACGGATGTTGGGTCCTTCCTCATGGAGGAGGACGACGGCTTGGTTGGTCATCGGGCTGGGCAACCCTTTGGTCGCGTTCCGGCTCGGGTTGGTGCGGCGGGTCTTCGGGTGGGGCATGGCGGGGTGGCGATCCGCCTTTGGCAAGGTGCTGGGCAGCGAGCAACGGCTTGACTGTCCCATCCTGGTTCAATATCCTTGGTAGCTCGTCGGCGGACTGTGTACGGCGGGGTGGAAGTGAGGCCAGCAGTGGGCTCAGGATTCGAAGCGTGCCCGTCGACGCCTTGCAGGCCCGCGTGGCTGTAAAGGGCGGTGTGAAGGGGACGGACGCAGGGCGTAATGCAAGGCTCTGTCGTGTCGGATGTAATGTGAGAGTTGGATCGACGAGATGCAACCGCGTTTGTAGAGGGGCGATCGGTCATAAGTCGCTGTAGACAAGAGCCTGGCGGCGTACCCAAGTGGACCAAGGGGACGGATTGCAAATCCGTTATTCATGGGTTCGAATCCCATCGCCGCCTGTATAGAAGTTGCTGATGAACAAGACTTTATAATCCGACCACTATCTTCCTAATAGTTCCATAATCGAAATTAAGGGTCCAGAAGCCCACCCTAGCGGCGAGGCTGTATCCTGGACGGCGGGGCGATCTGCCTAGCCCCTAGCTTTCCTTCGCTGGTTGGTCTCGGAAGCTGCGAACGGCATCCGATCCCCGCTCACCATCAAGCTGCTCCCCGGCCACGATTACGGGTGGTCGTGGCGTCTTCCGCTACGCATCTGGATGCCGGACTGGTACAATCACCTCTTCAGCCCGAGACGACCGGGCGCGATCCCGCGCAGGGACGCGGGGGATCTCTGGCTGCCATCGCCGCCGGGGGATGGCAGAGGGGACGGGTTCTAACCCTATGAGGCCGATGGCTTTGCGCGTTCTCTGGAGATGCCGACGGTGTTCTCGGCGGGCACCCATTCACGCCTTCGTCGCTGGCGTGATGGTGGCCGTCTCGGTCTTTCAGGTTACTGTTCAGGCCGCCGCGGAAATCAAGTTCAAGGTCGTGGACGGGCGGCCATGCGCGGTGGGTGCGATCCACGGTCCCCGCAAGAGCATCCCGGCCAACGTCGTGTTTGAGTTGGGTCTGAAGATGCCGCTGGTGATCCATGAGCGCAGCGGCAGGCTGCTCGAGATCGGTGGAGACTCACGAGGAGAAGTGCGTTTCGGCGAGCTGGCCTTGAGTCACCTCAAGACCTATGCCACCGGGCTCAAGGAACTCGAGGACCTATCGCGCGACCACGCTCCGGAACTGGGTGAGATCCCGGCGGTTGCGTACCTCGGCCTGCCGGCGTTTGAGCAGTTCGGCGTTCAGATCGAGATGGGCGAGGGGGTGCTGAGGCTGTTGCCGGCCGAGCAGGCGGGGCTGAGCGAAGGGGAGAAGAGCGGCGGCGACGGAGGCTCGAGAGCGACGCTGGTTCCCTACGAGGAGTCAGGCTCGGGGTACTGGCTGAAGGCGGTTGCGGCGGACGGCTTCACGCTCCGCACGCGGTTCATGACCTCGGGTAACGACACGATCATCGATTCGACGGCCGCGGATCTGGCGGGCTCGGCCAGTGGTGCGATTGACCAGCTGAACCTGGGCAGCCTCAACATCGCTCGCTTTGTGGCGTTTCGCCCGGAGGACCTGTCCCAAGCCCAGGAGCCGCGGCCGGATCTGGTCCTGGGCGTGAATCTGCTGCGCCATCTTCGCGTGACCATTGACCAGGCGCATCGGCGGATGCTGTTCGAGCAGACGCGCGAGCCCCGGTTTCCCGTCGAGGAGCGGGCGTACTATCAGGCACGGACGGATGGCGACGCAGAGGCGATCGAGGCATTCGTGAAGGCCAACGCGACCTCTCGGTTGGCGACGGAGGCCGCGGAGAAGCTGTTGGCGTTCAGGCTCGAAGACGCGTCCGCCGAACGTGAGGTCGTCGTTCGTGCGGTGCGGACGCGCGTGGCCCTGACACCTGAGAACCGTCGGGCCGCAAGCATGGTAGCCTTGGCCGATGCATTGATCGCGGGGAAGCGAACGGACAAGCACGAGTTGGCGACGGAGGTGCTCAAGATCGGCCAGGAGTCGGCATCTGCCGACCTGAACGGTGTGGCGGCGCATCAGATTCTGGCTCGTACAGGTCAGATCGCGTTACAGCGGAATGACCTCAAGGAGGCTCGTCGGGCGCTTCTCTCCGCGGCGTTTGGCCTTCCTCGTGATCCGCTGGTCAATCTCTGGCTCGGGGAGTTGTATGAACGAACAGGAAACGCGACTCGCGCGTGGTCGCGGTTCGTACAGGTGGCCATCAGCGACAATGCTCCGGCCGAGGCTTTTCGCGGCCTTGATCGTCTCAACCGCGACGCCGACTTCCGAGCGCGTTTTTCCATGAGCGACGCGGAGCAGCTTCTTGAAGGCCGAGTGCCGGCGTTCCATCCGGCCGATCGGTTCAGTGAAGGCGGCAGGGGCAAGGACGCCAACCCTGTGCAGCTGATCGAGCTATTCACCTGTGTCGATCATGGTTCCACGACGGCCCCGGAACTGGCGTTTGAGGGCCTTCAAGAGTATTTTGACGGCACGGACGTATCGTGGGTGCAATATCATCTCGCCTCGCCGGCGGCGGAGCCGCTGGTCAGCGATGCGAGCGTATCGCGTGCCGCCTTCTATCAGACCACGACCGCTCCGGCCGCTTTCTTTGACGGAAAGGGGCCGAGGGCAGACGCGGGCGACGAGAAGAAGGCGGCTCAGGTCTATGCTGCGTATCAGGGTGCTGCCCTGGCGGGCGAAGGGGGGGCGTTGGTCTGGAGGGTGGGCGGTCGCGTCACCTTTGCCGATGGCAAGTTCACCGGCAAGATCGAAGTCCAGGGGCCCGATGCCGGGGGCAGCCTTCGTCTGCACGCGGTCTTGTGTGAGAAACTGGTGATGCTGCCGGCGGCCAACGGCGTGGTGCTGCACCGTTCGGTGGCCAGAGCCTTGCTGTCGCCCGAAGGTGGGTTTGAACTGCCTGCGGCAGCCGGGGTTCGGAGTTACGAGGTGGTGACGACGGTTGCGGCGGTCAGCGAGGGGCTGGAGAAGCGAATCTCGGCCCTCGAGGCCGAGAGGGAGATCCGGTTTCTGATGCGACCGTCGTTCGTGGACCCCGCGGCGTGCGTGGTGGTGGCTTTCGTCCAGGACTCCAGAACGCGCGAGGTCCTGGTTGCCCGGTCGCTTGCGGTAGCGAACAAGGATGCCAGAGCAGGCTCATGAGTGAGCTTCACACAGATCCCGATCCTCGCTCGGAGATGGCGGTGCTGCTGACCGATTGCCGGCGGCGCGTTCATCGGGCGTGGATTCGCGCCCAGGTTCCTAAGGCCATGAATTGGGGGTTCGATACGCTTGCCGCGGCGGCCGGGGCGGTCTTCTTCCTGCAGCTTTCGTCCCGGGTGCTGGGCCAGGCATCCCTGCTTGGGTGGGTGGGCATTTTGGTTCTCGCGCTTCTGGCCGCAGGTTTGCCGGCGGGCGTCGTCATGGTGCGTGCGATTCGCCGTCAGGTGTCGCTGACCGAGGCTGCGGAGCGACTCGACCTGGGCGTGCAGGATCACAACCGGATTGCAGTTGCCTTGGCCCTGTCCGAAGGCCGTGATGCGAGTCCGTTCGGAAGGGTGGCCATTGGGGAAGGGCTCGAGTTCCTTCGTCGCTTGCACCGGCAACTGCCTGGCGTGGAGCAGGCGGAGATGGACTGGAAAGGCGGCCTGCAGCGGGTCGCGATGGCGATCGGGCTGATGGTGGTTGCGGGGCTCATTTCGGGCCGAGGGGCGCCCGTCACCGTTGCGGAGGTGCCGGTGCCGATGGGTGAGGGTTCGGCGGTGGAACGGCAATGGTCGGGTCATTCCCAGAGGACCCGCGAGCCGTCCAGGCCGGCGACGCAGCCGGTTGTGGCCGCAGTGGGCAAGGCGGATCGTTCCGGTGCCGCAGGCCCGGCGAGCAAGCCGGCAGTCAAGCCGCGGTCGGAACCGGCGGCCGGGCGACCCGGTGGCGGAGTTCGTGCGGAGGTCAATGCCTCAAGCCAGTCAGAGAGCACGAAGGGGGAAGCCTTGGAGAGTCGAGGCGCAGGCAAGCCGAAGGAACGAAAGACTTCGGCGCATGCGCGGCAAGACCGCGACCGGCAGAACAAGGAGGCCGGCCTGCAAGCGAGTCAAGCCCAGGAGGACTCCTCCTCGATCAGTCAGGGTTCCTCGGGAGGGGGAGGCATGTCGGCGGTGCAGAACAATGCTTCGCAGCGGCTTGAGACCCGGGGCACGGAGCGTGAGGACGACGAGGCGGACGAACCCACCGAGGATGAGAAGTCGGCGAACACGCAGCGAGGCGGCATCCAGCCGACCATGAAGGATCGGCAGGCCGCGCCGACACGTGATCTCGGCATCAGTGGTGAGCAAGGTCCGCCGGGAGGGGGTAGAGGCGGTCCGACGCCACCGAAGAAATCGCGGGGTACGGCCTCGCTGGTGCTGGGCGTGCCCATCCCGGATTTTGTCAGGGGCAGGTTGGGACCGGGCGTGAGCAAGGTGACGCGCGAGCGGGTGGAGCCGGCGCCGATGCCGGGCGAAGGCGCGGTTGCCGTCGCCGCCCAGCCCCGTTCGTTGCCGGAGAATCCCAGCTCTCGGTATCGAGTACCGCCGGCGATGGCCGCGACCGTACAACGCTATCTGGCGGCACTGCATTCGGCGGATCAGGAGGCGAGCCGCGGCAACGACACGACCGGCTTGCCGGCGAGCAGGCCTTCACAGGAGTGAGCTTACGTCATGAGTTCAACCATGCCGACAGGACAGACGAGTGACTCGGCGGTGCAGGAGCAATCGAGCCGCTTTCGAGAGGTGTTCGACCGCCTCAAGCGAGAGGTTCACAAGGTTTTCGTTGGGCACGATGAACTGGTCGAGAATGTCCTGGCCGTCCTGTTGTCCGATGGCCACGTGCTGCTCGAAGGTGTGCCTGGGCTGGGCAAGACGCTGCTTGCCCGGACCCTGGCCTCGGCACTGCGACTGCAGTTCTCGCGCATCCAGTTCACGCCGGACCTGATGCCGGCGGACATCATTGGCACCATGATGCTGACCGAAAAGGAGGGCGGCGGGCATGAACTGCGTTTTGCCGAGGGGCCGCTCGTCGCCAACTTCATTCTGGCGGACGAGATCAACCGGGCCACGCCCAAGACTCAGTCGGCCTTGCTTGAGGCCATGCAGGAGCGGCAGGTATCCGTGGCTCGGCGTACGATGAAGCTGCCGGAGCCGTTCATTGTTGTCGCGACCCAGAATCCGATTGAACAAGAAGGCACCTATCCGTTACCCGAGGCCCAGCTGGACCGGTTTCTGGTCAAATTAATGGTCGGCTATCCTCAGGAGCGGGAGTATCACCAGATTCTCCAGCGAACGACCGAGGTGCAGATTCCCACGATCGAGCCGGTATCGACCGGCGAGGAGGTTGTGGCGATGCGGCAGATTGTCCGGCAGGTGGCGGTCACGGATCAGGTTCGTGGCTACGCGATCCGGCTGGTCATGGCCACGCAGCCGGGCTCGCCGCACGCCCCGGCCGTGATCAACCGGGTCGTGGCCCTCGGCTCGAGCCCGCGCGGGGCCCAGGGCCTGCTCCTGATGGGCAAGGTGCGAGCCCTGCTTGGCGGCCGGTTCGCGGTGTCCTGCCAGGACATTCGCGATGTTGCCCTGCCGGTACTTCGCCATCGGGTGCTGCTCAGCTTTGAAGGGCAGTCCGACCGGGCGAACACGGACGAGCTTGTGCAGGCGGTTGTTGGGTCGGTGGGCGAGTTGTCCTCGTAGTTCGTGGCGCGGGTTGGCTATGGCATCACTGTTCACCGAGGACTTCGTTCGTTCGATCGAGCGACTGCGAATCATGGCCCGGCAAGTACCGGCCAGCGGCCGCCATGCTCAGCACCGGTCGCGCGATCTTGGCGCGGGCATGGAGTTCCGCGACTTCCGATCCTATGTGCCCGGTGACGATTTGCGGCGAATCGACTGGAGCCTGTATCGGCGCAGCGGGCGTCTGTTTCTGCGGCTTTTCGAGGAGCCCGAGGACCTGCCGGTTTACATTCTCGTGGACATCAGCGATTCGATGTTCTTCGAGGTGCCCCCTCGGGCCGACGCCGGTCGGCAGATGGCCGGCGTGTTGGCGGCGGTGAGCCTGAACCAGTTTGACCGCATCAGGCTGTATCCGTTCGGCACGGACCTGGTTCAGCCGGCAGTCAGTCTTTCGGGCAAGCGTCGACTTCGACATGCCCTGGAGTTCCTTGACGGTCTTTTGCCGGCCGGTTCCACCGATCTGGTGAAGTCGATTCGCCGGTTCGCCACGCTGCGCCTCAGGAGCGGCCTTGCGGTTGTGGTTTCCGATTTCTTTGATTCGCAGGGCATCGAAGCCGTGGTCGCTGCGTTGGCTTCGTTGAGACACCGGCTGCTGGTCGTGCAATTGGTGCGCGACTCGGACGCTCGGCCGCCGGTGAATGGAGAACTGCGGTTGATCGATTGCGAGTCCGGGGTGGAAGTGGACGTGACCGTCATGGACAGGGAGCTCGACTGCTACGCACAGGCGTATCGGGCGTTTAACGAGCGGCTGGCCGGATTTCTTCTGCGACGGCGGGCGGCTCACCTGCGTCTGAATGCCGAGCGGCCGGTTCTTGACCAGTTGAGTGACCTGTTCGCGGGCGGTGTGTTGGTGACATGAGGCGAACGGACTGATGGTCTTCGCGGGGATTCCATTCTGGGCGGCGGCGGCCATCGCGGCTGCATCGGCGGCGGTGCTGGCGGTGCTGCATTTGCTGCGCGTTCGTCCGAGACCGGTGCGCGTTGTGACCACGCTGTTCTGGGTGGAGACCGTCGAGCGTGTCCGGGCACGTTCCATTCTGCACCGTTTCCGACATCCGCTGACCTATGCCCTTCTGCTGACGATCTGCACGCTGCTGGCTCTGGCGCTCGCCCAGCCGAGCCTGACGGAGCAGGCCGGCAGTGGTCTGCACGAGGTCATCGTGCTCGATGCCGGCGCGTCGATGGCCGCTCCGGTTCCCTCTTCCGGCGGAACGCGGATGGAAGCGGCTATCGCCGCGCTCGAAGCACGAATCAGGACCCTCTCGCCAAGTGATCGAGTCGCGGTTGTCCTGGTCGATCCCTGGCCGCGGTTGGTGCTGGGATTTGAGCAGCCGATCGTGTCGCTCGCCTCGAGCCTTCGGGAGATCCGGCCGGTGTCGGTGCCCTCCATCACCGGCGAGGGGCTCAAGCTGGCCCGGTCGCTGCTCAATGGACGGGCTAATCCGCGCGTGCTGTTGTTGACCGATCGTGCACCCGCAGACGCGCCTATGGGAGCCGGCACTGACGACGTGCCGTGCGAGGTGGTTGGGATCGGTGAGGATCTCGACGGACTGGGCATCGTGTCGGCCCTCTACGAACCTGACGCCGACCACTCGCTCCGAGGGCGGTTTTCGGTGCGTGTGGCTTCCGCAGGCCGCAAGCCTCAAGGGGCCAGACTCGAGATTCGCCGGGCGGGTGGAGCGAGCCTGCTGAGCCGCATCGAAACCGTTGAACCGGGAGGGAGCGTGGACTTTGCTCTTTCGGATCTCCCGGCGGATGGAGACCGGTTGATCGTCTCGCTGTCTTCAGCGGGAGGTCAGGTCGTGGGTCGCGAACTGGTTTTCCGACTGCCCCATCGGAGCCCGATTCGGGTGGGTGGTTCTCGGTGGTTGCCGGCGGCGGTTCGGGCGGCGATTCAGAGCGACCCGGCAGTACAACTGGTCGAGGATGGGTGGGAGCGGGATGTCGACGTTGTTGTCGATCCGCCGTCCGGCACCCTGCCACGTCCGTCTCTGGTGCTGCGGGATGACGGCCCTTCCGTCGAGGCCGGTCGTCTTCTGGAGGTGTCGCTCAGGGGCCCGCTGCTGCGGGATGTGGATCTGGCCGGGCAGACCTGCGGCACGGGATCATCGCTCGGGGCGTTGTCCGGTCCGGCTGAGCCTCTGCTGGTTTCAGGCGGAGCCGTGCTCGCGGCCTGTCGCGGGGGCAAGGCTCCATGCGTCATTTTGGGATCGGCCCTGCTGGCCGCTGATTCCGACTTGGTCCGCCGAGCCCCGTTTGCGGTGTTCCTGGCGCGATCGTTGCGTTATCTGGCAGGTTGGGACGAGGATCCGGTGGTCCTGCCGCCGGAGCGGGTACTTGAGGATCCGTTGTGGCCGCGGCGCACATTGCTGGCGGCGGAAGTGACGGGTATGCCGGTCAGCAGGGCGGCGGTGGATCTTTCGGGTCCTCGAGCGGGGGCGAGCGACCGTTCTTCGCGGGGTGGCAGGCGCTGGGGGTGGTCGGCCCCGTTCGAGATCCTGCTGGCCCTGGCGTTGGCCTTGTTTCTGCTGGAAGCGGTCCTTCACGCACGGGGGAGGATTGCCTAAGCCATGGTCTTCGTTCACCCCCTGTGGCTGTGGATGCTGGTGCCGGTTGTGCTGCTGGCCGGTGTTCATCTGACGCCGCGTCTGGGCTTGTCCGGCGCCCGGGCCGGTTTCGTGATCGGTTTGCGGTGTGCGGCATACGTCCTGCTTGTGCTGGCGCTGGCTCGTCCGTTGATCGAGAGAGGCGAGCGAAGCAGGACCGTGGTTGCGGTGGTCGATCTGTCGGCCAGCGTGGGCGACGCGGACCTGAAGGCGGCAAGCCTGCATTTGCAGGCCCTGGCCAGGCAGATCCAGCCTAACGAGCGCCTTCGGCTTGTGGTCTTTGATCGCGCTGCACGGGAGGTTCAACCCGGTACGGACGGACTTGCCTTCCTGAATCTGGCTGAGCTTCGGAGTCCGGGCAGCCGCTTGCCGTCAGTCGCCAGTCAACCGTTGGCCGGAGGCTCGGCGTTGGCCGACGCTCTGGAGCTGGCCGGGGCGATGATTCCTGACCGGGGCGATGGTCGCATCGTGCTGTTCAGCGACGGCCTCGAGACCGGTGGTGACGCTCGAGCAGCGGCCTTTCGGCTTGCTCAGCGCCGGATATCGATCGAGGGGAGGACCCTGGGTGGTCGCAGGATCGAAGAGGTCGTGCTCCGGTCCGTGTCGCTGCCTCCTGCAGCAGCCGTCGGATCGACGGTGGATTTGATCGCCGAGGTACAGAGTGCATCGGCCACACCGGGCCGGCTGGTGGTTCGCCGCAACCGTGATGGGCGCGAGATCACGCAGGCCGTGAACCTCGTGGCGGACTCCCAGGTGGTGACGATGCCGCTGGTCCTGGACAACGAAGGGCTAGCCGAATACGCCGTCAGCATCGAGAGTCCGGCGGACAGCCTGGACGACAACAACACGTTGACCGCGGCGGTTGAGGTACTGCCTCCTCGGGAGGTGGGCGTCGTCGAGGAGAATCCAGCGGCCCCGGCCACCGCTGCCCTGGCCGCGATGCTCGGCAAGGCAGCGCGGGTCACCCGGTTGCCCCTTGAAGATCTCGGTGCATCCGATGCCCTGAGCCGGGCGGATCTTCTGGTCATTGCCGACACCATGGCCGAGAGACTGGGTCCCGACCTCCAGGCCCGGATCAGGGAGCGGGTGATCAGGGGAACCGGCCTTCTGGTGGCTGGTGGAAGGAGATCGTTCGGGCCGGGTGGTTACGCCGGCACTCCGGTTGCCGAGGTCATGCCGGTTCGGTTCTCGCAGGAGATCGAGAGGCAGGACCCCAGCACGACGCTGGTGATCATCATCGACACTTCGGGCAGCATGGGTGAAACCCGGGTCAATCTTGCCCGCGAAGTCGCTCGTCTGGCGATCTCGCGGTTGAGTCCCCATGACAAGGTCGGCATAGTGGAGTTCTATGGGGCCAAGCGGTGGGCAGCGCCGATCCAGCCGGCTTCGAATGCCATTGATCTGCAGCGGGCGCTTAACCGGCTGTCGTCCAGCGGCGGCACGGTGATCCTCCCGGCCATCGAGGAGGCCTATTATGCCCTGCAGAACGTGCACACCCGTACCAAGCACGTACTCGTGCTGACCGACGGCGGTGTCGAGACAGGGGCGTTTGAGCCGTTGATTCGGAAGATGGCCGACCACCGCATGACGGTCTCCACGGTCATGGTCGGGCCCGGGGCGCACTCCGCCTTCCTGTCCAGCCTGGCTCATTGGGGCCGTGGGCGGTTCTACGCCTCACCAGATCGCTTCAATCTGCCGGAGGTGATCGTCAAGCAGCCGGAGAGCTCGATGCTCACTCCCTTCGTCGAGCAGCCGAGCTCCCTGACGGTTCGTCGAGCAGATGCGGTGACCGGGGGCATTGATTTCGGCGCGGCACCTGCTCTTCAAGGGTACGTGCAGACCGAAGCTCGCCCGACGGCCGATCTTCTTCTGGTGTCCAGCTTGGGACATCCGATTCTGGTTCGATGGCATTTTGGACTGGGAGCGGTGGCGGCGTTCACCTCGCAACTCGGCGGTGAATGGACGCGCGACCTGTCTCAGTGGCCGTCGTTTGCGCGTCTGATGTCCACCCTGGCTCGCGGATTGTATGGTCCGAGTGTTCGACAGGCCTTGTGGATCGAGCCGCTGATGCGGCCGGGGGCGGTGGAACTGCGGGTTGCCAACCGGATGCCGGGCGCGGGCACCGGGAACCAGGCCGTTGAACTCCGTGTTGTGGATGGTGCCGGGCTGGGGCGGCGATGGACGCTCGACCCGGTATCGCCTGACGAGTGGAACCACCGAGTGGCCGGCCTTCCGCCGGGGACCTACCGTGTATCCGCCGCGTTGGCGGACGACAGCAGGCGTGGAGAGGCGGCCCTGGTCGTTCCACCGGCCCGGGAAGTCAGCGCGGTCTGTCCGGATGAGGTCTTGATGCAGGACTTGGCCGACATGGGCCGGCAAGTGACGATGGGTGCGCGAGCCGAATCGGCCGCTGCGAAGACGACGATCGAGTTGTGGCCCTGGCTTGCCGCTGCCGTCCTGGTGCTGTTGCTGTTGAACGTGGCCGTCCGGCGATGGCCGGGACGAGTGATACGTGCTGCTGCGGCAGCCGTTCTTGGCGGCCTGATCGGGGTGGTGAGTGCGGCGCCTTGCGAAGCGGCCGCGGCCAGCCAGGCGTCATCTCAGCCGGCCAGCGCGCCGGTCTCGTTGTCCGCGGCGATCGAGGCCAAGGCACGGGGTGATCTCGAGACCGCCGAGCGGGTGCTTATTGAATTGACGAGGAACGGACCGGCTGACGCCCGCCTGCTTGGTGAACTGGCCCGGATCGAGGAGTTGCGCGGCAACGACAAGGCGGCCCTGGCCACGCTGGAGAAAGCGGTTGCCGCCGGGCCGGGGGAGGAGGAGCTCTTCGCCCTGAGGATCCGGCAGGCCATGATCGTGTATGACACCGGTGACAAGGCGGCCGCGGGCGGGATTCTGCGCGACGTGGCGAGCCGGGGGATGAACGGTGTGGGCGGGGCGCGTTTCTGCGCCCACCTGGCGTCGCTCTGCGGCGATGACGCGCTGGCCGTTGAGCTGCTGAAGCCGGGCGCCGGCGGCGAGAGAACCGAGTACCACGATCACCTGTTCCGCGGGCTGTTTCTGCTCCGGATCGGCCGGCCTGTCGAGGCGGGCCCGGAGTTTGAGCTGGCGTACGCCCGGGCGAGCCTGGCCCGCGACCGGCAGTATGCCCTGGAGCGCATGGTTGCCGCTTCGCGCGACGCCGGTACGCTGGGGCGGTTGGCCGACAAGTGGCTGACCCTCGACAAGTTGTCCTCCGATCGTCTGGCCATGCTGGTCGCGATTCTTCGCGAGCTGAATCGTTCGGATGACGCCATGCAGTTGCTCACCCGCCCGGCTCAAACGCCGGAGCAGGCCGAGCTGCTGCAATCGTCTGACTTCCAGAAAGAGGTTGTGGCCATCGCCCTGGGCGCCGGCCGGGCCAAGGAGGCCGAAGCCGCATACCTGAAGTTGCTTGCACGCGATCCGAGGCAAGTGGTCTGGCGGGTCAGTCTCGCCCGCCTCCGGCTGCTCGATGGGCGGCGCGAGGAGGCTGTTGAGCTGTTCAGCGAAGCCCAGCGGCAGTTTGATGATGTCGCCTCGCTCATGGGTGTTGCGGACGGGGCCAGGCAGTTGGCGCTCGATGACGCAGCCCTTGCCGCGGCTCGCAAGGCCGGTAGCAAGAGCACGGCCGACCGGGTCCGCTCCGTCCTGTTCGAGGCTGATCTGGTGCGTCTGCGCGGCGGAACGGACCGAGCCATTGCCCTGGTCCACGAGGTCATTCCGGCCGCCCGGGAGGACCCGAGGTTGCTCCAGCCGGTCGCCGAGGCCCTGGAGCGCTACGGCGACAAGGCCGAGTCTCTTCGGCTTTTCCGGCAGATCTACGAGAAGACCAAGGCCGAGGACGTCCTCCTGCTGGTTGCATGGTTGCTGGAGAGCAACCAGCGGTTGGGCGAGGCATTCGACCTTTGGAGAAATCTCTGGCAGACCACCCAGGTGCCGGCCCGGTTGAAGCAGGCGGAGGAGCGGATGCTCGACCTGGCCGCGCGCACGGGGAGGCTCGCCGACTTGGCCGTCGAGATCGAGGAGCAGCTTGATGCTGGCCAGGCGGATGATCGCCGGTTATCGCTCCTGGTTGACATCTATACGGCCGCAAACGACGCGGTATCCGCGGCCGAGATCCTGAACGACTTTGGGAGACGAAGCGGCCGGCAGGTCGAGATGCTGAAGCGGCTGGCGAAGGTCTACCTGCACTGCGAGCAGTTTGGCCGGTGCAATGCGACGCTGCGGCGGCTGGTCGAAGTGGACTCGGCCAACGCGGCCGACCACCTGCAGCAGCTCGCCTTGGTGGCCCTCGAACGGCAGCGGCCTCAGGACGCCAAGGCAGCCCTGGCCGAGCTGTACAAGGTCGCTGCGAGCGACCCCACCACCGAAGAGTTTGGAGCAGGCGTGCTCAACATGATCGGGCTTCACGAGGAGGCCGCCCGGGCCTACGAACGCGTGCTCGAGGGCCACGGGGACCACATCGAGGTGCTGCTGCTGTGGTCCAATGCCTTGAAGGCCGCCGGCCAGGCGGAGCGGGCGGTCGTTCGGTTTCAGAATCTCGTTGAAGAAACGGAAGAGGACGATTTGTTTACTGTCGCGGTTGACGGCCTGCTCAACCTGCAGGCCAGGCCTGCGGTGATGCGCTCGGCGGTGCGGCGGGTCTACGCGCGCATCGCGGCCCGGCCGGAGAAGGTCTTTCTGTATCCACTGGCGGTGGATCTTCTGGAGACCATGAACCGCCGCGAGCGGATGGAGTCCGTTCTCGAGCAGTGCGTGGTGGTCGCTGGCGAGCGTCGCGGGGCGCTGCTGCGGGAACTGATGGAAGGGGCGAAGGCTGACGGGCGAGTCGTCCAGCAGGTGGACTTCGGTCGATCGCTGCTGGCCCTGGGCGAGGAAGTGCCTCCCGGCGTGTTCCTCGACCTGGGCGAGGCCATGGTCAAGCAGGGCAAGTTCGCGCTCGCCGAGCGAGTTTTCGAACGGGCGGCCCTCGATGGCGACTTCAGTGCCGTTCAGCAGCAGGTGGCCTCGTACTATGAGGACGCGAATCTGCCCGCCCACGCTGACCGGATCATCCGCGAACTGCTGATCGGAGAGCCGGACAACGTGCGTTTACTGATTCGCTCGGGCGCCCTCAGCGAGCAACTGGGGCAGCACGACCGCGCCTTCGGCCAGTACTACCGTGCAGCGGATCTGATGCTCCGTCGCCTGCCCGGCACGGTCGGGTCGGATACGGCGTCTCAGCCGCAGGGTCGGCCGGATGCTGCCGAAGGTCAGCCTCGAACCACGCGAGCCAACAACTTGGATGAGATGGCCCAGTTTTTCGAGGCATCGTGCAACGGGCTGCTCAACGCGGCCCGCGGTGAGGCTCATCGCGAGCAATTGCGCAAGGACGTGCTCAAACGCATCGATGATGAGCTGATTGCACTCGGCGAGCAGGGGCCGGGGGCCGCGCGAATCGCCCGCCATCCGCGGCTGGATCGCCTCACCCGATTCCTGCGTCAGGTTGCCTTCTCGATTCATCGGCCGGAAGTGGCCGACGAGGTCGACGAACGGCTCCTGGAACGCTATTCCCAGGACACCGCCCTGCGGGCGATGATCGTTCGGACCCGGCTTGACTGGGGTCTTTATTCTCGAGCGGCGACGATGGCCAGGCCCGGGATAATCGCCGGCCGGTTTCCCGACGAACTGGCCCTGACGGCCTGTTTGACCGAACCCGCCCGTCTGGGCGAGGCCATTGCCAAGGGCGAGGTCACCGCGGCACTCGGTGTGCGGCTTGTGCCGGTGCTGATCATGCTCGGCCGCGATGATCAGGCTCGATTCCTGCTCAAGGAAATGAAGCCGTTGGCCACGGTTGAATTCGACAAGGAGAGAACTGTTCCAACGATGGTGGCGGCCGCGATCGCCCTCGATGACGCGGCTCTCGTACAACGATGGCTGGCCATCTGGCTCGACGGCTGCCGCAGAATCAGGAAGGGTGACGCGCTCGCCCGAAGCCTGGAGGAATGTGTTCGGCTGGTCTGGAATCGTCTGGCGGAGCAGGATCGCACCAGGCTGCTGGACGAGATCGTCCAGATGGCCGGGGCGCTGGATGAGAAAGAACGGATCTACATTGACCAGCTTCGGATGAAGATCGCCGAAGGATTGGGGCAGGCCTTCGCAGAGCTGGACGCCCTGTTGCAGAGTGCCGCCCAGCAGCCATCTCTGGGCGCCGAAACGCTGGCTCAACTGCTGGAGAAGGCTGCCGCCGGCAGACGGCCGGAGCTGATCCGAACGATGGTCTCCGCCGCCAAGCCCGCGGACCAGCGGATGCTGATTCTCGGGTTGGTGGGACGGCTGACCGTTCAGCCGGGCGCGGAACTCGCGGATACCCTGGTGAGCCTGTTCCGGTCGGCGCCGAAGGCGCGGGTCTCGGGCGAGCGGGTCGCCGCGACTCTGGCTCAAACCCGGTGGAATCGCAACGCCGCCTGTCCGGATGTCGGCTACCGGCTGGGCGAGATTCTGCTGAGCGAGAATCCCACCGAGACCGCGGTGCTCGCGTCGGTTGCCGTGGCCCGAGAGACAGCCGGCAAGCACGACGAGGCGCTTCCGCTGATCAACGAGGCTCTGGAGAACCTGCTGGACGGCAAGCAGATGGAGTTCGAGCAGAAGCGGCTGCTCGATTCCCTGGTCGGGATCATGCGGCCGGCGGACCTTGACGCGGCGATCACCGACCTGGCTGACCGCCAGGAAATCGAGCCGCCCACCGCCACCCTCAAGTTTGTGCACGGCCTGCTGCTGGAGGCTGCGGATCGTCATACCGAGGCCCTGACCGCTTTCCGCGGGGCCTTCGAGCTGATGCCCGGCAACCGGATCTTCAGTCGGAAAGTGATCACCGCGATGAAGGAGTGCCAGCGATGTGCTCAACTGGCCTCACTTCTCTCGTCACGCCTGACCAAGAGCACGATCATGGAGTCCTACGAATGGCGGACGCTCACCGAACTCTATTACGACCTGTTCAATCCGCTGGCCGCATTGAGCACGGTCAGCCGCGACGAGACCCCGCTGGCACCCGTTGAGATGATGCGGATTCTGCGCCGGCTGGGACGCCACGAGGATGTTCGAACGACCTTCCGGCGATTCATGACCCGCAACCGTGATGACGGCCGCTTCTACACCCCCTTTTGGCCGCCGGATTCCGCGGGCGGAGGTATGGTTGAGTTCTTCGATAAGCAGCGGACGCCGATGTGGAAGCGGATGCGTTTGTTCGAGGCCTTGGCCGACATGCCGTTCGCGGAAGAGGAATACACGGGCATGCTGGTGGGTGCTCGCCCCGAACGCCGGGACGTGCCTGGTCTCATCGATGGCCTTTTGAAAGCAGCGAGGATCAACGGGACCCGAAACAAGCTGATCGAGGCTCTGCTCGACGCCCAGGAGCGTGATGCCATGACGGCCAAGGATCGACTCATGCTCCTGGCGTTGGCCGCAGAAGACCCCGCGGCATTGCCGGCGCCGCTGGCCGAGAGTCTCGCCGGCATGGTCCCGCATCTGGAGCCGACCGACACGGTGAACCTGACCACGCCGGCCCGGGTTTGCCTGTCCAGAGGGCAGGCCGAGTCGGCCCGGCACATCCTCCGTTGGCTGCTCGCGGCCGATCTGCTCAAGGGGCGAACCATGTCGCGTACCGACGATCGGTTCAACCGGATCGATCTGTACCTGGCGAGCTGGCCGGAGCCGCAACGGCCGGAGCAGAAGGCCCGCCTGACCGCGCTGCTCAGCCCGACGCCGGTGGACGACCTGTCTGAGGAGTACGATTCGGCCTGGCTCGATCGCCTGACCGCCGAGGGCGACAGGGCGGAAGTCGATCGCCAGGTGGAGCGAATGAGAAGACATCTGGGAACCGATACGACCGCTGCCCGTTATGGTGAGCTTCGAGCCGCGATTGCCCGCCGCGACGCCGCCGCTGGGCGGTTTGATGCATTTCAGGTTCAGGCGAAGTGCCTGCTGGACATGGTTGCCCGAAACGACGAGGTGTTGACCCAGCAGTATGACACGCGCGACCTGTTGCCGCCGGCCGGCGAGATGGCCGACCCCGGGCGGTTCCTGAACGCGATCGTGTCTGACATACAGGCTCGTCGGGCGGCGGGCACGTTTCGGGCCTCGGTGGCCACGCGGCACCTGTGTCTGATGGCTTCGTGGGCTGCGGAGCAGGGCCTGAGGCGAGAGGCTTCGGCTCTCGTTCAAGGGTGTGCAAGGGAACTGGGTCAGGAACCCGACGCTGACTGGCTCTGGATCGCGGATGCCGCCCGCCTGTGCAACGATGACGCTCTTGCGGTCGACCTGGAGACCCGGCTGCTTGGCGTCGACATGCTCCCCGTCGTTCGGGTGCCGAGCCTTCTGGAAGCGGTTGAGAGGGCCCGCGGACAGGCGGCCGCGGATGAACTGGCGACCCGCGTGGCCGGCTACAGCGACCATCCGGTCGTGTTGGGGAGGGCCATTCGTCGCGCTCAGCAGAGGGATGATGGTGACGCCGCGAGGCGATACCGAGCCCGTCTGGATGCTGTCTCGCCGAGACCATCGGCAACGACGGCTTCATCTCGGCCGGGCAAGTAGCCGCCCTGGCGGGGCTGCGGAGGAAGCGTGCGCTGACTTGAGGTTCTGGGATCGGGGCGGATGCGGTGCCCGCCCCCAAGAAGGACAGGTCGAGCCGCACGGACCGACCGGATCCGGCCGCGGTCGCGTGGGCCCGACCTGTAGTTGGTGGTCAAGGCGTTTCTCAGTTGTCCGGGCGACTCGATTTGGCCGCTCCCGGTTCTGGTCAGCGAGTTCGCCGGCGGAGCAGGGCCAGGCCGCCGAAGCCGAGCAGAGCGAGCGTGGCCGGCTCGGGAATCGCATAGAAGCCCTTTCCTGCCGTACTGCTGTGGATGTTGAACGCCAGCTTGCCGTCGTACCAGGTTAACTGGTAGACGTTATCGGCAGTCGCGGGGCCAGCCAGGAGGTCCGCGTCGGTCAGCACGTTCTTGAGCGTTCCTGCGGGGTTGGCCGGATCGAACTTCAGGATGTTCTTGGACGAGTTGTCCTGCAGGTAGACCCAGCCGTCGGGAGCTCCATAGATGTCCTTGAATCCCAGACTGGTGCCGCCGGTGACCGCAGTGACGTCGGCCAGCCCGAGCACCGGACTGATGGAGCCGTCGATGGCTCGCTTGAAAAGGGTCTTCAGCCCGTTGTTGCCCCAGTAGAAATTGCCGTTCAGGTCAAAAGCCAGCGAACCACTGACATCCGAGTTGCCGGTGGCGGCAATCAGCTCGGCCGCACTGATGTAGTTGCTGAGCCCGCCGGGGCCGTTGGTGATGAGAATGCTGTCCGACGTCGACTCGTAAAACACGAACTCGCCGGAGGGTGCCGTTTCGGACGGGGTGAGCAATTGGGCTTCGCTCCCTCCGGTGTATGCCATGATCTGGGCGTTGGTGACGTACGGGCTGACGTCTCCCGTGTTCTTGTTGACCCGCCAGATGGCATCCGTCATCGAGTCGCCGAACTGAAGGTAGTCGCCGGAGATACTGAAGCCGTAGAACGGTGTGAAGCCGGTTCCCTTGCCGCCGGCGGCGGTCCAGGCCGCTGTCGACATCAGTTCGCTGACGGTCTGGCTTCCGCCGAGATTGGTTACCTTGGTGATGCGGGGCGAATTGCTGAGCGACAAGGCGCTGTACAGTGTGTCTCCCTCGGTCACGGCCGAGTAGTAGCCTGTAGAGGTGCCGCCGCCGTTGACCTTGGCCCAGGTGGCGACCACGCTGTACTTCTCGGCCGCCACGACTGGCATCGCGACGAGGGCTACGATTCCGACTGCCGCCAGTAATCTCGACATCTCTCTCCTCACTTTCCTTTGAGCGTGAACAGGCGAACCTGCGACACACAGATTCAGCACCTGGGGCAGGCGCGGACAGAGGGATCAGATGAAGATCTTGCGGGGTTGCGTACGCGCGGCTGGACATGCTGGCCGCTGACGCACGTGGCTCTTCTTGTCCCCGTTCGATCCGCCCCTGCCAGCGGATACCCACACCAAGTCAGTCGTCTATTGTCGCATATTCCGCACGGAAGTCAAGGGCGTACTTGACGATTCCGCGGGCCCGCCGGGCGTGCTTTTACGGGACCGAAAGTGGACCGGTATTTCATCGCCGCCGATCTTGTGATAGACTGAGCGGGCTGAAGACCCGGTCCCCCGCTGACGGGTCGCCTACCGGGTTCAAGGGGTCAAGTGGAAGGTGTATTGAGGGCTTGGATCGGCCACGTGCGGGCCGGCCGTGATCGAGGAGAATGAAATGCGGATTCGACAGACCGTCCTGGCTCTTGCGGCTGCGTGTGTGCTGGTAGTCTCCGGGCATGTGTGGGCCGCGGCCAGCGATGCCGCCGCGAGTTCTGCGGAGGGCCAAGCATTGCTGCAGAAGGGTGACTTCGCGGGTGCGCTCCAGGCCTACGCCAAGGCCGCGAAGGCGGATTCCGAGAACCAGGAGTACCGCACCCAATACATGGTTCTCAGGCGCGTGATCACACTTCGTGACGGCTTGGCCAAGGAGAAGAACGCGGAGAAATGGGAGCTGACTGCCAGGAGCCTGCGCAACTTCTACCACATGAACAAGCTGTATGGCGAGGCTCTGCCTCTGGACCGTGAGATGCACGCCAAGGCCAATACCGCCGACTCCGCGATCGGTTTGGCCGAGACGCTGCTTGCCTTGGACAAAAGCGCCGATGCCGAGAAGCTGCTCGGCGGACTTGAGGCCAAGGTGATCACCAACCACACTCGAATCCTGCAGGGTGTCGCCCAGGCCCGCCAGAACAAGGTGGACCCGGCCAAGGAACTGCTCAAGGGCGTCAAGCTGACCAAGGAAGAGGAGGCCAATCCGAACGTGCTGTTTGACCTGGCCACCCTCAAGTCGCTGACCGGCGATACCGCGGGCGGGCTCGTCGCGATCACCGCGTGCTTCGAGAACGTGCCCCCCAGCCAGTTGGAGGCGGTCAAGAAGTACGCCAAGGACTGCAAGGATCTCAGCGCCGTAACCGGCAGCGCCGATTTCGCCACCGCCCTCAAGGCCGAGTCCAAGGTCAAGGAGTCCAAGTGCAGCGGCGGTGCCAACTGCGGCACGTGCAAGAACGCGGGCAGTTGCAGCACCGGCGCCAAGGGCGCCGCCGCCTGCAAAGAGGAAGCCAAGACCGGGGACTCGGGCAAGGACAAGAAGTAATCGCGCCCCTCAGACATCCAATGCGTATGGTCCTTGTTGAACGAGTCGCGGGCTTGAGTGTCTGCGACTCGTTCTGTTCGGTAACCGTGTCGTGAGTCCGAGAAAGCATGAAGACGCGGCGGCGCATCGTTCAATTCGGGTTCCTGGTTCTGACCCTGGCGGCCGTGTTCGTCGTGAAGGGCAACGCGGAGCGGTGGTGCCCCTTTGGCGGTGTCGAAGCCCTGTACAACTATGCCGTCGAAGGCAACCTGATCTGCTCGCTGGGGGTCTCGAACTTCTACATCCTCGCGGGAGTGCTGATCTGCACGCTGCTCCTGCGACGAGTCTTCTGCGGCTACATGTGCCCGATCGGCACGATTTCCGAGTGGCTTGGTCGTCTGGCCACCCGGCTCGGGCTCAAGGCCGTGCGACCGCCTGCTGGGGTGGATGGCGGCCTGGCCGTGCTCAAGTACGCGGTCCTGGCCGTTGTGCTCTTCATCACCTGGCGGGCCAGCGAACTGGAGTTCAGAGCGTTCGATCCCTGCTATGCCCTGATAAGCCGACACGGGGAGGACATCACTTTCTGGGCCTACGTCGTGGCGGGGGCCGTCGTTCTGGGTTCGTTGCTCGTCACCATGCCATTCTGCCGATGGCTCTGCCCCCTGGCCGCGGTACTCAATGGCTTCTCTCGTTTCGGCTATGCCCGAGTCAGGCGGAACGAGGAGACCTGCACCCAATGCGGCCAATGCTCCCGCGTCTGCCCGATGGCCATTCCGGTGGCGAGGGTCAGAGAAGTCACCCACGCCCGCTGCATGTCCTGCCTCAATTGCGTGGATGCTTGCCCGGCCCTTGAGAAGGGTGCGATCAGTTGGGGGCCGCCCGGTTCCCCTCGCCGTGCATGGCCGCAGGCCGTACTTCTGACCGTCATGCTCGCATGTATCGGCGGGGCAGTGGCGGCCGTTTACGCCTTCCCCATCCCTTCCTATGAGAAGACGCGTGGTACTGTGCCCGCCAAGACGGCCTCGGTCGATCTCATGGTCACCGAGCTCACCTGCCGCGGGCGGGCGACGTTGTTCACCGAGCGTTTCTTGTGGCGGGATGACATACTGGCCCTGCCTGGCTACCTGAAGGTGCAGGCCTGGCCTGGGCCCGGCGTGGCCCGGGTCAGGGTGATTTACGATCCGGAGCAGGCGAACGAGGAGTCCATCAAGCAGGCGATTGTCGAGCCGTACTTTGATGCTGTCAGTGATACCTGGGATGCGTCGCCTTTTACGGTGGTTGGGTTCGATCCTCTGGGCTTGGATGATGCCCCGGCGACCAGCGAGCCGGCCAGGTAGGCGCTCCAGGTCCAGAAATCACGAAGTTTATATTGGCGCGTGACTTGCGGCGCGGTATGATACCCCGGCGGCAGGGTTGCGCCATAATAGCGACTGATCTGGTAGTCGAAAGCTGGCCAGTTGTGGCCCGGGGTTGAGAGGTTTTGCAGTTCGGGCCGTGTCGGGGCTGAGGCGACCGTAGTTGGGTTTGACGGAAGGGAGAGGGTAGAGTTATGCGCATTCGGTGGAGGACAACTCGGCGGTTGGTCGGATACGGCATATTGCCCGGGATGCTGGCAAGCGCCGTTTTGGCTCAGGCCCCGGACAACATGGTGGTCATCGTCAACAAGGCCGGAGTGACCGGGGCAGCCAGCGGGATCACGCTGGGCGCGTTTGTCTACGACCCGGGCCGCGACTGCTTCTGGATCGGCACATTCGGGTCGGTCACCGGTTTCCGTCAGTATGATCTGGCGACATCCACCGGGCGCCAGTGCACGTATGATAGTGATCTGAATCGGTTTGCCCGGGCGTCGGATGTGGCCGGCGGCGTCACCAGTGCGGACGACAGTGGCAAACAGAATCCCTCAGGTCTGCTGCTCAATCCGACCTCGCTGACGATCACCGTGCCGGCCCCGGGTGGCGGCACGCAAAGCCTGACGTATCCTCCCGGCAGCCTGGTCATTTCGAACGACAACAGCAGCGAGGTCTATGTCGGCGGCTCGAGCGTGCGATACGCCTGGTCCAAGAAGATGTACCGCTGGGATCTGAGGACGGTGGGTGACCCGACAAACGTTCAGCCTGACTACGACACCGCCCAGGACGGCTTGGGCCATATTTGGGGGGCGTTCGGGACGGTCGACTGGAATGACCCCTTCACCGTACTGGTGACGTCGCAGGACCTGATCGACGTTGCCCATCCGAGCAAGGTTTCGTTCAACCAGGGGCGTCAGCCGACTTGGTCTTCGGACGGGAAGTCCATTTACTTCGTCGACTCCGCTGCTTCTTTTGGCGGCGTGTGGAGAGTGAATGCGGAGACAGGAGCCGTGGCCTGGCTTTACGCGAACACGCTGGACTTGCCGCCACCGTTGACCGAGCGCCGGATTTGGACGGAGCCGGTGGTGGTGTCCACCAGTGTGCGCGATTTCGACGCCGCCAACCCGACCGCCGGCGATCAAGTGTTCTTTGAAGGAAGCACCCTGTCCGGCAACGTCGGTGGACTCGACTACCTGCTGGATACAGGCTCCGCCGTCACCGGGCCGTTTGCCGCTTTGCGCAGAGCCGACTTCCTGAAATGGATGGAGTGGAACGGCAAATCCGTGTCGAGACGGCAGCTCGAGGACGGCTCGGATCCGGGCGTGAACAACTATCCAACGGAGGACAGCAGCATTCCTCCCCATATCTGGACCATGACGGCAGACGCCGACGGGACACTCTACTTTTACGACAGCAGCAGTTATGACAGCAGAAGTCAGGCCGGCGTATGGCGATACGATCCGGAGGGACGGCTTACCGGTGTCCGGTCCAATCGCCAGCAGGTCAAGTTCAGCGCCTCTCAAGGCTCGACGAGCACCACCGCTCAAGTGCTTCGCATGCAGTTGCGGCAAGCCGAGTACGCCGGCGCCGCAGGGTCCTTCGTGGTGCCGCAGATCCTCTTCAGGGATAACGCACTCGGTGGCATCAGCGGGATCTACGCTTTCAAGCCGGGGGATTTCAACCGTGACAATGTGGTCGATGCCGCCGATGTGGCCCTGTTCGAGACGGCTCTGGCCACGCCGATCGCCACATTCTCAACCGGAACGACCAGCAAAGAGTACTTCGAAGCCCCCTCGGATGGAGCCGACGGCGAACTGGAGTCATCCGCCCCGGCCGCCTATGTCGACTACCTCAAGTATGATCTCAACTGCAACGCTCTCGTCACCGTCAAGGACAGGCAGATCCTGGGCCGGTTCCTGGGCAAGTGCATTGTGGACTACGACTGGGACGGGGATGTCGACCAGGTCGACTTCGGTCACTTTCAGGTGTGCTACACGGGCGCCGCACAGCAGGGTGCGCTGGCCCAGATTCAGTGCGGCGACGCGGACCTGAACGGTGATGGTTGGGTGAACAGCGGCGACCTGGATGTGTTCAAGGGCTGCTTCTCGGGGCCAGCGGTAGCGGCAGACCCCGGTTGCGGAACCTAGTTCTTGTCGGGCGGAGGGAGACCGCTTCGGGCCCGACGCGGTGTCTTGTGTCTGGCATGATGCGTCGAAGACGATTGGATCGGATGATATGAACCCGAACCCGCTTGGATTCAAAGGCAGGACGACGGCCAATCGTGGATTCACCTTGATCGAAGTGCTGGTGGTGGTGGCCATCATTGCCTTGCTGCTGTCGATTCTCTTGCCTTCACTTGGAAACGCGCGTGGGCAAGCCAAGAGAGTCGTGTGCATGGCGAACCTGCACAACATCTACAACGCCATCCTGATGTACAAGGACAGCAACGCCGACCGGATACCCGAATGGACGGCCGTCGGCAACTGGTTTTTCCGGCGCCCACCGGGCATGAAAGACCCGGATGACCCCCGGTCGTTACCCGAGACCTACGGCCTGAATGCCCTCCTGGCTGGCGTCCGGCCGGCGGAGAGGGGCGAAATCAGGGACCGGCGGCTCTACTTGAGCGCTTACTCGGACATTTGGCGGTGTCCTGGCGCGCATCCGGAGATGTGGGAGCGCTACAGGAACACGTACGCATGGCTCAAGGTGACGATCGCGGCGGGCGAGGAAGTCGGCAACATTCCCACCAACATCTACACCCAGTTGATGTTGAAGGGCAAACGCTTCCCCAGTGGCAAGGTCTGGAACGCGTCAAAAATGCCTCTCGTTCAGGACAACACATCGCACGGGCCGGGGGCGTGCGGTTTCCGCGGGGCCGCGAGTTGGAGCAACTCCTACAGACTTCCGGAGTACATCGCCAAAGCCTACCCCCATGCCTACGGCGGCAGGAAAGGGAGCGATGCGACGGTCATCCTCTGGCTCGACGGCAATGTTGGCCGGACAGGTGGCAAATCAGGCCTGTGAATCACGCGACGAGGGCGGACTCGCTCTGCCGAGTCCACCTGTTCAGGGGCATCCCCACGGAAGGAGAAGGCCAGCCGTCTTGAAGGGTGCATTCCTCTGGCGGCAGCGGTCGAACTAGCGCATCTTCAACGCGGCCTCGATCAGGTCCACCACTTGCTCGAAGTTGAAGTTGCCCACGTTGATGAGCAGGTCAAAACGGGTCGAGTCATCGGGGTCAACCCGGAAGTGCTCCTGGACGAAACGACGGCGTTCCTGCTCGATGCGATCGATCTCGACGGCGGCTTGTCCCGCATTAGCCCCTGTGCGGCGGGCGAAGTTCTCGACCCGCCAGCGGCGCGAGGCGACGAGCTTGACCCGCAGACCGCGCGTGCGCGGGAGGATCAGATCCACCGCCCGGCCGAGGAAGATGGCGTTTCCCTGTCGGGCGATGCACAGCACGGTCTCAGCCAGCCGGTGGAAGGGGTCGTTCTTGCGGAAATCTTGCTGTATCAAGGACCGAATCATGTCCCCCAGCCAGCTCAAGTCCCGTTCGTTCATGGACTGGCGGAGCCGTTCGCGCATCGCGTTGTCGTCGGCCATGGTGTGCAGGATCTGCTTGTCGAACACCGGCCAGTTCAGTCGGCCGGCCAAGATCACTGCGATCTCGTCCCCACCGGCTCCGACATCGTTGGAGATGGCCACGAAGTGGGCGACCTGCTCACGCAGCGGCGTCGGCCGCGCCGGTCGCAGACCACGGGTGATCTCCCACCTGCGCATCTGCTTCTCAATCAGCTTGACCAATCCGGTCTTGTCCGCGTGGGTCCTGCCGAACATGTGTCCTCCCTGGCCTCAGGGCCGCGAGGGTTGCCGATGGCCTGCGTCTGGGGCGGCGCCCCCCTCTGCCATGCGAATCCGACTTGACTGAATCGGGGAGCGGCAGACGGCAAAGCGGCAGAAGGGCACTGGCTCTGATCTAAGCCTGCTGGACCATCAGGTCGACGTCCGGCCTGGGTCTGTCCACGGCTCCTTTACATCAACTATACCACAGAATCGCCCCGCGGGCAGGGGGGCGTCGAATGACGTTCAATCCGACCATCGCGTCGGGCCTCCGCCCTGGTGCCGCGCGCCCGTCTGCGGGGGCAGTTGCCCGGCGCAGGTTGGCGACCTCTGTTCAGTCTCAAGGGACGTGAGGCGGAGCCTACTTCGGCGGAGCATCGAACCTCACGCTGGTGGGCAGCCTGTCCGTACCACCGGGTCCGGTTACGGATAGCTCGTACGCGCCGGGCGGGATTGGACTGAGGCCAATAGGGTCAATCTCGACGACGGCCGCCTGGCCTTGGCCGAAGACGCCGATCAGCTTGCCATGCACCGGCCCGAACAGGAACGTGCATCCCTCGAGATGCCTTCCGGTGACCACGACGACTGAGCTGCGATTGATTGGTAGAGAGATCGGACAAACGCTGGTCAGCCTCGGCACATCAGGCCCGGGGTCTGCCTCAAGCTTCGGGAGACGATAGACCCAGGCAGACAGCCCCGATTCTGCCAGGGAGCGTGGCGTGCTGTCGTACCATTGCCGTTCATGGCTTCCCACAGGTCCGTATTCCCCGCATCGGTCCGACGTCTTCTGCGGCGTCTGGGCCGCCGGGAGTTGCTGCTCCAGCCGGTCAGCCACTTGGGCCCTGTACAGTCCCTGCATGGCTCCAAGCTCCGGATAACACCATGCAACTCGATGCCGGGCCTTGTCAGTAGCCGGCACCCAGCGGGTCTCAACCTGAACCTGAAGATCGGGTGCAAGGGCCGCCTGAGCTTCAGCGATCGATCGCAGAGCTCGTGAGAGGGCCTGCGTTTCCTCCATCGGTGCGGTTTCGTTCGGTTGGCTCCTGCTGTTGGATGGAGGGCTTGGGCGACCCCGCCGGTCGAGAGCCTCGGCGGTTTCAACAGCCGTCACCGCGTCGCGAACCGCCCTCTTGGCTGGATTACTGGCTCGGTCAGTCGCTGTGCTGCTGGAGCCCACACTGGGGATGTTCGCGTTGACTTTCTGCAGCACCTTCAGGGCCGCCGCTGGGTCCCCCGCGGTGACGTGGGCGCGGGCCGCGGCGAGGCTGTAGAGGGCATCGTTTCGGGCTGCTACCATCACCACGAACGGCACGTTAATGTCCTGGAGGAGCACCACCGGCCTCGCCCCCTCCTTGACCCTGTAATCATCGAGGTTGGTCGCCATGTACTCTCCCCGGATTCGAAATCCCAGCGCGGAGCGACGGGCAAATGAAGATATCGAAATGCGCTGGTTCGCCGACTTGATGTCGGCCGTATTGAGGCGAGAGCGTTCGGCGAGTGCGTTCGCCGCGGCGGAGTAGCCCATAGCCTTGAGCTGCAACGCGATGTCGCGCTGGTAGGCCGACAAGGATTCGATCTCCATGTTCTGGCCGGCGGCGGAAGGAAATACGCTTACCGTCGTCACTTCGTCGGGCAACGGATCTTGGGTGCCCTTCCCGAAGGCAACAAAACGCAGCGTCACCTCGGCAATGAAATCCTCCTTCGTGACCGTGCCGGGCATGACACTGATGTTACCTACGAGCACGTGCACACCGATGCCGCCGGGCATCTGGAGCTGGCCCGGATCACTAGACAACTCGTGCAGGCGCATGTGATAGAAGGCATTGGTGGCCTCGGTGATGCGATCACGAGCACGAAGCTTGACCGCGGACAGCCCCTCATAGGCTTTGGCCTGGCCGGCCAACTCCTGGGCGCGAGCGGCCGCGTCGTTCTCAGGCAGCTCGGGAGCATCAGTCGCATTCTGCTCGGGCACGGTCACGGCTTGCGCCGCCGGCGCGGCCACGCCCAACAGGCTCTCGAGCAGTGATGCGTTGGCTTCCGGGGATGCGGCGGTGGATTGCAGCAGCCTCTCGGCGATCTTGTATGCGATCTGATTTCGGATGGGCTGCACCGCGTGTTCCGGGATCGTGGGTGCCTCGATGGTTAGCGCACTCTTAAATGAAGCCACGTCGAAAGTGCCCAACTTGGCGGCGACCTGGAGCGTCACATCGTCATAGAGTTGCTTGGCGTTCAACTCGAAGTCAATCTTGAAGAAGCCCTGTTCGGCGACAACAAAGGGTTTCGTGACCGCAATCTCCCCAAATCGGGTGTGGTATTCCTCGAACGCCTTCACCTGGTCTGGAAGGCTCGGCCATCGGTGGACTCCGTGTCTCCAATTGTCGCAACCTATGCTCACCAGGCAAGCGAGCCAAACGAGAACGCAGACCGGCCGTGAGTTCTGATAGAGCAGCATCACTCGCTCCTTCTGCCAGGTCTCCTCCGGACCGCCGACGCAGGACGACTCCGCATCCAACCTCATCAACGGGCGCAAAGCCCAAGGTCCAGGACGCCTTCACCGTTGTGTCTGTCTATGACCTGAAGCTGGCCCAGCTTCGGAATCGTCCAGAATGTCAGTTGCGAACACTGGGGCGTAGGACGTGCCTGGGCGTCGATCGTTTCGCTCTGATTCGTTGTCCTGCCGCGCCGGGTCGCCCGTCGACGCAGGTGGCGCCCTACCATAGAGTGTACGCTCTTTTTGAAAGCTTTTCAAGCAAAAACGCAAGAAATGATGTGGGCCGGGTCTGCTCGACCGCCATGGCGGTGGGGTGACTGGCGGGGAGGAGTGGTCTCCGCGGGCCGTCGGAGGACAGGCCGCAAGGGCCTTCTGCCGGACGTCCAGACATGAGGGCCGATGGTCCTGAAGAGTGGGGGCGCTGCACGCGGATCCTCGTTTCCGACGGGTTGATGTTGGGAATCGTCGATGCTCGAGGGAGTCGAAACGAGGTCACTCGCGAGGTGCCAAACCCCCCGCTCAGCGGTAGGATGTTCTTCGGGCGGCTCACACCGGTCGGTGGCGGTGGGCGCCTGAAGGGAGCCGGAGAAAATGAGTCGGTACGTCACATGCATTCTGTCGGGGTATGTCATGTTTGGTGTGGCCGGATGCCAGTCGGGTACGGGACCTGTTTCGGATGCTCGGAGCTTCATTCGCGAATATGAGGCCAGGGTGCGGCCGGTGGAAAGCGACCTGTCCCGGGCCTGGTGGAAGGCCAATACGTCGGGTAAGGATGAGGACTACAAGGCCAAGGAGCAGATCCAGAACAAGCTGGACGGTCTCCTGTCCGATCCTGCTCAATTCGCCCGGCTGGAGAAGATTCGCCAGGGTTTGGCCGCCGGAAGCGACCAGTTCGAGCCCCTCGTGGCCAGGCAGATCGAGGTGCTGTATCTGGTCTATAAGGCCAAGCAGCTCGACGCCGACCTGCTCAAGAGGATCGCGGCCAAGGAGAACGAGGTCGAACAGAAGTTCAACGTTTTCCGGGCCAGGGTCGACGGGAAGGAGATGACTGACGGCGAAGTGATGGGCGTGCTCAAGAACTCCAAGGACTCGCAGTATCGTCGCCGGGTCTGGGAAGCGAGCAAGGGGGTGGGGGCCGTTGTTCTGGCCGACCTGAAGGAACTGGTCAGGCTCCGCAACGAGGCCGCGACGAAGCTGGGTTTCCGCAACTTCTACGAGATGCAGTTGCGGCTGGCCGAGCAGGAGCCGGAGGAGATCCTCAGGCTGTTCGATGAATTGTACGCACTGACTCGCGATTCGTTCAGCCAGGCGAAGGCGGAGATCGACGCCAGGCTGGCCGCCGACTGCGGAGTAGCGGTGGCCGACCTTCGTCCCTGGCATTACCACGACCGGTTCTTCCAGGAGTCGCCGACGATCGACGATGTGGATTTCGACGCGCCTTACGCCAAGGTGGACATCGCCGGGCTGGCCCGGACCTTCTACGAGGGCATCGGGCTGCCGGTGGACGGGATTCTGGCTCGAAGCGACCTGTACGAGAAGCCCGGCAAGTGCCCGCACGGGTTCTGCTGCGACATTGACCGCGAGGGCGACGTCCGGATCCTGGTGAACATCGTGCCGAGGCACGACTGGATGGCCACGGTGCTCCACGAGTGTGGGCATGCCGTCTATGCCGCCCGGAACATTCCGATCGGTGTGCCTTACGTGCTGCGAACGCCGGCTCACTCGTTCACCACCGAAGGCGTCGCCATGATGCTCGAGCAGTTCGCCATTCGGCCTGACTGGATGGCGGCCATGGGCCTGAAGGTGGCCGATCCGGAAGCGGCCGGGAGGGCCGGAGCGGCGATGAAGAAGCGAGCCCTGCTGATCTTTGTCGCCTGGTCGCAGGTGATGACCCGGTTTGAGATGGCCATGTGCGGGAATCCGGAGCAGGATCTTGGCAAGCTGTGGTGGGACCTGGTGGAGAAGTACCAGATGATCAAGCGGCCGGAGGGTCGAGACGCTCCCGACTACGCGAGCAAGATTCACATCTGCACCAATCCGTGCTACTACCACAACTACACGATGGGGCAGCTGTTCGCTTCCCAGCTTCATGCCACGATTGCGCGCGAGGTGCTGAAGACCGAGCCGGCCAGGGCCCTGTATCACAACCGCAAGGAGGTTGGCGAGTTTCTCACGACGCGGGTTTTTGCCCCGGGCAGCTCGATGCGGTGGCCCGAGTTTGTGCGTTTCGCCACCGGCGAGGAGTTGAGCGCCAAGGCGTTCGCGGCGGAGGCGCGGTAGGGCTACTCGAGGTTCTTGATTGCCGCCTGGGCCGCCCAGCGGACGCGTGGGATCTTGGCCATCTCCTTCAGGACCGGCAAGGCGGGTAGGGCCGCCGGCTTGCCGATCGAACCCAGGGCGGTGGCGTACGAGCGCAGCACCTGGACCTCTTCGCCCTTGACCGAGCTGGCGTCGATCAGGGCCTGCACGGCGGGGGCCGCGTCCTGGCCGATGCCCGCGATCCCGTTGCCTGACATGAGCCGTACGTTGGGATCCTTGTCTCGCAGCGCGGCGGTCAGGTCCTTCAAGGCCGGGAGGGCGCCCTGGCCCATGTCGCGCAGGGCGATGGCGGCCAGTCCGCGAACCACCGGATCGGGATCGGAGGTCAGGGCCTTTCCGAGCTCAGCCGCTCCGCCGGCCGGCATCTGCGGGGCCTGGACCTTGGCGGCCGCCGCCCAGGCTTCCGGGCCGATCTTGGCCAGAATAATGCTGTCGATGCCCACGTTATAGCCGCTTGACGCCTCGCGCTTGCCCAGGCACACGTAGGTGAGGGTGTGGCGGCCCTTGGTGATCCGCGGCCAGCCGACCTGGTGAGCGAGCCCGACGTAGGTCTCGGGTGCGTAGCCGTCGAACTGGGTGCGCGGGCGAAGGTCGGCGCCGGGCTCATGCTCGAGCTGAGCCGCTCCGGCCGGCTTGCCGTCGAGCAGGACGGTGTAGACGCCGTAGTCCGACGCCTGGGCGACTTCGGTGTAGATTTCGTAGTTGCCGTCCTCGGGCACGTCGAAGGGGACCTCGATTCTCGCGCCCTTGCCCTCGGCCTGGAACAGGATCACGTCCTTGGACCAGAACAACTCGGGCGAGATCGAGACCTTGCCGCCCTCGGCCTTGACCTGGTCGATCGCCTTCTCCGCTTCGATCTGCAGGGCGTTGCCCTGGGGGAGCCGCGCCGGCCCGTAGGGTACCGGCGGCTGATCCTGGGCGATGCCCTCCTGGTACCAGAATGCGACGCTGGACATCAGGTCGGTCCGCTCGCCGAACGCCGACTTGACCGAGCCGTCCGGGTTGTATGTCCAGCCCTTGTGCTCGATCTCGAACCTGAGCGACCGGGTGAACGGCACCGGGTCCAGGAGGTGCCAGCGATAGGCGGTCATTCGCGAGCCCAGGTCGGTTCCCTCGGCAACGGTCACGCCGTAGTAGGGGCCGTCGTTGACGTGCAATCCCCAGGCGTCATTGAAGTAGTCTTCGCTTCCCGTCCCTTCGATGGCGGGCTTCGGCTGGCCGTCGACCCAGAAGAACTCGTCCCCCTCGCCGAACCAGCCGGCCTCGGCCTGAACCACGGACAGCACGGTGCCGACGTAGTGGCCTCGACCGGTGACCTTCAGGAACTCATAGTGCGAGCCGTCCGATGGGGCGGGCATTTTCTGGCGGTAGCGGGCGTGGAAGTAGAGCGTGTCGTCCGGCAGTGAGGGGACCTTGTTCCAGTCGACGTGGTAGTACAGGCAGGTCACTCGGCGACGGCCTTCATTGGTCACCGTGATCTTGCAGGACTTGCGGAAGGGCATTGGCCAGTAGCAGTTGCGGGCCCGGCCGTCGGAGCTGTCGCGAACCATCTCGGAGCGGACCTCCTGTTCGATTCCGTGCCCGACCGCGAAGAAATCCCCGATCGGCGTATCCACGCTGGGGGTCTCGCTTCCGTCATAGTACACCCGCAGCCGGAGCAGCCGCGGCCAGCCGTATTCGTGGTCCGCGATCGTGACCCACAGGTGGGTGACCACGCCCGGTCCCTGCAGATCGGCCAGGACGGTGGTTTCGCCGGGGATGGGTCGCTTGCTGTCGTCGTTCGATTCCCAGTCGGGGTTGTTGGACGACGCCCGATGGGCGCTGAAGTCCTTCGGCTCGGTCAGTCGGAAGGGGTCAGGATACCCTTTCGCGACCTGCTCGGCACTGGCGGCCAGGGCGATAGTGAACAGTGCGATCGCCGACGGAATGAACACGAGGTTCCACTTCATGACGTCCTCTCCCTGGAACGGGTTTCCCTGGTGATCGATTGACATCCACGTCCGCTCTCTGGCGGACTCACGGTCCCCCGGCGCTGGGGCGAGAGACGGTATGCTACTTGCAGGGGGAGCAGGCGGCAAGAGATGCGGGCAGATGCTCCTTCAGATAGCCCGTCAGTGTTTCGAAGAGATGGCGCTTGGTGTTGTCGCCTTCCTTGATGGCGTGCGTCCGGTTTGGATAGGCCATCAGGGAGAAGGGCTTGTTGTGTTTGACGAGTTCGTTGATCAGGGCCTCGCAGTTCTGGTAGTGGCAGTTGTCGTCGGCCGTGCCATGGACGAGCAGGAGGTTGCCCTGCAGCTGGTGTGCGAAGGTGATGGGCGATCCGTCCCGGTAGCCGGTTGCGTTGTCGGCGGGCATTCCCATGTAGCGTTCCTGATAGACCGTGTCGTAGAGCCGCTCGTCGCTGACGAAGGCGATGGCCATCGCGGTGCGATAGAGGTCGGGGTAGCGGAAGATGGCGTTGAGGCTCATGGAGCCGCCGCCGCTCCAGCCCCAGATGCCGACCCGTCGGGGATCCAGGTATGGCCGTTCCTGCAGAATCCGCCGCGTCGCCTCCGCCTGGTCCGCCGAGGCGAGGATGCCGACCTGCCGGTAGATGCACTTGCGCCACTCCCGGCCACGTGGTGCGGCGGTGCCGCGATTGTCGACGCTCATGACCACGTAGCCCTGTTGGGCCAGCAGGCAGTGCCACAGGTAGGTGTCGCCGCCCCAACAGTCCATCACCGTGGATCCGGCCGGTTCGCCATAAACGTACATGACCAGCGGGTATCGCCTGCTGGAATCGAAGTCCGGCGGCTTGATGCACCAGGCGTCGAGCTGGACGTTGTGGTCGAGTTTCACGCGGAAGAACTCGGCGGGCCGGGGCTTCAGTTCGGCCAGTATGGCGGCCAGTGCGGCGTTCTCGGCCAGGGTTCGGACGACCTTGTGCCCGGGCAGACGCACCAGCTCGATGACCGGAGGCCGCCCGAAACACGAGTAAGTGTGAAAGGCCCAGCGGCCATCCGCGGAGATGTCGTACGAGTGGTTTCCGGGCTGGTCCGCCGGCGAGACCCGCTCGACCGCTCCCTTGCCTTCGAGTGACGCTCGATAGAGGTAGCGCTGCGTGGGGTTGTCCGGCGATGCGATGAAGTAGACGCAGTTCTGCTCCTCGTCGATCCCGGCGATGCGGACCACGTCGTACTCGCCCGGGGTCAGCAGCGTGATGGCCCGATCGGCGCGGGAGACGGCATACGCGTGCCGCCAACCGTCTCGTTCGCTCAGCCAGAGGAAGCGTTGCCCGTCCTCGATCCAGTGCCAGTCCTCGACCACATCCACCCACGCGGCATCGCGGTCGGTGAGAAGTGTCCGCATGTCGGTGTCGGTGCCTTCGATGACCTCGTTGGTGTTCTGCAGCCGGTTGAGCTGCTGGAAGACCACCGCACTGGCGTCCTCTGTCCATTCCAGTCGCGGGATGTAGTGATTCCTCGGATCGGCGTTCGAACGGAACCACCGTGTTCGCCCGCCGCGAGCCCTGACCACGCCTACGCAGCAGGCAGCGTTGGTCTCGCCGGCCTTGGGATAAGGAAACGAAGTGGCCTTCGGATAGGGCGCGTCGGTGTTGTTGATGATCGTGAACTCGGGGACTCTCGACGTATCGAACTGCCAATAGGCGATGTGCCTTCCGTCCGGGCTCCAGCGGAAGCCGTTCCGCAGGTCGAATTCCTCCTCGTAGACCCAGTCGGACGTGCCGTTGATGATCGTGTTCGAGCCGTCCCAGGTCAACTGGGTGATCCGCAAGCTGCGAAGTGACTGTACGAAAAGGTTGTTCTCGCAGACGAAGGCCACTCGCCGGCCGTCGGGTGAGAAGGTGGCGAACATCAGCGTCGAAGGCCCGGCCCTCCCGCCGAGCCTGATCAGCTCCCCGCTCTCCAGGTCGAAGACCCAGTAGTCGCCGCGGGTGTTCCGCCGCCAGACGCGTTTCGTGTTGGTGAAGATCAACAGCTTCCCGCCGTCGTCCGACCAGGAGTAGTCGTCGATGGTCAGCGGCTTGGCGTCTGCGCTCGGCCGCAAGTCCGACGCGGAAACCAGGATACGGCGTCGGCCAGACTCGGTCTCGTAGCCGACGACATCCCTGGCGTCCTCGATCGCCTCGGATTTCTCCAGCACGGTGTAACCCGAGCTGTCCTTGAGCCACCGCGCCGGCCCCCACTCCTGGGTCTTGAACTCCTCCTTGCCGAAGATCCGATCCACCGTCAGCAGCGAGTGATCCGCAGGCGTCTCGGCGGCGGGGAGCGATGCCGACGCTGACAGAACCAGTGCGCAGCTCAGCAAGGCGAACCAGCAGTACCTGCAATGCGGGCTGTTGGCAGGGTCGTGCGGAATCGCCCTCACTGATCGGGCGAATCTTGAGATTCCTTCCAGTCCACGAGTTCTACAGTTGCGCATTCGTTGTCTCGCGAGTCTGTCCACCTTCGCGCGGAGCAGGTGTTCAACCCCTCCCGGGAACTGCCGGTGGCCCCGCCAACCATCATATCCTGATTTCACGGGCCGGCGAACCCGGTCTCTCAAGCGCCTTCTGAGTCCTCGGTCTGCGGCATTGGGGATTCCAGCCGTTCGAGCCGGCAGCGGATGGCTGAAGGCTGGCCTCTGTTCCTGCTTGTCCCCTCGGGCGGCTACCGCTATTCTGCCCCTGGTTCGTATCTCCCAGAGGAGGATACCTCATGCACAAGCGAACGCTGGCCTGCGTTCTGGGGCTTTGGCTGGCAAGCCAGGCATCCCTGCCCGGAGCGACCATTCAGAAACGCTACTACGCCCACGAAGCCGTCGAGGACGCCAACGGCGTGATCGCCCCGTGGTACCGCGGCCAGAACGGGCCATGCGATTTCCGGGCGCGTGTGGCCGCCGAGACGCTGAAACGCTACCCCTGGGCCGACGCGAGGAAGGCCCCGGCGGCATTGCCGGAGTTCGTCTACAGCGGGCGGTGGCAGATCAAGCCCGACGGGACCATCACCATTCCCGAGCTCAAGGACTGGGACAACGGCGACCTCGGGCAGCGGGCGTCGTACGTGCTCGGCGGGCTGGTCGATTACTACCGCTACACCGGCGACGGGGCCGCCATCGGGCTCATCACCTGCCAGGCCGACGCCCTGCTCGACTACGCCCTCACGCCGAAGGACCACCCCTGGCCTGAGTTCCCGGTCACCGTGCCGACCAAGGGTAAGCCCTATGGTGTGGCCGACCCGCATGGCTTCATTCAGCTCGACATCGCGGCCGAGATCGGCATCGCCTTGGTTCACGCCGCCCAGCTCACCGGCCACGAGCGGTACATGGCCGCCGCCAGGCACTGGGGCGATCTGCTGGCCGAGAAGCGGATCCGCGAGCCGGGCATGAATCCCTGGCCGAGGTACGCCAACCCGGAGGACGTCATCTGGGAGGACATTGCGACCGGCGGGGTGGCGTTCGTTCTCGAGTTCTTTGATGCGCTGATCCGCGACGGCTACACCGGCAAGGACAACAGCATCGTGCAGGCCCGGGAGGCGGGTGTCGCCTACCTCCGCGATGTGCTTTTGCCGAATTGGCTGGGGCATGATACCTGGGGCCGCAACTACTGGGACTGGCCGTGCGACGTCCAGGTCGAGAACGTGACCGAGTTCGTCGCCCGCTACCTGATGGAGCACCCCAAGGAGTTCCCGAACTGGAAGAACGACGCCCGCAACATCATGACCCTGTTCATCAATCGGACGTGCACCGCCCCCGACTCGCGAGGCGACACCTATCAGGGGGCGTGGGCGTATCCGGAGTCGTCCACCTGCTGCGGCCGATCGCTGTGGTACGGGCCGATGGAGCTGGCGTTCGTGTATGGGATGTACGGCCAGCTGGCCGGCAGCGAGTGGGGCCGCGAGATGTGCCGGCGGCAGATCCTCCTGGCCACGTACGACGGGCTGGAGACCGGCGTGGTCGAGGACAACCTGGACGGCGGAGCGATCGTGGCCGGCGACTGGTTCAAGATCGCCCAGCCGATGACGCTCAAGCACTGCCTGGCGGCGATGGCCTGGATGCCGGACGTGCTCGGGGCGAGCCGCGAGAACCACATCATGCGGAGCAGCAGTGTGGTTACCCACGTTCACGACGACGGGGGGCGCATCTTTTATTCAACACATGATGCTCCGCCCGAGACAGTGGAGACGCTGAGGCTGGCGTATGAGCCGAGCACGGTTGAGGTGGACGGGGCAGACCGAAAGCCGCTGCCCCTTCGTCAGGATCTGATGGAAAACGGCTACACGATCCGTCGGCTTCCCGACGGCGACTTCATCCTCACCATCCGGCACGACGGCTTCCGGAGTATCACCCTGACCGGCAATGATCCCCAGCGAGGCTCGCGATCCGACAAAGCAACCTGGGACAAGAGCTGGATGAAGATGAAGCTGGGAGCCACCGCAACAGACGCAGGTGCAACGGTCACGATGCCGTTCACGGGCAACCAGGTGCGGGTCATTGGCAGTTTCGAGGAAGATGGAGGGCTTGCTGAGGTCTACCTCGACGACGTCAAGCAGCTCGTCGGCATCGACTCTTGGAGCCCAACGGCATTGCATCGGGGCGTGCTCTACTATCGCAACGGGTTGCCGAACGGCAAGCACACGCTGAAGATCGTTCTTTCCGGGAAAGGCAACCCGCGGTCTCGAGGAAGCCGCGTGACCATTGATCGCTTCTGGGCCTCCGAGGCCGTGCCCACGACGCCCGGCCCGAACTTCGGGGAGGGCGGGGGACCGACCGATGCCCAGCGATGGCTCTTCGGATACCCCAACCGCACAGACTACGTCGATTCGCAGGGCAACGCCTGGCGACCGGCGACCGAGTTCGTCGTCCGGTCTGGCAGCCATGTCGATCCGGTGGCCGCCAACTGGTGGACGAACCGGACTCGGCTGCTTGTCGCGGGGACGGCAGACCCGGAGCTTTACCGCTACGGCGTTCACGCCAAGGAGTTCTGGGCGGACTTCACCGTCGGGCCGGGGACGTATCACGCCCGGCTGAAGTTCATGGAGAGCCGCAACATTGATCCGAAGATGCGGGCGATCACCGTGCACATCAATGGCCAGGAGATGGTTGCCAACCTGGACGTGTGTGCCACGGCTGCCGGCGACACTCCGGCCCGGCGGGTAGCGGAGATGCATGCTGGGCTGAAACCTCTGGCGGCCGGGCTGGTCAAGCCGGTAGATCTGGTGTTCAACAACCTCGTTCCGCTGAACGGGGTCATCTCGATCCGGTTGAGCAACACGCTGGGTGGCGAGGCCATGGTGCAGGCGATCGAGGTCGGCCCGGGTGACGGGGGCCCGGGCGCCAGGCCCGTGGTGGTGAAGCTGGCCGCGACCGGCAAGCCGGCTCCGCCCGACGGTAACCTGCTGTCGAACGGCAACTTCGAGCAGGGGGTGCCTGGCGATTTGGGTTCCATGGGCAAGGCTGGTGGCGGCAGCGGTTGGCAGTATCTGTTCGCGGGGGCGGGGGTGGCGTACGTCTTTCCGGAGTCGGCCTACGCGATCCACCCGGAGTGGGGCTTGCCTGTGTTCCACGGCGGCAAGGAGGCCATCCGCACCCACACCCAAGGGCGAGGGCATACCATCATCTGGCAGGATGTGGAGGTCAAGCCGGACACGAAGTACACTGCGGCCGTCTGGGTTCGCGCGGACGATCTGCACGGCCAGGGTTTTGGCGCCGATCCCTGTGACTCGGCCGGGCTGTGGATCCAAGAGTTTGACGAGAAGGGTGTCCTGGTCGTGGACCATCCCAAGCAGGCGGTGGCCAAGCAGTGTGACTACACCCGGCTGGATTTGAGCTTCACCACGGGCAAGACCACGGTCAGGGTGAGGTTTCTTCTGGACACCGTGATCGCGGCCTCCTACGACCAGGGGCACGTGACATACGATGATTGTTCGCTGAGAATTTGACATTCCTGAAACCTGCGTTCATGCTCGTCCGTCTATAGGGGCAGGGGTGGTATGGTTGCGTGGTTCAGCGACCGCGGCCCCGTTTCGGAGGATGGCGCTCATGATGGCCTCCGCCCGTCTTCGACTCTCCCTCCTGGTTCCGTTCGCCTTGTTCTCGGCCGTACCGATCGCGCTTGCGGTCCAGGAGAAGGCCCAGACCTTCAAGCTGGATCTGAAGAAGATCACCGAGAGTGGGCCGAGATACCTCGAGTATGGCAAGCCGCCGACCGAGGAGGCTCTTCGGCGGTGGTGTTCTTCCCAGCACGTCTGGTCGGTGAAGGGTGCTCGGCGAGGGGGTGAGGAGGGCAAGACCTTCGAGTCGCTGGCCAAGAAGGAGCCGACTTACGCCAGTGAGTTCGCGATCAAGGGCGTCGTGAAGCTGGGGCAGGACTCCTACCCCTTCGCGTGCGATGCTGCCGATCTGAACAAGACGGGTTTCGAGAAGTTCTACTTCGATGGCAACCGCAACGGGGATCTGACCGACGATCCGGTCGTGACCGCCAAGAAGACCGACCTGGATGGGATTCGCTTCGGCGGCGATTACGTTCCCGAGCGGTCGTTCCCGCGGGTGGAAGTCAAGATCCGGGTCGGTGACGGCGAACTGGACTACGCCTTCTTCCTGACCGCCCAGGCGTACCAGACGTACATGCCGGGAGACGACGGCAAACCTGCCCAGACCTGGCAAGGCTACGCCCAGTTCAGCCCTGCCGTCTACCGCGAGGGCGAGGTGACGCTCGATGGCAAGCGGCACAGGATCAGCCTGCTCGACTACAACAGCAATGGCTCATTTGACGATGTCACCGCCCTCTACGGCGATGAGGAGTTTCGCAAGCAGCGCAGGATCGCCTATGCCATAAACGGCGATATGCTCCTGGTTGACCCCGACCCCAAGGCGGAGAGCATCGGTTACGGATATGACGTCATCGATCGTCTCGAGCGCCGCCATGTGTCCAAGCTGGTGTGGATCGACGGCCGTTATTGGGACATGAAAGTCGCTCCGAGCGGGGAGACGATCACGCTGAGCCCCAGCGACCGACCGACCGGGACGATCTCCAATCCCGCGGCCCGTTACCATGCCGTGGTCTACGGCGATCTCGGCTTCCTCGCGATCCACGGAGGCAAGGAGGATCCAAACGTTCTTCCCGAGGGCGAATGGAGGCTTCTAGAATACACGATCGACCTCACCGAGCGCAAGAAACCGGCGACGGGTCCGGCCGCCACCCAGGCCGCCAAGGCCAAGGCCTCCAAGTCGCTGCTGGGGGCTCTCTTCGCGTCCATCACGGGCAGGAGTGGACCGGGTCGCGGTCGTCCCGATTTCACCCTCGTGTCGGCCAACGCCCCCTGGGAGTTCAAGGCCGTCAAGGTCACGAGGGATCAGGCTTCGCCGATGCCGTTTGGGCCGCCGTACAAGCCCTCCGTCAGCGTCGGCTACTTCCCGGACAAGAACACTGCGAACCTCCAAATGCAGCTGGTCGGCCTGGCGGGCGAGGAATGCAGCAACCTGATGGTGGAGGGGGAGCGGCCCCCGACCCCGACGTTCTCCATTGCCACGACGGGCGGCGAGATCATCGAACGTGGCAAGTTCGAGTATGGTTGAGGCTTCACTTGCGGGTACTCGTGGCGAGTACCATCGAAGCTGGCGGATGAGTATCGCGTCTACGTTCAGATGAAGACCGGCCCGTTCGAGGTGGATCGAAAAGCCTATAGCGTCCTCAAGGCGGCCGACCTGGTGCAGAAGTAGATGGTCAGGTGACGAGGTGTGGGAGACTTTCCCACGCCTCGTTTTCGTTTGTACGTGTCCTCGTTCCACCCGACGGCTTGCAGCCGGGAGTGTCTCCATGTCATCTCTTCCCCTTGCTCATCGCGGACGATTCGTCGCCGCGATTGTGATCCTCTGCGGCTGGGCCTCGCCGGTGGTTGCCCAAGCCACATCGGCGACCAAGCCCACCGGCACCTCGCCGGCTCGCGACGAGCTGCGGGTGGACAGTATCGAAGGCATGCCTGTCTCGCTTCAGCCCGCCAAGGACCGGGCGTTGCTCGTCCTGCTCCTGGACACCCGCGACGCGAAGTCCGATGAAGCGGCCAAGGCGGCAGTCATGCTCTATCGCCGTTTCCACGCCCACGGCCTGGATGCCGTCGGTGTGTATGCCGACAAGTCCGAGGACCCGGTCTTCACCTTCAGCGAACGATGGCAGCTGCCCTGGCCGCAGGTCATGGACAAGGCCGGCGACCAGCCCAAACCCTCCGAGCGGCTCCATCTGGACAAGCCCCCTTCCTGCCGCTTGATTCCCGCGAAGGGCAAGCCCATACCCCTGAAACTCGAGGATGAGAGCGGCATGCACGAGGCTGTGGCCGGGCTCCTGGGGGTTTCTCTGGAGCGCGCTCCCATGCCCGAGAAAGTGGTTGCCAAGGTCATGAAGGATCCCCAGCAGGCGGCCAATCCCCTGGCGATGCTCCTGGCCTTTGGGGAGGAGACGGATGTCAGCAAGAATCCGGAGAAGGCCGCCGATCAGATTGGCAGGACACTCGCCGAGGACGGCGGCACGCAAATCGGCTCGCTGATCGTGGAGTGGCTCTACCCGGCCACGGACGGGGAGATCGCCGACGTCATCAAGGCGACCATGGCCAAGCTGCCGCCCAGAGATCAGGTTCGCCTGGCCTCGGGTGTCATGCAGCGAGCCCCGGACGGCATCGAGTGCGTCCTGCCCTACGTGGCCAAGGTGGATTACGGCGATTCGGTGATCGCCAAGATGTCCCGGTGGGATCGCAGCCAGTGCGGACGAGCCCTCGTCCTGGCGGGCGAGCTGGTCAAGGGCCGCAAGCTGCTCAGGACCATAGCGGAGCAATCGGACAGCAAGGAAACGGCCTGGTGGTACGTCGTGGGGTGGGCGGATCTGCTTGACGGCCAGGCGGACTCGGCCAAGGAAGCGCTCTGTAAAGCCTACCGCGAGGATGGCGACTACAACGGCACGGCCGCCAAGGTGTCGGGCGACGTGGCCGCCTTCTTGCTGGGGGAGATCGACGAGGCGGCCTTGTTGAGGGCTCAGCCCAAGAAGCTGGCCCGCTTCTTCATCGCCGAGCGGCACCTGCTGGCCGGCGATCGTGACAAGGCCAGGCAGGATTATCGCCGTTGCGTAAGGCTTTACAGTGACCCGCGTGATCCGTCACCCTGCAACTGGGCCAACCTGCGGCTCAAGCAGCTCGACGACAAGCTCCCTGGTCTTCCGAAGGCGCTCCCGCCCGAAGCCCGACTCTGGACCAAACCCGGCGACTCGGCGGCCACGCAGTCCGCGCCGGCCCGCTGAGTGCGCCGGCCCGGCCCTGCGCTCGCGGGCGGAATTCAAGGGGCTTCTGTCAGCTCTGACAGAGGAGCCGATCGATGATTCCAGGGTGTTGCTCACGTCATGATGAGTTCTTCATTGCCGGGCATTCATCGTGATTGGGCCGAGGTGGGGGTGGCCTCGTCCGCCATCCACGCCAGCCGGGTCACCTGAATTCCCTGCACATCCGGCAGCAGGGCGGCGATGTAGTACTCGTCCTGGTCTTTGATGATCTCGGGAGCGGCCACAGGCAGCAGGCCGATGAAGTGGTCATCGTTGTCCACACCGAAATCCAGAGGATCGAGCGAGCGATAGACGCAGGTGGTCGGCGGATCGCTGTACCGCTGGGTGCGGAACAGGTAGTAGCAGCCGGCCAAGGGGATGACCTGTGGGCACTCCGCCGAGCACATCCCCCTCCCCGCCAGTCCCCCTCGGGCCACCAGCTTCGACTCGCTCCAACGCCGCAGATCGGTTGACGTTCGCACGAAGACCGAGCCTACGCCCCGGGGATGGGCGGTGTAGTAACAGTGCCATCGAGTACCGATCCGAACCACCATCGGGTCGCGCGTGTTCGTGCCGGGCCCTTCTGTGAACATGCCTGAGCGACCGTCGTTGTCCAGCCAGCGCTCGAAAGACTTGCCCTCCTGGCTTCGTTGCAGGCAGATGTGCTCCCAGTCGCCGTAGAACATGTGGTAGGGGCGGTCGATACGGAGCACATAGGGGGCCTGAAGTCCGCCGGCGGTTTCGCCAAAACGGGGATCGGCCTGCATGGCGATCCCCATCGGTTTCCAGTCGGGGGTAGTCAGGCTTGGCCCTTCCCAGCGATGGAGGAGCCGCCCGGTTCCGCCGCACCGGGTGTTGCGAATGCAGGACCACAGCTGCCAGGTGCCGTCGGCGGCCTGCCAGACGGAGAAGTCCACCGGTTCCTGCCGGGCGTTGGGCCGGTTGGCGGGCGGACCGTTCAAGGGTCCCAGATTGGGGACCCGAGCGATCGTCCACCATGGGCCGATGATGCGGGGCATCATGGGACGATTGGCCGGCGGGATCGAACACCCCAGAAGCCCGGCGAGCAGTCCGGTGAGTAGTCCCAGTCGTCGCACTTGGCGCTCCTTGCGTCACCTCGGAGCCTGTCCTTGCAGCACACGGGGAGCAGGCTTCGGGCCTGTCGTCCGGCCGGCAGGATGCCGGTTGCGCGCCTGGCGGGACAGATTCCTGCGAGCGATGCCCTACGAGCCGATCGCCGGCAGCGTGACCGGCAACACCCGGATGATTTGGGGCTTGCTCGACTCCAAGGCCCGCAGGGCAGCCGGGCTCATCGGGGCATCGAGCTTCAGCACCATGAGGGCCGTGCCCTTTCGCCGCGAGAGCATCATGTCGGCGATGTTGATCTTCTGGTTGCCGAAGATCGTGCCGACCAGGCCGATCACGCCCGGCTCGTCGTTGTTGAAGATCAGGAGCATCTCGCCTTCCGGGACGAGATTCATCGAGTAGCCGTCGATCGACATGATGCGCGGCTGGCCGTCCAGGAAGATCTGGCCGTTGACTTCATGGGTCGTCTCGCGTGTCTTGACCCGGACGGTGACGCTGTCGGTGACGGCGCTGGCCGACAGGTCGGAGGTTCGTTCGACCTGGATGCCCCGTTCTTTGGCGAACGCATCCACGTTGATCACGTTCAGCCGGGCGGTGAAATGCGGGTTGAGCATGTCCGCGAGAATCTGCTTCTGCAGCGTGCCGAGCAAGGGGGCGGTCTTCTCGCCGTGGGTGGTAACCTGCACCGACTCGATGATACCCGTGCCGACGTGGGAGAGGATCGCTCCGATGCGGCGGGCGAGGTCCAGGTATGCCTTGTCTGTCTCGGTCAGTTCAGCCGGCAGGCCGGCCACATTCACCGCCCAGCGAATCTTGTCGTTGACCAGGTAGTCCAGCAGGGCGTCCACCGCATCCAGGGTGACGGCCAGCTGAGCCTCCTCGGTCGAGGCGCCCAGATGCGGGGTCAGCACGATGTTCGGGGCGGTCAGCAGAGGATTGTCTGGGGCCGGCGGTTCGGTGGAGTAAACATCGACGGCCGCCCCGGCGACCTTCCCGGTAATGAGAGCCTGGGCCAGGTCGGCCTCGTTGATCACGCCGCCCCGGGAGCTGTTGATGATTCGCACGCCGCTCTTCATCTTGGCGATGCTGTCCCTGTTGATCATCTGCTTGGTGTCATCACTGAGTTTAGTGTGCAGGGTGATGTAGTCGGCCTGGGCAAACACGTCGTCCCGGCTCCCGCACAGTGTGACCTGGCCGTCGAGGGTGCTCTGGCCCGAGTAGAAGGGATCGTAGGCGACGACGCGCATGTCGAAGGCCAGGGCCCGTTGAGCCACGGCCCGCCCGACCCGGCCGAGGCCGATGATTCCGAGCGTTTTTCCCGCCAGTTGTACGCCGACAAACCTGTTGCGCTTCCACTCCTTGGCTCGGACGTGGGCGTCGGCCGCGGGAACGTGCCGGGACATGGCCAGCATGAGGGCCATGGTCTGCTCGGCCGTGCTCAGGGTGTTGGCGTCCGGCGTGTTCATGACCAGTATGCCGGCCTTGGTGGCCGCGGCCAGATCGACGTTGTCCACGCCGACCCCGGCCCGGGCGATGACCCGGAGCTTGCCCGGGTTGGCCAGGACCTTGGCCGTAATCTTCACCCCGGAGCGGATGATCATGCCGTCGTAGTTGCCGACCAGGGCGGCCAATTGGTCCTCGTTCTGCCCCGGCTTCTCGTCGACCTCGACGCCGGGCATGGCCTTGATCTTGTTGAGCCCCTCCTCCGCCAACGGGTCTGCTGCCAGGATCCTGATCATCACTTGCTCCGCCTGTGTATGTGCCGAACGAGACACCCGAACATCACCCGGGGCCACCGGGTCCCGGGGTGCCCATTGTAACCCAAGGGAGGCTGATTTCACGCCCTGAGTCTCCGAAAGCGAGGCGGCCGGAGAGTCCGGGGACCGATCGAGGGTCCGCTGGTTGGAGAGAACGGCGCGGCGGCGGCAAACCAGTTCGGCGGCGACGATTGCGGTCCGAGTGCTCGGCCCGGGACGAATGCCGCTTCGCGGATGGAGGTTTGCTCCCAGCGGTGGGGGTATGCCCGGCAAACGGCGTCTGGGCGGCGGTGGCCCGGGCGTCGGCGGGGCTCAGCAGGGCAGGGCCCTTTCTCGACGAGAGGGCAGCCGGCCTCGGCGGGGGGGTGAAGAGGTGCTCAAGTCTGGCTGGGGCACGGTTCGCGCACCGACTCTCAGCGGAAGCACTTGATCATCTCTTCGGCGAAGAGGCGATGTCCACGGTCGTCAGGATGGTTGAGCGTGTTGACCAGCAGGGTAGGATACGGCACGCCCTCCTTCCACAGGTGAGCCCAGCGGGCGCTGGCGTCGGCCACAGCCACGTTGTGCTTCTCCGCGAAGCGGTAGAGAGCCTGGACGTAACCGCGGTTCTCATTCTCCCGGAGCGACCTGAAGCCCATCCAGTGGGCGGCGGTGAAGTGCGGAGTGATCAGGACAAGCTCCGTGCCGAACGGCTTGACCCGCTTCAGGATCTCGCTGTAGGTCTGCTCGACGGCGGCTTCGTCCATGGGTGCGTCGTTGACGAACTCCATGGTCAGCACGTCGGGCTTGAGAGCGATGATCCGCTCGAAGGTTACCTCGTCCGCGGGGCAGGCACCGGGGTTCTTGAACCACTCGTCCGTGAAGGGTTCCATGCGAAGCCACTGCCGGGAGTTGGTGCCGCCGTAGCTGATGTTGACCACGTTGACGGGCAGGCAGGGATTGGGCAGGCCGTCGATCAGCATTCGCCGGAATTGCTCGACGTAGCGCATCGAGCCGCGACTCACGTCGCCGCCGGTGGTGACCGAGTCGCCCCAGCAGACGATGGTCAGCGGCTTGCCCGCCTTGATCTTCTCAAGGGCCTTGGGGAGCCGACCGGAAGTGCTCCTGGTCACGGCCAGGTCGGGCGCTTCGAGCAGCGGGAAGAGGTGATCCTCGGTCAGGTCCTGGGCGTGATAGGGACGATAGACGTTGCACAGCCGCTGACCCGACCAGGCCGGCTCCGGCGGGACCGGTACGGAAATGTCCGGCTGACCGCGCACCAGCGACGGTCGTCCCAGGGTATCGATGAAGACCGAGTCAACTCGACGGAGGCTGCATCGGTAGGAGGCGAAGACCGTGTCATCCGCTGCCACCCGCGACTCCGGGCCGATCCCGACCATGCCGAACTCGGTGCCAACCAGGTAGTCCTTGCCCTCGATCAGCTGTTCGCCCCCCGGCGACCTGCGAATGACCAGGGACCCCGGTGCCAGGGCGCCGGACGCGTTGACGCCGGGTGTTCGAACGCCTCGCAAAGGGGTACCCGCCGCCCAGGCGTTGGGCCGGTCGCGCGACAGCTTGAGCGGCTCGTTCTCGATGGCGACCAGGTCCGCCGGTTCGATCGTTAGGGAGGCCGCCTGCTCGACGCGGAGTTCCCGGCCCGCGATGCGGTAGACGCCGGGTCGGACGGTCAGCGTGGTCCCTTGAATGGCGATGTCGGCCAGAAACTGACGGTTGGCGGCCTGGGCCTCGGGCCTCGCCGCAAGGGAAGCGGCTTGCTCGGCCAGGCTCCATGGAGCGGCGAACAGAAACAGAGCCAACAGAACCGCGAGACGACGCATGAGTCACCTCTTGTCCAGGGCCGTCGAGCCGGGCGATCCCCATCCGCAGAGGGGGCCCGAGCCGAAGGGCCGGTCACATGTTCTTCAGAATGACGCGTTCGATGGTATTCGCCGCGTCCTCACAACCGTCAATGGCGGCCTCGGTCAGGTCGTAGAGCTCCTTCAGTTTCATGACCTCGAGGGGGTTCATGGGCGGATCGCTGGTGAACAGGGCGGCCAGGGCCTCGTGATTCGTGTCGTCGCCGACGTTTTCGAGGTGGTGGATCTCAAGAAGATGATTGCGGATCTCCTCGGGCCGTCTCATCTGGCGGAGACGGGTCATCGCCTGGCGGATGTGGACACAGGCCTTGAGCAGGACGTCCGACTGCTTGACGATGGCCTCCGGTGGCCGGGCGATCTTGAAAAGCAGCATCCTCTGGGCTGCGGCGTCGATGGCGTCGATGATGTTGTCGATCTGGTTGACCAGGGCCTGGATGTCTTCCCGGTCAAACGGGGTGATGAAGGTCGTGTCGAGCTTGAGGAAGGTGCGTCGGGCCACGCTGTCGCCGTCGTGTTCGATCTGGCGGATCTCGTTGAGATGGTCCTTGGCTCGGCCGTAGTCTGCGACCAGTTCCTTGAAAGCTCTGGCGGCGCGCTCCAGCGTGGCAGCGCCCTCGTCGAAGAGCTCGTAGAACCCGGTATCCCGGGGAAACAGGCCAAACATCAGCAGGACCTCCCACGCCAACCGAGGGCTCAGGGGATGGTGAGGCTACTGTCGTGCCCGCGGCCTGTCAATCGGTTCGTGCGGCGGCGGTTGCCCCCCAGTCGGTTCATTTACGATGCCCGGCGACGACGGATGGGCAAGCTGATTGCTCCGGCAAGCCGGCAATCCGACACGCGTCGATGCATGAGACTCACGCGGCGAAGAACGACCGAGCTGATCCACAGATTCTGCACATTTTTATCCACCGTTTCTCAACATTTCTCTTGACTTTTGTCGATCCTGAGCTAAATCTCATAATCTAGAAGGAAACGCGGGTTTGGCGTGGCCGCGTCGCGTGATTGATTGCAGTTCTCCGTATGTTTCGGAGAGACTCGGCCCCGACCCGTACGAGGTACCTTGGTCCAATGGACGAGCAGTCTATGGGCTCCGACTCGGAGCCCGACGGTGAACGCCGCGGATCTGTCAGCCTACCTGTACTAGACTTCAATCCTAATCCTGTCGCGATCGATCCGCCGCTCCTCACAGGGGGGGGTGACATCACAAGGCGGAGGTCGCGGACTCGGGGCGAACAGGCTCCCCGGGGCACAACAACCCTTCCCCCCATTGGCTCTCGCACCAATGCTTTCTGCCGGCGGTTCTATCCCGACGCCACGGCTGCCGAGTGGAACGATTGGCAATGGCAGCTTCGGAATCGCATTCGCGATCTGGCCGGCCTGGAGCGCGTCTTCAGGCTCTCCGATGACGAGCGCGAGACGGTCCTTCGCCTCGGCGGGCGACTGCCGATCGGCATCACGCCCTATTATGCGTCACACATGGGGCATGATGATCCCAACCACCCGACCCGGCGAGCCATGATCCCCGTATCCGGGGAGTTTGTCCGGACGGTGGGTGAGGCCGATGACCCCCTCGGCGAGGACGGCCACAGCCCGGTGCCCGGTCTGGTCCACCGGTATCCCGACCGGGTACTGTTCCTGGTGACGAATTTCTGTGCTACCTACTGCCGGTACTGCACCCGGGCCCGCATGGTTGGGCATTCCGGCGAGTACCACTTCAACTACAAGCAGTATCAGAAGGCAGTCGACTACATCGGTGCCCACCCCGAGATCCGGGACGTCCTGTTGTCTGGCGGTGACCCGCTGACCATGAGCGACGATCGGTTGGAGTGGATCCTGTCCAAGTTGCAGGCCATTCCCCACGTCGAGTTCATCCGGATCGGGACGAAGGTTCCAGTCGTCCTGCCTCAACGGATCACGCCCGCCCTGACCCGGCTGCTCCGGCGGTATCACCCGCTGTGGATGAGCATTCATTTCATGCACCCGGCGGAGATCACCCCGGAAGTGGGGCGGGCATGTGGACGACTGGCCGATGCTGGCATTCCCCTGGGTAGCCAGACGGTGTTGCTTCGCGGGATCAACGACAACGTCGAGTCCATGAAGCAGCTTGTCCACGGGCTGCTGAAGATTCGTGTTCGGCCGTACTACCTGTACCAGTGCGATCCGATCTCGGGCTCAAGCCACTTCCGAACCTCGGTCGAGAAGGGGCTGGAGATGATCCGCGGCCTCCGTGGGCATACGACCGGCTATGCGGTGCCCAATTTCGTCATCGACGCTCCTGGCGGCGGCGGCAAGATTCCGCTGATTCCCGAACCAATGGTCGGGCGTGACGGCGATTTCGTGCTGCTCCGCAACTACGAGGGCAAGATCTTCCGCTACCCGGATCCCCTTCCCGAGAACCGGAGCCGCTAACACCCATGGACGGGATTCATGCCCCGCTTGGCGGGGACGGCAACGTCGGGCCCCCGGCTCTGGGGTGGTGGGACATGTGCGCGCCTTGGGAAGACCTGTTGTCAGGATGGGGATATCCTGCTCACCAAGGGTGGTATTCATCGCATCAGCAGACACGCCGGAAAGGCCTGCGAGCGGGAGCGCCGCCGCCCGGCCGGCTTGGTGTACCTGGACCGGACGGATGACCGGAACCGGCTGAAACGGGCGTCCCGGCCCGACGGCACTCGACCCGTCCTCAAACCCCAGGCGTCCGGGGATTGTTCATACTTGACGCCGATGGGCGGTTCGCTTCCCATGGAGATCCGGCCTCCGGTGCGCCGCCTGAATCCGTACGAGCGCACGGGGAAGGGCGGTGCCGGAGTGTCGGCCGAATTGCCCGACGAGCGTTGTGCGACCGGGCAAGACGATCCTCGAGGTACTGGGGATGCAATACGGCGATGCGGTTCCCCGGCACCGAATCCTGTACACGGAGTTGCGACTTGGCAAACCCTGCGATGAAAGTGGGACTGACCTACGACTTGCGAGCGGATTACCTGGCGGCCGGCTACGGTGAAGAAGAGACCGCAGAGTTCGACCGGCCGGACACCATCGATGCTCTGGCCGAGGCGCTCTCTCAGCTTGGGCACCAGCCGGACAGGATCGGCAACATCCGCAGCCTCACCGCGCGACTCGCCAAAGGTGACCGCTGGGACATGGTCTTCAACATCGCGGAGGGCCTTCGCGGATACGGCCGCGAGGCCCAGGTGCCGGCCTTACTGGATGCGTTCGATATCCCGTACACGTTCAGCGATCCGCTGGTGCTGGCCCTCTCTCTCCACAAGGGGCTCACCAAGCGGGTTCTGCGCGATCTGGGAGTGAGCACCACGGACTTCAGGCTGGTTGAACGGGAGGCGGATGTGGCCAGGCTTGACCTGCCGTTTCCGCTGTTTGTGAAGCCGGTTGCGGAGGGTACGGCCAAGGGTATCACCCCCCAATCGCGGGTGACGTCACAATCCGAGTTAGAGCGGGAGTGCCGGCGCATCCTGAGGGCGTGTCGGCAGCCCGTCCTGGTCGAACCGTTTCTGGGCGGACGCGAGTTCACTGTGGGCATCACCGGGACCGGTGACGACGCCGCAGCCATCGGGACCATCGAGGTCATCCTGAACAAGAACGCCGAGGCCAACGCATACACCTACGTCAACAAGGAGCAGTGCGAGGAGCGGGTCGAGTACCCCCTCGCGGATACCGCATCGGCGAAGTTGGCGGAGGAACTTGCCCTGACGACCTGGAAGGGCTTGGATTGCCGGGACGGGGGGCGGGTGGACTTGCGGGCGGATGAGAACGGGCGCCTGTTCGTCATGGAAGTCAATCCGCTGCCCGGCTTGCACCCCCAGCATTCCGACCTGCCTATCCTGGCCACGGCGGTCGGTATCCCCTATGTCGAGTTGATCGGTCGGATCGTGGCATCGGCGCGGAAACGCCAGGGGACGTCCGCTACATGCAAGTCCTGATCCTCCACGACGACGTGCCCGCCGACGCGCCTTTGGACGAACTGGACAACCTGGTTCAGGCCGAGGCGATCAGCACAGCTCTTGCACAATTGGGCCACCAGACGCGTCAGCTGCCTTTCACCCTCAATCTGAAGCGCGTTGAGAAAGCAATCCGCCAAGCCAAGCCGGATCTGGTCTTCAATCTGGTCGAGACGGCCGGAGGGACAGGGCGGCTGACCTACCTGGCTCCGGCGCTGCTCGACGGGCTGGGCATCGCGTACACCGGAGCGGGGACGGATGCCATGTTCTCCACATCCAGCAAAGTCCTCAGTAAGAAGATTCTCGAGGAGCATCGCATTCCGACGCCGGCGTGGTTCACCCCCGAGACACTGTTAGAGCGGAGCGAGCCCCTGAGCGGCTCGTTCATCATCAAGTCGGTATGGGAAGACGCTTCCATCGGAATCGACGACAGCTCGATCATGACTCTCGCAAGCCCGGCCGCACTGCGTCAGGAGATGGTGAGGCGTCTGGGGCAGCTCGGCGGCGAGGCCTTCGCGGAGAGCTACGTTGACGGTCGGGAGTTCAACCTGTCGCTGCTGGGCCGAGGTGGCGAGGTCGATGTCCTGCCGCCAGCCGAGATCCACTTCGTGGACTTCGCCCCGGGCAAACCCCGAATCGTGAATTACCAGGCCAAGTGGGACGAGCAATCACATGAGTTTCACCATACGCCCCGGTGTTTTGAGTTTCCGGCGTCAGACAGTGGCCTGCTGGACAAGCTGGCAGGCTTGGCCCGGCATTGTTGGGCGGTCTTCGGATTGACCGGGTACGCCCGGGTGGACTTCCGGGTCGACCGAGCTGGCAACCCCTGGGTCCTGGAGTTGAACGCCAACCCTTGTCTGTCGCCGGACGCGGGCTTCATGGCGGCGGCCGACCGCACGGGCCTGGGCTTCGTTGGCGCGATTCAGCGGATTGTGCAGGAAGGAGTCGGCCGGCCTTGAGCATGGACACGCAGGTGTTTCGTGAAGACGTGCGCGAATCCGACATTGCTGTCGTTCGCGAGATCGTGATGGCCACAAAGATGTTCTACCCGCACGAGGCAGACGTGGCCGCCGAACTGGTCGAGGAGCGTTTACGCCGCGGCCCGGCGAGCGGGTATTTCTTCGTGTTCGCCGAACTGGCCGGGGATGTCGCCGGGTACTCCTGCTACGGCCCGATCGCCTGCACGACGCACAGCTACGACCTGTTCTGGATCGCCGTACGTCCCGACTGCCAGGGCCGCGGGCTGGGCAGGAGGCTCTTGGGGTTCTCCGAACGCCGGATCGCGGAAGCCGGCGGCCGACGAATCTACGTCGAGACCTCCGGACGACCGCTGTACCATCCCACGCGAGCATTCTATGAACACTGTGCGTACACCCGGGAAGCCACGCTCAAGGACTTCTACGCCCTCGGAGATGACAAGGCCGTCTACGTGAAAGTCGTCGGGTAGGCGGTTCATGACCCTCTGGCCATGGGTATTCGGCCGGCCAGCCGGGACGCCGTCCCGTCTCCAGACCGCCATCCTCCCGTGTCTCAGCCCCACCGGTGTTGCCCGGCGGGGCGTGAGCTCGCCAGGCGGCATGCCGGGGTACCTTCGGTTCGGATCTCCGCGAGTTTCTTGACGCTCGGGAGCCGGCCACGTACCTTACCTCCCTCAAGAAAGGGGACCAGTGGTCATGAATTTCGTGACAGGGGCTACAGGTCTGCTGGGAAGCCATATCGTCGAGCAACTGCGTCAGCGCGGGAAGCCGGTCCGGGTTCTCGTCCGCCGGGGCAGCGATGTGCAGTGGCTCAAGACCCAGGGGGTCGAGTTCGTCGAGGGTGATCTCTGTGACCCCCAGGTCCTTAGGAAAGCCCTCGATGGGGTCAGAATCGTCTACCATGCGGCCGCCAGGGTCGGCGACTGGGGTCCCTGGGAGGACTTCGTCCGGGTGACCATCGAGGGTACCCGCAGTCTGGCCGAGGTCGCCATCGCCGCCGGCTGCGAACGGTTCCTGCACATTAGCTCGATCAGTGCCTACGGCCATCCGAACGGTGAGGGTCTGGTGTTTGACGAGACGGCCCCGCTGGGACAGGGGCTTCATAAGTGGAGCTACTACAGCCGGGCCAAGGTGGAAGCCGAGAAGATGCTCTGGGCCCTGCACGCGGCCGGCAAACTGAAGCTGACCGTGATCCGTCCGAGTTGGCTTTACGGCCCCCGCGATCGGGCCACGATCTTCCGGCTGTCGCGCATGCTCCGCGAGGGCAAGGCCAAGATCCTCGGTGATGGCGAGAATCGGCTCAACGTCGTCTACGCCGGCAACGTAGCCGAGTGCTCCATCCTGGCTGCCGAGTCGCCGAGGGCGCTCGGCCAGGCCTACAACGCCTGCAGCGACGGTGAGATGCGGCAGAAGCAGTGGATGAACGCTTTGGCGGCCGCACTGGGTGCTCCGCCCGTCACCCGCCATGTTCCCTACACCGTGGCGTACAACGTGGCTTTCATGCTGGAGTGCATCTGGCACCTGTTCGGCATCAAGAAGCCGCCGATGATCACGCGCTACGCCGTGTGGCTCATGGGTCGGCGATGTTACTTCAGTGCCGAGAAGGCTCGCAAGGACCTGGGCTGGACATCCACGGTGTCCTACGAGGAAGGCGTGAAGAGAACCATCGCCTGGCTGCACGAGGAGGAGGCTCGCCAAGGCCGCCGATAGCGGCGGAGGGCGTGATTCGCCTTCGAGGGCACGTTCTGGGGACGGCGATTTCGCCTGTCTCCGGCTCGATCCGGTGCCGGCGCCGGGCCAGCCGGCGGCGACGGCCCCGCCGATCGTGACCACGACGGGAGCATCATTCGTCGGACGGGTCCGGTTCTTTGGTCTGCGGTCGCCGGTGCCGGCTCATCGCCAGAGGCGTGCGGTCGCGACCGGCCCTCGCGGGGCCGCCTAGTACTTTTTGCCATTTCCGGTGTCGATAACGACCGCAGGCCGCACATCGCCGCCGGGCATGACGTTGCCCGCGCTGGCGTCCGATCATCAGGCGCGCGGACTCCACATCTTCTCCGGCAAAATCGGCTGCGGGAGGCATGACTCGGCCCGCGCCGGGCTTGGCTTGCGGGACGGCGCAAAGGCGGGTCTAATCTCGGTCTGGCGATGATCGGACAGCCTGTAAAACGGAGAACGAATATGAAGACGGGAATCAGTCTCATGGCCGTCGTATTGACCGCCGTGGTCGTCTGGAGCCTGGCCGCCGCTGACAACAAGGCGGCGCCGTCCGCGGTCGGCAAGGGGGCCACCCGAGTCGGCGTGCTGGACTTGGTGAAGGTGTTCAACGAGTTCGAGCAGACCAAGGTCCTCAATGCCGAGATCGACAAGTACAAGGCCAAGCTCGGCGAGGAGAAGGTGCAGCGCGAGGACAAGATCGACACCGAGAAGAAGACGCTGCAGACCTTTGCTCCGGACAGCGCCGACTATCAGCGCCGCGTCCGGGAGGTGAGGAAGATGATGATCGAGTACCGCGCCTGGCTCGAATCCGAGCAGCAGAGCCTTACCGAGGAGCACCGCCGCTGGATCGAGCGGACCTATGATATGGTGACCCAGACGACGGCCACCGTAGCCCGGGCTCACGGGATCGACGTGATCATCACCAAGGAGGATCTGGATAAGAGCGTCAGCGACACGACGGTCCTGCTCAAGCAGATCCTCAATCGCAAAGTGGTGTACGCCAGTCCGGATCTCGACATCACCGACGAGGTCATGAAGAGCCTGAATGACCTCTTCGCCAAATCCGGCGGCGCGAAGTCGATCCAGTTCGGGATGTGAGCCGGTATGAGTTGGAGCGCAATCGCCGAATCGATAGAGAGCACGACGGTATGAGCAGCACCTACACACTGGCCGAGATCGCCAAGTGGGTCCATGGCGTGGTTCGGGGCGATGCGAGTGTCCGGATCTCCGGCGTGGCCGGCGTCGAGGAGGCCGAGGTGTCGCACATCACCTGGCTGTCCGACGAGAAGTATGCCGCGAAGCTGAGATCCTCCCGGGCGGGTGCCGTCCTGGTCGACGCCCGGTTCGGTGAGACACCCATGGCGGCCATCTTGTGCGAACAGCCGGCCCTGGCCATCGTGACCATCCTGGAACACTTCGCTCCGCCGGTTCCGCGCCCTCCGATCGGCACTCACTCGGCCGCCGTGGTGGCCCCCTCCGCCAGGCTCGGCCGCGACGTTCGGTTGGGGCCGAACGTGGTTGTGGGCGAGAACGCAGTGATCGGCGATCGGAGCGTGCTCCATGCCAACGTCTTCGTTGGGGCGGATAGCTCCCTGGGCGCCGACTGCGAGCTCTGGCCGGGTGTCGTGATCCGCGAACGCTGCGAGCTGGGCGACCGCGTGGTGGTTCACCCCAACACCACAATCGGGGCCGACGGGTTTGGCTATCAGTACGCGGGCGGTCGGCACGTGAAGATTCCCCAGATCGGGAGGGTCGTAATTGAAGCAGATGTTGAAATCGGCGCTAATTGTTGTATCGATCGGGCCAAATTCGGGGAAACGCGGGTGGGGAGGGGCACTAAGATTGATAACCTGGTGCAGGTTGCCCATAATGTTCAGGTCGGTCCCGGGTGTATTCTGGTGGCCCAATGTGGGATTGCCGGCAGCACACGGTTGGGACGGGGCGTGGTGCTCGCGGGGAAGGTGGGTGTGAAGGACCATGTGGTCTTGCACGAGGGTGTGCAAGTGGGCGCCTGCTCCTGTGTTTCAAAGGACATACCGGCCGGCTCCCGCGTCTTCGGGATTCCCGCGGTCGACCACGAGCAGTTTGTGCGTGAACGGGCTGCCCTGCGGCGGGCGCCTGAGATGGTCGAGCAGATCAAGGCCCTGACCCAACGGATCGAGCAGCTTGAAGCTTCAGCAGACGATAGAGCGTCCGGTTGAGATCGCCGGCCGGGGGCTGTTCACCGGCGAGCCGGCTACGCTGCGCTTCCGACCGGCCCCCGTGGGGACCGGGGTGGTCTTTGTTCGTGACGACCAGAATCCCCCCATTCACATTGCTGCCCGGGTCGACAATGTCGCCAAGCGGCTTCGCCGCACGTCGATCCGCAATGGGACGGTGCAGATCGAGACCATCGAGCATTGCATGGCCGCCCTGGCCGGCATGGGCGTGGACAACGCCTTCGTGGAGCTCAACGGCAACGAGGTTCCCGGCCTGGACGGCAGCTGCCTGCCGTTCGTGGAGAAGATCAAGGAAGCTGGGCTGGTTCAGCAGGACAGACCGCGTGAGATCTACCGGATTCCGGAGACGATCCGGGTGTCGGACGGTCCCGGCTATGTCATGGCCGCCCCCGGTACGGAGGAAGAGGACGCCCTGGAGATCATTTACGATCTCAACTACGGGCCGAACAATCCGATCGGCCAGCAGATCTTCAAGGTGCGGTTGACGCCGGAGACATTCGAGGAGCAGATTGCGGGATCCAGAACTTTCGTGCTCCGCCAGGAGGCCGAGCAGCTGCAGGCCGCCGGCCTCGGTCGCCATCTGACCTACCAGGAGATACTGGTCTTCGGGCCGGACGGTCCGATCGACAATCCGCTGCGGTTCGCCAACGAGTGTGTCCGGCACAAGATTCTGGACCTCATCGGAGACATGTACCTCTTTGGCAAGCCTCTGGTCGGCAGCATCTTCGCTCGCCAATCGGGCCATTCGCTCAACCACGAGCTCGTCCGGCGGCTGCAGGAACTGGAGGAAGCAGCTGCGACCAGAAGGAGGCTGTCCTCCGAGCCGGCATTCGACATCCGCCAGATCCAGCGGATTCTGCCGCATCGGTTCCCGTTCCTCATGGTGGACCGGGTCGTGCTGCTGGAGCCGGGCCAGCGGGCGGTGGGCATCAAGAACGTCACCGCCAACGAGGAGTTCTTCACCGGGCATTACCCCGGCCAGCCGATCATGCCCGGCGTGTTGATTATCGAGGCCATGGCCCAGTTGGGCGGCATTCTGCTGTCCCGCGAGCTGGAGCACACCGGCAAGGTCGCCGTCCTGCTCAGCCTGGACCGGGTCAAGTTTCGCCGACCGGTGGTGCCCGGCGACCAGTTGGTGATGGAGGCCCTGGCCCGCCGAGTGAAATCGCGGACCGGGCATGTGTCGTGTACGGCCAGAGTCAACGACGACCTGGTCGCGGAGGCGGACATCAAGTTTATGATGGTGGACGCGGACCCGCTGTGAGACGAGTGACTCGATGATACACCCGACTGCTTTCATAGATTCTGCTGCCCGGCTCGGCGGGGGCGTCACCGTGGGCCCGCACTGCTACGTCGGGCCAGGCGTGGTGCTTGGCGACCACTGCGTGCTTCGCAACAGTGTGACCATCGTGGGGCAGACGACCTGCGGGAAGGACAATGAATTCTATCCCGGGGTGGTGATCGGCGAACCTCCGCAGGACCTCAAGTACCGCGGCGAGCCCACCCGGACGACCATTGGGGACGGCAACGTGTTCCGCGAGCAGGTCACCGTCCACGCCGGTACCGAGGTCGCCGGCGGGGTGACCGAGATTGGCTCGCACAACCGCTTTCTGGTCGGCGTGCACATCGCCCACGACGCTCGGGTCGGCAGCGACTGCATCTTCTCGAACTACGTTCAGCTGGCCGGGCACGTGCACGTCGAGGACCGCGTGACCATCGGCGGGATTGTCGGCATCCACCATTTCACGACCCTGGGGATGCTGTCCTACATCGGCGGCCTGACCCGGATCGTGGCTGACGTGCCGCCGTTCATGATCGTCGAGGGCAACCCGTCGCGAGTTCGAGGATTCAACGAGACCGGGATGCGCCGCTGGGGCTACAAACCCGATGAGATCAAGGCCATGCGCGAGGCCTACCGCACGCTGTTCAGCCAGAAGGCCGAAACCAGCGGATTCTCCATGAACGAACGACTGAGCAAGCTGGATACGCGGTGCGAGGGCAACGGGGAGGTCCACTACCTCTGCGAGTCGATCCGACGCAGCCTGCGGGACGGTGTTTACGGCCGCCAGCTCGAGCGACTCCGCCGCGACACGGATGCCGACCGGCGCCGGTTCTATGGCCAAGGCGCGCCCAGGGAAGACTGAAACGCCGAGCCGGGCCGAAGCATTTCCGCGACCCGGGTTGTACCCTGCCGAAGTGGTGCAGTCAGTTGGGCTGGCCGTTGCTAAATGAGCTTGCCGCGCCGGCGTTCGTTGCCTGGTGGGACGTGAACTCGTCGAAGCACCCCCGGCCTCGCGATGAAGCCGGCCACATAAGCCAGGTTGACCGCGGTGCTGATCGTGGGCATCCCATCGATGAAGACCGCGGGCAAGGCCATCGGCGCCGGAATCACCCCGGAAGAGAGGAAACAGACGCCGGTCACCGTGACTGCCGGCCGGATGCAGCCGGTAGTGTCCGGCGTGTCCGGGCGGCCACTCAGCGCTGCCCCTGGGCGATCTCCCGGAGAATTCTGTCCGCCTCCTCGCAGCGCCCAAAGTGCCGTTCATCGGCACGGAACTCGGGTGTGTGGGAGTAGCGTTGCCGGCCGTGCCAGTGCACCCCGTGTTTCTTGTGCAGCAGCTCGTGATGCATGACATGCTCGATGACAAAGCCGGGGACGACGGCCCGGTCCAGGCTGGCGCTGACCATCACCGTGTCCCGAACGAAGTCGTAGTGGCCGAAGACCCGCCCGGTGAGCGTGCGGCTCCAGACCAGTTTGGGACGAGGCATCCGGCCGTCGAAGAACTGACGATTGACCCGCTCGAAGACTTCGGCCAGGTCGCAGGTGACGCCTCGACTGTGCTCGACCGTGCCCACCGCGGCTTCGAGTTCGGCGGCCAGGGCCTGGTACGGCTCGTCGAGCATGGCATCCATGACCACCGCCCGGCTCGAGGCGTGGCCGAGAATGTCCCGGCCGAGATGGTCCAAGGTCGCCTCGTCGAAACGGATCATCGGCGTGGGCAGAAGGACCCACGTGCCGTCGGGGAAGGCTCGCCATCTGTACAGCGCCTTGAGCGGGCGGTAGTGGATGAGCAGCGGGCGGCGGTAGCGGGTGCTGCCGGAGGGCAGACGGTCGAAGATCACCGATGCCCGCTGGACCGCCTGGACGTAGGATCCGAAAGCCTCCTCGCGAGCGAAATAGCGGAACCAGCCGACCAGCTCGCGGGCTTCCGGCTTCAGAGTCTCCGGTGTGACCCCGTCACCTGCCATGGAGTGATCGAGCCGCGCGGCAGTCTCTCGAACCACCTTGAGCGTCGCCCCGGTGCGATCCTGGCCGAGACGCACGAACCGGGCCACATTGTCCAGTAGTCGGTCGAGAAACGGCCGCAGTCCCCGAAAGGCCAGCGACTCGGGCGGGGGTCTGCGGGAAGCGCCGCCCGCCGCGCCCTGCTCCACGACCGGGACGTGCCTGAAGTCGAGCTGAGCGAGGTATCGGTAAGCGCGCTGCGAGGGTGCGGCCAGATGGTCGACGGTGGTGCCATGTTCGTGGAGCACCGCCTCGACGTCCCGGAGGAATCTGGCTACATCGCCGGCCAATCGGTCGCGCTCGGCGGGTGTCACCGGGCGGCTCAGCGCCCGCCGCATCCGGTTTGCGGTTGCCACAATTCCCGTGATCCTGATTCGCGGCATGTCAGCCCCGCAGTGTGCTCACGATGACCACGATACCATTGTAGAAGACATGGCAGCCGGCCGCGATGCCGAAGCCGCGATAGAGAAAGAGCCCGGCGAGGTAGATGCCCGCCGCCGTCCGGAAGGTGAAGGTGCTCATCTCGAAGGCTTCGGCCCCGAGTGGGGGATGGTGCTGGGCGGCAAAAAGGGCGGAGGATGCCAGCACCGCGAAGACCAGCGAGGCCGACCGGTTCAGCTTGCAGACGTTGACCAGCAGGATGTCCAGGCCGGTGATCAGGAACAGCCGGAAGACCAGCTCTTCGTAAAGCCCTGCTCCCACGCCACGGATGGCCTCGTCGATCCAGTCCTGGGCCCGGGGCTGCGCGCCGGTAAGCAGGGCGGTGTGCACTACACGGTTGAACACGAACAGCGGAATCGTCCAGATCAGGCTCTCGCCGAGCATGCCCGGGAGCACGAAGGGGTCAAACCGCCACGGATGCCGGGCCGCCAGGTGCCAGGCGACCAGGATGACAACGACCGCCATGCCGGGAAAGATGTAGCCGAAATGGCCCGCCCCCAGCGCCGTGACCACGCGCTCGATGAGATACACGGCCACCAGTTTCGGCTTGTCGTCCGGAGCCCCGTTCTGGGCGAAGTAGATGCCGATTTCGAACGCCAGCAGCATGGGCAGGATGAAGACCAGGCTCGGCCAGGGCCGCAGTGTCACGAACGAGTAGTGCTGGCCTTCCGGCGAGTCGGGCGAAGGGAGGGTGAAGATGTCCTCCCTGTGTCGGGCTGTCGGCTTCCTGACCATGGGCGGCGATTATCCTCGGAGGCGTTGGTTCCGCAATAGGTCTGGAATCGGCCACCGCCAAGCCCCCCGTGTGTCACCGGCGGCTCGCCGGTCGATCGTCGGATTCCTGGAAGGAACTCAATCACGGCCGGCTGCCTGGAGCGTCCGCTGACGGTGGTCATTGTACCAGGTCGTGACCCGCTCGTTGTCTGTGCCCTGCGTGGCGATCAGGGCGAGAATCTCCTGCATCTGGGTGCGGTCGATCTTTGGGTGGTACTCGCTTCCCGCCGCGGCCAGCTCGAGCGTGGCAATAGCCGGAAGGTGCGAACCGAGAAGGAAGACACGCAGGCCGGTTTCGGATCCGGGAATGGCCCTGATGTAATCCAGCCCTGCGTCGAGGTGGCCGATGGTGTGTTCGATCAGCCGAGAACGCCCCTCTGGCGACAACTCGTATCCCGGTTTCCCGCGATCGAGGCAGGAGAAGGGGATGAAACTGACCCCGCGCTCGGCATCGACCCGGCAATCCTTGATGATGTTGGTCATCTGTAGTCCGAGCCCCAGCCGCCGGCCCTCTTCGCGCCATGCCGGTGTGGCCGCGAAGCCGGCCCTGCCCAGTCGCAGCTCGAATAGGGCGGTGGACATGATGCCGACCACGCCGGCCACGTGATGGCAGTATCGATCGAGGTCGTCAAAATCGCGGCAGAAGAAACGAATACCACCGGCGGTCTCGATCGGGTAGGCGGTTCGCATGCCCGCGATCATGTCCCGCACGCAGGTTCGGATCGGACCGTGGTACTCGGCGGGCAGCGTCAGGAAGGCGTCAAACGCATGCTTGGCTCCCGCGACCAGCCGGCCGTAGTCGCCTTCGGGGATCGCGGGCCAGGCCCGCACGAAGGCGCCGATCCGCGCCGTATCGCCCGGCTGGTCCATCGCCGCCAGGAACAGATCATACAGCCGGTCGCGGGCCTCTACGGCCAGATCCGCCTCGTCCTCAATGGTGTCGGCGATCCGGCAGAGCAGGTAGGCCACGCACAGTCCGCGGTCAATCGGATCGGGACATTGTGGGATGATCAGCGCGAAGGACCGCGACACAGCGGGTAGGATCCCGTTGCAGAACGCCCAGCAGTCGGTCGGTGCGGACACGCCCTACACGATAACCGATTCCGTCTCCTTGTCGAACCTGGCGGCTTTGCCCGCCCGGGCGCTGAGAATGCCCATCTGCAGGACAGTCTGGGTATGCCAGGCCAGATCAACGGGGCTCGCCGGCTGGGTTCGCGTCCGGCAGCAGTCGAGCAGGTTTTGCCAGTGCAGGCGGACGTCTTCGCCGTGTTCGATCGGCCATCGATTGCGCTGTCTCTTGGAGCCCTCCGCGGGCGTCAAGATGATCGACTGGTTGTCGAAGCTGATCGTACCTTCCCAACCGCGGATGGTGGGTGCTCGCCCGACGGAGCCCAGCTCCGGTTCGCCGGGGAAGTTGTTGCCCTGTGTGCCAAGGATGGCCACGGTGGTCTTCTCCGGGTATTCGGCGAGAATGTTGGCCGTGTCGGGCACCTCGCGTTCCTTGCAGGCGTGGTACCGTGAGATGCTGCCCAGGCCGATCACGGCCGAGGGCATCCCGACGCCGAGCATGTAGACCACCGGGGTGAAGGAGTGCGGGTACAGATCCGTGGCCGGCCCGCCGGAGTAATCCTCGTAGAGCCGCCAGCGGAAGTAGCGGCTGACGTCGAACGGTCGCTTGTTCGCATCGCCCAGGAACGCGTCCCAGTTGAGATCCTCGCCCGGCTTGACATTCGGGTCATCGATGGGCATGCCCGCTTCACCCCAGTCGCCAACGCGGAAGTAGCCGCACTCGGCGTGGATCGGCTGACCGATGATGCCTTCCTGGATCAGCTTCTTCGCCTGGTGCCAGGCGGTGTTGGACATGCCCTGCGAGCCGAGCTGGAAGATCCGCCCGGACTTCTTCACCTCGGCCACCATGCGCTTGGTGAGCTCATACTGCCGCCAATGCGTCACCGGCTTCTCGCAGTAGACGTCCTTGCCCGCCCGAACGGCGTCGATGACCTGGTAGCCGTGGATGTGGTCCGGGGTGGCGATGCAGACCAGGTCAACGGACTTGTCGGCCAGGAGCTCGCGGTGGTCGAAATAGGCCTTGGCCTTGAGGGCCTCGGCCTGCTTGGCCATGCGTGGCCGGTACGTGTCGCTCACCGCGACGATCTCGACCTTGGCCCCGGCTTCCTTCATCCCCTTGACGATGTTGATGTGATCCCGTCCCCGCCCGCCGCATCCGATAATCCCGATCCCGATGCGATCGTTGGCCCCGAGCGGCTTGTCCTCCGCCCGGGCTGCCGTGGCAGCCGCCAGACCGGCGACGCCGGCCAAGGCCCCGCTGCGACGCAGAAACGCCCGGCGGGTCGAAGAAACGGCATGGAAAGCTGAGAACGTATGATGGGGCATCGCAGGTCTCCTCCGATCGATGATTCGGCACCGGACTGACGCACGCACGAGTCCGTCGGCCGAGGCGCCATTATGCCCGGACATGCCCGGCGGGGGAAGCCGGGCAGCCCCTCCAGATGAGGCCGCCCTGCATCCGTATCCTCCGCTCGACGGGTCGCCGAACGGCCGCCCCGCCCGGCGCCGCGTCCGCATCCTCGAGGCACTGATCCTGGGTGGATCGACCTGACGCCGGGTCGGTCCACGCCATCGTCTTCGCGTCCGGTTTTCGCATCATGGGCGAATCTCGTAGCATGGGTAGACAAATCGTCGCTTGCTCAGCGTCCCGTCCATAGAGATGCCATGAGTTTGCTGCACCGAGACGATGCCGAAAAGCCTCCGCCGGCCGAGAGCCGGAATGGTCGACTCGCGCTGGCCGACCTTTACGATCGGTGCGCGGGGGAGTTGTATCGATATGCGCTGATGATCCTGGCGGACCCGGCCGGGGCGGAGGACGCCGTCCACCAGGCTTTCTACAAGCTGCTGCGGTCCGGCCAAAACACCCCGGAGCTCCGGGAGGATCAGGCGTATCTGCGCGTCGCGGTCCGGAACGAGTGCTACAGCATGCTGCGTCGCGGTCAGCGTCGGACCGCCGATTCCCTGTCCCGATTGCTGGAGCCCCATTCCGGGCAACAGGAGGATGCCGACGAGCGAGAAGCGATCGAATCAGCCCTGCGGGTGCTGCCTGCCGACCAACGTGAGGTGGTTCATCTCAAGGTTTTCGAGGGTTTGACTTTCCGCGAGATCAGCGGGCGGATCGGCGTGCCCCTGAACACCGCCGCCAGCCGCTATCGATATGCCCTGGAACGACTGCGGGGGCTGCTGAACCGCGACCGGAGTGTGTACCCATGAGCGCAAACGACGATCTGGCGTTCGCTGAACTGGAGGGGCGGCTGAGCAAGTATCGGCCGGCCGGTCCGTCGAAGGCTTTGCGAGCCAGGGTCCTGGCCGATGTGAGCCCGCGTGCGCAGCGGCCGATCGGCAAATGGCTGGCGGTGGCGGCCTTGATCCTCCTGGTGATTGGGCTGCAATGGCACACCCAACAGATGGACCGGGAAACACGGGCCATACTCGATGCCCGGGAGACGCTTTGGACACCGGAGGCGGAAGAGCTCGCCCAGGAGTTGGACGGCGACGGGGCGGGGCGGCGGTACTTGGCGTTTGCACTGCTGGCCGATCGCCAGCGGTGGGCGAGTCAGTCTTCGGCAGCGATGTTCGGCTCCCCCGGCGACTGGTGATTTCGAAGGGTATTGCGATGAGCCACGCTACGGCAAAGGACGGCGCGAGGATGGAAACCACGATCAAGGCGACGGTGAAACCCAAGCGGACTTGGTGGCGGCGTGTGCTGAAATGGGTAGCGGTCGCCGGCGTGCTGCTGTTCGTAGGTGTTCTGATCTGGGGTTGGCACGTCACCCGGCAGCTGCGAGCCGAGATCACCCGGATCCGCGATGCCGGTGAACCGCTGGTCTTCAAGGATCTTGAAGCCGGATCGCCCCGGCTTGAGGAAGACCAGGACGCGGGATGGTACTACAACGCGGCCCTGGCCCTGGTACACCCCAAGGGGATCATCGAGGCACTCGAGCCCTATTGGGCCGCGGCTACCCGGCCTGCCAGCCAGCCGTCGGCCGAGCAACATGGGCATGCTCGGCGGATTCTGGAACGTAACAGACTGGCCCTGGAGATGTTCGATCGCGGGGCGGCGTTGCCGTTCGGGCGGTTCAGCCTGGACATGCAGTACGGGATGGGACCATCCATCGAACGGCTGACTGTGGTTCGTAGTGCCTTCAAGCTGCTCTCGCTTCGCACGCGTGAGGCGGTGGGACGAGGTCGAGCGGACCAGGCCGTGGAGTCGGTGATTTCGTCGTTCGCCGCGCTGCGCGTCTTCCGACCTCAACCTGCGGTCATCGTTCACATTTCGGGCGTGACCTGTCGCTCCCTGCTGCTGACGGACGCGCAGGCGGTGCTGAATCTGGCCCAGCTTCCGGAGGAGTCTCTGGCCCGGCTGCAACGGGTCGTGCAGGATTCGTGGCTGGACAACGAGGTGGAGCGCATGGTTCTGGCCGATCGCGTCTATGGCATCGCCGGCATGCGATCCGATCTCTTGGGCCTGGTGGACGAACAGGCGGCGGCCAGACTCGCGGAGGAGAGCACGGCCCCGTCGATGCCCGGGGGCTCGTGGCTCAACCCGATCCCGCGACAACTGGCCTTGGGGTATCTCAAGGATATGGACAGGCTGCTGCAGGCGTCGAGGAAGCCTTGGCCCGAGATCGTGGCCGCGATGAATCAGCCCGACCTCGCACGTTCGACGCTGGGGCGGCTCCTGGTGCCCAGCATCACGCGGTCCGTGGTGCTGACCGGCCGGTCGCTCGCCCAGGTACGCTGTACGGCCGTGGCAATCATGATTCGGCGCCATCTCATCACCCACGGGAAGCTGCCTGACACTCTGGCGGAGCTTGTCCCCGCGCACACTGACCCTCTGCCAGCCGATCCATTCACGGGTAAGTCACTCATTTATAAGCGGGAAGCGGGTGGTTATGTCGTCTACAGCGTCGACGACGATCTGCGGGACGACGGCGGCCGCCTGGAGCGAATCGAGGGCGACTCCGGCCTCGATTCCGGTGCTCGCGTTCGGATGAGCAAGCAGCCGTAAGGATCAGTCCCCGCGCCGGATCCTCTCGAGTATCCCCAGACGCCGTGAAAGCGGTTACCCACAGCCCCTTTCTTCGGTCTCACTTCTCACTTCTGAAGTCGCATCGCCCCCCGCGATGCGGTGTGTATAATCCACCGAAAGGAGATCATCGCCATGTCGGTACTCTTGGAGTTCTCAATGTTCCCCACGGACAAGGGGGAATCGGTCGGTCAATACGTGGCTCGGAGCCTGGACATCATCGACCACAGCGGCTTGCCCTACCGGCTCAACCCGATGGGTACGGTGCTCGAGGGCGAGTGGGACGAGGTCATGGGCGTGGTGAAGCAGTGCTTCGATCGCATGTGCCAGGACAGCGGACGCATCGCCTGCACGATCAAACTCGACTGGCGGCAGGGGGGCGGCGGCCGACTGGCCGGCAAGATCGCCAGCGTCGAGCAGCGCTTGGGCCGCAAGCTGAGACAGTGACCTGATGAAGCGTTCTCGCGTTCTGCTGGTGCTGCTGGTCGCCGCAGTGTTCACCGCCGCGGTGGGACTGCGGGTGCGGAGCCTGCTGGTCACCGAGGAAGTGACGCTGCGCCCCCAGGGGAACCCGCCTGCCTGGGCAGCGGCATTGCCGACCCCGAAGGACTATGTGGTCCATCCGGAAGTCGATCCCGCCGAGGCCGGCCGTGGACCCGCCCGGATCATCAGTCTGGCTCCCAGCATCACCGAGATTGTCTGTGCGTTGGGGCTTCGAGATCGGCTGGTGGGCCGGACGCCTTATTGCCTGCATCCCCCGGGCATCGAGTCGGTGACGGCTGTCGGGGCACTCCAGGATCCCAACTTCGAGAAGATCAAGTCGTTGTCGCCGGATCTGGTGCTGGTGACGGCCAACAGCGGCCGGCTGACCGACGGCCTTCGCCAGTTGGGGATCCGCCACCAGCCGGTCCCGCACGACACCCTGGAGGAGATCTACCAGGCCATCGATCGCGTCGGCCGGGTGTGCGACCGGCCCGCCACCGCCGCTCGCCTGGTCGTCCTGATCCGTGCCGACGTGGAGGCTCTCCACGCCGCCGCGGCCGGACACGTCCCGGTCAGGCGCCCGGTGCTGGTGTCGCTGGGCGAACTGCCCGTGCCGCCCAAGGCGGTGTGGGTCGCAGGTCCGGGCTCATTCCTGGCCGGTCAGATCGAGCTGGCGGGATGGGTGAACGCGGCCGCCAGCATGCTCAAGGTGTCGCATGGCGAATTGTCACTCGAAGGACTACGCGCCGCCAACCCAGCCGTCATTCTCGAATTCCGCCAGCCTGTCGATCAGCGGGCCATGCTCGATCTGTACCGCGCCTGGTCGGAACTCGGCAACCTGGAAGCCATCCGTCTTCAGCGGGTGCGCAGCCTCGGGGGCATGGAGTGGCTCAGCGCCAGCCCGCGCATCGCCCTCAGCCTGCATCGCTTCATCGTGGTGCTGGCGGAGTTCGAGTGAGTCGTCGGGAAAGCCGGTCCTCAACCGCGCTGGATCCCCGTCGCTCCCGCCGCCCGGGCGCCCGAGCCATGCTGGGTTTGCCCTCTGCGTTTTCGTTGAGCGCAAAGCAAAGGCCGCGGCCGATTCCCCGTCACGCACGGTGAACCAACGCCGCGGCCTTCTCAGCCCTCATCCCTCCCGACGCCGCCCTCGCGGCGCTGCACGGGACGAGGCACGATCGTCACCCGCGGAGATACCGCCGCAGGGCAAGCGGGATCCCCGCCGCGATCAGCAGCAGGAGTGTCGCCGGCTCGGGAATGCCCGTGATCTGATCCTGGACTCCCGGGCCCTTCAGCAGGTAGAGTTGAACGCTGGGCAATGTCCCACCGCCTCGCACGGTGCTCAGCCAGCCTTCGGCGATGGTGGCAATCTGACCCCATTGTGACGAGCCCACGTAGAATCGGCTTGTGCCCCCCAGGTCGTACAGGGTCGCGTTGGTGTCGAACGCCAGTTCCCACTGGGCGAGTTGGAAGGCGGCAGAGGTCTTGGTGTCCACGACGTCATCGAGAAAACCGCCCCACAGCCGCTCCAGGTATCCCGTCCGCGTGGGATCAAACGTCACCGGGCCGCTGATGCCGCCGGAAGTGGTCGTGGCTCCCAGGAGCGGCAGCACGTCGGTGTGGTGGTTCACTTTGGACAGCTGCAGCCCTTCGCCGATCTCTGCGCAGTACGAGGTGAACGAAGCGGGGATGACCGTGTCCACGCCTGGCCCCGCCGGCAGATCCACGCGCGTGCCCAGGAACTGAACCGTCGCCTGGTTCATCGGGCCTGTGTGGCCCGGCAGGCGAGTCGAGAAGCTCACCGATTGCCAGTAATCATAGTCGTAGTCGGCGGAGATCATCGCCCCATCGGCCGTGCCACCCAGCACGACGACGGCGATCAACGCCAATCCCCATCCTCTCAGTCCGGTTGCGCACACCATCGTGGTCCCCCTTTTCATCATCAGCGGCAAAGTCGAACGGGAATCAACGGGGCTTCCCGTCTGCCAGTCCAACCATAAGATGCAAAGAGCCGCCGGGGCAAACGCATCGGCGGAAACGTCGGGCGGCTCTCCCTGAAGCCGGGTCCGATAGATTGGCAGGGCCTTTCGACCGACGGGTGTGAGGCGATACGTGCTCATGGGCCGCCGGCAGCCGAGAAACGGACCGGCCGCCGCAGCGGAGGACTTGTCAGGCCGGGTCGGTTGTGGTTCAGGTGGATGAGGGATTCTGCCGGCGCAGGCGAGCGGCGATCAGATCGACCAGCGACCGCTGGTCGATGGGCTTGGAGGCGTAGGCATCGCAGCCGGCAGCCAGGCACTTCTCGCGGTCACTGGACATGGCGTGGGCGGTCAGGGCGATAATGGTCCCATCATAGCCTTGCTCGCGGAGTGTCCTGGCCGCGGTATATCCGTCCAGGATCGGCATCTGCATGTCCATGAGGACAGCATCGAAGGCCTGAGGACCGGTCTTCACGTTCATGGCCGTCTCGACCGCCGACTGCCCGTTGTCGACGATCACGACCTCGGCGCCGGCGGCCTTGAGAATGTGGCCAATCAGCCGCTGGTTGTCTACCCCGTCCTCCGCCAGAAGGAGCCGGGCGCCCTTCAGATCGTGCGAACCGACGGATGGACGAAGCACCGGCTCCGTTCTCGCCACCGGCTCGTCGGCTTCCGCCGGAGAGATCATGCTCACGCCTTCGAGAGAGCCCGTCGTCACGGTGAGGCGAATCCGGGTGCCCTGGTCCGGTTGCGTTTCGACAATGACCACGTCCCCCCCCAGCATCCGTGCCAGGCTCCGGGCGATCGCGAGCCCCAGTCCCGACCCGCCGAAACGACGGGTGGTCGAGCTGTCGGCCTGGGCGAAAGGCTGAAAGAGGTGTGCGGTCTGCTCTCCGGTCATGCCGATGCCCGTGTCCACGATGTCGCATTGGATGTAGGGCTCGAGTGCGTCGGTGAGGCACCGCACGATCGTCCGCACGCTGCCCTGAATCGTGAACTTGACGGCGTTCGCCGTGAGGTTGAGCAGAATCTGGCGCAGGCGGCCGGCATCGGTTCGGATGGTGGCGGGAATGGGGCCGGCGTATTCGATTTCGTAGGCAAGTCCCTTCTCTTGAGCCCGTACCCGGAGCAGGCAGGCCACGTCCTCGATGACGGCGCGGAGGGAACAGGGCTGGCATTCAACAGTCAGTCTGCCCGATTCCACCTTTGCCAGATCGAGGATGTCGTTGATGACGCTGAGCAGGTGTTCTCCGTTGCGGCGGATGGTCGCCAGGTGCTGCAGGGCATCGGTTCGGGTGACGCAGTTCAGATGGGCATGACATTGCGTGCATTCTTTCGCCGGGTTCGCGATGAGCTCGCAGTATCCCAGGATCGCGGTCATGGGCGTGCGAATCTCATGGCTCATGTTGGCCAGGAACTCGCTCTTGGTCCGGTTGGCGGCTTCGGCCTCGACCATGGCCTTGTGCAACTCGGCCGTGCGGCTCTCCACGCGGGCCTCCAACTCGGCATGAAGGGCCCGCAGCTCCCTCTCGCGTCGCCATTTGGCGGTGAGCGCATGGGCGCAGTGCTCGATCTCATAGGGCGAGAACGGCTTCTGCAGGTACAGCAGTTTGTCGACCGGGGGCACACGGGCGGCGATCTCCTTGGGCGCCGTGTCCGAGAAGGCCGTGACGATGACGATCTGGAGATCCGGATCCATCGCTCGCAGTTGCTCGGCCGCGACCAGTCCGCTCGGGCCGGGCGGCATGCGCACGTCGAGGAACGCGATCGCGAAAGGGGCGTTCCGGGCGAGGGCGTCGCGAGCCGCCTCGACCGCCTCGTTCGCCTGTCCGCAAGTCATCACCTCAAAGCACTCGCGCGGTGATGAAGGAGCGAGCGGTTGCTCGCCGAACAGCTTGGTGGCCAGATCATCCATTTCGGACGCCGCCGGCTTGACCGAGCGTCCTGGGCCGAGGATCCGGCGGTACAGGTCGAGGATCAGCGTCTCGTCGTCCGCGACAAGAATCCGCGCGGCCTGGGGTTCGCTATCGCTCATGGCTCTCCGTCGCTCACGCTTGACTCATGGTTCAGGCGTTCCTGGGCAGAAGGACGTGCATGCACGCGCCTTGCCCAGTACCGTCGCTCTCCGCGTACATTCGCCCGTTCATCGCCGCTACGCTGTTGGCGCACCAGTGCAGTCCCATGCCTCGGGCAGACCCGCTCTTGGTCGTGAAACCCCGCTCAAAGACACGGTTGAGATCCTGTTCGGCTATTCCCACACCATCGTCGCGGACCCGCAAGTGGATCATCGCCGTACCTCCTTCATCCTCCGCGCACGCGTCCACAGTGACCGTCCCTCGGTCCTTCCCCACACTGCCGATCGCTTCCGCGGCGTTCGTCAGCAGATTGCCGAAGACCTGGAGCAGGCACACCCGGTGTGTCTTGAACGCGCCGGTGGCGGCCACGCCGGATCCCATCTCGATGGTCACACGCTCGCGGAGCTCGCCCGGGAGAAGACTGGCTGCCTCCCGGGTCAACTCGTCCACCGATACCCATTCCAGGGGACGATCCGCCCGCGAACTGACCTCCTGCTCGGAAAGGAACTGCTCAATCTGCTTGGCTCGGACGGCTACGTCGTCGAGCTTCAAGTATGTCTCTTGCGTGACCGTGACGAGCCGGCCGCTCGCCAGGTCCAGGAACCGGTTCAATTCCTGCCGGCGCGACTCCGAAACCGACCCCTCACCGAGCTGCTGCCTGGCCATGTTCAGCTGGTCGACCGGAACCTTGGCCAGCTCCTCGCGGAGCATGTCGATTTCCACCAGCACCGGTGTCAGGGCATTACGCACGTTGTGTAGGGTTCCCGAGGCCATCTCCGCAAGGCCCGACTCGTACGACTGCTCAACGACTCTCCTCCGGGTTTCCGCCAGCCGCTCGACCATCCGGTCGAACTCGGTGGCCAGAATCCCGATTTCATCCTTGGTGCTCATCGACAGCCGCGTCGTCAGGTCGTCGGTCTTGCCCACCCGGACGACATGGTGGGTCAGTCGGGACATGGGGCCCAGAACCGACCACTGCAGGGAGGCCAACAGGGCGAAGAGCACCAGAAGCCCGACCGCAACAATCGAGTAGTTGGCGAAACGCATGGCCGTCGCCCCCTTGGCGGTGATCTCCCGCGGAATGGCCGCCTTGATCTGCAGGCAAGGCGTTCCAGCCAGGTCGGACAGGGCCGTCGTCACATGCAGGACGTCGGTTCGACGGTCGTCAATCTCAACCCGCGCGGTGTGGATGTCGCCCGCCGCCGCGGGTTCGAGCTTGGCCGGTGGCTGGGCCGGCGGGACGGGCAGGATCTCGAACTGAACCTGGGTCTGCTCGCGAAGGTTGGCGATGACATCCGAGTCCAGGAGCTTGCCTATGATCACCGCACCGCGGATCGGACCTTCACGCTCGTTATTCGACACCGGCTGCGAGGCCACCAGCATCGGTCCCTTGCCGGTCATCGCGATTCCGCCCACGGCGTCCTTGGGCTCCTTCAGCCTGAGCAGGGCGTGCGTCTCCGGAAAACTGTCCTTGGGAAAGCCCGGGATATCGATAGACTCCTGCGTATTCAGGTCCAGCGTTCGCGAGCCAACCACCTTCCCTTGGAGACTGCAGATACACAGGAGGTTGATGCCCAGACCCTTCAAGCTGGTGGCGGTCAAATTGGCCTCCGCGTACTTGACGTTCTGGTCCGCGATGAACTGCGCGGTGTCGTCCCAGGCCCCGTAGTCCCCCGCGGATGTCCCCAGCTGCTGGATTTCCCGTTCGATGGCCCGCACACATCGTTGGAGATCCTCGGTTGCCTCCTCGCGCTCCAGCTGGGCGAAACTGGGGAAGAGGATTCGGCTTTGGATCACGTACCCGACGATCCCGTAGGTCGCGACGACGGTCGCGACGATGGTCAGTACCTTCGATCGCAGTGACACCACATGGCTCCTGTGTTCTGCCCGTCAAGGCTTCAGACCGCGACAGTTGTTGTGCACAGCCAACTTCTGCAGGTGAGGTGCCGCCACCATCACACCGGGGCTCGGGCCCGCACCGGCCTACCACGGTGCGGAGCGCCCTGGCGTGATATCGGTTCTTCAGGCCCGCTGGCTGACCTTCGGTGTTCCGAATTGCCCGTCCGATAAGCCTTCGCCTGACTCGCCGGGGTGAGGGCCGGTCCCCTGAAGCTCGTCCGCCTCGGCATGACCGGGTCACCTTCCAGCTCCGGCGGCCTCGATTCGAGCGCGACGGCCGACGTCACTCCCTGCGTCGGACGAGGGCAACGCGCCGGGGTCCGGTATCACACCGGTCTCCGGAAGCTCGCTCGCCGAGCGGTTCGCACCACTTGGACATGGTCTGAGAATGGAGGCGGTCATCATGCCTGCCACGGACGCGATGGCGTGTCGGTTCCCGCGCGGGTCTTGCCGCAAAATGGTAAAAGGCTTCAAATGATCCGCCGAAATGATCGAACATCGCTGACCCCAGGGACACGCCGTTGCGTTCCCAATCCGGCGAGAACCACCGGTCGGCAACGCGTCTATCATGCGATGGGGCAACCGGTTAGCTCGATCAGTCGCCCAGACCTGAGGGCGGGCACAGCTAGGTAATATCTACTTAAATGATCGTCTATCAGCGTCCTTGGCCTGCCCGGGCCGGGCCCGTGCTGGCTCAGCCGCGTCCACTCCGACGGAGATCCGTTTGGAGGCTCGGCGTATTATCTAAAGCCTGATGCATACTGTGTCGTAGGCTATACCTGTGAATGCCCTACGTTTTCGAAAGTGAATGAAAGATCGGCGGAAAACGGTTGACAATAGAGCCGCTAGGTTTAAGATATACGATCATAGGAGTCGCTATCTATTGGGTATGCGGACCTGTCACGAGTGCTGGCCAGCGCCTCGCTCGTGGTGGACGCTGAGGGAGCAGTTCCGGCTTTTGACGTCCCCGGCACTGGAGATGAAACATGGATACGTTGGCCAGGCGCACGGTGTTGAACGGTCAAGGTGATCGGATCGCGTCGCTCACCTGCAGGGTTCGCCTCCCGAGGGCAACGGCCTCGCCTCGCCATCCCGGCCGGGGGTTCACGCTGATCGAGATCCTCGTGGTCGTGGCGATCATCGCTCTGCTGCTTGCAGTACTGCTTCCGGCGCTGACCGCGGCCAAGGAGGCCGCCCAGCGGGTTGGCTGCCAGGCCAACATGCACAGCATGGGACAGGCGATGGCGTTCTACGCCGAGGATCACCAGCAGCAGTACTACATGTTCAATCGCTCCTACAACTTCTCCAACGGGACCTGGGATGGTCCTGAGGCGACCATCGCCGACGACTCAGCGGTGGCTCTGGCCCTGGATATGAAGAGCGTGGGCAAGCCCGGCGACCCCGGCTACGTGGTCAGCAAGCTCGTGGGGGCCCCGAGCAAGAAGTACCTCCGCGACTGGAACACGCTCATCTGCCCGGGAACGAGGAACAAGATCCGGAATGCCACCGACCTGAACAACAACGCGGACAACCGCATCTCCGGCCCCACGGACGGCAAGTACGGCCACAGCTACGAGTTGTGGAATGGCTTCCAGAAGTCCGATTTCGCCGGACCCGGCCCGGTCAAGGTCGGCGCCACCCGGCGGCTGTACTCCAGCAGCTCGGAAGACACCGACAACGACGGCTTCCCGGATTGCCTCAAACGTCCCAGAATCGTGGCCAAGCGGGCCACCAATGTCATTCTCGTCGTCGATGGTGACGATTCGACCAATGGGGCAGATGCGAACAACTTCCCTGACGATCAGCTCGACAACCATGGTCACAAGGGCTGGAACATGCTCTTCGCCGATACCCACGCCCGGTGGATCACGCCGACCCAGACGTGGCAGACCCTGCACCGCAGCGATATGAGTGTCAGCGGCGTTCCGGCGGCCTACTGGCCGAAGGATGTTCCGCCGCCACCGGGGCCCTGAGCCGGGTGTGTTCCGATGAGAAGTCCTCCGGAACGAATTCCCGGGGACGCGAGGAAACAAGAGTGAACGGTCTCAACCAAGAGGCCGGGCCGGTCGATCATCTACAGGGAAAGGAGATCAACCCGTGAAACATACCTGTGCTGCATGTCTCACCGCGATCTGCGCGGTGGCCGTCCAGGCGAGTATCCTGCTCGCCCAGGGGACTTTCCACTTCGAGGACGACTTCAACCGGGATCCCTGGGATAACGCCCAGACGAACACCGCCTTGCCCGCCTGGAGTACCCCGGGAACCATCTACACTCCGCCGACCGACGGGTCACCGATTCTGGCCGAGGTGGTGGTCAACGGAACGTCCTTCCAGATCCGCCTCAACAACGAGACGTACCTCGATCTGACCGACGCCGACCTGGGGACCGGCTCGGTGGGCATCATGTCCTGGGCACAGCGCGGCGGGGCCCCATACCGCGGCACCGTTTGCGAGAACCTCAAAGTACTAAACGCCCTGAGCCAGGTGATTCTCCAGGAGGACTGGCAGCTGCCCTCCTCGGTTCCGACCACCTGGACCCAGCCGGCTCTGGCCCAGGCCGACGGGACCGCCGCCATCGAGGCCATGGTGAAGGGCGCGTTCGAGTGGGACTTCATCACCGGCAGTATCGTGGAAAACTCCGGCGTGTACGCCTGGGCCACGTCAGCCGGGGCCCACACCGACTTCATCGGCCCGATCCTGGCCTACAACGGCGCCGGGGCCAACGACTGGACCGACTACCGCGTGCGGACCCGGATCGTTTCGATCGATAACGACGGCATCGGCTTGATCGTGCGCTATCGCGAGGAAACCGGCACCACGAGTTTCTACCGGATCACGTTCTGTGCCCAGGCCACCGGAACCGGTGTCACCAGAGCGTATCAGGGCGTCAGCATTCAGAAGGCGGTCTACGACAAGATCGCCAAGACCGCCCAGTGGACCGACATCGGCTCCTCCAACAGCTTCGTTTACACCATGGGCGTGATGTTCGACGTGGCCGTCACCGTGCGCAACAACGGCGGCCAGACCGACTTCGCCATCGACGTCATCGACGATCCCAAGGGCGCCGCCACGGTGATTCCAACCATCAACCTGAGCGACCCGACGAATCCAATCACCGCCGGCAGCGCCGGGCTCCAGCAGTGGGGCAACAACTCGAACCGGTGGTTCAGCTATGGCGGAACGGACACGCCGTTCGTCGAGACTCTGGATGCCACGCCGGTCACCCTGCTGGGCAACATCTTCCCGGCGGGTTACGCCAACTGGGTGAGTATCTACGACAGCTCCAACTGGTTGGATTACTTCACCAGCGGCACCACCTTCCAGGACAACCTCCCCGCCTTTGGAATCACCCTGGATACCCAGGACCTCATGGAGGCCTCCGACGGAAGGTACAAGCCGGACAGCACCGTGGCGACCGACGGCAAGTACACCCCCTTCTACCTCTACAAGAGCGCCTTCAACGCAGATGCCAACTACACACTGCAGGCCAGCCTCCGGAGCTTCGACGACGACGGGTTCGGCCTGATCTTCGGCTACCAGAACGAGAGCAACTACTTCCGGGTCGGCCTGCGCGCCCAGGCCGCCGCCAACTACGGCTTCGCGACCGGCATCTCCGTCCAGAAGATCGTCGGCGGAACGGTTTCCCAGATCGCCCTGGTGACGACCAAGCCGACGCGAGGCCAGATGGCGGGTCTGTGGGTCCAGAAGTTTGCCACCGGGGCAATCGAGATGAGCGAGAACCCGTATCTCTACGACGCGGCCCATAATCCGGGCATCGAGTTCCAGGGGCCCCGGCTGGTGCGCGGCGACGTCAACTGGACCGACTACACCTGGGAGACGGTCATCGAAGCCCAGGACAACGACGGGATCGGGCTGCTCTTCCGCTATCAGGATGAAAAGAACTTCTACCGGCTCACCTTCCAGTCCGAGGCTCAGACGACGCTGGGAGCGCCGGTGGCAGGCATCGGCCTGCAGCGCGCCGTCGACGGCGTCTACTCGGAGCTGTTCCGGGACATCGATCCGACCAAAGCCGGCGACAACGATGTCGATGCGACCTCCGGCTTCATTTACAGCAACGTCCAGTCGGCCGTCGGCTACAAGATCTGGCGGCCTCGCATCGTGGCTGTCGGCGGAACCTTCCGCCTGGAGATCGACGCGATCCTCACCGACGGGACGGAGTACAAGAACTACTACACCGCCACGGTGACCGACCCGGCACCGCTGACCCATGGCAAGGTGGGCATTCACACCTGGGGTCACAATGCCAATGAGTTCCGCGATTTCAAGCTCACCCTGGCCGGCAACACCGAACCGGAGTTCTTTGACGGGCACAACAACGCTGACGTGAAGGGCTGGGTCGATGCCACCATCGCGACCATGTCCGATCCCGCCGCCGTGGTAGACGCCGGTCCCGCCGCCGGTTCGCCGATCTCGGGATTCGGAATCAGCGTCAACCTGAATGCCCTGAGCGTGCGCGACAACCGCTACATTCTGGGCACCAACCAGGATCCGGACAATCTGAACGCCGGCACCGTCGACTTCGATGGCCCACGGGCCGTGGTCGGCTCCACCGGGTGGGCAGATTACATCTACTCCGTCGATGTCCGGACGCTGGACAATGACGGACTTGGCATCGTCTTCCGTTACCTCAACGAGAACAACTTCTACCGGCTCATGTTCATGAACCAGGACGGAAACAATCTCGGGCCGCCTCCGCGAGGCGTCTCCGTCCAGAAGCGGCTGAACGGCACCTACTCGAAGGTCTTCTGGAGCGGCGACGGCGGCGACGAATTCATCTATACTCCCGGCGAACGCTGGCACGTCGATCTCGTCGCCCAGGGAGGCAACTTCGCCGTCAAGGTGACCCAGCTCAACGGCGACGTCGATGGCGACGGCAAGACCGAGTACAACTTCGCATTCTCCGACCCAACCGATCCCATCCTGACCGGCAAGGTCGGCGTGACGTCATGGGGCTCGAGACAGATGGCCAACGAGGCGAACACCATCCTGGGAGGCCTCGACTGGACGAAGAACTTCGTCGAAGGCGCTGTCTTCGATAACGTCGTGGTCGATGGCACCAGGAATCGGGTCGCCCCGGATCTCAATGACGACACCTTCATCGACGCGGCCGATTTCCAGCTCTGGAGCGCCTGCTTCACCGGGCCGGAGATCCCGCTGCTTGATCCGACAGAGACTTGTTCGCGTTCGGACGTCGACGTCGACGGCGACGTCGACCAGGACGACTTCGGCCTGTTCCAGCGATGCTACAGCGGGACAGGTCGCGCGTTTGACCCGCATTGCGTGGATTGACCCGGCCGACGGCTGCCCAGCCGTTCGGAGCGGCGGGTGGCGCTTGGCGATGGGCGTCGACTGCCGATTCGACGCCCGTCCTCTCTGCTCGCGAGGAAAGGGCGGCCACAGGGATCCGGTATCCCGTGGCCGCCCTTTGTCATGGGGCTGCAGATCCGTCGGGAACGAGCGTCGCCCTCCCGTCCTTGAATGGAAATGCTCCGACTCGAGGCGTAGGATCATTGGGCAGAGGAGGATACGAAGCGTGCGGCGTGTCATCGGTAGTGAGTGGATCTCGCGCCGGTTGATCGGCGCGGGCCAGCCCCAGTCCCGCGCGCTCAAGAACAACCGTATCTTGCGATGCGGCCTGACTCTGGTGCTGGCGGCATTCCTGACCGCCGCTGGGTCCCGGATCGCCTCCGGAGCGTCAATCCGGTGGCGCAACCCTGCACCGGATGGACCGGACGCGACGGCGAGCGAAGTCCGCTCCAATCACCATGTTCTGGTACGATTCCCCTTCCCCCTCAGCGTTCAGCAGCGGGCAGAGGTCGAGGGGTCCGGCCTGAAGCTGCTGGCGTATCTGGGTGAGAATTCCTACTTCGCAGTCCGGCTGGCCGCTCAGGAGCAAGCCGGGGTTTCGTCCGGCATCAGCTCCTCGGCGGATATCCAGCCCATTCGTCGTGAGTGGAAACTGCACCCCAGATTGAGCACCGGCCCCCCCCCGGACTGGGCAATGATCCCGGCGGCGACCGCAAGACAGGAGCGACGGCATCAGACAACCGCACCTGAGAACGAAGCGACTGCGTCGGACACGGTACTGGCCGCCTACGTCCTCTTTCACGGCGATGTGCCCCTCGTGCCGGAGGCCCTGAACGCCTGCACTCGCCATGGAGCCGTCGTGCGAGCCCAGCTCCCCTCCGTCAACGGCCTGGTCATCGAAATGCCGCTCGGCGTCGTGTCCGCCCTGGCCGACGAGGACGCCGTCCAGTGGATCGAGCCGGCCCTGCCGCGAATGAGCGAGGTCAACGATAGTGCTCGCATCGTCAGCCAGGTGAACCTCGTCCAGGCCGCGCCGTACGGGCTCGACGGCTCGGGAATCAACGTGCTGCTGTATGACGCCGGCACGGCGTGGCCCGACCATCCTGACTTCGGAGGTCGGGTCTTCGTTCGCGACCCCTCGGGCCTCAGCAGCCACGCAACCCACGTGGCCGGTACCATCGCCGGCAGCGGCAAGGCCGGCGACGGCCGCTACCGAGGCATGGCACCCGGCGTGGTGATCCAGTCGTATGGCTTTCAGTACGATGAGTCCGGCGTCTTCCTCTATTCCAATCCCGGAGACATCGAGACCGACTACCGCGAGGCGATTCTCACCCACGGCGCCGAGATGGCCAGCAACTCAATCGGCTCGAACGTCGCCCGGAACGGTTTCCCCTGCGAGCTCGAAGGCAGCTACGGGGTCACCTCCGCGGTCATCGACGCCATCGTGGCAGGCAGTCTGGGCACGCCCGCGCGGGTCGTCTGGGCGGCGGGTAACGAACGAAACGGCGGCCGATGCGGCTTGGCGTACGCCACCATCGGGCCACCCGCGCCGGCCAAAAACCCGATCATCGTCGGAGCGGTCAACTCCAACGACGACTCCATGACCTGGTTCTCCGGCTGGGGACCAACCGACGATGGCCGGCTTCGTCCGGATATCGTCGCCCCGGGCTGCCAGGCGAGCGATGACCGCGGCGTGACCTCGACCGGCCTGGACGGGGGATACACCACCCTGTGCGGGACGTCCATGGCCACACCCGCGGTGACCGGCGTGTCCGCCCTTCTGTTGCAAGACTACAAGCGACTCTATCCGGGCACCCCCTTGCCCCCTAACGCAATGCTCAAGGCCGTCCTGGCTCAGACCGCGGCTGACCTCGGCATCGTCGGGCCGGACTACCAGACAGGCTATGGCTCGGTTCGAGCACGCGAAGCCGTGGATCTGCTTCGCACCGGCAGCCTTCGGGAAGGCTCGCTCTCACAAGGCGAGAGCAAGACGTACCTCGTACAGGTTCCACCGGGAACGACGAGCTTGAAGGCCACCGTGGCTTGGGACGACCCGCCGGCTGCGGTCAACACGATTCCCGCCCTGGTCAACGATCTGGACGTCGTCGCCATCGGACCGGCCGGCACCGATATTCACTATCCCTGGACCCTCGAGCCCCTGCACCCGGAACGCGAGGCCGTCCGGTCCCAGCCGGATCGGCTGAACAACCTCGAGCAAGTCGTGGTCGACTCACCCGAGCCGGGCTTGTGGATGGTCCGCATTCACGGCTATACCGTGCCCGTCGGTCCCCAGAGTTACTCCCTGGTGGCGACGCCCAGCCTGGTGGGCTGCTCCGCGACGGGAACGGTGTCCCTCGGCGCCCAGGCGTACCGCTGCGACCGCGCCGCGGTCGTCACGGTGAACGACTGCGATCTGAACGCCGATCCGGCAGTCTCGGATACGACCACGGTCCGAATCGCCTCCACGAGCGATCCGGCCGGCCGCGATCTGGTCCTGACCGAGGTCGGGTCGGATACCGGCGCGTTTGCCGGCAGCACGGCGCTGTCGAGCACACCCTCACCCGATCAGCTGCTCGTGCTTCACGGCGATACCCTGACGGCGACGTATCACGACGCCGATGCCGGTGCCGGACTTCCCGCACAGACGGCAGCATCGGCGGCCGTGGATTGCCTGGCCCCGGCGATTGCCGACCTCAAGATCGAGGAGCTGACCGCCCTGGGCGCTGTGGTCTCCTTCACGACCGATGAGCCTTCCTTCGCCCGGGTGCGATTCGGTTCTGCCTGCGGTGCCCTGGATCGCACGGCGGTCGGCGCAGCGACCGACCGGACCCACAGGCTGGTGCTGAGCGGGCTGCTGCCCGCGACCCGCTACGAGTACTTGGTCGAGGTCACCGATGCGGCCGGCAATCTCACCCGCGAGGATGCCGGGGGATCCTGCATGGCATTCGCGACGCCCGATGCCCCGGACTACCATACCCGGCACTTCCTCCTGGATACCGGGACGCTTAACCACAAGAGCCTCCTGTTCACGCCGGACGGGTCCATCGACTACTACGCCGTCTGCGCCCAGCCCATCGTGGAATTGCCCGTCGATCCGACCGGCGGCGCCTGGCTTCGAAACGTCTCCGAGGTGACCTTGAGCGATGGCCGGCAGGTGTCTCTCTACGGATCGTCGTACGGCGCTTTCTACGTGAACAGTGAGGGTACGATCACCTTCGATCAGTGGGATGACACCTCTGGTGATACCCTCGGCCGGCACTTCGCCATGCCCAGGATCTCCGCCCTCTTCGAGTGGTTCACACCCGCCGAGGCCGGACACGTCAGCTGCAAGCAGCTCGTAGACCGGGCCGCAGTCACCTGGGAACAGGTGCGCGACGCCGCTACCGGGGGATCCAGCACGTTCCAGGCCGAGCTGTTCTGCGACGGGCGGATTCGCCTTTCCTGGCTGGATATCAACGCGAACGATCCGCTGGTCGGTCTCTCCCGTGGCGGCGGCATACCGGTTGATTACCTGGAGAGCCGGTTGGACGACACCGGAGCCTGCGTGACGGACGCCCTGCGAATCACACCCGCCGGCCCCCTGGCTGCTCGCGGCCTGGCGGGAGGACCGTTCTCGCCGGCATGCCGCACCTATACGCTGACCAACGTCTCCGAACCGCCCGCGAGCCTGCCGTGGTCGACCGAGTCCGGAGCCTCCTGGGTGTCGGTCACGCCCGACCGCGGCGAGCTGCCGCCCGGTGGCTCCCAGGACGTCGAGCTCTGCATTGCCGCAGATGCCGACAGTCTTCCGGTGAGCGTGATCGAGTATCTGGCCGATGTCCGGTTCCTCAATGCGATCACTGGCCTCGTCCAGGTGCGGGCGGTCCAACTCGCGGTTCAGGCTACGTCGCCTCCCACGGCCCATGACGTGCTGGCGGCGACCACGCTCCATGTGCCGGTGGAGATCGAGCTCCCCGTGGACGATGATGGCCGGCCGGCCCCACCCGGGAAGCTCCTCTTCCGAGTCGTATCCAACCCCGACCATGGTCGGCTCAGCACCATCGACGACGCCGGACGGTTGACCTACACCCCGGACGCGGGATTCGAGGGCGTCGATCAGTTCGCCTACCAGGCCGGCGACGGCGGCGTCGCTCCCGGAGGCGGCGACTCGAACCTGGCCCGCGTCACCATCCGCGTCATCGGACCGCCAAGGCCCGCGGTTCATCCCGCTCCCGCCGACGGAGCATCCGGCGTGCCGGTCGATGAGCCGTTCCTGGCCGCCGAGGCCGTGGACACCAGCCGGCTGCGCGGCGGGATCGTCGCCGCCGCCTACCCCGCCGACGTCAGCGATCCCCACTTCACGGATGTCCGCGACAAGATCATGGCCACCGGTCGGTTCAGCGACATCGGTATCATCAACACCGGTCGGGTGACCCCCGCGCCTGCCGATCTGAAGGCGTTCGACGCGGTGGTTGTCTGGAGCAACGATCAGTTCGCCGATCCTTTCACCCTGGGCGACCGGCTGGCCGATTACGTGGACGGCGGCGGGGGAGTGGTCCTGGCGGTGTTCGCCAACGTGAACGTGCGTTCGTTCAGCGCCCTTGCCGGTCGGTTCCTGCTGGACGACTACTTCTGCATCAGCTACCCGGGTCACAACGTCTTCCCGCCAATCCTCGACGGGCCGCGACAGTCACTCGACCGCGTCTTTCTGCCCGGCCATCCCACGATGAGCGGCGTAACCCGGTTCGACGGCGGTAATCGGAGTTTCCGAATCTGGTCTTCCTACCTGGTCGAGGGCGCGTCCTTCGTCGCCAACTGGAGCGATGGAGCTCCGCTGATCACGGTGCGCGAGATCAACGGAACACCGCGCGTCGACCTGGCACTGCACCCGCCGTCAGATACGGTGGAAGAGGAGTTCTGGGTGTCGAACACCGACGGCGGCTTGATCCTCGCCAACGCCCTGGCATTCGCGGCCGGCCGCAGCGGTTGCGCCACCACCTACGACGTCTACTTCGGCGCCGACCACCCGCCGGCCAACCTCATCTGCAAGGACGTTCCGGATCCGCGATGTCCCATGCCCCCGTCTCTCGGACTGGACACAACTTACTACTGGCAGATAGTGGCGCACAACAGGGCCGGGAGTGTACCCGGGCCGGTCTGGTCCTTCCGGACGCCGGAGCACGCGAGCATGACCGTCGGCGACTCGGTGATGCCGTCCGACGACCTCGCGATTCCCTTCGGAAACGCTGCGGTCGGCAGCCCTCGGCACGAACGCATCACCCTCCGGAACGAACATGCCTCCGCGGTGCTGAGCCTCACCGGTCTGTCCCTGGTTCCGGCCGCCGACGTGGCCGAGGATTTCGAGAACCCCCTGGCGGACGACTGGCGGCCGGTGGAGCCCGACCAGTGGACGGTGCAGGCCGGCGCCCTGCGGGCCTTGTCCACAACCTCGGGATCGCGCATGCAGGCGACGTACGGCCGGCGGACATGGCAGGACGCGTCAATTCGCCTCTCCTTGTGGCGAACTGGCAGCCCGTTTGTCGCCGCCGGCCTCGCCCTGCGCGCTTCCGAGAACTTCAACTGGGCGGCCGGCACCGGCTCCGCCTATCTCGTCGGTTTGAGCGGCATGGGCTCGTTCTACGTGGCCCGCGTCGTCGGCGAGGAGTTCACCTTCCTTCAACCGTGGAGTAGCTTCAACCCACAGAAGATCCTCACCGGGGCCAACGACGTCGTGGTCAGCCTCGTGGGGCCGGATATCGATGTGTATATCAACGGCCAGCTCGCCTGGGCCGGGCGTGACCCGACGATCACCGGGCCGGGTCAAATCGCCTTGCTGGCCTACAGCGATCCGCCCGGTACGCAGGATGCCACTCATTACTTCGACAGCGTCCAGGTGGGCCTGCCCCTGCCCCTGGCGGCGGCGCGGCAGGTCACCCTGGGCGGTTTGCTTCCACTGGCGAGCCACGAAACCGGAACGGACACGCTCGTTCCACGCCCCGAGCTTCCCGCCGTGGTCAACCCCTCATCCGCGGCCGCCTTCTCCATGGAGGTCGAGTTCACCATGCCTGATCCCTGCGCAGGCTTCCGGTTGCCCGAGCCGCCGTCGATTCCTGCTCAGCTTGCCCCAGGCGAGTCCATCGACCTCGGGGTCGCTTTCCTGCCCGCCTGGCAGGGCGAGCAGGCATGCGATGTCCTTCTCACCGGAAACGACCTCGACCAGCCCCGGCAACGCGTGCATATGACCGGCAGCGGCGGGCCCGCCTACCTGCAGATCGCCCCGGCCGACGAATGGACCTTTCAGGGACCGGAGGGCGGGCCCTTCACACCCGCCTGCGGACAATACACCCTCACCAACACCGGGCCCGACGCGGTTCAGTGGTCAGTCGCAGCATCCGCGGCTTGGCTTTCCGCGCTGCCGCCCGGCGGCTCGCTCGAGCCTGGCCAGAGCACATCGGTGGATCTCTGTGTCACCGACGGTGCCAACCAGCTCGAGCCTGACGACTACCAGGTCGCGATCGCGGTTGCAGACGCCGCCACGGCACTCAGCGAGTACCGCGTGATCCACCTGTCCGTCTGCCGGCTTCCCCAGGCCCCGCTGCAGCCCGATCCGCCGGACTCGGCAACCGGCGTCAGCCTCGCTCCGTCGCTGGCCTGGAACACCGGCCTCTCGCCGGATCAGACCTGCCATGCGGTCGGCAGCGCCAGGATCAGCTACCAGGATCGGGAGGTCGTCCTGGCAGACGTGGTGGCCGTCGCCAGCGACCAACTGCTCCATGAGATTGCCGTGCAGCTTTCCTTCACCGGCGCGGCCGACTTGCACTACCTGATCGGCGAGTCTTCTTCTCGCGAAGGTCCGTTCAGACTCGCCTGGCAGCGCGCGGTTCCGACGGAGGGACAGGGCGAAGCCTACTACTCGTCCGGCACGCTGGACTACCGCCTCGCGGCAGGACGGTTCTATGCCGTCGGCGTGGCCTGGGGCGACACCCTGGTCGGCTATGGTCTCGACTACCGCGCGTATCCGATCGCCTGGAACGCGGGAACGATCGAGGGCCTGGTGAGCGGCCGGTTCGCCACGCCGCTCGCCGAGATGCCGGCCGACGTCTTCGCCGGAGCGGCCGCCCCGATCAAGCTGTGCCTGGACGATGCCGGCTCCGTGAGTCATGATGTCTATCTCTGGAGGGACGGGGAACCTCCGGCACTGGTGGCTCCGGACGTGGTCGGTTCGACCTGTCCGCCGATCGCCCCGCTGGTTCAGGGGACGCTCTATCGTTGGCGAGCGGTCGCCGTCAGCGCCTGCGGCGCTCGCGAAAGCGCAACCTGGTCGTTCACCACGGCATCCTGCGACAACGGATTGCCGACCATCGATCGTACACCCGGCCGTCATCCGGTTTCGCGCAAGGTTCACGGCTCGGCAGGGGAGTTCGACATCGATCTTCTGGCGACGTCGTCCGGGCAGACCCTGGCCATCGAACCGCGGCGAGACGGCCCAACCCTGTTGATCGTTCACCTGACCAGGCCGGTGCAGGCGGTGGGCACCCCGGTCACGAGCAGCGTGGTACTCACGGGTCCGGGGGCCGCCCAGGCGCGGATCACGGATCTGGCCGTCGAAGGCCAAACGGCTTCGATCACCTGCGAAGGCCTCTCGACCGGCGCCGTGCAGCTGGCCTTCCCGGGGATCAGGGATGCGAGCGACCCAGCCTGCGGTGTTCTCGACGTTCTTGACTTCGGCGTCCTTGCGGGCGACGTGAATGGCGATGCCAGGGTCAATGTCCTCGACCTGACGCTCGTTCGCAATCGGCAGTCGCAGTCGCTGGACTCGGCGAGCTGCCGCGGCGATGTGAATGCCGACGGAGCGATCGATCTCCTGGATCTGGCCGGGGTCCGCACCCACGTGGGCGCTCTTTTCTCCGCGCTCCCTCCGCAATGAGAGCGGGCAGACGTGAATCATGGATCGGGCCCCCGCGCCGACCGCAGGTTCGCGGCCCGTGATCGCCGGCCTGGACGCCGCCCGGCGGATGTCGACTCAATCCGGCTTCTCGATCTCGAACTTCTTGATCCGATAACGCAGGTTGTCGCGAGAAATGTTCAGCGCCTTGGCGGCCTTGGTCTGGTTCCAGCCGGCCTCCTTGAGGGCACGCACGATCAGGGCCTTCTCGTAGCCCCAGAGACCCGATTCCTGCTTGTCGGGCGGCTGGTCGGCCTGCTCGCCGACAATCTCGCGCGGCAGGTGGGCCGTGTCAATCGCCTTGCCGTCGCAGAGCAGCACGGCCCGCTCAATGACGTTCTGCAACTCGCGGATGTTGCCCGGCCAGCTGTAGCTGGTGAGCTGGGCGAGCGCGTCGCTGGTCGTGGTCGGAGCCGGCAGATTCAGATGGCGGGCGGCCAAATGGGTGAAGTGCTCCACCAACATCGGGATGTCCTCGCGCCGTTCCCGGAGCGGGGGATTATTGATGGGAAACACATTCAACCGGTAGTAGAAGTCCTCCCGGAAGACACCGTCTTTGATCGCCTTCTGCAGGTCACGGTTGGTCGCAGCGATGATCCGCACGTCGCAGGAAACGGTCTTGGTCCCGCCGACGCGGATGAACTCCCGCTCCTGGAGGACGCGGAGCAGCTTGAGCTGCGTCGAGTGGCTGATATCTCCAATTTCGTCCAAAAAGAGGGTTCCGCGGTTGGCTAACTCGAAGCGTCCGATCTTCTGGGCGATCGCTCCGGTGAACGCGCCCTTCTCGTGTCCGAACAGCTCGCTCTCCAGCAGCGTCTCCGGCAGGGCGGCGCAGTTGATGGCAATGAACGGCTTGTCCCGCCGCGGCGAGTTGAGGTGAATGTGGCGGCTGAGCAGCTCCTTGCCCGTGCCCGTCTCGCCAAGAATGAGTACGGTGGCGTTGCTGCCCGCGACCCGGGCGCACAGCTCGAGCATCTGCCGCAGGGCCGGCGACTGACCGATGATGTTCGTGCCCCGATAGGCCGCGGCCTGCAGCCCGCGGTTCTCAAGCTTCAGCCGTTCGTGAGCCTGGGCGTTGGTCGCCCCGCTGGCGGCCAGGTTCGCAAATACCTGGAGCAGCTCCAGATCATTCGCGGTGAAGTTGTCCTGGGCCAGCCGGTTGAGAACCTCGACTACACCAAGAACCTGCCCGTTCTTGACCATCGGGGCGGCCATCACCCCGCGGGTGCGGAACGTCGACTTCTCGTCGATCCCGCTGAAGAACGACTCCTCCTCGCGAACGTCGGTGACCAGCAACGGCTTGCCGGTACTGGAAACCTTGCCGGCAATGCCCAGATCGGCGTCAAACTCCTCCCCAATCAGCTGCTGGCCGAACTCCCCGGTCGCCGCCCGGAAGACAAGTTTGCGTCGTTGCGGGTCCAGGAGCAGGACCGAACTGGCCTCGGCCTGCATGACCGCTGCAGCGTTCCGGGCGATGGCCTGAAGCGTCTCTTCCAGGTCCAGCGAGCCGTTGATCGCCGCCGAGGCCTCAACCAGGGCGGATAACGTCTCCTTGGGCAGTCCGTGGTCCTTGATCGACATGGCAACCTCAATGGACACGCTGGGCCGCGACCGGTCCTCAAGTGACTCATTATAGGGCGCCGGTTCGCCAAGTTACGCTCCAGACTAAGGTTAAGACGTGGCGAGTGTCAAGCGACGATTTGACGTAACCGCCCAGGCGGCTATTATGGCCCCTGCGGGCCGGCCCTCTCGCGTTTGCGACGGAGCGAACCCGAGAGTCTGCGGGTCGTACTAACAGACGGCGGAAAACGGGTGAGTGTGCCGACGGACGAGGAACTGCTGGCTGAGCATATCGCCGGGCAGCCTGGCCGTTTCGAGCAGCTGGTACGACGGCACAGCGAGGAATTGTACCGGTTCCTCGCACGCTTTGCGGGCAATGACGCTTTGGCCGAAGACCTCGTCCAGGAGTCATTCCTGCAGGTGTATCGTTCCGCGGAGGGCTTTGACTTCGGGCGGCGATTCAGACCCTGGTTGTACACCATCGCCGCGAACAAGGCCCGCGATATCTTGAGAAGCCGGCGGCGGCGGGGTGAGGTGCCACTGGATGCCCAGCTCGACACCTCCGAGGCCGAGGGACAGAAGTACCTGGATTTCCTCGCCGACACCGCCCCGACGCCGGCGAGCAACCTGGAGCAGACCGAGGTCCAGGCCCGCGTCCGGAAGGTGCTGGCCGACATGCCGGATCACCTTCGCGAGGTCCTGATCCTCAGCTACTACCACCGGTTTCCGTACAAGGAGATCGCGGATGTGCTGGGAATCCCGCTCGGGACGGTGAAAAGCCGGTTGCACGCGGCCGTCGGCCACTTCGGACAGGCCTACCGCGAGGCGCCAGAGGACGAGTCGGAAGTACGGTGATGGCGGACCAACAAGACTTCAGCGATTCAACGTTGCTGGATTGGCATCTCGGTTATCTGGAGGGCGACCAGGCTGATCGGTTGCAGGCCGCGCTGCGGTCCTCCCCCGAACTGGCGGCCCGAAGCCGCGCCCTCCGCGACCTGCTCGCCCTCCTCGATCGCTCCGCGGCACCCCGGCCGCCCGCCGCCCTGGCCGACAAGGTCCTCGCATTCATCGACCATCAGACAAAGATCCTGCCCTTGGCCGGGGCGGAGACTCCGGCCTCGATGAGCACCGGCGGCCACACCGTGGGTAGCCGGTTCTCCGCCTCCTGGCGCGATGTGCTCGCCGTCGCCGCCTGCATCGCCCTCTTCGTCGCCGTGGCTGTGCCCGGCTACCGGAAGGCCCAGGACGCGTCCCGGCGCTATGCCTGCTTCGGCAATCTGAAGACCATCTGCACCGCCGGGCTCCAGTATGCCCAGGCCAACAACGGCTACCTGCCGTATGCCAACTACGTGCCCGGTGCAGCCTGGTCGCCTGCGGCCGCCCCCCCCGGAGCTCCGGTGGCACCCAATAGCCGGCACATCTTCCGTCTGACCAGAGGCCAGTACCTCCCCACGATGAGGGTGTTCCTCTGCCCGGTGTCCCGCGAGAGCCGGCCGATGCCCATGGAAATCGCTCGCCAGAGCGAGGATTTCGCCGATCCGGCCAACGTCACCTACAGCTTCCTGTTCATGAACCTGCCCAGCGGGCTGCGCGTCGAAGAAACCCGCAAGAGATCACGAGGGCTGGTCCTGGCCGCCGACCACAGCCCGCTTCGGCCCGCGGCTTCCTCGAGCGTCGCCGGCCCACTGGCCGACCCGGGCGGCAACTCACCTTGCCACGAAGCCGGGGCCGGGCAGAACGCCGTCTACGCCGACGGCGGCGGCGGCTTCTTCACCGATCGCCGCATCGGCGTGGACTCCGACGACATCTACGGCGTCGGCAGCGGTCGGGGCGTTTACCTCGGGACCGAAGTCCCCGTATCCGACACCGACTCATTCCTTCCGCCCTGATAACCGTCGGCTTCCCGGATCTCGATCAGAACAAACAGGCTCCCAGGCGACATCGGCTCAAGAACCCAGCGGGACGTAGATCTCGACGAGGAGATCCTGTTCCGGCGTGGTATGGGGATCGTTGCAGTAGAGTTCAAAGGACGGCGCGTCACCCAGCTCACGCCCGCTGGCCGGCAGCCATTCCCCCAGAAACTGCTTCCAGGTGCGATGCAGATTGGAGTAACTGCCCCGGTGTAGGGCGACGGCATATTCGCCGCCGGGGATGTCCTGGACGCCCACCTCGCCCCCACCCTGGCACGTCGGATCCACGGTGACACAGGCGTCGTAGCGGATCTGATCCGGCGGGGTCGCTTCAGGATCGTCATAGCAGATGCCCAGGCATCGGGTCTGCGGCCCCAGCAGTCCGCGCGGACCGGCCCAGCCGCACAGCTTGTCCCATGCAGCCTTGCAGGTGGTGTACGGACCAACATGCCGCACGTAGGCCACGTGCATCGGGGGCAGTGTTCGAACCTCTACTTCCATCGTCGTTCCTCCTGTATCCATCGTGACGAAATCCTGTACCTGGCCATCGGCTTGATAATGGACGCCTGACGGCACGCACTTGCACACCAAAGGTGTGACGCCGCCCCGAAAAGCGGACGGCGATTCACCGAACATCGCCCGGAAAGCGCGGGTGAAGGACTCGTGGGCCTCGTAGCCCGCCTCAAAGGCGATGTGCGTGACCGGATCATGGCCATGCCGGAGCCGATGGGCGGCCCGCTCCATCCGCAAACGCCGAACCAGCTCCATGACCGACTCGCCCACCATTCCGTGGAAAACACGGTGGAAGTGGTAGGGGGAGAAGTGGGCAAGCCGGGCAAGCTCGGCCAGCGACAGGGCATGGTCCAGGTGCCCGTGAATGTGCTGGAGCACGGCAAGTATTCGAGCCCGGTAGTCCTGCTGGGTACACGCTCTCATGAAAGACGATTCTATGCGCAATCACGGCCCCACGCTTGACCCTCCTTGCTGATTTGCAGCCCCCCCCGGTCATTTCCCCTGCTCATTCAGCGGTCATGGCCCGCCGCCTCGCCCCCAGTGGCTTGTACCAGAGCCGGCGTATACACTCTGATCGTGAATCAGGCCCGGACACTCTTCAAGACGATCGGATCCGCCTGGCTGGCGGCCGTGCTCCTGCTCCTTGTGCTCGTGGCCATGGCTTGTGCCACCGCCTATGAATCCACCCACGGTACGGCACTGGCTCTCCTGATGTTCTACAAGTCCTGGTGGTTCGAGGGCTTGCTGCTGCTTCTGGCCTTGAATGTGCTCGCCGCCGTGCTCGCCCGCCTTCCGCTGGACCGGGCTCGAGCCGGGCCGGTGATTACCCACCTGGCCATCCTCGTCATTCTCGTCGGGGCCTGGGTCACCAAGTGCTTTGGCATTGACGGGCAGGTCGAGATTCGCGAAGGCCAGACCGTGCGGGCCTTCGCCCTCCAGCAGGATGCCTTGACCTTGGAGGAATCCGGAGGTCACGCACACACAACCGCGGAACTCGATCCGGTCGTTTTCAACCGGTCGAGGGCGGTCGCAGATCCGGCCTTGGCACCGCTGGTGCTCGGTAACCTCCGCGTACAGATCGAGGCCTATGCTCCCGATAGCACCGAGCACCGGGAAGTGGTCAACGACAGTCAACAGCCTCAACCGGCGCTCGAGATCACGCTGGGCGCGGAGCAGGAGAAGCTGACCGGATGGGTGTTTGCCGATCAGCCGTCCGAGATGAACTCCTTCGGCCTGGTGGCCCGACGGATCGCCGATGCCGCGGAGTTCGCCCGCCTTCTCGCTCCGCCTCCCGCCAGCCGGCCGGCTTCGAACGGAACGGTCAGGGTCGAGGTCGGCGAGAAGCGGTACGAATACCCCCTCGAGCGGTGCACCGACCAGCCGATCGTCGTGGGTGACACGGGATTCTCGATCCAGGTGCTTCGCTATCTACCCCACGCCGTGGTGGGCGCCGATCGGCAGCTCCGCTCCGTTTCCGATCAGCCGGTCAATCCGGCTATCGAGGTCGAAGTCTCCGGGGCCGAGGGTTCTTCCAGGCGGCTGGCGTTTGCCCGTTTCCCGGATTTCCCATCTATGCACGGCACCAGCGCCGCCGAGCGCCTCAAGCTCACCTTCGTCGCCTCGGCCGACACGGTTCCGAAGATGCCCATGGAGGTGTTGATCGGCCCGTCGAATGAGCTCGCGGTACGCTTGACCGACAGGCATGGCCAGGTGACCATCGCCGAGGCCGCGCCAGGCAAGCCGGTGAAGACGCCATTCGCGGGCATGACCTTCGAGATCGGCCGTTTCCTGGACCATGCCCGGGTACGCCAGGAGGTGGGGCCGCTGAACGCCGCCGGCGAGGACCCCACGCCCGCCCTGAAACTGGCCGTGACCACCCCGGCAGGCACCAACCGCTTCTGGCTGCGGAAGTTCGATGCTCGCCCGATCGACGTCGCAGGCACCAGCTACCTCCTGCAGTACGCCAACCGGACACTCCCGCTGGGTTTCAGCCTCAGGCTGGATCAGTTTCGCATGGACAAGTACCCCGGAACCGAGCGGCCGCGGTCGTTTCAGAGCCACGTCACCTTCCTCGACCCCGCTTCCGGTCGCGAACAGGGCGAGGTCATCAGCATGAACAACCCCGCCTGCCACGGGAGCTACACGTTGTTCCAGTCGAGCTACCGCCTCGCCGAGGGCGGCCCGTCCTCCAGCGTCCTCAGCGTGTCGTGGGACCCTGGGCAGCCAATCGTCTTCTTCGGCTATGTCGCGATGCTCTCCGGAATGCTCTGGGTCGTAGTGGCCCGGGCGCTCGACCGTCGCCGGACCGCAGTCGTACAATAAAGCATCATGTCCGCTCGCGAGGAACGCCAACTGACTTTTGACTGGGGGCCGCCGGCAAACGCCTCGCCCGCAGAGAGGCCATTCCCTGTGGCCGCCGCCCTGGCCGAACGGCTCCGCCGCCTGGCCGAACGCAAGATCTACCTGGGCACGTCGAGCTGGAAGTACCCCGGCTGGCAAGGCCAGATCTACGACCCCGCTCGGTATCAGATCCGCGGGCAGTTCTCTGAGCGGAAGTTCAACCAGGAGTGCCTCGCCGAGTACGCGGCCGTGTTCCCGGCGGTGTGCGGCGATTTCGCCTTCTATCAGTTCCCCACCGAGCAGTCCTGGAAGGAGTTGTTCGCCCAGGCCCCGCCGGAATTCCGGTTCAGCCTCAAGGTTCCCGAGGAGGTGACCGTCGAACGCTTCCCTCGCCTGCCTCGCTACGGCAAACGCGCGGGAACGGTCAACGCTCATTTCATGGACCCCGCCCTGGTCCGCGACCAGCTGCTGAGCAGGCTGGACCCATACCGCGACCGGCTCGGTGTGCTGATCTTCGAGTTCGGCACGTTTCACGGAGGTCCCATGCGGGCCCCCGGCAAGTTCGCCGAGGCCCTTGCCCGACTGCTCGCTGGCCTGCCACTGGATCGATACCGGTTCGCCGTCGAGGTGCGCAACCGCGAGTTCCTCGAATCGCCCGGCCGCGAACGCTACTTCGCCTGCCTCCGAGACCACGGCGCGGCCCACTGCCTCAACAGTTGGACCCAGATGCCTCCACTGATCGACCAAGTGCAGATCCCCGGCGTGTTCACCGCTCCGCACGTGGTCGCTCGCCTCCTCCTTCGCCCCGGCCGTGCGTATCAGCAGGCCGTGGAGAGCTTCGCCCCCTACGACCGCATCCAGGATCCGTATCCCGAAGGCCGTGACGCGCTGCGAGACCTCATCGAGGCCTGCGTCGCCGAGAGTCGCATGCTGCTTGCCTTCGTGAATAACCGGTTCGAGGGCAATGCCCCCCAGACCATTCAACTGGCAACCGATGGATGGACCTGCCCGGCCCTCTGACTGGCCCAGACCGGGCCGAAGACGCAGCCTGGCAGCCCCCCGGTCAGTCCGTGATCCTTAGCCGTGGAACGAAAGCCCTCGGCAGGCAGGCCACCATGTCGCGGCCAACGGCTGCGACCTGGTTCTGAGTTCGCTCGATCTCCCGCATGAGCGGTCCTCCGGCCGGAAGAGTCAGGGATCTCACCGGTTCACGCACCTGGGCGAGGAGGCGGTCGGCCGAGAGAGGCGGCAGCGCCGGAATCGAGATCTGGACAGAACTCCCGTCGCTATTCGCGGCAGGGGGTGACGACGCGGAACGCCAGACCGTGGGCAGCAAGACCGCGAGGGCGATGCAGGCGGCCGCGGCCAGCCCCGCGGTGACCGGCCGCCAGGCCCGCTGAATCGGGCGGCTCCCGCCGCTGCCCGCAATGCCCAGACTGGCCGAAACCGGCTCTTCGCGCAACGCTTCCCCCAGCTGAAGACCACGCTCCAGAAAATCACGGCAGGCGGGACAGCGCCGCAGGTGCCGCTCGGGCAGGCGAGCCGATCGATCATCGCTGTCCAGAGCCGTGGAGATTCGCCATCGGTAGTAAAGGCAGATCATGACTCGCCTCCCTCGTGCGTGCCGATCACGGTCCAGCCGAAAACCCGGCAGAACGACTTCAGACTCAACAGCCTCCGCCGAGCGCGATACAGCAGGACCTTCACGTGAATCGTCGTGATCCCCATCCGTGAAGCAATGTCCCGGACACTCAGTTCCTGCACATAGCGAAGCTGGATCGCCTCGTACTGGCGTGCGGGCAATGCCTCCCGGACGGCGATCCAGAGGCTGTGGCCTTCCTGCTGCCGGGCCAGCACATCCACCGGCTCGGGCGACGGGTCGGCCCGCTCGACGTGCTCGACCGGGTCCTCTCGCCGGCGCCGGCGATGGTTGGCGGCCACATGCAGGGCGATCGTGGTCAGCCAGGCGGCGAAGGGACGGCTGGGATCGTAGGAACCGATCGCGGCATAGGCCGAGGCCAGCGTGTCCTGCACCAGGTCCTCGGTCTCGTGGCCGGGAACCGGCCGGCGGGCCAGGACGCGCATGAGCAGCGGCCGGTACCGCTGACCAAGCACGCCAAAGGCGGCGGAAGAGCCCCTCTGCGCCTGACAGAGGAGCTCTTCCTGTGAATGGAAGGACATGTCGCTGCCGATCAAGTCCACCGGCTTCTCCTGGCATCAAGAAGCGCCTGGCTTGGCCGCCGCCTGGGCCATCACCCACTTCAGCAGATCCACGACGTTCTGCCGGGGGGCAACCAGCGATGCCTCCACCGAGGCCTCATGGGCCGATACCTTCAAGTCCTTGAGAACACCGGCCGCCTCGGCGGGAATCAACGGCTTGCCGTTCTCACGCAGGTCCTTGACCAGATCGAGGAATCCCAATACGCCGTCCGCCATCTTCGACAGGTTGGACGCGGTCTGGGCGTCCTTGGTCAGCAGCGTGAGCCGCGAGAAAAAATCGCGCTCGGTTTCGCCGATCTCGAACCGCCCCGAGACAAATTTGCTCAGCAACTCGACGGCCTTCTGGTCGTCGGGCATCCTGGGCAACTCGGCCAGATAAACGAACAGGTACGCTCCCACCGACGGCTTGATCGACGGCGGAATCACCACCTGGGCCATGCTATCCTGTTTATTCTGCAATACCGCTACGGCTTGTTCAAGCATGTTCTGACTGCCGGCCACCACGATGAGGTCATCCCGGAAGAACAGCCCGAACCGCACGGCCCCAGGCTTGTCTCCCTTGGGCTCGTCCGTCCACTGGTAGGCGTCCAACTCGCTCACCTTGATCTCCCGAAGCGTCGGGTTGGTCCGCAGCAGAGTCAACAGCTTCTCACGCTCGAAGCTCCCCTCGATCAGAGCCACGCCGTTCTCCTCGCCCGCACCCACACCGTACAGGGTGATGGCTTTCAGATCCTTGGTCAGGTCCAGGCCGGACACGTTCTTCAACACAGCCAAACCGGCCGCAATCTCAGGCTTCTTGATCTGCTCCAAAACGAATGCCCCCACCTTCGAGGCCAGGAAGCCCTCCGCGTCCATGTGGGCCACCCATTGGGCCGAGGCGGCTACCCGTTCCGCCTGACCCGGGCCCGCCAGCCCGGGCACCGCCAGGCTCATGACCACCGTCCACCCCATCAACGCCACTGCTAACGTTCGGTTTCGCATCAGTTTCTCCTTATGACTCAAGGTGCCCCAAACACCTTCACCCCTGACTACGCACCGTGAGCTCGAAAGGTGACACAAAAACCGGGACCAAATCCGGGGGCCACCCGACCCGGCCGCCTGCGGTGATCCTGGGACGTAGATAACGACTTGCGGGGCGTGAAGCTCCTCCTCCCGGACTGGGTCCCAAAGAGAATGATGCCGAGCGGCACCCTGCTTCCGCGACCATCAAAAAAGCCGGACGACGGTGGCTCGCCGTCGTCCGACTTGGTGTGCGGATCGCTGCTTCGGTCCGCGGATCAGCTTGTGCAACACCGGGTCCCCGCGATGGGCACCTCGGGTCCCGGCCCACGGTCAACCTCAGGCCGGCCGATTCGAAGTCGTGCACCGTCAGAGACCCAGTGCAGTCCACCTCTGGTCGGTGCCCCTCCCCCTCCAACCAGTTTCCTCCTCCGGAACACCGAACGCACCCCTATCTTAACCGGTTCCGACCCTGGGAGGCTACGGCGTTTTTGCGCAATTAAATAGCCGAATCGCGACATGTCGGAACGGCCAGGTCATGCGGTCCTCCACCCCGGCTCAGCCAGGCGGGTGGGTCTGCGGGCCGTCCCCCCCACCCGGCGGCGTCGCATCCGGCTCGGCCTCGGCGGCGCCCGCGGGCCGCGGTGCCGGGTCCTACAGCCGGAGCACGCGCTCGGCGTTCTGCGCGCCGATCAGGGCTCTTTGCCCCGGGGTGATGTCGGCATGGTCCAGCTTGGCTCGCCCGCAGGCCGGATACTGCAAGAGCGATCCGGTGCCAAAAAGCACACGTTCCGCACCTACCGCCTCGGCCATCCGAGCGATGGCCTGGAAGCCCTGCATGCAGGATGTCTCAATGCTGATGTTGACGTGGCTTGCGATGACCTCGACCGCGGTGCGAAACTCGGACAGGTAGTTCGGCCCGCTCAGAATGAACGCGGTGCCCGGGTGTCGGTCGGCCAGGTCGGCCACATCGCCGATCGGCAGCACCGGGAAACGGAAGTTCATCATCGGACGCGTGGGGACGATCACCGGAATCCCGCACTCGCCAGCGGTCGCGGCCAGCTCGTCGGCAAAGGGACTACGCAAACTGTAACCCTGCAGCAACAGGGGATAGAGGCGGCAGGCCTTGAAGCCTTCCTCCACCAGGCGTCGTAGCATCTTCCCGCCGCCGCCGTTCATCGGGCTGAGACACGCGACCGGCACTAGCCGATCGGGATGGGCCCGTGCCAGGGCCAGCGCCTCGCCGTTCGCGGTCGGCCAGTCGCCGAACAGCCCGCGCAGGGAAGTGACCGCGGCCCGATCGATCAGGCAACAGTCCATGAGCCTCAGCAGGTCGTCCCCGCCGGTCGCCGGGAGCGGCCAGTAAGGCCAGTGACCGAAAAACGCGTTGACGTCAATACGCATGATTCAAAGCCCCAGCAACCGGGCCATGTTCCCGCCGAGAATGAGCAACTTGGCCCCCGGTTCAAATTCGGCACCCTCCACCTTGGCCCGCTGAACCCAGGGATCCAGCAGCGGCGTGTCCGTGCCGAATAGAATCCGCTCCGGACCCAGCACTTCGACAGCGTGTTCCAGCATGCCGCTGTCGATCTGAGATGTACCCGTGTCCAGGTACAGGTTCGGATGACGGCCCGCCACCTCGACCGCCAGGTGCCAGTTGCCGAACGCGTATGGCTGACCAGCCATGTGCGCCATGATGATGCGGACCTCGGGCACGCGGGCCATGAGCACGTCGCATTCACTCGGCGTGAAATGCCCGAGCACCGGCAGCTTGAGCTCGGCCGCCGTGGCCAGGATCGCGGTCGAACTCGCCTCCGTGATCGGCGATTCGGGATGTGAGTACATCTTCACCCCACGCATGCCGTAGATCTCCACGCACCGGCGAATCTCGTCGCAGGCCGTCCGGCCCAGCCGATGGTTCGGAATGGTCACGTAACCAAGCAGGCGGTCACCGTAACGCGTCAGTTCGCTTCCCAGCGCGTCGTTGCCCTCACGCATGTCGTAGAACAGGGCCGTAACATGGGTCACGAACAACAGGTCAATGCCGACCCTGTCGGCGATGTCGATCAGCGTCGGCGCGTCCGCGTCGATCTGAAGGAACTGCGCGGGCCCGATGTGGACGTGACCGTCGATGATCATGGTACTTCCTCGAGCTCCCCGATCTCAATCCGCGGCGGATGATGCAGCAGCATGGCCAGTTCCCTCACCTCCGCTCGCCAGTCGTCGATCGTCGGGGCGATCGGGTGCTGCCGACCCCGGCGCCAGTCACCCCAGATCCAGTAGGTCAGCTTGCGGTCCTCAACCAGGCGGCAGCAAAGCCGGCGCTCGGCGGGCAGGTCCAGGTAATCATGCACTTGGCCGGGTGGCACGATGATCGCCATGCCGATCTCCCCGATCACCTCCTGCTGCACACCCCACGCGCCCATGCAGCCGGTCGCCCGATCGGCAAAGACCCGCTCCCGGGGGAGCTTCACCAAGCCGGGCCCCAGACGCACACCCGCGCCGGGCCGGGAAAGGGACACCTGGATCTCGCTCTCCTGCCGTTCAGCATAGATGACCGAAAGAAGCCGCACCGCCAGGTCCGGCTGCTCCGGCAACACGTTCGTCGCGACAACCTCGACCGCGGCTCGGACCGGACCCTGGACCAGCTGTCTCTTGACGAATCTCACCGTGCCTTTGCCGGCCGGGTTCTGCACCAGGAAATCCCTGTCGCCCTGATACAGCGCCAGGCCGCCGATGCCGGATGCCTCGCCCACGTGCAGGGCATCGATGCCCCACTCGACCTCGCCGTGGTAACTCTTGCTCCCCAGATGGTCGTAGATGAGCCGGTCGATCTTCTTGCCGAAGAAGTCGAATTGGCCCCAATAGGAACGATATGCGACGCGGGTGTTTTCCCAGCCGATGTTCGGTGGAACCCAGTCCTCGGCCGTGCCCGTCCGCCGCGGGAACGTGCGTCCGGGACCGCCGGACCCGCTGTAGTAGACGTAGTACGTCACCGCCGTATCCCCCGGAACGTCGACCAGGAAACTCATCTCGTCGCCGACCGATGGGTCAATGGTGTCCACCTGGTGTGGAATCTCGCGCCAGTCGAGCCACCGATCGGGCGCCACCACCGCGCAAGCGGTGATGAAGTCCTTCGCCACCGCCTTGATGTGCTTGACCGGGATCGCCACCGGCCAGTTCAGCCGCGGCCGACCGCCGGTGTTGTCGATCCGGATTGGAATACGCCCGGCGTAAGGTCCGAACCGCAAGTCCGCGCGAAATGCCCCGGGCATCGCGGAGCGGGCGATCTCCCCGGGCTCGGGACAAAGCCGGGAGATAAGCGCCGCCGCCTTCCGGTAGTCGCCGGCGGCATAGGCCTGCTCCAGGTCGGCCCACCGCGGGTCATGTCCGAAGTCACCCCTGAGGGCCAGCAGCAAACGGTCGCGCACCAGATCGACGTAGAAACGGGCGCCGCCAGGACTCTTGCGGATGGAGGCCCCCAAACCGGCCTCCGACATCCAGGATTCCAGCTCCCGGAGGAAGAACGTCTCCGCCGGGTCGGCCTTGGCAGAAGTCCTGGAACGCAGACCTTTGGCTGCGTCAATGAACGTCTGGCTGTCACCCAGGACCCGATCCAGCTCCGGCTGGTAGGCGTCGACGATCGTGCGGAAACCCGGTTCAATCTCGAGGACACCCTCAGCCGGCATTGGCCACAGAAACTCCGCGGTACCATCCGCGTCGAGATCGAGCTGACGCTGGTCGAAGATGCCATCCCCGTTCTTGTCGAGCCACGTGTACCTGGCGTCCACCTTGCCGTCGAAATCGAAATCGACCTCCAGCCAGCCTTGGTTCGCGCCCTTGAGGTGCAACCGGTGATCCGCCGGGTGGCGGTAGAGCCGCATGGGGCTGGCAGGCCGCAGAGCAATCTCGTTGCGCTTGTTGAGAACGCTGCAGGGTGGCCCGCCAATCTGCGGGAAGTCCTTGGACGAGTGGGCGATGATTCCCTCCCAGCGCTCATGCGGGTCCCTGGCCACGTTCTCCTCGGTGTTGGCGTTTACCTCGTCCCAGGTCAAGCAGGCCTTGTGCCACGAGGTGCGGACGACAAGCGGCTGGGCAGCCTCCCGCTTGAGCCAGCCCTGGGTGGGAATGCCGCGCAGGTTCATGCTCGCCGTGACCGCGCCGGAGAGCTTGACCGGTTTGTCCTTCTCGGCCACGGCGGTGATGGAGAAGTCGTAGTCATGCGTTCGCCGGCCGGAGGCGTCGTCGTCGGCATCGAAGCTGTAACGGATCGCTCGGATCTGGTCGTCGACGCCCTCAATCCGCAAGACGACCTCGCTGCACCGGTCGCCATCCGGATCATAGAACAGGAAGGGATTCTCGAAAGCCGAGGTCCAGTGACTGCTGCCCGCCGTCAGGCCAAAGGCCACAAACGACTCGTCGCCGCTGAAATGGCAACGATACTGGCAGCGATCCTGGTAGTACGTGTAGTCCTGATCGTACCAGAGCAGGTTGTCGTCGCCGTCGTCGCTGCCCCACCAGACGCGAAGCACGTCTCTGCCGAAGTACGGGTGGTCGGGCATGTAGAAGTAGAAGGCCGTCTCGTCGACGTCGTTGTCGGCGTCGTTGTCTTGGTAGTCGAGGGCCACGTCAACCCTGCCGTCCGCCCGCCAGTCGGCAATATAAAGATCACTGTCCAGATCCGGCCTGCCGTCCCGGTCCAGATCCCCGTCCTCGTCGATCGCCCGAACCAGGAGCGGCCGGAGCTGGACCGAATGCCGAACGTCAGTGTCGATGAACCAGGCTTCATCCTTCTTGCCGTCACCATTGCTGTCGAGGAGCAGCCGCTGCCCGGCCGGCAGGGCCCTGACTTGGACGATAATCGCCGGGTCGAACTTGACCCGGTCGCCAAACACGCGCTCGAGAAGCTGCTGCCGGGCATCTTGAGCCACGGCGACCGCACCGGACAGCCCGACCAGAACCAGAACCGTCGGCAGGCCAACCCCGGACCATCTCCGGTTGACCGCCCATCGCTGACTGCTGACCACGCTTCCCATCTCACGCCTCCTCGACCGCCTCGGCCACCGCCCGGAGAGTCCGGTCAACGTCCTCCTGCGTGTGGGCGGTGGAAACAAACCACAGCCCCTCCGGTAGGGTGCGAACCCCACGCTCCTGCAGGGCCAGCCAGAATCGAGCGTAGGCTTCGCGGTCCCGGCCCAGCGAGGTGCGATAGTCGATGATCCGCTCGCGATCATTGAAGGAGACGAAGAACGCCGTCGGAACCCCCCGCACATGGACGTCCTTGCCGGCCTTCCGGGCGAGCTGCTCAATGCCACGCATAAGCTCGTGGCCCATGTCGTGGGCGTGTTGGAGCAGGGCACCCTTGTCAGCCCCCAGCATGGTCAACGCCGCCAACGTGGCCGCCATGCAGGGCGCGTTGCCGTTGTAGGTCCCCGCGTGACTGATCGACAGGTCACCGAAAGCACCCAGGTACTCCCGCTTGCCCGCGACGGCGCTGACCGGAAAACCGCCGGCCATGCCCTTGGCAAAGGTCGCCACGTCCGGGATAACGCCAAAATGCTGTTGAGCCCCTCCAAGGCTGACCCGGAAGCCGGTGATGACCTCATCGAAGATCAGCAGGGCGCCGTCTCTCGTACACAGCTCGCGCAGACCTTCGAGAAAGCCCGGTTCAGGCATGATGCCGCCGCAATTGCACATGATCGGCTCGGTCAAAATCGCGGCGATCTCGCCTCGGTGCCGGTCGAAGGCCGCCTCCACCAGGCGAAGATCGTTCCAGGGCCGCACCACGAGGTTCTCGGCGTCGCTGGCCACCTGGCCCTTGCTGGCGGGTGTCGCCCGGGGCGATTCACGCGGGCCGGCGGCATCGAGCGCCGGGGCGGTACTCCACATCTCGTTGTCGAACCAGCCGTGGTAGTGGCCCTCGAAACGCAGAACCTTCCGCCGGCCGGTCACGCCGCGCGCCAGCCGCATCGCACCCTGCACCGCCTCGCTGCCGGAGTTGCTGAACCGGACCATCTCCGCGCAGGGCACCATCGAGCAGAACTTCTCCGCGGCTTCGATCTCCAGAACATGCTGACCGGCGTACATCAGACCACGATCAAGCTGCTTCCTGACCGCCTCCAGCACGCCGGCGGGCGAATGACCCAGCAGCAGCGGCCCGCGGGCCAGAACATAGTCGATGAACTCGTTGCCGTCCGCGTCCCAGACGTGCGCCCCCCGGCCGTGATCGTAGTACATCGGCTGCGGCGCCCAATGGGCCCGCACGTTGCTGTGAATGCCCCCCGGACAGGTCCGGCAGGCCCGCTCGTAGAGCGCCCGTGAATGATCGAAACGCATGCCCCACTCCAAACCCGGAGCCAAAGGGCCGCCCGGCACAACCGCGGGGACGCCGGCGTCTCGCCGGTCAAATCTCCCCAGGTCACACGCCATGTCAGGGCAGCACCCCTCCGTCCGCACCTCCCTCTACGCTAACACGACTTCCTTGCCGCTCCTCGCGGATTCGTACGCCGCCAACGCTGCCGCCACCGCCTGCCGCCCGTCCCAGCCGGTCACCAAAGGAGGGCGATTCCCAATGCACGCGTCGATGAAGTCCTGGCATTGGCGGGTGTAGCTCTCCAGCCGGACCGGATCCAGAAAGCCCTTGCCCTGCCAGTCGATCGGAGCCTGGGTCTCGACCACCTCCCACGGCCCGCCGCCCACGGACAGACGCAGCTCACCATAGGCGTCAAGGTCGATCAGACCCCGTTCGCCAACGATGCGGGCCGCAAATTGGGCCCTCGGGAACGAGGGCCGGGGCATCTGGAACGAACTCCACAGGCTGGCAAAGGCGCCACCACTCATGGACATGACCACCATGGACGTGCCCTCAACCTTGAGCCCGGGCTCGAAACTGCCGCACTTGGCGTAGACCGTCTTGATCTCCTGACCAGTCAGCCAGCGGATAGAGTCGAAATTGTGGATGCCATGCCCGAACAGCGTGCCCAGGTTCTCGACCTCGCTCTGCCACTTGGGGAGCGTGCCCACCCCGCCGCCGTTCAGTTGGGTCGAGGCGATCTGCTGGATCCCGCCGATCCGGTCGTCCGCAATGATCCGCTTGGCCCGCATGTTGCAGATCCGCATCCGCTGCGTGAAGGCGATCGAACTGTGAACGTTGTTCTTGCGGCAGGCGTCCAGGATCGCGTCGCACTCGGCAACCGTACAAGCCATCGGCTTCTCGATCAGCACGTGCTTGCCGGCCCCGGCCGCGGCAATCGCCTGCTCGGCATGGACATGATGCGGCGTGGCGATGAACACCGCGTCAATGTCCTGGCGGGCGATGAGGGCTTCGAACGACGGCTCCAGGTCCATGGCGTAGTCCTCGGCCAGTTGCCCGGCCCGCGACCCTGCCGCCACGGCCTTGAGGCGGCCGCGGGTACAGTACTTGGAGAGGGTCTCCGAGTACGTGCGCCCCATGAAACCCGACCCGACAACGCCAATTCCGATGTCACTCATGATTCTCGCCCCGCTTCCTTCAATTCAAGGCCCGATTGCCTCATCCAGATGACGCCCGGTACGAAAAGACCGATGGCAATCGCCAGGTTGACGATCGAGCCGGAGCTCCACGGCACAAACGGCATGACCAGCAGCAGCATGAGCGCGATCGCGATCGTCGACAGGCCGACAATGCGAAACGGCGAAGGGCCACCCCTCTCTGCAGCCAGTTCCTCCCGAGAAACCGCCGCATCAAGCCTGCGAAACACGCCTTCACGTCCTCGCAGCTCCGGCTCGCCGGGAGTCACCAGCAGGCTCACCACCACCATCTCGATGAGCGTCGCGGCCGTGGTGGCCGCCGCGATCTGGTAGTCTTTCAGACCGCAGAAGAACAGACCCAGCCCCACGCCTAGACCGCCGAGAAAACCCGCCAGGGCTCCGGCATTCGAACACCGCCGCCAGAGAATCCCGGCCAGCATGGGAATCGCAATCGGCGGAGACGCCACGCTGAACAGCTTGACCATCCAACTGAAAAGGAGGTCGTTGCCGATGAGATACGCGATGCACAGCCCGATCGCGATCGGCACCAGGCCGACGACCAGCGTACAGGCCCGCCCCACCGTGACTAGCCGCCGCTCCGACGCTTGGCGGTCGATCAGCCTGTGGTAAACGTCGTTGGTCAGAACCGCGGCCACCACGTTGTAGTCGCCGCTCAGCGTGGACATCGTCGCCGAAAACATCGCCGCCACAACCAGACCCAGCAGGCCGACCGGAAGCAGTTCCACGCACAGGGCCGCGTAGATACTCCCCGGAACCGCATCGGGCATGAACTGCCGGGCACACATCGCCGGAATGAAGTAGATCGGCGTGCCCACCAGGCAGAGAACCGCCACCAGATACCCGACCTTCCGAGCCTCTCTCTCGTCGCGCACACAGTAGTACCGCTGCACCAGGCCAAAACTTGTATTGTAGTTGCAGACCAGCAGCAGGAACCACCCGCCGAGAAACCACCAGCTGTGATCGGGCCCCGCGGTCAGACTGAAAAAGCCCGGCGGAGCATGGTCCACCAGGCCGCCGAGCCATCCCACCCGGACCAGGGCCATGGGCAGCAAGACCGCCGCCCCCGCCAGCATGACCACGAATTGCACAAAGTCGGTCACCGCCACCGCCCACAGTCCGCCCATGAACGTGTACGCCAGCGTGATCAAACCGGTGCAGGCGATGCTCTCCCCCAGACCGAGCCCCACGCTCTTGGACAGAAACAGGCCCGTCGCGTAAACCTTCAAACCGTCATCGATCATGCGAACGATAACGTTGGCCCAGGCGAACGTCTGGCGCAGGCCAAGACCAAAACGCTCCTCCAGATACTCGGCAGGACTGTTGATCCGAGCACGCCGCCAGCGGCCGGACACAACGATCACGCCGATCAGCACCGCCGGAACCACCGCCCAACCCACGGTCACCGCCACCAGACCTTTGCGAAAGGCAAGCTCCGAATAGGCCACAAAGAGAAACGCACTGAAGCTCGTCATGTAGAACGACACCCCCGAGAGCCACCAGGGAATCTGATGACGCCCCGAGAAGTAGTCCGACATGCCCTTCATGTACCCCCAGAAGTACGCCCCAACCCCGAGCATGATCACAAAGTACCCGACCAGGATGAAGTAGTCCGGCCCGGCCAGATGACTCGACTCGCCCGCCGCCAGCAGCATCAACCTACCGCCTTTCGTGTCCCCCGTCGGCCGTTCGCGCCGGGCGCGAGATCATTGCTCCGCCTTGCCGCCCGCCTCCGTCCGGCCCAGCAGCGGTGAACGCTTCAGCTCGGCGATCGCCGCCTTCACGCTCGCCAGATCGCCTCGCCCCCAGGCCGCATCCAGCCTCTCCAGCGACCGCACCAGTTGCCAGCCAGTCTGCGAGTTCGCCGTCGCCGCCCGCTGGTCCGGCTTCAGGGATCGCAGATCGTCCATCCTCGCACCGGCCAAGACCCGGCCGGCCACCACACTCAACGACCGTCGCAGAGACTGGTAGTGCAGCTCGCACGCTACATCGAGGGCGTAACGCCGGAACCCAGGTGGCCCACCACGGGTCGCGTCGGCCAGCCCGGCCGGCATGGCCCAAGGGTGAACCTCGCCCATCGCCTCGAGCAGCATGACACTGCCCGCCGTCGCCTGCGGAACCACCTCCTCCAGGTAGAAACGCCGCAACCACTGCTCGTCAAACGGCACGCGTCGAACCTTCTCGTCGCCCACCGTCGAAACCCGCACCGGCACAGGGCCCTGCCCGTCGTACACCTCCCACCGGTCGAAGTAACCATTCCCGTCAGTGTCGTACATCCGGATCTCACCCAGATTGCCCAGTCCCGCAAAATGCCCCCGCTGAATCCAACCCTCCTCGGCTCCGAACAGGTGAATCCGCCCGTCGACTCCGCTGTAATACAACGCCCGGCGGTTGCTGGGCCTGCTGCTCCATTCCCGACGCACGTTCCACCGCTGGCAGGGCCCGCCGGTGTTCTCCATGAACCGCCGCTCCCAGATCCAGAAGACACCCTCCCATCGCCAGTCGTCCTTCTGCCGCTCTCCGTAGCCGATCGCGATCGTGTCGTCGTGCTGCTCATGCCAGCTGAAACCCGTCTCCCGGGCGGCATAGCGATCGCTCACCGAGCGGACCTGATCATACGGAACCACGCACGTCGCCTGCGGCGGGCGACGTCTCGAGTTGACCTGCCACATCCCCGCAAACTCGTACGGCACCGCCCCGACCAGATTGAATCCGCAGTCGTAGTGCAGCGGCGTCTCCTTCCCGCTGAGGTTGTCGATGTCAAAGCTGTAGCGGATGTTCACCACGCCCATCCGGGCCATCCCCGGATCCCACGAGCCGGAAAACTGATTGTTCGCGTAGTCCGGATGAACGCCGGGATCGTAACCCAGCGGCACGGCGCTGAACCGGACAACCACTTCACTGTAGCCGTCACCGTCGGTATCGTAGAAGGCGAACGGACACTCCGAGATCGGCGACCAGGTGCCCTCCACCGGATTGAACTTGTTCATGTAGATCATGTTGTCGCCGTATGGGTCCGCTTCGAAGAAGCTCGGACCGCCATACTCGTAGCCGCGCACACTCCACATGCACCCGTCACCGTCAAAGTCCCTGGCGAACCAGCAGTAGTCGAGCCGCCCGCCGGCATAGTAGCGGATGTCCATTTCGTCCGCGGTGCCGTCCCCGTCGTCGTCGATGTAGTCCACCATGCGATCCGGAACACCGTCGCAACCGTAGTCGGCCACGTAGCAGTCCGAATCCTCATCCCCGCCGGTTCGAAGGCTGCCGTCGGTGTCATCGTCAATGACCCAGACAAGAGCCTCAACCTCCTTGCTGCGGTTCCTGATCCGCTCCCGCCGAACCAGCATGTTCCCGCCGGCCAGCCCGTTCTCCTCGATCATGAACCGCTCGCCGACGCCGAGCTGCATCGCTCGTGGCCACCACGGCTTGCTCCGAAGGTCCAGCGAACCATCACGGCTCATCGCTGTCTGGCGCATCCACCAGGGGCCGCGATCATCCTGGCCGGCACTCAGCCCCGCCAACGGGCCTGCCAGCCCGGCGCAGCCGGCCGCGCCCAGCCCCAACCCTCCAAGGGCCAGCACGACGTGTTCGGCCACTCTCGTCCGACGCATGCGCACAACCCTCACTCCCGGCTCGCCAAACGCCGGACCTGCTCCAAAGTGATACGCAAATGCCGCTGGAGCAGTCCAAGCGCCTTCGCGGTGTCACCCCCGGCGATCGCCTCCACCATCTCCGCGTGCTGGTCGCGGCCGTCGCGGTATCTGGCTATCGCTCGCTGCGTCCGGCCCAGCATGAAGCACTTCCCTTGCTCGATTAGGGTCGCGAACAGCTCGCTCAGCCGGCGGTTGCCGGCCATCTCCACGATGATCCGGTGAAACCGGGTATCGGCCGCCAGGTACGCGGCGAGATCCTTGCCCCGCAAGGCAGCTCGAATCCTCCGCTGGGCCTCCCCGAGGGCCTTGAGATGCGCCCCCGCGGGGCGGGGCATGGCTTTACGCAACGCCGAGGTCTCGATGAACTCCCGAAGCTCGTACAGCTCGACCAGCTCCACTTCATCCAGGGCCCGCACAAAAGCCCCACGATAGGGAATCGTCTGCACCCAGCGCTCGTTTTCCAGCCGCCGCAGGGCCTCCCGGATCGGAGAGTTGCTCACCCCCAGAATGCGGGCGAGAGCGTCAATCTTGAGCTGGGCCCCCGGCGGAAACTCGCCGCTGACAATCAGCCGGCGAATGGCCGCATACGCCTCGTCCACGAAATTGACACGCCGGATCGGTCGGGTGACCACGGTTCGCCCTCAGAAGCGTCCGAGACCTGGACAGAAATCGTGCACAATATATTATCCACACTCGCCCCGCGGTCAAGACCCCCGACCCGCACCTCGAAAACCACACCCCGCCGGCCACCCGCCCCGTCTCAGCAGGTTCCGGCTCTTCGCGAAGCAGTGCCGAGAACGCGACAAAACGCTTGCTCAGGATCGCTGGGCGGGGGCACCGGGCGAGCATGGCGGTCGAACATCCGGGATCCGACGCCAGGCTCAGTCTTCGTCGGCCTGGGAAGTCTCCGTCGACAGACCGTACTTGACCATCCGATAACGCATCGCTTCCCGCCCGATGGAAAGCAGCCTGGCCGCGGCGGATACGTTGAAGCCCGTACGCCGCAACGCACGTTCGATCAAGGACTTCTCCAGCTGCTCGAGATCGATGGGGCGATCGGCGTCAATGGCTCGCTCCGCCCGCCGGATGGGATCGGCCAAGGCCGGACGAGGTAGATCGGCCGCCTCGATCGTCGAGCCGCCGATGCTCAGGGCGGCACTCTCCAGCGCATGCTGAAGCTCGCGGACGTTGCCCGGCCAGTCGTGGCCGCGAAGGGCCTGCCGGGCGGCCTCCGAAAGCGCCAGGTTGACCATCCCGTACTTGGCCCGAAGCTGGGCCAGAAAATGATCGGCCAGCAGGAGCACGTCATCACCACGCTGCCGTAGAGGAGGCAGCTCGATCGAGATCACCCGAAGCCGATAGTAAAGGTCCTCCCGAAATCGCCCGGTGGCCACGAGCTCGGGCAGACCACGGTTGGTCGCGGCAATGAGCAACAGATCGAACGGCCGGTCCCGCGTGTCGCCGATCCGCCGAATGGTACGCGTCTCCAGGGCTCGCAGCAGCTTGGGCTGCAGGTTCAGCGGCAGGTCGCTGATCTCGTCCAACAAGAGCGTGCCCCCGTCCGCCGTCTCGAACATGCCCGGCTTGTCCACGGTGGCCCCACTGAATGAGCCTCGCTGATGGCCGAAAAGCTCCGACTCGAATAGCTCGGTCGGGACAGCACTGCAGTTGAGCCCGACAAACGGACCCGTGCGGTGCGGCATGGCCGCGTGAATGTAGGTCGCCAGCAGATCCTTGCCGGAACCGGTCTCCCCGGTGAGCAGAATCGTGGGCATGCCACCGCTCGCCGCGGCCGCGGACCGGCCCGCCAGACGGGCAATCTGCTCGCGAATCGCCGCGATCGGCTGGCAGCCGCCGATGAACTGCACGCTGCGCAGCCGACCGTCTTGGGCGACGCGGAACTGCTCCAGCCGTCGCCGTGCCTGCGAGGTCGACCAGAGCTTGTCCACCGTGACGGTCAGAACGTCCAGATCCACCGGCTTGGTCAGAAACTCCGACGCCCCGCGCTTCATCGCGTCGACGGCCACTTCGACGCTGCCGTAAGCCGTCACCACCACGACCTCAATGTCCGGCGACGCCCGCTTGATCTGATCCAGCAGGTCCAGCCCATTCACGCCGCCCAGACGTACGTCGAGGAGCATGACCTGCGGCTCAAACGCCCGGACTTCGCCCAGGACTTTCTCGCCCAGATAAACGGCTTGAACCTCGTGCCCGGCCTCCGCCAGAGCATCGCTCATGGCCCGGGCCAGACTCTGTTCGTCCTCAACCACAAGCACACGGGGCATAGGCTGCAACACCGAAAGCCGAGATCATCCGTCGAAACGTCAGCTGGTCAGAAAACACCACCCCGGTGAGAAGCTCGCCGGAGCCTGGAAACGGAACACCTCAGAAGCGGCGAAGCCCGATTGCCTTCGACCTCACTTCTCGCCTCTCACCTTCCACTTCCTCCCTTTGTATCTCCATTCCCGATCATGGGCAATTCCACGTACACACTCGCCCCGCCCTCGGGGTTGTTCTCCGCATGGGCCGAACCCCCTTGACGCTGCAGGGCCTGTCGGGCCAGACCCAGGCCCAGCCCCATCCCCCGCTGCTTGGTCGAGTAGGAGAACTCGAAGATCCGCTCCGGGGCGTCGACCGGCAGACCACAGCCGTGATCCCGAACCGTGATTCGGCACTTCTGCCCGTCCGGCGACGACCCCACCCGTTCGGCACGAACCTCGATCGCCTCGCCCAGCGGCGACGCTTCAATCGCGTTCGTCACCATCGCCACCAGGGCCTGCTCCAGCGTGGCCGGATCGTGAATGCACGCCAAACCCTCCTCCGGCGCTGCCACGGTCAACTTGAGCTCCTTGGCAGCCACCTCCGCAGCCAGGGCATCCCGAACCCGCTCGAGGGTCGGCACAACGTTCATGTGCTGGGCAGGCGTCGGACGCTCCTTGGCCACCTCCATCAGCCCGGCAATCCAATGATTCATCCGGTCTACCGAGGCAATCAATTCCTCCATCCTCTGCCGGGTCTCAGGTACGTCCTTCTGGTGCCGCGCCGTCAGCTGCGCCGTCGCCCGGATGCTGGCCAGCGGGTTGCGCAGATTGTGAGCCAGCTGGGTGGCAAACTGCCCGATGGTCGTCAACCGCTCGGAGTCGATCAGCTGCTGCCGCATGGCCCTCAGCGAGCGGTGGGCGCGATCCAAGGCCTCGGCCAGGGCGGCCATCTCCCGCGGCGAGCTCAGCAGCGGCTCCCGGGGCGATTCGTCCCGCGCCAAAGCCTCAACCTGGCGACCCAGCCGCTCCATCGGGCGGAGCAGCCACCGCTTGATCAGCCCCGCAATCACCGCCACGTGCAAAACGGTCAGCACCACCACAACGCTGAGCAGAATCTGCTTACGCAGCTCCTGCAGGCTCGCTTCACCCTGCAGCCGGAGCAGGTTCTCGTCAACCAGCTGCGAGTACATCAGCAACGCCCCGCGAACGCCCGGAGCTTGCTCGGCCGCATCCTCCGCAGCAGCACTCCGCCACCTCTGGAATCGAAGACTCAGCGTGATCAGAGCCTGCCGGAGGTCGTCCACGTTGCGGTAGTCGGCCACTTCGCTCAGCTTGATGTTCTGATTGGCCAGCAGGTTCTCGAAGTCCCCGCCGACCGCGTCGGTCAGCGGCTCTCCCCCTCGAGGAAGAACGGACTGAAGCTTCTGGGCGCCCAGGGCAATATCCCCGAGCGGCTGCAATGCTCCGTAGATCCGCCGGGCAGCCTCGAGTTCGAAAACGGCCACGCCCACCGTGGCCGCACTCAGCAACACCACAATCAGATAAACCAGCAACAGGCGATGACGCAATGTCATGGCGCCTCTACGGTAGCAGCAACGCCAAGCCGAAACAACGGGTATTCGCCCGAGCACGAACGGTTTGGCCGCCAGCCGCCCGGGTGCTAGACTGCACGCACGACCTCCGCCCTCGCGCACAGGTTCACCCGACGGCCGGCGGCGAGTCCATCGCCTGCCCCATCCCAGCGCAGAGCGGCTGTCGCCGGCCGATGCCGGCCCAAGGACCGACAAACAGGGGGCGATCACCCATGACCGTCCATTACCGCTGCTACATCATCGCGCTCATGACAACAGTCAACGCCCACGCTTGGCCGGGTCATGACTGGCAGAAGTGGAAGGAGATCACCACCTGGACCAGGCCGGATGTCACCAGCGACCAGGCGGGAAGCAGGGAACTGGTCCCCGTGCTTTCGATCCGCGGCCAGACAAGCACGGCCATCGACGAAATCAAGGCCTGGGAGCAGAAGCGGACCCTCATCAGTCGCACCCTTCAGCACATCATGGGCGAATCCACCGGCCTTCGGCCCGAGCCGCCCGTGGTCGACCTGCTCGGCGAAGAGACACTCCCCGATCACCTGCGCCGACACGTCCGCATCCGCAGCGAGCAGGATGATTGGATTCCCGCCTACCTCCTCCTGCCGAAGAACACTTCCGACGTCCCACGGCCGGCCATGATCTGTCTGCATCAGACCGTCGCCCAGGGCAAGGAGGAGCCGTGCGGCATGAGGGGCAGCCCGGACCTGGCTTTCGGCCTCGAACTGGTTCGCCGTGGCTTCGTGTGCATCGCCCCGGATGCAATCGGCTTCGGCGAACGCATCCCCCCAGGCTCGCAACCCTATCACGACAGCCTCGCTTTCTACCGCCGTCATCCCCGGTGGTCTTTCATGAGCAAGATGATCTGGGACCTCTCCCGCGTGGTCGATTACCTCGAAACGCTCGACCGCGTGGATCGGCTTCAAATCGGTTGCATCGGCCATTCGCACGGGGCCTACGGCGCGATCTTCGCCGGGGCGTTCGAGCCACGCATCTCCCTGGTCATCGCCAGCTGCGGCTTCACCACCCTGCGAGCCGACCCGACGCCCGAACGTTGGTCGCACCTCACCCCTCTCATCCCCCAACTGGGCACCTATCTCCCCGACGTGGCCAGCATCCCCTTCGATTGGCCTCAGATCCTCGCCCTCATGGCCCCACGGCCGCTGTTCGTTTGGTACGCCACCCAGGACACGATCTTCCCCCATACCGACAACCTCGATGCGGTCCTCAGGGATGTCCGCACCGCCTATCGCTTGTACGGCGCCGGCAACGAGCTGGCATGGAAGACCTTCGACGGAGCCCATAGCTTCCCGCCCCACGGGCGATCGCAGGCCTATCGCTGGCTCCAAGAGCGGTTCTTCCCCGTCGGCGACCTGCATCCGGTCCCCGCGGACCTGAAAACCTGGAAACAGAAACGTGAGCTGGTCCAACGCGTCATTATGCGAACGCTCGGGCAGCCCGTCGAGGATCAGACCTCTCTGCACCTTGAGACCCTCGCCGTTGAACACCTCCCTAGGTACGAACGCCGGTTGATCGAGTACCACGGCGACGGCGGCGACCGGATCAGGGCCTATCTGTGCATCCCGCGGCAGGCGGCCAGCCCAGAACCGGGCGTGCTCGTCCTGCATCAAACGGTGAAACAGGGAAAACGCGAATCGGTCGGCCTCGAGGGCTCACCAACCCTCGCGTTCGGCTCGGATCTGGCCGAGCGCGGATACGTCACCTTGTCGCCCGATTCCATCACCGCTGGCGAACGCGTGGACAAGTACGGCCCGTTCGATACCCGCGGACATTACCTTCGGCACGGAACGCAGTCGGCTATGGGCAAGATGCTGTTCGACGCCCGGCAGGGGCTGCAGGTGCTCCGCGAGACCCGACAAGTCGATCCCGCACGCCTCGGCGCCATCGGCCATTCGCTCGGAGCAGAAGAAGCCTTGATGCTCGCGGCATTCAGCCCGGAGGTCAGAGCTACCGTGGCCAGTTGCGGATTCGCGACCTTCAAGGCCGACAAGGAGCCCCTCCGCTGGGCGCGCGATCATTGGTTCAGCTACATGCCGACGCTCCGCCCTGTCTTCCTTCAAGGTCGCCAGCCTCATTGGGATTGGGACCATGTCATCGGACTCGTCGCTCCCCGGGCCCTCTACCTGCACAACACCCTCAACGATGAGATCTTCACCGAGTCGGTCAGTGCATACCAGGCGGGCGAGGCGGCCCGGGCATCCTGGAAGCTCCATGACCAGGGTGAGCGGCTGACCAACGTGCTTAAGCCCGGCAAGCACGGAATCGCGCCGGAGACGCTGAAAGAGATCTACGCATGGCTGGATCGCGAGTTGGCGTCGATCCCCAAGCCAATCAACGAACGGAAATGACGGCATAACCCTCAGAATCGTTGAAGGAAGGATGATACCGTGAATCTGCTCCTGCCCGTACTCGTGTCGGCCCTTTCCATGTCCGGAACTGCACTCTGCGGCCAGACGGCTCCCGCGACCGCCTACACCCGGCCTGCCAGCACCTCCTCCCCGGATCGGGAATGGCTCGTCCATCGTTTCGATGCCTGGGTCACCAGCCGGGTCGACGCCGCCGTTGCCCGGCCGGCCAACAACGACGCCGGCGGAATCGCCTGGGGGTTGAGCTACCAGCTCAATGCCCTCGCCCAGATGCTCCAGGCCACCGGCGATCCCAAGTACGCAGACCTGTTCATTCGCCTCGGCGATCACGTCCTGGCCGCCCGCGATGATCACCGCAACCTGACCGACGAACTGCGCAAACGGGTGGTGCCGGCCTGGAGTTCCACCAGGTATAGCAAGGGCCGGCGAAACGCGTGGGCGGTACACACCGGCATGATCGCCGAGCCCATGGCCCACTTCGCGGTCGCCGTCCGGGCCGACGCCCGGCTGCACCAACGATTCGCCGGGGACGCCGACCGGTTCGCCGGCGCCGCGGCCGAAAGCGCGGCCGTCCACGACGACGAGTACCGCGAAGGCCCCGGGCCCGACGAAAGCTACCTCTTCGGCCTGTTCCTCGATAAGCCGTTGCCGCTCAACCAGCAGAACGCCCCGGCCCGGGTCTGGATCCGCCTGGCCCAGCTCACCGCCGAGAAACAGTACACCGAACGAGCAGGCCGGCTGGCCCGCTTCATGAAGAACCGTCTGCGGGTCGGGGCCGATGGGGCCTGCGAGTGGGCCTACTGGCCCGGCTTGGACGGCCCGGGCACGGCCTTCGAAGACGTCTCCCACGCAGCCATCAACGCCGACTTCCTCACCCTCTGCTACGAGCGCAGAATCGTCTTCCAGAAGGCCGACGTCGATCGCGTCGCCCGGACTTTTCTGACTCGGGTGATGGTCGCCCCGACTACCGTCTCTGACACTTTGAGCGGCAAGGGCAAGACAAACACCTATGCTTACGCCCCCTTCAGTTGGGGCCGCCTCGCCCGCCACAGCCCCGAGGTCCGCGACCGACTCCTGGCCTACGCTCGCTATCGAGCCGGTCAGGGCGAGCCCTCGGACAGCGAACTCTGCGGCCTCGCCTACCTCGTCGCGGCCTTGAGAGATCGTCCGTGAACTGGAGTACCCCGGATCTCAAATGGCCACTCCTCGTGACGACGGCCGCCGACAGTGAGAGGGACAACCCGTTCCTCTTGTTCATTACTCCCTTCTGCATTCGGTCCATTCGGTGGATCTGCGCACCCCTGGTCTCGTCAATCACTCGGGTGGTGACCGTCCTCCCTTCCGGTGGTTTATGGTCCGCACATACTCAGTTCTCGGATAACGGCCAAAGTCGACCGGCAATCCGCTCGAGATCGGCGGCATTGAGACGGCTGACGAGATCCGCACCCTGCTCGCCCGTCAAGGCACGGACCGCTTGTCGCCTTCGCCCCGCCCGGTTACCATGGGTCCGTTCGTTGTACGAAGTCCGTTGTGGCTCGTCCTTGCCTTTTCGTCAGAAGGAGGTCTTCGATGGCTCTGAAGCTCACACGTCGCCAGTTCGTTCGCAGTTCCGCCGCCGCCGCCACAATCACGGCCCTGTCCTCCGGCGGAGTCGCCCGCGGGTTCCCGGCCAACGAGAAAGTCCAGCTCGGCTGGATCGGGTGCGGCGGCCGAAGCAGCGGACTCATGCAGCACATGATGAACAGCGTGCCCGACGCTAAGGTCGTCGGCGTCTGCGACCTGATCCCCGAACGCATGGAAAAGGCCAAGGCTTTCTGGAAACGCGACAACCCCAACGGCTATCTCGACTTCCGCAAAATGTTCGAGAAGGAGAAGATCGACGGCGTCATGTGCATCACCCAGATCTGCAAGCACGCCGAGGTCGCCATCCCCGTCCTCGAGGCCGGCTATCATTGCTTCGCCGAAAAGCCAATGGACAAGGACGTGCCCGCCTGCGACGCCCTCACTCACGCCGCTCGCAAGGCCTGGAAGGAGAAGGGCAAGTTCTACCAGATCGGTACCCAGCGCCGCTGCCACCCGACCTACCTCAAGTGCATGAAGGAAATCCATAACGGCCTCCTCGGTAAGGTCACCTTCATGCAGGGCGGCTGGCATTGGTCCAGTGACCCGTCGGAGGCCCCCTCAGACTGCGACGGCGGCCGCTTCATCGAACAGGCCAGCCACCATACCGACGTCATGGCCTGGGCCATGAAGGACATCGCCCCGGTCCGGTGCGTCGCCATGGCCTCCAACCAGAAGGACAAGACGCCATCCTTCTCCGAGACCCACTCCTCGACGACCTTCCAGTGGGCCGACGGCACCCTCTTCTCCTATACCCACCTCTGGCTGCTGCCCGGCAAGTACGACGCCGAAGTCCTTACCGTGTTCGGCGAAAAGGGCGCAGTAGACCTGAATGCAGGTAAATACTGGGGACGGGACGAGAAGAACAAGGACCTCGGCGAGGCCAGCGGCAAGGCCTGGGATCGGGGCACACCCGAGGAACTGGCCGACTTCGTACTCAACATCAAGACCGACGCCAAGCGGCTACCCAACGCCAACGTCGAGACCGGCCGGGTCTGCAGCCTGATGTGCATCATGGCCCGCATGGCCATGGTCAACGCCAAGAAAAACGTCTACGAGCCCTCGGTCGTCACCTGGAAGGACCTCGGTTCGACCGCGGATCTGTGACCGGGTGGCTTACCCACCCGCAACGAGCTGCTAACACACCGGCACGGGCAACACCTACCGCGTGGCAGGCTGGATGAGCGAGGCCGCCGGGCTGGCCGGGTCATCGCTTGTCCCTCCATCGAAACCATCGTAGCCTGTGGCCCCGTGGCCCAGACCAAACACCAGATCCAGACCCTCCTGACCACAGCAGGCATCCGGCCGCTTAAACGGTTCGGCCAGCACTTCCTCATCGACGGAAACCTCATCCGCAAGCTCGTGGTAGCGGCCGGCATCCGCTCCGACGACGTGGTACTCGAGGTCGGCCCGGGAACCGGATCACTGACCCAGGAACTCCTGGCCGTCGCGGGCCATGTGGTCGCCGTCGAAATCGACAACACCCTCCAGGCGGTCTGCCGCGAAGTGATCGGTCCAGGCGAACGCTTCACCCTGATCCATACCGACGTCCTCGAGAGCAAAAACCGCATCGCACCGGCCGTGTGCAGGGAACTCGCCGCCAGACAGCAGGTCCTCGGCGGGAGAATCGCCTTGGTCGCCAATCTGCCGTACCAGGTCGCCACACCACTGATCATCAATCTCCTGCTGGGCCACGATCCAGTCTCGCCCCTCTGTTTCACCGTCCAGGCCGAAGTCGCCGACCGCTTCTTGGCCGCCCCCCACACCAAGGACTACGGGCCGCTCAGTGTCATGACCCAAGCCTTGGCCACGACCGAGCGGGTGGCGAACGTGCCCCCCGAGGCCTTCTGGCCGGTGCCGGAGGTCGACTCGGCCATGCTGCGGATCGACCGCCGTGAGGATGCGCCCATCTCCCCGGCGGTCCAGAACCAACTGAACCGGCTGGTCCACGGCTGCTTCAACCATCGCCGCAAGATGCTCCGCTGGAGCCTGCGAAATCTGCTCAACGAGCGGCAGCTCACCCGTGCTGAGCAGGATGGCCGGTGGAACCTGTCGCTTCGCCCGGAGTGTATCCAGGTCGCCCAGTGGGTCGCCCTGGCCCGTTTCTGCGCGACGCAAGATTAGTACGCGGAGAATGATCCATGCACCGTGTTTTCCTCTCTTCGGGAGTCCTTCTTGTGGGGCTCGGATTCGGAATGGTTGCCCGCCGATTGGCTGCTGGGCCTTCCACTCTTGGTCGAGGTGCCAGGGACCGCATGGGCCGCTGTCACCGAGGCCAATCTCACCGATTACGCCGGAATGTACCTGGCCCGGCGGGCCGGCACCGGTGCGGCACTGGTCAGTCGCCTTTCCCCGTTGCCGCAAGAACCCCAGGTCGCAGTGCGGGCCACCCTGCCCCACGATTCGCCTTGGCGAGCAGTCCTGATTGCCGACCAGCCCGAGAAACTTATCGAGTCGGACCTGCTCCTCAACCTCAACGCCCCCTGCGCAATCAAGGATACCTCGTGGATCAAATCGGGAAACACGACGTTTCCCTGGTGGAACGGTTTCTATGATCGTCTGTGCAGCCCCCATCCGCTCCCCGCAAAGAAGACCAGACGATACCGGACCATTCGTCGCCCTCGATGTCTATAACATATTGATTATTATGAAGTTGTGCCTGTTTGTTACTTCCGGTCGACAAGGCCGCGGCGGCTTCCTTCTTCGCAGGCGTCCGAGAAAACGGCCGGACTGTGCGTCCGTCCATCGACTCGGTGGCTATAAGTTGTAAGATGACTGATGTCTATCCCTGCCCGGATTGGGGCCGCCGGCCCCGATGTCCAGGGGCTTGGGAACACAACGGCCACCGTTCGCCGAGGCCTCGGCCGGCTGCTTCGGCGAACCCCGCACGCAAGCCACGGAAAGGAACCAGGTCATGCACACCCATCGAGCAGCGGTTCTGGCGTCGATTGCACTTCTCGTGGCTGCGCCGCCGCCCTGTTGGGCGGTCAACGTCACCCCTGGCGAACTCGCCCACGCTCGCCAGTGGTCCGTTGCCCACTTCGGCGACGGAGACAAGACTCCATCGGCCGAGCCCCCGTTTTCCTTCATCTGTGCCGGCAAGCCCTCCGCCGAGTGCATCAAGTCCTGGAAAACCGAACGTCGCTCCACCATACTCGACGACGCCAAAACCGAACGCACCATCACCTACACCGACGCGGCCACAGGATTGGTGCTCACCTGCCGAACCGTCGAGTACCGCGACTTCCCAGTCATCGAGTGGGTCCTGACCTTCAAAAACACCGGCCCCGCCGACACCCCCATCCTGGAGAGCATCCAGGCTCTTGACACCAGCTTCATTCGCCCCGGCAACGGCGAGTTCACCCTTCATTCGATCAAGGGCGATACCTGTGCGGCCGACAGCTACCAGCCCTACGCCGAAACCATGGGGCCCGGCTTCACCAAACGCATGGCTCCAGGCGGCGGCCGGCCCACCAACGGCCAGTTCCCGTTCTGGAATGTCGCCACACCGGGCGGCGGCTTCATGGTGGCCGTCGGCTGGCCGGGCCAGTGGCTCGCTCAGTTCGATCGCCAGGGCCAAACCGCTCTGCGGATCCGCGCGGGTCAGGAACTGACCCACTTCAAACTCCAGCCCGGCGAACAGCTGCGCTCGCCCCTCGTCGTCCTCCAATTCTACGAGGGCGACTGGATGCGCGGACAAAACCTCTGGCGCAACTGGATGGTGGCCCACAATATCCCCCGACCGGACGGCAAACTCGTCCCAACTCACTACGGCGCCTGCTGGAGCGTCGATCTCCACCCCGACGCGGCCAGCGAGCTCGCGGTACTCAACGGCTACATCCGCGAAAAAATCGACCTGGATTTCTACTTCATCGACGCCGGCTGGTACCCCGGCAAAGGCAACTGGTTCGAAACCACCGGCACTTGGGAAGTCGACAAGACGCGGTTCCCTAAGGGCATACGGGAAGTCTCCGATCACGCCCGGACCAACGGCATGCAGTTCGTGCTCTGGTTCGAGCCCGAACGGGCGTGGGCGGGAACTTGGCTGGTCGAGAACCATCCCGACTGGGTACTCGGCGGCAAAGGCGGGGGGCTCGTCAACCTCGGCAGACCCGAGACCTGGAAGTGGGTCCTCGAACGCATCGATAGCCTCATCGTCAGCCAGGGCGTCGATGTCTATCGCCAGGACTTCAACATCGATCCGCTCGGCTTCTGGCGCGGCAACGATTCCGAGGACCGCCAGGGCGTCACCGAGATCAAGCACGTCGTCGGCTACCTGGCCTTCTGGGACGAGTTGCTCCGCCGTCATCCCAAGCTCTGGCTGGACTCCTGCGCAAGCGGCGGCCGACGCAACGATCTCGAAACCCTCCGACGAAGCGTACCCCTCCTGCGAAGCGACGCGTTCGGCGATACGATCACCCAGCAGTGCCAAACCTACGGCCTCTCGCTGTGGATCCCGTACCACGGGTCCGGGCAGGGAACCAGCGATCCATACTGGTTCCGAAGCTGCATCTTCCCCGCGTCACGCGTCGGGTGGGATACCCGCAAGACCGACCTCGACTACGCCCTCCTCCACAAGATGATCGCCGAGTTCCGCAAGGTCGAGCCGTACCTGCTGGCCGACTTCTACCCCCTCACGGCGTACAGCCTCGAGAAGACCGCGTGGATCGCCTGGCAGTTCGATAAGCCCGACTCCGGCGGGGGGGTCGTGCAGGCGTTCCGCAGAGAGGCATGCCCGGAACCATCAACCACGCTCAAACTCCGCGGACTCGATCCCCAGGGGCGCTACCTACTCACCAACTTCGACGGCGGCGAACCGCAACAGATGCCGGGCAAGGACCTGCTCGAAACCGGCCTGAAGGTCACCGCCTCCGCTCAGCCGGCAGCCCTGATCTACAGCTACCAACGTCAACCGTGACCAGGGGGTTTCGCATTTCCTGAAGGAGGCTCGACATGTTGGCTCTTCGTTCCTCGAGAATCGCTGCGCTCCTGTGTGTCGCAGGCGTCTGTGGTTCCCAGGCATGGGCTTTGCGGCCCGCCGCCGAGGAAATGGCCCAGCGCGATGCTTGGGTACGCGCCCACCTCCCCGCCCAATCCTCCGGACTTGCGTCGGCGCCTGAATCAGCAAGGCCGTCCGAGCCCGATTTGACCGCCTGGACCAGCCTGGGCCCGACCTTCTGCAACCAGCTTCCTACGCTGCCTATGCAGATCACCGACCAGAAGTTCGAACACGGCCTCTTCTGCCACGCCCCCGGCCGCGTGCGAGTACGTCTGCCCGGACCGGCCAGATCCTTCGCGGCTGTGGTCGGCATTCTCACCAACCCCGCCTCGCAGGGCGGCAGCGTCATCTTCTCCGTCGACGTCGGCGAAAAGCGGCTTGTCTCGTCGCCGGTCATGCACCGCGGCGAAGCGGGCAAGCCCCTCACTGCCGATCTGCACGGGGCCCGGGAGTTCATCCTCTCGGTGGGATGCGCCGGCGACGGTCTCAGCAGCGACCAGGGCGTCTGGGGCAACCCCAAGGTCACACTGGCCGACGGCAAGGAAGTCGATATCGCCAATCTTCCCCTGCATGACGCTCTGACCGCCGAACGTCTCGGTACCGTGCCGCCCTTCTCCTTCACCTACGGCCATCAGCATTCCGACCAGCTGCTGCCCACTTGGACCTTCAGCGAAGATCGCAACACTTCGGATCCTCGGAAAACCACCCGCGTCCGTACCTACACCGATCCGAAGACCGGTCTGGTCGTGCGCCACAGCGTCACAGAATACACCGATTTCCCGACCGTCGAATGGACGCTTGCCTTCAAGAACACCGGCACGGCCGACACGCCGATCATCGAAGGTATCCTGCCACTCGATTCACGCTTCGAGCGAGGCGAGGACGGCGAGTTCCTGCTGCACTACTCCGTGGGTAGCCCCTGTCAGCCCAACGATTACGAGCCACTCCAAGTCCGGCTGGGGCCGAAAGCCGCCCAACGCGTCAGCACCGCCGGCGGCCGGCCGACCAACACGCATCTGCCCTATTTCAACATCGAGACAGGCAGCAACAGCGGCGTCATCGCGGTCATCGGCTGGTCCGGCCAGTGGGCCGCACAGTTCACCCGAGACCACGGCAAGAGCCTCCGCGTCACCGGCGGCCAGGAGGCGACCTCCTTCCGCTTGCACCCCGGCGAGGAAGTCCGCAGCCCCATGGCCGTCTTGCAGTTCTATAAGGGCGATTGGATTCGATCGCAGAACGTCTGGCGGTCGTGGATGATGGAATGCAACGTGCCCCGGCGAAACGGCAAGGTACTCCAGCCGTTCATCTACGGGTGCACGGGCAACTCCTATCCCGGCCTCAAGACCGACGCCGCCACCGAACTGCAGTTCTTCGAGAGCTACGCCACCCAAGACCTGCTTCCTGACTACTGGAACCAGGACGCCGGCTGGTATCCCTGCGGCGACGGCTGGTGGAACGTCGGCACCTGGGAAGTGGACAAGACCCGTTGGCCCAAGGGCCTCCGGCAGGCCAGCGACTGGCATCATGCCCACGGCGTCAAACAGATCGTCTGGTTCGAGCCCGAACGGGCGGCCGCCGGAACCTGGCTGACCCAAAACCACCCCGGATGGTGTTACGGCGGCACCGGCGGAGGACTGATGAAGATCGGCGATCCGTACTTCCGCCAGTGGATCACCGATCGCGTCGATCAACTCCTCACCTCCGAGGGCATCGACTTCTACCGGCAGGACTTCAATATCGACCCGCTACTGTACTGGCGAGGCGCCGACGCCGAGGATCGGCAGGGCATCGAGGAGATCCGGCACGTCGAGGGCTATCTGGCCTTCTGGGACGAGTTGACCAAGCGGCATCCGAAACTGTGGATCGACTCGTGCGCGTCCGGAGGCCGGCGCAACGATCTCGAAACGCTTCGCCGGGCCGTGCCCATCCTGCGAAGCGATTACGCCGGCGACCCCAAAAATCCCAATTATGACGTGCTCAGCCAGCAGAACCACATCCACGGCATCAGTTTCTGGATGCCCTATCACGGCTCCGGGTTCGAGCACATCGATCTGTATTGGGCTCGCAGCGTCATGATGGGGCCAATCGTCGGCATCGGCATCGATACCCGGAAACCAGATTGGGATTACAATCTGACCCGCAAGATCCGCAGGCAGGTCAAACAGGTCCAGAAGTGCTATCTCGGCGACTACTGGCCGCTGATGCCCTATAGCAAGGACGCCAACGTGTGGGCCGCGTACCAGTTCGATCTGCCCGACGCCGGCGAGGGCGTCGTGCATGCCTTCCGCAGGAAAACGTGCCCGGATTCGTCCATCGCCCTTAAGCTCCGTGGACTCGATCCTGAGGCCCGCTATGTGTTCCAGAACATCGACGGCGGCGAACCGCACGAAATCAAGGGCAACGAGTTGCTCGAAACCGGATTGAAAGTGACCGCGGCGAACCCGCAGACGGCGCTGCTGTTCACCTATCGTCGCCAGCCCTGAGGCCCGCGAGCACATTGCGGGACTCCCCGTGACCTCAATGGCGATATGAGGAGAAACAATGACGCCTTCATCGCTCTGCTGTAGAACGGTGCTGCTGCTGGTGTTCACCTCGGCCGTACCGGCTCTCGCCGAACCCACCGTCACCTGGGATGCCGGTCAAGGACGAGCGGTGCTCACCAACGGCCCATTGGAGCTTACCGTCGAAACCAGGCCCGGCCTCAACCCGCGCTCGCTCCGCAACGTGCAAAACGGCATCGTCTATGCCGACCGGGACTACTCCTGGCCCGGCGGTGCGTTCCCGACCCCGAGCGGCAGCCCCGACATCTCGAGATCCGACGACGGCAGCCAGTCCGTCACGCTCAAGGGCCGACTCGGCCCACTCCAGATCGAGCAGGCCTTCACCGCACCCGCCAACCAGCCCGGCGTGATCCTCGAGAACCTCACGATCGGCAATGCCACCGACAACCCGGTGGCCACGGCCGACTTCAAGTGCGGCTTCGCTAAACTCCTCCGCTCGGGCAAAACCTGGTCGCCCGACGCCGAGATCCGCTTCTGCCCCATCCCCTACCGACGCGAAACCAACGGCCAGATGCAGGAGTTCCCCTTGCGCGAGGTGGCCGAGCACGGCATCACCTACGGCGGCTGGGCCGAACCACCCACGCCCACGCCCATCTGGGGCGCCGAGGGCTGGGTGTGGAGCCACGGCCCGGCCAGCTTCCTCCTCGCCAAATACAACCCCGATTCCATGGAATGGTCGTTGATGGAACCGGAAAAACGCGGCACCAACACAGTCCTGCGATTCGGCGGCGCCGGCCTGTGGAAACACGGACATCCCGAATCCGCCGCCCGCCTGGAACCGGGCAAGTCCTGCCGCTTCGGCGAAACCCGACTCCAGGCCGTCATCGGTGACTGGAAGCACGCCTTCTATGCCTATCGCGGATACCTCGAAGCCAAGGGCTGTCGCACACCCAGCGACTACAACCCGCCCATCCACTGGAACGAGCTCTACGACAACGAATACTACTTCAAGGCCTGTGAGCTCTGTGACCAACGACTGAAAAACCACCCCCCGGCAGAGGTCTTCGGACCGGAATTCAAGCAGCAGACCAAGAAGCTCCTCGCCCAGTTCTACAGCCTCGATCTGATGAAAGGCGAGGCGGCCAAAGCCAGCGAGTTGGGCTGCGAGTCGCTCTACCTCGATCCCGGCTGGGATGTCGGATCCAGCGAGCAGATCTGGGACGCGGATCGCCTTGGGCCAATGGCCTCGTTCGTCAGAATGGTCCGCGAGAACTACGGCCTCAAAGCGGTCTCCCTGTGGTGCTCGCTCGCCGGTGTGCCGCCGACCTACGGCGACCCCAACGTGTGTGCCCCCAACGCCCGGGTCCTCGACAAGGACGGAAAGCCCGCCCACTTCCTGCTGTGCCTCTCCTCCCCGGCCTTCCTGGACACCAAGGAGCAGCGTCTCCTCGAGGTCTGCAGGAACGGCGTCGCCTTCCTCATGTTCGACAGCAACCAGTTCTCCGGCCCCTGTTACGACAAGACCCACGGCCACCAGGTCCCCTCGACCCGCGAAGACCACGCCCGGGCCCTCCTCGAGCTCACCCGGCGAGTCAAAGCCAAGTACCCCAACGTGCTCATCGAAATGCACGACTTCATCACCGGCCCCAGCGGTATCCACTACACGCCTTCGTACTACGGCTATGCCCGGCCCCACTCCTTCGACTGCCTCTGGGGCCACGAGTTCATGTGGAACTCAATGGACGATCTCCTCTCGCGTCGGGCCGTCAGCCTGTATTACTACAACCTGGCCTACAGTATCCCGCTCTACCTCCACGTCAGCCTCAAGCCCGACAACGAAAACGCCTTGGTCCTCTGGTGGTTCGCCAGTACCTGCCGCCACCTCGGCGTCGGCGGTAAGGCCGGCGGCCCGGTCTGGGAAGCCCAGAAGAAGGCCATGCAGATCTACAAGCCTCTCAAACGATTCTACACCCGGGGCGCCTTCTACGGCCTCGACGAGATGGTCCACGTCCACACATTGCCCGATCTCGGCGAAGCGGTCGTCAATGCCTTCAATCTCGATGACAAACCGGTGGATCGCAGCATCCAATTCCGGCCGGATGAAATCGGCCTGCCCGCCGGCCCCATCGACGTCGATGGGGCCCCCGCCCAGCGCGATGGCAACGAGGTGATCGTGAACGTGTCAATTCCGGCGAGGGGGCACCTCCTGCTGAAGCTGCGCGGGCGTCGGTGATTGTCGAGTGCGTTCGAAAGGGAGCTGCATATGATGACTCGTGTGATCGCCGTCTTCTTGGTGGGTCTTGCAGGACATCACGCGCCCGCCTTGGCCGATGAAGCAGTCGACTTCAACCGCTTCCTGTCGAGCATCGGCTTGCCGTCGGAGCAGACCGACCTGCCGCTGCCTGCGCGGATGGTCAGTGCCGTTCAGGATTACGGCACATTGACGGTTGGCGCCTCCTGCCATACGCATACGCCACTGCGAATCGGTGAAACAACCTACAAGGACGGCCTCGGGGCTCACGCCAACGGTCGAGCCGTTTTCCAGATCGAATCGCCGATGCAGACATTCGCCGCCGACGTGGGCATCGACAACAACGACGACACGTCGCGCGGGCGCGACAAGGCCAGCGCCGTGTTCGTGGTTAAGGGTGACGACCGCGAGCTGGCTCGAACACCCGTCTGCCGATACGGCCAGCCGCCGCGGCACATCGAAGTGTCCCTGGCTGACGTCCGGCAACTGGAACTGATCGTCACCGACGCCGGCGATGGGATTTCCTACGACCAGGGCGATTGGGGCGACGCCCGTCTGATCGATGCCAGTGGCAAAACCCTGCAGTTGAGCACCGTCGTCACCGTTGTAAGAGCCCTTCGTGCCGATGCTCCCCCCGCGTCGTTTGCCTACGGCGGCCAGTCCTCGCGAGTCTTGCTCAAGAACTGGGCCCGAACCCCCAAGCCGCCGGCGGAAACACAGCGCAGCCGTATCCATGAGATCACCTGGCTGGAATCGCCGACCGGCATGGCGGCCACCTGGCGCGCCGAGGTGTTCAAGGACCACCACGCGCTGGAGTTCCGCTGGTTCTTCGAGAACCGCGGCAAGACAAAGTCCAAACCGCTGACGAGCGTCTACGCCCTCGATCTGCAGCTCTCCGAAGCCCGCTCCTTCCAGCTGATCCATAGCACCGGAGGCCTGACGGGTCCCTTCGTGCCTCTCGGCGAGGCCCCGGCGTTCCTGATTTCAGAAACGAACCTCGCGTCGCCTGTCACCCTGTCAGCCGCAGGCGGCCGATCCTCGGCGAAAGACCTGCCCTTCTTTCAGCTTCACCATGGCCTCGCCCAGACCGGTCTCTTCGTCGGCATCGGCTGGTCGGGACAGTGGCAGGCAGATTTCCGTCCCGATGCGGCCCACGGCGCGAGAGTCACGATCGAAATGCCGAACATGAGTCTGGCCCTGCCGGCCGGTGAGAAAACCTCCTCACCAAGTGTGCTCCTGGGCCTGTATCAAGGCGATCCGTTGACCGGTTCCAACGCCTTGCGACGCCTCCTTTACGACCACTACGTCGCCCCCTTGGTCAACAAGAAGCCGCTGCCGCCGGTCTCGTGGAATCACTGGTTCACCTTCGAAAACGCGGTCAGTGAGGAGATGCTCAAGCGCCAGGTCGATGCCGCCGCTGACCTCGGACTGGAGTACTTCTGCATCGACTCGGGCTGGTTCGAAGGCGGTTTTCCCGGCGGCGTCGGTAACTGGATCCTGGATCGAGCCAAGTTCCCCAACGGCTTGGCCCCGATCGGCAAGTACGTCGCCGATAAGGGCATGAAGCTCGGGCTGTGGTTCGAACCCGCCCGCGCCGAGCCCGGCACCCGGCTCTGCCGCGAGCATCCCGACTGGGTGGACGGCAACCGCGTCAAGCTGGAAATCGCCGAAGCCCGCGAGTGGCTCTTTCAGATGATGTGCGGCTTCATCGACGAAGGCCACGTCCGATGGATTCGCTATGACTACAACTTCGATCCGCTGCCCGGCTGGGACCGCACCGACCAGCCCGAAACACGGGGCCTCACCCAGATTCGTTACCTGGAAGGCGAGTACGAGCTGTTCGATCGCCTCCGCACCAGGTACCCCGATCTGCTCATCGAGAGCTGTTCCAGCGGCGGCCGGCGAATCGACCTCGAGACGATGCGCCGAGCCCACACCTACTGGAAAAGCGATGAGACAGGCAACTTGACCGCGGCTCGCTCGCAAGAGACCGGCGGCAACCGATTCCTGCCCGGCGTCTTGCTGAACACCAATCTCCCAGCCTCATCTCCAGCGAATCGCTTCGATCTGCACAGCCTCTTCGCCGGGCCCCTGGGCTTCGCCTGTGATTGGACCCGACTGGACCCCCCGGCCCGCAATCGCGTGCGCCAGGCAATCGCTGCCTACAAGACCGTGCGCCATCTGCTCAACAGAGACTACTACCCGCTCCTCCCTCAGACCTTCGACCTCACCCAGTGGGTCGGATGGCAATTCAACAACCCGGCGACCGGCGAGGGCTTCCTCGTGGTCCTGCGGCCACAAGAATCAGCCTACGCGTCGGTGGAGGTGCGGCTCTGCGGCATCGAACCGGACAGAATGTACAAGCTCAGCCACACGGACGGCAGTCACGTGCGCGACCTCGCCGGCCGTGAATTGCTGGCCGGGCTGACGATTCCCCTCGGCCGCGGTGAATCCGAAGTCCTGCGATTCCGTCGCCAGTAGCCGGCAACGCGAACCAGAATTGCCTTCCAAACCGTTGCGGCTGATGATGCGTGAGTCGAAAGGACCAGAAATGATGGGAATGACGAATCCGCTCACTCGAAAAGGGATCGCTGTGTGCCTCCCCCTGTGGGTCGCGGCGGCGTCCGGGACCACCCTTGGCCAGACGCCCCAACCCCCCACCTCCGACGAGATGCGGCCAAAGAGCCAATGGACCAGCCAGTACTTCTCGGCCTCCGCATCCCGGCTGCCGTTCTCCTTCAACTACGGCGGGCAGCCTTCCGCAGAGTTCCTGGCCGCGTGGCCGAAGAAGGTCGAAACCCGCAAACTCGACGATGCCCGAACACGGCAGACCCTGACCTGGACCGACCCCAAGACCAACCTCAGCGTCCGGTGTGTCGTCGTCAATTACGCCGATTTCCCAATGGTCGAGTGGACATTGTACTTCAAGAACGCCGGCCAGGACGACACGCCCCTGATCTCGGAAGTCATGGCCCTCGACCTGACCATCAAGCGAGGATCGGCAGGAGAGTTCATCGTCCATCGCACCGTCGGCGACGGCGGGGCGGATATCTACAAGCCGGATCCCATCACCCTCGCCCCCGGGCAGGCCAAACGCTTCACCCCCAACGGCGGCCGGCCGTGCAGCACCGAATTCCCCTACTTCAACATCCAATCACCGGAAGGTGGATGTATCATTGCCATCGGCTGGCCCGGCCAGTGGTCTGCCTCCTTCACCCGCGACCGCGGCGAATCGCTGCACCTGACCGCCGGCCAGGAAATCACTCGCTTCAAGCTCCTGCCCGGCGAGGAGCTGCGCTCGCCACTCATCGTCCTCGAACCCTGGAAGAGCAACCATCGACGCTCCCAGAACCTCTGGCGCCGCTGGATGAACACCCATAACTCCCCACGCCCCGGCGGCAAGCGGCCGCCGCCTCAGCTGAACGTCTGCAACGCCAACCAGTTCGGCTATTTCGGCACCACCGAAGAGAACCAGCGGGCCTGGATCCAACGCTACCAGGAAGAGAATATCGCCTACGACTACTGGTGGTGCGATCTGTCCTGGTTCGCCCTGGATGACAAAACCTATGTCTACAACGCTCGCTATGACCCCGATCCGGTCAGGTTCCCCAGGGGGCTCAAATCGCTCAGCAACCACCTCCATCAGAACAACATCAAGCTCATCGCCTGGTTCGAGCCGGAACACTACTACCCCGGCCCAGGCAACTGGATCGTCGAGAATCACCCCGAGTGGCTGCTCAAAGCTCCCCCCGGCCACGAGGCCGAGATCAACCAGGGCATGCCCCTCAAGAATCGTACCGTCCTCAATCTGGGCAACCCCGAGGCCCTCAAGTGGGTCACGGACAATACCGACCGAGTCCTCCGCGAGCAGGGGATCGACTACTACCGCCATGACTTCAACATCGAGCCGCTGATCTTCTGGCGGGCCAACGACCCACCCGACCGCCAAGGCGTCACCGAAATCAAGTACGTCACCGGATTCCTCGCCTACTACGACGAGCTGATCCGGCGGCATCCCCAAATGCCCATCGACAACTGCGCCTCCGGGGGCCGGCGGAACGACGTGGAAACGCTGCGCCGTTCTGTGCCCCTGCTGCGAAGCGATACCTGGGGCGAGCCCGTCGGCCAGCAGTGCCAGACCTACGGATTCGCCGACTGGATTCCCTTCTGGGGCACCGGCATCATGCACTCCGACCCCAAGGACCTGCCCTACATCTTCCGCAGCCAGATGGGGCCCAGCTTCACTTCCTGCTGGGACCTCACCCCGAAGGCCAACTACGATCTCCACCGCAAGCTGCTCGATCAGTGGCGCAGTGTCCGCACCCACATCCTTGACGGCGATTACTACCCGTTGACACCCTACAGCTCGGCGGGCACTGAATGGATCGCTTGGCAGTATCACCGGCCCGAAGAGGGCCAGGGCGTCGTTCAGGCCTTCCGGCGCGCCCAGGCCAACGACGACACACGGACATTCCAGTTGAACGGACTCGCCCCGGAGACAGATTACATTGTGGAGAACCTCGATACCGGCGGCACGGAGAGGGCGGCCGGCGCCAAGCTGATCGGCGAAGGCCTCCGCGTGACTCTGGCCGAGCGTCCTGCGGCCGCACTCCTCGTGTATCGACAGGTTCGGTAAAGGTGGAGGAACTCGCCATGCTGAAGGCCCGGATCCCCATATCGCTGGTGACCATGCTGCTCGGAGCGGGGGCCATTCGTCCCGCGACCGCATCAGCCCAAGTCGAGCCGATACGCCCGCCCGTCGAGCTTCTCTCCCCACTGGCCGCTCCACCCGCCGTGCCCGCCCCGTTCCCCGGCCGGCCGGCATTCAAACACCGCGGCTTCTATCTGCACTGCGGGTGGGCCTTCGATCACCCCTTCGCACCCCACGCCTGGTCGCGAGCCGATTTCAGCAGCATGTTCGAGCTGCTGCGCCGCCTGGGCTTCGATACCGTCATGTACTGGCCCCAGATCGAAGCCATCCCCGCCCCGATCAGCGCCGAGGACGCAGCCTCGCTCAGGAACGTCCGCGACATCATTGCCGACGCCCGCACCCGGGGGCTCCGCTGCTGGCTGGTCTTGACACCAAATCTCACCTCGCCACCCGAGATCGCCACTCAACCCTTCGCCGACCGCAATCCCTTCCGAACCTACCAGACCGTCCACCTGAATAGACCCAAGGAGGTCGATCCGTTCTTGGCCCATCGCCGGTCCATGCTCCGCGTCGTCAACAACGCGGACGCCTACGTGACGATTGACGGCGACCCCGGCGGTTACCCCGACGCCAGCCCCGAGGACTTCCTTCGCGTCTTCCAGGCAGACCGCCGGACACTGGACGCCTACGGCATCGATCCGCCACACCAGATGGTGATTCCCTGGATCTGGGCCGGGTGGGGAAGGAAGCTCCCCCTCTGGCAGGGCGATCTCGCCCCATTCTCCAGGGCCACCATGACCCTCCTCAAACAGCGTCTGCCCGAACCCTGGCACATGATCCCCGGCCGCAGCCACGGCCAGGGCTGGGGCAATGGCCGGACCAACGTCGCCCTCGCCGAACAACTCGACCTCATCGACCGCTCCATGATCCTGTGCTACGAAGCCATCGAATTCGAACCTTCGCCTCCGGCCGCCACACTTCAGCTCGACGCCATACGCCGAATCCTTAAGGAGGAGATGCACCTGGCATCCAAAGCCGCCGGCGTCATGGGCAACGCCCAACAACCGATCATGGTCCTCCCCAATATCTACCTCTTCGCCCGCGGCGCCTGGGATCCGGCTTACCTGGATCGCGGCGACGAAGAGGTGCTCCGCGATTTCGCCCAGCTCCTCGGCGGACCCGCCGACCTCCTGCTCCCGGCATGGCAGTGCCTTGCCCTGCCTCTCGATCGCCTGCCCAGAAACCTCCCGGATCGCCTCCGCGCCGCCACCCTTACCGGCGAAGCGGCCCGCTTTATTCCCGGCGGACCCCAACGTTACCTCGACATCCTCGCGGCTCATACGACCGCCCGAATCGGCCTGCTGACCGCCATCGACGGACCCGCCCGCGACGACCACGACTGCGCCCGCCGCGTGGCCGACGGAACAGCCGCCCTGGCCGGCTGGTGGAAGATGCATCACTACGTCTTCGACCGCGACAAGAAACAAGGCTTCGCATGGAACTTCGTCCGCGGCGACCAGATGGCCTTGCTCTCAGACTGGGCCAACCGCAACGCCCGCGACAGAACTTCAGTGGCCTCGGCGGCCGCCAGACTCCTGGTTGAAAAGAACCTGTTCGCCGCGGAGCAGGCCCACCGCGTCGTCAGCGGCCTCATCAAGACCGGACCCTGACGCCATACCGGGCCGAAACCCCGTGAGAGGACGAGCCATGCACCCAACATGCCATACCTTGCTCCTGACCCTGTCGCTGATCACCACCGCCGCCGCCCCTCTTCGCGCAAAGGAATCGGGCATCGATCTCAACCGCCTCATCCGGCCGTATTCCTCGCGACAGATCGTCGAACTCGACCTCAACCAGTCCTTCAGCCAGGGCAACGAAGATGTGGACTTCTGCCAGATCAAGGTCTACTCGAAGCTGAACCCCGAAAAAGACATGCCCCACATCTTCATGACCTGCTCGCCCACCGAGAACGTCCGGCCCAACCAGCCGGTCAACTTCCGATTCTGGTTCCAGGGCGGCGACAGCAGCCCGATCACCATCGAGTTCGACGACGGCACCAAGGTGACAGACTACCCCTCCTATGCCGAGTTGTCTCATCGTTTCACCCCCGCCGGTATCCACATCGTCACCGCACGATGCGAGGCCGACGGCAAACCGATCGCGCAGAAAATGAAGGTCATCGTGACACCTGCTCCTCAATCACCTTCCACCGGGACCTCTCCAGAATGAACCACTGCCGACTTCAATCTCAACGAAAGGACCTTCTTGTGCGGCTGTCAATAACCATGGCTTCGGGGCTCGTCCTGACCACCTCTGCCTTCGGCACAACGCCGATCGCCAGTCAGGTCATCTCGCTCGACGGCGACGGCTGGCAACTTGCCGTCGATCCGACGAATATCGGCGTCGCCGAGAAATGGTGGCAGCAGCCTCGCCCCGAAGCCAGGCCCGCCAGGATCCCCTGGTTCATCGGCGACACCTTCCCGGGCTACTGCGGCGTCTTCTGGTACTGGCGCGATGTCCAGATACCAGCCAATCCGTGCCCCGATGGCCGCTACCTGCTTCGCTTCTGGGATGTGGACTACCTGGCCGACGTCTGGGTCAACGGAACCCGCGTCGGCTCCCACCAGGGTGCCATGATGCCATTCACCTTCGACGTGACCGCCGCGGTCAAGCCTGGATCAGGCAATCGCCTCGCCGTTCGCGTCCTGCTCCCCGGCGATACGCCGATCGAGGGCTTCACGTTTCGTCAGACGCCGCATGGCGGCGCGGCCTTCACCCAGACCGGCGGAATCATGGACAGCGTCGAATTGCTGCTCACACCGGCGGTCCGCGTCGAGGATCTCTTCGTCCGAACCGATCCCAAAACCGGAAAAATCCGCGCCCAGGCCAACCTCCGCAACACCGCGACAAACGCCCGAAAGTGCAACCTCGAATTCACCGTTTCCCCCGCCACCAGCGGCGAAACGCTCGACGCCATCACGATCTCCCGTGAAACGCCCTCCGGTGACACGCTCATCGATGGCCAGCTCCAGGTCCGCAACCCGCGGCTCTGGGATCTGAACGATCCTATCCTCTACCGCGTTACCGTCCGAGTGACAACACCGGATTCCCCCGTGTTCAATGAGTCCTCGACCCGCTGCGGCTTCAGGGATTTCAGGTTCGACAACGGCTTCTTCCGCCTTAACGGCCGGCGGATCTTCCTTCGCTCCTCGCACACCGCCGCCGAAACGCCGGTCGGACACTGCCTCCCGCGCGATCCGGGCCCGCTCCGCAGCGAACTGGTCAGCTGCAAGGCCATGGGATTCAATATGGTCCGGTTCATCGGCCGGGTAGCCCTGCGCAACCAGCTCCACATGGCCGACGAGATCGGCCTCCTGGTCTACGAGGAAAACCCCAGCTCGTGGATGCTCCATGATTCCCCCAATATGGCCGAACGCTTCGATCGGCAGGTCGCCGCCATGGCCCGCCGCGACCGGAACCACCCCTCCATCGTGATCTGGGGACTCCTCAACGAAACCGGCGAGGGACCCGTCTTCCGCCAGGCCGTCAAGGCTCTGCCCCTCCTGCGGGCGCTCGATGAGACCCGCCTGGTCATGCTGGGCAGCGGGCGCTTCGACGCGGTATCCGCCTACCTCAACGGCCTGGAGCTCTGGAAACCCGCCCAAGAAACGCAACCTAACGTCCTCTTCAACGCCAAGCCCTACGCAATCTATCACGTCCCGCTCTGGCCGGCGAAGTCCGTGTCCCTGAATCCCGGCACCAAAGGGGAGTACAGCGTCGCCCGCTGGACCGCGCCCGCGGCCGGCGATCACGCCCTCTCCGCCCGATTCAGAGGAACAGGGAGCTTCTCAACCACCGACGTCCACGTGCTCCATGCGGGCAAACCAATCTATGCGGGTTTCATCAATGTCCGCGGCTGGGGCGATTGTTGCGATTACTCCGCCACGCTCAACCTCGCCGCCGGCGATACCATCGACTTCGTCGTCGGCTGGGGTGGCGGCTATGCCCCCGATGCGGCCGGGCTCGCACCCTGGACCGATACCACCGAAGTCCACGCAACGATCCAGTCGTCCGGTGGCGCCCGATTCGATCTGGCCGCCGATTTCTCAAACGCCCATAACCCCAATGGCCCATGGTGCTACGGCTCACTCGCACCCGGGCAGACGCCCGACACCACCACCTTCGCCGCCTTTCCTAAGTGCGAAATCCTTAACACCCCCAACATCGGAGGCATCAGCAACCCCGGCTCTGATGAGTGGGAAAACGTGCTGGGCGACCTGCACACCTATCCGAGATCACCGCACCGGAGACTCGAGATCGAACGACTCCGAACCGTGGCCTACATCGACCGCCCCCTCCTGCTCGCCGAATACGGCATGGGCAGCGGAACGCACTTCCCGAGAATGCTCCGCCATTACGAGGCGCTTGGCGAGGAATCCTACCCCGGTGCCAAAAACTACCAGGAAATGCTCGCTAGGTTCATGGCCGACTGGGATCGGTGGAAACTCGCAGAGGCCTTCCCAAGCCCGGAAGATTTCTTCGATAAGTGCCTCGCCAAGATGGCCGGCCTCCGCAGAATCGGCATCAACGCCCTGCGCTCCAATCCGGCCATCGTCGGCTACAACCTGACCGGTACCCATGACACCGCCGAGGCCTACTCCGAGGGCGTGATCACCGCCTTCCGCGAACATAAACCCGGAACCTTCGACGCCATGTGCGACGTCTTCGCCCCCCTGCGCTGGTGCCTTTTCACCGAACCCGTCAGTGTCTATCGCGGCCGCAAGGTGAAGCTCGAGGCCGTCCTCTCCAACGAAGACGTGCTTAAGCCGGGCGACTACCCGGCCCTGCTCCAGGTCCTGGGCCCCACCGAGCAACGCCTCATCGAACGCGAAATCACCGTTAGGATCCCCGCTATGACCGGCAACGTCGAACCACCCTATGCAATCCCGGTCTTCTCCGAGGAATTGCCCGTGGACGCTCCGTCAGGCAAGTGCCGGTTCGTCGCCAGACTCCTGAAGGGCGGCCCGGCCACCGGCGAGTCCGTCGAGTTCTACGTCACCGATCCGCACGACATGCCCACCGTCAAAACCACGATCACACTCTGGGGCAAGGACCCGGAACTCACCCAATGGCTCAGAGACCACGGCATCGAGACGCGTCCGTTTGCCCCCGGCAAACCGGCCGGGCGAGAAGTCATCCTCGTGCCCGCTGTGCCCGGCGGCAGCGGCGATGCCCAGGCGTGGCACGAACTGGTCGAGAGAATAGCCGCCGGCTCTGCGGCCGTGTTCCTGACGCTGGACGTGTTTGAGAAAAAAGAGAATCCGCTCGGCTGGCTCCCTTTGGCCAACAAGGGCTCAATCGGCTTGGTCAGCGAGTACCGCTTCCCTCAGGTCTACATCCGCGACGAGTGGGCGAAGCACCACCCGATCTTCGACGGCCTCCCAACCGGCCTGATGGACTACGTCTTCTACCGCGAGATCATCCCTGACCTCAGATACGCCGGCCAGGATACGCCCGACGAGGCCGTGGCCGGAGCCTTCCGGACCGGAATGGGATACAACTGCGCCGAACTGATGCTCACCGTCTACAAGCTCGGCCAGGGCCGCTTCATCCTCAACGCCCTCCGCGTCCGCCAGGCCCTCGGCCAGGATCCCACCGCCGAACGCCTGCTGCGCAATATGCTCCGCTACGCCGCCCGCGATGCCGACAAACCGATCGCCCCCGTACCACCCGACTTCGACTCCTACCTGAAGTCCCTGGGCTACTGACCCGATCCTCGCTCGCCCAGCAGTCACCAGCATCCTCAGACCAATCCAGCAGCCTTCCATGAGAACACTCCGCATCTCCGCGATCCGCCCGCCAACCGCTGATCGCAGACCGTTCACTTCCACCGCCCACTCCCGGAACACCGGTCGTGTTCTTCATCACCGGAGGTCTGCACTGCCTCGACCGCAGACCAACCGCTCCCCGACCGCGGGTCCCGTTCTTTGACATCCTCAGATCCGCCGGCCCTACTCCCCTCCGGGGCTTCCGGTGAACACGAAACGCTCCCCCAATGGGTTCGTTTGGCGCCCGCCATTGTGCCGGATCAATGGCAGTAACCCCTCTGGCAGCCCCAAAAACGCGGTTCCCCTCCGCCAATCGTTGGCTTCGTTTGACGCCGGAAACCATCCGCGGCACATGACATGATCAGATCCCCTGGAAGAAAACCGGCTTCGCCAGACGTTGTCCATGTGCCACCGTAAAGGGTAAACTGATACCATGCCCTCCGAACCCCCCGTCCACGCCGGCATCCTCGTCAAGCCCATCCCCACACGATTCTGGTGGCTCCGACGCATCACCGTTACCGCCGGCTTGATCATCCTCGCCGTGGCCGCCGCCCGTTGGTGGTGGAGCGCCAAGGCGGGGCACATCTACGAGACCGAAGTCGCCCGCATCAAAGCCGCCGGCGAGCCGCTCTTCCCAGAAGACTTCCTCCTGCCGCCCGTGCCCCAGGATCGGAACGCGGCTCCACTCCTGGTCAAGGCCACGCAGGCATTGGTCCTTAACCAGGGGCAAACCCGACTCCTCAAGTCCTTGGGCCGATACAAGGCCGATGTCCCCCGGCATCTCCGGGAACTCAATCAGCTCATGACCGCCTCCACCGCGGCCCGTTCCTGGGTCCGTCAGGCCGGAGCACTCCCCAATGTGGATTGGGGGTCCCCCGGCCCATCCTTGAACCGCGCCTCTCCCTCAGCCGACTTCCACCAGCTGAGCGATTGCATCGTCACCGCCGCTTATGTGGCCCATCTCCAGGGCGACGACCTCGAAACCATCCGGTCGCTGGAGGACGCCCTCAGTCTCGCGGCCCACGTCGCCCACTACCGCACCCTCTCGGCGGCTTGGCTTCAACTCGGCACCATCGATTCCGTGACCACCGCGATCGAAAATCTCAGCCCCACCCTGCGCTTCTCCCGGCCTCAATCCGAAACAGCCTCTTCGACTCGACACGCGTCGCGACAGCACGGCCAACAACTCATCAACCGGCTCCTCGATGAACGCCCGGTTCGGGAGGCCTTCCTCTGGGGAGTCTACGCCGAAAGAGCCCTCCATTTCGATACCGAGCGCAGGCTCAGCAGCGGAAAAGACCGGACCGTGAGTTTTCAGCTGGCCGCACCGCCGGTCGGCCAGCTGGAACGGGCGTACTTGTCCATGGTTCGTCCGATGCTCGTCATTGAGACGTGCAGGAGACTGCGGCAATTCGATCGCGGCTTGATCACTGGTGCCAAGGCGACGTACTTCTCCCAGGTCACGCCCGGGTCGGAAACTGCACCGCGACCGGGACAGGGCCCGACCGCCTACGGCTTCGGCGGCGGCTCGGTGCTGTTTTCCCGCGATCTGCATCGCACCTGCTTCTACCAACTGGCCCGGGCGCGACTGGCCGCTGCCGCCCTGGCCATCCGAATGTATGAGCTGGACCATGATGAGCGGCCGGCAAGCCTTCAAGCCCTGGTCCCCGACTACCTGCCTTGCCTGCCGACGAGTCCACTTCTAGAGTCTGATAGTGTTTTATACTATCAAAAGGAGGGATCGGTGCCCCGGGTCTACTTCGCCGGGCCGGATCCGCACGCGAAGACAACCCTCTACCTCAACGGCCCGTCGGCGGGCCGGGAATCCGCCTCCCAAGGAGCGAAGTCATCCTCGTAGGCTGTGGTAGATCAGCACCGGGAACACAACCAGAAACCTGACCGCTACCAGCGTCAGGCCGACGGCCAGAAGCCAGACCAGCGGCCCGGCCAGCGCCACCACGAATACCCCAGCGGCACCTCGCCCGGTCGCACGCCTCGAAAGGTAAACCAGGCCAAACCACCACCACAGGAGCTCAACAACGAGCAGACTCGCCACCGCAACCCGCGCGGAATCCTCCAGCCCCGCCGCCCCGGTCATGGCCACCAATGCCGCAATGACATAACCGAGAACGCAAGCCAGGGGCGTCCAGCCCAGCGGACCACAGGCGTACGTGCTGATCGCAATGCCCCGATTCTGCCGCTCAATGTCCAGCCATCGCGGATGAAAGAAGTAGCTCGGCACGCCCGTGGCTACCACCAAGGCCAGCAGCGTGGCCGCAAACACGCTCGTCACCGTCCAGGGATCCATCGTCGGTGGCCCGGAATACAGGCCGCGAAACAGCAGACGCGAACCGCTCGAGGGACGAAAGGCGAGGATCATCAGGACGCAAGGGGCATAGGCAACGACAACCGTCACCCACCGGAAGAGCTGAGCGTCGCCGTAGCTCACCGGTCGCCGGACCTGCTCAGCCAGTCTATAAATGCTAAAGGTGGTTATGAATAGTGTTTGGAGGTATGCGCAAATCCGGCCCAGCTGGTTCCGCTTCGCCCAGGGGATCGGCTCGGGCACCATCTTCGCCGGATCGAACGGACGCCCGCACTCCGGACAGCGATACTCGGTCAGCCCGCGGAGCATGTACCCGCAGGCCGGGCAGAACAGATCGTCGGAGATCGCGGGCAACGCCATGGACGACCTCAGCTCTGCTTCTTCTTCTTGATCTCACCGAGCTCCTGCGGCGTCAGCACCCCAACCCGCTTGGCCCAGCCGGCGTACAGCTCCGACAACTCCTTGACCTTGTCCGGATGGGACGCGGCCAGGTTGTTCAGTTCCGTCCGGTCAGCCTTCATGTCGTACAGCTCCCAGCCGCCGGGATGCCGCGAAACCAGCTTCCAGTCGCCCTGCCGCACCGCCCGGTTGCCCTCGTGCTCCCAGTAGAGCGCCGCGTGACCCTCACGGGGCCTGCCCTCCAGGATGGGCACAAGACTCTTGCCCTCCAGCGGGGTGATCTCGTGCCCCCGGTGGGTCGCCGGATAAACCCCTCCGGCCACCTCCACACAGGTGGCCATCAGGTCAACCAGATGCCCAACCTGGTCGGTGAGCCCGCCACCCTTGCGGATAACCTCCGGCCAGAAGACAATCAGCGGCGTCGAAATCCCACCTTCATGCACCCAGTGCTTGTACAGCCGGAACGGCGTGTTGCTCGCGTTCGCCCAAGGCAGCCCGTAACTCAAAAACGAGTCCTTGCCACCCGGTGGAACCCCCGGCGTGCCCCGGTCGATCTCCTCCGCACACCCGCCGTTGTCCGCCAGGAACAGGATCAGCGTGTTCCGCTCCACGCCCAACTCGCGAACCTTGGCCAGCACCCGCCCAATGTTCTGGTCCATTCGGTCAATCTGGGCGGCATAGACGGCCATCTTCAGGTCGCGGGCTTCCTTGTCCTCAACCTCCGCCCAGGCCGGGGCCTTCTGGCCACGCGGCGTCAGACCCCAGCGCGGATCGACTATCCCCAACTCCACCATCCGCGCCAGTCGCTTCTGCCGCAAAGCATCCCAGCCAATCATGTACCGGCCACGGTACTTGGCAATGTCCTCCGGCCAGGCGTGCAGCGGCCAGTGCGGCGAGGTGTAGGCCAGGTACAGGAAGAACGGCTTGCCGGACGAACGCTCCTGCTCGAGAAACGAAATGGCCGCGTCGGTGAAGGCGTCGGTTACGTAGAACCGCTCCCCCTCCGGCTTGCAGGGCTGATCGTCGCGGGCCATGATCCGGTTTGGATCCAGCCGGAAGTAGTTGCTCCCGCCGCTGACCAGACCGTAGTAGCGGTCAAAGCCGCGATCCACCGGCCAGTGCGGACGACGCTCGCCCACGTGCCATTTGCCCGCCATCAGCGTCCGGTAGCCGCTCTGACGCAACACCTCTCCAAGGGTCACGCATCGATCGTTCAGGTAACCCTGATACGCCGGCGCTCCCCGATCGTCCACCATGTGGCCCACACCCGCCTGGTGCGGATACAGCCCGGTCAGCAGCGAGGCTCGGGTCGGACAACAGCGGGCCGTGTTGTAGAACTGCGTGAACCGCAGACCGCCGGAGGCCAGCCGATCCAGATGCGGCGTGGCAATCTCCGAGCCGTAACAGCCCAGGTCCGAGAAACCCATGTCGTCGGCCATGATGACGATGATGTTGGGCCGCGACCGAGCCGGGTCGGCGCCTTGAACCGTGCCAACAACCGCAAGCCCGCTCAGGAAGCCCAGAAGTGTCGCGTTTCTCATGCCGGATATCGTGGCGGAGAGTCCCTCAGGCGTCAATGGCGGGGCAAACGGGCGGGCGAGGCGGATAAGCTGGTGCGTGCCGGCTTGGGACGACAGAGAGATGTGGGTGAACGACACGCACCAGCTAGCAGCCGGACTCAATCACGTAGGCGGGATGATCTCGTCGCGGTCTGCCCGCATTGTTCGCAGACGATGAAAATGGCTCTCCAACTCGGATACCGTGAACGGCTTGCTGATGCAGTCCGCGGCTCCCAGATCCATGCAGAGCTTCCGACTCGATTCGTCCAGGGTGTCCGAGAAGATGACGACCAGCGTTTCCGGTTGAGCCGCCCGAATCGCTTGCAGGCACGTCAGCCCGTCCATCCCCGGCATCTCCAGATCAAGAGCGACAAAATCGGGCCGGTACTGCCCCAGGGCTTTGAGCGCCGAAGCGCCGTCGTGGATGGGAAGCGTGTCGAAACCCAGCCGCTGGGCGATCCGCTGGGTGATGCTCCGGATCAACGCACAGTCGTCGATGACCATCAGCCTGAGCCGGTCCTTGCCACACGGACGGTCCACACCTTCCACTTGCTCCAGGGACCACCCGGTTTGGCCCCCGACTTCCAATCGGTGGTCGGGCATCGTGCAATCGCAAGGGAGATCCGTGCCGTGATGCAGATGGCACAAGCAAGCGCTACTGAGATGGGCGGAGTACTCCTCCGCCAGCGACGCCAAATCGCGAGCCATGGATCGAGACCCCCGATCGAGCCACTGTTCCGGTCTGTTCCGCCTCGATATCCTCTGTCCTGCCTCGACATGTGGCCGAGGAAGGCCCCCGGGACGCTTGACCGCACAATGCCGGGGGATGTACCCTATGTTTCGTACATGCCGACCCCGTACTTAAGCAATTGTGGTTCTTTTTTGGGCTCCTGTTCACAGGCACGTGCAAGGAACCGTCCTCCCGACCTGTTCCACCGCATCGACGCCGGTCCCGGAGCCCGTCCTCTTCGGAATGAGAGGTATCACCATGGCCCTGAAGCAGTCGGAGAAGACGTGCTCCCGTCGCGAATTACTGGCCTCGTCCGGTAAGGCGGCCACCGGAGCGGCCGTCCTGGGCGCCGCCCTCGGCGGCTGCAGCATGCCCGGACGGAAGACGACCGAGACCCGCACCGCGTCGGCCGCCGCTCGCAGGATCGGAGCCAACGACCAGATCCGCCTCGGACTGATCGGCAGCGGTGGGCAGGGTACCCACGACACCAACCTGTGTTGCCAGAAGGACAACGTGATCTGCGTGGCCCTGGCCGACGTGGCCGAGTTCCGCATGGACTACACCACCAAGGTCCTCACCGAGACAATGGCCCGAAAGGGCCATGCCGCCGTCCAGATCGACCGCTATGGCGACTACCGCAAGCTGCTGGATCGCAAGGACATCGACGCCGTGGTCATTGCCACCCCGGACCACTGGCACGCCAGGCCGTTCATCGCCGCCTGCCAGGCAGGCAAGCACATCTATCAGGAGAAGCCCTTCAGCTTCACCATCGACCTGGGCTTCGCCATGCTCGCCGCGGCGGAGGACAACCCTGCCCTGGTCATCCAGATCGGCACCCAGCGTCGCAGCCAGGGCCACTACGCCGAGGCCAAGAAGCTCATCGACAACGGCCTGCTCGGCAAGGTCAGCCACATCCGGGCTTTCGATTGCCGCAACTACATCGCCGGCGAGGATCCGTTCACACCCCAGGCGACCGCCGCCCGAACCGTGGGACAGCTCGACTACGCGACCGCCAAGATCGATTGGGACCAATTCCAGCAGCCCTGCAAGCACAAGGTGCCGTTCGAAGCCCTGCGCTATACCGCCTGGCGGTGGTACTGGGACTATGCCGGCGGGCTGGTGACCGATGTCGGCGTGCACGTGATCGACAACGTGCATTGGCTGATGGGCGAGCCGGTGCCCAAGTCCGCGGTCGCCAACGGTAGCGTCTATGCCACCAAATACTGGGAGACCCCCGACGTGGTCAACGCGGTGGTCGACTACGGCGAGTTCAGCCTGGAGTTCATCGGCAACTTCACCAACGGTTTCGACGGCGACGGCTTCATCCTCTACGGTACCAAGGCGACCATGGAGGTTCGGGGTAACGACGTCAAGGTCTGGGCCGACGGTTCGCGCGCCAAGCCCCAGGTCCACATACCGGCCGCGGGCATCGAGCACCAGCACAACTGGATCGACTGCCTGCGGGTTGGAGCCAGGCCCAACGCCCCGGTGCAGCTTGGGGTCAGTTCCCTCTTGCCCTCGCACCTGGCCAACCTCGCCTATCGCAGGGGCAAGAAGATCACCTGGGACCCGGCCACCAGGAGGGCATCCTAGCCGCGCGCTGAACCGTCCCCGGTTCATACGGGAGCCATAGCGATGAGCGATGACCGAAGCCCGCCTGCCTTTGACCCTCGGGCCATCACCCGTCCCGATCCGGTGCTGCTGACCTACTACGTGCTCGTTGCCATCCTGACGCTTCCGGGGTTTCCCATCGCCCTGACCGTCCTGCTGTGCAAGTATCACACCTTGCGCTATCGCTTCGATGACAAGGGTGTGTCCATGTCCTGGGGTGTTCTCTTCCGTCGCGAGATCTATCTGACCTACCGCCGGATCCAGGACATCCACGTCACCCGGAACATCCTGCACCGCTGGCTGGGTCTGGCGACGATCTCGGTCCAGACGGCCTCCGGGTCGGCGGGGGCGGAGATGGCCATCGAGGGCATCCGCGAGGTCGAGCAGTTACGGGATTTCCTCTACGCCCAGATGCGCGGGGCGAGAGGCGATCTTCCCGAGGGGCACGCGGAGGCCGGCCCCGGTGAACCGAAGGATGAAGCCCTGGCGGTGTTGGTCGAGATCCGTGACGAGTTGCGCCGGCTGCGAATCCAGCGCGAGACGAACTGATGAACGAAGCGACACAGCGGGCGAGTGCCTGGATCTACCGCGGCCTCTGGGCGGTGCTGGTGGAGTGGTTCCGCGTCCCGGCCGAGCCGCCCACGCTCCCAGTCCAGGCCGGCGGCCCGATCGAGTCTTTCGGGCCGTCCCCGGATTTCCTGCGCTATCTGAAGTTCTGGTTCTGGCTGGGGCTGCTGCCCTTGGACCTCGTCATTCTCATTGCCTGGGTCGCGATCACCGTGGCCTATCCGCCGGCCGGCTTCTTGCTGGCGGTGCCGGCCTTCGCCCTTGCGGTCCTGCCCGACATCGTGGTCTACATCGCCCTTCACCTTCGCTTTGACACCACCCGTTACGTGATGACCGACCGCAGCCTTCGCATCCGGCGGGGCATCTGGGTCATCCAGGAGGTAACCATCACCTATGAGAACATCCAGAATGTCGAAGTGCGGCAGGGGCCGCTGCAGCGGTACTACGGCATCGCCGACGTGATCATCGAGACGGCCGGCGGCGGGGGTAATCCGAGCCAGCCCGGATCGCAGAGCGGACATCGGGGGGTGATCGAGGGTATCGCCGATCCGGACCGCATTCGCGAGACGCTCCTCGGCCGGCTTCGTCACTCGCGGACCGCGGGGCTGGGTGACGATCTCCACGAGCTCGCCGCGGTACCGAACCGGTGGTCCGCGCAGCACGTCGCGGTTCTGCGCGAGATCCGCGACGAAGTCGCCGCGATGAAGCCCGGGTTCTGAGCCAGGAGACCACCGCATCAGCCACCGGATCATCCGACCGGCTTACGGCTGCAGATGGGTGCAGGCAATCTCCCACGTCGCCGTGCTCGGAGTCGCTGCCTCCAGGGTGACGACCAGGGTGCGATCCGGCTGGCGTTCGGCCCTGAGCTCAACCTCGTCGCCGGCCTTGGCCGAGGCGAACTCGTAGCCCCGGGGCACAAGGCAGGTCAGGCGCGCAGGCACGTGCTCCACCAGCCGTACGCGGCCGGAGAGTGTGCTCCGGACCTCGTCCCAGGCGACCTGCTCCACTTCGACGCCGCCCTGGGTGATATGCCGGTCACTCGAAAGGAATTGCGGTCGGCCGGTGTCGGGATGCACCGCCAGCAGGGCATTCGACCGGCCGGCCAGCGGCATGCTGAGGGACTCGCGGAAGCTCCCCAGGAACGATTGGCCCCAGAAGTCATAGACCAGGTGGTGGCGGTCCGCGGGCAGGCCGAGCTCGTCAAATCTCACCCGGAGTTCGGCCGACTCGTCCTTCCAGTTGAAGAGCGATACCACGTCCCAGGTGCCGAACGGCCGAGAGATCTTCAGCGCCCAGATCGGATGCAGCTCGAACAGGGGGAACAGATCCAGCGGCCGGACATCGCACACCGGCAAGCACTGCTGCAAAAGGCGCATGCGCTCGGCGGGGAGGTCGGCCAGTTTGTCGCCGGCGAACATCACCTGGCCCGGCAAGCCGACCGCCGTGGCGGCGATGCGGGCCGTATTCAGCGGGGCCGCCTCGCCGACCAGGAGGGTATCGGGGTCGTTGTACCAGACGATGTTGTGAACGAAAAGCTGGTTCAGAGTGGTTTGAGCCTGATGCAGGTAGTTGGCCCAGTGGGGCGGCTCGTTGGGACTGACGATATCCGCGCCGAGGCGGGCGGCGTCGGCCTGGCCGACCTCGGGGCCGGTGTAATGGCCCTGGCAGGCCAACCAGATTCGATCCGGTCCCAGTCCCCGCCGCAGGGCCTCCACGCACAAGCGGAAAGGACCCTCACAGGATTCCCGGAAGGCCGCCCGGACCTCCGGACGCTCATAGAAATGGGCGGAGTAGCTCGGGCCGCGGCCGGACATCCCGTCGATCTTGAAGTACTCGTAGCCCCACTCCTGGGACATGATCCGGTGGGTATCTTCCATGTGCTGGCGGACGGCGGGCAGGGAGGGATCCAGCACGTAATAGCCGCACCAGTTATGCATGGGTTGTCCGTCAGGATGGTGCAGGAACCAGTTCTTGTGGGTGTCGTAGAATGCCCGGTCACCGGTGCCGAAGGGAACCGTCCAGATACCCGGGCGGAAACCCAGCTCGCGGATGCGATCCGCCAGCCACTTCATTCCGTGGGGAAACTTCCGCGGATCGGGCCGCAGCGTCAGGTTGTGGAACTTGCTGACCGGCAAGCGGTCCGAGTTGTCCTGCCACGACTCGATATGCCAGATCTCCAGTCCGAACGGCTTGAGGTAGCGGGCCCCGACCCGGGCCTCGGCCAGGTTGTCCTCCTCACCGGCCTTGTCGAAGTAGACGTTCCAGGACATCCAACCGGTGGGGGGCGAGGGGCATCTCTTCCTGTCGATCGGACGATAGAACGGCACATAGCGGGAACGGTAGTAATCGCGGAGGAGTTCGAACGCGAGGGTGGCGCCATCGGCTGCCTGGGGTGAAGCACTCATCACCAGCTCGAAGTGACGCGGTCCGACCTGCCCCGCCGGCGAGCGAATCGCCAGGGTTCGACCGGTCAGGCGCAGAGCCGTGTCGGTATCGACGTCGAACAGCGAGTCGTTCAGGCCGCTGTCTGCCGGCCCCGAAGCCATCTGGACCACGCGCGAGCCGATCGGGGGGCGGGTGCGGCAGGCGAAACTGCGATTTCCAAGCCGAGCGGTTGCTCGAAAGGCCAGTTCACCCTTGTAGGACTGGGCTGAGCGGTGGGCAACGGTGACGTTCAGCGATGTCCCGGACCCGCTGAAGGTCAGGTACCCCTGCACATCGCCGGCCGCGTCGATCAGCGACAATCGCCGGGGAGCCGAATCGCGCCCCCGCCCGATCGACCAGGGCTGTCGCTGCCCATCGATTTCGGCGGTAAACGAAAGGGTGCCAATGATCTCTGCACCCGACGCGGCGTGCACGCACGCGAGCGTCGAGTCTGCCGGTTGAAACTCGATCCGCCACTCGCCGAGAGTCTGAATTACCGAGCCATCCAGCTTCTGCTCGGCGGCGGATAGCCGGCTGCCGCCGGCGGCGCACAGAACGCACACCGCGGCGACCGCGTTCAGCCTGGTCGTGAAGAGCGAGTGTCGGTCGTGCATCGCAGCCCCAGAAGTCCACGGGTAGCATACGACCGAAGTGGTTCCTGGGCCACATTCCCGTGGCCGTCGGCTGCCGTGCTCTGCCCGGCTTCCTGCTGGTGACGGATCAATCCCGGTTCCCACCCATGCCGGGGAGGCCGGCTCGCTTCTCGAGAGCATTGTGACCCTGTACCGAATGGCCGGCAGCCTGCTCCAGGCGATCAGTCCCGAGTGACCTCCGGTTACGGCGATGAGCGAGGGCAAGGCACGTCGGTTCGAGCCGCGCGCGTCACGGATAGATGAGTCCGTCGGCCGTGATGGTCATCACTTCGAAGCCGAAACTGGGTTTTCTTGCCGACGTAGAGCTTCGGAACACGGCAACACCGTTGTCATCGGTCGTTGCGGTCACATTGCTGTCCGCGCTGAAATCCCCGGTGAAACGCCCGGTGACCACGGCGCCGGCAACGGCATTGCCGCAGTTGTCTACGACTGTCACCGTGGCCACACCCACCTCGGCGCGCAGCACTCGCTCGGTAGACAGCACAATCGACTGGACGATGAGGTTGGTCGGATTGCAGCCGCCTGAGGCAGTCGTTGTGTATCTCCACACATCTCCGGTCTCGACGGTGCCGTCCGCACGCACCTCGTCGACCCGCCAGAAGTAGGCCGAGTTGCCCGTGATCTGCGTCCCCTGCGAAGCCGCCCATACACCGGGGTCGAAGGCTGGCTCAGACACCTCGAACGGTCCTGCTAATTCGGTCGGGTCGGCTTCGCCGAACCACACTCTGTGGAGAACGGCCTCATCGCCAGCCGTCCAGCTCAGCGTCTGGTCCAGCGGGACATCAACGCTGCCGTCCGCCGGAACCGGTTGACTTGCCTTGTAGTGCTTGATCACCGCACCCTCGGAGGCGTAAACATACATGTGATCTATGTATAGTGTATCCATCGACAGATGCGCTTTGGTGTGGTTGGTGTCGGTCGCTCGAACGTAGACGGTCCCGGTCGGAGCAGTGGGAAACACGTAGACCTGAGGCGCATTCGTATCTTCGGTTCTGGTGACGGTCAGCATGTCAAGGTAGGTCACACCATCAGTCGAATAGGAGAATACGAAGTCATCACCATCGGTGCTCGCGGTCTTGAAAGCCTCGACATAGAATTCGGCGCTCACGGCATTGCCAAGGTCGAATGTCCACACATGGTTCAGCGTGCTGTATGCGTTCTTGTTGGGCACATTGGCAACTTCCTGCAAGACCTCATAGCCGTCATACGTGCCCTGGCGGCTTTCGTCCTTCATCGTCAAGCTCAGGAGATCGCCGTAGAGACGGGCGCCTGCGACGGTGTTCTCGGAATCAGCGTAGACGGGCTCAGGCTGAGGCAGATCCTCGGTCGTGAACCAGGCGGTCTCGCTGGACGCTTCCCCCGCGGGGTTAAGAGCTACAACCCTCCAGTAGTAGGTGGCGGAGTTGGTTAATCCAGATGGCGAGTAGGAGGTCCCGGTTTGGGTAGAAACGTCGCTCATGGAGTCGACGCTCTCACCCAGGTAGACTCGGTATTGCTGAGCATGGGTGCCCGATGTCCACGAAAGCTGGACGTTGACGGGGACCACGCTGCCCGATGGGCTGAGATTGGTGGGAGCGGTCGGAAGATCGAGGGTCGTGAAGGTCCAGGTTTGACCTGGAGCGAGAAGGACGCCCGCGCCGTCATACTCGCTGACGGTCCAGAAGTAAGTGGTTCCGGGAGCGCACTGCAGAGGCTGCTGCGGCGTGGTGACATCGACGTCAAGAACGGCTTCGACTTCCGTCCAGACGCTTATCCTGTGGTATGCCGCTCCCGTCCCTGGAGTCCAGGTCAGGGTGACATTCGGAGGTACACCTGTTGCGCCGTTGGACGGATATGGGTTTGTGGCTTCAAGGGCAGGGGCAATGTCAGCTGAACACACGTTGAACATATCGGAGTTATCCATGGTGCCGTGGACCAGTTCGGCGTTGACACCCCAGGCATAGACGGGGACGTTTGTTCCCGTGTGCCCGGTAGTCGTCCAGGCGGCGACCGGATACCCGTTCGCATCCATAGTTCCGTCCACCGTCAGGCCCCCTGTCTCGTGGTCTGCGGTGACGAGTATCAGCGTATCGGAGCGCCCGAGTGCCCAGTTGTAGCCCGCATCGACAGCGTCGGAGAAGTCCGTCACCTCGTGAACGCACTTCGTGATTGACTGGAGGTGGCATGCATGGTCAATGTTGCCGCCCTCGACCATCAGGAAGAAGCCCTCGGGGGCTTGGCTGAGGATGCTGATCGCCGAGGAGGTCATGGTATCGAGCTCGGGGAAGGGATAGGTGCCCCCAAGGTAGTCTGCTTTGTAAGGCATGGAAGCGGTGCCGAACTGGGCGGAGAAGTAGCTGACCGGCTGGGTTGCCAGGTTCTCAAAGGAAGCGGAATCGGTCGCCACGGCGTATCCCGCGGCGGTGGTGGCCGAAAGCGTCAAGCCGCTCCCGCCACCGCCATAGAGCACGTTCGGGCGCGTTTGGTTAAGGTAGTCTCCAGCAATGGCACTGGTGTTGCTTCTGGTTGATTCGTGTGCTCCGAAGGCGGCCGGGGTGGCGTCGGTAAGGTATGAGGTGGTTACCAGCCCGGTTGCCTTGCCCTGAGCCTTGAAGTACTCCAGCAGGGTGAGCAGTTCCGATTGGTCGCCGGGATAGGCCATGCTGATGACGCCGTTGTTCACCTTGGTGTGGGTTGCCAGGGCCGTCCCAGCGGCGGCTGAGTCTGTCACGCCTGAGTTTGCCGAGTAGGTGGTGCAGTCCGCTCCGTACGGAAACTTGCCCGGATCGCTGAATGACATCAACCGACCTGAGTAGAGCGCTGCTGCCTCTGCCTGCTCAAAGCCCATGCCGTCGCCGATGAAAAGGATGACGTTCTTGGGTGGTGCGGCATAAGCTACGGCTGACAGAAGCAGGACCAGGAACAGGAATGATCGGATGGTTTTTATGGTTTTGCTCCTTCTCGGGGTGAGGGCTCAGACCGGTTGCCTGGCGAAGAACTACTCCGTTTCAGCGACCATGCCGGCACCCCGTGGCGAGAGACTTGGGCGGCAGAGGTGCTAGACCACGCTGCCGCGTCTGGTGAAATAGGATACAGCGTCCGGGATACTGCGCCAACCGATGACATCCGGCCCCGGGCTTCCGCAGGGGAACCAACGGCGGCCAGGTACTGACAGATGGCTGGCGGTTCGGAGCGATGAATAGGGCCGCAGGAGGATCGGGGGTGACGAATCGGGACCGGCGTTCCTCGCCAAGGCAACGCTCAGAGAGGCCTCAATGTCTCGCAAGTGGTTCTTTTGCAGGTGGTTACAGTGACCGACAGCCTCCGGCCCGGGAGGTCCTCGCCGGGCAATCGCCGTTCGAGGCTACCGGCGCGATGGCGGCCGGAGGCGTGCATATCGTCCCAATCCGTCGGGCGGCAAAGCTCTGGCGACGATCTCAGCCATCACGCGGGCTCCTTCCGGCGACCAATGGGTGTGGTCTTTCGGGCTGCAGTTCAGGTGAGCGCTGCCGGCGTCGCCCAACCGATTGAGCATCGCGATGCTCTCGGCATGCAGATCGACCAGGTCCACGTGCTTCTGGGAGGCCACTTTCTTCATCGCATCACTGTAGGGTGTCAAGGTGGTGCGGATCCGGCCGTCGGAGCCGAAGTTCCTCCGCGTCACCGGCGTAATCAGGATGGGTGTCGCACCGATCGATCGGCTGTCGTCGATGTAGCGTCGCAGGTAATCCTGGAAATCGCCCGCAGGATCGGTGGACCGTTCTCCTTTCCCGGGGCAATCGTTGTGGCCAAACTGAATGAGAACATAGTCCGGCTTGGCGGCCAGCACCTTTGCCCATGATCCTTCCTTGATGAAACTCTTCGAGCTACGACCGCTGCGAGCGAAATTGGTGAAGCGAACATTCTCGGTGAAGAACAGCGGCAGCATCTGGCCCCAGCCGCGTTTGTCGGAGCTCTCCGCGTAGTCGGCCACCGTTGAGTCCCCGACGATTGCGACGCTCAGGGTCTGGTGCGCCTCGCCGGTCCATGCGTCTTCTTGACGATCGCCGGGCGTTGTTGCGTGGCAACCCGAACCGGCCAAGGAGGCGGCAGCTGCCAGGACAAGAACACCAAGCGAACGACGGATGCACGCAGAAGGCTTCATTGTGGGTTTTGTTCCTCTTCGGCCGAGGTCTTCCCGATGATCTCGGCCGGTTCTGCCACCGGCCGGCTCATCCGCGTTTGGCGTTAGCGGCCGTGAAGATCGCCCGCTCGACCGGAAACTGGTTGAGTCGCGCCCATCGCGGCGCCGAGCGCGCGGTACCGGCCGCCAACCGGTCCGGGGCTGGGTCCTGGGCGGCCTTTCGGGCGAGCTGGGGGGCGGTCTGCAATCTTCGTGCCCAATCCTCGTACGGGCGTCCTCACCGGGGAAGGGATCTGGCCGACGACAGTATAGCCGGCCCCACCCGGATCGTCACCCTGTGGTCAAGAATGCGATGGCGGCTTCTTGGCGGCGTGTCCGTTTCAATCCGCCGTTGCCAACGGTCATGATGGGCCTGGGCGGCTACCGCCGGTGGGTCGCAACTTAGAGGTTCATTTTGTCGACCGGTTCTGATAGAATGGAGTGAGGGCCACGACGTCGGGTAACGGGTAACAAGACACCTCTGCAAGGGAGTCATTTCAGCGAGGAAGGAGTTCAGCGATGATCGTGGGATGCGCCAAACACTGGTTGCCGTTGTTTACCCTGGTCTTGCTATGCGTGATGGGCCTGGCCTGTGCTCCACAGGAGCCGACCGGTCCTCCCATCGATCCGCCGGGCACTCCGGTGGATGCAGATAGGGAGTTGGCAGAGGCACTGGGTGGCGACCTGTCGGAGGTGACGGGGGCCGAAGAAGCGGAGGCCGAGGCCGACCTGGCCATTCTGGCCGAGGCGGACGAAGACCTGCAGTCCCTGCTGGCCAGCACGGGGGACGAGGAGGCGGCCAAGGCAGAGATGGTCAACAGGCTGAGCAGCAACCCTGCTGTCGAGTGGGCCGAGGCCAGCAGTTTCGGGATTGCCATCCGGTACGCCGACGGAACGGAGACCGGGATTGCGCTCGATCTGGAGGACGACGATCCGCCCGGGATGGTCGACGGTGGAGGTGACGCTGCTGACGGATCCGACTTTCTGCCAGCCAAGACTTCGCGGACGATGAAGTCGGCCGACCTCGTCGAGTCCAGGAAGACGATCCTGCTCAATCCGCACTACTGGGAGCGACAAGGACTCACCAACCATCTGGTTGCCACGGCCAATTCCCGGTTTCGGGAATGTGGCTTTGACGACTTCGTTGTTTACCGGGACGAGGAATGCAGGATCGCCAAGTTCATGCGATTGAGTGACTATGGAGTCGTGCACATTTACTCCCACGGATTGGCGTGGCCCAGCAAACACAACGCCCAGCGTGTCTACGTCATGACCGGCCACATCGCAACAGCGAAGAGTCTGGCCTTCATGAAAAGCCGGGGGCTCGTGCCGCACAAGGTTACCTATGCCCGAATGCCGTATCTCGACCAGGACACGCGCAAGCCCGTCTATGTGCTCAGCGCGGATTTCCTCACCCAGTGCAATGACCTCAGTCAGAGCAAGAGCCTGGTGTATCTGGGCTTCTGTCACAGCCATCGGGCTGGCTTCCAGGCCAAGATCGTGGACGAGGCACACGCTCAGGCGGCACTGGGCATGAACTGGGTGGTGAGCACGAAGAAGAACGTCGCCTGGGCCGAGGAGATGTACAACGCGCTGGGCAACACCTCCCCCGATGCTCCTGTTGACCTTCGTGCCTGGTACGGCTCCGCTCCGCACCAATACGCCCGTCAAGATCAAGACGCAAGCGGCAATCCCGTTACCGTGACCGTGCGTCTCCACGCCAAGGGCAACGGGGACCTGATTCTCTGGGAGAAGCCGGAAACGATGGATCCGTGTCTGGCGCGCGCGATTCGCCGGCAACTCGGACTGGCCGACAACGCCGAACTGACCTCGGCCGACCTGGGGCGTGTGACCTACCTCGAGGCGATGAACGTGGGCATCCGGACGCTCGCCGGCATTCAGGGTTGCACGAATCTCAAGACGCTGAACCTGTTGTCGAATGAGGTCGAGGACCTATCGCCGCTGGCCGAACTGACCATGCTGGAAAACCTGTACATGGTGGACAACAAGATCCGGTCCGTTGCGCCCCTGGCGCCGATGACCTCGCTCAAGTCGCTGGATGTGATGCACAACTTCATCGGGAGCATATCGTCGCTGTCGGGTTTGACCCGCCTGGAGACGCTCAAGGTGGATTGGCAGCAGAACAAGGCGATCACCAGCCTCAACGGCGTCCAGAACATGGCCAAGCTGAAGTGGCTCGGGTGCAGCGGCAACTCGATCACCAGCCTGGCGCCGGTGGCAGGTCTGAGTTCGCTGCAAACGCTCAACGCGACGCACAACGACATTAGCGGCTATACCGGTGTGACCGGATTACCGAACCTGAGGACGCTTCGGTTGACGGAGAATCCCGTCGACAGCCTGTCGGGTCTGATCGGGGCCGCGTTTCTTGGCAACCGACCTTCGATCGACGTCACCTGCTGCCCGATCGATACGAACTGCGACCCGGATGCCGGCTCAACGACCCAGTGCGATCTGATGAACCAGCTCAAGAGCGCGGGGGCCACGATCATCTGGGGTGACCGCAGCAGCTGTGGGACGGAGCCGCCATTGCTCGGTATCGCGGAAGTCCACGCGACCTGCGACGCCCAATGAAACGGAACTGGCCCCAGACCATTCCGGCGGCATGAGTTGTCTTCGGGTCCACCGATGAAGCGTCTGCATGGTGTACGACGCAAAGGCGAGGCTCGTCATCTCCCTCGGAAAGCCATACCAGGCCTCGACAGCCGCGGGTCTGGGCCTATCATGTCCTGTGGTCTGTGAGCGGGCTGACGGGACGGGCGCAGGCGGGCCACGAACAGCGATTTCACCAAGGCAGTCCTTCCACTGTCCACTACGCCCGCGGGGCTTGGGGCGAGTTGGAGCCTGAACCGGGGAAGCTCAACACGGATTTCCTCGACAGGGTGCTGAAGGCGGCACACGATTTGGGCCGGAAGCTCGCGTTCAGGCTCATGTGCTGTTCCGCGAGCCAGGGCCATCCGTACCATTTGAAGTGGATCAAGGTCGCTTCAGACCACAGACCGGAAAAACCCGGAATTGGGCGGGCGTGACGGGCGGGGGCGCTGGTACAATAGCGGACCCCGGCCCGGCGGCGTAGCCGGGCAAGGTCATCGGGGACGGGTCGGTTGATGGGCATTCGGAGAACACTCCAGGGGACGTTGGCATGAGTCAACCAGCCGCAATCCGAGCGTGGACGATCACCATGGCCCTGCTTCTTGGCGCTGCGATCCATGGGTGTGAGCGCCGGAAGCCAACGAGCGTGCCTGCGCCCCCGCCAAACGTCACGATCGCCCAGCCGGTGACACGGATGTTTACTGACACGATCGAGGCAACCGGGACGACTACGAGCAAGGAGGAGATCGAATTGCGGGCCCAGGTCGGGGGGTACCTGCAGGGCGTCAACTACGAACCGCGAGCGATGGTCAAGAAGGGGACCCTGCTCTTCCAGATCGATCCGCGTCCGTACGAGGACCAATTGGCCCAGGCGCAAGCCCACCTCGAAGTAGCCAAGACGGAGCACGCCTTCGCGGAGGCGAAGCTCGCGCGTCTGGAGGATGCTTTCAAGTCACGGTCGGTCAGCGAGCTGGAAGTCATTCAGCAGCGGGCGGATCGTGATCGCCTCAAGGCCTCGATCGATCTGGCCGCGGCCCGAGTGGACGCCGCTGAGCACAGCCTGGCGTACACGCGGATCCTGGCCCCGCTGGACGGGCGCGTGAGCCGGAACGTTCCCGGCGTGGGGGCGCTGATCGACCCGAGTCAGACCAAGCTGGCCACGATCGTGGATGACAGCATCGTGTACGCCTACTTCAACCTGAGCGAGGCCGACGTGCTGAAACTCCGGCGGTCACGGCCGAATCCGGCGGAGAACAAGGAGATTCCGGAAGACAGGCGCCGGGTTTTCGTGGGACTGATGAACGAACAGGGCTACCCGCACGAAGGCACGATCGACTATTGGGCACCCCAGGTGGACAGCAGCACGGGCACGATCGAGGTTCGCGGCAAGTTCATCAATGACGGCAGCCTCATGGGCGGGCTGTTCGTCCGGGTGCGGATTCCGGTCAGCGTACCTCGCCCAGTGCTGATGGTCGCGGAGCGGGCGATGGGATTTGACCAGGGGCAGCGGTATCTGCTCGTAGCCAACCACGAGACCGTCGAGTACCGCCGCGTGCAGGTGGGGGCACTGGAGAACGGGATGCGTGTAGTGACTCATGGCGTATCCGAGGGTGACTGGGTCATCGTCAACGGCATCCAGCGGGCGAAACCGGGGGTGAGAGTCAACGTTCAACGGGCGTCGATGGAGACCTTCGTGGACACCGGCACCCGACCCGCCGCGGCCAGCGGGCCGACTGCCGAGCGAGCCACCACCAACCCGGCACAGTGACGGAGGGCAGCCTGTGATCTCGCGTTTCTTCATCGATCGACCGATCTTTGCCGCGGTGCTCTCGATCGTCATCACCATCGCGGGCGTTGCGGCCTTCACCACGCTGCCCATCGCCCAATACCCTGAAATCGCCCCCCCGACGGTGCAGGTTTCCTGCGCCTATCCCGGCGCGAACGCGAGGGTGGTGGCGGAGACCATCGCCGCGCCTATCGAGCAGCAGGTGAACGGCGTGGAGAACATGCTTTACATGTCCTCGCAGTGCACCAACGACGGCGTGTACTCGCTCACCGTGACCTTCAAGCTCGGCACCAATCTGGACATGGCCCAGGTGCTGGTGCAGAACCGCGTGTCCCTGGCGTTGCCGACGCTGCCGGATGTCGTGAAGCAGACGGGCGTGACCACGAAGAAGAAGAGCCCGAGCGTCCTCCTGGTGGTCAACCTGTTGTCGCCCGATGGGCGCTACGATCAGCTTCATCTGAGCAACTACGCGACAACGCAAATCAAGGACCACTTAGCTCGTCTGGACGGCGTCGGTGACGTCACGCTCTTCGGGCAGCAGGACTACAGCATGCGGGTGTGGCTCAATCCGGAGAAGCTAGCGGCCCGCAACCTGACCGCCGACGATGTGACCAGCGCCCTGAAGGAGCAGAACGTACAGGTGGCTGCCGGTCAGATCGGCCAGCCGCCCGTCAAGCACCGCCAGGATTTCCAGTACACGATGAGCACTCTTGGCCGGCTCACCGATCCTGAGCAGTTCGGTGAGATCATCGTGAAAACCGGATCCTCGGGCCAGATCAGTCGCCTCCGCGACATCGCCGAGATTGAACTGGGGGCCAAAAGCCAGGACCAGTCCTGCTCGCTGGATGGCAAGCCCAGCGTGGGGCTCGCGATCTTCCAATCGCCCGGCTCGAACGCCCTGGCCACGGCCGACCGGCTCCGCGCGAAGATGGAGGAACTCAAGAAGGACTTCCCGGAGGGCCTCGACTATTCGATCGTCTACGACACCACGCCTTTCGTCCGCGAGTCCATCCACGAAGTCGGGAAAGCCCTGCGCGACGCTTTCATCCTGGTGGCGATCGTCGTTCTCGTTTTCCTCCAGAACTGGCGTTCCACGCTGATTCCGCTGATCGCCGTGCCCGTGTCGCTGGTCGGCACATTCGGGGTGATGGCCCTCCTGGGCTTCAGCCTCAACAACCTCTCCCTGTTCGGGCTGGTACTTGCGATCGGCGTGGTGGTTGATGACGCCATCGTGGTGGTCGAGAACGTAGAACGCTGGATCGAGCACGGCCTGTCGCCCAGGGAAGCGGCGTACCGATCGATGGAGGAAGTGACCGTCGCGGTGATCGCCATTGCGTTCGGTCTCAGTGCGGTGTTCATCCCGACGGCCTTCATCAGCGGGATCAGCGGGCAGTTCTACCGGCAATTCGCCCTGACGATCGCCACCTCGACCCTGATTTCCGCGTTCAACTCGCTGACGTTGAGCCCGGCGCTGGCGGCGCTCCTGCTCAAGCCGCGCGAGCAGCAGCGGGACATCCTGACCCGGGTCATGAATCTGACTCTGGGTTGGTTCTTCAAGGGCTTCAACTGGCTGTTCGGATGGATGACCGCCGGCTACGGGCATACGGTGCGATTCGTGATTCGAGGCGCGGTCGTGGCTCTGCTGGTGTTCGGCTGCCTGCTCTATGCGACTTACTACGGACTGGTTACCGTGCCGACCGGCTTCATTCCCACGCAGGACAAGGGGTACCTGATCGCCAGTGTGCAGTTGCCGGACTCGGCCTCGCTTCAGCGCACCCAGGACGTCCTGGCCCGGGTGGACGCGATCGCCCGTGGCACCAAGGGGGTCAAGCACACTGTGGCCGTCGCGGGCCAGTCGTTCCTCTTGGGGGCGAACGGCTCTAATTTCGGCTCGCTGTTCATCGTTCTGGATGACTTCGAGAACCGCCCTGGCCGTGAGCTTTACTCGGAGGTCATCGCCATGAAGTTGCGGAGGACCTACTTTGTCGAGGTTCAGGACGCGGTGGTAGGCGTGTTCGGGGCCCCGCCGGTCGATGGGCTGGGCACGGCCGGCGGCTTCAAGATCATGCTCCAGGACCGGGGCAGCAATGGGCTGGCGGCTCTGCAGGAGCAGACGGACAACCTGGTCGCCAGAGCCAACCAGCAACCGGGCCTGGCCGGCGTGACCTCGATGTTCCGGGCGAATACTCCACAGCTTTATGTCGATGTGGATCGGGTCAAGTGCAAGACGCTGGGTGTGCCTCTGAACCACGTGTTCAATACCCTCCAGGCCAATCTGGGCGGGCTCTACGTGAACGATTTCAACCAGTTCGATCGCACCTGGCAGGTCAATATCCAGGCCGACTCCTCCTTCCGCAGCCGGCCGGAAGACGTCGCTCAGCTCAAGGTCCGCAACGCCGCCGGCAATATGGTTCCTCTCGGAGCAGTGGCCAAGGTCGAGGAAGTCAGCGGGCCGGTCATGGTCAATCGGTACAACATGTTCCCCGCGGCATCGATCAACGGGGCCACACAATCAGGTTTCAGCTCCGGCCAGGCGATCGAGATCATGGAGCAACTTGCGGCCGAGGAGCTTCCTCATTCGATGAAGGCGGAGTGGACGGAACTGACCTACCTGGAGATTCTGGCTGGAAACACGGCGGTGTTCATCTTCCCGCTGTGCGTTCTATTCGTGTTCCTGACTCACTCGGCCGAATATGAGAGCTGGCTGCTGCCTCTGGCGATCATCTTGATCGCACCGCTGAGCATTTCGTTCGCCCTGCTGGGGGTTTCGTACTTCGGGATCTCCAACAACATATTTGTCCAGATCGGATTCGTGGTACTGGTTGGTCTGGCGTGCAAGAACGCGGTGCTGATCGTGGAGTTCGCCAAGCAGCAGCATGAGCACGGCAAGCCGCCGAGAGATGCCGCGGTGGAGGCATCGCGGCTGCGGCTGCGTCCGATCCTGATGACTTCGTTTGCCTTCATTCTCGGGGTCGTTCCGCTGGCCACGGCTACGGGCGCGGGCATGGAGATGCGGCGGACTCTCGGCATCGCGGTGCTGGCCGGCATGCTTGGGGTGACGATCTGTGGCCTGCTCCTGACCCCTGTGTTTTACGCGGTCCTTCAGGGCTTGGCCGGTCGATTGTCGCGATCCAAGACCGCGGCGAGGGCGGCGGACGGCTGACGCAGCTTGATGAGTGCCAACCCCATGCCTTTCGCGGCCATCACCCTCCCGTCGGGACGGTCAGCAGTGGTTCTGCCCGACCCTTGACCGTCGACTGCAGCGACAGCATGTACGTCAGCAAGGCGAACGTCCTCTTCGATGGCCAATCCGACCTGTCGATGTAGAACCAGTACCCGTTGTAGAACACCTGCGCGAAGGGGTCGATCTGCGGAAGACGGCTATGTTGGACGCGCAGCCATCGCGAGGCATCTTCCTCTGCCGTCCGTGCCGGGCGCGTGGCTGTCTGGCGGCCCTGGACATGTTCGGTGGGCACGGAAACACCTTGGGCGAGCGCGTACATGCACCCGTACAAAGACCGCGTCTGCATCGCGATTTCGTTCGGCCCCAGTCGCAAGGCGTATCCCGTCAGTCTGATTCTCTGCGAGGGCTCTGACGAAACACCGAGAAGCTCCTTGACTTCCCTCGCTTCACTCTCAAGTCCCGCGGGAGCGGACGGCAGATAGAGGTATGTCGCGTTCTCGCCGGCCACGGACTCGATGCCGAACCGCAAGTATCCTTCGTCCTGGGCTCTTTTCAGAATCTCCGCAAGGCGGCGGAAGCGGCGGATGTCGGGGGGCTCAGCGCCCGCCAATTCGTGGATAGGGGCGTTTCCAACGTCATTGATCTGCTGGACGCAGCATTCCAGCACCCGGTCGATGCTCCAGCCGGATTGGGAGAGGTAGATGATCGTCGTCGGCGGAATGGGGGCCATCACGCGGGTCGCGAATTCCTCTCCGGTGACCGGGTTGTAGGTGATCGTCGGGCTGTCCATGTAGTCCAGGTTGGCGCCCCACGTGCTGCTGCCAGGCACCGGCTCGCCGCGCATGCCGTACACCGCCCGGAGCGCGGGGTTGCTCCAGACATCGAGGTCACTCTTGTAGTTCGAGTAATGCCCGCTGGCACTGAATGTGTAATGGCTCAACATGGAACCGATGTCCACGAAGTAGATGGGCTCGCCGTAGCGCAGGCGGACAATGTTGAGCAGGATCTGCTCTTTGGTGGATTCGGCACCGGCGTCGTTGAAGTTGAATCGGTCGCGGCGTACGGTCACCGGCCCGCTCGTGACGCACCCGGCCGCCAGCAGCGAAGCCGCCAAGATGATCAGCCGTGCGCCCGGCGCGCCCTTGCGGTAGCTCCTGAACATGAAGTGAGGCATGGGACTGGGCCTCCAGAAAGCATGGGCCATCGTTCGCGGACGGCCCCGGGTTCAGACGAACACAGTTAAGACCAGCGCCTCAACAAGACTGCTCAGGCCATTGCTGATACCCGTGACGAGAGGCTGCCACAGCGCGTCGGCAATGCCCCCCGGTGACGCTTCGCAGCCACTGGCGGTGGCTTGAAGGAAGACGCCGCCGCTGAGCAGGCTCAGCAGGCGGCAAGAGCCCCGGGTGCCACCAAGTCTCTTGAATCCCGGCCGAGAAACGCACTTCATGGCGTACCTCCACTTGGCTGCCTTAAAGAGGCTATTGCGCAGACACAACAACTTCATGCGATCAATCGGGTCAGAGAGAGTCTCGGTTCTCCCTGCCAGTGTGTGCCCGACCCACATTACGGTCTCGCCACTTTCCAGGTCTTGTCCGGATCGTACTCGGTCATGGCTTCAACTCGCTTGGCGGTATCCGGTCCGAGGTCTTTCTGAAACAGCTTGCCCTGGTGGCTGATGACAAATGTCACCACCCCGGACGCACGGTAATCCGCCGGCCAGGCAACCAGCGCGAAGCCGGCGATCATGTTTCCGTTGATGATGTAGTCGTACTTGCCGCCGGGTGGGTTGGCGCCCTGGCGGGTCAGGATCCTGAAGTAGTAGCCCATGTGCGGAGAGCCGGGCTTGCAGCTCTTCACGTCGCCGAAGCTGTCGGGCAGCAGCGCCTCCAGCGGGCTGGGCCGCTCGTGCGCCGCTGCATCCCGCTCCCAGTAAAGACCATCGCGCTTGCCGGCGGTGCTGACGAATCGCTGCGCATACTCGCGCACCTCGTCCCCGTCGCGATCTACGGCCGCATAGTCCGTCTGCATCCGAACATACTCGTGGCACACATCGATCACCGCCAGTTCGTTCTCGCCGATGCGCCGGGCCTGTAGTTCCTCAAGGCCCGCGCCCGTATCGAACCGCCAACCCGCAGCTTCCTTTACAAGCGGGATCGGCACCGGCCAGTGTTCCCGACCAATGACCAGGATGGCCTTGGCGTCCCCTTGTTCCTCAATCTTCAGGTGCTCGCGTGCCTTGTTATAGAAAGTCCGCCGATGCTGGCGCTCCTCGACATCGTCCATCCGCTTGAGCTGTTCGCCGTACTGTTCACCCAGCATCCGCACCAGCGCGGCTGAGTCGTTGTCCTTGCACGCTTTCAGCAGGGTATCGACGGCGGCTTGGGTTGTCGGGAAGACCTGTTGGGAGGGCTGAGAGTCCGGAATCTGCCCACCGGCCATGGCCACGATGAACACCGGCGCCAGCAGCGTTCCGACGCGTCTTGTATTGACCATTTGCCTCATCTCCTTGCGTGTGTTGAAGCTGGAATCGAAACACCGCCATCGTAACGCCTGCTCGAACGTGCCGCGGCGAATCCGGGGCCACGTGTGCTAACGCCGGCCGCCGCGTCCGCCGAAGCCCAAGCTGCTGCGGCCGCGCATGCTCGACTGGCTCGCGTGGGCACGACTCGATATGTTCCCGAACGAGCCGCTGCTGCGGCCAGCCGCGCTGCGGCGGTCAGCTACGCCTCGGGGATCCGCCGCCCCCCGAGGATCGGCGGCGCCACGGGGGTCACGCGCGCCACGGGGATCAAGCGCCCCGCGCGGGTCGGCTGCACCGCGCGGGTCGGCCGCGCCGCGCGGATCGGCCGCGCCGCGCGGATCATAGCGGCCGCGCGGGTCGGCCACACCGCGAGGATCAGCCACACCCCGCGGGTCATACCGGCCACGGGGATCAAGCGGGCCACGAGGATCAAGCGGGCCACGGGGATCAAGCGGGCCACGGGGATCGTACAGGCCGCGCGGGTTGTACGGGGCTGCGGGACGCGCGTAGGTTCCGTAGGGGACCGGATACGGGCCGTGAACCACGTAGCCTCCGTACCAGTCGCAGTCGTCATCTGCCAGGAGCGCCCCCACGGCCACGCCGGCGGCAAAGCCGACCGCCGCGGCCGCGGCCGTATAGTTGGGGCTCGTTTCATGGACGACGATGACGTCCGGGTTATAGACGGGCACGTACACGACCTGGGCGTTGGCCGGCGTGATCTTGACCGCTTGCTGTTCGATCATCACCACCTGCTTCTCGTTGGTCTGCAGCGATCCATTGGCCAGCGCTGTCGTGCGCACCTGCTGGATCGCCTTCAGCACGTCAGCTTGTTGGGCGAGGACGGCCTTGCCGAGGTTGTCAGTCCAGTCCAGATTCTCATCCATGCGATACAGCACGTCGGGGAACTTGAGCAGTACGAACACGCTCGTGTTCCACTTCGCATCCGGCTTTGGTTCGGCCTTGCCGTTGTTCTTGCGCAGGAACCGCGCCGCCTGGACCACGTCCAGACCCGCGGTCGACGCCGGCAGAATGTGAGCCAGGAGCGCGTCCGGATAGAGCGCGATCGGCGCCACGAGCTTTTGCAGTTCAGCCGCACCGAGCTTGACCGGGGCCTGCGCCGCCGCGTCACCCGCCGCGGGCGCCTGGGCCAAGGCGTCCTGCGGCGCGCCTGGCGTGACTGCTGCCAGCATGATCGCAGCGATGCACAATGGAGGAGCCTTCATGGTTTGCCTTCCTTCGGAATGGGGGCGGCGGGCCAGCCGCCCAGTTGTGTGGATCCCTTGATTCTGACCATCGCGCAGAAGACTGGTGACATGTGATCCTCCAGAGTCTTGCCGTCAGAAGGTCATCTGCATCCTCAGTCCGTAAACCACAGCCACATCCGGCCCCGACGCGCCGCCGGGGTCCACGATCACCTGCAGATCCGGCGAGATGTGGCACCAGGGTGTGATCTCAATGTTATAGTATGCCTCCACGCCCTGTTCAGAATGGAGACCGAACTCGGGCATGATCCTGTCGCTGATATTCGCGTGGTAGTAGCCGATCCCCCACGTGTCACGATCGCGCGTGGGAATCGATCCCTTACCGCCCACACCAAGGCTGTAGAACTGCTCGAACACGTTGGGCTCGGCCCCGTAACCGAATCGGCCGAAGACGCCAATACCCTGTTCAGGGTCGTCGGCCTCGGTGAACAGGTACTGGTCGAAGTTATAGTAGATCCCCCACGTGTCAGCGGAAGTCTCAGGCTGGGCAGGGCTGTACATCTGGTTGCCGAGCCGAAGCCCGCGCGCCCGGCGGGGCAGCTGTTGGCGAGGAAGGGCGCGCGGACCGATGACCTGCGGGAACTGGATCCGACCGTCGCCGCTGAGCTCCGCGAAGTCGCGTGAAGTCCAGAACCATCCCAGACGCTGATGGCCGGTCTTGCCGAAGGGCTTCCAGGTGAAGTCGTATTCCTGCGTGGCCGTGTACCAGTCGCGGCCGTGAAACGCGGTGTTGAAGCCGGTCATCGTCGCGGCCCCATCCGGGTCGTTGTCCGCCACGGCGGTGACCACCTGCAGCCATTTGGTCGGGAGCCAGACCGCCCCGGCGACCATCGTGGTATAGGGCACGCCGTAGAACAGGACGGGGTTGATCCGCAGGCCCGCGTTCATGAACTGGGTCCGATGATTGGAGGCAAACGCATTCTGATCGGCCAACACGGTCCCGTCGATCTTCCCGGCCACGATCACGAACTGCTCGGAGAGGGCCTGCGTGAAGTAGAACTCCGAGAGCGTGGTCGTCCCCGGGTCACCCGGGACGGGCAGCAGGCCCTGGTAGTCCGGCGGCATGAGCGACCCGACCTTCGGGTTGACGTTATCGCCAATCTTCGTCTCGCCGTGGAGTGCGAGCAGGCCGCCGGGCCACAGACCCATCCGTGCGGTGTCGAGCTTGAGATAATAGTCGGCGGAGCCCGAATAGCGGAACGCATTGTTCGTGTCCCTGCCGCCGTGGGCATTACCCTGCAGGATCTGCGTCACGTCAAGCTCGAACAGGATGCCCTTCTCGGCAAGCTGCGTTCTGGCCCCGCCCCAGTCGCCAGTCAGGTACTTGCGATGTGCCAGGTCGCCGGTGTAGTCGGGCAGCGTCTGAATGATCGAAGGCATCGCCGCCGGTTGGGATGCTGCGGGGCCCTGGTGACCCGGAGTCGGCCCATCGTTTCCGGACGGCGGAGCACTCTGAGCACGGGCAGTGCCACTGCAGCAAGTGATCACAATCACTGCAATGAGTCGCCATACCATCATGAGATCTCCTTCCTGACAGGCTTATGCTGCGTCAAGTAGTCTCGGAGGACAACGGCCACCCGGCGCGGTGGCCGTTATCGATCGAGCACCGTCTCTTTGCCGGCTCACTGCCGTCCCAACGCAGCGCGGACGGCGTCCTCCGGCTTGACGAGATGATCGGCGTTGTTCGGGTCATCGGCGATGGAGAGTTGCACGCCCCGGATCTCGCCGTTGAAGGCGTTGCCGACCGGGCCATAATCGGGGGACACCGCGGCCCCCGAGTCCTCACCCACGTCGCAGCCATCGTCGGCGGAGAAGATCATCGCCAGCGTCGCCCCAATCCCCCCTTCGCCGACCTTCTTGCCGTTGACGAACAAGGTTGCCTTGCCGCCCTTGCCGAGGCCGCCGCCGGCGTAGGCGAACTCCATACGCACTTGGTGTCGGCCCGCAGGGAGCGGGTCCGTGGATTCAGCGAAGAAGTGCTTGAAGCCGCCCCAGTTGTAGCAGTACTTCAGCTTGCCTTTCTTGGCGTACAGGCTCCAGCCACCGATGTTGGCCCCCTGGGAAACGATAACCCCCTCAGCACCCTTTTCAGGCACCACGATTTCGGCCGTGACCGAGTGGGACTTGTTCTTCAGGTTCAGGACGCAGTTCTCCGACAGGCGACCCATGCCGCCAAACAGGAGCTGGGTCCTGCCCCGAACAAGGATCGGTCGGCCGGCGGTGTCCGGGTTGATTTTCTCCATCAACCGGTCATCCAAGGGCAGTACCTTGTAGCGCACTGCCTCGATTAACCAGAGTCGCTGCAGCTCATGCAGTCTCTCCGGCATTTCCTTCGCGACGTCCTTTGCCTGGCTCCAGTCCTTTGTCGTGTCGTAGAGTTCCCAGACGTCATCATCGAAGGCCGGTACTTTCTGGGTCATGGGGGCCCAGGGGGTCCGGTGTTTCGTCACCGCGGTCCACCCTTTGTGATAGATACCACGATTGCCGAACATCTCGAAATACTGCGTCTCGTGCCGCTCGGCGGCCTTCGCATCGTCGAAGGAGTACAGCATGCTGATGCCCTCGATGGGCTCCTGCTGGATGCCGTTCACCGACTCCGGCTGCGGCAGGCCGGCCGCCTCAAGGACGGTCGGCGCCACATCGATGACGTGGGCGAATTGCGGGCGAATCTCGCCTTTGGCTTTGATTCCCTTGGGCCAGTGGATGACGGTGCCGTTGCGCGTGCCGCCCCAGTGGGAGCCGACCTGCTTCGTCCACTGGTAAGGGGTGTCCATGGCGAGCGCCCAGCCCACGGCGTAGTGGTTGTAGGACTCCGGCCCGCCGAGTTTGTCAAGCCGCTCCGTCAGGTACTGCGGCGTTTCCAGGGGCTGCAGCCCGTTGAAGTAGCTCATCTCGTTGAAGCAGCCGTTGATCGAGCCTTCGGCGGAGGCGCCGTTGTCGCCGACGATGTAGTAGATGAGCGTGTCGTCGAGTATCCCCAGCTTCTCCAGCGTGCCCACGACTCGCCCGACGTGGTAGTCGGTGTATTCCAGAAAGGCCGCGTAAACCTCCATCTGCCGAGCGAGTACGGGCTTGAACGCATCCGGCATCTCTTCCCAGGCCGGTACCTCCTTATTGCGCGCGGTGAGCTGGCAGTCGGCCGGGATGACCCCGAGTTGCTTCTGGCGGGCGAAGGTTTCCTCGCGCAGCTTGTCGTAGCCCTGGTCGAACTTGCCCTTGTACTTGTCAGCCCATTCTTTCGGCACGTGGTGCGGCGCATGGGTGGCCCCGGGAGCAAAGTAGATGAAGAAGGGCTTGTCCGGCGCCAGCGCCTTTTGCTGCCCGATCCATTTGATGGCCTTGTCGGTCATGTCAGCCATCAGGTGATAACCTTCCTCGGGCGTCTTCTTGTTCTCAACCGGCGTGGTGCCCTCGAAGAGCGTCGGATACCACTGGTTCGCCTCGCCGCCGATGAAGCCGTAAAAGTACTCAAAGCCGCCTCCGCCCGTGGGCCAGGCATCGAACGGCCCGGCCGGGCTCGTTTGCCACACCGGCACCTCGTGGCACTTGCCGAACTGCGCGGTGGAATAGCCGTTGAGTTTAAGCGTCTCTGCCAGAGGCGCCATGGAGTTGGGCCGAACCGAGCTGTAGCCTGGTGCGCCGGTGGCGGTCTCGGTGATGCCGGCCATGCCGCAGGAGTGGTGATTGCGCCCGGTCAGCAGCGCCTGGCGCGTCGGCGAGCAAACGGCAGTGGTGTGAAAACGGTTGTACCTCAGCCCGCCCGCCGCCAGCCGATCCAGGGTCGGCGTCTGACAGGGACCGCCGAAGGTGCTGGACGAGCCGAACCCGGCGTCGTCAATCAGGATGATCAGCACGTTGGGCGCACCCTTGGGCGGGCGCAGTTGCTCGATAGGAGGAAACTTGCTGTCCGGATCCTTCGCGTCATAGGTAGTGAGGCCGGGCCGAATCGTGTTCGGCATGGGGAGATGGGAACGATGCCTGGCTTCGGTCACCCCCTCCTTAATCACGCCGGCGGCTTGCTGGCCCAGGCAGGGAATCGCGGCTGCCGCGACGGCCAGCATCGCATTTATCCATCGTTGTCTGACTACTCTCATAGCTTTCTCCTCGTGTTGACTGGTCCGCACCTTCTCAGAGACACGGCATGAACGGCCCAGTCGTTTCGATTTGATCCTTTCGTACACTCTACCAGGAGCGATCTCGTGTGCAAGTCGTCAGCCCTTCTTGCGGCGAAGATCGGTGGCGACTTGAGACGCTCACTGGCCTCCTGGCGCCTCGCCTGTTAGCCGGGTACTTCACCCTCAAACGCGGGCGGCGTTTTCTTCCAGAACCCGCCCTTCTTGCCCATTTCGAATCCGACGTCGAACAGTTTCTGCATATACTCCCGGTCGAAGACCTCCCGGGGCTGAAGCCTGAAATCAGTGGGGATGGCGACCAGGTTGTAGTCGATGCCGTCGCGCTGGGCGTTCAGGTAAGTCCGGTACAGGTCGCCGACGCCCTGGGTGGCGATCAGCGAGGAAACCGCCCGGCCGGCGATACTGAGCGTGCGGCGCTGCGTCTCCGCCCATTCCGGATCGAATCGGGCATTGCGGATGATGTAGACACGGCGGTCTCGCTTGAAGCCTGCAGCCTCGGAGAGCTCTTTGAGTTTGAGCGAAGGCGGGTAAAGGAACACCTGCGTGACCGTCCCGCCATCCACATGCATCTCCTGGTAGTGCTGTCCGTCGACCTCCACATCGATCATCACCGGCGGGAAAGCGGCGGGAATGGCGGCGGAGGCGATCATGATGTCTCGAACCAATTCCACGGCACGCGGATGCCCACTCGCCGCAATGGCTCCCACGTTCCAGATCATTTCCCGCTGGGCGTCCAGGTTCGTGGTTCCGATGATCAGCAGGCGGCCCTTGCGGTATTCCGCGGCGATGGCATCCAGCAGCTTCTGGTCAACCAGGGTCGCGATCAGCCGCCGGAGCGGCGTGTTGTCGGTCAACGCATCGTCAAACAAGGCGGCGAACATGCTGCGCTGGGTGAGGACATCTTTCGTAGTGACCCCGGTGTAGAACTTCCGGAGCGTCTCATCGTGGGTTGGTCCGAGGAAGGCAAACGGGGCAATGAGTGCTCCCGTACTGATGCCGGTAACTGCCTTGAATTGTGGGCGGTTGCCCCCGGCGGTCCAGCCATTCAACAGCCCGGCCGTGAAGGCCCCGTTCGCGCCGCCGCCGGAGATGGCCAGGAACTCCGCCACAGGTAGCGGGCCGGTCTGACCGGAACTTGTCCGGAACTCCTGCTCGCGCCGTGCCGACTCGAACAATGCCTCCTGGAACTCCCGGTTGACGGCCGCCCCCCAGGTCCGCACCGCCGGTGACAAACCACTGATCAGGGCCCGATCCTGCAGTTCGGGCGGCACCGCCCGCTGGCGAACCGGCCCCGCACAACCAGCCGCCGCCGAAACGGTGACCAGGACAATGAGTTGCAGGCCATGCCGAACCTGATTGCCTGAATGTGCCATGTCCACCCTCTCCATGCCGGACGCCCCGGCGGCGCTCACTTCGGGAAAAGGAATGTCATCGTAAACCGGATGCCCCGGTCCGGGGCGCCGTCCGGACCTTCGACGTAGGACTCGCCATTTGCTCTCAGACTCACGGGTAGCTCACCTCTTTTACCGCCGGGTGTGCGCACAATCAAACCCAGCGTAGCGGCCGCGTCGAGGGCTGCTTCGTACTCCTCAGGCTCACCCGGAACGAAGGGAGCCTGGAGAGCATCACGGACGAAGAGATAGAGGAACTGCTGGTAAAGGGCCTGCCGTCCGGTCGTGCTGCGGCAGCAGGCCAGCGCGCAAAGCGCGTCGGAGGGGTTCTCGGGGTCGCAGTGCGTCCCGCCGACGATCAGCACATCTTCCGTGGGGAGTGGCAGACCGCTGAGCAAAGACCGAACTGAACCATCGGCATTACAGGGCCCCGGCTCGGAGCGCCAGCTCGCAAAGGGTATCGTCGGGAAGCCGGCGGCCCGAGCGATGGTCCGATCCCAGGGTACAGCGTCCAACAGGGCGACGGCAGCTACTGGTGTCGTCGTGTTTTGGGCATCGATGGCCGCCTCGAACGATATCGCGCCACCTGCGCTATGCCCGGCCAGGCCGATCCGCGCCGGATCCACCAGCCCGGTCAGCGCGTCATCGTGAGCGGCGCTGCGCTGGGCCAGCCAAGCCACGTCATCCACCAGATCGGCGATGCAGTTCAATTGGGCAGCCTCACCGCCGAGAAGACCGGCCATATCCGGCGTCAGCACCACAATGCCGCGCTGGGCCAGGTACATGGCGTTGTCCCGATGGCGTGTGCGGTCGCGCGCGAAACCATGGCTCAGAACGACGGCCGGCCAGGGCGGCGGCGGCAGCGCAGCGTCCGGCTGCGGGATGAAGAGGTTGTAGCGTACGCGCTTGCCCGAACTCGTCGGGCGCCGACCCTGCTCGACTTCGGCCTGATACACACCAGCGGGAGGAGTCGTCACCGGAGGACAACACGAACCGAGCGCGCACACCAGCAGCCCGACAAGCAGGGCGGACTGTTGACCAATCAGCTTGGCAGCAGAGACGGATCGGAATCTGCGTCGCACTGCAATGCATCTCATGGAACTTCGTCTACCCGGACGAAATTGTCAACTGCAACGATCTCGGCTGCCTCTGCCATACTCGAGGCCAGAAACAGCAGCAAGGCGACAAAACGCGAGATGCTGTATTGTCCTTTCTTTCAGCTTGCTTGGTGTCCTTATCGGGATCACGGTTTAGGCTTCGCATATGGCCCGGCGTCGGACACGATCACGCCGTTAGCCTTCACGTACCCATCCCAGAGCTCGAGCATCGCGTCTCGTTTCTCGGGGTGCGTCCCGGAGAGATCGTCCAGCTCGCCCGGGTCGCCCTGCAGGTTGAACAACTGCCAGTCGCCCGTGCCCCCGGCTCCTTTGAGCAAGTACAGCAGTTTCCAGTCGCCTTGCCGGATCGCCCGGTTGCCGAAGAGTTCCCAGCCGAGCCAGTCAGCATTCGCGCGGATCGCACTTTCCCGACCGGCGAGCAGCGGCCACATCGACTTTCCCTGCGGCGGCGCGACGGTAGATCCTTCCTTCTTTGCGGGATGCTCGACGCCGGCCAATTCCAGGAACGTCGGCGTCATGTCCATGACGTGCAGGACCGAGTGGTTGAGGGCCCCCTCATGCTTGACGCCGGGGCCGCTCACGATGAGCGGCGCCCGGATACCACCTTCGGCCTCGACCCCCTTGAACAGCCGGAAGGGTACGCTGCTGACCTGCGCCCAGGGCGGGCCATATTCCACGCACGAACCCGGACGGCCCCAGTTTTCAGGGCGGTTGTCGAAGGTCCTGTCGAACCAGTCCTTCGCCGCGGGGGCCAGCTTCGTCACCAGCTCGGCCATGTCCTCGCCGGCTGCCCCGTTATCCGACATGAAGACGATCAGGGTGTTGTCGTACTTGCCGGTTTTCTTCAGGTGGTCGATCAACCGGCCGATCTGGTCGTCCATGTACTCGACCATGGCGGCGTACAGTTCCATCTTGAGGGCCGCCTGCTGTCGCTGCTCGACCGTCAACGTGTCCCAGGCGGGAATGTTGGGTAGCCGTGGAAACCCCACCACGTCTTTGCCGATGATCCCCAGCTTCTTCTGCCGGGTCAGTCGTTCCTCCCGGATGGAATCGTATCCGTTGTCGTACCGGCCCCGGTACCTGTCCCGCCAGTCATCCGGCACGGCCAGCGGGCCGTGCGGGGCTTGATAGGCGAGGTAGGCGAAGAACGGCTTGTCGTCGCGGCCGTTCGCGTCGATGCTCTCGATGATGAAGTCGGTGAAGGCCTTCGAGGAGTAGTAGTCTTTCGGCAGTTCCTTGACCTTCTCGCCGTTCCGAACGTAGGTCACCTTGGGCTCGGAGGGCAGCAGACCCAGCATGTCGGACCAGTGGCTGCCGGCCCCCTGCAGCAGGGTGAAATCGCGCTCGAAGCCTCGCGCCGTTGGCCACTGCTCGGGCTTGTCCCCCAAGTGCCACTTGCCGGCCATGTACGTGTGGTAGCCCCCCTTGCGCAGCAGCGTGGCGACGCTCACCACGCGCGTGTTGAGGTGGCCTTCGTAGCCCGGCTTTCCCCGCTGCGTCGGGCCGGTCCACTCGGCCATGTTGCCGATTCCGGCGATGTGGTTGTCCGTTCCGGTCAACAGCATCGAGCGTGTGGGTGAACAACTCGGGGCGACGTAGTAGTCTGTCGCCCGCAGCCCTCGCTGCGCCAGCCTGTCGAGGTTCGGCGTCCTGACCTCGCCGCCGAAACAGCCGATGTCCGCGTAGCCCAGATCGTCGGCGACGATGAGCAGGATGTTCGGTTTACCCTTCAGGCTGTCAGCCGCTACAATAAGAGACGGCCCGAACCCAAGCATGGCAGCAAGAGTCCCGGCGGTGGCTATCGACCGTCTGCTCGGCATGTCCGTGGCCCCTAGGTTCGCCGCCTCTAGTTAGGAAAACAGGGCGAACGCGAGGGACATTATGCCGTCGGAGAGATGCGGCGCCTATCGGATTTCCGCAAATCATGAGACAAGAGCTGCCCCTAGCGACTAGGACGACTACCCCCAACTGTCGGCAATCCGTCACGATCGTCGAGATCGGTGACTCGACGGCAGTCGGTGAGGGGATCGAGGTGATCAAGCTGGATGCAGTTCAACTGCAATCCATGCAGCTGCGAGCGAGGCGAATCGTCGTTCGCATCGGTGCAAGCGTTCTCTTGCTGCACTCGACTAACCTGCCCATCCGCACACGCACAACATTGCAGAGCGGTTTCATGGCGTATGTCGCCTTCGGCCCACGAGCAGCCGGCACGTTGAATGGGCTGTCCATCGGCCCTGACCGGGTGTTGGCGGCGGGGTCTGGGATCGAGGTGGATTTCGTCGTTGCGGCTGGTTACGAGAGCGTCTCCTTCCTCGTACCGCCCGACGACATCCGGGCGCACCTCCGCGGGCGGCAGCGGGAGGATGAGTTCTGTCTTCCTCACGGCGTCGAGTTGCTCCAGCCGAATCTCGCCGCCGCCCACGCCCTGTACGATTGGGGACGACACCTGGTCAACATGGCCGCGAGACAACCCCAGGTGTTTGACCTACCGCAGACGCAGACCGCCGCTCAAGTCGAACTCCTCGAAACCCTTCTGGCGACGCTCGGTTCGGCCGCCAGCGTCGAGCTCGCGCCTCGCGACCTGACACGGCAGGCTTACAGTCGGGTCGTACAGATCGCTGAGGATTATGCCCTTACGCACGCCACGAAGCGCCTCTGTGTGACCGACCTGTGCACGGCGGCTGGGGTGAGCGAGCGGACCTTGCAGTACGCTTTCAAGGAGTTGATGGGCATCACCCCGGTCGCGTACCTGACCCGGCTCCGGCTTCATCGGGTGCGGCAGGCCTTGCGGGCGGCGACTCACGGCACGACCACGGTGACAGCCGAGGCCCTGCGGTGGGGCTTCTGGCACTTCGGCGATTTTGCTCGGGCCTACAAGGAATGCTTCGGCGAGTTGCCATCGGACACGCTGCGACGGAAACCAGACCTTGCGGACAGGTCGGGCGGTCGGGATGTAGAGTTCTGACGAGGAGCCGGACCGGTGCTGGCATGGTCCGGGAAGCCGTGGAAGCAGTGGAACCCCGAGCGGGCTGGCGATTTGTATTGACAGCCAATGCCCGAAGGCGCGGGAGATCTGCGGCAGAGGTCCTTGGCCACGGCAAAGGGCAGGTTGGCCGCTGGAAAGCACGATGGCTAGACCGCAAATCCCCATCCTTGATCGATGGCGTCGTCGGTGAGGACGAGGTCGTCGACCTTGTCGTGAGAAGGGGGCTTCTTCCGCTTGGCCCAGGTGACGGCGAACACGCGGCCTTCTCCGTCTCGTCCAAGGAAGGCTTTTTCCGGGTCATAGGAGTGCCTGATCCGTTCCTCGATGAGGTACTGGCACTTGAGTGCTCGCACCGCGACGATGGTGCCCCAACCCCCGTGGCCGGCACAGAGTACAAGCAAGGGCCTCGTTCGGACGTCGAGAACGAGTATGCTGCAGTCGTCAAACGTCTTGTGTGGGTGCGGGTCCTTCGCGATCGCATGTGCGATCGCGGGAGCTGAGTCTCGGCGATAGGTGGTGAGCCCATGTCCTTTCAGGACGATTCCCTGCTGGTCCGGGGCACAGGGGAGGGGCTCGGAGAGATAGGGGGTCTTCGGCAGCCTGATCGACCATCGGAAGCGGGCAGGGAGTTCCCCGGAAGGCCGATTGTCGAGCATTGTGCGGGCGATCGGGTCAGCCAAGGGATTGACGACCGGCGAGCCAAGAACAACGACGGCGCCGACCTCCGGCCGTTTCCTCAACTCCTCGAGATGCTCATGAGCGCGTTCCTCGGGCAATTCAGACGGCAGCAGGTGCAGTTCCACCCGACATTCAATCCGAAAACTGCTGAGGCCGTGGACAAGCTCGGCCAGCGCCTCGGCATCGCGCGCTCCGACAGCACGTTGGGGCAGATCGCCGGCCACCTCGGGAATCAGGACTTGGCGCTCGCCCACCACGACGGCAAACACCGAACCCTGTTCCCAGGTCTCCCACGGCGGCAAACGGGGGCTCACCTGGAAGATCGCCTCCACAGGGACCGGCAGCCGTCGGACGAAATGAACCAGCCGGTCTATGTCCGTGACCGTGCGGGTGGTCAAGCTGACGGCGCGGCGATACTCGCCCCGCAGCCGCATGTGATCGAGGTAGTGATCGATGTTGTCAAAGCCGGCCTCCCGGCTTCGGCGCCGGGCCGCATCATCGACGGCTCGCACGAGTTGGGCCTCTTTTCCGTCTTTGATGATAAACCGGATCAGGCTGCTCAGGTCGAGGGCCATCTTCCTGCTCCTATCCCGACCGAGGTGCATTCGAACGCGCCCGGCCAAGAAACTGACCCCATGCGGCGCCTGACCGGGTGGTCGTGTGTTCTTAGACTACTTGATAGCCGCGCTTCGCCGGAATAGCAAGAACGCCGAGTGGCCAGACAGCGACGCATCCTGAATTGGGGTGGTTCTGCCTGTCCGTGCCGGTCGTTGCGGAACGCATCCTCAGAGCCATCATGATGTTGAGAAAAGCGGATCGCACGCGGCGAGAAAAGCGTCCATCGGCGCGTGGCTCAGGTGGTTCCAGAGTTGCTCATCATGGTCGTTTCGTTGCCGACGTTCGTCCGAGCGTGCAGCGACTCCGTTCTGCATGTCACTGGGTGGCATGTGATCAGCGTGCGCCAAAGCGCACCCCAACACGAAATCACTCTGGGCAGCGTGGTATTATTGACTTGATATCGGAGGTGTGCAGGATGCCCCTTCGAGAAGTGAGTCGCACGTCACGAAGCTCCTGTATGCATGTGGTATGCGGATGAATGGGGCCCCCGGAAGGTGTCGTGCGCTCTGACGGCCTCATCACAACGCAAGGAAGGAGGAATACTCCCCATGTTGACCATCATCGCAGTGTACTGCCTGATCGGGTGTGTGACGCTCTTTGCCCTGCCGCGTGCTGACCGAACGATTCCCCGCGTTCGGAAATGGCACATCACCCTGCGATTGCCCAACGGCCCCGAGAAAGTGGGGTACGTATCGGTCTCCAATGGCCAAAGATCGGGGCCTTTTCAAGTGATTCCCCGCTTCCTGCACCGCCTTCTGCTCGTGTTGAGTGACAAGATGGAGTCGGACACGGCTCGAAGAATCGACCCGGTTTTGCGGGGCCTGATGGGGGATGCCCGGATCGCATCGGAATTGACGGCCCGGTTTTCGCCGGTTGGGAAGAAGCCCAGGGGCCCGCAGGAGGAGGCCATCGCACGCTACGCGTCGCTGCTCAAGGCGATTCTGAGCGCGGCCAGCCCGCCGGGTCGCGGTACCGACATTCTTGTTGGCTCGTCGAGGCGTGGTCGCCAGCTTCTGGCGTCGGTCGAAGTCATTGACGATACGGCGGTGACGCCTGCCATCGAACGCAGGCCGGACACGGTGGCCGGAGGAGAGGCCCTGGCCACGATTCCAGGCCTTAGAGACTCCTGACAGGTGTTGTCGGCTCGGGGCGGCGATTTGCCCCGCCGGGAATGAGATGACTGGGGCGATGCCCGACGACGCCCGCAGCAGATTGCGCGTCGCCCGTTTCCGCCGGTGTGTCAACGCATCTTTCCACAATCTCATCGTCGATCGTGTCAAGGCAGGTTTCTCGCCACGGTTCCTTGCATACCGGCCACCGAACACGAGAATGGGGGGTACCCAAAGAGGACGCTGGGAACAATGGCGAAAAGATCTAAAAGATGGTTCAGCCTACTAACGGAAGTCCCCGCCGCACCGACCGCAACCGGGGATTCGGCCTTGGAGGCTGCTGAAGGGGAGGGCCCGCCGGGGGCGGCCTGGGCCTGGAGCCGTCTCGATCTGCCGCCCGTTGGCCCGGCGTATCTGCGGACGCATTCGCAAGAGATCGCGATCCTGACCAGGGAAGCGGGACAGTGGTCAGATGACACCGTCGTCGTCGAGTCGCTGTTTCTCGATGGCGGTCGTTCGCCGCGGCTCTTGATCCTCGTACCGCCCGGTCAGCGGCTGAGCATCAACGGCGAGCCCGCGTCGCGCGTGGCCATCGCGGCGATGCGGGATGTGCTTGCATTCGGCAATGCCCACCCGATGTTCGTTTCGCTTTTTGAGCAGCCGGTCATGGGTCTGGCCGGGAAGGCACTGGCGGGCGCGACTTGCCCGGTGTGCAAGACCGTGACTTCCGCCGGTCAGGAAGTCTGGCAGTGTGCGGTCTGCTCGGCGGTGGTTCACAACGCCAAACCGGACTCGGCCGACGCGGAGCGCGACGGTTACGCGTGCCTGACGCTTTCGGGTGTATGCCCGGTGTGCAAGCAGCCGATTCGAACGAACGCCGGGCTGATCTGGATACCGTCGGAGAAGGAGTGATCGTCGTGGCCGAGCACCGACCGAAGCTCAGGAGACTTGAGCGGTTGTCGCGCATCAAGTCGGTGGCCACCCCTGAACGGGGTGCCCGCATGCCGGCCTTCTTGGGCTCACGGCCGGACGTCGATCCTGACCGCGTGCTGGGACGGTTGCAGGTCATTCTCGCCGGTGCGGGCTCTGTAGGGGGATCGTGCATCCTGAGCATTGCACGGCAGGATCCGAGGGCGATTATCATCGCCGATCCGAAGCCCTACAAGCCCGAATCCCTGTTGACGAACGGCGTGGTTTTCCCGCGGGACCTGCACCGGTGGAAGGCCGACCACGTGGCGAAGTGCTGCGCCGAGGTCAGCCGCAACACTTGGGTCGATGCGTTTGCCGGCGGCTTTGAGGATTTGCCCCTCACGCGCGTAGCCGACGCGGACTTCATCTTCTGTTGCACGGACCGGATATCAGCGGAGCTGCAGGTGGCCCGCGCGGCGATGCATCTTGGCATCCCGGTCATGTACTGCAATGTCGAAGGCTCGAGCGGCCTATACCAGATCCGGTATTTCGCGAACAGTGACCCACAAGATGCCTGCCCGGCGTGCAACATGACACCGGCGGAGCTGGGCATGGCGGCGGACGATGGGCCGGGCTTCTCGTGCGAAACGGTCGGAGAGGAGGATCGTGCCGGCCGAGAGGAACCGGTCACGCGGAGCATCCCCGCGCTCTGTGGGCTGGCCGGACACATGGGCGCACTGTTGATGAACAAGGTCGTCCTCCGTCTGGGCCAACCTCTGCCAAACAGTTGCATGGTGGAGGGGACCTTCATCCGGCCCGAGTACGCCGCAGTCATTCCGCTTGATCGCAACAAGGGCTGCATCGAAGACCATTCTCGGTGGCGGCGTCGTCCGCTCGCCAAGCCGCTTCGCGGGCACGCGATTCGCGAACTGCTGGAGGCCTCCGGCATCAACAGTGACGGCGGCGATGCCGTGCTTGGTCTTGGCGATGGTTTCCGCTACGTGGTTCGTGGGGAATGCCCCCGTTGCGGCCCACGGCCGATCGAGCGGTTCTGGAGCAAGCGCCGGAACCGGCGCTGCCGTTGTGGTGCCGAGCTCCGCACGAATGCGTTTCACACCCTCGACGCTGTCCCGCTAAGCGTGCTACGCCCTCAGCTCGATCGGCGCGTCGCGGCTCTGGGGGCGACGAGCGCGTCCTGGGCACTGATTCGTCACCACGGAGCGGGCACGTGGCTTTCCTGGAAGGATGCTGAAGGGGGAGATGGATCATGACCAAGCAAGAGCCTCGGCGGCGGCTGTCATCGCTGCGGTCCATGGAGTTGAGTCCCGATCGACAGGTCGCTCTGGAGGGCATTGTTCAAGCGTGCCCTGACGACCGGAACACGCCGTGGGGCCGGCGAAAGCCGGCCGAGGTAACGAACCTCTTGAGGCTCGACCAGCTTGCCCCGCCTGGCCGGATGGTGATCAGGGCAATCGACGCCAGCGGAGCGCTGCGCATCGCGTTGGCTCTGCGAGTGAAATGCCCCGCGGTGCGACCGGACGGTCAAATCTACGTCGCCGATCAGGCGGAACTCGGCATCATCCTGACGGACGGTTGTCTCCGAGGCGCCAAGGACAGTGTGGCGGTACTCGTTTTCGCTCCGGCGCTCTTCCATTCAAACGCGGCTCCCCCCGGCCAGCTCCCGATCCAGGGGCTGTGCCTCGGAGATGCCAGCGTGTCGATGCCCGTGGCCGCGTTGGGTTGTGCCGAGCTGGTCTTGCTGCTCTACTCCATCCTGCAGCTGCAGACCGTCACCATCGACCCCGAAGATCCGCTGCGGGTCGCAAACCCGGAAGCCGCCCGATACTGGCTGGCGCACCGCGATCAGATGCCGCTGGATCGTACGCCGTTCCTCGCCCCGGTGGAGTACAGCGGAGGAGCGACGCCATGAACGCCCTGCAGTATCCGCTGGACACGGTGATTGAGGCAATGGGTTTTGCCCGGTCGGGCGATGACGGTCATGGCTTCGCCGGCGAGCATGCGGCCTATGAACGAAACGACCTTGACCTGTGTTTGGATGGCATGTGGGCGACACTGGTGTCACGAGGTTGTTCCCAGTCTGGGAACGTACTGGAGCCAACGAGCACCCCCGGGCCCTGGAAGCTGATTCGTGATGGTGAGGCGGCGCGTCTGATCGCGGACATCCCGTTGCCCGACCTCTCCGAGGCGGGGGTATTGGGAGGTGCCGGCGCTGAGCACCTCAAAGCGGCGGTTCTGTGGGCCCTGGAGACGGCCAAGAACGAGCGTTCCGGGGCCGGGTGGCGGCCACCCCCGCTGGAAGTCGTGCAGGGATGGATGCCGAAGGATGCTCTCACGGTCTGCTGTGACGGACATGTCTGCCAGGGCGAGATCGTGCATGCAGTCGATCGCGGCTGGCTCGCCCTTCGATTCGAGATCCTGCGGATCATCCCCGACGATCTATCTGAGAATCGGCGGAGATGGCTAAGCCACATCCTGGTTGACGCTCAGACGCAGTATCGCCTCGTTCGGATCCACTGGGAACCCGGCGCCGCACCCGCCTGCTATGCGGAGGTGGATCTCACCAGGGCGGATCATGACTTTCTGGAAGCCTGTCTGCTGATGCGAAGTCTCACCTGTTTGCGACGCGTGGTCGCGAACATCGTGCCCGTGGCGACCTTGATTGCCGACGCCCGCGTGTGGAGCGAGGCGTTGGAATTGATCCCGGCGGGTTTCGTACGTTTCGAGAGGAGGTACATCCCATGAAAGATGATCTGGGCACATTGCCGGCGCAGGCGTTGAGCGGCGCGGGGCCGCAGCTTCTCAACCTGAGATTCGTCGACGTGACCGGCAGCCGCCGCGTCAACCTCAGCGAGGTGCGGCCGGACACGCCCGCGGCGCGGGTCCTGCGCGCGGCTGCGCGGGAGCTCGGCATCCCTGAGAACCAACCGGTCAGTCTCCGGCGGGACGACACCCAGCTGGTGCCCCCCAACGCCACCATTGGAGAGGCGGTCGGGGCCGAGCAGCAGGAGGAACTCACGGTGGTGCCGAACGCCCATCTGGGCTGTTGGGGCCCGCGGGGCGGATAGAACACGTCGGGTCGGACGCGGTGGGGCGGGGGCACGCCCCGATGGAGTGTCTCCGCAACGCCATCTAATCCGCACTCGGTGGCGGGTGCTTCATGGCTGGTGTTCGGAGACCGCATCATGGTGAGCAGGACTCTCGGGGGGCGTCGCGGCCGACGGGTCGGCGCGGCGAAGTGGATACTGACGGTGAAGGTGGCGGTGCGGCGTCAGGACGGCTCGGTCGGCACGGGCTGGGACTACATCGATCCGTTCATGGATCTGGCCGACCATCGATCGGAGTTCTGGTTCGAGGCGTTTCTGCGCCGCAACCATCTGCTTCCGCTCGATGCGGTCGTATCCGAGCTCGTGCCGCACATCGCCGAGGAGGGCGGTCGGTGTTCGGGCTTCTCTTTACGTTCGCAGGATCGGGGCGGACAGGAGGCCGAGCGGCGGTTCACGATCACGGCGATACGACACGTTGCCCGCCGGATCGCGTTGAGCGTTGAGCCCCGGTGCGCCGCGAGCCACGCGTACGAGCTTCATGCCCGGCGGGTGGCGGAGGGGCGGCCGAGGGCTGAGCCGAAGTCGGATGGCCCCTTCCGGGTGAGTGCGGCGGAAACGCCCTTGCGGTACCTGGAGGTGCCGATCGGGGAGCTCGTTGACGGTGCGCAGCGCGTCGGCGAGCACGCGGAGACGATGGACGTGTCGACGGACGCGCCGGTCTTTTTTCCGAAGGCGGTCCTCGATCGATGTGAAACCTATTCCCGTCGCGGAGCCGGCGAGAACCCGCCGATTGAGACCGGTGCGGCCCTGTTGGGCTGTCCCGTGCGGTGTCCGGAGACCGGAGAATTCGGCGTGGTCATCACGGAGTGCCTGAAGCTCTGGGATGTCGAGTCGAGGGCTGCCCGGCTCACGTTTTCCGGGGTCACATGGGCGTGCATCCAGCAGGTCATTCGGCGAAGGCAGGAGGTCTGCCCTGCCGAGCGTTTCATCGGTCAGTGCCACGGTCACCCGTTTGACCGGGTGCTGTTCGTGGAGACGCCTCCCTGCGAGCATTGCGCTGATACCGCCCACCCGTGCAGCCGGCACAATGCGGCACCCTCGCCGGATGATCGAGACTGGCATCGCGCCGTCTTTGGGGGCCGCTTGCCGTTTCAGGTTTGTCTGATCTACGGGTTTGACCGCCGTGGACCGCGCCATGGCTGCTTCACGCTTCGCGACGGCCAGCTTGCGGAGCGGCCGTACTATGTCATCGAGTCTTTTGACCCGGAGCTGTACGTGGCGGGATGCATCGGGCCGGCTTGATCGGTGCCTCGCCTGGGAAGCGAGGGCCGGGATTGCCAGGCGTAGGGGCGGCCTGGTGCGGTCGCCAGTCTGGGGGAACCACGCCGAGTTGCCCCTGCGAAAGGAGGGCCACATGGCCAAGAACAAGGCCGGGACCGATGAACTCAAGCAGTTGATCATGGAGGCCGGCGTTCCTGACGAGCACAAGGCGGTGCTGATTCATCAGATCATCACCCACGATCCCGAACAGGGTCTGAGCGTGATCCGCATGCTGATTGAGCTGGGGACCGCGGCGAAGGCGAACGAGCAGGCGAAGAAACTCGCTGCGCAGTACCGGGAGAGGCTCGAGGAGATGCAGCGCGGATCGACGCGATCCGGTGTATTCCTGCAGCATGCCGAAGAGAAAGGGGGGATGCGCCGGGCCCATGTTCGGCTGCAGGACGGCATGGCGATTACGCTGCCGGTTCCCGATGAGGAGCTTGCGGAAGGGCTTCGTCGGGGCGACTCGGTCGAGATCGACCGGGAGGGCAAGGCCATCATCGGCTCGCAGCCGTGTGGTGATCGCTCGGGGGAGATCGCCATTCTCGGCAAGCGGGTGGGGGACTACGTGGACGTGACGCTCCGGGAGCAGGAAGGACAGCATTTCCTCGCCTCTCAGCGGTTGATCGATCAGATCGAGGCCGGCGAGGTGGAGCCGGGGGCGAAGATCGTAGTGAGTGCCCGGCAGGAGATGGCGTTCTACGCCCTTCCCCGGGGCGGCAGCAAGCTCGAGCACTACAAGTACCTCTCCAGGGAGCCATTACCCAGTGTGACGGTTGACGATCTTGGTGATCCACCAAGCTACATTTTCGAGATCCTCGAAGATGTCGAGTTGACGTTGAGCGACCGGCATGAATGGCTGCGGAACCGCTGGAATGCGCCGCTGCTCACGACGCTCCTGCTGCAGGGCGGGACCGGGATGGGCAAGACGTACAGCCTGATGGCTCTGCACCGGGCCATCTATGAGCGGATCGCCTCGATCAGCGGCGTTCCCCTGGAGGAACTCCCGCCGCGGTGCTTCCGTCTGAATGCGGCTTCCACGTTGAGCCACCTGTTGGGGGTCTCCGACAAGAACATCGACCGACTGTTCTCGGAGGCCGAGCAGATGGCCGGCGAGCCCGTGGAACTCAACGGCAAGTTCTATCATCTGCCCTGCATCGTGATACTCGAGGAGATAGATGCCCTTGCCCGACGGCGGTCGGTGAACGACGCCGACAACGAGGCGGTGTACTCACGGCTCTGCAGCGGCCTGCTGGCCAAGGTCGATCCGACGCGGAAAGACCTTGCCGACAAGCACCTGATCGTGATCGCCACGACGAACCTGGTCGAGGCCCTGGACAGTGCATTCACCCGTCGCTTCCAGGTCACGCGGTTTGGCCATCTCGACCGGCACCACTTCCGCTCGGTGATCACCAAACATCTCAGCAGGCTGCCGATCGCGCTCCAGGGCGACCCCGGCGAGAAAGCCGCACGACAGCGCCTGGTCTCGGAGGCGGAGGCATTCCTGTTCGCGCCGAACGGCGATCCCGGGCAGCTCCAGGTTTACGTTGTCGGCAGCAGTACGCCGACGATCATCTACCGTCGCCAGATGCTCACCCCGGCGATTGTCGCCAAGGCGGTCGAGCAGGCCGCGCGCAGGGTGCGCCGGCAGGAGGCCAAGACCGGCCGGGAGGTCGGAATCAGCACCCGCGTCCTTCTCGGCGCGTTGGATCGGCAGATCCGCGATGTTGCGGAGATGTGCAATCGCGGCAATATCGCGGGATACGTGGATGTCGGGGCGGGCCAGATCAGCGACGTCCGCGTGATCGAGCAATCCCCGGTCGTTTCGAACCATGAGTTACTGAGGGCCGCGTCATGACCACCCCTCCGCGAATCCGAAACGGTTCTGCCAACGCCCCCGTCGGGTTCGGCCGATGCTCCCCAGGCCGATTTGCCCACGTCGGCGATCCGCTGGCCGGTGTGCTCGCGGCCTGCGGCATCGGCATCGAGGTGTGCAGTGCCCGGATGGTCCTGTTCACCGATGTTCCCACCAACGAGCGGTTCAACAAGGGGGCAACGAACGTGCTGGTGCTCGGGCAGGCGGCGTGCGGCGGCGCGATTGTCATGGTGGATGACGACCTGGAATATCGGGGCGGCGACCCGCCCGGCCTGGCTGATCTGCTTCGCCGCGGCCCCTGTCGCCGCCGCTGGCGACGACTGGATCTGGACCCGGTGCCAGGTGATAGAGCCGGGGAAGTCTTGCTAGAGGTTTTGGGACTATTCGGCTCGTCCTGCCTGGCAGCGGTCCGGGAGGCCGTGGAGGGGGAAACCGCGGCTCTCTCGGCGGTGGACGAATCGCCGACCGGGCGGGTCTTGGCTCGAGCCGAAGTCGTCTCCAAAGAGGACGCCGCCGCCGCTCAGCGGCGCTGCATCCGGCCGCATCAAGCCGAACAGCTCGCCATGATCGCGGCCCGTCCGGAGCCGCCCCATGCGGCCATCGTGATCGGGGTTGCGGGGGCAGGCAAGGACACGGTGATGGTCGCCGCCGCGAACCAGCTCATGGAGCGCGGGGCCGTGGGCCGTGTATTCCGAATCGAGGCGGCGGCAGTCGCGGCCGGGGCGATGTTTGAGACCGACCGCGACGCCGCTCTGATGACGATGCTGACCGAGATGCAGGAGCAGGTCGGGTCTCTCTTCCTGGTGAAGGGAATCGATCTGCTTCTGGGGACGCCGGTCAGTCACGCCCTGTTGGTCGCGGGGCTGGATCGGGGCTTGCGGCTATTCGGCACGCTCAAGGCTCCTTCGGTCTCGCTCCGGCGGATCGTGGCGGACAGTGCTCTGCGGCGTCGGCTCGTACTGACACCCTTGGAGATCCCGGTGGGCGATGCGTTGGCCCGGCTACTGGACGCGCACGCGTCGGCAAGTGGTATCGAAGTCGAGCCGGCGGCCCGGCGCATGGTGTTGCGGTTGTCCGCTCAGCATGGGCAGGCCCAGCCGGGGGTGGCGGTCAGCCTGCTCGCTGCGGCCATCGCCGCCACCACATGGCGGGGGGGCACCGTGGTGGCACCCGATGACGTCGCCGCGGCGGACTCGCTCGAGGCAGGCGTGGATCTCGACGAGCTCATGGAATGAGACGTGCCCCGGGTTCGGAAGTGGAACCAGAACCAGAAGGAGAAAGCGATGCTGGAACAGACGCAGAGAGTGCGAGAGAATCCCCGTGACGCCCTCAACGCCTCGGATGATCCGTTTGCCCTGGGCGAGGCGGGCCCGGGGACCGCGCTGATCAGTGCCGGGATTCACATGGGTACGTGTCCGGCGGGCACGACGGTCCGGGAATTGCGTCGCCGTTACGCGGACGCCTACGAGATCGACCCGGATGCGGTCGCGCTGCTGGACGGCAGCGAGGTCGACGACTCGGCCGTCGTGCGCGAGGGACAGTCGCTCACGTTCATCACCCGTATCGGAGAAAAGGGAACGATCATCTCAAGGTGACGTGGATGTCGGCCGCTATACCCGGGCTCCTCTTGACCTGCCGCACGCGATTCGCCTTGCGAATCGGGCTTGCACGCCGAGCCACGGCATGTCAAGGCTTGGGACACGAGCGGTCTGCGGGAGCAGAATCATGGCTGCAGAAACAGAGCAGATTGTCATCACGGATGGGCAGGTTGTCGCCACCTCGCCTGAAGGAGCGACCGCCAGGATGCCGCTGGAGCAGTTTCTGGATCGGATGGCCCGGCCGCAGATCAGCACGGGCGTCCACGTGTTGCCCAACGGCGTGCGGTCCGTGATCTCGCGGAGCGAATGGTCGGTGTTCGTGTACGAACGGGCGGCCCAGGCCACGCAGGTGCGGTGGATCTCGCCTGACAGCGAGGTCGACTACGGGCCGGGTACGGTATACCACGACTACCGGATCTCCTGGCCTTACGTCGTGCTCCTGGCGCTCTGGGGGCCGGGACCCACGCGTCATCACAAGGTGCTGCAAGGGAATTGCGAAGTGTTCTGGCGCCGGAAACCGATCGAGAACATCCAATCGGATACGCTGGACTACCCGTGCCTGCTGAACGCGTCGAAGTTCGCGGCACCCGTGGCTGAAACGAAGCCCCTCTCGTGGCTCTGCACGCAACACATGGACCGGAGTTGTGATCGCGAGGTGAACGAGACGCGGCGGCTTCGACTCTCGCTGCGGACGCTGCTGGACGTGTTGCTCGGAAAGGCCTTCAACCGCAGTAGCGAACGCCACGAGGAGCGCTCATGGTACACCGAATACCTCCTCCGCGGTTGCGACAAGCGGTTTGCGAGCCCACAAGCGTGGGAAGATGCGACCAGGGAGAACCCCCTTTGGACTCTCGAGGTCCCGTTGATCAGCACCGGGATGACCGTCGCGGGAGTGATTGACCGCATGTTCCTACTGCAGCGTGCGATGGAGCAGCGGCCCACGTCCTGCTCTGATCTGGCGAGGATCGTCTTCAATCACCGGCAGCGTAAGGCCGGGTGATCGGTTCCAAGGAGCGAACCATGGCTATGCAGGACAATACGCTGAAGCCGGGCCCGGCGCGGCGCAGCGAAGCGAAGCCGGAAACGCCGTTCTATCTCAAACGCGAGCCGGCTCAGTGGCCCAGGGACGCTTTCTTCTACATGCTCGCCGATGGTGGCGGAAGCCGGCCCGAGGCGGTCGTCTACCGGTGCCGCAATCATCCCTGGTTCGAGTCGAGCGTCCCTGTGCCTGTGCCGCCGGGGCTGGCCCTTCATCGCGCGTCGCTCAAGGCGCACTGGCCCCTGGTTCCCTATCGGTTAACCGAGCTTGCCCTCGGCTTCTTTGTTCGGATCGCTCGGATGTACAACGCGGAGTCCTTCCTGCTGCTCTGTTACGACCGACGGAAGAGCCGGTATCATCTCATCTGCCCGGTGCAGCGGGTCACGTACTCGAGCGTCAAGTACGAGGTTCCGGACTTGCCACCGGAGTTCATGCTGGTCGGAGACATCCACAGCCATCCGGGAGATGACGCCGGTGCAAGCATCATCGATCAATGGGATGAGCGAAGCCGGGCCATGGTTCACATCATCTGGGCGTTTCCGCGCCATCACCCGCCGCACGTCGAGGTAGATGCCGTGATCGACGGCCATCGGTTCCCGGTCGCTGCAGATCTGATCCTGGAACGCGGATACCGCAGGCTCCGGCTTTGTGTGCCGACGACGTGGATCGACCGCGTGCACAAGGAGACGTACAGGCAACATCACGATCCCGAGGAGACGCAGACATTCCCCGACAAGGGAGGGTCCAATAATGGATGCCAATCGACGGGCAGACCGTGGACAGCACCTGGTTCCTGATATCCCGGACAACCAGTCCTTCAAAGTCCTCGGGCTTGGCGGCACCGGCGGGATCTTCAACCAGTATGCCGCGCTCTTCGTCGCCTCGACCCTGATGCAGCAGAACCGCAGGGCGCGGTGGGTTCTCGTCGATGGGGATTCCTATGAGCACTCCAACGCCGCCCGCCAGATCTTCAAGCGACTGACGAACAAAGCAACGGCGAGTCTCGAGGGCATGCTCGAGTTCCCCATCTTCGCCGAGGGGCCGCTGACGCTCGTGGCCATCGAACGCTACGTGAACGAGGAGACGATCGCCGACATCATCCGGGAGGGCGACGTGGTCAGCGCCAATTTCGACAACCACCCGAGCCGGCGACTGGTTGCGGATTACTGTTCCCAGCTCCGCGACGTCGTCGTCTTCTTCTCCGGAAACGACGGTGTTGAACCGGACACCGGCACCGGCCGGATGCGGCGCGGCACGCATGGCTCCGTTTACGTCCAGATACGCAAGGGCGGCCGGGACATCACCAAGTCACCCTGTCACTGGCACCCTGAGCTTCGCAGCGCGTCATACCAGCGCCTTCCCGGCGGGCCCTCGTGCATCGACATGCTGGCTGGCGCCCCGCAGATCCTCCTTTCGAACTTCTATGCGGCCGCCCTCGAGTTCGCGGCGTTCTATCTGTATTTCTGTGACGCCCTACACTATGCGGAAGCCCACTTCGATTGGGCCGAGTGCATGGTCAGGCCGTCTGCGATCCCCGTCGGACAGGCGGAAGGGGCATCGGTGTGACCTGTGGTCCTTGTGATCGATTCACGGGATGAAGACCACGCTGGTTACACAGACGGCCCCCGCCTGGTCATCGGCCCAGCAGTACTCGAAAGTGCAGGGTCCCGCCGGGAGGCTCACGACCGTAGCGGACACGTCATAGTCGCAGATGCACCGGCAGGGATCAGGGACGACCTCCTTCTCGGCCAGGCGCAGGACTCCGTCCCCCACGCTCAGTTCGACGAGGATGTCGTCGAGACAGCAGTTGTAGGTGGCGTGGCGGTGGGTGATGGCCAGTGCGCCGGGTTGGGCCGTAAACGCGAACTCGTCGGCACCGATCCACGGATCTCGCTGGTTGAGCTGGGATCCCATCTGACATTCGCTGCGATGGGATTCGGCAATCCGTGGTCTAGGGAGGAGCTCCATGCACGCGGGATCGCTGGCAATGTCTGGCCCGAGCAGGCAGCGTTGGAGCAAGCCGAAGTCCGACTGGTCGACATCGCCGTCCGCGTCAAAGTCCCTGCTCTCGCAGCCTGCGGATAGCGGAATTGATGGACCGGACACGCATGCCTGGAACAAAACCAAGTCGTCCAGATCCGCGTCCTTGTCGCCGTCCAGATCGGCGGGGACAGGAACGGCAGCGCTCTGGGTATGGAAGGTCGACGCCCAGCTGGGCGGCTCGGGTCCTTGGCCGGCGTCGAGCATCAGCTTCCAGGCCTCGTCGGTAAGGCGGTTGGACATGGGCCATTTGAACTCGTAGTAGGAGAACACGGGTCCGGCGCCCAGGAGAAGCCGGCCGTCGGGGACGGGGTACGCGACGACGATGATATCGAAATAGCCCACGCCCTCCTCGAGTACCCGGAAGGTATTGGCGTCGGTGTGCACGTCGGCGACGATGGTGGGTTCGCCGGCTCCGGTGGAGACACTGGCCAGGGTCATCTCCAGGTGGTTCCCGAAGTCCTTGATGAACAGGGAGTCGGCCGCCGAAATGGGCCGGGCCTCGAGCTGGGCGATGGCAATGGATGTGAGCCGGTCGAGGATCTGCTCCAGGGCCAGCAGGCGGTTGGTCTCCGTCGTGTCGAGTACACCCAGGCCGCCGAGTCCCAATCGTGTCATGCGCGTGAGTGCGCTCAGGTGGTGGAATGTCTCGGGGACCGGCTCGACGTAACCGAGATCGGGCGGTGGCGGTGCCGAGGTAACCCCAGGCGTAGTGCTCTGCTTGGCATAGAGAATGGTGTCATGGCGCAGCTCAGCCCAGGAGGCCAGGGCAGCGTTAAGCTGCTTGCGCCGCCAGGCCGGCGAACGCATGAAGGCCGGATAACCCGGCCCCGGGTCGGCGAGCAACGACTTGAGTGTATAGAGCCAGCTCCAGTACAGGTTGCGGTTCCAGTCTGCCTCGCTGAGATGAGTGAAGAAGGTGGCCAGGCCGCGGAAGGCATCTGAGAAGCCGGCGTACGCGGTATCGCCGCCTTGAAGCAGAATACTCCTGGCTTCGGCGGATCCGAGCAGGGCCATGACGTCCAGGCCACGAGGGAAGCACCGCATCGGGCCGGCGGGCGTCAGACACATGGTGAACGGCTCGCCGGCACCCAGGAAGCGTCCAACGGCGGGGCAGACGAGATTCTGCATCATGTAGGAATCCGGCACGAATCGCTGGCCCATGAAGCGCAGCCCTTTGCTGCGGTCGAGGCATTCGTCGAGCTGTGCCGGGCTGACCGGTGGGATGATCTGGCATCCCCCGGTGCCCCCGTAGATCTGGGGATTGGGCAAGGAGGCGAGCTGAACGTTGAGATCGAAGAGCCGCTGGGGGTCAACCAGATCCGTCCACTCGAACGCGGAGCCAAAGACCGCGCGGATGGCGTCGACGTAGTCATAGGGCGTCAGATCATCGGCCAAGCCTACGAAGTAGGCGGTGATCGCATAGATGCGGTCCCAGATGGAACCTACGGAGCGCCCTCCGGACTGGAGGCTATCGAGGGCGATGGTGACAAGTGAAGCCTGGAGGGTCTGGATGCGCGCCTCGTCCTCGGTGATGAAACAGGGGCAGTAGGAACAGGCGGGCTGGCAGCCTTTCAGGAGGAAGCCGATCCGGCCGAACCACATCATCGCCTTGAAATACCTCCGGAGGCCGTCGCTGCGAGTGTAGTGGCCACGAGGTACGTATTGCGAGTAGTCTTCGTCATAGGCGAAGATCGGGCTGGCGGCGAAGCCGCCGTGACTTTCAATCAGGGCAAGCTCGGCCTGAACCTGCTCTGCGACGAATCCGGGCACGGCTGCGGTCGGATCGAGCAGTTTCACGGCCACGCAGAAGAAGGCGGTATTGCGCCGGGCGGCCTCCTGGAGTTCGCCGGCCAAGGTCGCGTAATGGGCGCTGGAGGCGTCCATCAAGGCGCGTGAGGCGGTGGTGATGTCGGGCAGGAACTCGCGTTCTTCGACGTTCTTGAGAATCTCGTCAAACTGGACGTGGTAGATATGCAGCAAGGTGTCGGAGGTGATGAAGTTGGGCACGCCTTCATGAGTCATATAGTCGTACACCGCAGCGACATCCTGGATGCCCTGCAGCTCTCCCGCCGCCGGGCGGTACACAACGAAGCCGTTGGCTCGCAGACGCATGAGCGCGGGACGCTTGAGCTGCAACGTACCCACAACGAGGCCGGCGTTTGCGGCGGCTTCGATGCTCAGGGGCAGCGGATTCGGCGGCACGGCCGGCGAGACGATGAGGGGTTCGTTCGGGTAGTAGTCGGCCAGCTCGGTACGCTCGATTCCGGTGAGCGCCACGTCGGCACCGCGGGCGGAGGCCAGCAGGAACGCTACCGAGACGATGGGGACGATCGTCGTAAGGGGCGGCGGGAGACGTCGCATGGTGAGCTCCTTCTCGCGAGTCACGAAGGCGAAGCTGACAACGGTGGTTGCGTCAGGCAGCCTGTTGCCGCGGAGTAAGCGGTTTTCGGCTTGAGGTCGCACCAACAACTACAGGGAGGTGTGATCTGCCCTGCTGTCCGCAGCCCGCGTTACGCTGCCGATCAGCACCGCTGATAGTATAGCCGCGGGGGGAGACGGGGGCCAACTTCGACGCGGATGATCGACCGTCGAGTGCTGATTTCGGTCCGTCGTAAGAAGCTGCAGAGGAAGCGCTTGCGCGCAGCGTCGGCTTCAGAGGCTGGATTAGGCTGTGGTGGTCGCCGGTAGAGAATGGCCCACCAGAGTGTGGGCACCCCTGGTATGGCCGGCGCCCTTGCCGGCCGCACTTGTCCTTGCCGGTTCATCTCATGACAATGATGCGGTGCGTTGACCATTGACCATGAGGCAGGTGTCAGCGATGAACGAAGCCGCAATTGCAGATTTCCTGAAACAGAGCGTTGGCCTCTTCAAGTTCTTTCCCGCCGAGCGACTGGCTGAACTCGTCGCCGGATCGCAGGCGATGTCGTACGAGCCCAACGAGGCCATAGTTGAGTTCGGTGAGGAGGCGATGCATCTCGGCGTCATGTTGGAGGGTCAGGCGTCGGCGTCTGTCATCGCCGAGGGCGGCGATCGACAGGTGCTTGAGCGTCTCAAGGCCGGAGACACGTTCGGCGAGATGGTCCTCATGAGCGGCGAGAAGACCATCGTCGACATCATCGCGGAGGTGCGATGCAGTGTGCTCCTGGTGCCGGCCAGCCTCTTCTCGTCGGTGATCATGACCGAGCCACGCGCCCTGCAGCACATCTCCAAGACCATCTCGGAGCGGTTCAAGAGAGTGATGGAGGACCCCGCCAAGGCCGCCGCTTTTCGCAAGAGCGAGGACCCCTACGGCATGCATCTCAAGAGTGAGCGACCGGAGAGAATCCTGGTCGTCAACTGCGGATCCTCGTCGCTCAAGTACAGCCTCTTCGACACGCAGAACGAATCGCACGACGTCCGCGGCCTCGTTGACCGGATCGGCACTGACGTGACGCAGCACACCTGCCGCGGGCCGCGCGGGGAGGTAACGGAGAAGCTGCCCAAGGGCAGTCACCGCGAGGCGTTCGAGGCCATGTTCGGCGTATTGACCGACAAGACCGGGGGAGCCGTCGCGAAACCGGCCGAGATCAGCGTCGTTGGGCACCGTGTGGTTCACGGTGGCGAGCGGTTTGCCGAGACGGTGCTCATCACTGACGACGTATTGCGGGAGCTCGACGCACTCAGTCCGCTGGCTCCGCTGCACAACCCCATCAACCTTCTCGGCATCAGGGAAGCCCAACGGGTTTTTCCTTCGGTCCCTCATTTCGCGGTGTGCGACACGGCATTCCACAACACGCTGCCTTCGTTCGCGTATCTCTACGGCCTGCCCTACGAGTACTACGAGAACAACAGGGTGCGGCGCTACGGTTTTCACGGGACCTCACACGCATACGTTTGTCTGGCCGCCGCCCGGTACCTCGGCCGCCGACTCAACGAGCTGGAGATCATCAGTTGTCACCTGGGCAACGGTGCTTCGGTCTGTGCGGTGGACCACGGCCGCTCCATCGATACGTCGATGGGCTTCACCCCGGCGGAGGGCCTGATCATGGGCACGCGTGGGGGGGACATCGACCCGGGCGTGTTGGTATACCTCGAACGGACCCAAGGTCTGACCGGTGACCAGATTGATGGTCTGCTGAACAAGCAGAGCGGGTTGCTGGGGCTGTCGGGCATTTCCGCCGACATGCGCGAAGTCGAGCGGGCCGCACACGAAGGAAACCACCGTGCCCTGCTGGCCCTGAAAGCGTTCTGTTACCGGCTGCGGAAGTACCTCGGCGCGTACGTTGCCGCCATGGGCGGCCTGGACGTGATCATCTTCACCGCCGGAATCGGGCAAGGCAGTGCCCGGGTTCGAGCCCTGGCCTTACAGGGGCTGCGCTGCATGGGGATCAGCCTGGACGAACAGCGTAACCGGGAGGCCCACGGCTGCGAGGAGATTCGCCGCATTTCCACCGACGATTCGCAGGTCACCGTGCTGGTCGTGCCGACGGACGAGGAGCGCATGATCGCCCGCGAGTCGCTGCGGGCTCTGAGCCGCTCTTCCATCATGCGAACCCTCGAAGCACAGCGCCAGGCACCCATCCCCATCGAGGTTTCAGCCCATCACCTCCACCTGACCCAGGAGCATGTCGAGGTCCTGTTCGGCCAAGGTCATCAACTCACCAGGCAGAGCGACCTTTCGCAACCCGGCCAGTTCGCCTGCGAGGAGCAGGTAACGCTGGTCGGTCCCCGGGGCCGCGTCGAGCGCGTGCGGGTCCTCGGGCCGGTTCGCAAGGCCACGCAAGTGGAGATCGCGATGACCGAACAGTTCAAGCTCGGCATCCACCCACCCATACGGGAGTCCGGCGACCTGAAGGACACCCCCGGCATTACCCTGGAGGGCGCCGCCGGCAGCCTCACCATCGACAAGGGGGTCATCTGCGCCTTGCGTCATATCCACATGACACCGGAGGATGCGCTCCGTTACGGGGTACGCGACAAGTTCACGGTACGGGTGCGCGTACCCGGCGATCGCGAGCTGGTATTTGGCGACGTGCGCGTCCGTGTGGACCCGAGCTTCCGCCTGGCCATGCACATCGATACGGACGAAGGGAATGCCGCAGGTATCCGAACCGGCATGACCGGCTACGTCGACGGGATTCAGAGTCAGGACTGAGCCGGCCGGACTCCAAGGTCACCCTCGAGCTCGACCGACCAGCATCGCCGGTGGTATCATGTTGAGAGGCGTCTCTGAGCGAGTCGATGTCAAGAGGGCACATCCATGAGTCGAAAACCCGGAAGGCGTGCGTCGCGTCGTGAATTCCTGAACACCTCCGGCCGGATTGCCGCCCTGTCGGCTTTCGGGACTGCGGCCGTCTCTTCCGTCCATGCAGCGGAGGAAAACACCATCAGAGTTGCCCTGGTCGGCTGCGGCGGGCGGGGCACGGGTGCCGCGATCAACGCTCTCTCCACCAAGAGCGGCCCGACGCAACTCGTGGCCATGGCCGATGTCTTCGACGACCGGCTCCAGTCCGGTCTCAAGGTTCTTTCCGAGCGACTTGGCAAGCAGATCAACGTTCCCAAAGACCGCCAGTTCATAGGCTTCGACGCCTACAAGAAGGCTATCGACGCCCTCAACGGCTCCGGCGTGGTTATCCTGGCCACGCCCCCTGGCTTCCGGCCACCCCATCTCGAATACGCAGTCGCCAAGAACTGCCACGTGTTCATGGAGAAGGCGTTTGCCGTCGACAGCCCGGGAGTCCGCCGCGTGCTCAAAGCCGGTGAAGAGGCCGACAAGAAGAACCTCAAGATCGCCGGCGGCCTGATGAGCCGCCATTACGCCCCACTGCAGGAGGCCATTCGCCGAATCCACGACGGGTTCATCGGCGACGTCATTACCTGTTGGTCCTACCGCGAGCACGGCCCCGTGGGCATCGCCCCCAAACCGGCCGGCACCAGCGAAATGGCCCACCAGATTCGCCATTTCCACAACTTCAACTGGTTGGGAGGCAGTTTCATCCTGGATTGGCTCATTCACAACCTCGATGTGTGCTGCTGGGCCAAGAACGCCTGGCCCACATCCGCCCAGGGACAGGGCGGACGGTATCCCCGCACCGAGCCTGACCAGATGTTCGACCACTATGCCGTCGAATACTCCTTCGCCGACGGTACACGGATGCTGGCCCAGGCCCGGCATATGGCCGACTGCTGGGGCTTCTGGGGCAATGTGATCCACGGCGCCAAAGGCTCGGCCATACTGGGCGAGGGCATTCCCGACCCGCTCATCTACAAGGGCTACAAGCCGGCGAAAGAGAACATCATCTGGCGATTCGAGGGCGACAAGGGCGACTCGTACCAGGTCGAGCACGATCTGTTGTTCGAGGCCATTCGGCAGAACAAGCCGTACAATGAAGCCAAACGCTCCGCCTTCGCGGCCCTCGCAGGTATCCTTGGCCGCATGGCCGCCGAATCCGGCAGGGAGGTTACCTGGGACGATGCCCTCGCCTCAAACCTCGTCCTCGCACCTGGCTTGGAGAACTTGACCATGGATTCCGATCCACCGGTCAAGCCCGACGCCCGGGGCCGTTACCCGCTGGCAGTACCTGGTCGCACGAAAGTACTCTGAGCACGTACTGCCGGCTTTCCAGCCGCTCGGTGCATTTCGTTGCCATCACGGTTCTTCTGCTCCAATTCCCTGCTGTTGTGCCACAACTTCCTCCACCTGAAATGAGATCATCCCCCTTACTCGGCCCCTGCCAACTCGACGACAGCGAGACCAATCGCTAACCTAATCGGACAGACACGGCGGGCATTCACGCTCGCCTACGGAGGACCAGCATGACCAGAGTTCTCTCCCTTTCAGTGGTGATGACTATGGCTCTCGGGATTTACGCTTCTTCGCATGCCTCGGAGCTGCATGTTGCGATCAACGGCAGCGACTCCAACCCCGGCACGCAAGCGGCACCGCTGCGCACGATTCAGCGCGGCGCGGCAATGGCTCAGCCGGGCGATACTGTCACCGTGCATGAGGGCACCTACCGCGAACGCATCAACCCGCCGCGCGGAGGCGAATCGGACGCCCGACGCATCGTCTACCAAGCAGCTCCGGGCGAGAAGGTCGAGCTCAGAGGGTCTGAAGTCGTCAAAGGCTGGATCAAGGTCCAGAATGACACCTGGAAGGCAACCGTGCCCAACTCGCTCTTTGCCGGGTTCAATCCCTACAGCGACCTCATTCGCGGCGACTGGTTCGATCCCAAGGGTCGCAAGCACCATACCGGTGCCGTTTATCTCAACGACGACTGGCTGATCGAGGCCACGAAGTTGGACGAAGTCCTGGCTCCGGCCGGGAGTGCGCCGGTCTGGCTCGCCCGGGCAGGTCACCAGTATCTGCTCAACGTCGCCTGGCTGCGGCCCGGCAAAGACACCGGCGACGCCGGGCGGATCCCGGCCACCAGCTTCGCCGCCAAGAACGGCACGCAGAATGCCGCCTGCTCGGAAGGTGGCGAGTGCATCGGCTTTATCGAGCACGGCCACTGGGTTCGCTACGACCAAGTTGATTTCGGCCCATCCGTCGAGCAGCTGGAAATCCGGGCCGCATCGGCCTCCGACGGCGGAACCATCGAGATCCGCCTCGACAAGGCCGACGGAGAACTGCTCGGGACATGTGCCATCCCGAACACCGGCGATTGGCAATCGTGGTCTTCGTTCATCGCCCGGATCAAGCCGGTTGACGGGACCAAGACGCTGTGCCTGGTGTTCAAAGCCCCCAGGCCGAGCGCGTTGAACGCCGGGCTGTGGTTCGCCAAGGTGGAAGCGCCAAACACGATGATCTGGGCGCAATTCCCGGGTGTTGATCCCAACGAACAACGGGTTGAAATCAACGTGCGCCGAACGGTCTTCTATCCCGACCAGCCGGGCCGCAACTACATCACCGTTCGGGGCTTCGCCATGCGGCACGCGGCCACACCCTGGGCCCCACCCACCGCCGAGCAGATTGGCCTGATCGGCACTCACTGGAGCAAGGGCTGGATAATCGAGAACAACCTCGTCAGCCACTCGGTCTGCTCCGGCATCTCCCTGGGCAAGCACGGCGACGAGTTCGACAATACCTCCGCCAACACGGCCGAGGGTTATGTCAAGACCATCGAGCGCGGCCTGAAGCGCGGCTGGAACAAGGAGACCATCGGCCACCACATCGTCCGCAACAACACCGTTACCCATTGCGAGCAGGCGGGTATCGTCGGCAGCCTCGGGCCGATCTTCAGCCTGGTCACCGGCAACACCATCCATGACATACACGTCCGCCAATTGTTCGGTGGAGCGGAGATGGCGGGCATCAAGTTCCATGGCGCGATCGACACCGAGATCAGCCACAACCACATTTATCGATGCTGCCAGGGCCTGTGGCTGGACTGGATGGCTCAAGGCACCCTCGTGACCGGAAACCTCTTCCACGACAACGGCTGGCAAGACCTTTTCTTCGAGGTGGACCATGGGCCGTTCCTCGTGGACAACAACCTCCTACTCTCCCGAACGAGTCTGCTGAACATGTCCGAGGGCGGCGCTTATGCGCACAATCTGTTCGCGGGACGTATCCTGCCCCGCCCGGAGCTGAGTCGTGAAACGCCGTTCCACCCGGCCCACACCACCGAAGTGGCCGGGCTACGCAAGATCGTCGGCGGTGACGACCGTTTCTATAACAACCTCTTCGCCGGCCCGGAGGGACTGGTCGAATACGACACGGCCAAACAGCCCGTCTGGATGGACGGCAACGTCTTCCTCAAGGGTGCCAAGCCCTCGAAGCACGAGAAGGCCCCGCTGATCAAGGCCAATCATGATCCCGCCCTGAAGGTCGTGGAGAAGCCCGACGGCTGGCATCTCGAAATCACCCTTGACAACGAATGGATGACGGAACGAAGCCGCAAGCCGGTGACCACGGATCTCCTGGGCAAGGCCGCCATTCCGAACCTGCCCTACGAACGCCCCGACGGCTCACCGATTCGGATCGACACCGACTACTTCGGGAAGCCGCGAAAGGAAGTCAACCCGTCTCCCGGCCCCCTCGAAAACCCTGGCGCCGGCCGAATCACGATCAAGGTTTGGCCTGACATGAAAGGCAAGTCATGAGAAACTGGCCACTGGCAATGGCGTCTCTGGTGCTCGGCATGGCCGTCGTTCTCGGCCCGGCGAGGGCGGCCGACAACTACAGAATGGGGGCCGCGTCGGAGGTCATCACCCCCAAAGTCGCCCCGGACGCGCCACCGGTGTGGCTGGCCGGCTATGGGCCCGGTCGCCAGGCCGAGGCGGTTCACGACGACATCTACGCCCGGGCCACGGTGATCAGTGACGGAAAGTACACCGTAGCCATCGTGGCTTGCGATCTCATCGGCCTGTTCCGCGAAGACGTGCTGCGGATCCGCAAGGACGTCGATCAGCTTCAACTGAAGCCGCCGATCGATTACGTGCTGGTCAGCAGCACGCACACCCATGCCGGGCCAGACACAGTGGGGCTGTGGGGACCGATCGGGCGAACCGGTGTCAATGCCGAGCATCTCAAGCAGGTGCGAGCTGCATGCGTAGAAGTCACCCGCCATGCCCACGCCGCCATGCGTCCGGCCACGCTGCGAATTGCCCATGCGGATGTCAACGAGATGGCTCAACTGATTGGTGATTCGCGACAGCCCATCGTCATCGACTCGCAGCTGACCGTGGTTCAGGCCAAGGACGAAACCGGCAGGGTCATCGTCACCTGGGTCAACATGCCGTGCCACCCGGAAGTTCTCGGCTCGCGCAACAAGCAGCTCAGCAGCGACTTCCCGTCCACCGAGCGCAAGCATCTCGAGGAGAAGTTCGGTGGCACGGCGATCCACAACACCGGCACGGTCGGCGGGCTGCTCGCTCCGCGCGAGCCGAAGACCCATCCGATCACCAACCAGCCGATCCCGACCGAACCGATCGAGCAGATGATGGCTTACGGTCGTCTCATCGGGACCATCGCGGAGCGGGCTCTGGCGAAGTCAGTGCCCCTGGCCGGTCCGATCCGGGCTGACGCCAAGGAGCTGCTCATCCCGCTGTGGAATCCGATGTACCGGCTCGGCGCCCAGATGAGCATTCTGCGGCGGCAGGTTTTTGACGAGAAGGGTGAACGCACCTCCATCCCCGCCACGGCCCCCGCGCCGGCCACACCCGACGCCGCCTCAGCCGATGCTCCCCGGACCGCTCCGACCGGTCCTGAGTTCTTCCTCAAGACCGAGGTGGCTCGCTTGACCATCGGCGATCTCGAAATCGCGGCCATCCCCGGCGAGATCTATCCCGAGCTGACCCTCGGCAAGATCCAGGCCCCCCAGGATCCCGGCGCCGACTTCCAGGGTGCCCCCCAAGAGCCGTCCGTTTTCGGCCTGATGAGAGGTCAGCATAGGATGCTCGTCGGGCTGGCCAACGACGAGATCGGCTATATCCTCCCCAAGTCGCAGTGGGACTGGGTTGCTCCCTACGCCTATGGTCGCAAGGATCGCCAGTACGGTGAGGCCAATTCCTGTGGCCCTGAAGCCGGCCCGCGAATCATGGCCGCATGGGCGGCGCTGGTCAAAGATCGGTAAGTGAGTGCGCGGCGAATCAGCGAGGAAAGCCAGGGTGGATCCGCAGGCCTCGGAGGGGATATGGACGTCCCGGGATACTCTTGACTTCCTCCAGGTAGCTCTGCTTCGTTCGAACGCCTGGCGTCGCCCGGACCGCGTGTCGGGCGCGCGGTTGCCGGGGAAACGCAGGCTGGGCTCTCCAGGCCCCTTGCAGGGGGGGCGCGGTCCGCATGCAAGACATGAGGACCCCGTTGGGGTAGAATCGGGATACTATGCCAGACGCCGAAAAGAGGAAGACGCGTCCAACCATTCAAGCCATTGCCGAGGAAGCCGGGGTGTCCCGGGCGACAGTTTCGCTCATCCTGGCCAATCGGCCGGAGGTGATCAGGCGATTCCGGCCGGAGACCGTGGACCGCGTCCGACGGATCGCGGAGGAGCAGGGTTACGCCGCCAACCTGATGGCGATCAGCCTGCGGAGTGGTCATCCGACGTTTTACGGGCTGATTCTCCGCGGGCGCGGCGATGCCCGGACGCAGCCGAGTTCCTGGCACGTGCAGGCCCTCGAAGGCCAGTTTCTGGCCGGAGCGATGGAGGCCTCGCGCGTCCTGGACTTGTACCCGGTGCTGGCCAGTCTGGACTCGCCGGAGCCGGAAGCGGCCGTCCAGCGGGTCCGTGGCGTCCTCGACGGCGGCGTCTTCGGGGCCATTCTGCGTACCCCCCCGACGGTGCTGGACGAGCCGATGCGCCGCCAGATCGAACTCGGTCTGCCGGTGGTGATCGTTTTTCCGGAGCATCCCACGACCTGCCCGTCGAATGCCATCGACGTGAACAACCTGGAAGTCGGTCAGATCGCGGCCCGGCTGCTGCGTGATGCCGGTCGGCGCAAGTGGGTGATCGTCAGCGACGATTTCTTCTGGGAGCCGATCCGGCTGCGCAAGGAGGGGGCGCTCAGCGTGGCTCGGGAAGCCGGGGTCGAAGTTGAACTGCTGGAGATTCCACTGGACGTGGGCGAGCGCGGGGCGATGGCGTGGCTGACGCCGCGGCTGCGGAATATGCGACCGGACGGGATTTACGCGGCCTCTTCCGTGGCCAGCGTGGGTGCCTTGCACGCCGGTCTCGATGCCGGTTTCAGAATTCCGCAGGAGGTGTGCCTGGTGGGCTGCGACGCCTCGTTCTGGCGGGCCCCGGGTTGGCAGGCGATCACCTCGGTGGATGTTTCCTGGTACGAGGCCGGCGAGCTGGCGGTCCGCAAGATGGTCGAGCTGCAGAGCCGGGCGGAGTTTCGATTCGAGAACCTGATTCTCCCCCCCATGGTCCGCACGGGCGGGACCTGCCCCGTGAACGGGTGACGACTAGGTGCCGATGGGCACGGAGCCCTCTTGAAGGACTTTCAAGGCGGCCTCGCGGTTCTCGTACAGCACGAACAGCCGATCGAGTTGAGAGAAGCGCAGGATCTGCAGCAGTTCCTTACGCATGCCGCAAATCTCGATTCGACCTTTTTGGTACTCCATCTCCTGGCGAAGGGAGACCAGAATTCCCAGGGCCGCGGATCCCAGGAACGCGACGTTGGCGAAATCGATGAGCAGGATGTGGTGAGTGCCCTTGGCGATCAGCCGACGAATCGCGACGCCCAGTTCCTGGAGGGAGGCCGCCTCCACCAGCGTCCGGTCCAGCAACTCGAGAATGCCGATCTCTCCGACCGATTCCAGCCTGTAGGACTTCGCCAGCATCAGTGCACCTGCCTCTGACCATGACCGAGAGATCGTTACCCCCTCATAGATCGACTAGCGGGGGGGGCCGTGTTGACATCGCCCGCTTTTTCCGGCCCGCGGGTGTGGGGGACAACGCCGGTACCGGGCCACCGGGTGCTGCTAAGGACCGAAAAACCTGACCGCGGCACCGTTTCACGCGAGACCGTGATATTGCGTTGTGGGGAAAAGGGTTATGTTCAATCCAGGCCTCTCGCAGCTGGGGCTGAGCATTAGTGCATGCAAACGGAATATCGCCTGTTATTGGTGCAGCTAATACTATGGAAAACGGTTGCTTATGCCGATCATCCTGGGTATAACCGAGTAGGCAGCGATGCCCCGCGAGGGGCGGCAGGTGTCCGCATCGAGAGGACGGAATCCATGCCCATGCCCAAGTGCATGCAGTGTCCAGGACTGATGGCTTGCCATCCCTGCGCCTGTCCAGAGGGTGAGTTTCCCCGGCTCAGCGTTGCCCAACTCGTCAGTCAGATGCAGAAGACTGCCGCGCTCGTCTCGCCGCCGCCTCGACCGGAATCCGACTGCTCCGCGGTGCCCGTGGAAGCCGGCCGGCGGCTGTGCCTGGCCTGAGCCGGGCGAGTTGGCGTCGGCGATCCGCTTTTCCCCTTTTCTCCCGAATTATCTCGAAGCCTTGCTCTGAGCTGTCTCAGTCGTTCTCTCCGCGCTGGGGATGGACGGTGGCAAGCGATACAAGGCGGCTTCGAAGCAGGATTGCCAGGGGAACAATGCGTGAAAGGAGCATCGAGAGGATCAGGATGACGATGCCCTGGGTGGACAGGTGAGGGCCGGTCAAGCCGGCCGAGAAGCCGACATTGCAGCCGACGCTGACCGCCTCGAACAGGCAGGCCTGAGGTGAGCCGGCCTCGCGGAAGGTCAGGGCCAGGGTGGTCAGGGCGACGATTACCAGTAAAGAGAGGGTCGCTCCGACTGCGATGGTCAGGACATGCTGCCTTGCGACGGCTCGCTTGAAGGAAGTGGCGTCGGTCGACGAAGCGGATCTGGAGAAGAGGGTGCCCAGGATGAGGAACAGCACCATCAGGCGGATTCCTCCGGCCGTGCCTCCCACTTCGCCCCCGGCCAGCATCAGGCAGATCAGCACGAGCCGGCTGGCTGGCGCCATGGAGTTCTCGTCCAGGCGCACGATGCGCATGCCGCCGGTGCGGGCCGCCGCACTCTGGAAGAAAGCCGAGGCCCAGCACTGCCCACGGCTCTGGCTCTGGAGTCGCTCGGCCTTGGCTCGCTCCGAAGGCTGACTGGGCGGACTCTCCGCACTGGCCGGCGCGGCAGAACTCGAGGGGACGGCCGTGGCCGGCGTGCTCGTGCTCGGGACCGTGGCCACCATCAGCCGGCCGGGCGTGTCCGGGCGCGGGTTTCGCAGTTGCCAGCGGGGGGGTGATTTCTCGATGCCGACCAGCAGGGCAGCACCCAGGGCGGTCACCACCGCACTGCCCGCCACGGCCAGCCAGAAGTGCCGGGACAGATACGACAGCCCGAGACCGCGCAGGTGGAGCACCCGTCGGAACAGATCGTAGAGCACCGGCCCGCCCAGGCTGCCGAGGATCATCAGCGGCAGGATGGCCGCGAAGACGCCGTAGTGGCCGGCCTTGGCCACCAGCCCGTTGCTCTCCAGGGTCAGCCCGACGTTGCAGAAGGCGCTGACGGCATGGAATGCCGCGGCGAACAGCTGGTCGTTGTGGATCGAAAGCGGGGGGTGGGTGTCGTCGCCCCACATGGGGAGCAGGATCCAGGCGCCGGCCGCCTCCAGGCCCAGGGCGAGGATCAGCGTGAACACGATCAGCCAAGCCGGCCCGTGCGGCGAGCAGTTGTCGTCCTCGCAGCCCCAGCCCGCCAGCCGCCGCAGCCGCCAGCCGGCCGCCGCTCCGATCGCCAGGATCGCCAGTCCGCCGAACTGCATCAGCACCAGGACGACCGTCTGGCCCGCACGACTCAGCTCCTGGCCGATGTCGATGAGGCTCAGCCCGGTTCCAGTCAGAGCCGCCGTCGCGGTGAACGTGCATCTCAGCCAGTGGGACGCCAGCCGGTACCCGACATAGTCGCCCTCGGTGGGAACGGGGTACTCCCCGTGCCAGCAGGCGGGCAGGGCGAGGACCGCGCCGCCGAGGATCACCAGAAAGAGCCCGGTGGTGAGCAGACGCCAGCCGGCCGCACGGACCCGGCCGTTTTCCGCCCCGCGGGTCAGGGATTTCAGGCCTTCATACACGATCGCCCAGACAGCCATCGCCAGGCAGTAGCAGGTGATCAATTCGAGCACTATCGGTCCGCGTGACAGGTTCAGCAGCCACCAAGCCAGGCCTCCGAGCAGCAGGACGTAATCCACCCACCAGCAGCGGAGCCGGACACCCAGCCCGGGCAGCGGAACGAGCATGAGCAATCGACTGAGCACGAACAGACCGGCGCAGATCCGAAACGCGAGCCGGACTGTCTGGGATGAAACCAGCGGTTCGGACGCCCCCACCAGACCGTAACCCATGGCCAAAGCCGCCATCCCAGCCACTGCTGCAAGAAACCAGGTGAAGCGGGTGCGTCCAGGCGTCGTGCTGATCGGTTTCGGATCAGGCATGTATCACTCCCCCTGCCCCCGGTCGATTCGAGCGGGCTACTTCTTGCCGTAGATCTTCTCGGGATCCAGCATCCGCTTCGCACAGACCTTCCACTCCTGTGACGCGGAGTCGAATCTGCGGAAGAAGCAGTTCTTGTACCCCTCGTGGCAGGCGGCGCCGTGCTGTTTGACTTTGACCAGGATCGTGTCCAGGTCGCAGTCAACGAAGACCTCCTGGATGTCCTGAGTGTGCCCGCTGCTCTCACCTTTCATCCAGTATTTCTGCCGGGATCGCGACCAGAAATGCGTCTTGCCGGTCCGAATCGACTCCGCCAGGCTGGTCTTGTTCATGTAGGCCATCATCAGGATCTCGCCGGTCTCGGCGTCCTGCACAACGGCCGCGATCAGCCCGTTCGCGTCATACTTCAGATCGTCTAGCCCCTGCATGGTCTCCACTCGTGCTTTGATCGTGTGTGGTCGCCGCTCGGCGGACCGTCTTCACCCACATCGGCCGCCACGTCCGCGGCATCGCCCCCAGGCTCGCCGGCCCTCCGGTCCGCTCACACACAGCCACTACTGTATCATCCCACGTCGATTAACGCTATCTTGTCGCGGAACTTCCGACGCAACTCGGCTTTCAGCACCACATGGTGCGGTCGGCGGAGGCCGGCGTCCTCGCGCACGATCCGGGCGGCATCGTCGCGGGCCTTCATGAGCAGATCCACGTCCTCGACCAGGTTGGCCACCAGGAACTCGGGGAAGCCGTGCTGGCGGGTGCCCAGCAGCTCGCCCGGTCCACGCAGGGCCAGATCCTCCTCGGCGATCTTGAAGCCATCGGTGGTCTGGCACAGGACCTTCAGTCGTCGTGCCGCGAGTCCGCCCCGCCCTTCGCTCATCAGCAGGCAGGCCGATGGCTTGCTGCCTCGACCGACCCGGCCGCGCAACTGGTGCAGGGCAGACAGCCCGTACCGCTCCGCGTGCTGGACGACCATGATGGTCGCGTTGGGTACATCCACGCCGACCTCGATCACCGTCGTTGAAACCAGGACATCCAGCCGGTGCTCGATGAAGTCCTGCATCACCGTGGCCTTCTCATGCTTCTTCATTCGGCCGTGCAGCAGTCCGACCCGCGTGCCGGGCAGCAGCTCGTGAGCGACCCGGTCCACTTCTGCCGTCGCGGCCTTGAGGTCCAGGGCGTCCGATTCTTCCACCAGCGGATAGACGACGTACGCCTGATCGCCGGAGGCGATCCGTCGGCGGACCGCGGACCAGGCGTCGGGTTCCTGCCGCGGCGTGATCATCCGAGTGGTGATCGGCTGACGGCCGGGCGGGAGCTTGTCGATGACCGAGACGTCCAGATCGCCGAACACGGTCATGGACAGCGTTCGCGGGATGGGCGTGGCCGTCATGACCAGGTAGTGAGGCACGGCCGGCGGGCCGGTCGTCTCTCCGGCCAGGGGAGTGTTCTTCAGCGTCGCTCGCTGGATGACGCCGAACTTGTGCTGTTCGTCGACGATCACCAGGCCCAGGGACGGGAAGCAGATCGTGGTCTCAAGCAGGGCCTGCGTGCCGACCACCAGGTCCATTTCGCCTCGGGCGATGGCGTCCAGGGCTTGCCGCCGCGCGGCTTTGGCGGTCCGGCCGGTGAGCAGGCAGCGACGCACTCGGCTTCCCGCTAGGTACTTCTCAATGCTTGCATGATGTTGGCTGGCAAGCACCTCGGTCGGAGCGAGGATCGCACACTGCCGGTGGTTGGCCACGGTCACCAGGGCCGCGTAGAGGGCGACGACGGTCTTGCCGCTGCCGACATCACCCTGCAACAAGCGGGTCATCGGGCGTGTCCGGGCGAGGTCGGCGACGATTTCCCGGATGACCCGGTTCTGTGATTCGGTCAGAGCGAACGGAAACCGCCGGCGGATCCGCAGATTGACCTTCTCGCTGGTCGGCAAGGGAGGGGCTTGCAGGTTGCGGGCCGCCCAACCCCGCCGGAGCGTCACCGCCAGCTGCATGAGCAGCAGTTCCTCGTAGGCCAGCCGCCGCCGGGCCGGGGCGATCTCCTCGAGTGTTTGAGGGCGATGCATCGCTGTGATCGCCGTCCCGCGCGAAGGCAGCTCCCGCCGGCGAAGCAGCCATGCCGGCAGCGGCTCGCTGATCACGGCTACCGCTTCATCGAGTACGGACGCGACGATCCGGGCGATCTGGCCGGAAGCCAGATGACCGCAAGCCCGGTAGATGGGCACCAGACGGCCGAAGTCCCAATCGGCCGGATCATCGTCCGAATCAAGCCACTCGACCTTCGGATTGGTCAGTTGCCCCAGATCCCCTTCCACGCCGACCTTGCCGAACACGCGGAGGACCTGCCCGCGCTGGATGCGATCGCTGAGATAGTCCGCGTTGAACCAGGTGACCCGCATCCGCCCAGTTCCGTCGCGGAGAATGACGTTCAGCACGGAGGGGCCGAACCGGCCGCAACCGCGGCGCGATTTCACCGACTCGACCCTGCCGATCACCGTCGCCGGCTCGTCGAGACGAAGCGATTCGATGGTCTGTGGCCGGGGTTGCTCCTCGAATCGAAAGGGGAAGTACATGACCAGGTCGGCGACGGTCTGGATGCCCATCTCCGCGAGGATCTTGGCTCGGTGTGGCCCGACGCCCCGAAGGAACTGCACCGGCCGCTCCAGAATGCTCGACCGAATCGGTCCAGTGCCGGCCTGGGACACGTTCTCCGGGCGTTGTTGACCTGGATTGCCCACGCTCGCCATCCGGTTGTCCAGACGGAACAGGCTTCGTCGATCCTGGACAGATCGGCGAAGCCCGTTACTCGCACTGCGAATGGGCTCTTCCCATCCGCCTCATCTCTCAGATGCCCGCCTCACCGATGTTCGCCGGCCGCCCGCCGATGGCTGACGACCGATCACGACTCGACTGCCTTCGACAGGCTCGACCCGTGAACCTGCCGAGCGGAGTCCGCGGGAACCTGACTACCATCAAGGTATCCGCAGCTTGGTACCGACCATGACCTCGTCCGGTCCCTTGGCCAGTTGCTTTCGGTTGGCGTCGTAGATCTTGCGCCAGTTCTTGGTTGTTCCGTAGTACTTCTGAGAGATGGTCTGCAGCGTCTCGCCCTTCTTCACGGTGTGGGTGCGCCCGCTCGACGAGGCTTTCTTGGATGCGTATTGCTCCTTTGGTGCAGGCGTGGCCTTGCGGGCAGCAGCGTCCGGGGTTCCCGTGTCGACCGGCGGCGCGGCGGTCTCAACCGGCGGCGGGGGAGGCGGCGGAGGCGTGGTCGTGACGACCGGCCTGGTCGGCTGCACCTCGGCCGAGGGAACGGTGCTCTCCGGGAAAGGAGGAGGCTCCGGCTCCGGAGCCTGCACAATAGGCTCTTCCGCTTGCGGTTTGTTGCAGCCCACCGAAAGCCCGACGATCAGTCCCAGCCCCACCATCAGTACCCAAGTCATCTTCGCGCTCATGAATCAACTCCTTGTCACGATCCGTGTCCCGTTTCGCCGCCCTTCAACATCGCCCGCGTTTCGTGGGCGACGACCGGCAAGTCCCGGGTCGATCATATCTCCCGCGGTCCGCAAGTCAACGTGCCACCTGATTCGGGGTGTCGAGGAGAACGCGGATCTCCTCCAGCGATCGTTGCAGCGCCGGCCGGTCCCGATCCGCGGCGATCAGAAAGCGAACGACTTCATTCGCCTCGACCACTCGACAAGCGGCCTCCACGACCACAGGCTCCACCGCCCCGAGGCAGTCCATCACGGTGACCGATGACCCCAAGCCCGACAGCGCCAGCCGGGTGGGACTCATCCCGTAGGGCCGCCACACCGCCGCCACTCCACGCCCATCACTCACCTCGAAGTACAGCACCCGTGTCCCGCCCGGTACATCCACCCACCGCTTCAGCGTGCCGCGGTTCAGCAACTCGGTCAGCACGTCAAAAGCGACAAGTGCCGGCCGAGGGGACAGATCCAGCTCATGCAGCCGGCGGCAATCGTCATCGAACGCAGACCGGACCGGATCCAGGGCGAGGGCTTCGCTGCAGGAGAGCTGGGCTACGGCCAGCGATCGAATCAACAGCGACCGGACCAGGTGCGACGCGGATACCACCGGATCGATCGGCCTCTCGAGCAGCTGAACCGCCCCCCGACCCAGGGACGCCAACGTAACCGGTGAGGTGCCAAGAGGTTGCGCTCCCCCAAGACGAACCGGCACACAAGGGTCCCACACCACCTGCTCTGGCGACTGGCGGTGGCCGATGGCTTCGAGTTGTCTCTCGCACTCCTCCGGAACCGGCGTCATGGGGCAGGCGATCCCGAGCACGACACCCTCCCCGCCCCGTCCATCCACAAGCGAATCGCTCACCAGCCGCAGGCCCGGCGCCCGCCGAGCAAGCTGCTCGCCCAGCCACTTCAGCTCCGCCAGATAGGCCTCCGTCGATTGCGTGGTGATCGACGGCCGGCGAACCAGCACGCCGCTAGGCCAGAGCGAGCCATCCGCCAGCCATTGCTCCACGAACGCTTGGCGCGACTGGGTGTCGGCGGGCAGCGTCAACGCGGTAATGGCCTCAACCTGGTTGGCGCGGCAGGAACCCATCATCGCTGCCCAGACGCCGAAGCCCCACGAGGTCGACGCCGTCTGTAACTCCTTTGTTGGCAAATCCATACGAACCCATCGGGTGCCCAGGCGGCTCGTGTGAGCGGAGACAATGCCCTGCGATGTCGAGAGCCCGTAGGGGCTATCCTTGGGGACAGCATCCGACCAGGAGATGACGCCCAGCGGGTAGGTGGCCTGGGAGATCATCGTCGAGCTCCCCGGCGTCCCGTCCCAGAGCGAGGCCACAATGCGGTAGTATCCGCGCGTCAGCCCGTCCAGGTCGACGTTCTCGATCACCGTCCCGCTCGGCGGCAGCGAAATCGCCCGGGTCAGCCTGCCGACCGGACGATCCCAGGCATCGAGTACGTCGACGGCCAGCTCGCCTGCGCGGCGGACTGAGAACCGGGCTTCGGCCGTCCGGGCCGGCTGGCTTGCGGCCGATGTCCCCCAGGGAGCGGCCAACGAGTCGCCCACCAGCCGGATCGTCACCGAGGCCTTCGTCCGCTCGTCGATCAGATGCCCAAGGTCACCCGATTCGGGATGGAGTCCAAGGATGCCAATCTCGACCGGGGCGCTTCGCAGGCCGGAGAAATCAATCGGTGAGTTGGTGAGTGCCACCGCGTCGAGCCCGCATTCGTTGACCTCCGGTACGCGGTCTCCGGCGAAATCGAAGATCAGCTCAGCTGCCGACCATTCGCGTCGGTCGTCTTCATGGCGGGTGTTGATCCGGAAGAGACTGTGGAATCGCTGCCAGCTCGGAGACAGAACGAACGTCCGCTGGTCGAGTGTCCTGGCGCGACTGCGCAACGTGGCGGTGAGTTTCGTTGGACGGGCGGACTTGGCTAGAAAACGGAGATGGATCTGCGGCGAGGGGACGGCTCCCCGGTCCAGGTTCACGGGGCCGAAGCCCACACGGCCTCCGAACTCGGGCACGCTGATCGCCAGGGCGGTGGTGCCTTCGGCGGCATCTTCCGAGAGACGCCAATCGATGGGGATGACACGCTCGCCGCCGTTGGGCCAACGGGTGACGGCGCTGGCGTAGAACCCGCTGGAGCCGGTCTCGAAGCTGCCGCCGACCAGCCAGTTGCGGGCCTGGGAGCCGGTGTGACCGGCGGCCTGGGTGGCGGCCGAGTCAATCGACGGCGGATTCCCCGGCTGGGCAGATCGCCGTGCAGCCAGGCGAACCGCACCGAGTGTGACCGCGGCGCCAGGTCGCTCCGCCACGATCCTCAAGGTCGCGCTCCGCATTCCCGACTCGAACCGCAACCACGCGTGCTGCCATTCCCAGCCCGGTGATACGCCCGACTGCAGCGGCACGGTGATCGACGTGCTCTGGCCGGCGTCACCGCCGGCGGTGACGGTGATTCTGATTCCCTGAATGGCCTCTGCTTGCTGTGGTGATCGGCAGCTGAGACACCAATCCAGCCGGGCGTCCCGGCCCGTGAGGGAGGCGGCGCTCAGGTCGCATTCCAGACCGCAGGGCGCCTTCATGTCCGCCGGCCCGCGGATCTCAATACTCCGCCGCCCGTTCAGGGTGGCGATCTTCAGCGAAGGGAAGTCGACGATTCGCCAGCCGGGTACGACCTCGGTCGCGGCCTCGCGGAACTCCTCGGCCAGCACGTTTGCCCATCCCGGATCGGGTGGCAAATGCCGTCGCCGGACCTCTTCTCCCATCCTCCCGACGTCTGGCAGCCACGAGGTGAACAGCGGTTCACGCGCAAGAGGTTGCCCTGCCCGGCGGAGCGTGACGGTCTCGACGGTGTGGCGGAGAATCGGGGCCGTACCGGGAGGCGGACCACAGCCTGCCAGGACCACTGCGGCCGCCGGGGCAGTCCGAATGATCGGCTTCCATAACCTCGATGTTCGCATCGGCTCCTACGCCACTCCAGGAGTTGGCTCGGCCGAGACGTTCAGCCACTTGATGCCCAGGTGCTTGATGGCGTATCCGATCTCCCGGGCACAATCGCCGTAAACCATCATCCAGTGGAAGCCGCGCATCTCGTCGACCAGCTTGGGCCAGTTGCCGTCGATGGTGACGTCCATCTGGGCGCGGCAGATCGCGTGGAACGGGTTCGCCTCGATTCTGCCGGTAAAGCCGACCCATTTCTGGCAGGCGAAATCAGGCACGGCCATCGTGATCCGCTGGCCCTCGGCCATCTCGACCTTGGGCGCGGCACCATAGTCCGACTCGAAATGAGTATGAATCTTGACCGGTTCGAGACGCTCGCCGTTCATCTTGCGCGGGGCGGTGCAGTGGGCCACGGTGACCACACCGTGGTGCGGCCAGGTCGGGTCGTTCAGGAACACCGGCGTCCCGGTGATGTGGTGCATCAGGATGCCCGATGGGATGACCACGAAGTCCGATTCACAGAACGCCAGATACCCCTCGTCATTCAGTAGGCTCAGTGTCAGGCACGCGGTCGTCTCCGACATGGGCATAATCGTGCCCATGCAGTGGTTGACGGTAATCGCGGTGGCGGACTGCTCGGCCATGAGGTCCTTGAACAGCCGGGCGAGCAAGAAGGCGTTGGCCACGTACTTCTTCTCGGTGAACAGCTCGACGCCGGAGTCCTTGAGGTATTCCTCGGCCTTGCGGCCCGCCTCGGTCACGGCGTGGCTGTCGTCCTTGATCTTTCGGATCCGTTGGCTCAACGTCTCGTAGCTGACATCCGGCAGCTCCAGCTTCCAGACCGTCTTGGCGATCTTGGGAGCGATCTGCCCACCGACGCCCCAGCCCGCGGCACCCCCGATGGTTACAACCTTCTGTCCCAGCGTGCGCCGCAGGCCCAGCAGACCTCGCAGCCGCCAGGCGAGGTCGTCACGGTCGTCCACGACCACGTCCCCTACATCCACGCCCGGCTGCTTGTACTCGTCGGTTGTCTTACGCAGGAAGCGTGGATGCATGATCTCGTACCACAGGGAGACCGGTCCGGAGCGATGCCGCAGAAAGAAGATCGTCGGTCGGTCGGGGACGACCAGCTTCTCCAGTACGTCGCCATCGCCGCCTGAGGCGTAGATCAGCGTCACGTCGCAGACGGCCTTGGCCGCCCGTTCCGCCTTGGCCCGGTCGTCCACGGGCATCACCGGCAGGAACTTGACCGCGAGTCCGGTGTTGCTCGCCAGTTCACCCAGCTCGCTCGTGATCCGCTTGGCTTCCTCATCCACGTCGGATGGCTCCATGAGCCCGCCCCATGGCCGCCAGCTGGTCTGTTCCGCACGCTTGGGGATGGCATAGGTGAGTACGGGTTGAATGATCAGCTCCTTGGCAGGCGTAATCGTGGGTGGGGTGGATGCAGCTCCAGCTTCAGCCTTGGCCCTCCGGCTGGTCAGCACCCAGGCTCCGACCGCCGCGGTTCCCAGGCCCGCCATGACGTGCCGGCGGGAAACCATGCCCCGGGCCGCCCTTTCGTAAAACGCCCGCAGGCCGGCTGCATTGCAGCATGCCCCACCTGTCAAGCCTGTCGAATCGCACGTGTGTGAATGCTCGCTGGCCATGAATGCTGCCTCCCTCAAGACTGGTTCATGCTTCAGATACCTGTGCTCCAGAGCGTGTATTGTCAGCCTCGCCCGGAGGCGTTGTCAATGAGGGTCCCTATAATCTCGCGTGTGGGGCGCGCCCACTCCGCCGTCTGCGCTGCCCGGCTGGCGTGCGGCCCTCGCGATGCATCGATGACAGCAGCGGGAGCAAGGTGCCGTATGAGTGACGGGGATGATCGGGGCGGGCTGTCCGGGACATGTCCGACGGGTGGCGGCCTGTGCGGCCGCAAACGTGCCAACTGGGTGATGGCGGGTGCCCTGCTGGTGGTTGCGGTCCTGTACGTCTATGCCAGCCGGCCGGTCCCCACGGCCGTGGCATGGACCACTGACCTGGAGGCCGGCCTCCGCCGGGCGGCCCAGGAAGACCGGCTCGTGTTGGTCAAGTTCCATGCTTCCTGGTGCGGGCCGTGCAAGATCCTGGACCGCGACGTATTCAGTCGCAGCGATGTGGCCAGGGCTTTGGACCCTTGGGTGCCGGTGAGTGTCGACGTCGATGAACAGAGCTCCGTCGGTTCTCGCTTCGCGATCCAGACAGTCCCCACGCTGATGGTTCTCAGCAGCCGGGGCGACATCGTGGCGCGACAAGTCGGCACGCTGTCTCCCAAGGACTTCATCGCCTGGCTGGCCGAGGCGGAAGCGAAGCGGAAGTGAGCCGTGACTCGCCACGGCCACCAGGGAGGCGAGAAGCGAGATCGCAGCTCAACCGGATCGGTCAGGGCTGCGGTTGTCTCTGAGTCCTATGGTCTCGACGGTTTGACGATCTGACGTCTGCCATGTCTATGCTCCCCATCCAGCTTGAGGTCGCCGGCCGCCTGATCGTGGTGATTGGGGGTGGTAGGGTCGCGGCTCACAAGGTCGACATTCTGTGTCAGGCCGGAGCCCGGGTGCGCGTGGTGAGTCCTAAGTTCGATCCGGGACTGCTCGCCCGAACCGATATCCAGCGCCTGGCGTGTCGGTATTCGGCGGAGCTCCTTGGAGACGCCTGTCTCATATTCGTCTGTACCGACGACCGTTCACTCAATGCCCGGGTCCTGGCCGACGCCCGGCAGCGGCGAATTCTGTGCAACGTGGTTGATGACCCCGGGCTGTGTGACTTCTTCATGCCAGCGATCGTTCGCCGGGGCCGGTTCTGTATCGCCGTGGGCACGGGCGGAGCCAGCCCCCTGCTGGCCGCCAGGGTGCGCGATCGCCTCGCGTCGCAATTCGGTCCCGAGTTGGGTATTCTGGTTGACGAGCTGGCCCGCGCCCGGCTCATCGTTCAGGATCGGGTGGCGGATCCGCGAGTCCGCCGGCAGGTCCTGGAGGCTCTCAGCAATGATGAATCGCTCGAGCGGCTCGCGCGCGACGGCCGGCAGGCTTGGCGAGACTGGTTTGATGGCATACTCGACCATCATCCGCGGAGGTAGAGCCGAATGACCGGACCGGTCTTGGTGCTCATTCTGGCGGGCCTGTGCTTCGCGGCTGCGGCCGTGGTCGGTTACCTCGAGGTACGCCGTCACAAGCGAGGTATGGGTCCGTATCTCCTCTCGGCGGCCCTGTTCGGGGTTGCGGTCAACGGCGGATATGTCGTCTGGGCCCTCCTCGACCACGGCCCGGTCGAGACCTTTCGCCAGAACCACGAGGCGGCCATGCTCTTGGCCACGCTTGTTGCCATGGCGGCCGTCGGCACCCACTTCGCGCGGGCCCTGCGCGGTCTGGACGGCGTGCTCCTGCTGCTTGCGGCCGTGGTCAACCTGCTTGCCCTGCCCGCGGTGGGCGAGCCGGCCAGCCCGGTGACCTACAAGAGCTGGTTCGTCAGCCACGGCGTAGCCTTCGCCGTCAGCGGGGCCTGCTTCGTGATCGGCGGGGCGGCCGGCATGGCTTATCTGCTCGTGCATCGCGTCCTGCATCGCAAGCGGGCCCTCGATCTCATGGGCCGGGTCGCCTCTCTCGAATCGCTCGATCGATTTGGCCGCTGGATGATGGCCTTGGGTTTCCCCCTCTTCACCTACGGCATCCTGACCGGCATGTGCGGGGTGGCTCACCGCGAAGACCTTCGCCGGACCGCCTGGTACCTGGATGGCTCGGTGCTTCTCTCGGCGCTTGTCTGGCTGGTGTACGCCTGCCTGCTGGGGTCGCTGACGTTCCGGCCGCAGGTCCGCGGCCGCCAGGCGGCTCTCCTGGCGACCTGCGGCATGTGGCTGACCGTGATCGTGTTTCTTTTGCGGGAGTTCGGCTCGCCCATACACCAATGAGAACGCTGGTCATAGGCTGCAACCACCGCTCGGCGCCCGTTGAACTCCGGGAACGCCTGGCGTTTGGCGAGGCCGACCTTCCCGCCTTCCTGGCGGCGCTCAAGGCGGAGTACCCGCACGCCGAGGCGGTACTCATCTCGACCTGCAATCGCATCGAGCTCTACGTCTCCACTCCGGTCTACAACCATCCGCGGATCGGCGAGGCCATTGCCTTCCTGGTCGGCTTCAAGGGACTCGAAGTTCCCGAGTTCGCCGAGGCCTTCTACAGCTACGAGGACGCCGAGGCCGTTCGCCATCTGTTCCGCGTGGTCAGTTCGCTCGATTCGATGGTTCTGGGCGAATCGCAGATCCTCGGCCAGTCCAAGCAGGCTTTTGAGATCGCGCGCAGAGCCGGCACCGCGGGCACGACGCTTGGCGAGCTTTTTCAGCGGGCTTTCAGCGTCGCCAAAGACGCCCACACCCGCACCGCGATCGCGACCGGCCGGATCAGCGTGGGCAGCGCGGCCGTCGATCTTGCCCGTCAGATCTTCTCCCGGCTCGACGACAAGACCATCTTCATGGTCGGGGCAGGCAAGATGGGCGAGGTCACGCTGAACCACTTGATGGCCACCCGCCCCAACGCCCTTTGGGTCACCAATCGCACCGACCAGCGGGCCGTTGAGCTCTCCGAACGCATACGCCGCCGGCACGCCGTCGATGCCCTGGTCGTTCCGTGGAGCGAGTGGGTCGATCGGTTGGCGGACGTCGATGTGGTCATCAGTTCGACCGGCTCTCGTGATCCGATTCTGACCGCCGCCGCTTTCGAGCCAATCCCCAAGCGGCGCAGGTATCGCTCACTGCTCCTGATCGATATCGCTGTCCCGCGCGACATCGATCCCGAGGTCGGCAGGCATGACAGCGTCTATCTGTTCAACATCGACGATCTGCAGATGGTGACCGAGGCCACCCTGATTCAGCGTCGCGAGGCCATCAACCGCTGTCACGAGATCATCGAAGCCAACGTGGTCGCCTTCCTGGAAAGCAAGGCCGGCCGCGACCTCGGTCCCCTGATCCAGGCCCTCCGCGAGCATTTCAAGGACATCTCCGACGCCGAGCTGGCGTGGGCCTCGCCAAAATTCGAGCACCTCTCGGAAGCGGACCGCAAGCTGGTTGAGCAGCTCCTGCATCGCGTCATCCAGAAGATCCTCCATGACCCGCTCCAGCTCCTGGGCGAAGGCCCCCCGGACGGAGCTCGCCGCGTCTACGCCGACGCGCTCCGAACCCTGTTCCACCTGGACAAGGAGGGGGTGTGACCGCGCCGTGCCGGGGCCGGAGTGCCGGGCCCGATTCGCTGGACCTCCGGTCGAGCGATTGAGCGCCAGTCCCGCCGAGTCCGGCCTGCAGGCCATTGCCGCGAGGAGACGACTGCCAATCACCGGACGGGAACACGGCCCTGGTTCCGGATGTGGGTGGAGACCAGCTCACGGTTGGCGTCGCGAGAGGCTGGTGCTACGATGGCGATTTGGTAAGCCAGCGGGAGCATTCCGCGATCGCACGCTCAGGATTCTCTGTTTCGAGTGCTCTGCGGATCCGGCAGAGCGACCTGGGAGCACCGCGTCTGATCATGAGTGGAGGCTCGGACTTGCCGTCACAGCACGACACGCTGACATCGCGCAACTGCTGGACTGCCAGGGCCGGTGGTCGGGTGATCATCTACTTCAGGCCGCCGCTGCGTCCTAGGCATAGCGCAGATAGACCACGTTGTTGACGTGCCCCATCTCGTCGATGTCCTCCAGCTTCACTCGCAAAGGGTGCTCGAACACCATCGTTCAACTCGTCTCCAGTCCGTCTTCTCCCGCCGGATTCGCCGCATCAGTCCTGCTCTAACACTCTAAAAAATTCTATACTGCCCCGGGGCGGTCACCGTCACGGCTGCCGCACGAGCGGCCTGCCGGTGAGATTCCGGACCTCGACCTTGAAGCCGGCGGGGGTGTCGATCCTGTAGAGCAGCCTTTCGCCTTCTTTCCACCAGCGCAGGTTCACCGCTCCGCCGCGGGCCGGCACGCGACCTTCGCACCAGTCCATCTTCAGGTCCGCGAACCGCAAGGTCACGACCTGCTCGACCGCATCGACGCGATACACCCCGAGTACGTCGCGGAACAGGATGTGGGCCACGTGCGAGGCGAAGCCGTGGTTGCAGCTCGCGTAGTCACCGTCGTTCTCCCAGAGCGTGCCGGTGCGGTCGGCCATGTACAGGTTGTAGTCCACCGACTCGTCCAGAACCTGCTGGCAGAGCCCCTCGCGGGAGAGCAGCTCGAGTCGCAGGAAGTTGCCCGGGAACTGGTTGGTCTTCGAGATCTCCGGGTGCTTGCCGGTCGCCTTGCGCCTGGGACCGAACTCGGTGCGAAGCAGGTTCCAGAGCCGCTCGTGGCTCTTGGGCGTGGCCGCGTCGAAGAAGAAGGCGTAGTACTGGCAGACCTCGGTGCGGTTGCGGGTGACTTCGAGCTTGCCGTCCTTGCGGATCGCGTTGTCCACGAAAAACTCACCGTCGAATGCCTGCTTGCGGATCGCCTCGCGGATTCGGTCGGCCTTCTCGACGAGATCGACCATGCCGAAGACGCGCCCGCCCGCCGCCAGGACCGCGGCGTAAAGCATGTTGCTCGGATAGTTCACGTCCTGGACGTACTTGTTCGCGTCCGACCACTCGACAAATACCCAGCTCGGCAGCTTCTCGAGCAGGCCGTCGCTGTTCTCGTACTGCCGGAAGAACTCATGCAGGCCGCTCAACCGGCCCTGAAGGGCGTCGACCATCGATCGATCGCCGCTGCGGGCCAGGTACTCCTCGAGTTCGATCACCAACCACATCGCCCAGTTGGGGATGAACACCGTGTCGTTGTGGTCCGCCGGATAGCACATGGGAATCATGCCCCCCGGGAGGAACTCGAACCGGGTCGGCAGGAGGTAGTTCTCGATGAACGCCTCCTCGACCGCGGTGTGCCCGCTCAGATCGTAGGCCGTGCGGGCAGTCCAGAAACTGTCGCACAGCCAGCCGGCCCGCTCGCGCGAAGGGCAGTCCATGAACAGGTCGGCCGAGTTCTGGGCGAACGTCTCCCGGGCGGCGGCGAAGAGCCGGTTCAGCCGGGGATCCGCGGCGGCGAAGTGGGCGCCCCACACGTCGGGGTTCGCGTATTCGCGAAGGTAGACGCCTTCGACCTCGCACTCGCCGGCGAAAGTGATCAGCTTGGCATATCGGAGGGTGTAGGGCTCGAGCGATTCGACCACGTAATCGCCGGGCTCGAGGGTGTACTCAATGATGTTGACGCAGCCGAGGCGCTTGAAGTCGACGTCCTGGTCACGCAGGATTTCGTCAAAGGTGAAGAACAGACGGGTCCGGACCCGGCAGGAGATCTTCGCCCCCAGGAAACCGGTCAGGTTGGTGCCGAAGTCGACGATCTGGAAACTGTTGGCCGAAAGAGGGAGGCTGACGCTCGAGTCGAGCGCACGGTCAACCGGTGTCCGGGTCGCCGTGGCGATGGCCTGCAGTTCGAGCGACGGGATGACCTCGAGATCGCTTTCCTTATAGCCCTTGAACTGCGGGCCGACGTTGACCAGGGCCCGGTCCTTCCAGGGGCTCTTGACCTCGACCCCCGTCTTGATCGTTCCCCGGGAGACATGCCACAGGACGGGTCGCTGGTTGAACGTGGGGTAGGGCACCCGGCGGGGCAGCAGGTTCTTGGCCTCGGCCACGGCGCACTTCGCCGGTTCGATCGGTGCTCCCGGGTACTGCCGCCAGCGATCGTAGCCCGGCCTCAGACGGTAGACCTCCGAGAAAGTCCGCTGGAAACTGTAACGCTGGGTCTTCTGGACTCTCTCCTTGAGAACCGTGGCTTCGAAGACGCTCCCATCGCCCCCGGTCGAGGCCAGGACCTTCCCCCGGGTCACGATTTCGGCCTGCAGGAAGGCGGGCTGGTCGGGCAGGTAGTAACTGTTGACGTTGTAGCCGGCCACCTCGATGGCGACGTGATTGCGGCCTTGCTCCACCAGCCCGGAGATGTCCCACTCGTCGACCCGGAACCAGCCGTGCGGGCCACGGGCCGGGCCGTGACCGGCAAACTGCCCGTTGACAAAGGCCCGGTAGAGGCTTGCGCCGGTGACGCGTAGGACGGTCCGGCCCGACTCGGGAGCCTCGAAGCCGGCCCGGAATCCGACCAGGAGGTTCATCTCCGTGTCCCGGCCTTCGGGCCAGATCGGCTTGGCGGAAATAAATGACGGGGCAGGCTCCGTAGCTCCAATCAGGGCGCTGACAGCCCACAAGGCAAGTGCGGTATGCATGATCAGTCTCCTCCAGGTCCATCGAGAACGATTGAGTGCTCACCGAAACCGGGGAATCGAGAGGAGAAAGGAGCAAGCGACCGTCCCGAGGATCAGGTGCCGCGAGTGCGGCTCGGCTTCGCTCGGCAGCGGAGTCGATCCTGCCACGGCCTCGCTACTCAGTGACTTCCTGCCTTCTCCATGGGCAACTCCCCGGAATACTCTCCTTCCTTCCGCCATACATCCAGGATCAGATGGTATCTCTCCAGCCTCATGCCGGTATACACGCAGTTGCTCGTGGAGAAAACGTATCGCCCGCCGGGCATGCCGTGCTTGAGAGCGTAGCGGGCGGAGGCGACACACTGCTCATCGGTCCCGGTGTCCAGCAGGCCGCAATTGACGTTGCCGATGAGGCAGACGCGATCTCCGACCCGCCGCTTGACCTCGGCGATGTCCACGCCGCCTTGCGGATCGAGCGAGTGCAGCGCGTGCGGCTCGCCCAGCAGCAACCGGTCGAGAATTGGCATGATGTTCCCGTCGGTGTGCTTGATCGTATAGAAGCCCTGCCCGCGATAGCCGCGGCACAGGTCGGCCAGGTAGGGGGTCACAAACTCGTCGAACCAGGCCGGACTGAAGAACGGGCCGGTATTGAAGCAGTAATCGGAGCAGAGGGCCCAGCCGTCCAGGCCGCCATGCCGCCGGAACCGTTCCCCGCGGGCCAGAGCCTCGTCCACCTGTCGGCGGGCCTTCTCCTTGGCCTGCTTGGGGTGGTCGGCTAGGGCGCCGCAGAACTCGGTCATGTCCCCGCCGGAAGGGATCGCGTAGGTCGCGTCGCCGTGCATCATGAGGAAGAACTCGTCTCCGGACAACCGGCGGACCTCGTCGATCAGCCGGAGTTCCTCATCCTCGCCGGGGGCCCCGAATCCGTGAAGAAAGATGGCCGAGTGCTCATAGTGCCGAGCGGTCAGCACGTACGTCGCGGCGGCGTCATGGCGGTGAAGGCGCCGTTCGGATTCGGTCATCTGCTGCCACTGCCCGAAGGAACGATGGGTGGGGTGGAGCCGCCCGAAGGCCTCCATGGTCAGAAAGAAGACCAGCTCGAAATGCGGAACCCGCCCGGTCAAAGGGCGGCCTTCCAGGGCGGCGATGAACCGTTGGCGCGGCGTCATGAACACCTCACATCAGCAGGTGGCATTTTACGTCCCGGGAACCGCTTCGGCGAGTGCCTTACCTTGCCACCGGCCTAGGTCGACAGTAGCATGGGCCGGGTGTTGGTGAGCATCGCCCATTTGGGAATATCCAGCTTCCGGAGGAGCCTCGGCAATGAGTGATTCCGCGCTTCTTGAACGTCTGGCCGGTGCCATCGAGGGAATGGACGCCAACGCGGTCAAGTCTCTGGCTCGCGATGCCCTGGCGGCCGGGTTGTCGCCCGCGACGGTGTTGAACGAAGGCCTGTCCCTGGGCATGCGCCGGGTCGGGCAGAAGTTCAACGCCGGTGACATGTTCATGCCCGAGGTCCTGGTCGCCTGTGATGTCTACTTCGCCGGTCTGGAGGTCGTTCGCCCGCTGCTGGCCGCCTCCGAAGGTGAAAACAGGCTCGGAACCATGGTCCTCGGGAACATCCACGGCGACATCCATACCGTGGGCAAGAACGTGGCCATCCCGGTCTTCGAGGCGAATGGCTTACGCGTGATCGACGTTGGCGAGAGTCTGGACGACCAGGTGTTCGTCGACGCGATCCGCAAACACAAGCCCCAGATTGTCGGACTCGGGACCTACATGACCTCGACCTTCATGCACACCGGCGAAACCGTGGCGGCCATCGCCAAGGCGGGACTCCGCAGCCAGGTGAAGATCATCTGCGGAGGACCGGCGGTCGACGCCGAGGCCGCCCGCCGGATGGGCGCCGACGACGCCAGCGACGATGCCTGGAAGGCCGTCGACAAGATCAGGAAGCTGCTGGGCAAGTGAAAGTGCATCGATCAACCTGTGTGGCACCGGCTTTGGGCTGGTGAGGTTCGGGTGTCCCGCCCGGCCTTCAGTCTCTGATGTGGGACTCCCGCCTGACGACACCAGAGGCTGGCTCGACCGTGGGCCCCACGCCCGCGGCACGTGGGATGGAGTGAATCGCGATGAGCACGATCGTGGATCAATGGGTGAAGCGTCTCAAGGGGAAACTGCCCCCCGTCGGCGAAATGACCCACTGGCAACGCATGACCGACGCCTTCGACCTCAAACCGACCGACTACGTGCCGGCCGCCCCGGAACTCGACTACTGGCAGATCACCTATGCCGGCTACAGCCACCGGGAGATCTACAACGACGTCGACAAGACCACCGATGCCTGCATCAAGACTTGGGCGGATATCCGCACCGACGCGATCTGGATGTACGTGGACATCGGTCATCAGCTCGAGAGCTTCGTCCCGCCCGAGAAGCGGGCCGAGCATTTCATCCTCCGCGGGGACAAGGATTACCTGCTCTTCAAGCCGGTGGCCGAGACGCTCGACGATGCCATCGCCATGTTCGAACAGAAAGTCTGGGAGAAGTACGGCCCCGACTCGCGGGCGGCCACGCATTACACGCCCCATATGCTCCAACTGCTGGAGTTCCAGGAGAAAATGGACCGCCAGGTGCCGATTATCGTGGGCATCGGTACCCCGACGAACTACGCCGAAACCGTCGTCGAGGTCCAGCGATTCCTCAAGTGGATGGTGACCGAACCGGAGAGCAAGATCCGATATTATCTCGATCTGTGCCTCAAGGAGCGGCTTGCAGCCCTGGATTTCTATGCCCAGTTCGCGGCTAAGAACGGTGCCCAGTTCTGCTGCGCGTTCGGCGGAGCCCGCACCTGGGGACCCAGGCACCTCGACAAATTCGGCGACGTGGACCGCATCTGGGTCGAAAAGGCGCGCACGATCTTCCCCTACCTTTTCTGGCACATTTGTGGCCACAACCTGCCGCACGCGCTACAAATGGTTTCGGGCTGGCAGGGCATCAAGGCCGTGCAGTACGATATGCCCTACTACGGGCAGGAGATGCCTTGGCCGCAATGGTTCGAGCAGGTCGCCAAACTGCTCAAGGGCAAGCAGTGTGCGGCCAACGCGCCGACGACCCAGTTGGCATGTCACGGCACGTCGGAGCAGGTGACCCGGATGGTCCGCGAGTTCATCGATTCGACCTTGCCGCACACGACCGCGTGCGTCATGCCGGGCTGTGAGATCGACTCATTTAGCCCGACGGCCAACGTGAAGGCCATGATCGACGCCGCTCGGGCCAGGAAGCTCTAGGGAGCGTCCGAAGAGTCGTGTGGCACCGGCGCCTCGCCGGTGGCGTCTCAGGTTGTCGGGACGCACATCAGTTTACGGCGGTACATGGCCAACCATCAGCACGTCATTGAGCTGAGACTCGACCTGGCCCTCCGCGAGGTGCTGCGGATGATGGGCGGAGCCCACCAGGAGGCGGTGCGCCCGGAACTTCTCGACGTGGTCAACCGCCTGCTGGAGGAGTCGATTCCCTATCTGAAGACGCGAGGGGTATACGGGGTCTGGGATGTCGAGCGGTTGACGGATAGGGAACTTGCCCTCAAGGGAGCGGGCAGCTTTCACGGGCCGATCGCGGGGTTCCTCAAACCAGCCAGGCGCGTGGCCGTTTTCGTGGTGACGATCGGCAGCGACCTGGAGCGGATCGCCAACCAGCGCCGGCTGGACGGCAAGCCGCTGGAGGGATACATCCTCCAGTCGATCGGCTCCAGCGCTGCGGACGCTGCCTCGGATGCTTTCGTCGACTACTTGTGGCAGCACGAGGCCGGACCCGACGAGGGCGTGACGCCGCCGTTCAGCCCCGGCTATTGTGGCATGTCCATCGAGCAGCAGAAGACGCTCTTCTCGATTGTTGATGCCTCGCCCATCGGCGTCAGACTCCTGCCCTCGATGATGATGTCCCCGGTCAAGAGTATCTCCGGCCTGGCCGGCATCGGCGCCGCCTCCGAGGTCATCGCCCGGGGTCTGCCTTGCGAGTACTGCGAATTGGAACGATGCCAGATGCGCCGGACGCCGGCTGGCGGTGAGCTCCGTCGTTGGTCGCAACCGCGCGGTCGCCGGGATATCTCGGATTTCAGATCCCCAACCTGATCCTTCAGTTCCATGTCCTGCGCCGCAGCCCGCCTACAGCCTCCGCATCGTCCGGCGACTCCATGCCTCAATAACCGCCTGGCGCAAGAGCGGAAGCATGATCTCGTGGTGACCGGCGATGTCGTGGCCATGGCCGGGGTTGACCGGCCGCCCGACCACGTTCTGCCCGGTGCGGTACTGGCGGAGCATGTCGAGATTCACCGTGGTCAGGTCATCGAGCTTGGCCCCGAGATTGCGGGCGACGGCCACTGTCTTGAGGAAGACCTCCGGCAGAATGACCGCGGATCCGACGTTGCACCAGACGCCGCAGACACCGCCCTTGCCGGCCGCACCCATGTCATGAACCACGCCGCACAGCAGGCGAAAGTCGGCCATGCTCGCTCGGCCGATGAGGGCTCCGTCGGCCATGGTCGGCATGTGCACGGTATCAGTGCCGATGGCCACGTGCACCGTCGCGGGCAGGTCGAGTTCGGCAGCCGCTGCGAGGATGCTGCGGGAGGCATGCGCCAGGCGGCGCTTGAGAACGAGCTGCCCGATGGCCCGACCGTAGCCGATTCGCGATCGCTCGGCCAGCTTGGCCGCCGCGGCGAAGAACTCGGCCGTCTCTCGAACCATGCCGAAACGCCCGTCACGGATCGTGTCGCCGACGTCTTCGCTGGTGGCTCCAATCATGGCAATCTCAACGTCATGAATGGCCGTCGCTCCGTGGCAGACGACTGCGGTCACGATCTCCCTTCGGCACAGGTCGATCACCACCGGCCCGCAGCCGACCTTGACCACGTGCCCACCCATGGCCATGGCCACCGGCCGCTCCGCCCGGCGCGCGGCCACGATTGCTGCCACCGCCGCCCGGAGCCGCTTCACCCCCAGAAACGCCGGCAGCGAATCCATCCACGCCGCGAACGAAACCCCCACCTCGGGCGTTCCCGCGAAGGCCGCCACCTGGGCCAGATGCCGCCGGTCATGGACCGAATGCAGCTTGAGCCTGGCCAGGTTCGGACCGGCCAGAGCCGCTCGTTTCCGACGTCTCCCCCGAGCTCCGGCCGCCGGCTGAGGGCCGCTCGCCCGCCTCGCCCTGTGTGCTCCCCCCGCATCGACGCGAGATCGAGTCCGCGAGCCGCCGAAAGAACCTCTGTGCTCCCCGCCGTTCGCCCCGCCCCCGGACTTGCCCGTGCGTTCAACGCGTTTGCCCGCCATGAATATCTCCCTTGCGCAAGATGATCGCCCCGACGCAGCCGGGATTCCGGGGAGTCAGTCGCGGTCCTCGAACTGGGCGATCCACCGCCGGATGGCATCCAGAACCCGGCTCTTGTAGACGTACACGCTGGCCACTGCGATGCCCACCTGGTCCGCGACCTCCTGCACCGGGCGGCGGTCAATGGCAAAAAGAGTGAAAGACTGGTAAGGCTTTTCGCCGACCTCCGAGCGGACGTGGCGGAGGGCTTCGTCGAGCATGGCGTAGCGCCACTCCTGGTCCCAGATCTCCCGCACCGTCTCCTCGCTGCGATGGTCCTCCAGCTGGTCGAGCAGGTTGACGCCGCTCTCCGGAGTGACCGACTGAACCCGCGTCCGCCGCCCGCGGGCCCGAAACGTCGCCAGGGCCTGCCGATGGGCGATCCCGTACAAGTACTTGCGGAATGAGCCACGGTTGGGGTCGTACAGACTGTCGCGCAGCGAGCGGTGGGCGATCATGAGCACTTCCTGGCTCAGATCGTCCGTGTCCGCGTCGGACAGTCCCAGCCGCCGGGCGAAGTTGCAGAGCATCGGCGTGTAGATGCGGTAAAACTGGCCCCAGGCCTCACGGTTCTGGGTGTCACGGACTGCCCGGAGAAGATCGGTCTGCGTGGTGTGCAACGAGAACCCTCACGGCCGCAACGCTCATCCCGAGCTGGTCGGATCGCTCACAGCGGTCTTTGCCCATGACGATTCTACCTTCCGGGCGCAGCAGATCGCAAGGGCGAGTCCGGCGCATACCGCGATGCGGGTGCGGATGTGGACATCGGTCGTAGCACACCCGCGATCGCATCAAGACGGACGGTTCCTTCCGAGAGCGTGGGAGTCAGCCATCCGCCCTCATCAAACTCGTTCCAGGCGTAGATCAACGCGGTCCGGGCTGGCGCGGCGTCGCGATGTTCCGCCATCCAGCGCAGCCCATTACCCAGATGATCTGCGATGGCCGCCGCCGTGGCCGGTTCGCTGCGATCCACTTGCCCGTCATGAATGCCGTACGGGTTGCCCCACGGCATAGGATGCTCGGTACGCGGCCGCGGATCCCAGCCGGCCATCACCGTGGGAACGACCTGTGCCCCGGTCGATCGACACCTTTCCCAGAACTGCTCGGCGTTGTCCGCCAGGCGTCTGTAGGAAATGACCGCGTTCTCAATACCGGCCGCGTACGCGCTGATCGCATCGCAGCCGAGGATGTCCATCCACTTGCGACCTTGCCGCGGGTCGAAGTCCATGATGACGATGTAAGGCTTGGGCAGACCCCGAGCTGCAACCGTCTCTCGAAGGCCATTGACGACCTTGCGGAACCCGGCCACGCCGCCGAGGGCCTTCACTCCGGTTTCGTCGATGAAGCCCAAGTACAGCAGCGGCCGTCCGTCGGGCGTGTGCTGATAGCCGGGCTCCCGCATCAACGCCACGATGCGCTCAACGAACGCCCTATCGTGCCATCTTCCGCACTCGGTGATGAGGCAGAAGTCCAGCTTGGTCCGAATTGGGCTGCTCAAATACCGCTTGAGCGCCAGGCTGAGCTCATGATCGGGAGGATAGGTGACGAAAGCCCAGTAGGCCAGGCCCGCGTTTGCAGCGTACTCGATCTCGCGATCGATGACCGATTGCGGCGTCCCATCGATCTCGACCTTGTCGTCGCCAAGCACCTTGGCATAGAACGGCAGACGATCATGCCATTTGCCAGGCCCGAGACTCCGATGAACCGCCTCGCCGACCGAGCCGCGATTGCCGAACCACGCATCCCAGCGAATCGCCCCGACGGCGGGGCGGAGTACTGCGTCAGCAGGCGAACTGCGAGACGCTGATGCATCCTCGGCGGTCGTGAGATGCACCGGCAGCACTGCGGCGAGAATCGCCATCACGCTTCGACGAATCCCTGTCATCGCCGCTCTCCAACGATTGCCCTCGACTGCCCAACGGTTCGACCTATCGAGGCCGCAATACCAGCCGGGCAGAGGTCGGCGCGAACGGCTCGATCTTCACCACGTTTCGACCGCTCCGGAGACACGCCGTAACCTCAAGCCGCAGCGGACGGCCGATGAAGCCGCCGGCGTCCTGACCGTTGACCACGATGCGAGCGGCCTCCTCCGGGGCCAGCGAGTCCATCTCCAGCCAGACCCGCGACTGAGCCAGGTCTGCAGTCGCCGAAATCTCACAGTGGCCAACGAACGGATCCGCCTTGACCGGACTGAGCGTCAGCTTGGAGTTCAGCCGCCCCCAAGGTGCGTCACCGAACCGCGCGATCTCCATGGCCGTCTTCCAGGAGGCATCGTCAAATCCCCGCGCGAGCCAGTTGCCGCCTGTTTCACGCGACGTCTTCCAGCTCGCATCGACCTTCACATCCACAGGCCCGCCATCCTCGAACGTGATCGACAGCCGGCCGATGAGACCCGCGGGGTTCGTGCCCGTGGCCGCCTGGGCATTTGCCGCGACAATAGCCAGCACGTTCGCCCCGGCACACAGCAGCGGCTTGACGTCAAGTCGCACGGGGTTCCGCCAGCCGTCGCCGCTGTCGTCACCACGGCCGGCATCCTGGCCGTTCAGGTACAGGACGAAGCCGTTGTCGGCCGTCGCATGGAACACGGCCGCCTTGATGCTCCGGCCCTCGGGCACGTTGATTTGTTTGCGGAAGAAGCACTGGCCCGCCGGGGCGTTGGCCACCGGGTTGCCCTCCGGATACCAGACCCAGGAGCAGCCCTCCAGGCCCGCGGCCGGATCCGACGCGGCATCCAGTTTCGGCTCGAGTCCTGGCGGAGTCGCATCCCGAACCAGGGTGATGGACGTCTTGGGCTTCGCAGCGTCCGGTTCCAGTCGCATCGGCAGAGGGCGCCTCTTCGGCTGGAAAACCAGCAGCACGCTTTCCGACGGTTCGAACGTCAGATCGAGTTCGACCTGCTGGCCCTGACGAACGTGGGGCACCCGGGTGATCTCGTTGCGCATCGCGTCCCAGCATTCCGGTTCGCCGTCCGCGGTGATGCGGAACTTGAACCGCCGGGCAGCGCCGAGATGATTCTGGTTGGTGATGAAGAACAGGTCGCAGTCCGCCTTGACCCGGTGCAGCACGTGCAGCCAGTGATCGGTCGTGCCCTCGACCACTTCGAGCGTCGGATGAACGCCCGCGTCCTCGACCAGCACCTTCTGCAACTGCTCCGGGGTCGGCTTTTCGGGCAGCAGGTAGCTGCGGCCTCCGGCGGCACTCGTCTTGCAGACCGCCAACCCGGGCTGGGCATCGCCCCAGACCGCTTCGCGCAGCCGGGCGATGTCCGCCGCCGTCTTGCCCAGCGTGGCCGACTTGGTGGGCAGAAAACCGTAGCCCACGATCACACCGCCGCGATCGAAGAAGTCCTTCGCCTTCGCGAGCGTGGCATGGGGGATCACCTCGACCGGCGGCACGACCAGCACCCGGAACGACTCCCGGCCCATCTGGATGGTCTTGCCGGTCAGTTCCGTCGAGCCCTCGAAGACCTCGTAGGGCATCCAATCGCAGTCGAAAAGGGCGTCCTGCAGGGTCTCGCTCATCTGGTCGGGCAGAATACACTTGCCGACATGGACGCTCTGGCCGACGTAGAGCAGGGCCACTGGGCAGACGTGTCGCCCACCCGTGAGCATCAGGGTCAGCCGGCTGGTGTAGTCGGCGAACACGCGATACAGCGGCCAGCGGGGTTCGAAGCCGCCGTTGTAGAAGTAGGGCGGGCAGTCGGTGTCGCGCGGCCCACGCGGGTTGAACGAGTGCGGGATGAGGAAGTTGACGCCCGACACCTGGACATGGTCGGTCCACCATTTCATCTCCGGATAGCTCAGATCCTGGCCGCGGGCTCCGAAAATCTCCACCATGGTCACGTCGTCCGGCTTGCCGTAGACATGGGTGAGAGAGCTGCCAATCTTGGGGACCTGCCAGCACGGCGCGTTGTAGGCGGCCCGCTGGCCGGGCTTGAGCTGTGAGAAGACCAGGTCGACGCCGCCCATGTCGCTGTACTTCTGGAGCTTGAACATGTCGCCGGCGCAGAGGTCAAAGTTGGCATAGGTGCCTCCGTGCTCGAGGAAGTGGCCGATCGACAGCACCCCGCGTTCGCGACACCAACGCGAAATGCCGCCGTACATGGTCCGGCCCCAGGCCTCGGCAAAGGCGTCCATGTACTGGTACTTGGCCGCGGCCTGTTCGTCGCCGGCCAGCTTGAACTTGAAAGCGACCAGGGCCTTCTTCCAGTCCACCCCGCGTTCCGCCAGGACCTTCGGAACCTCGGTGCCCCAGTCGGCCTTGATCTCCGGCTCGTCGTAGAAGAAGCCCAGGATGTCCTTGCCGAAATCGCCCTTGAAGCGATCGTAGTGTGGCTGATACACGGTGCGGATGTACCAGTCGATGCTGGCCTGGCTGGCTCCGTCGATGAGATAGCGGTCGCCCACCGGCTGGTTCTTCCACGTGAACTTGATGATCCTCCAGTGTCCCGCCGGCGCTTCCCAGGTCAGTTGGCCTTGGTGAATCGAGGATGCCAGGTCGATGAGGCTGGCACCATCAATGCCGTCCGGGCGGTCTTTTCCGGCCACGGCGGCGATGAAGCTCGGCCCGCCGCAGCCGTCGGTCTTGAATACCCCCGGACCGTCAAACTCGGCGGTCGAGGTCACCAGCCGTTTGCCGCCATGCTCCGCCGGAACCCTCCCGCCGACCTCGCCGCTGGGCCACCACTTCTCGTCGAAGATCCACATCTTGAGCTGGTTCTTCTTGGCCGCGTCGAGGCAGATGGCTAGGTCGCGGAACCAGCTCTCCTCCAGCCAGCCCACGTGGGGGCGCGATTCCGCTGTGAAGCAGCCGTTCCCGCCCTCGGCGACCTTGCCGACGTACATCTCCAACCGCTCCTTGCTCTCGTCGCCGTGCAACCAGAAGAGCGGGCCGGTCCATCGCCGGGCTTCCATGGGCAACTCGCGGAACTGTCTCTCCAGCGAAGCCGGCGAGACTTCCTCGGCCGCCGCTGCACACCACCCGGCGATCATCAGGCCGACCAAGGCCGTTGGAGTCAACCACCCGTGTCTGAACATTGCGCGATCCTCCCGAAGAAACAAGCCACGCGGTGGAATGTAGCCCCTGGTAATCAGGTTGTCGATTCGCGGCGGATGGCGGCCAGGTCGTGCTCGCCACCGGGTGGGACTCGCGCAGCCCGACACCCGGGCGGGCTCGTCCTCGCTGTCCCTCAGGAAATCAAGCACCCCCGTGTCACCGTCTTCGGCCGCCGGCGGTCACCAACTCGTCCGGCCAATGTGGCTGAGCGGGTCGCGTCGATAAAATCGCCCATCCGGTGGCGGAGGGAGCGGGCCCCTGGCGGCAGGGCTCGCGTTCCCCTGCGTTCGCAGCAGCTCAGCGTCTTCCGGATTCGCCAAACGGGACGACAGAGCGAGGAGGAAGGCGACAGCGAGCGGTCGAACAAAACAAGCGAAGAGAGTGAAGCAGGGCAGATCAAGCTGCAGACCGGCCACTCAGGAGAGCAGGAATCAGACTTGTTCAGTCGGCCACTCCGCCCAGGATACGCCGTCATCCTGGGGCGACGAGATTGAGGGCGCTCAGGTCGACGTTCGTTCGCCCGGTGTGCAGCTTGGCCGGCTGAGTTCCGGGGGGGACATGAAACAGGTAGTAGACGGAGTAGTTCCCCACCATGTGGGAAGCTTTGATGGTTTCGAACTTGGGCAGGCGGGCCATGTCTCGGGCAACGTCATCCAGGTAGATCAGCTCGAATCGGGCCTGGCCGCCGACCACCGCCATGGCGTAGCTTCCCGCCGGCCGGTGGTTGGTACCCTTGGCGTCGATCATGTAGAAGTCGCCGATATTGTCGATCATGCCACCGTAAATGCTTCCCAGCCAGCTCTGCGGCTGCAGCTTCTCCACGCTGAGCTGGAGCATGACCTTGCCCTCGGGTACCTGGAACCTCTCGATGGACGGTTCGTTGCCTGCCTTGGGCGTCCAATCCGGATTGAGCGTGGCTCTGACCCGCCCGCCGTTCAGGGTTCCGTTGGACAACTGAAGATCCTGTCCGTTGTAGTTGACCAGCGCGAAAGGCAGCTGATCGCTGAAGGTCGATTCCTTTCGGGCGGCTCCGAGTCCGGAGATGCGGTCCCCCCCCGGGGGAGGCGGTGGGGCGGCGGTATTCGATCCGCCTCCCGACCCGGTCTCGGCCCCACCCTCGGGCGCCGCCCCCTCCTTGTGGTTATCCCCCTCCGGTCCGGTCTTCCTGGCGGCCGGTGACAGCGGGGTCAGTGCCGCCTTGGGCTTCTTCGGGTCGACGACCTGGACCGGAATCTCCGCCCGGGCGTTCTGCTTGAACTCCACGAAGCGCGGCTGGAAGCTCGGGCTGTCCGGCACCTCGAAGATCCAGTCAACCTTCAGTTGAGTGCCGTCGCGGGTGACTTCCTCCCCGCGGTACAGCCTGACCCATCGCGGCAGCTGCGGAAGGTTGACCCCGACGAGGAAGTACTCCTTGGCCGGGCCGTCCGCCTTGTCGCCGCCCACCAGTCGGACCTGCTCGGTGGTGAACCGATGCACGTTGTCTTCGTCTCGGGCGGCGGAATCGATCGTCGCTCGAACGACGACCCACTTGTGACCGGCGGCCGGCTGTTCGCTGCTGAGCTTCAGCGTGATCGGGGTCTCGTTCGATCTGGATCCCTCCTTGGGGCTCTCCCGGAGGTAGAGGGAACGGGGCGGCAGGTTGTCATACCGCTCGACGCGGACCGCGCCGGCCGGTACCGCATGACGGGTCTCGCGGAAATAGCCCGATCGGGCGGCGTACAGGCTGTGGAGCAGGTTGGGGTAAATGGTGGCCATGGATGTACGGCCGTGGAGAGCGTTGCCCGACAAGTGCGAGGCCACCGATACCGTAAGTCCGTCAGGACTGAGCCACATGCTTCGTGGTCGCAGTTCGGTCGTGCTCCAGTTGATCTTGGTCGGGTAGCTGCGAACCTCCTCGGGTTTCTCAGAAGTCGAGGCCAGGACCTGGCCGGTGGTCTTGTCGACCGGCTGGTACCGGCTGAAGCCCAGGAAAGTCGTGCCGAACGGCAGCATCTGCAGGCCGACGGCCAGCGTGCCGACGATCAGCATCGCGGTGAAGAGGCCCACCACGCCGCCCCCGATCCGGTCCACCAGGATCGGAAAGCGCATGTTGCCGGTGATCAGCATGTCGAACACGGTTCGAAGGATCAGCAGCGACAAGATGAAGACCGCCATCAGGGCAAAGGCCCGCCCGTGGTCCGGCTGGCGCTCCAGGAGGAAAGCGTAGTAAATGTCCTCGTAGAGCCCGAACGCCAGGGCCACGGCCACGATGGTGAGGAAGCAGGAGATGACGGCACTGAACAGGCCCTGCAGCCCCTGGAAGAAAGTGATGGTCAGGATCAGCACAACAGCAAATAGCGAAAACCACATACTGGCTCACGCTCCCTTCTTGGGGGCCGCGGGGGCCGCCGGAGGATTATCCCCGCCCTTGCCGGCCGCCGGAGCGGCAGGAGGTGGCGAGCTCTCCTCGTCTCTCATCACTCGAAGCATCTCGTTCATGCCCGTGATTCCCTCGATCACTTTCTGCAGGCCGACTTCCTGGAGATACAGCATCCCGTTCTTGCGGGCTTGGGCTCGAAGTTCGTTGATGGACTGGCCCCGGCTGATCAGGTCCCTCATGGTGTCGTCGATCGTGAGGACCTCGAACAGGCCGGTCCGGCCGTAATAGGCGCTGTTCTGGCAGTTGGCGCACATCCGGGGGTTGCCCTTCTCGTCCACCAGTTCCTCCGGCTTGGGTTGGCGGAAGAACTGTTGGGCCTTGCCGACCGCCAGATTGGCCTTCTGGAGAAGCTGCGGGTCCGGCTTGTAGGCCACGCGACAGGCGATGCACAGCTTGCGGATGAGTCGCTGGCTGGTGACCATCTTGATCACCGAGGCCACGGTGTCGGTATCGCCGGCCAGACTGACCAGCTTCTTCAGGGCGTCAAAGCTGTCCTTCGCCTGGATCCCCAGGTAGATGCGCTTGCCGTCCTTGGCCGCCTTGGCCGCCAGGTGGGCCGTCTCACGGTCCAGACAGTCGCTGACCATGACCACATCCGGTTCGCGGCGAAGCACGGTCTGGAGCTGCCGGGCATAGCTGCCTTCGTGTTTGGTCGAGTCGTAGATGTTCTGAGTGATGTTCTCCAACTCCATGAGCGGCTCGCGCTCAAGGGTCAGCAGGTTCTGCATGAAGACGTCATGGGATCGCAGGGCGGCGTAGAGCGTGGAGGTCACGCCGCTGCCCGCCGGGCCGCTGATCAGAAACAGCCCGCCCCCGGGCTGCCTCACCTGGCTCTCAAACTTCTCCAGGTCCGAAGGCGACATGCCCAGATCGTGAAGCCGCAGCTTGGTCTCCTCGCCAACAATCTTCAGGCTGAGTCGCTCATGCTGGGTGGTCCCGCTGGTCTGGACGTCGACTTCGGTCATCCCGCGGTCGCCGCCGATCGAGGCCCGGATCTCGCCGGTCTGCGGTTTACGCCGTTCAGTGATGTCCAGTCCGGCGATCTGCTTGAGGAAAAGGAGAGCCCGCTCGGCGTTGTCCCGGTCGATCAGATCGCTTCGCGGCGTGGCTACCCCGTCAATGCGATAGGCCAGCTTCACCCCCTTGGCCGTCACCACCAGTTCCGCCTCCGTGGCCCGCCGCCAGAGAGCGTCGTGAAGCAGAATCTGAGCGGCCTCGTAGGGCTCGGCTTTGGCCGGATCGTCCGGGACCGGAACCTTGCGCCCGTCGCAGGCCACCAGCTTGACTCGCTCCTCAACCACATGCCGGTCAGCCTGCTTCTTGCCGAGATTCGCAAACCAGAACTTGATGTGCTTGGGAGTGAAGACCCGGGCGCTGGGATCGACCACCCCGTTCCGTACAATCACGTACATGGCACAACTTGTGGCCGTGATGACCAGCCACAAGCCGAAGCCAGCCGCGAACAGGCCTGCGGTCCGCCAGGGCAGGAACAGCCAGACGATCAGCCCGATCACACCACCGGCCAGAACAATGACGTTCCACATCGCCTGGTTCACCCGCCGGACAAAGAGCGCATCTTTGTCCACCCATTGGCAGAAAAGCAGCCAGGGCACCATCATGACCAGGATGATCAGAATCCGAATCCAACTGGTGTACCCGCCGGGTTCGGGCAATTCGGCCAAGGGGCCAGCAGCCAAGGCTGTGTCCTGGCCCGCTAGCCATGCACCCAGGGCCACGCCTGCCCACCATCCCCAGGTCGGCTTGCTTGAGGGCACTTGCATGGAAGCTCCGCTGAAAGCGAACAGTAACGCTGCCGCCGGCCGTTGAGCCGCCCACGCGGCCCCGGCCGTGACCCACCATGATACTCGCCCGCCGGGAATGTGAATAGGGAACCGCCCCACAATGGCCCAGGATCCGCACCACTGTCGGAAATGCGCCACAATTCCGCCTGTTTGCCGCTTGCGGGTCGGGGAACGCGAGGCTAGACTGCCCAGTCTGACGATGTGGCTGCAGTTGGCAGGGGAAAGTCAACACACGAAAGGATACTGCCGTGCCGGATAACTTTGCGGACCGACTCCTGGCGGCCATCAAGGCCAAAAACGCCCCTGTCTGCGTGGGCATTGATCCGGTATACAACAAGCTGCCGGCCGAAATCACCGAACAGAAAGACCTGAACGATGAGACCGACTCCGAGGCCGCTCTAGACGCCGTCCTCGAGTTCTGCCGCCGCGTCATCAGGATCGTGACCCCGATGGTTCCGGCCGTCAAAATCAACAGTGCCTTCTTCGAGCGCTATTACTGGGAGGGTGTCGAGGCCTACTACGAATTGATCCAGGAAGCCAGCGACGCCAAGCTTCTGGTCATTGGCGATTGCAAGCGAGGGGACATCGGCTCGACTGCGGAACTGTACGCCCATTCCGCCCTGGCCGAGCCCGATTTCACCGATATGGACAGCCTGACCGGCCCGGACGCCGTGACCGTGGCCTCATACTTCGGCCTGGACGGCGTCAAGCCTTTCCTGGATGTGGCCCGCGAGCAGCAAAAGGGCGTTTTCGCCCTGGTTCGCACGACCAACGAGTCGGCCGATGTCATCCAGAACGCTCGGTTCGAGAACGGCCAGAGCGTGGCCGAACTGGTCGCCCAGCAGGTCACCCTGTGGGCCAGCGACCCGAGCCTCATCGGCAAGTGTGGCTACAGCTGCCTCGGTGCGGTGGTCGCCGCCAAGGATCGCGAGCAGACCCTGCGGCTCCGAAGCATGCTGCCCAAGTCCATCTTCCTCGTGCCGGGATACGGCGCCCAGGGCGGCAAGGCCGAGGACATCGTGCCCTGCTTCAAGCTGGACGGCACCGGCGCCCTCATCACCGCCTCTCGAAGCGTGATCTACGCCTACGAGGACATGAAGTACGTCGAGCGCTTTACCTCTGAGTGGGACAAGTGCATCGAGCAGGCCTGCAAGGACTTCATCTCCGAAGTCAACAGCGTCCGGCCAAGCTGAGTTCCCCGAGTCGAATCCGTTCTGCCGGGAATGAGGATCCCTGGGGGGGCCTTGTGCCGCGATGCCGCCCGACGCGTCATCACCCGCACCCTCGTTCGCCTGCATCCGACGCGCGATCAGGTACCTCCGCTGCCCAGACCGGTGGGCTGACGGTACGAAATGCAGCACGCCCCGGACAGGAGCGCCCTTCAGCTGCCGTCCTCGCCGAGGCAGGCTCGGGGCCTCACGGCCACGCCGGCCTCGGCGGAGAGACTTCACCATGCCCGGTCCTGATCGACGGCTTCCGTCCGTGCAGCACTCCGCACGATCAAGATGCCCGCAACGAAGGCCAGCAGGGCGCCGAGCAGCACGGTGATGCTGATCGCCCCCGACGGATGATGGCCCTCGACCATCCCCAGGAAACGCGGCACCCGCTCGTCGAGGGACGACACGACCAGCGGCCAGGCGTTGTGCATCGCGTGCATCAGCATGCCCGGCAGAATGGACCGCGTCTGCCAGCAGACGTATCCCAGAGCAACGCCCAGCAGCGTGGCCAGCGGCATACGCTCCACCATGAAGTGGAACACGCCGAAAATGACCGCCGCGACGACGATCGCGGACCACTTGCGAAGCCCGGATGACAGTCCGCGAAGCAGAAAACCACGAAACAGCAGTTCCTCCGTGATCGCCGGAGTCAGGCTCAGCAGAAGAACCATGAGCCAGAGCGGAGCGGCGCCCAGCTGGGCATTGATCTGCTGTTCGTACTGTCTCAACGCGTCCGATGGCGGCGTCAGCCAGGATTGGGCCTGGACGAACCGGTGGGCCAGCAGGTAGCTCGATGATCCCAGCAGAATCACACCCAGCCACGCCTTGGCCGGCGGAAAGCGCAGCCGAAACGTGTTGACCACATCGATCTTGAGGTAGCCGCAGACCGCTAACGGCAGGATGGCGAAAAGCCCGGCGAACTGCATGAGGGCGAGGATCTTCAGCTTGTGCAGCAGGTTCTCCACCGAGGAGCCAAAAAGCACGTTCTGGGCATAAAAAGAAACCGGAAACAACAAGGCCACCAGCACCAACGTCTGAGACATGCTCGGAGCCGGCGACGGCCGCATGAACCGCCGGCGGATCAGCGTCTTGTACGAGCCGACATCGACGAACAGCACCGCTTCCTGGCCGAACAGCCGGGCGGCCAGGGCTATCGCGGCCGCCGCATAGAGCGTGGTCGAGAGCATGACCACGGCCACGCTGCTCCAGGCGCAGGTCTGCTGGAACAGCTCGCGAGCCAGCAGCACCATGTTGCCCACCGGCAGGACCAGCATCGGGCCTTCGAGTCGAACCGAAGGGAGGGTCACGGCCGCACTCGGAATCAACGCCCCGATGATCACCGGCATGACGTAGTTCTGGGCCTCCTTGAACGTCCGGGCGAAGCTGCACACCGCCACGAGGATCGCCGAGAACAGCAGGGCAAACGGTACCATGCACAGCAGAACGACCGGCAGGATCCCGATCGGGAAACGAACCGGCATCTCCGAGGTCAAGGCGTGGGTCAGACCGCCGAAGTGCATCGTCGCTCCGACGCTGGCCAGATTCAGCGTGGCCGTGGCCAGTCCAATGGTGGCCACCACCAGGAACTTGCCAACAATGAGCGTGAGCGGCGACGTGGGCGTGGCCATGAGCGTTTCCAGCGTGCCGCGCTCGCGTTCACCCGCGGTCAGGTCGATGGCCGGATAGACCGCCCCGGTGATGGTCATGAGCACCAGAATGATGGGAATGATCTGCCCGAGAGCCCAGCCACCTCGCTGCTGGTCGGTGGCCGTCGAACTCGCGGTGATCTCGATCGGGTTGAGGATGGTCTGGGCATTGATCGAGCCCGGCGGCGAAGGAACCGTCTTGTCGAGCAGTTCCTGGATCGAGTCGCGGGCAAGAACCTCGCGGAGTTGGCCGAGCAGGTGGCTGAGTTCCTCCATGGCCGCTCGGCTGCGGACATTGATCTCACTGTAACGGATGCGGATACTCAGCACCGCGGGCTGAGCGTGGGGCCCTTCCGGGAAATCGAGGTCCACGCGGGCCTGGATGAGATCCCCGAGCTTCTCGTCCGGCGTGTCCTGCACCTCGACCACGAAGGTCGCCCGCTTCTCCTCCGATGGCGGGCGAGCCGCCTGAGCCCTGTGGATCAGCTCCCTCAACTGCTCCGCAGCCACCGTATCGCCGGCGGCGATCGTGTACTGCTGAGTCCGGAGCGACGCCCGCTCCGCTTGAGCCGCCCAGACAAAACCAAGCATCAGCACCGGGTAGAGCACCACCGGGATCAGGATCATGGCCAGCAGCGTCCGTCGATCGCGGAGGATGTCCGTGAGTTCCTTGCGGTAGATGACGCGGAACTGCTGGATGCGGCTCATGAGGCGGATTCCTGTGATGGGGCGGTCTGCGAGAGAGGCTTCGCCTGGGCCAAGAGGGGGGCATCGGTGGCCGCCGCACCTTCGACCGCCCGGGGGGCAATCTCCGACTTGTGGTCCACCAACTTGAGAAAGATGTCCGTCAGCCGCGGGCAGCCGCTCAGCGCTCGCAGGGCGGGCATGTCGCCCTCGGCAATCAGCCGGCCCTGGTGGAGAAGGCCAATCCGGTCACAGAGCCGCTCGGCCTCGTCGAGATAGTGGGTGCTCAGCAGAATGGCTTTGCCCAGCTGCCGCTCCTGTCGAATGAAGTCAAGGATGGTCCGATTCGTGAGCACATCCAACCCGAGTGTCGGCTCGTCCAGAATGAGAATCGGCGGATCGGCGATCAGCGCCCGGGCAATGTGGGTCCGCTGCTTCTGACCGGTGGACAGGGCCCCGCAGCGCGTGTCGGCGAACTCATCCATATCCAGCCAGCCGATCAGCTTGTTGACCCGCTCCTCAATCAGCGGCATCTCCATGCCGTTGAGCAGTCCGAAATATGGGAGCAGTTCGCGGGGACTCAGCCGCTGATACAGCCCCGCGTTGGCGGTGAGGAAACCGATGCACTTCTTTGCGGAGAACGGATCAACGCATACGTCGTGACCGTTGACTAGCACCTGACCGCTCGTCGGCCGCATCAGGCCCGCCAGGATGCGCAGCGTGGTGGTCTTGCCCGCTCCGTTGGGACCGAGAAGTCCGTAGATCTCACCGGCCAAGACCTGGAAACTGATCCCGGCCACCGCAAGCTTCTCCTGACCGTCCACGGTCGGAAAGCTCTTGGCCAGATCGCGTACTTCCACATGACTCAAGATGCGAACTCCCGATTCCACCCAGCGGCCCAGCCGGCGACCGCCCGCACGCCTGCCCGGCCCGGCCGTGCGGCGGATCAAGCCGCCCACACCACAGATCAGGCCGGCCGCCGGCTTCGTTCCCCCGACCTGCAACCTACCTGCGGGGCAACCTCTCTCTTATACTGCCAGAGGCACGATGATTCGAGGATCGAGCCAATGACGCCGCCCCCTGATGCTCAACCCCGTCTCTGGACCGAGTCGCCCGAGGTGCGCGTCGGCCCCGTCGCCCGGGTCGCGATGCTGGCGGCCATCGACAAGCTCTACAGCTTCAGCGTGCCCGACACCCTCGCCGCCCAGATCATGCCCGGCAAACGCCTCTCCGTCCCCTTTGGCAGGAAAGCCCGCCCCGCACCCGCCTTCTGTGTCTCCGTCGCACCCGAGCCGTGGACCAGCACGCTCAAACCGGTCATCGAGGTCCTGGACGACGAGCGATTGCTCAGCGATCAACTTCTCGAACTGGGCCAGTGGATCTCACGCTACTACGCCTGTCCCCTGGGCCGAACCTTGTCCGCTATGGTGCCGGCCTCGATCCGCGATCAGAGCGGCTTCCGCACCGTCCGAGGCTATCGGCCACTCGACAGCGACGCCAGCTCGCCACCCGGCACGACCCTTCGTTCAACCCGGCGCCAGGCAGTCATCAGGGCCCTCGCCGGCCGAGAGCAACCCATGGACGAGGAGGTCCTCTGCGCCCGGGCAAACGTGACCCGGGGAATCCTGACCGCTATGGTCAAGGCCGGCCTCCTGGCCATCGAGACCCGGCGTGAGCCGGCTCCGGCCCCGGACTTCGACCAGCCGGGCGCGGAACCGGAGTTCCAGCTCAACACCCCCCAGAAGGCGGCCATCCAGCGGGTCTCCACTCTGGCCGGCCAGCGTCAGTTCAAGACCGTCCTGCTCTACGGCGTGAGCGGCAGCGGCAAGACCGAGGTCTACATCCACTCCATCCGCTCGGTCCTGGCGGCCGGGCGGCAGGCCATCCTCTTGGTGCCCGAAATCGCCTTGACCACCCATCTCGTCGATCGCCTGGTCAGCCGGTTCCGCGATGTCGCAGTCATTCACAGCGGCTTGACCGGCGTGCAGCGTTCATTGACTTGGTCCGCCATCGCCCGGGGGCTCAAGCGAGTCGTCATCGGCACCCGGAGCGCCATCTTCGCCCCTTGTCCCGATCTCGGTTTGATCATCCTCGACGAGGAACAGGAGGGTAGCTACAAGAACCAGCAGTCACCGAGGTTCCATACCCGCGACGTGGCTATCAAGCGCGCCCAGATGACCTCCATCCCCGTCCTGCTCGGCTCGGCCACGCCGTCGCTCGAAACATGGTACAACTGCGACCGGTTCGCCCACTTCGAACGCATCTTTCTGCCCGCACGCATCTCCGGCCTGCCTATGCCCGCGGTCGAACTGGCCGACATGCGCCTGGCCCAGCGCGAACGCAAGGGCGTCCACCTTCTTTCTCCACGCATGCAGTCACTGTTGGCCGAGACGCTCGACGCCGGACAGCAGGCAGTCCTGCTGCTCAACCGTCGTGGATATGCGAACTACCTGGTCTGCGCCCGCTGCCGCCACCCGATCGTGTGCCCGCAGTGCCGGGTCAACATGGTCTTCCATCAGACCACCGAGAAGGCGGTCTGTCATTACTGCAATACCCGCATCGTGGTCCCCAGGCGGTGCGGCGACGCGTCCTGCGGGGGGACACTGGTACGCTTCGGCATGGGCACGCAACGCGTCGAAGAAGAACTGCACCGCAAGTTCCCCGCAGCCCGGATTGCCCGCGCCGACAGCGATACGATGACCCGTGTCGAGGAATACGAACGCGTGCTGAAGTCCTTTGCCGAGCATCAGATCGACATCCTGCTCGGCACGCAGATGATCGCCAAGGGCCTGGACTTCCCGTCCGTGGCCTTCGTGGGCGTCGTCAACGCGGACACGTCACTGGCAATCCCCGACTTCCGGGCGGCAGAACGAACCTTCCAACTGGTCACCCAGGTGGCCGGACGGGCCGGGCGGGCAGAGGCCGGCGGCCGGGTCATCGTTCAGACATTCATGACCGGAACGCCCGCCCTCCAGTTCGCGATGACCCACGACTACCCGGCGTTCGCCCGGCACGAAATGGGCATCCGCCAGACCCTCGGGTGGCCTCCCTTTACCCGCCTCGCTCGCCTGGTCGTCTCTGATCCGAGCCAGGCCCGGGCAGCTCAACTCGCCCAGGAAACCGCTGAAACCCTCCGCCGATTCCTCGCCGACCGTCAGATGCCTGCAGAGGTCCTGGGACCCCAGAGCGCCCCCTTGTCCCGACTCAAAAACCGCTATCGATACGACCTGCTCATTCGAGCGGCCAACGCCAACCGGCTCATGGAAGTGGTCGATCGGATCCGCAAGCAAAAGGTCATCAAGATCTCCGCCAGGCATGTGCTCATCGATGTGGACCCCGTATCTCTCCTGTAAAAACCGCGAGTAGCGGCCGACTCCTCGGTCGCCCGCTACTCCTCCCCGGAACTCCGCTTCGGGCATGGATCACGACCCGTGCCCTCTGACCATCCCGGCGGCTACTGCAATATCGGATCCAGATCCAGAACACCGCGCAGCTTGATCAGAGCAATGTTCTGAATCTGCCGGACACGCTCCTTGCTCAAGCCAATGACTTCTCCAATCTCCTGAAACGTCAGTCGAGACTCCTCTTCCGGCGGAAAACGATGCCCCAGAATCTTCGTTTCCAGGTCGGTCAGCTCACCCAGATTCCCGTCCAGAACACGCTGCAGCCGCTCGACGTACAACCCCGCGTCAAAGTCGGGCATGCCTTCCGGCCGCTCGAAACTCAGATCGTGCTGAACCGGGAACAGCCGCCGGTAGTGAGTCTCCTGCTTCCCCCGACGCATCAGCGCCCGGGCAATAACGTTGCACGCGTAGGTGCTGAACTTGTACCCCCGCCACGGATTGAAACGGTCCACCGCCCTCGATAGGGCAAACATGGCCTCGCTCTGGAGATCGTCATCGTCCATGTGCCGGGAACCGAATCGCCCAATCATCGAGTAGACCAGGCCCAGATTCTGCTCGACGATGAACTCCCGGATGGCCTCCCATCGCTCAGTCCAGGCCTCACGCTCCGACCTGGCCAAACGACGCTGGTTCACCGGTCGCGAGGCTTGATAAGCCGCGGTGTGCAGGCCAATGAACAACTCCTGCTCGTCCGGCACCGGCCCCAGATCCGTCGAACGAATTCGATCCGCCAGCCGGATCGCGTCCTCGCAAGCGGCCTTGGTTCGAATCATCGCGTTCGGGGCATACCACAGAGGCCGAGCCTCGGGTTCGTTCGACGCCGGATGACGAGCTGACGCACGCTTGACTCGGGCTTTCGTGTGTACCATTGTTTCGCCTGTACCTTTCAAGACCGGTGAGTCCTCAAAAATCTAGGACCACTTTGGTACGATTAAATATAGCACCAATTCGGTACGGTTACAAGTGCGCTCCAAAAAAAAGTTGCACAATTCGGACGTCCCATTCCGAACCCAGGAGATTCGCTTCATATCCGGAATACGACCGGTGAATGTAAGTGGTTCTCAATGCAATCTTTAAAGTATTTCAGCCGAAACGCAACACGGGACGGACGACGCTCGCGGGCGGGCTTATCGGACGTGGTTCTCACCCTCGCCAAGTCGATCTCTGCCCGGTGCCACATCCGTTGGAGCTGGGGGCCCGGGTGGCAGGTCGGCGTAACCCGCTGCGACCGTCGCCCGGTCCGATGCCCACGTCTGCCGGTCGGAGTTCTCGAAATCGAATCCTTGACCTGCTAGAGTGCCGAACGCACTGGACAGGAACGGATGATCCCGTGGTGCTCGCCGGGCGGTTTGCGGACTCGCCGGACGGCCCAGAAACCGGAAACGCCAAGCGTCGCCCGGGCTGACGCGGGACCATCATGAGGGCAGAATGACCTCAAGGAGCAGAATGAGATGAGCCGATCGGTTCCGCGAAGCCGCAAACCAACCCCAACTTCCGAGGTCAAGACCCGGCCGGGCAAGGCAAGCCGCGGGCGAGGCAGCACCACGGAGAGCCTCGAGGCTCGGAAAAAGCGGACCGCCAAGATCCTCGAAGGCCTCAGGCAACTCTACCCGCACGCCGAGTGCGCCCTTCACCACGACTCCGCCCTGCGACTGCTTATCGCCACGATCCTCTCGGCCCAGTCCACTGATGAGATGGTCAACAAGGTGACGCCCGTTCTCTTTGCCGCCTATCCCGGCGCGGAATCCTTGGCCGCCGCCGATCCGGCCGACATCGAACGGATGGTCCACTCCACCGGCTTCTTCCGGCAGAAGACCAAGAGCATCATCGGGGCCTGCCGCAGCATCGTCGAGCGGTTCGGCGGCCAAGTGCCCCAGACCATGGACGAGCTGACCCAGTTGCCCGGCGTGGCCCGCAAGACGGCCAACGTCGTGCTGGGCACGTGGTTCCACAAGGAGGAAGGCGTGGTCGTCGATACCCACGTCGGCCGGCTGGCCCATCGCCTGCGACTGACCTGGTCGAGCAGAGATGAGAAGGACGCCGTCAAGATCGAGCAGGATTTGATGCAGGTTCTGCCCCGCAGCGAATGGACCTACACATCCCATGCCCTGATCTGGCATGGACGTCGAGTCTGTTCGGCCCGCAAGCCGAACTGCAGGGCCTGCGGTCTGGCGAAGCTGTGCCCGTCCGCCGGCCTGGATGAGAAATGAACCCGCCGGATTATGATGCTTCCAGCGGCCGGAAGTGGCTCCAGTCGACCTGGAGTTTGCGCATTCGCGCCCGGAGCGTGTGCGGATTGATGTCCAGCAGACGGGCGGCACCATGCGGCCCTTCGATCCGGCCCCGCGTGCGAAGCAAGGCCTGCTCGATGTGAGTCTTCATGGCCGCGTCCAGCGTGGCCAGTTCCCCTCGATGTGACCATCGTGTGGCCGACTCCCCGGCGACGGCCGCCCGCGGCGAAGGCAGCGACATCCCCACGCCCAAAGCCTTGGCCACTTCCAGCCGATGGCCGTTCCCCAGGATCGCCGCTCGCTCGATCACCGCGGCCAGTTCGCGCACGTTCCCCGGCCACGGATACGCCACCAGCAGGTTGTTGTCCTCGGGCGCGGGCACCAGGGAGGGCGTCCCCAGCCGCTGGGCGGCCCGCAGTGCGAAATGGGCCGCCAGGGCGGGAATATCCTCAATCCGCTCGCGAAGCGGGGGAATGCGGATCGGAAACACCGCAATCCGGTACCAGAGATCCTCACGGAACAGGCCGTCGGCCACCATCTGGTGCAGGTCGCGATTCGTGGCCGCCACGACCCGCACGTCAACATGAAGCTGGCGCTGGCCGCCAACACGCTCGTAAGAGCCGTCCTGGAGAATACGCAGCAGCCGAACTTGCGCCGCGGCGGGCAGCTCGCCCATCTCATCCAGGAACAACGTCCCGCCGTCAGCCCGCTCAAACCAACCCTTACGCATGGCCACCGCCCCCGTGAAGCTGCCGCGCTCGTGGCCGAACAGCTCCGAGTCGATCAGCTCCGGCGGCAACGCTCCGCAGTTCACCCGCAGAAACGGACCACCCGACCGCCGCGACCGATTGTGGATCGCCCGAGCGACTACCTCCTTGCCGGAACCGGTCTCGCCTAGGATCAGCACCGGCACATCGGAATGGGCGACCAGTTCAACCCGCTCCAAAACGCCGCGAAGGCCGGTCTCCGCCCCCACCACCGAGTCACTGATGTCCTGGCGACCCAGCCGGGACAGCAGCGATCGGCGATCGGCTTCCGCAGCTTCCCGAAGCCGGGTCAACTCGCGAAGCTGGTGGTCGTTCTCCAGTGCAATGGCAAACGGCTCAAGCAGCGTCCGCATGATACTCTCGTGCTCGCCGCGGAAAATGCCCACCGTTCCGCCCACCAGAATCAGAACGCCAACCGGTTCGGCGTCAATCCGCAACCCACCGGCTAGAACCTCGCCCTCCAGCCCGGCCGGCAGCAGCCCCGGCAGAAAACCTTCCACCTCGCCCACCGGACCACGCAGCACCTCGCCCCGCCGACACCAGTTCACGACCCCCTCGAACTGCTCGCCCGTGCCCTCACTCCGCGTCCGCTCCGCAGCAGTGTCCGATGCGGCCTGTCCGACGGCCACCGTCTCCACACCGCCACGCTGCAAATCCAGCCGACGAACAACCACCCGATTCACCGGCACCCGTTGAGCAAGTACCGGCGTAATACGATCCACCGACTCGCTAATCTCGATGTGCCGACAAGCCTCCCGCCAGATCTCGAGCAATAACGGCATAAACTTACGCATCAGACATCATCCCAGATTATATGATGGATTATCTACCATATATACTCTTAACCTATCAAATATGCTGGCGCTGTCAAGGCCGTTTCTCGACCATCCTCTTGCGTTTGCCCCTAGGTCACGATAACATCGCCATCTGCCGACGTGGTATGGCAATTGCAGTGCCATATTCCCTACGACCAGATGAGTACGCCCCGGCGCGGCGAATACCTGGTCCTGATACCCACTCCGTGGCCGAAGGAGTCGATGAATGTCGATCGGAAGAGGGTGCATTTCTCTGGCCTTCTGGGCCGTGGTGGCGGGCACACTCACCGGCTGCGGCGACAACGCCGGGCCGGCCGCCAGTCAACCCGGCCCGGCTGCCGGGGAAGTGGTCCTCCTCAACGTGTCCTATGACCCCACCCGAGAGCTCTACAAGGAGTTCAACGAGGCCTTCACCCGCATGTGGAAGGCCAAGACCGGCCAGACGGTCGCCCTGCGCCAGTCACACGGGGGGTCGGGCAAGCAGGCGCGGGCGGTCATCGACGGCCAGCAGGCCGACGTGGTCACCCTGGCTCTGGCCTACGATATCGATGAGATCGCCGCTCGGGCCAGACTCCTGCCCGCCGGTTGGCAGAAACGACTCCCGGACAACAGCTGCCCTTACACCTCCACGATCGTTTTCCTGGTACGCAAGGGCAACCCCACGGGCATCAAGGACTGGGATGACCTCGCGAAGGACGGGGTCTCGGTCATCACCCCCAACCCCAAAACCTCCGGCGGGGCCCGGTGGAACTACCTGGCCGCCTGGGGCTACGCACTCCGGCAGCCGGGCGGTAACGAAGCCAGGGCCCGCGAATTCGTCTCCCGCATCTTCAGGAACGTGCCGGTGCTCGATTCCGGAGCCCGCGGTTCGACCACCACCTTCGTGCAGCGGGAGATTGGCGACGTGCTGATCACCTGGGAGAATGAAGCCTTCCTGGCCATCGATGAACTGGGCAAGGACAAGGTCGAGTTGGTGACGCCGTCCATCAGCATCCTGGCCGAGCCGCCGGTGACCTTCGTGGATAGGAACATCGAGCGCCATGGCACGGCGGAAGTGGCCAAGGCGTATCTCGAGTACCTGTATTCGTCCGAGGGCCAGGAGATCGCCGCGAAGCACTACTACCGCCCGCGGGACAAGGCCGTGGCCGAAAAGTACGCCAGTCGATTCCCCAACCTCAACTTGCTGACCATCGACGGTGATTTCGGCGGGTGGGCGGAGGCTCAGCGAATCCACTTCGCGGACAAGGCCATCTTCGACCAGATCTATCAGCCGTCCAAGTGAGGCCCGAAACGTGAACGGTGAAGGCGGAGCTGTCGGGACCGTTGGCATGACGGGAGGAGCGCCCTGGCCCGACGGACCCGGCATCGCCCCTTGCTCCGCCTGGCCGACACTCAAGCAGCGAAGCGTGCTGCCGGGCTTCGGCTTGACCCTGGGATTCACCATCGCCTACCTCAGCCTCATCGTGCTCATTCCGTTGGCCGGGCTGTTCCTGAAGACTTCGACCGCCGGTTGGAGCTCCTTCTGGCAAACGGTCACCGATTCCCGCGTATTGGCCGCGTTTCGCCTGAGCTTCGGAGCCGCGGCGATCTCGGCTACGATCAACCTGGTTTTCGGCTTGATCGTGGCCTGGGTGCTGGTCCGTTATCGCTTTCCCGGTCGGCGGCTGGTGGACGCGCTGATCGATCTGCCGTTTGCCCTGCCGACGGCCGTGGCCGGCATCGCCCTGACCGCGGTGTACTCCCGCAACGGCGTCCTGGGGCATTGCCTGGAAGCGGTCGGCATCAAGGTCGCCTTCGCCCCGCTCGGGGTCATCGTGGCGATGACCTTCGTGAGCTTGCCGTTCGTAGTGCGAACCATCGAGCCGCTGCTGGAAGATCTCGAGCCGGAGCTCGAGGAGGCGGCCGCCAGCCTGGGGGCTCGCCGCTGGCAGACCATCTGGCGGGTGATCCTCCCCGAACTCTGGCCGGCCCTGCTGACCGGTTACACCCTCGCCCTGGCCCGGGCCCTGGGCGAGTACGGGTCGATTATCTTCATTTCCGGCAACATGCCGATGAAGACCGAAATCGTGCCCCTCCTGATCGTCATGAAGCTCGAGCAGTTTGACTACGCCGGGGCGACGGCCATCGCGGTCCTGATTCTCTTGGCGTCTTTCAGCCTCCTTTTGGCAATTAACGGTTTGCAGCGATGGAGCGGTCGGCGGCATTCCGGGCAGGGGCACTAGGCGGCATTCTCGGACGCAGGTGGAGCAAAGCGTGCAGATCGGACAACTCGCCAACGCGACCCGACAGGCTCGGCTCCCTGACCGGGCGACGACGGAGCCGCTCTGGGTGCGGATCCTGCTCACCAGCATGGCCATGGGTTTCGTCGGGCTCTTCCTGCTCGTTCCCCTGGCCGCGGTCTTCAGCCAGGCTCTGGCCAAGGGCATCGACGCGTATTTCGGGGCCCTGGCCCACGCGGATGCCCTGGCCGCCATCCGGCTGACGCTGCTGACCGCGGCCATCGCCGTGCCCCTGAATCTGGTCTTCGGCATAGCCGCCAGCTGGGCCATCGCCAAGTTCGAGTTCGTCGGCAAGAGCGTGCTGATCACGCTCATCGATCTCCCGTTCGCGGTCTCGCCGGTGGTGTCCGGCGTGATCTACGTGATTCTCTTCGGCATGCAGGGCTACTTTGGCCCCTGGCTGTCCCGGCACAACGTCGAGATCATCTTTGCCGTGCCCGGGATCATCCTGGCCACGGTGTTCGTGACCTTTCCCTTCGTCGCCCGCGAGCTGATCCCGTTGATGCAGGCTCAGGGCACGGAGGAGGAAGAAGCGGCCGTCTCGCTCGGGGCCAGCGGGTGGCAGACCTTCTTCCGAGTCACCCTGCCGAACATCAAGTGGGGGCTCCTGTACGGCGTCATTCTGTGCAACGCCCGGGCGATGGGCGAGTTCGGGGCGGTCTCGGTCGTCTCCGGGCACGTTCGGGGCGTCACCAACACCATGCCTCTGCACGTGGAGATCCTCTACAACGAGTACAACTTCGTCGGGGCCTTTGCGGTTGCGTCACTCCTGGCCTGCCTGGCTCTGGTGACGCTGGCGCTCAAGAGCCTCGCGGAGTGGCGGTTCAAGCAGCAGCTCGCCGAGGAATCAGTCGAGCGAGGGCCAAGCTATGAGTATTGAAGTCCGCAACGTGACCAAGCACTTCGGGGACTTCGGGGCGCTCAAGAATGTCAGCCTGGAAGTCAGGACCGGCGAACTGGTCGCCTTGCTCGGGCCGTCCGGCTCGGGCAAGACCACGCTGCTGAGGATCATTGCCGGCCTCGAGGTTCCCGATCCCGGCGAAGGGCTGATCCTGCTCAACGGCGAGGATGTGACCGTCCGTCACGCGGGTTCGCGGCAGGTTGGCTTCGTGTTTCAGCACTATGCCCTCTTCCGGCACATGACCGTCTTCGAGAACGTGGCCTTCGGGTTGCGGGTTCGACCCGCCCGGCAGCGGCCGAGCAAGACCGAGATTCGCCAGCGGGTGATGCGGCTGCTCAAGCTGGTGCAGCTCGATTGGCTGGCCGACCGATACCCCGGGCAGTTGTCCGGCGGCCAGCGCCAGCGTGTCGCCCTGGCCCGGGCCCTGGCCATCGAGCCCAAGCTCCTGCTGCTCGACGAGCCGTTCGGGGCCCTGGACGCCCGGATCCGGGAGGAACTTCGCCGCTGGCTGCGCCGCCTGCACGACGAGCTGCACGTGACCAGCGTGTTCGTCACTCACGACCAGGAGGAGGCCCTCGAGGTTGCGGATCGTGTGGTGATCATGAACGAGGGCCGCATCGAACAGACCGGTACGCCGGAAGAGGTCTTTCACCACCCGGCCAGCGAGTTCGTCATTGAGTTCCTCGGTCACGTCAACATCTTTCACGGTCGGATCGAGGGCGACAAGGCCATCTTCGGGCCGCTGGAGGTGGAGTACTCCGACAGTCCGACGGACGTTGTTCTGCCGGCACGCGGCCTGGTTCGGCCCTATCATTTCGACCTCGCCCTGGAGGCTGGCGGCAAGCCCGGCTTCCGAGCCACGATCCTGCATATCAACGCCGCCGCCCCGCAGGTCAAGATCGAACTCCTCTCCGACACCGGCCAGAGCGTTCACGTCGAGCTTCCCCACGACCGCTACCACGAGCTCGGCCTGGCGGTCAGCCAGACGGTCTTCGTCACTCCCCGGGAGATCAACGTGTTCGTGGACAACCGGGCGGCGGCCGTCCCGGCCTGAGCCGTGGCCCGGACGGGGCAAGGCCAGGATGCGGTGGCTTGGTGACGCGTTCTTCCGGGCGTGCGGGGCGGGTGTTTTGCGTTGACCCGCCGCGTCGGTCTTACTACACTGAAGGGACCGGGTCGACCCGTAGTCGGGAGGCTTCGAGGGAAGCCGGCCGTGCCCACCGTGTGGACACATCCGGGCATTTCTCGATCTGGAAAGGAGCACCATCCGTGGCAACTCTTTATAGAGCTTCTTACCTTTTTTTTGTTGTTTTAACCCTCCTCGGAGCCATGGTCGCGGCGCCCGCCCGGGCCAACGTCTATCCGTCCGGGCTCAAGGTCCTGGACGACGATCTCAACATTCTGACCTGCGATCCGGTGGCCGTCCGCTACGTGCTCAACGAGGACGCCGACGGCGACGGGGTGAACCCTGGTGTCACCCTCAAGATTCGCCGGGCGGGCGACGGCACCGTGGTGCGAACCGTGGCCATTGCCAGCCAGGCCAAGGGCATGCAGGTTTTCATCTGGGACAAGAAGGCTGATCTCGGCCAGCTGGTGCCGGACGGCGACTACAAGGTTGAGATTGTGACCGCGGACGACGGCTACGCCGCGTGGACGCTGATCAGCACGGATTCGGTGCAGAACAACTTCGGTGTCCCGATGGGTGTGGCGGTCAACACCAACCCGGCGAGTCCGTACTACGGACGGATCTACGTATCGCAGGGCAACGCCACCAAGACGGTCGCCTTGCGGCCCATGAACGACGGCGTCTACGTGATGAACGCCGACTTTTCTGATGCCGTGGGGCAGGGTGATACCGCGTTGACCGGCGGGGTCGACTGGGGTACGAGCTCGTCGAACAGCCCGCTCCGACTGACCCTGGACGCCGAGGACCGGCTCTACATTGGCGACTGGTCCGATGCCCACGCCGGGCTGTGGATGGCCGACCCGGACGTGACCGCGGCGACGGAGGTGCTCGACAGTACGGATCGGAGCAGTACCGGGCTGAATAGCGTTCACGGCAGCATCTCGGACATGATCGTGTTGGGGACGGGGGCCGAGCGGGTGATCTACACGATCGACGAGGATTTCCTGGGCGGAGGGACGGCCGATCGAGCCGGGAGCATCTGGATGTACCCGATCGGCACGGCGGTCATGACTGCCATGCCCCCCACGGTATTCTACGATGACGAGGTTGCCCAGAACCAGATGGTGAACTACACCGCCGCGCTGGTGAAGGCCGCCGACGGCACCTTCTGGGTGAGCCAGTATCGCTCCGGCATTGCCGGAGAGCTCTACTCCAGTCTCATGCAGCTGGACGCCAGCGGGGCCATTCTGTGGAGTTCCGTACCCGCACTGGCTGCGGATTCGCTGACCGATCCGCTGCGCGGAACGCAGAGCATCGCGCTGGACCCGGCGGCCCGCCGACTTGTCCTGGCCACCAATCGCGCCCAGACCACGCCGACCGCGGCTCAGGGGCTGATCATCATCTTCAATACCGATTCCCGGAGCATCGAGACCTCGTTCTTTTTCGATACCGCCTCTTCCACGACCAACACCGACTCCGCTTTCGACGCCGCCGGGAACGTCTACGTAGCCAACCGCAGCAAGGAGCGGGTCCGCGTCTGGTCGCCGCCCACGGGGGCTCACAGCTTCACCACCACCTCCCCGGTATTCCGGCTGTCCGGTGCCGGGGCCGGCGGGCCGACCATCCAACAGCAGCCGGCCGGGGTGAGCATCTGCTCGAACGCCGACGCCTCGTTTACCGTGAGTGCCACCGGTGCCGGCACGCTCAAGTACCGTTGGAACAAGAACGGCACGGAGCTCCCCGGCCAGAGCGGGAACGGGTTGCCCACCCTGACGCTGGCCGGCGTGACTCCGAGCGACCACAACGCCCAGATCACCGTGAACGTCTGTGACGACAACGGCGTGACCGTCAGTCAACCGGCGGTCCTGACCCTCTTTGGGGTTCCGACCATCACCACCCAGCCGCTGGGCGCCGGGTATCACGCGGGGGATGCCATTGTTCCGCTCACCCTGGTCGCGACCAGCGGCGTGACGACGGACCCGGTGCTCACTTACCAGTGGATGCGGATCTTCGACGGGACCACAACGCCGGTGGGCACGGACTCGCCCGCCCTCGAGCTGGGGACGGCGAAGGCGGCGGACCATGGCGTCCAGTACCTGTGTGAGGTCACTGATCGGTGCGGCAACACCACGGCCAGCGACACGATCACGCTCAACATTCTGCCCAAGTTGTGCAACTTCCCGTGGGCGGATGACGACGACGATGGCGATGTCGATCAGATCGATTTCGGCGCCTTCCAGCTCTGCTACACGGGTGCCGAAGGCGGCTACGACGCCGAGGTCTGCGGCTGTTTTGATCGGGACGGGGACGGCAACATCGACCATGGCGACCTGGCCCTGTTCGTGGCCTGTGCGGACGGCAGCGGGCCGAACGTGCCCGCCGACACGGTATGCGGGGCCCACGTCCTCTACCAGGACGACTTTGACAGCGGGGCGTCGGCCGGTCGGTGGACCCTCAAGACGACCAGTGCCGACAGCACGGTCGACTTCGACTTCGACTACGGCGGGCTTGGGATTCCCTCGGCCCCGCGGAGCATGAGCGGATCCAGGAAGGGCGTGTTCATGTCGGTGAATGACGACGGCACGGGGACGACCGAGGCGGCGATCGCCTATGCCGATTCCGCCGATTTCAGCGGCGATTTCACGCTGTCGTTCGACCTGTGGCTCAACTATGGCACGGGGAACACGACCGAGTTTGCGGTGTTCGGCATCAACGGCGACGGCAGTTCGATCCTGGTGCCGACGCTGGGTGTGAACGGTCCCCCGGCAGTAGCGGGGACCGGGCCGACGTCGGCCGGGTACCTTTTCGCGGTGACCGGTGACGGGGGCACGGTGCGGGACTACCGGGCTTATGATGGGGTGACCGAGCTCATCGCCACGGCGGCCGGCTTCCGGGCGGCCAGTGGCAGCCAGGATTCCGCGGCGGCGTTGTACACGGCGATGTTTCCATCGCCGAGGTCTTTCATTGCGGGGTCGCCGGGCAATACCGGGGGCAGCGGCTGGGGTTGGGCTGGGGTGGATGTTGTTCACGCGGGGGGGGTGGTCACCTGGCGGATCAACGGCACGGTCATCGCCGCTCGGGCCGCGTCCTCGTATCCCAGCGGCAGGATTCTGATCGGGTACATGGACATGTTCACCTCCATCTCTCAGGCAGCCAGTTACGTGGTCTACGACAACGTGATCGTGACGGCCCCGTGAGGTGGACTTGGGAGCCGGTCTCTCCTATGGTAGCGGGCGCCGCGGGCGGACCCTGGTGATCTGTTTGCGGCGCCCGTTGCCTTTTCCCGATTGGAGGGACGATGTCGACAGATCCATCCGGGTCTCTGGCGATGCACCCAGAGGATATCACGGCGAGTGTTCCGCTGGAGGGAGTGTCCGGATGCTCGGCCGGGGGGCTGAAGCCGCCGGTTCCGGCGCTGGCCGCGGGCCGGTTGCCGCGGTTGCGGTCGCTGGACGCCCTTCGCGGGTTCGACATGTTCTGGATCATTGGCGGGGGGGCCCTGATCGAGGCGATCGCCGAGTACTGGTCGACGCCGGGTTTCAAGGCGGTGACCGGCCAGCTGGAGCATGTGAAGTGGCACGGCTTCCAGTTTGAGGATCTGATTTTCCCGCTGTTCCTGTTCATTTCCGGGGTGACCATGCCGTTCGCTCTGGTATCGCGGCTCGAGCGGGGTGAGGGCAAAGGTGGTCTTTACTGGCGAATTGGGCGTCGGGTTGTGCTGCTGGTGTTTCTGGGGTTGGTGGTCAACGGCCTATTCAAGTGTGATTTCGCCCATCAGCGTTACTGCAGCGTACTGGGTCGGATCGGTCTGGCTTACGGTCTGGCGGCGGTGATCGTGATCAACGCGGGGGTTCGCGTTCAGCTGTTGTCGTTCATCGGGCTGCTGGTTGCGTACTGGGCGGCCCTGAGGTACATCCCGGTGCCGGGGGTTGGTGCGGGCCGGTGGGACGACCAGTCCACCTGCCTGGCGGGGTACGTGGATCGGCTTCTGGTTCCGGGCAAGCTGTACCGGGGGGATCATGATCCCGAAGGGCTGCTGTCGACGGTTCCGGCGGTTTCGACGGCGTTGCTGGGGGCGATGGCCGGGCATTGGTTGCGGGGGGCCCGGCCCGGCGGGGTGGTCAAGGCGTTGGGTCTGGTGGTGGCGGGGCTAGTCGGGTTGTTTCTGGGTCTGGTGATCGGGGGCGGGGACCTGCCGGGGCTGACCGAGTTCTGGGGTGGCCTGTTCAACAGTCTGCCGGAGTCCTGGCGGCAGGGGATAGCCGGTCTGCCCGAGTTCTGCCGGCAGTGGAAGCCGCTGTTTCCGATCAACAAGAACCTCTGGAGCAGCTCGTTCGTTCTTTATGCCGGTGGATGGAGCCTTTTACTGCTAGGGCTCTTCTACCTGGTGATTGACGTGATCGGGCTGTGGCGGTGGTCGTTTGTGTTCATCGTCATCGGGCTGAATCCGATCACCATTTACGTGGGCCAGCGGTTCATTGATTTCCGGGCGGCGGCCGATTTCTTCTTTCAGGGGGCGGTTCATCGCTGGGCCGCGGAGGCTGCATGGCCGATGCTGAGTCAAGCCGGCGAGTTTCTGCTGGTCTGGCTGTTCCTGTACTTCCTGTATCGCAAGAAGGTCTTCCTCAAGGTTTGAGCGGGTGCGGTGTTGGGGCGGGGCCGCGGCAGGGGGAGTTGAGGCTGGGGCGTGGAGGGTGGAGAAGGGTGGCGGCCGGCGGATGCGTTCAGCCGCCGGAAGGCGGGTTTGTCGTTTCGAAGGAGAGCGGTCATGCATCGTGCGGGCTATGCCTTGTTCGCCGTGGTGGTGTTGGCCGGGATTGCGGGTCCGGTGTCGGCCGCGCCGGACGGGTGGGTTCTGGGTATTGAGGAGCTGTACCGGCTTGATCGGCTGCCGATGTTCAAGGACTCGGTCAAGGTGGCGTCGGTATCGAGCTACGACCGCAGCGGCGGCAACGACGACGGTTTCTCCGGCAAGTATTCTTTTGTGCGCAAGGAAGCGGACGGCCTGGTCCTGGCGGACCTGAAAGGGCCGGGGATTGTCTACCGCCTGTGGACGCCCACGCCCACGGACGACGTTTTCGGGTTCTACTTTGACGGTGAGGAGGCTCCGCGGATCGAGGTGAAGTTCCGGGAGATCTTCATGGGCAAGCAGGCTCCGTTTGTCTCGCCGCTGGTCGGATTCGGGGCGGGAGGGTTCTACTGCTATGTGCCCCTTCCGTACCAGAAGTCGCTCAAGGTGCTGGCCAAGGCTCAGAAGATCCAGTTTTACCAGATCAACTACGCCACCTACCCGGACGGTGCTCCGGTCAAGAGTTTTGATCCCAAGCCGTCGCCGGAGTATCTCGCCCACCAGGAGAAGGCCTGCAAGCTGTTCGGCTCGAGCGGTCTGGACATCAGCCCGTTGGGCAGTCCGGCGGGGGCGTTCCCGGCGGACCATGCCGTTTCCGCGGTGCTCAAGCCGGGAGCGAGCGCGACGCTGTTCGAGACTGACCGGGGCGGTCGGATTGTCGGTTTGCGGATCGGGCCGATGAGTCAGCTGGGCGGCAAGGCCCGCGACGTCTTGCTCAAGGTTACCTGGAACGGGACGTCGGGGCCGGCGATCCTGTGCCCGGTGGGCGATTTCTTCGGTTCCGCCTGGGGTCGGCCGGCGATGACCGGGCTGATGCTCGGCACGAGGAACGACGAGGGCTACTGTTATTTTCCCATGCCGTTCGAGAAGTCGGCGAAGGTTGAGCTGGTTTCCGAGCGGAGGGATGGCGGGGCCATTGGCGTGACCGGGCACGTGGTGGTTGCGGCCGTCCCGCGGGCGGCCGACGAGGGGCGATTCTACGCCCTGTGGCGGCGTGAGAACCCGACGACCAAGGGTGAGCCCTTTACCTTCATTGACACGCCGGGCCGGGGTCACCTGGTTGGCTGCCTGATCCAGGCCCAGGGTGAGCAGCCGGGGGGGACGTTGTTCTTCGAGGGAGACGACCAGACCTGGCTCGACGGCGAACTGACTATCCACGGGACCGGCTCGGAGGACTTTTTCAACGGCGGTTGGTATGACGTACCCGGCCGGTGGGACCAGCGGCGATCGTTTCCGTTGAGTGGTTGCCTGGACTATCTGAAGCACCTTGGTCGGACCGGGGCCTATCGTTTCATGCTCACGGACGCTTACGCCTACCGGAAGAGCCTTCGCCAGTGCATTGAGCACGGCGGGGACAAGAACAGCGAGCAGGGCGACTACGCGGGGCTGACCTTGCTCTACTCGGAGAACGCGCCAGCTGGTTGCGGAACGGTTCCGGAAGCGGGTCGGCGGGTGGTGGTGGACCCCAAGCGGATCACGTTTGCCGCGGGTTGGAACATTCCGGTGAAGGGGTTTTCCTTCGACGGGGCGACGCTGACCAAGAAGGGGGAGAAGGTGGGCGGTCACGACGTGCGGTTCACCTCGCTGCAGGCGGCCAAGGAGCACGACTGGTTTGGCCCGCCGTTTCTGTGCCTGACGGTCGACCTGCCGGCGGCGGGTCGGTACGCGGTCTCGGTCGAGGTGGTGAAAGGTCCCGCCCAGGCGAAGGTGCAGTTGTTCGGCAACGAAGCCCCGGTGGGTGAGCCGGTGGACATGTACGCGGCGAGCCGGGTCAGGAGCGAGGTGATCCCGCTGGGGGTCATGGACCTGGTTGAGGGGAACAACGACCTGATGCTGAAGCTGGTTGGCAAGAACTCCAGTTCCACGGGATTGGGGATCGATCTGGTGAGCATCGTGTGCGAGCGGAAGGACTGACGCCGAGGGGGGGGTGTGGATGGGGGGGCCGGGCGAGGTGATGTCGGGCGCCAAACGAAGCCAACGGGGGGCGTGGCCGGGGCCGGCGTGTCGGCTTTGGGAGAATGTGGGGCGCCAAACGAAGCCAACGGGGGGCGTGGCCGGGGCCAGCGTGTCGGCTTTGGGAGAATGTTGGGGCGCCAAACGAAGCCAACGGGGGGCGTACCGGCTCGCGGGTCTCGACTGCCGGGAGAAGGCTGGGCGCCAAACGAAGCCAACGGATGGCGTTCTTCCTGGCTCGTGGGGGGTGAATGAGGGGCGATCGCTGAGGTTGAGCGCGGAAGGCGCTCTTCCATCTCGACAGATCGTAAGTCATCCTCTATACTGACGTTAAAGTCGGGCTGGGTGTGGGTGGCTTGACGGTGGCGGAGGGCTCGACACCTGGGGATGGCGAGAATGGATGGCGTCATGAGAACCTTGCATACATCGCGGGTTGGACGGGAGTGGTGCGCCGTTGGCCATTCGACTGGGCGGCGGGGGCGAGCAGCGGCGAGCGTGCGGCATTGGTGGCCGCGCGTTGGCTTCACGTTGATCGAGATGATGGTCGTTGTTGGCATCCTCGCCTTATTAATCGCGATCATTGCTCCGGTGACTGCCAGTCTGCTGGAGCGCAACAAACGGAGCCAGACGTTAGCGACGATGAAGGTGCTGGAGCAGGGGATCACGGCGTTTTCGAACGCTCGGCCGCTGGCGAGGTCGGGTTACGTGCGTTTGCGTCCCACCGGGCAGCCTGCGCCCAACGACTGGAGGGCGGAGCGGCTCTCCGACGTGTTTGGCACGTTGCCCCCGACGCCGACCGGCAGGATCCTCGATCCCCGCCTGGATCCTATCGATCTCAGGGTCGTGCTTCCGGCGTGGAGCAGCTCGGACGTGTGGACGGGGGAGACGACAGGGGAGACGGCGGTCAAGTTTGGCTTTCTGCTGGGGACGGTCAAGAATGGTCCCTGGGAGCACCTGCGGCGGGATCCGACCAAGCCTGGGAGCTGGGCCTGGGTGGCCCCCGATCCCGGGAGAGACGCGGCCAGCATCGAGTGCCTGGTGTTCTGCCTCAACGAACTGTGTGCGGAATCCAGGTTGATCGTCAACCAGTTGCCGGCCGCGTCGAAGGCCAACGAGGACAAGGACATTGCCTTTGAGAACACGATCAACTGGAACGCCCATCTTCCCGACGTGTCGTATGGTGCTGGGGGAGTCATTGTTCCCGAGAAGACCGAGAAGATGGTGGATCTGACTGAGATCATTGATGCCTGGAAGCGTCCGCTGCGTTACTCGGTGAAGGAGCCGGTGGGGTGGGATCCGATCGCGGACAAGTACGCGTACCAGGCCTCGTGGGAGTTGCGGTCGGCGGGGCCCGATGGCGTATTCGCCGGTCCGTTTTCGTCCGAGGATGTCAGTGATGATGTGATCCTGAAGGGTCCGTGATGATGAAGAGTAGCTTTCAGCGGTCAGCGATCAGCGGTCAGCGGTCAGCGATGAGGGGTGGTTTCACGCTCATCGAGCTGATGGTTGTGGTCGGCATCATCGTATTGCTGGTATCGCTGACGGGTCCGGCGATTGGGCCGATGCTGTCGTCGAGCGAGGAATCGCAGGCGGTGAGCACGATCAACGGTTTGCTGACTGCCGCCCAGGCCACTGCCCAGGCCACGGGCTTGCCGGTGGCGATCCGGTTTGAGCGGGCCTACAAGGTCAACGACCACGGGCTGATGGTTGACGTGGCCGGGCAGGATCGAACGAACTCGAGCTTCCAGGGGGTGGTGTGGCTGGACTACCAGCGAGCCAGGATTCTCACCTACGCGCCGCTCAAGGATGCGGCCTTCCGGCACGATCCGCAATCGAAGGTGTTCAGCCTGCCTCGGGGATTCTGGGTTGCTCCGTCGAATGCCCTGGGTCTGGACTCGCTGGCCGGGAGCAAGCTGGGTTATGCACCGGTCGCGTCAGGGGCACCGAGCCCGCCGGTGTCCTACAATTTCATCGAGACGTTTTTCGTGGTCATCGGCTCCAACGGCGAGCTGACGCGGTTCAAGGCCAGCGACAACTCCTACGCGGACATGACCCAGCCCTACATAGAAGCAGGTACCGGCTACATCTGGGCTCGGTATGTGACTCATCCGATGGAATCGGCCCGCAGTCTGCTGCTGTACGATCGGAAGAAATGGGACAGCATTCCATCCGAGGACAGCCAGGCGCGGGTGGCGTTCCTGCGAGACAGCGCCCGGGTCCTGTTCGTCAATCGGGCGACGGGGACCCTGGTGGAGGGTGCCCAGCCATGACCAGACGCAAGGGCTTTTCGCTGCTGGAACTGATGATCGCGATCATGATCCTGGGGATCGGGATCGTGATGGTGGCGACGATCTTTCCGGTGGGCCTGGACCTGACCCGCGACACGGTGCAGATGGACATCTCGCAGGCGGTGACGGATGTCGGCATGGCGATGATGACGGTCAAGGTGCCGGGATACAAGCAGCTGGACAAGATGGCGGACACGGCTGCCGTTCCTGCCGCGGCCCGGGTTCTGGTTCCGGACATCCTCCGGACGGAGATGAGTGTCAACGGCCAGATCAGTCTGCAGCAGCAGGAGGTCATCGACTTCCTGGTGGGATCGGTTGGCTCGCTGAAGACGGACTACGGCAAGGTTCAGGTGGGGCCGCCCTATGTCTGGGCGCCGAAGAACTGGCCGGGCCTGAGCCCGGCCCAGCAGACGGTGCCGGAGTTCATTTCCAGGTGCCGGGTCTTCACCGAGCAGACCGGCTGGCCGAGCGAGCTGGCTCCCGAAGATGAAGTCTCGGTAGTTCCGGCCCAGAACCTGCCGGCCGACTACATCAAGGTCGCCCAGAAGGCTTCAGAGAAGACGATCGACGCCGTGGTCAAGACCATGGTCTTGCCGACCTTTCGCTCCGCCGGCAATCACCTGCAGCCGGTGGTGACACTGCCTCGCATCCACCTGCTCGACCAGGTGTATCCGCCGTTTCCGACGGCTGAGCTGTACGAGTTGTCCAGTTCGACGGCCTACTCCGCTTACTCGGCCTCGATGTGGCGTCCGAAGGATGTGGGCATCAACACGCTGACCAGCGTTCTTCGGGACCTGGCTTCCCGGCGGTATTCGTGGCTGGCGTTCAGCCACCGGATGTTGGCCGATCCCAAGCACGCGGAGATGCTGGTGACCGTCGTGACGCTGTATCGCGGGGATGCCAATGCGAGGTTTGCCCGGCAGAAGACCATCGCGGGGGGCAGCGGGTACAACGTGGATTTTGACTTCTCATCGAACGATGCGGATCACTTCGACGCCTGCTGGCAGCCGAAGGCCGATCCGACGGCGGACGAGGACTGGGTTTTTCCGGTTCCCTGGCTGGTGAAGCTGATGGCCGTGAATCTGGAGAGCGGCGAGGTGTACTGCGCCGCGGAGGTTGCCCGGCTGCTGCCTGCCGGATCGTATTTCATCATTGCCCAAGGGAAGGGGCAGCTTCGGGCGGGGACTTTTCAGAAGGTACTGGCCTGCGAGGTCAAGGTACTGAGTTCGCCCAAGCCAAGAAGCGCCTGGGCGCTGAACGATTGGTCGCGCCTGACGGTGGCCCGAGGCAAGGGATCGGCGCAGGATGTGCTCGCGTGGGTTATCCCGCCGGCGGTGGAGCGGAGCGGGACGGCGGTGAGCTTCCAGAGCCGCTCGCCGGTGGTGGGCGTCGCCCTGCGAAAGGTGGTGGCGCCGTGACGGAGTACCGAGCGATCAGTGGGCAGCGGTTGGCGGGTAGCGGTCGGCGGTCAGCGATCAGCCGGAGGGGATCGGCGCGTTGGGCGTTTACGCTGGTTGAGTTGATCGTGTCGGTGGCGATTCTGCTGGCGTTGATGGCCATGATCGGGATGATCTTTTCGACGGCCGGGAAGGCCAGCGGGACGGCCCAGGCGACGACGGCGCTGTATCGCCAGCTTCGCCAGATCACGGACAGTATTCGGCAGGATCTGCAGGCCGTGGTACCGACGGATGGTGTCCTGGCGATCGCGGGGGTGACGGTGAGTGCCCATTTGACCGCCGATGACCGGGCCAACGGGGTGTCGCCGGCGGCGCATCAAGCAGATGTTCTGATGCTGCTCAACAAGCAGGACTTCGACCCGTTCGTCTTCGATCCCGGTCCTTCGGGTCCGACCTTCGAGCAGTACCGGCAAGTGGTCTACGGTCATGCGAACCTTGCCCGGCTCAACCCGACCAATGGGAGCTGGCTGCCGGGTACGACGCGGATGATTGAGGGGGCGCCCTCGGCGATTCCGGCCTCGCAGTGGCATTTGGCTCGGCGGATTGTCGGCTTCACCAAGTCGGGCATCACGGGGGCCAATACCGGTGCCTGGCCTTTGACCAGTGCGGCGTTCACCGGAGAGACCGGCACCCCGGACAGCTACGCCGACGTCTACCGCGAGGCGTGGTCCGCGTTCGACAGTGGCGTGTGGCCGGGCCACTTCCACTACGATGAAGGCAATCTGGACTTTTCCTTCTTTGTCGGGAAGGCCGCGGCGGTCGAGAAGTTCCTGTGGGATCCCAACCGGTATTTCAGCCCGGGCGGATCTTTCGTCTTGGCGGGCAAGAAGTGGTATACCCGTGCCGGGAACATCTGGCGGCGAAAGGGTGCGCTGGACGCGGGGTATACGACGTATCCGCCGACGACGACGGTGTTCCCCACTTTCGGGTCTTCGGGTTCGCCGGCGTACTGGCCTCAGTGGTTCTACGTGCACGATCCGAGCCGCCCCGGTTCGAGCCGGTCGTTCATTGACCCGAATCCGCCGCTGGGCATGGAGAAGCGGCTGGCGGCCTATTTCCTGCCGGGCTGTGCCGACTTCAAGGTCGAGTACACTTACGACGATCCGCGAGAGATCGCGTTGAACCCTTCCACCAACGAACCGGACATGGCCGAATGGCTCGACCAGGACAAGGACCCGAAAATGGACGAGGCGGAGATGTACCCCAAGCCGCAGCCGATTCGCTGGCAGGCGGTTCCGAGCGGCCAGGTGGTGGTCTGGTCGAAGCTGTCGACGAGTCCGGGTGACTATCCGGAGGCGAACTCGAACGATGTTGATCTTCGCGACAAGAGCAATCCCTTCCGCTGGCCCAAGGCGGTTCGGATCACCATTCGGCTTTTCGACGCCAGCCGCCGGCTGACGGACCCGGTTGTTCAGACCATCGTGCATGCGTGGGAGTAGGCGGGTTGAGGGTGGGGAGGGAAGCGTTGAAGCGACGGTGGCGGTGAGTTTTTGGGGGGTTTCCGGCCGTCTCGGTTTTCGGTTATCATTTCTTGTTTTGGCTTGAACCGGCGAATAGGCCGGTGTTTGCCGATCGTTCGATTCCATCTGGACTTGTCCCTATCCTCTGGACTTGTCACCTGGTCCAGTCGTAAAACGGGTTGGATGCAGTAATGGAGACCTGACCATGGTGCCCCGAACAAGACGAACTGAGCGAACGCGGCGACGCGGGACAGTCATGATCCTGGTGGTCGGTGTGCTGGCGATGCTTTTCATCGTTGGCTCGACGCTGTTGATCGTATCCCGGTTTGAGCGGCAGACGGCTCGTACGGCCGAGGTGGGCAAGAGCATTGATGCGGTGGCCAAGACGATTCTGGAGCCGGCGATATCGGCGCTTCGTGAGGACGTGGTGGGCAAGGATGGGACGCCCTATAACCGCGGCTGGGGTGCTGAGACCTCGGTGATCGAGGACTACGGTGATCTGGCCGGGTTGTGGGCGCGTTCGTCGGTCACCCCTGAGACGCTGGTGCGTGAAGGCGATCTTCTGCTGAGCAGTTCGGAGCCGTATCTGGCCGGGCTGGGCAGCAACGGCAAGATCTGGGCCCTGTTTGCCTGCTCCTGGCCGGTTGACAACGTTGATGCCATGACGCTGCAGGACGCTCCCGGTTTGCGGCCCGGGGCCAACAAGATCACTGGTGTGGGGCTGACCCGGGGTCCGGTCCGGGACGCGGACGGGGATGGTCTCCAGGATTCGATGAAGACCGGGGACGTGAACTCGGTCGGGTTGTTCGGTGATTCGTACGAGGCCGATCTTCGTGTTCTTCCGCACGGAGGCATGGTTCTGCTCGACCGGCAGACCGCTCCGACGCTGCTGGATCAGGTGTTCCACGCGGAGGATGGTTTTGGTGCGAACCCGTCCGGGCTGTTTCTGGACAAGAAGGTTGTTCTCGGGGCGACGGACGAAGCCGCGCTGCGTCGGCGGTTCATGCTGCCGAAGAGCCTGGGCAAGGGCGCGAACGGTACGGATGTGACGCCCAGCCAGCTGGCGGTGACCAACGTGATTCACTGGTTGCCGGTGACTCTGGGTTATGAAGCTCCGAGTGGTGCATCGAGCGTGATCACGGGGCGGACGCCTCATTACTGGCCTCTGGACAACAGTCCGGCCGGGGGAGATCCGGCGGACAGCGACTGGTGCCAGCTGCGGCTCACGCCCTCGGATGAGGGGCGGGCGGAGAGCACTTACACGGCGAGCAAGGACACCTACGACCGGCGGCATCTGGTGACGGCGTTCAGCAGTGATGATGTCCTGCGGCCCAACCGGGATGAGCAAGGGCGATTCGAGAAGGGGGTCAGTGTTGCTGCCCCGACGTACAGGGACTTCTACCGCGGTCTTTACTACATTCTGAACCCGGATCCGGCCAATGCGGTCAACTTCCCGGCGAACGCGGTCGGGCGGGTTGGGGGTGTAGTGGACGGCGTCCCGGGCAATTCGCTGGAGTTCAATGCGGCCGGGCTCCGCACGGCCTTCAGTCTGCGGGACGTGCTGGTTCCGGTCTACAGCGGGTCCATTTTCGTTGAGACCCCGAGCTATCGTCGGGTTGAGCAGTTGATGGCCTATTACCTGGCGATGATTCAGCACACCACGGTGCCGGGTACCAACGTTGACCCGACCGAACCCCAGCTGCGGCAGCAGATTCAGCTGGCTGCTCAGCTGGCGGTGAACACGGTTGATTTCGCCGATGATGACACCGCGTTGCTGGCGGTGAGTGAGTGGGGTGCGGGTGCGACGGTTCCCTATGCTTACAAGCTTCAGGCGAGCACCTACTTTGAGTGGCCCGCGGGCGCCCCTGTGGTCAAGGTCTTCGGGTTTGAGAAGCAGCCGTACCTGACCGAGGCGTACGCCAGGGTTGTGATCACGGCGGACACGACGCAGATCCCGCTGGCCTGGAACGCGAACCGGGATGACGGCAGATCGGTCTATGCGGTTGAGATTTACAATCCGTATGACGAGGAGCTCAGTCTGAGCGGGCTCGAGCTTCAGGTCAACAACGATGTGGCCGGTGCCATCAAGCTGGTTGACGTGGTCACCACGCCGTCCAAGACGATTTCTCCGCGCAGCTACCTGGTGATCATGAGTTCGACCGGTTCGGACCAGGCTGTGAAGGTGATCAACTCGATGAACGGTGACCCGAATCTCGCCGTTCCGGCGGTTGTCAACACGAACGTGTTCCAGGCCACCGGCTTCAAGATTGGAGCGGGACAGCCGGTGCAGCTGGTTCGCAACGGGCTGCGGATTGTGGACGTTTCCGGGGTGGGCGGGAGCGGCTTGAGAGTCGTGATCGACGAGATGATGCCGACGGATCCGGGAGCGGGGGTCATTCCTGCTGGTGTTCCGCAGCTGCCGGCGACGCGATGGGCGGCGGAGTGGGATACCGGCGATGCGAAGATCAAGCCTCCGACGGCGGCCAGTGATCTGCTCGTGCTGGACACTTCGCTTCAGCGTCCGAAGGAGCCCGCGGGGGAGCCGCCGCAACACTGGTATTTCACGCTGGGGCGTCAGGTCTTGTTCCCGCTGAACTATGATGCAGACCCGCTGACCCGGCTGGGCGTGGGCGAAGGCCGCATGCAGCACAATCTACTGAATTCGCATCCCATGTCCGCCGCCGGTTTCCTGCCCAAGCTGAGCGAGCGGGACTCGCTGCCTTACAGTCCGACGCCGAAGAAGGTGGTCTGCGACAACCAGTGGCTTGCCTGGCGTGAGGCGTTGGGCATCCAGCTGGGTGAGGCGAGTGCGAGTGGTTCCCTGGCCTTCAGTCCGTTCGTCAAGCCGCCGGACAACGCGGTCAAGGTTTACCTTCCCGCGAAGGCCCCCTTGGCGCCGTTCCCGATGGTGACCTCGGATCGCGGCATCGACCCGTACACGGGCGGCTGCATCGCGTTCCCGACCACGGGCACGCTGCTGCTGGTGACTCGTTATGCCCACCAGCAGGACGTTGCCAGCGGCATTCAGGTTCCTGCCACCGTGGCGGCCACGCAGTTGCCGCCGGGTACGGGGCGTCAGGTCTTCGGCCAGCTAGTGCAGGTCGACAACGGGCATTTGCCGGTTTTTGACAGTGATCAGAGGGTTTTGGATCTGGCCGTCGAGAAAGGCCGGTTCAACGGGCCGTGGGGCCAGCTGGTGTACGACTACTTCACGGCCCTGCCCCTGGAGGAGCTGGTTCGGCCTTTGCCCAAGGCGCTGACGGGAGCTGCGGCCGACAGTATGGGGATGGTTGACTCGCTGGACTACGCCACCGCGTACGGTGGGGGATATGCGTTTGCGGCGTACGATACGACTGGTGTCTTGAGGTGCAGCTATCCGCGGGTGGAGCCGGTGGAGGATGCCGCCTCGCCGCTGGGGCCGAAGGTGAGCGGGCGGATCAATGTGAACCTGGCCCCGTGGTGGGTTCTGGACGGTCTGCCGGTTCTGCCGGACGCTGTCCCATCGTTCTCGACCTCGGTCGCTTCGGACAATGCGATTCCGAATACGAACGGTGGTCCGCTCTCGGGGCTGCCGGTGGCCGAATTGGAGAGCTGGCGGCTGGACCCGGCGAGTTTCAAGCAGCTGAAGAGCCGGCCTGGGGCAGTGTTCATGGGGGCGTTGATCGATGAGCATTACGCCGTGAAGCCGGCTGCCCCGCTGGCTTTCAAGAAGACCGGGGTCGGGCTGCCCAGTGTTTCGGCGGAATGGGCCCGGTCGATGGTCAGCTATCGCGAGAACCGGTCGGTGCAATGGAGTGACGGCAACGCCCGGACGCTGGTGGCGAACGGCAGCGGTGCGCCGGGCTTCGCGTCCGTCGGCTCGCTGTGTGATCTGATCAGCAGCATCAAGGTGGAAGTCAGCACCAAGAAGGACGGTGGGACCAACGAGACGCTGACGATGGGGGGCTTCCGTTCCTACCAGTACGAGGTCACCACCGACGATCCCACGAGCGTTCAGCGGCCGTTCACGTACCTGGGGTACCTGCAGTGGATTGGGCCTCTGGTTCGGCTTCAGGACTGGGCGACGGTGAAGAGTCATGTGTTCACGATCTACGCGGTGATCGGAGACACCTCCGCGGGCCAGCCGATCTGGCTCCGGACGCAGGTGACCGTGGACCGGACGCGGTGCCTGTACAGCAATGACTTGCCGGAGCGGATCACGGAGACGGCCCCGATCGGGTACTACAACACGGTGGACGACTGAGGGGGCGAGGGGAGGCGGTCGGCAAGCCGCTGACAGCTGGGCGTCTGCTGTGTGCTGACTGCGGATTGCCGACTGCTGACCGCCATTTCCGGTTCGTGTTCACATCTTGAGCAATGCGGTGATGAGATTGTCCTGCGGGTAGCCGTGACCGGCGTGCATGCGGAAGGCTTCGCCGGCGGGTCGGTTGATCAGCCGGCCATTGGTTGCGTCGGCGCGGCGCATCATATCCATATACTCGTCGATTCCATGGTGAGCCCGGAGCCAGTCGCGCTGGGAGGCGTGGCAGGCGAGCATTTTCTCCTTGGTGGGTTGCACAGCGGTGATATCGACGACGAAGGTGCTCTGGAACGGCTGGCCGTGGATGTCCTTGTGATCGACGGCGTCGCAGTAGTAGAGGTGAGGGACGGCCGGGATGGGCTTGGCCGGGTCGATGTCGTAGGTAAGGAAATTGGGGGCGGGGGCGGCGAAGCAAGCGGTGCGGACCAGGTGGCTGGTCATTTCGTGGTCGATGAGGTAGTCGGCCGGGGGAGCGGTGATGACGATGTCCGGTCGGGCCTTGCGGACGATCTCGGTGAAGCGGCGGATGGTGTTCTGGTCATAGACGATCAGCAGGTCGACCGATCCGGCGCAGTAGTAGTCGGCGTCGAGGATGGCGGCCGATTGTCTGGCCTCCTGGTGACGGATCCGGGCGATCTCCTGTGGTGGGTACTGGACGGAGCCGCAGTCGCCGCTGGTCGCGGTCGCGATGACGATTCGGCAGCTGGCCTCCTGTTTAAGGCGGGCGAGCGTGCCGGCGCACTTGAACTCGACGTCATCCGGATGGGCCATGAAAGCCAGGACGGTGTTGGCCATGCGATTTCACTCCCTCGAGCCAGAGCTCAAAAACCGATCTTGGTAACGGAAGGGGAGGAGAAAAGCAAGGGATCGGGAATGGGGTGTAGCGGTCGGCGGGTAGCGGGTAGCGGGTAGCGGTCCGCAATCAGAGCGATGAGCGATGCGGGCTTTGCCGGATACTGAATGCCGAGTGTTGATTGTTGATCCCTGATGGCCGCGCTTTCCTCTTTTGCCTTCAGTTCACGTTGGCCGCTACAATGGGCTCGTTCTTTCGGCCGAGGAGATGCGGGCATGTCTGCCGAGGAGAGTCAGTTTGAGCGATTGAAGTACGCGTTGCTGGTTGCCCACCAGCTGAAGGGGCCGGTGGCCACGGCGGCCATGTTGCTCAAGACGTTACTCGGCGAGTTTGTCGGCCCGCTCAATGAGCAGCAGAAGGATTTGGTGAGCAAGGCCCTGGCCCGGTGTGAGCAGGCGCTTGGGGCGGCGGAGCGCATGCTGGCCATTGCCCGGGCGAGCGACTCGCAGCTGGCGGTGACGAGCACGGCCGACCTGGCCGCCCTGATTCGGAGGGTCTGGCCGCGTCATGTCGAGGAGTCGCGCCGGGCGCACGTGAGTCTGGCCCTGGACGTTGGGGACGAGTCGGCGGTGGTGCGGGGCTACGAGCCGGCGATGACGGAGGTTCTCGACGCCCTGTTGAGCAATGCCTTCAAGTACACGCCGGAGCACGGGCGGGTGGTGGTGAGCCTGTCGCCGGAGGCGGGTGGTGGCGGGGTGCTGCTAGCGGTGTCGGATTCCGGGGTGGGGATTGCGGCCGCTGACCGGGAAAGGGTGTTTGAGCCGTTCCATCGCACGGCGAGGGCGACGGGTTCGGCCCGGTTGGGGACGGGGCTTGGCCTGGCGTTTGTGAAGTCGGCGGTGGAAGCGGCTGGTGGGAGGGTCTGGGTCGAGTCGTCGGAGTTTGGGGGGGCGCGCATTGTTCTGCGTCTGCCGCGGCCGGATCAAGCTCCGGCTGCCCAGGCGGGAGGAACGCCGATGCCTGCACGTTTACGGGTGGTCATTGTCGGCGGTTCGGTGGCTGGGCCGAAGGCGGCGTCCAAGATCATCCGCCTCATGCCCGACGCGGAGGTGACGATTGTGGAGCAGAGCCAGTTTCTGGCCTGTGCCGGGTGCGGGCTTCCGTACTACATGTCCGGGGTGGTGGGTGATCCTCGCGGGCTGCTGAGCACGCCGGCGGGCGCGGTCCGGGATCCGGTGTTTTTTCAGAGCATCAAGAACGTGCGGGTGATGAATCAGACCGAAGCGTTGGCCATTGACCCGGCCGAGCATACCGTTCGGGTGCGGGATGGCGTGTCCGGGGCCGAGTCGGCGCTGGTCTATGACAAGCTGATTCTGACCACCGGTTCGGTTCCGACGATTCCGCCCATTCCGGGCTCGAGTTTGCACAATGTGGTCACGCTGCACGGGCTGAAGAACGCGGAGCGGATCAAGTCGGCTCTGGCGGGGGGCAAGGCTCGGGACGTGGTGATTGTCGGCGGGGGCATTCTGGGCGTTGAGATCACGCAGAACCTGGTGGAGAAGGGGTGCCGGGTGACGATCGTCGAGCGTCGGCTGCAGCCGCTTCCGATCCTGGATGCCGAGATGGCCGCGCTGGTTGAGCAGCACCTGGAGTCCAAGGGTGTTCGGATGATGACCGGGACGACCGTCCAGGCGTTCAAGGGTGAAGAGAAGGTAAAGGAGGTTTTGACCGACAAAGGCATTCTCCCGGCCGATCTGGTCATTCTGGCGATCGGGTTTCGGCCGAACGTCAGGTTGGCCGAGAATGCCGGGCTGGCGATCGGGACGACGGGGGCGATCAAGGTGGACGAGATGATGCGGACGTCGGATCCGGACATTTACGCAGCCGGCGACTGCGTCGAGACGCGTGGGCTGATCACGGGCAAGGCGCGGTACGTACCATACGGTTCGGTGGCCAGCAAGCAGGGGCGGGTGGCGGCGGTGAACGTGTGTGGCGGCTCGGATCGTTTTCCGGGGGTTTTGGCGAGCGCGGTGTGCAAGGTATTCGACTACTGCGTGGCCCGGACGGGGCTTTCGGAGTACCTGGCCCGGGAATGCGGCTTTGACGTGGTCAGTGTGCTGGTTCCCGGGCCGGACCGTGAGCCGTTCATGCCCAACGCGAAGATGCTGCTGCTCAAGCTGGTGGTGGATCGGGCGACGCGGCGGCTGCTCGGGGCTCAGGCGGTGGGGCCGGGGCTGGGCGAGAAGCGGATCGATCTGGCGGCGACGGCGATTATTGCGGGGATGACCGTGGATCAGATTGCCTGCCTGGATCTCACTTACGCGCCGCCTTATTCGTCGGTCATGGACAACCTGATCACCGCGGCGAATGTGGCCCGGAACAAGCTTGACGGCCACATGGTCGGCGTGACGCCCGCCGAGGTCCGCGGGATGCTTGACGAGAAGCGGGGTTTTGTTTTTCTCGACGTGCGTACCCCGGGCGAACACGAGCAGATTCGCCTGGCGGGTTCGACGTTCATATCGTTGGGAGCGCTTCGCGGCCGCCTCGACGAGCTGCCGCGTGACCAGGAGATCGTGGTCTTCAGCAAGCTTTCGTTGCGGGCCTATGAGGCGTCGATCATTCTCCGCCATGCCGGTTTTCGCCGGGTGCGGGTCATGGACGGCGGGATCGAGATGTGGCCGTACGGCAAGGTGTGCTGAGGGGGCTCACTCGAAATACGCGGGGTAGACGCGTTGCCTGCGTTTGCGGCGCTGGTAGGCTCTGGCCAGGTCGAGGAAGATTTCCAGGTCGCGGTCGATGTGGGTGTTGACTCCGTCGAAGTAGCAGATGCGGATGGGCAGGTCCTCGTGGGCCTTGCTGATCGCGGGGTAGACCGCCTCGCAGACGATGCCGTTCATGCAAGTGAACGGGCTGATGTCGATGATGCCATCTGCGCCCTTCTTTTGGAGGTATATGGACTTGCCGACGCTGAGGACCATTTCGCCGATGCAGCCGGTGGGGGGCAGATAGGGTTCGGCCTGGCGGAGCACATCGCGGATGTCGTGAGGTTCTTCGTAGCCGCGGAGATCCTCCAGGACGGGGGCGAGGAGGATCTGCTCGTACTTATGCTGGAGGTGGGTTTTGATCTTGTGGGTGAGCATGGTGGTGTTGAGCCGGCCCCGGTTGCGCACCAGCTTGTGCTCGACGTACCAGTTGACGTACCAGACCCACTCGGCGACGTCGGAGAGCCAGCATTCGCCGCCGAATTTTTCGATTCGGCGAGCGACGTCGTCGTTGCTGAAGGTGTTGAGTCGGCAGAAGATCTCGCCGACCAGGCCGATGAGCGGGCGTCCCTTGACGTAGCTGGCGGGGACGGCGCGGAACTGGTCGCGCATTTGGGTGATGTGTTTGACCAGTTCGTTGAGCCGGGTTTTGGTTTTGAGGCCGGGGGTGGAGAGGGCCTGGGCGAAGCGGGCGATGGATTCCTGGAAGACCTGGTCGCTGGTTCCGGGCTGGGTTTCATAGGGGCGGGTTTTGAGCAGGAACTTGAGGGCCAGGTCGCCGGCGATGACGCCCATCCACAGGTTTTTGGTCAGTTCGCGGGCGTTTTCGCCGAATCCGTCGTAGCCGTTGGCGCTGGTTGGGGAGAAGACCATGACGTCCTGGAGGCCCATCTGGTCGAGCATGTGGCGCAGGTAGGGGGCGTACTGTCCGAATCGGCAGGGGCCGTGGGCGGTGGGCATCATGAAGGCGGTCTTGGCCGGCTCGAAGTCGGGTTGGCGGCAGATCTTCATGAAGTCGCCGACGGTGATCTTATGGGGGAGGCACTCCTCGCCGCTGACGTGGAGGCCGCCGAGTTCTAGGGTTTCGGCGTCGGAATCGGGTGCCGGCTGGGCGTCGATGCCGATCGATCGGAAGCAGGCGGCCACGAGCCGGCAGCCGGCGTAAGCCATTTGTGGGATGTAGAGTCGTCGGCCAACGAGGCTGTGGCCGCGATTTCGGTTTTGCACGTTCGCCACCATCGCAGGATCCCCTTGCTGTCGAGGTAGGCCTCGCAGCGTGTCATCATGCCCGCGTCGTTGGAGTGGCCGTCGAACTGGAGCGAGAGGAACGGCTTGCCTGACGCCGGGCGTACGAAAGTTTTCACAAACGAATCCGGCCCGCACTTGAAGTTGGTGATGTAGATCATGTGCAGGTTGGGGTAGTCGGCGATCAGCTTACCGGCCGCCAGGATGCGGCGGCCGTACTCCCAGTACATGTTCGCGTTCACGTCGCTGATGTCGGTGTCCAGGGGGAGTGCGTCGATCGGGATGAGGTTGACGCCGTAGAGTTCGCGGAGCTTGCGGGCGGTTGCCAGGGTGACGCCCGGGTCGTGGAGGTTGTACGGCCGGCCGACGAGCACGACGCCGTTTTCGCCGGTGTCGCGGAGGACATCGAGGGCCTCGCGGCCGGCCTCGAGGTACTTGTCGCGGAAGGTTTCGAGGGCGGCCCAGCCGGCGCTGAAGGCCTTTTCGGCGACGCGGCGGTTGACGCCCAGCGACGCAGCCGTCGCGACCATCTGTTCGTGCATCTCCGCCGGGCCGTGCTGCATTCGTACCGTGGGGCAGAGGATCCGGCCGTACCAGGCCTTGAACGCCGGTGCCTGGCGAATGATGAACGGCAGCGTCTGGCCCCAGGGGCAGATGTGCGATTCGCGGGCTGCGAACTTGGTCTGAGCGGAGAGGATATTGGGCAGCCAGATGTAATCGACCTCTTTTTCGACGAGGTCGGCCACGTGGCCGTGAGCCACGATGATCGGGAAGCACGGTTCGGCTACGACGCAATCGTAGCCCATGCGGATCGTCTGGCGGTTGGTTTCGTCGGACAGGACGAACCTGAAGCCACAGTCGCGGAAGAACCGGCGATACAGCGGGAGCAAATCGTAGGCGTACATGGCCAGGGGTACGCCGACGGTCGCGGTTGCGCCGGGTGGGTCGCCCTGGTCGTCGGCGGCCAGCAGTTCCTTGCGGAGGGCGACGAGGTCGGCGATGATCGGCTTGCGGTCGGACTTGGCCCGCTTGCGGTACCGGTCGGAGCACTTGTCGCCCCAGAAGGTCTTCTCGCCCTGGACGGTGAATTCCTGGACCGAGCAGTGGTTACCGCAGCCCTTGCAGGTGAATTCGCGGATGGCGTAGTCGACCTCGTCCAGACGGAATCCGCGGAACCGGGTTGTCTGGCCGGTGGTTGCGATTTTCTCGCGGGCGAGCAGGGCGGCGCCGATGGCTCCGAGGACGGCGTTGTGCGGCGGGACGATGATCTCCTTGCCGGTGACGGCGCTGAACGCGGCCGCGACGGCGTCGTTGTAGGCGGTGCCGCCCTGGAAGAAGACGCAGTCGCCTATGGGGCGGCCGCGGACCACGCGGTTGATGTAGTTGTAGACCACGGAGTAAGCGAGGCCGGCGATGACGTCTTCGCGCTTAGCTCCGCGCTGCATGCAAGTGTTGACGTCGCGCTCCATGAAGACGGTGCAGCGTTCGCCGAGCTTGATCGGGGCCTTGGACTTGAAGGCCTCGGCCGAGAACTCGCCCTTGATGGAGACGCCGAGCTCTTCGGCTCGCTCTTCGAGGAAGCTGCCGGTGCCTGCGGCGCATGCCTCGTTCATCGTGAAATCGACGACGATGGTGTCGCCGGAGCGATCGCCTTCGGACTCGAGGCTGATGAATTTGCTGTCTTGGCCGCCGATTTCGAAGATGGTCTCGGGCCGCTTGCCCAAGAGCCGATCGCCGACGAAGGTTGCCCCGGTCTTGTGGCAGGTGATCTCGTCGGTGATGGCGTCGGCGCCGACGAGTTCGCCGATGAGCTCGCGGCCGCTGCCGGTCGTGCCCACTGCCAGGATGCGGACCCTGGCCCCGACGGCCTGTTCGAGTTCGCGCATGTGTCGGGTGACGACCTCGATGGGTCGTCCGTCGGTGCGGGTGAAGATCGAATGGACGACGTCGCCCTGCTCGTCGATGACGACCAGCTTGGTGCCGACGGAGCCGATGTCCAGGCCGAGATAGGCGTCGATGGGGTGGCCGTTCTCCGGGATCTGGTAGGGGTTCACCTGGTTGCGGAGCAGCCTGACTCGGTCGAGGCTCAAGGGGGGCGAGGTGGCGAAGTCGCAGGCGGCGTCGCGGGGGTCGCCGGTCAGTCGGGCGAGTTGTTCGCGGACCGCTTGTGCGTCGGCTTGATCGGAGGCCACGGAGATGACGGCGGCGCCGATTGCGCCGAGGGACTCGGCCGCCTCAGGGACGGTGAGGGTGTTTTCGTCCAGGTCGAAGACGCCGCGGAGTTCGTTGACCACGGCCGAGTTGGCGGAGACGCCGCCGATGAGGATGACCGGGGTCTCGGGGGCACGGCCCTTGACGACGGCGGCCTTGTAGTTGACGGCCACGGCCTTGCACAGGCCGCGGAGGACCTCGGGGGGGGCGAAGCCCTTCTGCTGGGCGTGGATCATGTCGCTCTTGGCGAAGACGCTGCATCGCCCGGCGATCTGGGCGGCCCGCTGGGCCTGAGCGACGATGGAGCCGATGTCCTCGACGGCGAACTTGAGCCGGCCGGCCTGTTGATCGAGGAAGGCTCCGGTGCCGGCCGCGCAATCGCCGTTGGTGCTGTAGTCGATGATGCCGAGTGTGCCGCTGGCGGGGTCTGGTCCCAGGCGCAGGTACTTGCTGGTCTCGCCGCCCATCTCGAAGACGGTGCGGACTTCGGGGTGGAGCAGGTCGACCGCTCGGGCGATGGCTTGGAACTCGTTGCAGTGTCGGGCCGCGGCGGCCTTGGCGACCAGGTCGCTGCCGGATCCGGTGAGCATGAGGCCGGCGATCTGGTCGGCGGGAAGGTGTTCGAGGATGTCCTTGAGGAGTGTCTGGACGGCCTCCGAGGGTCGTCCCTTGGTTCGGCGGTAGCGGGTGACGAGGACGGTGGCATTCCGCCCGGTGGGCACCTTGACGGAGCGGAGCAGGTCCGCCGCCCCGGTGGGGCTCAGGATGTCATTTGCCGTGGTGCGGTCCGTCAGGATGGCCGCCTTGATGCCAACGGCGCCGATGTCCAAACCCAAGTGGATTCTCATCGTTCGTGGCCTTTTGTGCCGGGCTTCGGCCGGCGTTGTACGCTGAGAAGGCACGTTCCCAAGCTCTCCGGTCGTGGGAGGTGCTTAACTAGTAAACACTAACTTAGCAGGATTCTAGCGGTTAGGGACGGGTGTGTCAAGGGGCAGGTGGGATGGGACAGCGATTCCGCAAGTATCGCTCGTGGGCGTGGCTGATCAAGGATTTACATTCGGACAGGTTGTGAGGCAGGTTCGCAATGGGGTTTTCGGGTTGCGGAGGCGAGAGAGAGCGGCCTCGGGGTCA
>JAKLEZ010000049.1 GCA_022711465.1 Planctomycetota bacterium | reverse complement strand
GCTACGAGTGGGAACAGGATTACATCTACTCGCCGGATACGATCGAAGAAAAACTCAAACTGATCGACGACACCCTGGATCGTCAGATTCCTGCGTATCGGAAGCAGCAAGGTTTATGAGGAGGACCCATGATGTCGGAATTGCTTCCTTTGCTGAGGATGCGCGCGGTTGTGGCCGGTTGGATGAGCCTATTCGCCCTGACGGCCGTCGTGCCGCTCACGGCGGGTGGTTCCGCCGCCGAGGACGTGAAGCAGCCCGTTTCCATGCGCACCATCGACTCGACGTGGCCGGCGCCGCCGGGCGAGGAGAGTTGGGGGTTTGTCGAGGATCTGAAGAAGCCCCTTCCGTTCGTACTGTTCTGGAAAACCGGGATTGCTCCCCAACCAGGCCAGATCAACCTGCGCGCCGGCCTAACCGTGAACCGAGGTTTTCCCGACGAGAAGGGCGTTCTGAAAACGGCGTATACCGACCTTGAGAGGTTTCTGGCTTTCGCAAAACTTGCTGCAGCAGCCGGGCTCCCGGTCACGACCGAGAAGATGGCGACCGACGTCTCGGAGTCCTACTCCATTGAGGTCTCGCCCTCGGGCATCCGGCTGCTGGCCGGCGATGCTGAGGGCATCCGGCGTGCGATCTTCCACCTCGAGGAGATGATCGCCACCGCGGATGGCCCCTTCCTCAGCCCCGGGGTTATCCGGAAGAAGCCCTGGCTGAAGCACCGTATCACGCGATGCTTCTTTGGTCCGATCAAGCGTCCCCCGCTCAATCGCGACGAGCTGATGGACGACGTGGACTACTACCCGGATGCGTATCTCAATCGCCTGGCGCACGAGGGTGTGAACGGACTATGGTTAAGCATCAAGTGGAAGGACATTACGAAGACCTCCTTTCGTGAGACGGACCCCGACATGGAGCGGCGAATCGCAAAATTGCGCAAGACGGTCGACAAGTGCGCCGGCTACGGAATCAAGATCTGGCTCTACTCGAACGAGCCGGAGGGATTCCACTCGGCGGACGACCCCATGCTCAAGGCGCATCCCGAGTTGGCGGGCGCGGGCTCGGCCTCCCGTCGTTACGTATGCCCGAATTCCGACGCCGGCCAGCAGTTCATCTATGAATCGACCCGCTCGATCTTCTCCCGCGTGCAAGGGCTGGGAGGCGTGATCAACATCTCGCTGGGCGAGCACGGATCCTCCTGCCTCGATTCGGTCGGAGCCGAGGTGGATCGGCGACCGGATTGTCCGCGCTGCTCCCGGGTACCGAACTGGCATACCCTGGCGGCAGGCCAGGGGGCGATGGCGAGAGGAGTCAGGGACGGTGATCCCAACGCGGAGTACATCTGCTGGCTCTACGTGCCGGCGTGGAAGCCGCTCGCCCCATGGGTGTATGAGCTGGGCGCCCACATGCCCGAGGACGTGACGCTGCAGGTGAACTTCGAGTCGGGAGCGGTCAAGTACCAACTGGACCGCCCGCGTGTGGGCGGCGACTACTGGTTGTCGTTCGTCGGCCCCTCGGAGCGGTTCGCTCGGATCGCCGGGCAGGCGGCGGCCCGCAAGACGCCCATGTCCGCGAAGCTCCAGGTGGGATGTTCGCACGAATCGGCCACCGTCCCGTTCATGTCCGTGCCCTCGATCCTGTACCGCAAGTACAAGGAGATGCCCGCCCTAAACATCACTTCCGTGATGCAGTGCTGGTACTTCGGGAACTATCCCGGCGTGATGAATCGCGCCGCCGGGCGCCTGGCATTCGAGGACTTTTCGGGGACGGAAGACGACTTCCTGCGGACGTTGGCCCGTTCGGAATGGGGCGACGATGCGGACACGGTCGTGCGAGCATGGAAACACTTCGCGGAAGGGTTTCAGCATTTCCCGCTCTCGACACGATTTCAATGGTGGGGGCCGATGCATGCGACGCCCGTCTGGCCGTTGCACCTGAAGCCGGCGCTCAAGCCTCTGCAGCCCACGTGGCTGGTCGGTGGTCCCAGCGGCGACGCCATCGGTGAGGCGCTGGACAACCATAGCCTCCCCGAGGCTGTCATTCTGACGCGGAAGATGTCGGAAGAATGGGACAAGGGTGTCGCTATCCTGAAATCGCTCGAACACGACTTCCGGGAGAACCGCGAGCGAATGCTCGATATCGGGCTAACGGAGGCGATCGGCATTCAGTTCGCAAGCGCACACAATATGCTGAAGTTCTACCTGATGCGCAGCCGTCTGTTCGATCTGCCCCCTGCAGATGCGCTCCGATACCTGGCGGCGATGGAAGCCATCGTCCGCCTGGAGATCCAGAACAGCGAACGCTTGGCTGTGCTCTGTGCCGCGGATTCGCGCCTCGGATTCCATTCCGAGGCCGAGCGGCACCAGTACTGCGGCACACGGCTGAAGTGGCGCGTCGCAGTTCTGAAAGACCTGCTGGCGACAGAGTTCCCCGAATACCGGGCCGCCTTCGCAGCCGGAAAGCAGGTGTCGCGGTTCGCCGAAGGGCGCGCGCTGTACGCCTGCGGGTCGGGATGGACCGATTGCAGGACGTACCGGTGGCAGGCCGAGTCCGACAACGGCAGTCTGGTGCTTCGCGTCGAAATGAAGGCCTCGAAGGCGGCGGGGTCCTTTACCGTATACCTCTGCGATCCCTTCGTAACCACACAGTTTTGGGAGATCTGGTTCTCGACGGCGGGGACTGTGTCGGATTCCCGCGAGATCGGCCTGCGGGCCGAATCATACGCGACGCCAGATGGCGCCCACGGGGTGGCTCTGCGCATTCCATCGGAGGGCTTGTTGGTCCTCGATCCCTCGGGCCGTGCGTATGCCTTCAACATCTTCAATAACGGCCTCGTTGCGGACATTTGGCCCGCGGGAATGGACGAATCGGATTTCGGCAAGTATCGCCTGGCCCTGAGCCGCTTCAACCCACGGAAAATGGGATACCTGCGTATAACGTCGACCGAGTGAAGACGAAACACGCATCGCCACAGCCAGCTATGCCCGCTGCCTGGGTATCGGCCCTAAAAAACAGCCGTCCGACGAAATCCTTCCTGGCAGTGTTGTAGGTTCAATTCCTCCTCAGCTCGGAATGCTAACAGGCCGTCGCTGAAGGAATAAGGACTCACGTTCTAGGGATCGGGACGTCAGCAAGGACACGAGTTTCATGCACAACAGCGCCCTTGAGCTAGAGATCGCGCGCTTGGACGCGCTGCCCAGTGGAGTAAATCACGCGCTATCGGGTAGATAGCAGGTGAACACAAAGACAGCCGAAGTAAGCCGCTGGCATTCGGTGTATAATTAAGGACAACCCACTTCATGGCACGGCTCCTCTTTGCGGTCCGTGAGAAGGATAGGCTGTCACACAAATCGCCGATTGAGCGCTGGCGAGTTCGTGTCGTCCGATGTGCGTGGTCATTCATTGCTGGTAACACATCAGTCAACTGGCGCAATTCGGATTGGCCGGATGACCCGCTCCGCTATAGCAGCGCTGGAAGGCACCAAAGTCGTCCTGATCCACATCACCGTCGCCATCGAAGTCAGCCGCAACCTTACCCTGGGCATCCGGCTGCAGCGTGCAGGCGGGGTTGTAGGGCAAGCTTGGTCCACCGATGCAAGCCTCGAGGACCACCAAGTCTTCGAGATCGACATCGCCGTCCCATCCGAAATCACTCCATACACGCGGCGCTCGCAGGGCGACGCTGTAGCTTTGGGCTGCGGCGACTGCGATGAACCCCGCGTTCGGCAACGGCACGCTGCATTGTCCCCAAGAATTCCACCCCCACGTGACGATCGAACGATTCGCCTTGAGGCCCAGACCGTGGGCGTAGCCCGCCGCGATCGCTGTGAAATCCGTGTTGGGAAACGGCACATCGCGCTGGCCATAATCGTTCGCTCCCCAGGCGGCGATGGAGCCGTCGGATTTGAGGCCAAGGCTGTAGTAGCAGCCTCCCCCGATCGCCGTGAAGCCCGTGTTCGGCGACGGCACACTGCATTGCCCGTACGCGAGCAGTCCCCACGCGACCACCGAACCGTCGGCCTTCAGCCCGAGGCTGTGGTACCCGCCGGCTCCAATCCCGACGAAGCCGCTGTTCGGCGAAGGCACGTAGGTCTGGCCGTACGACCCTTCGCCCCAGGCCGCAATCGAGCCGTTCGACCGTAGACCAAGGCTGTGAAAGGCACCCGCCGCAACCGCGGTGAAGCCCGAGTTCGGCGAAGGTATATTACGCTGACCGTACGAGTTGTCTCCCCACGCCAGGATCGAGCCGTCGGCCTTGAGGCCTAGGCTGTGATAGTCGCCCGCCGCGACGGCTGCAAAGTCTGAGTTCGGTGCAGGCAGGTTGCACTGGCCGTAGGAATTGTCCCCCCACGCCGCGATCGACCCGTCGGATCTCCGTGCGAGGCTGTGCGCCCCCCGCGCGGCGATCGAGGTGAAACCGCTGTTGGGGGGTGGCACCCCGCACTGGCCAGCGACGTTCGAGCCCCACCCGACAACTGAACCGTCCCCTTTGAGGCCGAGAGTGTGGTAGTATCCTGCTGCTACTTTCACAAAGCCCGCGTTCGGTGCCGGCACATTGCGCTGTCCGTCGGAGTTGTTTCCCCAAACGATGACGGAGCCGTCGTTCTTCACGCCCGCGCTCTGACACCATCCCGCTGCGATCGCCGCGAACTCGCCGTTTGGCGACGGCACGGTGCATTGTCCGTCGCCGCCGTAACCCCACGCTGCGATCGAGCCGTTCGTCTTGAGCCCAAGGCTGTGATACCACCCAGCCGCGATCGACACGAAGCCGCTGTTCGGCGCAGGGACGTTACATTGACCGTAGTAATTGTCCCCCCAGGCCACGATCACGCCGTTCCTGAGGGCCATGCTGTGATCCCTGCCGGCCGCGATTGCCGTATAACCCGTATTAGGTGCCGGCGCGGTGCACTTATTGTAGGCGCAACTCCCCCACCCCACGATGCTCCCTCCGGCCTTCAGGCCGAGGCTGTAGCCGAAACCCGCAGCGATGGCTATGAAGCCCGCATTAGGCGCGGGCACCGTGCATGCCCCATCAGAGTTGTCTCCCCACGCCGCGATGGAGCCGTCCGCTTTCAGGCCGAGACTGTGGGAATAGCCCGCCGCGACGGCGACGAAGCCACTATTCGGCGAGGGCACGTCACAGCACCCGTAGTTGTTGTTCCCCCACGCGACCACCGAACCGTCAGCCTTCAGCCCGAGGCTGTGGGAGTCACCGGCTGCAATTGCCGTCAGCTCCTTGCTGAGATCGGCTCCCAGGACCCGCTTCCCCCAGACCACAACCGAGCCCTCACTCTGGGCCCAAGTCGGCCGTGTCCCAAGCACTACGCTGGCCAACAGACCCAATGCCAGTGCATATCGCCATCGCATCATGTGGCACCACCTTCGTTTGGCCTGAGATTGCCATCAACCGCCCAAGACGATCACCTGTCCGATCCTCGGAGACGACCGACGACGTCGGCACGGCCACGGCGACTCATTCCGATGGCGCCGGGGAAAACCAAAACCACACCGGTCGCGCGTCACCGCTAGTCGCACTGTGCGGATCGGCGTACTCATGAGCGAAGACGCGGGACGCGTCGAGATGTTGCCCCTCCAGACGCGGTGACGAGCCGCGCCCAAGTTGACGACGCTAAGACACTTCCGTGCTCAACAGCTTGGCGCTGTCCGTCAAACCTTCAGACTATAGAAAGAGCGACAGAAACACAAGTCAAAAGGGCGTAACCCGCCAGGTGCACCCCTCGTAAGGTCCTATAATATAAAGCTTTAAAGTCGCTGGATGATTGATATAAAGGGTCTCCAGAGGTGGAACCTTGCTATGTCAAGGACGATGTTCGCCCTCTTGGTAAGGAGACCCGAGCATGATCATGTCGCAAGAGCAGTGGATTCTCAAGGGGCAGGGGCAGTGGGCACAGATAGCCCGATTTGTTCGCCAGGCGGCCAGAGATGGCCGGCCGATTGAGGAGGTCGAGCGGGGTCTGTGGCAGACGCTGCTGAAGCTGGGGTACACGCTGCTGGGCGCTTATGTGCAGGGCGTGGGTCCCGGCAATGTGGGTGATACGCTGACCTACGAAGGGCGGACGCTGAGGCCAGGGAGATCGTGGTGGAGACGGACCTGACGGGGTTGGCGCAAAACAAAACCCTGCCGGGATTTACATGGTGCCTCGGATACGGACAGACATCAGGTGACACTCGGTCAGGCGAGGTTCTGCAAGGAGCGCACGGCCATATAGCAGGGCTCAGGATCGTTTTCCCCGTCGATGTCTACCAGGGCGAATCCACACTTCAGAAACAGGGCGGTTTCGGGAAGGTTGTCCCAGTTGGCGCTGCAACGGATGTACTGGCAACCGGCGTCGGCTGCCGCCCGGATAGCCTGCCGAAGCAGCTTGGTCGCCAATCCCTGCCGCCGGTATTCCAGCCGTACAAACGTGCGTTCGAGATACGCCAGCCTCTCCTTGGCCAGCGGCCCAGCCCCACCGATGGGGCCGAGATCGAGGTGGACGCCGCCGAGAACGTGCTCTTCCGCCGTGACGGCACAGGTTAGCATGAAGACCCACGACCCGTTCTGGTCTGAAGAAGGCTGTTGCCGCGAGCAGGCCAGTTGCCGAGCGAACAGTTCTTCGGCTTCGGCTGGCAGCTGGTCGTGGGGACCGAAGACCTGGATGGTGTAGTCGGGCAGCACATCACTGATTATGTCTGCGGGAAGACCAGACGCAACCCCGGGGCGTGGAGATCGTCGATTACCCTTCGATCCGTTTGTGGGACATGCCCTGGGGTCGTCGCCTCCTGCGGCCATCCGACTCAGTGAGCGGGCGAATCTCTGAGACCAGCCACGGCGGTCAGTTGATGTCGTTGTAGCTGTCGGGATCGGGCAGCCGGTCGATCTTCGCATACGTCGGAAGCACCGACTCGATCCACGCCTGCTGCTCGGGCGACATGCCGTCAAACTCAGCTCATGCCGCATCCCACTTCCTTTTCCTCGGCGCCAGAGAGTTGGGGGTCGATGCCCGATCGGACGCCTGCGGTCAGGCAAGAGATGTCAGTTTGCCATCGCACATATCCAATCCCAACTGGCCCAGTGGCGGGGAGTTGCTGGCGGTTTACTGGCGGTTGGCAGTGACAAATAGCGCCGCAAAAGGACTTACAGCGACGAAGAGAGACTGTTTTGCCTCGTTGAGCAGGGGCAAAGAAAAACCATCACTTTGGTTTAAGTGACGCTTTTGGAAGGGTTTACAGCGGGCGATGGGATTCGAACCCACGACGTCCAGCGTTGGGAAACACCCAAAAAAGACTTTCCGACTGGCCGCAAAGCCCTGTGTTTACAAGACTTTATGACGCCCATGCGATTTTCGCGTTCTTTCGCATGTGGTAGCGTATTTTCGCGACCTATGGCAGGAGATCAAGACAAAAGTGGTAATTACCACCGGGCATTCTGGCGGCCCGACGACGGCAAGCTCACGCGGCTGGCGTCTAGTCCATTTTCGATGCCTCGGAACCTCTTTTCGACGCCTCGAAAAACGTCACCTGCGGTCCTCAGAGTGGTAGAAAAGTGGCAAATAGAGGATGCCCTGGAGCGAGTCTGAAACGCCCTCAGAAGCCGGGACAGTGGGCGTTGCTGCAAACGGATGACGAGATGGAAATGAGCTGGCGGCTGGCTCCCTGGCTCCCGTTCTGCGCCTGGGACGCTTGGCGCGGACTGGTGGCACGGGTATCGTTGATCCGAGAGAGAGTGCATGGAGACACGACGATGGCAGGACCAATGTGCGGCAAAGTTGCGGTCGTGACGGGCGCGGCATCCGGTATCGGCAGAGCATCAGCTATCGCCTTTGGGCAGGAAGGGGCGAAAGTCGTGGTTTCGGACATCGACGCCAAAGGCGGCGATGAGACCGTAGCGAAGGTCATGGCGGCTGGCGGCGAGGCCCTCTTTGCCCCCTGCGATGTCACGAACGGAGCAGAGGTGGAAGCCTTGTTGAAGAAGACGGTGGCAGCCTACGGGCGGCTGGACTTCGCCCACAATAACGCGGGGATAGTCGCAAGCATGGGGCCGACCGCCGACTGCACGGAGGAGGATTGGGACCGAACGATCCGAGTCAATCTCAAGGGAGTCTGGCTCTGCATGAAGCATGAGATTCGGCAGATGCTTGCTCAGCGCGGCGGCGTGATCGTCAACACATCCTCGACGGCCGGGGTCGTCGGGTCCAAGGGTGCGTCTGCTTACGCCGCTGCCAGCCACGGCATTGTGGGGCTGACGAAGACGGCAGCGTTGGAGTACGCCGAGGCGGGCATCCGCGTAAATGCCATCTGTCCGGGCAACACCCGCACCCCGATGATTGAGCGAGTTCTAGAGAAGAACCCGCAGGTGGAACCACAAATGATCGGCCGCATTCCACTTCGACGGATGGCGACCCCGGAGGAAATTGCGGCAACGGTCGTCTGGCTCTGCTCCGACGCGGCTGCCTTCGTAACCGGGCATACGCTTATCGCCGACGGCGGCGTGACGGCCTCGTAGCGGCTGCTCCCGCCTACTTCCTGGCCCGGATTTGAAGGCTGATGATCTTGCCGTCCAAGGCTGCGATCATCGCCTGACCTGCATAGCTTGTCTCGCTGACAACCACGTCGCGGAACCCGGCTTCGTTCATGGCGGCAAGATATTTCTGCTTGCCAACCGTATGATGCGCTTTTCTGGGAGCATCTGCCTGTGCCGGGCGTCCAGCTACCCGTCGAGGACATGCGAGGATTACAACCGGCATGACCGCTTGGCTCGCCCGTCGAGATGTCCAGCCCCGACTGTGCCAAACCAGGGTGCATTGCTGTGCAATTTCCCTGCAAGATGCGGGTGGAATGATGTGGTTGCCCATCGGTTCACCGGGTTCATGGGACTCCAACGTCATCCACAGGCATGCTGACAGGGGTGGGGCCGAAGTTTCGGGGCCATTTTCGGCTCGTCGGGGTTCGACCTTTCGACTGGCCAGCTAGCTCTGGCCCGCCTGCATCGGTTCCCGCTGAGCCTTGGCGGCACTGCCGTGCCCGCGTAGTATCGACGGCATGACCATGATCCCCGATCAGGTGATGTACGCCATCCACTTCGCCGAATTCGTCATGACGAAGGAGAAGAAGGACCGCAGCATGCGTTCAGCGGTCACTTCATCCTGGGTCTTGTGGAAGCCAAACTCGATCTCCCGCAGTCGGATATCCGTGACGGACGAGCTTAATGATCATGGGCCTCTCACGGTCCTCGCAACCTCATCGGCGCGGGTTCCACACTCGCCTGCCGACCATAGCCGTCCAAGCGAATGCTCCCGTTCTCGTGCAACGTCAACAAACCATGAGCATTGTCTTCGCCTTCCACCATCGCCGTCAGCGTGCAGTACCGTATCCCGTTGATCTCCTTGAGATCGTTCAGGTGGTTGTGACCCTGGAACACGGCCAGCACCTTGCCCGACGCTTCGAGTATCTTGCGAACATCGATCCGCTGCTTCACGCCATATTGACTATCCACGTCCAGCCGCTGGTGGACGAACACGACCGTAGGACGGCTCGTCGCCTTCAGGTCTGCTCCCAGCCACTCAAGCTCCTTAGGTGGGATGTTGGAGTCGGTCCACTCGCTGTTCTTGTTCCCGTAGGGCTGCCCGTCCTGCCGAAAGCACGCATCGAGGATGACGAAATGGAATCCACCGACGTCGAACGAGTAGTACGAGCGGTTGGCTCCACACTTGGACAGGAACTGCTCTTTCGTGAGTGTCTGGACGCAGTGATTGCCGAGAACATGATGTCGAGGGCAGCGCGCCTGCACGTAAACCGACTCGATTCGTTTCAGCCAAACCAACTCCTGGTCAGCCGAAGGGGCCGCATCGATAAAGTCCCCCAACTCGACGACGAAATCAGCCTTCAACTCGTTGAAGTGGGCTACGGCTGACGACAATCTCGCCAGACTGCCACGGTACTGACGGTTCCCAGCGGACTCCTTTTCGGCATAGTGAACATCGGTGACGAGGCCGATCCGCAAGGGGGACGGGGGTGGCAGGTTGTTTCTGCGTCGCTGAGAGCATGCAGTGACGCCTGCCACACCCGCCGCAAGCAGCGAGGCGTGTTGCAGAACCGCCCGCCGTGTCACTATCCTCGGATTCGTCGTCATCTGGTCAGCCATTGATCACCCGTTCGATTCTTCATTCTGCTGGGTTGCTTGCGGTCGCCCCGAGATGCTTCTGCCGTACCTCGCGGGCGCGGTCCAGGTATACGTCGAGCGTCTCGACCTCGAACTCCCGGATCATGTCCTGGATCGACTTCTCGGGGTGAAGCGAGGAGAGGAAAAAGACGGCTTCGGGGCTTGCCGTGTCCACGGTGACGGTCGGCCCGTATTTCTCCTTCATGCGCTGAACGCGGTCGGCGTTGTAGTCGATGTGGACGATCTGGCTGTCGAGATTGATCCGGGCGAAGATGATCCGCCCGTACTGGCTGGACTCGGCCAGGCTGCGGCCCAGCGGGTCAACAATAACCCCGTTCTCGCCAGGTACGGCACTGGCGATGAAGCACTGGTTCCGCATCGCCGCCGCCGGGATCAGTCTGCCGCCCCGAAACGCTGAGAGGAAACAGAGAAGCTTCGCGCCGCGCTGCTTGTATTCCGCCAGCAATTCCGGGAAGTTCAGGTCGAAGCAGATCAGGGCTCCGATGCGGCCGAAATCGGTGTCGAAGACCACTGCTTCCCGGCCGGGAAGCACACCCTCCTCCATCTCGCCGATGGTCGGAAACACCTTGTCGTACCAGCCCACCAGCTTGCCCTGCCGGTCAACCAGCACGGCGCTGTTGTATCGACCCTGGCCTTTTGGGCCTTTGCGCCAGTAGCTGCCCATGATGTACGCCCGGTGTTGTCTGGCCTTGCGAGCAAGAAACTGCGTGATGGGTCCGGACTCGGGCAGCGGCTCGGACCGGGCGTCTTTCTCGGCGCGGCTGGCGGAAGGGGCTGAGTTCTGCATGCAGCCTTCGGTCAGCAGGATCAGGTCCGGCTGGTCGAGCGCCGCGGCGTCGATCAGCTTGTCCATCTCGGCGATGCTCCGACCAGCCGGGTGGCAGATGCAAGAAACGCCGACCCGGTGAGAGCGGGACGGTTCGCCTTTCTGGTCGTCATTGGCAGGCTGAGTCTCGGTGCCGTGGGTCACTAGACCAAAGCCAAGCACCATCACTATCACAGTCATCCAATCGCATTCACGCTTCCACCATCCCATGATGAGTGACTCCGGGTTTTCGCCACTTGGACTGGGTAATCTGCCCAAAGAGAAGCCACTGCGTCTGAGGTCGCACTGAAACATGCGCCCAAGAGGTTACTCGACGAGCAGCAGCCCGTAATAATTCTGCTTGCAGCTTCGACTCGTTACGACCTCAATGGGGAATCCGGCCGCCCGCGCCGTCCGAAACACGTCGATGCCGCAAGCCTCCATCGCCGGTCGGGCCTGCTCAGGATGCCGACATCCCTTCTCGAACGCACAGGTCGGGCAAAGCTGACAGGGACCGCATGCAAAACCGAACGCCTTGTAGAACCCGCCCAGGAAAGCCGCTCGTTCAAGCCGGGCGATCAGGGGACGCACGTCCGTGTACGAATCGCAGTGGATCAGGATCGCCCGCTTGTACTCGCCAAGCACGCGGCGCGTTTCTTCCGGAACAGGCGATTGAGGCGGACAGAGAAGACTGGACCCGTAACCATCACAGCCGAAGCGGCACTTCCACCGGACCCAGGCAGCGGTGAAGACCTTGCGGGTCAAGATCACCTTGGCATCCAGCGCCCCGAGCGAAACCGCCTCTTTTCGCAGGGAAGCGAGGGTGCATCGTTGCCTCGGTTTGTTGGTTATCCTTGCCATCGGTTGTGGTCCCGGTAGGGCAGGCTCACGCCGCTCTGTACCTGCTCCCCTTCTCCCCCTTGAGCTTCTCCTTCTTGAGCTTCTTCTGCTTCGTGAGTTGGCTCAGAGTGGTGTACCCGTCGCCTGACCGGCCCTCGGACTTCCAGTGCTTGACGATCTCGCTGGTTGTCGCGCCCTTCTTGCCCACGCTCTTCACGAAAGCCAGGATCAAATCCAGCCCGCTGACCGCAAACTTGCGACGGGCGCGGCGTTTGCCTTTGCGACCGGTTGGCTTCGTCGGTGCCGTGGCAGCAGCGGCCGGTCTTCCCGGCTTTCGTCCTGGCTTTCGTCCGGGAGGACGACCGCGGCGCTTCCGTTCCGGGAGCTGGATGCCGTACTTCTCGACCACGGCGTCAATTTCGGCAATGGCATCCACATGCTCCTGCCGCTGGGTTTGGAGTTTGTTGATCATCGCAGCCAACGCCCCTGCGAGGTCATCCTTTGCCATCCCACTCGCTTTCGTTGCCCTCGGCTTGGTGGCGGGCGGTGATTTCGTTTGGCCGTGAGCAGTAGCCATGTGCCGGCCGAGGTGCATGGCCATGTTGAACGCCTTGCCGCACTTCTCGCACTTGAACTTCGGCGTTTTCTTTCGTGGCATGTTCGTCTCCTGTTTCGTCCCGTTATTCGTTCAATCGCAAAGACATCTGGATAGAGAATAAGCCGGTTTGGCGCGGGCGGCAATCCCTGTCGCCCTGACAATTCCCACCAGCAGCATCAAAGGCTTGCCCTGGTGATCCTGCTCAACGATCTCGCCGCATGGCTCAACTCAACTGCTCGCCGATGTAACCGCCAATCTGGCAGCCGCTATAGCTGGACACCACGGTCATCGCCAGGACCGCCACCACCAGAACGACAACACGACGGCGGTGTCGTGGATGCAGGCGGACGAGGGCAATCACCGCCAGCCCGATCCACCACAGGTAGAACAAGATGCTGGTCAGCAGCGTAACGTTTTCATGGTAGGAATTCGCAAATGGCCAGAGGTTGCTTTGCTCGCGGAACGGCAGGAGGTGCGACGGTCTCTCATCGAGACCCTCCAGAAGCAAGGGATAGCTCGTGTAGCACGTCACCGCCAGCCAAAAGCGGAACGGGCGTTTCACCCTGGGCAGCGGCAGAGCGAGTCCGAACACGAGCGTTTGCAGAAGCACATGGGAAACGACGCCGACCACCCACGCGCAGATGTCGTGCCTGTCTGAGCCGGAGAAGGACTTTGCCGCCACTGAGCCGATCACGACGCACAGAACCAGAAACGTCAGCGCGGGCAGCCGTCGCGGGCGTGCTGGCAACTGGCCCGCGAAGACCCACGGAAGCAGCGCCGCCTGGAACGTCGTGGCCAGAAATGCCAGGGGCTTGAGATACCAGGGCCAGCGCTCCCAGCATGTACCCGGACGCTGAATCTCGACATCCCATGCCCGGCGGACAGCAGCCCAGTTGATGGGGGTGCCGCACTCCGGGCAGCGGTGTTCGGTCAGTCCGGTCAGGTTGTAGTCGCATTGTGGGCAACGCAGGCCAGAATCACTGACCACATCGCCCTTTTCTGCCACGCGCTGACAGGATTCAGATGCCATCGTCGTCGAGCCATATCGACCACTACGGGCTTGGGGATGCGTGCGACCCGGATGACGACGGCAACGGCGTGCCGGATACCCGCGATGCCTGCCCCAGCACGGTGCTAGGCGCAGTGGTAGACGCCCAAGGTTGTCCGCTGACAATCCCCAGCGACTTCGATCACAATGGCGCGGTTGACTCGCAGGATCTGCGCGTTCTCACAGAGTGCGCGGCTGGTCCCAAGGTGCCCCCACCCTCTGGTTGTGGGAGCGCTGATCTCGATTACGACGGCGACGTCGACCAGTCCGACTTCGGTCTGTTTCGGCGGTTTTACAGTGGAAGTGGTACGCCGGCCGATCCGGGCTGCACAGAATGAGCAGACCACGCCCAGAGGACGTGGCTTCATGATGCGGTGACAAGAACCGGGGCGTGCGCGAAGCGAGCTTCCCCCTCCAACCGAAAACACGGTTTTGGAGCTCCCTGCCGATGCCCCCTCCTACCAGCGGAAAGGTTCTCGTGGATTTTCATGCAAACAACGCTCGCGACGTGGTTTAAGGAATCCCCATTCCTCAACGGAATCAGCCCGCAGCTTTCACGAAAACAGAATGTCGAATCCTCCACGCGGAGCGTGGACACTGTCTCAGCCATGTTGAGCAACCGCTCTTACGTTGGCTCGGATTGTGGCGAACCAGCCACGAAAGAGCGGATCGATACTGAAAGTCGCGCGTTGTCGGCCCACGTTGTGTTTCGTTTGCCCTTTTGATAAACTGGCCCCGAATGCAAGTGGAGGTCGTCATGCTATGTACTGCTTCCCTGCCGATTGAGACCCCGTACGTCGAATGCCTATGAGTCGATTCCAATGCAGTCTCCGGTTCGTTTTTCTCGCCACACTCGGTTTCTGCTTGGCCGGCACCGCGGTGCACGGAGCGCCCATTCTCGTCATTCTGGACACGGACATTGGCGACGACATCGATGACACCTGGGCCCTGGCCATGCTGCTGGGCATGCCTGAACTGGATCTCAAGCTCATCGTCACCGACTACGGCAATACCCCGGAACGGACCCGGCTCGTGGCGAAGATCCTCCAACGCGCCGGGCGCACAGATATTCCGATTGGGACGGGGATCAAGACCGGGGACGGACCCCTGGCGCAGAGGCGTTGGGTGGGCGATTTCGATTTGGCCGCCTACCCGGGCAAGGTTCATACCGACGGTGTCGCGGCCCTGATCGACGCCATCAACTCGCAGCTGGCCATGATCACCCTCATCACCATCGGTCCCGTTCCCAACATCAGGGAGGCCCTTCGCCGAGATCCGCGGATTGCGACCAAGGCCCGCATCGTTTGCACCGGCGGCAGAATCTACAAAGGCTTTGAGAACGGCGGAAAGCCCGCGGCAGATTGGAATGTCCGAGCAGACGCCCCCTCCTGGCAGGCGATGGTTGCGGCGCCGTGGACGATCCTCACCTCGCCGCTGGACGCTTCGGAGGAACTGGTGCTGCGCGGCGCATCCTACGCAACCGTGGCGGACTCACAGCACCCACTAGCGCGCATTGTCATCGAGAACTACCATCTCTGGGCCCACCGCGGTGACCACTTCCGGGATGCCAGCAGCATCCTTTACGACACGGCGGCGGTCTACCTGGCCTATTCCGAAGAATACGCCCGGATCGAGCCCCGAGAACTCATCGTAAACGACCAGGGCCACACGCTCGTTTCGCCCCACGGCAAGAAGGTGCGCTGCCAACTCGGGTGGACAGACCGAAAGGCGTTCGACGCATTTCTGGTTAAGACGCTGACGGCTTCGCCCAGTCCCGAACGCCATGCCGCCCCGGAACTGGTTCGGGAGGTTATGAGCAGCAGAAGGCAGGAAGCCCGCGTATCGTGGTGGGGCTTCAATCCCGCTGATTCCACCGCGCACCTCCAGAAGGCCATCAACTCGAAAGTCAAACGGCTGATTCTGGACCGGCAAGCGTCGCCCTGGATCACGCGGCCGTTGACCGGGGTAAACGGCCAGGAAATCGTATTTGAGGCGGGAACCGAACTGGTAGCGATGGAAGGAGCCTTTCGGGCCAAGAGCGACTGCCTGCTCTCGTTCCGCGAGTGCGAAGACGTCGTACTCCGGGGGGAACGGGCGGATGGCGGCAAGTCCACCCTCATCCGCATGCGCAAACAAGACTATCAATCCGCCGCCTATGAAAACTCGGAATGGCGGCATGGGGTGGCCTTCTTCGGATGCCGCAACGTGCTGGTCCAGGACCTCACGATCCAAGATACGGGAGGTGACGGCATCTACCTCGGCGCGGGCTTGAAGCACACTCCCAACCGGCAGGTGACGATCCGGCGCGTCGACTGCAACGCCAACCACCGGCAGGGCATCAGCGTCATCAGCGCGGAAGGCCTCTTGATCGAGGACTGCCGGCTGCGTCACACCGACGGCACGGCCCCGAAGGCGGGCATTGACTTCGAGCCCAATCATCCCGCGGATTCCCTGGTCCGTTGCGTGCTGCGCCGCTGCATCGCCGAATCCAATGCGGGAACCGGCTTCCAGATCTGTCCGCAATTCCTGAACAGCCAGTCCAAGCCCATCTCGATTCACCTCGATCAGTGTGTTTCCCGCGGCAACCAACAGCATGCCATCCATCTATGCAGCAACCCCAAGGATCCCCCAGTCGGACGACTGCGGATCACGAGATTCCTCGCGGAAAACGACGGCATGGCCGGTCTCTCCGTGCAGTTCAATCCCCACGATGCCGTGCGCATCGATCTGGAAGACTCGGTCTTTCGCGACTGCGCCCTCAAGGAGCCCTTCTTCCCGCCGCTCTATGTGCAAGGTCTCGACGTGGAAGGTCGCCCGGTCGGCAACCTCCACTTCGACAACCTCACGGTGAAGGACGACCGCGACCGCCCGATCCTTAAGATCCGCGATCGAAAAGGCAACGGAATAAAGGCCATTACCGGGAGAATCATCCTCGAGCGTAACGGACAAAGCCAATCCATCGCCATAGATGGCCCTTGGTTGAAAACGATGTGCGAATAAGGGCGGGTTGAGACGGCGTTTTGCACGCGGTGGTTGACCGTGGTCGGATCGGAGGTGTTGGGAGCATCCAACTGGCTATCGTAGATGACCCGGTCGCCGTCGCGGTCCCAGATTCTCATCCGGAACTTGTCCTGGCCGCCGTCACAGTTGGCTTCACCGTCAATCGCCGTCAACATGAAGCCATAAGGACGCCCGGTCTCGCCATTGAAGCACAAGGCCAGCACCCACCTTGGGAGCACGACCTTGGATCGCGGAATTGGGCTTTGCCGCTCCCCTTCTCCCCCTTGAGCTTCTCCTTCTTGAGCTTCTTCTGCTTCGTGAGTTGGCTCAGAGTAGCATACCGGACTGAGCCGAGGTAGTTTCTCGCGGGCGGCGGCGGCAGCTGAACGCGGTCGTCGATGGGCAGGTCATCGTGCCGCTTCGTCCGGAGTCAGGTCCGGCACGTGGCACTGGGCTCTTCCGCCCAAAGTTACTGCAGCATGCAAGAACGTGGGGTGATGACGGTTTGGTTCACCCGTGATGTGGGTGAGAGCTTGCCCGGCCACGAGGACAAGCGGGAATTGACAATAGTCGCCGGTGCGAAGACGACAAAGGGCAAGCCAGTATTGGTGGTGCATCTCCGGTCCGAACAACCGCTGAGCGTATGCACCTTCTATGATGGCCAGCGCCGGGATGCCGATCGCGAAGGTGCCTACAAGCACGGCAACAACGCCCGAGCTAGCCCATCTCCCCACGCCCGCCTCCGCATAGTGAGCCAAACCCGCGGACGAGCGAAAGTGAAGCCCGAGCCGTGTCAAGATGAATATGAAGGGAAGGCTCGCAACGGTTGTGACCACCCAACCCGCGGACGCCGCGGCTATGCCGCCTGCCTCCAGGGCCAGACCTGGCAGCCCGAGCCTGCCCGAGCCGATCACCAAGCTCACGGCCATCACGATGCGTTGGAAAACCGACAGACTGCTTTTCAGCTTCACTCTGCCCCTTGGAGTTTGCATGCCGTCACATCGATGCTGGTGATGTAATCGGCAGCCGTTGTGCCCTTCGGAAGCGACTCAGCGATTCTGCGGTAGAGCGGGTCCTCGAATAGGCTGAGGGCAGCAACGTACCCCGGCTTCAGCTTCAATTCGATCTGGCCGAGGCCAACTGCTTCGATCATTGCCTTGTACTCATCCACGAGCACGGCACCCGCCACGCATCCCACCAAGGCTTCGACCATACCTCGGACAGCGTCGGGGAGAGACTTCAGCAACGCCAGATCCGAAACCGCCACCGTGCCGCCCGGCCTGAGAACGCGAGCGATTTCCTTCCACACCTGTGGCTTGTCCGGCGAAAGATTGATCACGCAGTTGCTGATCACCACGTTCACGCTGTTGTCAGCCACGGGCAGGTGCTCGATTTCGCCGAGCCGGAACTCGACGTTGTCCAAGCCCGTGTTCTTCCGGTAGCTCGCTGTGTTCCGCCGGGCCTTGGAGATCATGTCGGGTGTCATGTCCACGCCGATGATGCGGCCCTGAGGACCCACCTTTGGACCGGCGAGAAAGCAATCGAACCCGCCACCGCTGCCGAGGTCGAGCACGACTTGGCCAGGCGTAAGCTGGGCGATTGCGGTGGGGTTCCCACAGGACAGGCCCATGTTGGCGCCCTCGGGTAGCGCGGCCAGCTGTTCCTTCGAATACCCCAACTTGTTGGCCAAGTCGTTCGGGGACCAGGAGGCTCCGCAGCAGGAGGAAGAAGAGGATGTCTTACAACCGTCGCCCTCAGTTGTTCCTGCCGCAAGCACGCCTTTCTGTGCGATACGGCTGTAACCTTCACGCACAGCGTCCCGCACCGAATCACCACCACCACAACATGAGCAATCATCCATTTGTCGTCTCCATCATCAGGTTCTCGTTGTTAGACACACCGGTCCTTCGCCTGCAAGCTGCTCAAGTAGCCGAAGGAGCAACTGCTGGCTGGTTGGGTGTTTCACCCGCAAAGTACTTTCGTCGAATCCAAAACGCCACGTTCACGAGACCGATGAGTGCCGGCACCTCGACCAGCGGACCGATCACCGCGGCGAAAGCGGCGCCGTGATGGATCCCGAACACGCCCACGGCCACGGCGATAGCCAGCTCGAAGTTGTTGCTCGCCGCGGTGAACGAGAGGGTCGCCGATTTCGCATACCCCGCTCCGGCCTTTCCGCTCATCCAGAAACTCAGCAGGAACATGACGACGAAGTAGATCAGCAGCGGTACGGCGATCAGGGCGACATCCCCGGGCTTGGAGATGATCTTCTCACCCTGCATCGAGAACATCACCACGATGGTGAACAGCAGCGCGATCAGCGTGATCGGGCTGATCTTCGGAATGAACTTCTGGTGATACCACGTTTTGCCCTTGGCCTTGACCAGCACGAAGCGAGTGATCATTCCCCCCAGGAACGGAATCCCCAGGTAGATGAACACGCTCTGGGCGATCTGCCCGATGGTGATGGCCGAGGTGTCGGCACCCTTCTGGCCCAGCATCGGCAACAGGACGGTCACGAACAGCCAGGCGTAGATGCTGTAGAAGAAAACCTGGAAGATCGAGTTGAAGGCTACAAGGCCGGCGGCGTATTCGCAGTCGCCCTCGGCCAGATCGTTCCACACGATGACCATGGCGATGCATCGGGCCAGGCCGATCATGATCAGGCCAATCATGAACTCCGGCTGACCGCGCAGAAAGACCAGGGCCAGCAGGAAAATCAGGATCGGCCCGACGATCCAGTTCTGCAGCAGGCTCAGGCCGAGCACCCTGTAATCGCGGAAGACGTCGCCCAGCTCCTCGTACTTCACCTTGGCCAGTGGCGGATACATCATCAGAATCAGACCGATGGCGATGGGGACACTGGTCTGTGTGCCGTCCGGGCGCAGCGATCCGATCCAGGTCCCCACGCCCGGCGCGAAGTACCCAAGCAGCACGCCGACCGCCATGGCCAAGAAGATCCACAGCGTCAGGAAACGGTCAAGAAATGACAACCGCCCGGTGATTCCTCTACTCATGGTCGCTACTCCTCCCTGCATACCGCACGTGAACGGTCATTTGCAGCAGCACGACGAGCCACCGGACTTCGGCTTCGGTCCGTAGCATGTGTTCTCCGGCGGCGCGCCGGCTTCCTCGGCCATCACTTCCTGTCCGACGTGCTTGGCGGCCAGTTCGTGCATCGCCTTCGCGGGCGCGGCCTTTGCGTTCTCCGCCATCGCGACCGCAAGAGCAATGTCCTTCTTGGTAACGCCCAGCTTACGGGCCTGGGCGAAATGGTACTTGAAGCATGGCTCGCAGTTAGCGCCGATGGCGGCCCCGATGGCAACCAGTTCGGCGACCGCGTCGTTGTAGACCTTGGTAGACTCTTGGCAATCCGACATGACGTATCGTTTCTAAGTTTCGTTCGTTCGGCTAACCCGGCCAGTCGCCGTTAGCACCTCGGGCAACCTATCGACGAAAGCCCGTATCTCATCCCGCACCCGCCGGTAATACCCAAGCGCCTCTTCCTTCGTCTTGGCCATCTTCGCCAGCGCGGGCGGGTCGTCGAAGCCCACATGGACGATCTTCGTCTTGCCGGGAAACATGGGACACGTCTCGTGGGCGTGGCCGCAAACCGTCACGACGTAGTCGAAGGGTACGTCTTTCAGATCCGCGACGTTCTTCGAACGATGGCCGGAGATATCGACGCCTGCTTCAGCCATGACCTTGACGGCATTCGGATTCAGGCCGTGGGTTTCTATGCCTGCCGAATACACTTCGATGACCTCATTCTTCAGATGGCGCGCCCAGCCCTCGGCCATCTGGCTTCGACAGGAATTGCCGGTACACAGAAACAGGATTCTCAATTTGGGCATGGTCCACCTCACGTCGTCGTTCGGTCAGCATTTCAGACTTTGTAGCAGGCACTCAGTCTTTTCAGGTCCTTCTCGCGAAGACAACAGAGCTTCTTCGTATCGCCCAGCGCGGTGGCCTCGTCTTGCAGCGATTCCAGGACCCACTTGATCGCCCGCCTGACCATTGGCGCCGCTTGATTGCCCGCCAGCCGGAAGTAGTGCCATCGGCCCTCTTTGCGGCGCTCGACGAGGCCCGACTGGTAGAGAACGTCCATGTGCTTGGACACCGTGGAGGGCGCGAGTTGCAGGAGCTCGATGATCTGGCACAGGCACAACTCGCCGTCCCGCAGGGCCAGTAGGGCTCGTACGCGGGACTCGTCTCCGATCGCTCGAGCCATCGTTAGGAACTGCCGCATCATGCCATTACCTCACTTCGCCAACTATCGAAGTATAGTCCCCCCGAAAACGATGGTCAAATTCGGGCAGCGGCTCGATAACCGACTCCGGTACCGCCTCGACACGGCTCTATGGGTCAGCGAGCGCGTTTGACCAGCAAGGCCACTTCCGCCACGCGGCGGCCGAGGTTCCTGGCGGTCGCGGTGCCGAACTCGTCGCCGCTGATGCTGTCCTTGCCGTCATTGACCAGTGTGCCGCCGATATGAGCGCTCGGTTTCCCGTCGCCGACAACGATCATCTCCTGACACAACATGGCCGCCAGGACGGATTGCGTGGTCAACTCCTGGCCGCCGTTTCGCGCGGCTCCGACCGCCAGCACGCCGCCCACCTTGTCGCTGAGCACGAAGTTGTTCTTGCGGAAGATCATGCAGCGATCGATGAACGCCTTGCACAACGAGCTCATGTTCCCGAAGTAGACCGGCGTTCCAACGATGATCCCGGCCACCGCGGGATTGCCGAGCTTCTCTGCGAGTGCGGGGAAGTCGTCCTTCTCGCCAGGCTCCAACGGCACCCCGGCCGCGACACCGCCCGGGATCTTCAGGCCGGCCAGCTCGATCAGTTCGATCTCGACCTCAGGCGAGGTCGACTTGGCGGCATCCAGGCACATCTGCATGGCCGCCGCCGTCGTCTTGCCCTTCCGGGGGCTGCAGCAGACCCCGACGATCTTGAGCTTTCCCACGGCTGCCTGTTCCGCGGCGTTGGCGGTGCCGACGCTCGCGATTGCACCGGCAGCCACCACCGTTCCAGCGACCTCCAGGAATCCGCGCCTCGATACATCGCTTGCCATCACAAGTCTCCTTGAAAACGGATACCTTGCCATTGGTCCGCGCGCGTGCGCGCACCGATGTCGATTTCGTCATGAAGTCATTGTGCCCGCCATGGCGTAGACTCGGATCTGTCCGTCCTCCATCTCGTAAATGGCGTCGAACACGTCGAGCGCTCGTTGATCGTGCGTGACGACGATGATCCCCGCGCCCTGTTCATGCGCGACTCTGCCGAATAGTGCCATGACCTGCCGACCGCGGTGTCCATCCAGAGCGGCGGTCGGCTCATCGGCCAGAACAACGCTGGGGCGGTTGGCCAGTGCCCGGGCGATCGCGACACGCTGCTGTTCACCTCCCGACAACTCGGGGGGATAGCCCTGGGCACGTTCGGCCACACCCAGGTAGCTCAGGAGTTCCATCGCCCGTGAACGAGCCGCCCGGGCCGGTACGCCGTTGAGGTGCATCGCCACTTCGACATTCTCGCAAGCCGTGAGGAATCCGATCAGGTTAGCCTTCTGGGTCACGTAACCGATATGCTGACGGCGGAACCGTCGCGCGTCGATGAGCGCCCGAGGACCATCCATCACGGGTCGGCCGCCGATCAGAATCCGCCCGGACGTCGGCGGATTGATCAGGCCCACGGCCGTCAGGAAGGTGGATTTCCCCGCGCCACTTGGCCCGATGAGAGCCACGCACTGCCCGGGCGCGACGCGAAGGGTGGCGTCGCGCATGGCGATCACCTCGGTGTGGCCGCTGCCATACACCTTCGTCAGCCCCTGCGTCTCTATCGCCGGACAAACAGACACGGTGATTTCACCCCATGAGCGCGGTGTTCGGATGCACGCGCAACGCTTTCCAGATACCCAACAGACTCGCCAACACCGAGATGCCCAGAACAACTCCCGCCAGCATCATTAGGTCATCGGTGGTCAGGATGACCCGCCTCGGAAAATAAGGATACACTTTCTGCCCGAGCAAGTAGGCCATGCCGTAGCCGAGGGCGCCCAGGAGGATCGCCTGCTGCAGAATGAGCCCGATGATGACCCGGTTTGGCGCACCGATGAGTTTCAGCAGGGCGATATCATGGAGTTTGTCCATGGTCATGGTGTACAGGATCAAGGCCATGATGATGCCGGACACGGTCGTGAGTAGGACGCGGAACAGTCCCAATTGCCGGCGAGATCGCTCCACGACGCCCATCAGCAGCATCCTGGTCTCATCTTCACGTGTGAACACCGAGACATCCGCCCATCCGCCCAGTGTCTTCATCACCGCCCTTTGGTCAGCGCCGGGCGAAACGCGGACCATCACCGCGCTGATCTGGCTGGACGGTATCGCAGCCAGTTGCGCGCTGGGGCCCGACGCGTGCTCAAGCATGGTTGGCTGCGTCTTACCGACATCGTTCCGCCCGGCTCTGGCCCGGCGGGCCTGCCGTTCCAGCCGAATGGCCTCGCCGGGTTGGTCGAACTGGATGGCTTGGGCATCGGCGACGGTGAGGAATAGGAAACCGTTCCCACTCGGATCGCTCATGCCGTTCGTCAGGCCGACGACGGCGTAGGTGTCCTTGCCGAGGCGCATGCGTTCGCCCAGCGGGAGACCAAGGGACTGATCCGCGATCATCTCGAAGTGGTTCTGCGCGGGAAGCCGGCCGGCGACCAAAGACAGCCACTGTCCCCGATCAGTGGGCCAATCAAGCCCCAACACAGACGCCCGCAACGGTTTGCCCTCGCGCTGTCGCTGTATGGTGTGGTAGACGAACTTGCGCGTCTGGGTGATTCCGGGCACGGCTGCCACGCGATCGACCAGGTTCTCCGGTACGCGTGAGATCTCGGCAAAGGGGCCACGCGTGCCGCGCTGGACCACCCAGATGTCGGCGCCCACGGTCTGCACAAGCTGTATCGCCTCTGTGGTGAGCCCGCGATAGATGCCGCCCATGCCCATCACGATCATGAGCAGCATGGACACACCGACGGTGGTCAGGATGAACCTCCCGAAGTGATGCCGCACGTCACGGAGACTGAGGTTCATCGAATCCTCACTCGCTGGCCTTCGCGGAGCGACGTCTTCGCGGCTTCTGGCGCGATGGCCGATTCGCCCGCTTGGACGCCTTCGAGAACCTCCACGGTGTCCCGCCCTCGCAGACCAATCCGCACCGAGCGCCAGGTGGCCCGTCCTTCTCTCTCCACGAACAGCCCCGGCCCCGCCCCTCGCCACAGGAGTAGGCTGGAGGGTAGAACCGCCGTATCGGGCTTGCGGTTCGTTTCGATATACACTTCGGCACGCTGTCCGATGGCCCAGTTTGCCGGAAGTTCCCGAACGAGGACATCCACCAGAAACTCTCGCGTTTCGCGGTCCGCTTCCCGGCCGAGTCGGGCCACTTCGCCCTTGTACGAACGTGCTGGTTCGGATCGAAAAAAGACACGGGCGGGCTGCCCTTCATGAAGCCTCGCCATCTCCGTCTCGTCCACCCATGCGCTGACCCAGGTTTTCTCGGTCGAGACCAGAGACAAGATGGAGCTTCCAGGGACGACCACGCTGCCTGGATCGCGGTCCCGGCGAACGATCAGCCCGTCACAAGGTGCGACGATGATGGTGTCGGAGAGCCTTGCCCTCTGGTAGTCCACGATCCTCTCGGCGGAGGCGAGTTGCTTCTGCCCTTCGACGATCGCGGCATCGGCGCTGGCGATCCCCGCTTGAGCCACAGCGAGCGCTTCAATCCCCTTGTCACGGTCCGTTTGGGAGACCGCGCCGCCTTGGGTTGCATCGAGCCGGCTGGCATATCGACTCGCGTTCTCGAGTATCGCAGCGGCTCGCTTCCGGTCCGTTTCTTGTCGCTTTACACTGGCTTCGGCGGCCGCAACGCTGGCCTCGGACGCCTCCACCTGACGCTTGAGGTCTCGGTCGTCGAGTATCACAAGTGTCTGGCCGGCTTTGACGCGATCGCCCTGATCGGCCCGAACTTCGGTGATCAGACCGGATATCTTGGGACTGATCGTCGCCTTGACGTGTGTCTCCAGTGTCCCCGTCCCCATCACCTCGACGACCATCTCACCTCGGCGGACGAGGTGGCGGGTGACCGGGACGGGGGCAAGCCACCACAGGTATACGCCCGTGCCGATGGCCAGGGCGAGCAGGCCAAATTTCACGAGCGGCCAGACGGCTCGCTTCGGATTCCAGGTTCGGTCACTCACGTCGCACCTCGTCTTGCTCCGGACGGATAACCAGGCGAGGAAGCGTGCTTCATTCTCCACCGAAGGGCAGGGGCCTTGGGGACAGAGGGCGCCATCGCTTCACCTGTTCGATCCATGTGCGGGCCGAACCAGGTCTCATGGAGAGCAGCTCCAAGGCTGCACTCATCGGACGCATCTCCTGTGTGTGCCCATCCTTCTTAGTGAGCAGTATACAGGAGGTACAACCCGCCGAGCAAAACCAGGGCGCCACAGATCTTCTTCAGGATCACCGCGCCCTTGGACTGTTCATTCCAGTTCAGGTACTTCTGCACCATCTCCGTAGACGTACCAGCAACCACGATGACCGAACAGTGTCCGATACCGTAGACCAACAGCAGGATTGCGCCGTACAGGGCGCTGGTTGTCGCGACCTTAAAAGCGACGCCCAGGATCGGCGCCATGTAAGCGAACGTGCAAGGTCCAAGGGCGATTCCGAAGACCAGCCCAAGAATGAAGGCCGCGAGCAGGCCCTTACGCTTCATGTTGACCTGGCCCGGGCCGGACCAGGGCATGGGGATCACATCCAGAAGGACCAAGCCGACCACGAAGAAGATTATCGCCACGAAGTAGTTGCCGTAGCGGCCGACATCACCCATCATCCGGCCCGCCATGGCCGTAATCACACCGATCAGGGCGATCGTGACCAGGATCCCCACGGCGAAGAGAGTGGAGATTCCGAAGGCTCGTCGCGTGGTCATCTGGCCCTGCTGATCGATGAAGCCGACGATCAGTGGAATGCTCGCCAAATGGCAGGGGCTGAGAATGATGCTCAGAATGCCCCAGACGAAGGAGGCGCCCAGAGCGATCAGCGGCGTGCTCCCAACCGCATGAGTCAACGTATCGAAAAGTCGCTCGATCATTTGCATTCACCGAGCTTGCACGCCCCGGCGATCTGGGCGGGGGTCATCTTCATCTTGGCCGTCAGGGCCTGGCCGATGGTGACCATCCGGCCGGTCGCGGTCGGCTGCTTCTCCAGCCACGCCCTCAGGTTGGCCTCATTGACGAAGAACGCCTGCTTAAAGCAGCCGGTCGAGGCCCAAGTGCCATCCTCCTTCTTCTTGCCGCCGGCCCAGGCCACGGCCGTCTTGGGCTCCAGCGAGGCAACGCTGCCATTCAGCGTCTGAACCTTGATCGCGTCGCTGGTGAGCGCGTCTTTCGCTTCCATCTCGATGTCCTTCTGCAAGCGGGCGGCGACTCCGAGTCCGCACATCACACAGCAACCGTAAGTCTGAGTGCTCTCGGCAACCTTGACCGTGCATGCGTCCTCCGGATACACCGCCCGGTCGCAGAACCCGCATCGTGTGGCAAGTTCCTTGGTGCGCAGCCCTTCCCAGTTCAGCATGTTGCCGGGGCTCTTCTGCTGTTCCTTGGCTGCCGCATCCTTGTCCGCGAAAGCGGCGACCGTCGGCCGGCCCTTGGGGTCAAGGCCGTACAGGTAGGTGGCCGTGGTTGCAGGGATCAGATTGCCCGACGCGGCGTCGGTCACACTGGTGATGGCCTCCGCCTTCGCGGGTTCCTTCAAGCTGGAGTGGTAGATGAAGTAACAGTGCGGTGAGCAGAGGATCACCTGCTCCGCCTGACCCTTGACGAGGACCCGGCTCTTGGGGCTCACATCGCCGTCACACATGAAGCAGATGCTATCCTTGGCCCGTGTATCGGCCGTGACGGGAGTTGCACGCTCGATCGAGGCTGCCGGCTTGCCGGTGAGATCCACGCCAAGTTCCTTCCACTTGGCCAGGATATCCTCACGGGAGAAGAAGCCCTCGTGCCGAAACAGCTCCTTGCCCGACGCATCGAAGAAGATCTGCGTCGGAATGAGCTTGATGTGGTACTCATCGCCGGCCTTGGGGTTCTCCCAAACGTCGATGAAATCGACCTGCAGACGGCCGGCGAAGTCCTTCTTGAGTTCCTCCAGGATGGGGGCCATCTTCTTGCAGGGAATGCACTTGGTCGCACCCAGATCTACCAGCCGAGGCAATCCCTTCGTGGCCGCCGAATCCTGCCCGGTCTGTGTCCCAGCGGGCCGGCTTTCCGAACTTGCCAGCGCCTGCGGCTGATCCCCCGAGCGAGACGTTTCCTTGGTTTTCTGCTTGAGCGCCATCGTGACACCGACGACAACCAGCAGAGCCACTACGATACCGATCCTTGTGGTCTTGTTCATCACAATCATTCTCCTGCTTCGCTTGCCCTACATCCCGGACGTGCCGCCAAGGAACGACGACACTTCCGTCTGCACATATTTCGTAAAACCGGCGTAATCGCCCAAGAGTTCCCAAACGGACTTGAGATTCTTCCACTCGGCCGGGTGCCCATTCTTCATCCGCACAAGGACTAGTGACTGCCCCGTCAGCTCATAGTCCTTCTCGAAGTGCTCGTTTCCCGCCTCCTGGATGTTGACTGCTCGCCACTGGACGAGCCCATTCATGATTTCGTTGGCGAAACGGTTCTCGATCGCCTGCTTGGCCCACTCCTCGATCTGTATGCACGACGGGCAACGGATTGTTCGATGGAAGTAATAGGCGACCACCTCCGGCGACGTCGCGACCGGGGATGAACCGCCGCCCGGCTGCGAAGCCGCCTTCGATGTGTCCGTCGCCGACTGGGTGCTCGGACCCGTGGCAGGACTCAGAAGGGACGGCATCACGCACGTGCCGCATGTTCCGCCAGCCGAGCGGGCATTGTCACGCCAATAGCTGTTCGCGACCAATCCGCCGAAAATCGTGATGCAGGCCGCAAAGACACCGATACGCCCCGCCCATCCCATGCGCGGCCAGTGTTTCCACGCGATCACCAATATGAATATCAGCAACGCCGACATCCACACGCCGACCGCGAAGTCACCATTACACTGTTGGCAAGGCCGCATCCTTTGGTCAACCTCCACGGAGCCTTGAGGTCTCCACGCCGACACGATGCACAAGGACTCTCACGTCATTGCGTTGGCCAGCAACGTGGTGATCTCCGCTTCCGAAAGGACCTTGCCCGCGGACTTCACTTCGCCATTGATCGCCAGAGCGGGAGTCATCATGACCCCACGCTTCATGATGTCCGTGAGCTGAGTCACTTTGCACAATTCGTACTGGACACCGAGGTTTTTCGCCGCTTTGTCCGCGTTCGCGGCCAGGGTCGTACACTTCGGACAACCGGTTCCGAGAATCTCGATCTTCATATGGAACACTCCCTCAGCACGCCGCGCCCATGAGCGCCTTGATCTTGTCCACGATCTTGTTCGCATCGCCGGCCATGTCCGGCTGGGCGGGTTTCTTCTCGATGCCCAGGTCGGTCGCGACCACGTGTACGTCCGCGGTCAGGCCCGCCTTCTCGAGTACCTTGCGGCAGCAATGATCGCTGCACCCGTCGATGGCGATACGTTTGCCCGCTTTGCGGACCCGTGTCATCTTGTCGGCGATGTCGGCTGCCACCGCCGCGATGCAAAACAGGTTTCCGATGCCCTGCTGCATCGCCTGGACCCCGGCCCGGTTGGCCGCTTGGCCTGAATGAGCAGCCCCGGCACAAGTGAAGATCAGCGTTTCACCGCCATCACAACCGCATCCACATCCTGTCGTCATGATTGTTCTCCTCTAGAGTCTTACTCAACTGATGGCCCCGAAAAGGAGGCCCGCAATCGTTGAAAGCGCAATGACCAGACTGACGAACACAACGGTCTTGCCCGTGCCAAGCACCGAGCGAATGACCAGCATGCTCGGCAGCGACAACGCCGGCCCGGAAAGCAGCAGAGCCAAGGCAGGCCCCTTGCCCATCCCGGAGCCGATCAGACCCTGGAGGATGGGCACCTCGGTCAGCGTGGCGAAGTACATGAACGCCCCGAATACTGAGGCGAACAGGTTCGCCTGGATGGAGTTGCCGCCGACGAGACCAGTAACCCACTTGTTGGGGATCAGACCCTCTTCACCTGGCCGGCCGAGCAGCAGGCCGGCGACCAGCACGCCTCCGAGCAGCAAAGGCGTGATCAGCTTGGCGAAGGACCAAGTCTGATTGAACCACTCGCCCGCCTCGTCCTGACGCGAGCCGAGGACAATCGACAGGCCGATACACGCCGTCACGAAGGGAATCATTGCGTGCAGAGGCGCGTGCTCGGCGTGCAGCCAGGTGCGGAGCTCAGGCGTAACGATTGACCCGGCCACAGACCAGGCGCCGAGGGTAGCCACCGCGACAAGAGCCAGTTTCCACCATTCCACCTCGAACCACATCGCCAGAAACACGGCCAAGGCGACGGCGCTCACCGAGGTGATGGTCCATTTCGAGTTCCAGATCACGAACCAGAAACCCGACGTCTGGTCGGGCTTTCCCCAGTTGGCGAACACGAGGATGCCGATCATGCTCGCGAAATACAGAATCGTCTGCCAGAGAGGGCGGCCGATCTCGGGGACGGGCATCATGTCCGCGGCCTCTGCCTTGGCAGCCTCCTCCTTGCGATAGATGAGCTGCACGATGACGCCGATGATCACGCCGAAGAAGACCGCGCCGACCGCGCGGGCCACGCCGATGTCCAACCCCAGGATGCGGGCGGTCAGGATGATGGCAAGCACGTTGATGGCCGGGCCCGAATACAGGAACGTACAAGCAGGCCCAAGCCCCGCCCCCATCCGCCAGATGCCGGCGAACAGCGGGAGCACCGTACACGAACAGACCGCCAGGATCGTGCCGCTGACCGAAGCGACGCCGTAGGCCAATACCTTGGGTGCCTTCGGTCCGAGATAGCGCATCACCGAAGCTTGGCTGACAAACACCCCGATCGCACCGGCGATGAAGAACGCCGGCACCAGACACAGGAGCACATGCTCCTGGGCATACCATTTGATCAGCGCCAGCGACTCGAAGATCGCCTTATTGAATCGCGGCCACTCAATCGGCAAGGCGAAGCAGACGCCGAAGACGACCACGCCCGCAAGGAGTTTCTTGTATTCGGATTTCCAGTCCAACGTCATCGCACGCTATCTCCCGATTCGCATTGCATCCGTCAAGACCATGGGGTGCGGCAGGGCATTGCGACATGGCCATGTAGCCATGGAGTGGCCAAACAAGAAGGCCGACCACGACCTCAGCGATCAAGTGCGGCCGTCTGAGCCCTCAGGTTCTCCTTCAGTACCGATTCGATGCACCGCCAGAAGCCTTCGAGACATTTGACCCTCGGGCGGTAGAAGATCATCGCGCCTTCCTTACGGTCCTCCACCAGCCCAGCTTGCTTGAGAACAGCAAGGTGCTTGGATACTGTGGACTGGTCCGCGCCGACCAGCTCCGTCAGTTCGCAAACGCACCATTCTCGCTCTTGGAGCGCTTCCAGGATTAACAGGCGGCTCGGGTGGCCCATGGCCTTGGCTACCTTCGCCCGTGCTTCGTAAAAGTGAACTGAGCGCCGATCCATTGACATATGGCGATTATACCATATAAACATGATTTGTCAAGCCCGTTTTTCTGATTGCCCGGAATTGGGCTGAGGTCCGAAGCATCTACCTATCGCAGGATTCGCCCGCAACCCACGGGACCGAAGGTAGATACGACTCCGGGGCGAGGAAACCTGCGCGATTTGCGAAGACTCTGAACGTTAGCACTGAAGACGAAGTTGGCTGGGGAGATGTGTAGAAGAGCGAGTGGGCTGCACCCCGTGATACTCAGCGTGCCGAAAAACGGCTGTATGTTTTTTGCACTTTTTGTGCACATCGGCAGGGCCGATTTGCGCTTTTACGGAGTTGTGTCGGCGCTGGTACAATAGCAGAAGACTGCCCTGCGGCGTAGCTGGGTAGAGGTCAAACGGGAAATGTCGGTCCAGGGGACCATCCGCATTCTACGGGCACCCGCTTCGAGTGTGTCCTTCCGGTAAGCCTGCATGAACCGTGCTGAGTCGTCTGGTATGGTCATCTGTCGCCATAAGGCCCGCTGGAGGACAGATGATGAGCACCGGCACCGCGCGTGATGTTCCTTCCCGGCTGGAGGGAACGCTTCGGCGTTTTGAGCGATGGCGTCAGACCCGCGACGGCCGCTCGCGGATTCCCGAGAGGCTGTGG
>JAKLEZ010000048.1 GCA_022711465.1 Planctomycetota bacterium | reverse complement strand
CAGACACCGGCCGGTTTGTCAAGCCCAAAATGAATGCGAATCTGCTCGGCACCCCTGCCGAGTCCATCAATGCTTGTCATGAGCTGGGGTTACGTGTGCAGGAAAGAGTCAGTTGCGGAATCGCTGACCGTCACCAGCTCCGCCAATCGATCCATCTCCTGCCGCAGGGCCCAATCCGGGAATCGCTCGGACGGGCGTTTCTCGGCCTGGTATGCCTTGATGACCCGGGCGATCGCCAGGTGAACGAGTTCGGCCGGCACCTTGATCTTCCTGTCGCCGTCTCTGCATACAAAACGTCCGAACTCCGGCTGCGAGCCGAGCCGTCCGCCGAGCAGGATGTGATAGTGCTCCACGCCCTTCCGGCCCTTGTAGTTGTACAGCGTCCCCTGCAGTCCGATCTCGGCGATCTGGTACTGGGCACAGCTGTTCGGGCAGCCGGTGACGGAGATGAAGATCGGCTCCCGCATCGGTACGTTGGCTTCGAGATAGTCCAGAATACGTTTGGCCCGGTCCTTGGTCTCGACCACGGCGAGGTTGCAGAACTGTGTTCCCGTGCAGCTCAGGATCCTCTGCCGAACCGGCGGTGCGTCCGACGGCAGGCCGATATCCGCCAGCCTCTTTTTGACATCCGGCACGTCGGCCCCGGGTATGTTCAGCAGCAAGAGGTTCTGCTTGATGGTCGCGTTGATCTGCCGTTCGGGATCGCGACAATACCGTTCGGCCAAGTCAGCGAGTTGAATCATCTGGTCACCGGTCAGGCGGCCGCAGGGCACCGGGACTCCCACGAATGCCAGACCGTTCTTCAGTACCCCTCCGCCCGCATGGTCGTCGTTGGATGCACCGGCCGGGGCAACGATTTCCTGGTCATGTTCGAGGGGGTAGCCCAGATAGTGCTCCAGCTGAACGCGGAACGCCTCCCAGCCGATCTGGGCGACGTAGAACTTCAACCGCGCTCGCAAGCGTCCTTCGCGGAGATGGCTTTGATCTCTGAAGATGTGTGCCGTTGCCCGGCAGACGTCGATGACCAGGCCCAGGTCCGGTTTCAGGAACACGCGGAGCGACTGCCCGAAGTGCGGCGTATCGCGCAGCCCGCCACCCACGCTCACGCCGAATCCTCGCTCGCGGCCGTTGGCTCGCTTACGTTCTACGCCGAAGAACGCCAGGCAATTGATCTGCGGCGCATGGCAGTGGACGCGACATCCACTGATCGAGGTCTTGAACTTCCTGGGCAGATTGCTGAACTCCTTGCCCCCCGCCCGGTACATGTCGGTGATGGCCTGGGCAAACGGCCGGGTGTCCACGATCTCGTCGGCCAGCTCGCCCGCCAGCGGGCACGCGGTCACGTTGCGAGGGGTGTCTCCGCAGGCGAACTCCTGGTGCATCCGGAGTGTTTGGTAGATCGTGGACAGGGCATCGGGCAGATCCTGGACGCGCAGCCAGTGGAGCTGGATATCCTGACGCGTGGTCACATCTCCGAAGTTGCGGGCATAACGCCGGGCGAGTTGCCCGATCTCCCGCAGTCGGAACGCGGTCAGCGCCCCGCCCGGCATCTTGATCCGGAGCATGAAATGCCCCTCGTTGGGCTTCTGCCTGTAGATGCCGTACCATTTGAAGCGATCCAGATCGTCGGGATCGATGGCCGCGTAGTCTCCTGCGGCCGCGTATCGGTAGATATCGTCCCAGACGTCCAGACCGTCCTTGATTCGCTTGAGTTCTTCTGCTTGGGCAGCTTTGACGGCCATGCCTTGAGTCCCTCGCGACAGGGCTGGAAACCCAGGCAAGCCGTTGCCCGGGCTAGGTTCCGGCGGGCTGGGTGGCGGGTTTTGCAGAGGGCGAGGCGCCCCCCGACCCCAGCCGGTGCACGAACCGCGCGAGGGATTGTAGCTCGGGGTGGGTGGTTTGACCGCTGCCGGCGGGCCTAGTGGCCAAGGCTAGATTCGCGGCGTCGCGGCTTTCGGCCAGTTCCCTGGTCCGGATCGCGATTCCACGTTCCATATGCGTCATACCCAGATCGCTGAGCCCGACGGCAAACTCCGCGTATCCGAGCAGAAACCGGAGCCGGTAGTCATCCTCCGACTCCAGTCGTCCCTTCAGCTCAACGATTCGATCATTGATGTTCTTGAGGTCGCGGGCGAAGGCCAGAAGATCCGGTTGGGGCTTCTTCATTTGATCAAGCAGGCGCACGGCTTGAAACAGCGCCGACGCGCTGGTCAGGTACTCGCCTGCCCCGAGCAGCGCCATTGACCGGCCCAACGCGGGTGCCGGATCCTGGGGGTCCATCATCTGGGCGATCTCGAACTGGCCTGCGGCTTGATAGTACTTGCCGTCTTTGAGCGATTTGGATGCCTGACTCAGTCGTACGCCGACCGCGGAATCGCCTTTCGCCACGAAGGGAATGGAGAGCAGAGACGTTGCCTGGTCTGCCCCCGACGTTTCTGGAACGGCATCCGGCCATCCGGTCGGAGCTTGCGGCGGCTCGACCGGGGTGCTGCCGCCCGGTTGCATCGGGCGGTTGATGGGCTTGGCCAACCGTGTTTCGAGGTTGCGTCCACGTTCGAGGATGGACTCCAAGGAGTCCATTCTGGCGGGAGGCATTGCCGGGGAGAGCCGGTTGTCCATTCTGCGGGGATCCTCGGGTCCGGGTGCCTTGACCCGGGTATCCACGAGACTCGTCAGAGGCCTCGGTCCGGTCGCCCCAGTCGTGGCCTGATCCTGGGCGGCCTCGCGAACCAGCTGGTCGGCGGGAATCCGTCCGGCGTTGGTCTGGTACAGATCGGGCAGTTGAGCCGGAACGGTTCCTCCCTGGAGCGATTGTCGGGCGGCCACCAGCGGGTCGAAGGTGGTTGTCCCCAGCAAGCGACCTGATCGGGGATAGGGATACGGACCGCCCCCATACGCCGATCCGACTCGATTGTAGCTTTGAGCGGAGGCGCCATATCCTGTCGCGTAGGCCGTCGAGGAGTAGTAGGTGCCCGATTGCCATGCCGGGGTATACGGATCCCGGTTGTCGCTGTAACTGTAGCTGTCGCGGTAGAAACTGCTGAGCGGATCGGCTGCATACCCGCTTGCATAGCCGCTGCGAGTGCGCAGGTTTGAGCTGCTGGTGACTCCATAGCCGCTGTAGTTCGGGCTGCCCAGGAAGAGCGAGCTGGAATCACGGATTGGTGAGTAGCCCTGGAAAGCCCGGCCGCCGCTGACGTTTCCGGTGACGATTCGGTTGGTCGCGTTGGGCTCGTACACCCGAGCGGCGGGATTGAAGCCGCCGGAACCTCGCTGAGGATTCGCGTCCAGGGCGTTGCCGTCGCGAATCATCTGTTGCCCGGTTGCCGGCAGACACAGGACCAGGACGGATACGATGCCAAGCACTGAGTACTTGCGAAGGCTCATGTTGGGTCCTTTCACAACCGGGCCGGGTCCGCCTGCAGGCCGCCGCGGGGCCGCCCCCGGATAGTCGCCATCGTCCTTTATCGGCCAACCTCAGGTCTGGGCCGCACAATACTGTGCTGGCGGCCCGGTCGAGGTCCGGATCTCGCCGAGCTTTCGGGCTCTCCCGAATTATAGCGGACCTGGGCGCACCCTGTCACCACAGGTTGCCCCTGTCCTTGGATGCCGTTGGCGACCCGAAGTTCCGCGTGGAGCCGGGCGTTGCGACGCTTGGGTGGTTGAGGCCGGTGTATCGGCTCTACTTCTGCTGTTTTCGCACGATCACGTCGAAGTTCTTGACCATCGATCGGTAGGTTCCGGCGACGATCGCGCCATAGAGTGCCGCGGCGATGAGTGTCCCTATGCACAGGAGCACGTTGAGGTCGAACGGGTTTGCCGAAGTGCCGAATTGATTCCGCCCGAGGCTGCCCGGGTCGAGCACGTAGTAGATCGCGGTGACGAAGGTGAGCGGAACGGTGATGCTGGCGATTTCCGGGGGCACCTGCGATGTGCTCACGGCACACAGCGACAGGCCGAAGGCCACCACGAGCAGAATGCCCATGCTGGCCATCACCGCCTGCACGGATTTTCTGCTTTTCAGCGACATTTGAAGGCCAATCATGCAGGCGAATGACGCGTAGACGGTCAGCAGGATCGGAAGCAGGACGGCCGACAGGAGCGATACGACCGGCTCGGGTACTGCCCGGACCATATCGAAGATCGCGGCCGCAAGAACGGTGACGGCGGGGACGGCCATCAGGGGCACGGCGAAGCTGATGAGCCCGCGGAGCTTGCCCCACACGATGTAGCGGCTGGTCAAGGGGGTGGTCAGGAGCAACTCCATGGTGCCGTCGTCGCGTTCCCGGGTGATGGCGGTTCCGGCCGTATTCGCCGCCATCAGCAGGACGACCAGGAATTCGACCATCACGATCCAGATCAGCCACGCCCGGGCCAGGGTGGGTGAAGTCCCGGTCACGGGGTTGAACCACCCTGATCCATAGCCATACAGGAACAGCACCCCGGTTGTCGCTCCACCGATGAGGTAGGAGTACCGCATGAAGCCGCTGCTGGCGGCGCTGGCCTTGGTCACCGCCTCGCGCCAGGCGATCGGGTTCGACCACACGCGGCGAATCCGGTGGCATCGCTCTTGGTCGGTCTTGCGTCTGCCGAACCTGAGCTGAAGGCTCCGAAGCAGTCCGGCCTCGCCCTGCTTGATGCCGCTCCGCAAGAAGAGCGTGGCGACGCCGACCAACACGGCGGATGCCAGGAGTGTCAGGGTCATGTATGCCCACTGAGGCGAGGCCAGCATGTGGTTGAACGGCCAGGTGCGATGGGCGACCGCCGCGGCATCGGGTGGCCGAATGTGATTCAGGGCCACTTCCAGCGCGTAGTAGGGGTGGATGATGGCCAGCCAGGTCATGCCGGTGTTGACGCCGGGAATGATGGACTCCGGGACACAGGTCCACTGCAGGTTGCCCAGGCCGAGACCGGCGAACAGATAGACCGCGATACCCACGTAGAACGAGAAGATCGTACCCCGCGAGCCCACGCGTAACACGCTCACCAGAATGGCCAGCGAGCCGGTCAGGATGGCCGTGCACCCCGCGATACCGAAGCTCAGGAAGATCTGCTCGCTGGTCACACCGCCGAAGATCATGGTGATGCAGAAGATCGGCAGGCCGGCGACCAGGAGGGCCAGAACGAAGAACAGCCGGCTGCCCAGCGAGCCGAGTACGATCTGGGCGTTGGTCAGCGGGGTGGTCAGCAGCACGTTGAACGTCTCGGCGTCCTTTTCCTGGGAGATCGCGCCGGCGGTGAAGACTGGTGCCAGGAAGCACATCATGGCCAACTGCAGGACGGCGATGATTTCGAAGATGCGGGTCGAACCCTTGGCCAGGAGGGTCAGGGACTGTCCGGAACTGGAGTTGGCGAACTGGGCGATGAGCATCACGCCGAAGAGGATCAGCAGATACAGCACGCGGACCCAGAGATGCTGAGTCCGTTTGCTGCCGCCCTGCACGACGCGCAGGACGATGGGGTTGGCCGGAAGCAGCCGCCACACCGCCAGAGCCATGTCGTGGAGCAGTGGTTTGGCAGTCTCTGGTTTGATCTGCATGCTTCAGACGCCTCTCGTGCGACCCCTGGTCAAGCGGCCGAGGTCGCTGGCGGGTCAGGGTTGTGCGCCCAGCCCCAGGGCCACGAGATCCGACTCATCGAACGGCATTCCATGCTGGTCGGCCCGCTCCCGGATAGGTGCCGCTGCGGCCTCGCGCTGTTCCGCGGTCGCGAGGGCTATCACCGCCGCCTGGAATTCTCGCTGGACCTCTCGGATGGGACCGGTCAGATTCTCATACTCACGCTCCATGTGGTAGATCCAGGGGCGGACGTTTTCCTGGTTGAGCGACCACCGCATCGAGTACTTCATGCGATTCTGCCGGCATTGTACGCGCCAGTCGCCGACCATGAGGGCCTCGGCCCGTTCGCGGTACTTGGTCAGCAGGCCCTCGGCCTGGACCATCTGTTGTTCGTCGTATTTGAAGAACTGCTTGACGGCCGTCAAGTAGTTCCGCCATTGCTTCGGATCGATCTGCTGCAGCTCATTATCGGCTTGCCACCGAGCCTGGCGCATTGCGGGAGGCTCCTTTGCAGCCGCCTTCTCGTCCATGTCGATTTCCTGCTCGAGCCCGTTGATTGTATCTTCCGAGGGTTTGAGTTCACCTCGGGACCATCGCTGGAGGGTCTCTTCCAGGTGGTCGAACTTCCTTCTCATCTCCTCCATGCCGGCGCGGTATTTTGCCCATTGCTCGTCCGACAGTTCGGCGCGGGCGTCGCTGGAGAAGCCCTTGAACAACTCGCGAATCGCCGGGGTGAAGCCCGCTCCGCGTCGCCCGAGTTCTTTGGTCATCTCCGGACTGATCTTCTGCCCGCGGGTAGTCATCAGGGTCTCCATCCAGTACTCGCACAGATCGCGCATCGCCTCGCCGTGCTGGTGGCCCATGTCCATGGTCCGCTCAGCGAAGCTCCCGCTCAGCTTGTCGATCTGCTCGCTGGAAAGCCCGAGTTCCTTGTTGACCTCCTTGACCACGAATTGGCGGGAGAACAGCCGAACGACTTCCGGAGTCAGGCGGAAACCGTTCTGCGTCGGCCGCATCAGCTCATCGGTCGTCGCGGTCTCGCTCGAACCGGCCGCATCCTGGGCCATGAGCGGTCCCGCAAAGCCGCCCCCCGCCGCGCCGATCAGCAGCCAGATTGCCAGGCCGCGGCCTGGCCGTATCAGGCGTGGTTTTGGACTCATGGGTCTTCTCCTGTCTTCATGTCGTCGCCGGCGGCAGCGGTGGCGGCCGTGCCGGCCGACTGGCCCTCGACCGTCGAGCCCGCGGGTTGTGAGGCGGCGGGCTCCTGGTAGCCGTGGGCGATGAGGGCCTTGGCGATGCGCTCGTCGGCCGTCGCCCGCTGGGCCTGGGTGGGAATGGCGTCGATTCGCTGCTTCAGGTCGTCGCCGATCGCCTTGATCGGCTGGACCATCACGCCGTGGACGCTGTCCAGGTGGCCCCGGAGCGGGTGGTTCGGCCCGATCCGCAGCTCCCACAGCATATGGTACCATACGCGGTTTCGGTAAACTTTCTCACGCCACTGGGTATCCTGAGTAATGGCTTGGGCCCGCTCCAGGCACTCGCGAAGCACGGAATCTGCGGTGTTGGACTGCGATTCGTCAAGGCCGTAGAATTTCTTTGCCTCCTCGACATATCGCTTCCACTGGTTCGATTCGGCGTTGTCGATTTCCCGCTGGGCGATCTGCTTGGCGTTGGTGTAACGTGCTGACTGTCCGCTGCCGTCTTTCCTGGCGTCGTTTCCTTCTTCCGAGAAGGGGTTCTCGTAGGGCTTGATGTCACCGTTCTCCCACCGCTGCATGGTCTTCTCGAAGATGTCCAGCGCGGTCGTCATGCCCATTAGATCCGCGGCGAACGTGAGCTGGTCCTTGGCCGCCAGCATCGGGCGGATGTCCTTCGAGACACCCTGGAGCATTTCGCGCAAGGTGGGCATGAACGGCTTGGATGCCTGGCTGATCGCCTTAGCCACGCCCGGTTTGACGATCCCTCGATTGTCCTCGCCGCTGTCTTCGATCTCGGCCCGAAGGACCTCGGCGATGAAATGTTCCATCTGCTGGTTGTAGCCCGCCGCGTCCAGCTTGTGGGCCATGCTCATGAGTCGCCGGGCCACCGTCTCGGCGGCCTCGTCCACCCTGCTCGCGTCGAGGTTGTATCGTTTGGCGGCCACCTCTTCAGCGAATAGTCGGCCCATTGCCCGGGCCATGCCGGGAGTGAACCGCACGCCGAGCTCGGTCGGCCGGTCCCTGCTCGCCCGCCCGGCGTCGGGCGGGGCCTCGACCTGGCCGTGCAGGGGTGCGGCCAGGCCGAGCAGCAGGGCCGGCAGCCAGCGTAATCGCATCGAACAGCGCATGAAGAACGCTCCTTCCGGGGGTTATTGGACGATGCCCTTGGTGAGCCGCAGGAAGGCCGTCTCCAGGTTGGCTTCTTCCTCACGAAGCTCGGTGATGGCCAGCCGGTTTTCCAGCAGGGCCCGAGCCAGGAAGGAGAAGTCGTGCATTTCCGTCTTGAGCTCCACGGACAGGCATCCGTTGTTTTGCTCCACGCTTTTGACCGGCTCGAGCTGCTGCAGGACGCGGGCGGCTAGATCCGATCGATCGGCCACCCCGACCTGCACGCGGGTCCCCATGCCCGCCTGCCGGGTCGCGTCGCGGACCGATCCGTGGAAGAGCAACTCGCCGCGCTCGATGATTCCCACGGTCGAGCACAGCTCGGCCAGCTCGTGCAGGATATGCGAGCTGATGACGATGGTCTTGCCCATCTTGTGCAGTTCCTTGAGCAGCTCCCGGATTTCAATCCGCGCTCGCGGATCCAGGCCGCTGGCCGGTTCATCCAGCAGCAGCACCTTCGGGTCGTGCAGCAGTACGCGGGCGATGCTCAGGCGCTGTTTCATGCCTCGGGACAGCGAGTCCACGAGGGCCTCACGCTTGTAGGCCAGGTCGGTGAGGTCCAGAACGTCCCCGACGATCTTGCGGCGGTGTTGCCCGGTGATGCCGTAGGCCGAGGCGAAGAACTCCAGGTACTCCTGCACGACCATGTCGCTATAGGCCCCGAAGAAATCCGGCACGTAACCGATCAGCGGCCGGATTTTGCGTGACTGGTAGCCGATGACGTGGCCGCAGACCCGGGCCTCGCCCCAGGTGGGCTGCAGCAAGGTGGCCAGAATCTTGATCGTGGTGGTCTTGCCCGCCCCGTTCGGCCCGATGTACCCGAAGCACTCCCCCTCCTCGATGTTGAGATGGAGGTTGTTCAGGGCCACCAGATCGCCGTAACGCTTCGTCAGGTTGATCGTCTCGATGATCACGCTAGCTAACCACCTCAGCAAATCCAGCATACGGGAGCCGGCATCCGGCCGGATGCCGACCGGCGAATGCAGCCCGCCTTCTCCCGCCGGTGTCCACCGATCGCGTCTCTGCCCGCCCGCTCAGTCAATTCTGCGGCTCCATCACGGGAACCGCCATCCGATACACCACGTCCGCCTGTGTCGGCTGCAGCGCTGCCCACTTCTGCTTCGTTCCCGCCTCCCGATAGCAGAGGCGGGCCGGCCCCGGGTCGCGGCTGAATCCGACGAACAGCGCGGTATTCTGACGAAGGTGGGCCGAGCGATCGAGCTCGTGCCCCCGGGACCTTGTCAGGTCAAAGCCGCTTTTCCTCGTCTCGTTCTGATCGAACTCGTCATACAGACTCATCAGCAGGAGAGCGGCCTCGAAACCCTCCTGGGTAATCTCCTTCCTGTCTTGTTCCTGGTCGACACGGCCGCCATAGGCGCTGACCTGCATGCCCAGGCTTCGCAGCCACCCCCCCTGATTGGCCTGCAGGACGCCGAGATCCCTGAAATCGCCGAGGCTCGCTCTGGCGTCCGCGGAGAGCTTTTCAAGCCCATACACCCGGATCTGGAGATCGCGGGTCACCCTGGCCTGCGGCACGTCACTTCCGGCGACAAAGAGGTAGCAGCTCCTCAGCTCCGTTCCCAGGCCGTTCTTGACCCAGCTGTCTGTGCCAAGTCTGACCGTGCCGGCCTGCTCGCGCCTCAGGCCTGCCTCCAGCCGGCCGGACAACTGCCCCTCCCACTCGGCCTCGAACTGCTTCAAGGTCGCCCGCATGGGCACACCCTGGAGCTCCCCGAGGCCGGCCACGGCCTGATACCGCTCCCTCGACGCGAACACCGTCCCTTCCCGCTCCGGGGCAAGCGGGGCCAGCAGGCCGTTGATGTCCGTCGGGCTCCCGGGATCAAGCCAGTTGCACGGCACCCGCAGGTCCAGCCTGCTGTGTACCGGGGCCTTCAAGCCGAAGTAGCAGGCCGCATGGGCCTGATTCGAGCCCGCTTCCCCATCCACAATGGAGAGTTCCTGGACCCGGTAGCTGATCCCACGCATCCATTGCACCGATGCCACGCTCACGACACTGGCGGCGATGCTCACCATCGCGAAGGCGGTCCAGGTGTGCTGAACCCTCTGCTGCCGCTTCAGCCACGCCCAGGTCCCCCCCGTCGCCAGCAGGATATAGGCCACCACGAACAGGAACGCAAAGCCCAGATACAGGCCGGCGGTGACACCGAACGTCGTCTTGCGGCGCAAGGTGTTGAAGATGTCAGTCTCTACTCTCAGGCCGCCGACACGGCTCTGGTCCGGCGGGTCGCCCTTCAGAAGGCGAACCCCGATCAGATCAGCCAGGACCCGCTCGCTTGGCCGCGAACCCCGGCTCAACAGATCGCTCAGCTCGGCAGCGACGAAAATGACTTGCCCTCGGCCGAAGGGGCGCCGGGTCACAAATGCGGCGTCGTCCTTGGCCGCGGTGGTCTCCGCCCGGTCTGCGTTGGTCAGCGGCCCGGGCACAAGAATCTGCGTGCCGCTGGCCAAATCCTTCACGGCAATCGGGCAGTAGCTTAGTGCCGGCGTGAAGCTCTTCGCATCAAAGGCATCGATCGAGAGGAGTTCTGTCAGGTATTCGGGTGGCGTGGACATGGCGGCCATTCGCGTTGGCACGACCGGGAGCATTTCCCCAAACTTGCCCTTGGCGACGAGATCCCACGTCCTGCTGACCCCCAGCACCAGTGTGCCCCCACGTCGCACCCACTCGACCAGGGCGTTCCGGGGCTCCAGATCCATGAGGCTCGGATCTGCTGCGTCCCAGACGATGACGTCGGCCATGTCCAGGCCGGCCACGTCGTCCGGCAGGTCCTTGGCCACCCCGCGGAGCACGACCAGCGGGCGGACCAGTTTCTCGTCTTCCTTCATCAGATTGCGCAGCGGGGCCAGCGGCTTCTGGGAAATGTCCAGAATCACCTGGTGGTCCGAGGGAATTGGCTGGAGAACGGGGGGAGGCCTCAGCTCGGTGATGTCCGCGCCCGTTGGCCCGACCAGTTTGGCGTACTGCCCCTTCGAGTCGTACACCCGAACCGTGAAGTACTGTGGTGCCTGTTCCCTGCCGGCCGGCAGGTAGAGGAAGTAGCGTTGCTTGCTTTGCGGCCACACCGTGCGACGGGCCAGGATTTCGTCGCCGTCCTGATCCTGCTGTCGGGCCTCGAGGGTGAGTTCCGTCTGCTCGCCCCCGAGGTTGACCAACTCGACCGCGATGGGTATCCACGACCCGATCCGGTATCGATCAAGCCCTTGATCCTGCCCGCTGCTGCTGGTGTTGCCTGAGAATCCGATGTGGATTATTTCGCCCTGCACTTGAACGGCGCTCGCCGCCGCGGCGGACAGGGTCAGCGCCGCCATGATCATCGCACAGGCATGTCGCCAACCGAGCATACCCACGCCCTCCAACCCTGGGTTCGGGCCGACGAGGTAGTCCTCGTCAGCTTGTACGCCCGGATACAGGGTAGAGTTTCGCCAAGTCCACACCTGAGCGGCCATTGTACGCCGAGCCCGCAGAAGCCTCAAACCGGAGATCAAGTCCTGCTTGATCACCCTACTTCCTTAGGCCCCGGAGGCACCTCAGGGCTCGCTGGAGCGACTCGACGAAGAAGAACTCGCCCCACATCACGGATTCATCCACGCCCAGCCCCTTGTTGCGATGGTAGACCCCGTGCTTGAGGATCCCTTCCCAGTGGTCATCGCCCAGGGCGAGATACTCCGGCCCACACAGCGCCCCCACCATCCGGAGGCCGACCTCCTTGAGGTGCTGGCGCTGTCTTGCCTCCTTCTCGCCCACGAGTTGCTGGGCGTCCGCCAGCTCGAACAGGCCGCAGGCCGCGATCGCTCCGGCGGAGGTGTCTTTCTGGCGCCTCGATTCCTCGGGGGCGTCGAAGTCCCAAGGCGGTACCGGGTCCGCCGATACCCTCTCCATCAGGTACTGGGCACAGTGCCGAGACGTTTCCAGCCATGGGATGAAGTTCAGGATCCGACCGGAGGTCGCGAAGCCGTAGATCGCCCATGCCAGGCCGCGTGACCAGCACGAGTCGCCGCGATAGCCCTGGTGAGTCGTCTGCCTGAGACACTCCCCGGTCGACAGGTCGAACATCGCCTCATGGGACGTCGAGCCGTCGCCCCGCACGAGGTAGCGACGTGATGTCGCGCAGTGCTTGCTGCCCACGTCCAGCAACTCGCTGTCGTTTGTTTCGACCGCGGTCAGCAGGATGACGGGTACGTTCATCATGATGTCGACGAACAGCGAATCGGGAGCCACGAACGATCGCAGGTAGTTGCCGGCGGGCATGAATCGTTTGGCGAGCGTCCGGCCGGCGTGATGAACGACCTCGCGCAAGGCGGGATCCGGCCTGCCTTCGCGGACCGTCGCCTCGTGCCATCGCCGGTACGTCCCGTGGTAGAAGAGGAAGCCGAGGTCGTGGACGTCCCGGTCGTCCTTCCGCGGCTCGATCAGCCGGCTGTAGTGCTCGGCCTTCTCTCGCCAGTACCGGTCACCTGTCTCCTCGTGGAAAATCCACATCATGCCGGGCAGGAAACCCTCGCACCAGTTGGTCCATTTCTCCCCCGTATGCTGCCACTTCCCCTGAACGGTGTACATGGGCAAGTAGTCGGGGTATCGCTCGACCAGCCTCCGCACCTGCTGCTGGGCGAACTCAAATCCCGCTTCAATCCGTTTGAGCAACTGGGACTGCTCCTTCTTGGCCATGGACGGACTCCTTCTCCTGTTGTCGCAAACCCTTGCCATTCCTTACAGGAATGAGGGTATCGGCGGACAAAAGCGGGGTCAAACCGGCTCTTGGTCTGTGATCCGCCAAACGGTTTCTGGTATCATGCCTTCGCGGCCGAGGAGGATCGCGATTTGGTCAAGGCGGTCAACGGTTGGACGTTCGCGCCGGGCACAGCCCTGGTTCAGGCTGCCAAGGCTTCGGCCCTGGCCGGCTTCGGGGCGTTCGAGCCAGTTCTGAACGCGGAGGGCGAGCTGTCCCTGGCCACCGCTGAGGCGGAATGCCGCAAGCTGGGTGACACCATCCGGGCGGCCGGGCTGGGGGTGGCCTCTCTGGCGTGTGGGCTCTTCTGGCAGTGGCACTTCACTGCCCAGTCTCCAGCTGACCGCCGAAAAGCCTGGGATATCACCATCGCCGGCCTGGATCGGGCTCGCTGGCTGGGCACTGATGCCCTGCTCGTCATTCCTGGCGTGGTCACCCACTTCCGCAGGCCCCGCGAGCTGCTCTGCGGCTACGCTGACGCCCTCAAGCTGACCTTTGATGCCCTCAGGGGACTTGTTGCGGAAGCCGAGAAGCGCGGCGTCGTCCTCGCGATCGAGAACGTCTGGAACCAGTTTCTCCTGTCGCCGGTCGAGATATGCGAGCTGATCGACCGCCTCAACTCGCCCTGGGTCCGCGTCTGTCTCGACGTCGGGAACGTCGTCAAGTTCGGGCTTCCGGAAGACTGGGTCGATACACTGGGCAGGCGGATCTGTCGGGTTCATCTCAAGGACTTTAAGACGGCTGTCGGCACGGTTGAGGGATTCTGCCTGCCGGGCGACGGCGACGTGAACTGGCCGGCGGTCATGGCCGCTCTGAAGCGTATCCACTACTCTGGCCCGCTGATTTTCGAGGGTCGGGGCGATCTGGTCGACATCTCCCGGCGGATCGATGCAGTTCTGGTCGATGCGTGAGGTACACGATGGACAAGATCATTCGCGAGTTCATACAGGAGCACCTGGAGGGCATCCAACGGCTCGATGCCGCCCGCCAGGCCGAGATTGCGGCCGCGGCCCGCCTGCTCATCGACTGCTTTCGTTCCGGCGGGCGGGTATACATCGGCGGCAACGGCGGGTCCGCGGCTGACGCCCAGCACATCGCCGCCGAACTGGTCGGCCGGTTCCTCCGTGAACGCCCCGGCCTACCCTGCGTTGCCCTGACCACCGACACCAGCGCCCTGACCGCCATCAGCAACGATTACGGTTTCGACCGCGTCTTCGCCCGCCAGGTCGAGGCCCTGGTCCGTCCTGGCGACGTCTTCTGGGTCCTTAGTACGAGCGGCAAGAGTCCGAACGTCGTCGAGGCCGCCCGCGCCGCCCGTGCCCGCGGCGCCAAGGTCCTCGGTTTCCTCGGTGGGACCGGCGGCGACACGCTCGCGCTCTGCGACGTCTGCTTCCTTGCTCCGGCCAAGCCGAGCTACGCGGTGCAGCATCTTCACCAGCTGGCCTACCACATCCTCTGTGATCTCGTCGAGCGTGACCTGACTCTGGCCGGCACGTGAGGCGTCGTGCAAGCGGCCCTCTCGGCTTCATTCGGCCGCCCTGCAAGCAGGGCCTGAATGCTCCGTCGCCGGGTTTACCAGGCATAGCCCTGTGACCGCGACCTCTGGGTCATCCGGGCTGTTGCCATGTGGTCTTTGCGGAGTATAACAGGTGTGCAGGCGACGCCGGCGATGGCGCCGCAGACCATGCAGAGGAACATGCCCATGGCTGAACCGTCAGGCCAGACCTCCTTCGCCCGGCTGCTGGCGAACCTGGAATTCGGCGAGGGGTACCATGGCTGACCGGACGACGATCATCCTCGCGGACGATCACGCCCTGGTCCGAGGGGCGGTGAAGACCGTCCTGGAGCGAGAGGCGGATCTGGCCGTGGTAGCGGAGGTGGGCAGCGCCGACGAAGCGGTCGCTGAGACGCTGCGTCTGAAGCCCGATGTCGTGCTTCTGGACATTGAGATGCCGGGTCAGCACAGTTTCGAGGCGGCCAGGACCATCAAGTCCCGGCTCCCGGAGACGCGAGTGGTCTTCCTGAGCGGCTTCCATCATGATCGCTACATCGAGCAGGCCATCCTGGTCCAAGCATCCGGCTACCTAAGCAAGGGCGAGCCGCCGCAACGACTCGTGGAGGCGATCCGGGCGGTCATGGCCGGTGGGGTGTGCTACTCGCCGGAGATCCAGGCTCGCATCGTCATCCACCCGGACGGTCGCCACAAGCTGAGCCCGGCGGGGCACACCCGGGTTGCCAGCCTGACGGAGAAGGAGCTGGCGGTTCTGCGTTACATTGCCCGGGGTCTCTCGAAGAAGGAGATCGCCGTCCAGATGAGCCTGACGCTCTCGGCCATCGACCGTCATTGCACACGGCTGATGGCCAAACTTGATATTCACGATCGCGTGGACCTGACCAAGTTCGCGATCCGCGAAGGCCTGGCGGAGCCCTGAAATCAGGTCGTTGCCCGCCGCCGGACCCGTCCGATAAGCTTATGGCGGGCAGATGTATGTGTTTGCATCCCCCACATGCCCTCAAGTCGAGCCGATGCCGTATTGTAGGTGGACAAACGTGCGCCGGGGTGCGGGACCACCCGGCGTTGTGGGACCAACGGCGGACGCAACGTCGCGCCAAGTTCCCGATCACGTGACGACGGTCCAAAGGACGACAACAGTAACGGGGAGACGACAGAGATGAAGAAGAGAATGAAACTCTCGGTGAAAATGGCTCTTGGCTTCGGTGCGCTGGTGACCATCTCGGTTCTGCTGGGCCTGGCCAGCTGGAACGGTCTGAGGGACATCAACACCAAGCGTGCGGTACTGGAGCAAGGGGCGGTCGTTCTCGAGCGCATGGGAAACTGTGCCACACTGAGGCGTGATTTCGCAGCCTCGGGCTTTGAGAAGGCCAATGGCGAGACCAAGAACGTCGCCGAGAAGTGGTACGAAGCCCACGCTCAGCTCCTGGCCGCCTTGAAGGACATTGAAACCACTTCGGGGATCGACGCCGAGCAGCTCGGGCAGATCCGCAAAGTTGCAGGTTACGCCGATACGTACAAGACCTCCTTCGACAAGATGGCTGATTCCCGCAAGGTCCGTGACCAGGCACGCACGGACTGGCGCAATCTGGGTAACAACATCACCCGCGATATCGCCACCGCGCTTCGAGAAACGATCGAGCCCGCCCTTGAGAAGGCCAAGGCCGAGAAGAACATCGACGACCTTACGACCTGGTCCGCGGTATCCATTGAGCTGGATCGCGGCTTCATCCAGCCCTTCCTCCTCTTGCGGGTTGCGGGCACATATCTGTTCGTTACGGGTGCCGAGCAGCAGTGGACCGAGTGGCAGGCTCAGCACGAAGTGGTCAAGGAAGGCCTGGGCAAGTGGTCTGCACTGGCCAAAGGTACTTCTCAACTCGAGAATCTGGCCAAGGCATTGACTGGCTACATGCAACAGTACGAGACGGCTGCGATCAGCTATCACGGCGGACTGGTCACCGAGCGAGAAGCGGTGCGGACGCTGGCCGACGCGGCCAAGAACGTGGTCACCGAGACCAACGCCTTGAACAGCCGGCTCAGCCAGGAGATGCAGTCGGTGACTGCCCGAACCCAGGTCATGATCATGGCGATGGGGATCGGCGCCCTGGTCATCGGGACCATCCTGGCCATTCTGATCACCCGCAGTATTGTCCGGCCGATCAGTCGCATCATCGAAGGCTTGAATGAAGGCGCCGATCAGGTCAACGACGCCGCCGCACAGGTTGCCGACGCCTCGCAGCAGTTGGCGGAAGGAGCCAGTGAGCAGGCCTCGTCGCTGGAGGAAACTTCCAGCGCCCTGGAGCAGATGGCGGCGATGACCCGTACCAACGCGGCCAGTGCCAAGGAAGCCAACGACCTGGCCCTCAAGGCCCGGCAGACGGCCCACGAAGGCGACCAGACCATGGGGCAGCTCAACGAGGCCATGGCGGGCATCAACGGCTCCTCCGAGAAGATCAGCAAGATCATCAAGGTGATTGAGGAGATTGCCTTCCAGACCAACCTGCTCGCCCTCAACGCGGCGGTCGAGGCCGCCCGAGCAGGCGAACACGGCAAGGGTTTTGCGGTCGTGGCCGACGAGGTCCGCAGCCTCGCCCAACGCTGTGCCCAAGCGGCCAAGGAGACGACCGGCCTGATCGAAGACGCCGTCAACAAATCGCACGAGGGTACCCGCGTGGCCAGCGAAGTGGCCAAGTCACTGGCCGCCATCGTCGGCGACGTGGGCAAGGTCTCCGACTTGATCAACGGCATCTCCAAGGCATCGGACGAACAGGCGGTTGGCGTCGACCAGGTCAACACCGCGGTCAGCCAGATGGACAAGGTCACCCAGCAGAACGCTTCCGGAGCGGAGGAATCCGCAGCGGCCGCGGAGGAACTCTCCGCCCAGGCCCAGTCGGTCAAGGGACTCGTCACCGAATTGGTCGGCATTACCACCGGCGGTGCCGTGGGTAACGAACCGACCTCGACGGCCCCGACGACGGCCAAGAGGGCGGCCAGTTCGCCAGTCGTCAGGCCGCTGGGTCGGCTTGCCAAACCCAAGCTGATCTCCAAGGCTCCGAGCTCCCCGGCCAACGAGGCCATACCCTTGGACGCTGACGGCAACGAGCCCAACGACTTCTAGCACCGTTCAGAGCGACGCGGACACGGGGACAAGTGCCGATCCGGCATCGACGCTTGTCCCCTCCCTTTGTGCTCACAAGGCGAGCAGATCGTTGCTCCGGGCCGAACTCGACACTCCCGGACCGGACGCTGGTGCCTCCCGACGACGAGCGAATGAGGCCGAGCTTGGTGTCTGGCCACGGGACTCCGACCAGGATGGCTGGCCAAGCTACCCGTCCCAACCATCGTGGCCTCTTCTTGCACCCCAGGCACCGTTCACTACACTGCTTGCCGAGGAGAGTGGATGAAGACACGCATTGATCATGCCTTGGTGGTGACGCCGCGCGACAAAGGCGTGGCCGTGCTTGACGACTGCTCCATCGAGTTCGAGGGTGGCGTCGTGACCCGGTTCGGCCAAACGAGAAAGACCGTGCCCATCCCGGCTCGCGCGGCCACCAAGGACGTCCGGCTCCCGGAGCTCCACGGCCGGCCGCTGGGGGCGATTCTCTTCAAGCTCGGATTGGTCACCCACGAGGAGGTTGTCCAGGCCCTCGAAAGGCAGAAGACGCGTCATGGTGTCATTGGCCAGATACTGATGGAGCTGGCGTGCGTCACCGAGGGCGAAGTCGAGTTTGCCCTGGCGATCCAGGCCGGCCGCGGTGCCACAGCGGAGCCGGACAGGGAGGTGACGGTCATCGATGGCCGCGGCACGCTGGTCACCCCGGGGCTGGTCAACACCCACCACCACCTGTTCCAATCCCTGACCCGCTGCAGGACCGACGTTCAGGCGGCGACATTGTTCAGCTGGCTGACGACGCTGTACCCGATCTGGCGCGGCTTGTGCTACGACGATCTGCGGCAGGCGGCAGCGGTCAGTCTGGCGGAGCTTGTCGTCAGCGGTTGCACGACCACCAGCGATCATCATTACCTGTTCCCCAGCGGCAGCGACGCGCGGCTCGAGGCGATCCTCGAAGCCGCCGAGCAGGTGGGTATCCGCATTCACGCCTGCCGAGGCAGCATGAGCATGGGGCGATCGGCCGGCGGGCTCCCGCCCGACGAATGCGTGGAGAACGAGAAGAGCATTCTGGCCGACTGCCAGCACGCCCTGCTTCGTTTCCACGACGCCAGGCCGATGTCCATGCGTCGGATCGACCTGGCTCCCTGCTCCCCGTTCAACATCACGCCGGAACTGTTAGACGAGACACGGGTGCTGGCGGCCGAACACCATGTTCTGCTGCACACCCATGCGGCTGAAACCCTTGACGAGGAGCGATTCTGCCTGGAGCGGTTCCAAGTACGACCGATCGAGTATCTTCGCCGGCACGAGTGGCTGGCGGACAACGTCTACCTGGCCCATTGCGTGCATTTGAATGATCAGGAGATCCGCCTTCTGGCTGAGACGCACACCGGCGTGGCCCATTGCCCGTCATCCAACATGCGGCTGGCCAGCGGGGTGGCCCCGATCCGGAAGATGCTTGACGCGGGCGTCAAGGTCGGCCTTGCCGTGGACGGCAGCAGCAGCAACGATGGCGGCAGTATCCTCGCGGAGGCCCGACAGGCCCTGCTGCTCCAGCGGGTCGGCGGCAACCCTGCCGGCATGACCGCCGAAGAGGCGTTTCGCCTGGTGACGGCCGGCGGCGCGGGGGTACTGAACCGCGACGAGTTGGGCCGGATCGAGCCAGGCTGCGCCGCCGACCTGGCCCTCTTTGATCTCAGTGATGTTGCCTTCGCCGGTGCCATCGCCCAGGATCCGATCGGAGCCTTGATACTCGCCCAGCCACCCCGGCCACGTGACGTCTTTGTCGCCGGCAAGCGGGTGGTAGAAGCTGGGCGGATCTGTACCCTGGACGGCCTCCGGCTCGTGGCGGACTTCAACCGCCTGGTGCAGCGGAAATATCGGGCGTAGTTGCCGGCGGATGGCCACCAGCGGATGGTGGCGTGCGGTCGCAAACCGTCGGTAGTGGATGGGCGATCTCAGACCTGGAGGTGCACGCATGATTCAGACGCGGCGCGAAGTACTGGCGGGAGCGTCGGCAGTGACGGCCGGGCTGGCCATCGGGACCCGGATCCGCGAAGCGGTCGCCGAAGCCAGAGCATCCGGCATCAAGGTAAGCATGTGCGACTGGTCCCTGGGCAAGACCACCCCGGAGGCTTTCCCGCTGGCCAAAGAGATCGGTCTTCAGGGAGTCCAGGTCAGCCTGGGTAGTCCGGAGAACAAACTCTGGCTGCGGCAGCCCAGAATCCAGGAGGAGTACCTCGAGGCTTCGCGCAAGTCAGGCGTGGCTATCTCCTCGCTGGCCATGGGACTGCTCAACGAGATACCGCTCATGTCCGAACCGAGGGCGGCCATCTGGGTGGCCGACGCCATCGAGGCTGCCAAAGCCCTGAAGGTGCAGGTCATCCTGTTGGCCTTCTTCGGTAACGGCGAACTCAAGGAGGACAGCGCAACCGACATGCGCCGGGTGACCGAAGTCCTGCAGGAACTGGCCCCGCGAGCGGAGAAGGCCGGCGTCATCCTCGGCATCGAGAGCTACATGTCGGCCGAGGGTCATCTGAAGATCCTCGACCAGGTTCGCTCGGACGCCGTCCAGGTCTACTACGATTTCTTCAACTCCCACGCCACCAAGGGCTATGATTTCGTCAAGGAGCTCAAGCTCCTGGGCCGCAAACGCATCTGCGAGGTGCATTATAAGGAAGGCCGTCATCTGCTGGGTGGCAGCGGCAAGCCCGACTGGCCGACCGTGGTCAAGGTTTTGAAGGAAATCGGCTATGATCGCTGGGTCACGCTGGAAACCTCGAGTCCCAGCGGAAACATGGTCGCCGATACCCGCAGGAACCTAGAATACGTCCGCAAGCTGTGGGCAGAGTAGCTCTCAGCAACCGGCACTCGGTCGGCGGATCTCCCTGAACGGGGCACGGTCCCGTCCCGAAGAGAAGGCACCAGACGCCCAGACGGGTGAGGAGTGTGACTCATGATTCGAGGCATATGCTGGTTCGGGATGTTGCTGGCGACAGCCCCCACCGTGTCCGCTTTGAAGCCTGGCGACGCGCCCCCCGCGGTCCAGGCCAAGAACCAGGAAGGCAAGAGCGTCGACCTGGGCGGTGTGTACGGCCATCGGCCGGTGGTCCTGTTCTTCTACCCCAAGTCGTTCACCTCCGGCTGCACGGTCGAGGTCCAGGCCTTCCGCGACGCCGATAAGGATCTGCGCGTGTTCGACGCGGCCGTCTTTGGCGTGTCTTGTGACGAACAGGAAACCCAGCACAAGTTCTGCGACTCCTACCGACTCAAGTATGATCTTCTGGCCGACAAGGACGGCGTCGTCGCCAAGGCCTTCGACATTCCCGTGAACAACGGCCTCAGCGCCCGCTGGACGGTGGTCATCGGCCGGACCGGTAGGGTACTCCTGATCGACTCGAACGTGAGCAAGGACATCAAGGGACACCCCGCGAAGGTCGTCTCCGCTCTGAAGCAGGACTGGGAGAAATACGTGGCCGGGTTCAAGCCACTGTTTGACCGCAAGGACCTGGAAGGCTGGGAAGCGATCGCCGCCGAGTCGGATACCTGGAAGGTCGTCAACGGCGAACTGCACTGCACCGGCAAGCCAACCTGCTACGTCCGCACCAAGGCGAGCCACAAGAACTACAAGCTGCTCCTGGAGTTCATGTATCCTGAGAAACTCGGCAACGCCGGGGTTCTGGTGCACATCAACGGCGAGGACAAGGTCTGGCCCCAGTCGATCGAGCCGAACCTGAACGTCGATCAGATGGGCAAGATCTACCTCATCGGCGGCGCCTCGCTCGAGTACGTGAAGGACAATCCTTCGGCCAAGGTGGACATCCCTGCCGGCCTCTGGCACCGCTACGAGATCACCTGCAAGGGTGACACGATCCGCCTGGCACTAAACGGCGTCGTGGTGAATGAGGGCAGGAAGGCGTCTCCGTCCTCCGGCACGATCGGTCTCCAATCCGAAGGTGTCCCCATCCGCTTCCGGACCATCGCGATCAAGTCGCTGGCACAGTAGGAGCGATCTCCGCGAGTTCCCTGAAGTAGCGAACGTAACACATCACGTGCTCTTTCGACCCGTCGACCGCGCCCCGCGCGTTCCGCCACCCCTTCCCCAGGCCAATTCGCCGAAAGAGTCTGGCGTACTGATCTCAATGTGCATGAGGCAGCATGGGGGTCAGTACACCAGCTTCCTGAACTCGCGCACCCGATGGAGTGTGATCAGATTGCCATCGTGGGCTGACTTAGCATTCTCATCCCCGGAGCGGCTGAGTATCAACAGATCCTCGCCGTCGATCACCATGCTTGCATAGTTGCGGGCCTGCTTGGCCGATTTGCCTGTCGTGACCAGGCCGGCAAACACCCAATCGACGCAGTTCTTCGAGAAATGCAGTTGCAGCCGGTGACGCTCCTGGTTCGGGATGGCAAAACGGTCCGCCGGGAGCCGCTCGGCTCGGGTCATGCTGTCGGTCGCCTGATTGCTGACCAGCCAGTGAAGCCGGGTCTGCTCGTCGCGGACGATGTGGAACTTGAGTTGGCCCCCCGGCAAGGGAACGAACGCGGCAAACCGTCCCGACGGCATCTTCTCCAGCTGCGTGGTCATCGTCCCGTCCTCGCCTTCGACCACCTTGGCCAGGGCGGCGAAGCTGGTGCCACCCGTGTGAGCCCGCATGAACAGATGAAACGTCCGCCCGGCCGGGTCAAACCAGTAGTGGTTCGAATCCAGAATCTGAACCACGTTCGTTTCGCACCAGCCGATGGGGGCGACCTTGCGGCCACGGGCCAGAACCGTCCCCTTCTCCCGATCCGCCTTGAAGAACGGTACCCCGAAGTAGTCGAGCTTGTCCTCATCCACGATGTCACGGAAGACCAACTCCGACGCGAACGTCCAGCTTGACCGCTGGGTCAGATCGTCGGTCACCCTGGCCCGCATGAGCACCGGGGCCATGACGCTCGGCTCCCACGCGCCAAGCTTCGCGGCCACTCGCTCCATCACCAGGTAGATGTTGCCCCGGGCGTAGTGAACATTCGACGGGGCCTGATGCCATCGCTGCCCGGAAGTCAGATCGACCGTCTCGGACCAGGTCTCTCCCCAATCGTCACTGCGCAGGACCTTCAGATCACCACGATGCCCCAACACGTAAAGCGACTGCCCCGCGACAAAGGGTCGGGCGTGAACGAAGTGGAACTCGTGCCGAGGAGTCCAGGTGATGCCGTGGTCATCGGAAGTGAGGATGATGCCCTTGCCGTGACCCTTGGCGCCCGGGAGGTTCCTGGCCTCCGGGCCACCCAGCGTCAGCGTCGCCACCAGGCGGCCGTTCGGACAACGGGCGATCCCGGGGCTGTAGCAGAACACCCCGGTCGGATCCGGGGATCGGTACACGGTGATGTACTCGTCCGCCAAGAAGCGTACCGCTGATCGGTCCACCGGACCGGCCGCGGATTCGCCCGCCGCCAGACCCGGGAAAACCAGACTCAAACCCAGGACAACCAGACACGTCTGCGTTCGGGGAACCACACAAGCACCTCATCATGTAAGAACCGTTCAGGAGTGTAACGCTCGGCCGTCAGACGCTCAAAAACCGGAATCCAAGCCAGCTTCCGGCTCCCAAGGATGCAGGCGAGAAAACCCCGGCTTATTCATGATCTTTCTGAAAACTCCGGGCGGCAGTCGTCCCTGCTTGGTCTACCTGTGGCCGGAATCCAATGGCCTGAGGTATCTACCCCGAAGAAGAAGTGGTAAGATAGGAGCAGGATTCGCCACTTTCGCACCTGGTGGTCGAGACAGGTGCCTCCGTCGGATCCGGGTGCGGTCGGCTGGCACGGCCGAAGGTGATCACGGTTTTGTCTAGAAAGAACGCGGGAGACTTGTCATGAGTATGCGGAATGGCTGCATGTTGTTGCTTGGCGCTTTCGTGGTCGCGTTCGCCAGTGGCCAAGGCTGCTGGTCGCCGCCCCCGACCCCTGCGCCGCAAGGGAACGAACCGGTCACCATGGACGATGGGCACAAGATCTACAACATCACCGAGGACTTCATCGCCTATGCGGAGCAGAACGCCAACGCGGACGCTGCCACGCGAACCGCCCAATGGAACGAGACGCTTGAAGGCAAGTACCCGGACTTCTTCAACCAGGTCATCTACCGCAATCTGACCGGAGACGATCTTGCAGCCTACAAAGCCCAGATCATCGACCAGTTCTGGAACGAGATTGTGCCTCAATTGAACACGTTGAAGCAGACCAGCAGCACGGCCGTACAGCGGGTGTTGGATGGGCGGACGTCGTTCAAGAACCTGTTCGCCGACTTCGCTCCGCAGACCGACTACTACCTGACGGTGGCGTTCAGTTTCCACGGCAAGGCGGTGGACTTGAATGGCCAGACGATCCTGGCCCTGGGCCTCGAGAACTACGCCCCGAACGAACCCGAGTTGGATATCACCATCGCCCACGAGCAGTATCATCTCTACCACTTCACCACCTTCAGCCCCTCGGGCGGCCTGTACCGAGGGGTCTGGACCGAGGGCATGGCGGTATACGCTTCTGAGCAAGTCGTTCCCGGCCACGAGATGACCGAGTACCTCGGCTTCACGACCGAGCCGATCACCCAGATGTACGACCTGTTCGACGATCTCACGCAGGACATTCTGAACAACATGGGCACGACCGATCAGACGATCAAGCGGGCTTATCTTGGCGCGGAAGACAACGAGACGTGGATTCCCCCGGGTTCCGGGTACTACATCGGCTACTACCTGGTCAAGGAGCTGGTGGAGCAGGGCAATACCCTTGCCACCATGACTCGGTGGGATGCGGACACGGTCTACGGCCAGATGCAGGAAACCCTTCCCACGCTGGAGCAGCCGTAGTGGATTGGCAGCCAGGCGGCAAGGTGATATGATGGACGGCGATCAGGTCATCCACAGTCGCTTGAGGTTCGCCATGCAAGCTACGTCCAACCCTCCGGCCGCGTCTTCTTCGGTGGGCATGAACGCTGCCAAAGCCGCATTTACGCTGATCGAAGTCCTCGTGGTCGTCGCGATCATCGCCCTTCTGCTGGCCGTCTTGCTCCCTTCGCTGACCAAAGCCCGCGAGCAATCGCGTCGAGCGGTCTGTGCCACGCAGATCAAGCAGTTCGTCAACGGCATGGTGATGTACGGTTCGGACAGCAGAGACTCGCTCCCGGGTCCGATCCATCCGGCCATGGAACTGGAGACCTTTCTCAAGATCGCTTCCTACGATTACGAGGAGTGGCACCTGCCGTATCTGATCCGCAAGTACTTCACGGACAAGGGGCGGAGCGGAAAGGCCACCGACACCGTCGCCAAGTGCCCCACCGCCTTCGCCATGTCCAGGAACAAGCTGGCGAACACCTACGGGAGGACCGACTTCGAGCGGCCGTTCTCCTACGCGCTGAACAACTGGAGGAAGGCGGGAAGCGTCGAGTTCGGCACGGCACCGCCGTGGTACTTCGGCTTCCCGGACAACTTCTGGGAGAACACCAGGGCGCCGTTCACGCAACGTCCTTCCACCGATCCCACGTTTCTCAAGGACGCTGTCCCCAAGAAGGTCCAGGTCGTCAAACAACCCGGCCGCGAGTGGGCCATCGCGGACGCGTTTCGCTACCCCGAACTGCTGCCCATTCCCGTCGGCTCCACCCGCAGACCCGGCCAGTGGCAGCGAGGCACGTACCAGTTCAGTTTCGTCACCACGGAAGGTCTGATCCCGGACAAACCCTATCATGACGGCGGCGCCAACTACGCGATGTTCGACGGTCACGTCGAATACCAGCGGAACTGGCTCGGCACGGTGAACCCGGCGCCGTAGGCGGCGATGCGTCTCGCCGCTACCTCTCCGCGACTGCCTACCTTCATCTTCGGCGGCTTGCCCTGGTGATCGGGGTCAGGGGAATCGCATGCCGCGGGCCGTTCAGTCGGCGCCGGCGTTGGACAACTGCACCAGCTGATCGAGCGTCCTGCTTGCCCGGCCATCGTCGACCGCCTGAGCAGCGAGCTTGAGGCCGGACGCGAGATCGGTGGCCAGGCCCGCGACCAGCAGGGCCGCAGCGCTGTTCAGCAAGGCGTGATGGCGACGGGGACCCTGATCGCGACCGCCGAAGATGTCGCGCATCGCGTTGGCGCTGGCGAAAGGCGAGTTCACGAGGAGCTTGCTCAGGCTGGCCACAGGCACGCCGACGTCCTCGGGATGGACCTGGAATGTGTGAAACCGTCCATCCCTGACCTCGGTCACCTGGGTCGGCCCGGTGACGGTCAGATCGCACAGTCCGTTGTGGGCATGCACCACCCAGGCGAAGGCAGCTCCTCGGGCGGCGAGGACCGCAGCGAGTGTCTCGGTCAGATCGGGTCGGGGAGTGCCGAGCAACTGCCGCCTGGCTCCGGCCGGATTGGTCAGCGGGCCGAGCAAATTGAAGATGGTCCGGATGCGGAGTGCCTTACGGACCGGCCCCGCGTACTTCATGGCTGGGTGAAGGTTCGGGGCATGAAGGAAGGCGATCCGGCATTCGCGAAGGCATCGCTCCAGCACCGGGACCGGTGCATTGAGGTTCACCCCCAGTTCCTCGATCACCTCAGCCGAGCCACTGACCCGGGTATGGGTGCGGTTGCCGTGTTTGGCGACGGTCGCTCCCGCGGAAGCGGCGATGATCGCCGCCGTGGTCGAGACGTTGAAGGTGCTGATGCCGTCGCCGCCCGTGCCGCAGGTGTCGATGCAGTCTGCCTCGCAGCGTACCCGGGTGACTTTCTCATTCATGACGTCGGCGGCGCCGGTGATTTCCTCGACGGTTTCGCCCTTGGCGGCGAGTGCGGTCAGAAACTCACCCATGGTACCAGGCTCGACGCCGCCGGTCATGATTAGCCCGAAGATTTCCCGAGTCTGCTCCCGAGACAAATGCCGACCGGCCTTCACCTGGCCAATGATGCTTGCGATGTCAGGCATGGCTGTCGCCCCAGAGAGCGATCAGAGTGGATGCACGGCCGCCCCATTGGAGGCCGTGGTGGTATACACGATCGCAGGGTTCTTGAACCGGCTGTCATAGCGCTGACGAATGGCGGCCTGGAGCCGCTCCTCGGCCTCGCGGGCGACCAGCGCGATGGCGCAGCCGCCAAAACCGGCACCGGTCATCCTCGCGCCATAGACGCCGGGAATCCCGGTTGCCAGATCAACCAGGGCGTCCAGTTCCTCGCACGAGACCTCGTAATCGTCGCGCAGCGAGACGTGCGAGGCGATCATCAGCCGACCGAAAGCGGGTGCGTCGTTGGCCCGGAGCACCTCGCCGGCGTGCGCGGTCCGCTGGATCTCGCTGACAATGTGGCGGCAGCGCCGATAGACGACCGGATCCATCTTCGCGCGGCCGGCCTCGAGTTGCTCGGGAGTCACGTCACGCAAGCTGGCCAGAGCCGGTTTGGCCGCCTTCAGGACGGCCAGCCCTTCGGCAATCTGCTTCTGCCGAACCGGGTACTGACTGGCCCCGACCTCGTGTTTGACCTGGGTGTTCATGACCATCAGGACGGTATCGCCCAAAGCCATGGGCAAGTGCTCGATCGCCCGGGAGCGGCAGTCGAGCAGCAAGGCGTGTCCCTCTTTTCCCAGGGCGCAGATGAACTGGTCCATGATCCCGCAGGGGGACTGGGCGTATTGATGCTCCGCCTGCCGGGCCAGGAGGGCGGTCTTGACCGGATCCATGGTGCGACCGGTCAGGGCCAGGATCGCCTTGGCCGTGCCGACTTCGAGCGCCGCGGAACTGCTCACCCCCCCACCCAAGGGCACCTCACTGTGGATGAACAGGCGCCCCCCCTTGCAGGTGATGCCTTCCCGCCGCAGCATCTCAACCGTTCCGCGAACGTAGTTGCCCCACTTGACCACATCCGGCGGTCCTGGATCGGCCGCCGGGAACCGAATAGCCTGATCACCGGCAGTCGTATGGACAACAAGCGTGCCGTCATTCGTCGGGGCAACCACCACGTACAAGGCCTGCGACATGGCGATGGGCAGCACGAACCCATCGGCATAATCCACATGTTCCCCGATCAGGTTGACCCGCCCGGGCGCCCGCACCAACAAGGTCGGCGAGGCATCCGGGAACACCTTCGAGAAACGTTGCACCAGTTCCGCTGTATTGACCGTCATGCCGTCCTCACTAACAATAGGCTGAGATGGCGACTGTAGGGCGTGGCCCTGAGCCTGTCAATGCTCTCCTCGGCCGGTGGAGTCGACGATGGCAACCCCAGTGCTGATCGACACGGACATGGGGGTGGACGACGCGGTAGCCGTCGCCCTGGCCCTCCGCTCAGGCGCCATCGATCTCGTGGGCGTGGCCAGCGTTGAGGGCAACGTGCCGCTGGCCCAGGCGACGGCCAACGTGGCCCGGCTTCTGGCCGCCTTGAGACTGCCAAAGTGGCCTCCGGTCGCACGGGGACTGGCCCAGGTCGCCCCCGGTTTGGAGTACTCCGCTCACGTCCATGGTCCGGATGGCATGGGCAACCTGGATCTCGCCACCCCCGAGGCGTTCGCCCCCTGTGGCCATGTTGAGCTATACGAGCAACTCATCGGTCGATACGGCAAGTCGCTGGTTATCCTGGCCATCGGGCCGCTGACCAACCTGGCCGCCCTGGTGCGGGAGAAACCGGACCTCCTGGTCAGGGCCGGTCAGATCATCATCATGGGCGGCGCGGTCTGGTGTCCTGGCAATGTGACCAAGGACGCGGAGTTCAACTTCTATCGCGACCCGGCAGCCGCGGCCAGCGTGCTATCGGCCGGTCTGCCGGTGACGGTCGTCCCCCTGGACGTGACCCGGCAGGTCCAGATGGATGAATCGCATGTGGCCCGTCTGTCGCGGAGCCGGTCAAGTACCGCGGAGTTGCTCGCTCGCATGATCCGCTTTCCGATGGAGCAGAGTGTCGACGGCGGACGAGGGACGTTCCTCGTGCACGACGCCCTGGCCCTGGGGGTGCTGATCTGGCCGTCGCTGTTCATGCGGGCCCGCATGGGTTTGGACGTCACCACGGACGGCAAGCAGGCGGGACGAGTGCGCCCGACGGTCGGCAAGGACAAGAGCCGACAAGTCGGCGTGGTCATCTCCGTCAATGTCGTGGACTTCCTCGAAAACCTGCTGGAGCAGCTCTGCCAGGAGCGGTTCGTCGTCTGAATGCTCGACCGCCCGAACGATACCATTGTGGCCGTCTCATCTCCGCCGGGTGTCAGTGTGCGCGGCGTGGTCCGGCTCAGCGGCCCGGAGGCGATCGCCCTGGCGAACACCGTGTTCGAAGGCAACCGAGGAGAACGGCTCCTCCAGGTGGCCGGCCGTCATCGGCTGGAGGGTCACATCGACCTGGATCGCGCCGCCCGTCTGCCGGCCGAGGCCTACGTGTTCCGTGCTCCTGCCAGCTACACGCGACAGGACATTGTCGAGCTGCACACCGTGGGTTCGCCGCCGGTGCTGGCCGCCGTGTGTGACCGGTTCGTGACCCTCGGGGCTCGATATGCCGAACCAGGCGAGTTCACCGCCCGAGCCTACCTCAACGGGGCGATGGACTTGACTCGCATTGAAGGCGTCGCGGCCATGATTCATGCCCGCACGGATTCACAGCTGCGGGCCTCGGAGGCCCTGCTGCACGGCGAACTGAGCCGCCGTTCGGCCGCCATGCGCGAGCGGCTGACGGATCTCCTGGCCTTGATCGAAGCCCGGATTGACTTTGCGGACGGGCCTATCGAGTTCATCTCGGGCCCGGAGGTCCTTGCGGCCCTCGACCAGACGATCGCGGACCTGGCCCGCCTGCTGCGGGAATCACCGTCAATCGAACGGCTCGGCATCCTGCCCGAGATCCTCATCCTTGGGCGGCCGAATGCGGGCAAGAGCACGCTGTTCAACCGGCTGACCGGCATGGATCGGGTCATCCAGTCCGCGGTCGCGGGCACGACGCGCGACGTGATCACCGCCCCGATGCCCCTCGGTGATGTGGAGGTCATGCTCATCGACAGCGCCGGCTGGAGCGAGGGCCGGAACGAGGACATGCTCCAGGACCACCCGGACGTCCTTGCCCAAGGGGCGACTCAACGGGCGTTGAGTTCAGCAGACATGATCCTGCTGGTTGTGGACGCGGCGGCTCCGTTCGACCCGGTGAACAACCTGTTACTGGCCAGGACGGCTCGCCGGCCAGTCTGCATCGTCGCCACCAAGATCGACTTGATCACCGCTGGGCATCCGCCGCTCTGGCTCAGCCGGGTTCCACCCGATCGCCCCGTCGTCGCCGTCAGTGCCCATACCGGCCAGGGCCTCGAGGCCTTGCGTCAAGAGATACACCGGCTCGTGTTCGCCGACGTTGAGCCCCACGGTACGGAGCTCCTGGCCCTCTCCAGCCGACAGCGGCTGGCGCTGAGTGATGCCCGCGAAGCCCTGACGCGAGCGCGGGCGATGTGCGGCGCTCACAATGCTCCTAGCGATGATGCGGAACTGCTCGCACTCGAGGTCCGTGAGGCGGTCAGCGCCCTCTCGCTGCTGACCGGCGAACTCGTGACTGAGGAACTGCTTGGTCGCATCTTCGCACGCTTTTGCATCGGCAAGTGAAAAAAATTAAGGGGCGTTCGCTTCACGGTCGATATAACATGCAGCGTGCCGCGGGCGCGGCTGAAACAAAAAAACGGAAAAATGTTTTGACAACCGCCGCTGTCCCGCTATTCTGGGCACCGCCGAGAAGGAGATAGGTTCGATGGCCAAGAAGAAGGTTGCGAAGAAGAAAGTGGCGAAGAAGAAAGCAGCAAAGAAGACCTGCAAGAAGAGCCGCTGCTGCAAGTAGCGGCCCATGGAATGCTCATGACAACGGGGAGGTGCTCGCGCGCCACGGCGGCACCTCCCGCTTTTTTGCGCGTCCAGTGCCATCCGCAGCTCTCTCCGCTCGAAGCACTCCCTGCCCTACCCGCCAACGCCGAAGTCCGTGTTCTCCCAAAGCACTTCGATCGTGGGATGCTCGGCCAGCCAGGCGTATGCCTCGCGAAACCAGGCCTGGATGTCCGCGTCCAACAGCCCTTCGCTCCGGCTGTTTGGCGTGAACAGGTTGACGCAGCCGAATCGGAATTGAGTCAGGAGAGTGTCCATGTCACGGCGAACAAGGTCGCGTGTCTGGCCCCTGAAGCCGACGAGCAGGCAGATGGTGTCGGTGAGTCGGGCAACTTCCGCCGGTGACTCAAAGTGGATGTTCTTGCCCAGGACGTCGTTCCGAAGGTGATCATCGAACGTCTCGATACCGATCTTGAGCCGTGTGGGCACGCCGAAGAAGGCCAGGGTCTCGGCGAAGCTTCGCTGGTATGCCCAGTAGGACTCGCAGATGAATTCCCGGATCCCCTTGTCGTGCAGCAGCTCTCGAACGGCGTTTCGGACATCGATCGGCAGCTCCTGTACGCTGCCCGAGTTGATGATCTCGAGCCGCGAGTACCGCCCGGTCACCTTCGCCAACTCGCGACTTGCCACCCGCCGTATCTCGTTCAGGTCGGTGGTGTTGTCCAGGATGTAGTCGCAGAACGTACAACGCCCCCAAATACAGGGCAGACCGCGCAGCAGGACGATCTCGCGGGGCAGCTTGCCGGCGATCACCGCGTAGCGATTCATGGCTCCTATCATGCCACCTTGACTGACCATCTGCAAAGCCCGAGAGAGCAGACGCAGCGATTCCGCAAGTATCGCTCGTGGGCGTGGCTGATCAAGGATTTACATTCGGACAGGTTGTGAGGCAGGTTCGCAATGGGGTTTTCGGGTTGCGGAGGCGAGAGAGAGCGGCCTCGGGGTCAG
>JAKLEZ010000047.1 GCA_022711465.1 Planctomycetota bacterium | reverse complement strand
AGACACCGGCCGGTTTGTCAAGCCCAAAATGAATGCGAATCTGCTCGGCACCCCTGCCGAGTCCATCAATGCTTGTCATGAGCTGGGGTTACGTGTGCAGGAAAGAGTCAGTTGCGGAATCGCTGCGTGGTCAGGAAGTCGCCGCCAACTGGGCCGGATCGAGTGTCCGCAGTCTTTGCAGGAACGCCTCGATGTGGGCCTTCTCCGACGGCAGGAGACCTCCACGGCCGAAGGCCACGCGGTAGTAAGCACGGACCACCGAGGGCGCGTCGCTCAGAGACGGGTAGCGGCGAGCCAATTCGGCGGCGAATTCGGCCGGTGTCTGATCGGCGGGTCGCCGCAGTCCGAGCGACCTCAGGCGGCGACGGAAGCGGCGGTAGAACTCGGCGTCTCCGAGAACGGCGTCCTCCTGGGCCCGGGCCAGGTGGCGCGCCCACCCGTACCGTCCGGCCCACAGACCCAGAACGCCGAATACATAGCCCAGAAGGACCACCATGACCAGGACCATGATTGCGAAGAACCAGTACAGGAGGCGGTTGTACAAGCCGAGCTCGGCCCGCCACCAGAACAGCTCGCGAATGAAAGCGCCGACGGACTCGATGATGTTCTTGTGATCCCCCACCGGTCGCCGGAGCCAATCCGCGAACCCCCTGAAGAGCTGCGTTCGCGTGCTGGCATCGTAGGACACGACCAGGTTGGCCCATTCAAACTGGAGATAGTCGCGCCAGCTAGCCAGGCCGGCGAGCCAGGGCCGGGCGGCGCGATCCACCTGATTGGCCGCCGGGGTGGGGTCAAACTGAACCCAGTCGCTTCGGGGAATGTAGACCTCGACCCAGGAGTGAGCGTGCTTCTGCCGGATGACGTAGTAGTGTCCCAGCGAGTTGTAGTCCCCTCCGCGGTAGCCGGTGACCACTCGGGCGGGAATACCCCGGTACTGGCAGAGGAGGGCCATGGCCGCGGCGAAGTACTCGCAGTGCCCGCGCTTGTGGTCGAGGAGGAACGCCGACAGTGGCTCGCGTCGCCCGGCGGGTGGCGGCCGTTCGAGCGTATAGGCGAACTCAGAGGAGCCCAGATACTTGCAGATCTGCTCCGCGTAAGCCCGCCGCCACCTGGCATCATCAACCGCGACCGGCATCTTCGTGTCGGCGGAGAGCTTCGCCACCAGTTCACGAACTCGGTCCTCGCGAGGGAGGGGCGGATCGGGAAGTTGAACGATGGGCTCGGACCGACCCCGCTTCTTCGCCAGCACGGCGGCAATTTCCTCGGGTACGCCGGCCAGAGAGACGATCTCGTAGCGGATTGACGGGCGCAACCGCCCGTGGAGCCAGAGGACCTGATCGTCGTTGTTTTTCCGAAGGGACTCGAAGTCATCGGAACGGACCTCGATCGCCGGGTACATGGCCAGCAACACGTGAAGGTCCGAGCTCCGCATCCGGAACTCCTGCACGACTCGGGAAGCGTCTTCGATGTCGGCTGGGGAGAGGAGACTCGCCGAGCCGGCGACCAGCGAACAGTGCTGTTCGCGCATGGGCGCCGTCCGATCGCCCGTCTTCCGCCACTCCCAGCCGCTGCGACGGCCGGCGGACGAACCGGAGTACTGGTCGTACACCAGGCCCCGCAGATACGGACCCGGCTCCGGGCACGAGTACTCCTGGTGGTTCTCGTCCTTCAGCCGCACGCTGCCGACTTCCTGGTCCGACGTCTGAATCCGGCTGATCCGGTCGAAGCTGAGCGAGGAGCCCAGACCGGTCACCGAGATGGCCCCATCGCGGGCGTCGAGGTGTCCGAGCATGCCCACGCCGGCTCGAGGCGAGAGAACGAAAATCGCGGCTCCGATCACGATCGCGGTCATCGCTCCGGCGAAGGTGAAGTCCATCGCGGGTCGCTTGCCCAACTCCCTCGTGCCGCCGGGCAAGAGAGCGGCCATGAACGGGCTGACACGGCGGTTGTAGTGATCGACGCGGCCACGCTCCACGGCCAGGTGCAGACTGATCAGGGCCCGCAAACCGACCGTCAGGTACAACACCAGAACCAGGAAAAAGAGGATGTCGCCGCTCACGATCGCAGCAACAACCAGCAACAGGAAGCACACGACCAGCGACTGGGCCCGTTCACGGTCGGTCTGAAACTGCAGCAATTTGACCAGACAGAACGAGATCATGAAGTGCGACAGGGCGACGACCGGGATCTCATCCAGCCAGACGTATTCGACGATCAGCCAGCCGAATGCAGCCAGGACGAGGATGCGCCCGAGGGGTATCGCCAGGGCCGGCTTATTTCGCCAGACGTAGGACAGAACCGCGGCGCCGATTGCACCCACGACGAGGATCAGGCGAACCAGCGAATCCTCCGCGATCGCCAGGGGGACCGCCACCGCGGAGAGCAGAACCACCTGCGACCGGAAGAGCCGGGGATAGCCGTTCATGGGCCCCTCCGTTCCGAGGAAGCTTCCGGGGCGATGGGGGGCGCTGGAATGAACACCGAGTCGAACCAAGCCGTCCCCGGTGCCACCATGGAGACCATTTCGGCCCGCCGGCTGAGAAAGCGGGCCAATCGTCGATGCTGATCGTTCAGCTCGGATACGCAGAGCAGGCAGCGAGCGTGCCATCCCGACGACCACCGGATCCGGGAGACGAGTTCGTCCAGCATTTCCGGACTCCCGGCGCGAAGCATGGTCAACTCGTGCAGCACCCGCTGGCGCTGGACCCGTCCACTGCCCGGAGGGATGATCACCGGAACCTGGCCTCGTGCGATCAGTCCCACCCGATGCCCTCGCTCCAGGGCGTCACACGCGGCGGTTGCCGCCGCACTGATGATCAGTTCCACCTCACGATCTTGCTGCTCCGGATCGACCGGGCTTGCCTTGCGTTTCCTCCGCCTGTCGGGCTTGCCTTCGCCCCCAAAATCGGAGTCCGGCCACGGGTCCAGCAGCAGGATAAGTTGCGTCGGCTGGGCCGGAGGGCTGTCGCGAACGACCAGGTCGCCCGCATGGGCGGAGCGACGCCAATGAATCAGCCGCAGTGGATCACCGTCCCGGTATTCCCTGAGCCCGTCCAGCTCCTCCGCGGCAAGGCCCGCTCGCCGCTGCCGAGAGGTCTGGGCATCCGCCCAGCGCTGATCGCGCCACGGGTTGCCCCTTAACGAACCCAACGCCGGATAGACCACGATCTCGGCTTCCGCCGGGAAGACGACCTCACAGCTGAACAGGCCGAGCGGAAAACTGGACCGGGCTCGGACACCCTTAAGCGGGTACCGCCCGCGACGCGGACAATGAGCCAGCAACTCAACCCGTTCGTGACCGCCGGCCGGCAGCTCCTGCACGAACCCCCGCGGCAGATGCAGGAAGCTTGCCGCCGCGGTCTCCTCGATCACCAGGCCCCAGGCCGCCCCCCACCGTCCGTGATTCCGCACCACGTAGCTCACCGGGAGCACACGACCGGCAACTGCCGCCCGGGAAATCACCCGTTCCACCTCGATCCAGCGAATCATGAACAGCGGAACGACCGCTCCGAAGACCACCAGGCCCACACTCAGACTGAACAGCAGGAAAAGCAGATTCGCTTCACTATTCAAGGCGGCCAGACCGATCAAGATCACGACGATCAAAGCCAGCAAGCCGGCGAAAGTGATTTTCAGGCTGCGGAGCAGAGCCCACCTTGAGCGAGGAAACCTGGTTGTTTCCGCCGCGGCGGCGCCGGCGGAGACGCTCGACGTTGAAGGCTTGCCGGCGACACCCGGCCCCTGGATGCCAGAGGCTGGCATCCGGCTCACCCTCTTCCTGCTTGCGCTGATCGTCGGACCCACGAAACGCCCTCGTGCTGCCTCTTCCCCCCCCTCGTCCCGCACCTCAGGAACGCCAGCCTCGAAAAGCCACGTGGCCGCTGACAGATCCAGACCCCATCGTATCTTGTCGGCAACTCCCGCAACTCGTATCCAGTCCTAAACTCCGGTTCGACCCGAAGTCAGAGACCAGCAGCTCCAGAGTGTATTCTAAGGCTTGGTCGAAATGAATGGGGCGAAGAGTCGACCGGGCGGATGCCTGGAAGAGGGTGAAGGACGTCGTTTCGCCCGAATGTTCCGCGGTGTACAATCCAGTCACTGGTGAAACCCTAGTCCTCATCCAAGGAGCGGCATGCCGATGATCGACGTCAAACGCTACTTTCAGCAGGACCAGCTTGCCAAAGCGATGGGAATCGAGATTCTAGAGGTCGGTTCCGGGACGGCCAGAGTGCGAATGCCGATCCGTGAAGATCACTACAACAGCCTGCGGATGGTCCACGGGGGCGCAATCTTCTCCCTGGCCGACTTGGCGTTCGCGGTGGCTTCGAACTCGCACGGCACGTTGGCCGTCGGCATCACCGCGACCATCTCGTACCTGAAGGCCGCGACGACCGGAACGCTCTACGCCGAGGCCAAGGAGGAGTCTCTCAATCCGAAGTTGGCGACCTACAGTATTCGAGTCACCGACGACGAGAAGGCCGTCATTGCCGTATTCCAGGGTACGGTCTACCGCAAGGGTCAACCGCTCCAGATGCCATGAGCCCTCTCCGCGTCGTCCACGGCTAGTCGATGCGGGCAATCACGGTCTTGGAGTAGTGCGGATCACCTGGAAAATCGACCGGCAGCGAGGGACGCTCGATGATGCTGGATTCTCGCGGATGGGCACCTGCGGCGACCGCCTCTTCCAGGCGCGTCATGGCCAGCCGACGGTCGTTGGCCGCCAAGAGCAGCATCCCACCAGGATCGAGCAACGTCACGCCGCCCCCGACCAGACGCTCCAGCTCATCCGCCAATATGAAGGTGCGATCCGGCCGTCGAAGACGCGAGAACGTCGGTGGATCCAAGATAATCAGATCGTAGCGGCGTTTCTGCCGCGTCGCTCGTTTGTAGAACTCGAACACATCCGAGCGGAAGAAGAGATGATCCGCCGGGTCGATCCCGTTTGTGGCGAAGTTGGCCTTGCACCACTCCAGATATCGCCTGGACAGGTCTACGCTGTGGACCACGACGGCTCCGCCTGCCGCGGCCGCCACAGAAAACCCCCCTGTGTAGCTGAAGCAGTTGAGCACGCGCCGCCCGGCAGCCAGTTCGCGCACTCGCCGCCGATTCTCCCGGTGCTCCAGGAACAAGCCCACGGCGAAGCCCTCGTACGGCCGGACCACGAACCGCAGGCCGTTTTCCCGTACGGTCACCTGAGGCTCGACCGGATCCCCTAGCCACGGCGTGGGGTCGGCGTGGACCTCAGTGAGATCGGGCGCAACATGACCGCGATCGCGGACGAAGGACTTCTTGTAGACCGCGCGAAGGCCCAGACGCCGCCGCAGATTCTCGATCGCAGGCCGAAGCGTGTCCTCCCCCACAGCCAGTCGTCCCTCATGAAGCTGGGCGACGAGGACATCGCCGTAGCGTTCGATCACCAAGCCCGGCAGCCCGTCCGCATCCCCGTGCACGAGGCGGAGCGCATCAGTCCGATTGTCGGCCAGCAGCGGCGCCCGCCTGGCAAGTGCCGCATCGAGAAGCAGGTCCAGAGAATGACTCACGGGAGAAAAAGTATGGCATCGGCCCTGCTCCTACAAGCGAAGCTTGCCTCGTATCCGGCACGCGGGCAGAATGGGTCCCATGCATGCGGTGCACTGGCCGTTCCGATGGCTGGGCGAGTTGGTCTACCCCCGGGCCTGCGCGTTGTGTGGCACGACCCTGTCACCGGATGCCCCCTGGGCCTGCTCGCACTGCACGTCCCGATTCATGGACGACCTGAGCGGAGCCTTCTGTCCGCGATGCGGGCGGGTGGCTGAACCCTACATGGTGAGCCCGGATGGCTGCCGCCACTGCAAGGGACAGAGGGTCCATATCGACGCCCTGGTCCGGGTGGGGACGTATGAAGGTCCCGCCGGCCAGCTTGTTATTCGCTATAAGTTCAATCGTTGTCAATACTTAGATGCGATCCTGGGCACGCTGGTGGCGGACGCAATTGCCGGGCAGGCGTGGGCAAGCCAGATCGAGGCCCTGATACCCGTTCCGATCACGCTCTGGGAACGGTGGGGACACGGCTTCTGGCCGGTGGGTCTTCTGGTCCGGGCCGCGGCTCGCAAGCTGAATATACCGGTCTGGCGGGCGGCGGTGGTGCGTGGCAAGAAACGTCGCCAAGCGGAGTTGCCTGCCTCAGCCAGAGCCGCAAACGTCCGGGGGATCTTCCGCATCAGGGGATCCCAGCACCTAGCCGGCCGGACAGTCTGCGTGGTGGACGATGTGGCAACCACGAATGCCACGATCAACGAGATGGCCAAGATCCTGAAGAAGGCGGGAGCCCGGGCTGTTTTCGCGGCCGTGGTGGCCAAAACGACCCCGGAGAAGATTTTCTCGAAAAACCGCGACCAGGGGCCTTGACGCCCCGCCGCAATCATGTAATATAGCAAACGCCGGTGACCATACGCTTGGGGTCACACCCGTTCCCATTCCGAACACGGTAGTTAAGCCCAAGCGGCCGATGGTAGTCCCTCAGGGCGAGAGTAGGTGATTGCCGGCTTATTTGCGAACCAGAGAGCCCACCGAGCGTAAAGCCGGTGGGTTCTTTTGTTTATGCCTCCGCTGATGCCTTGAGGCGGGGCCCCGCCAGTCGTCTCGGGGTGGTGCGGTTGGTTGACCGGAACCGTGCCAACCGATAGGCTACCCACCCAACGAATGTGTCTCTGATGAGGCAGTACGTGCAGAATGGCCCGACAAGCCCAGACAGTTTCATCACCCAGCCCGGCCGCCAAGTCGGTGACTGAGACCATCAGGGAGACGCTCGAGTCGATTGTCGTGGCGTTTGTCCTGGCCTTCGTTTTCCGGGCTTTTGTCGTCGAGGCCTTCGTCATCCCGACCGGCTCGATGGCGGTGACGCTTTACGGCGATCAAGCCACAAATACCTGTTCGGCCTGCGGATACGAGTACGCGCGGGGTATCACGCAGACGGACGTGGCTGAAGCCATCCAGCGCAGAGTGTACAACAACCGCCTTCGTTGCCCCAACTGCGACACGGAAGTCGACCGCATTCCGATGGCTCGTCTTCAGCGTCCGGACAGCGGTGACCGGATCCTTGTGCAGAAGTGGGGGTGGTCGCTGGGGCTGGGCGGGAAGCACTTTGGGCCCAACCGCTGGGATGTCACTGTCTTCAAGGACCCGAAGGATGGAACGACCAACTTCATCAAGCGGCTGGTCGGCCTACCCGGCGAAGTGCTGGAGATCATCGACGGAGACGTATACACGGTTTCAGTGGGTGAACTCCAGGGCAAGGAACCTGGCGTGGTCGAAGCCCTGGACGAACTGCGGCGTGAGGTCTACTTCTACGGCATCAAGTCGGGTCCTGCGGCCTCTTTCGAGCAGATTCACAACCGGTACACCGAGCTCAACCAGCGGATTCTGCCCCACCTGAGAATTGCGAGGAAGACCGAGTTGGCGCAAGAGTCGCTGTGGTGCAACGTGTACGACCACGACTACCTGCCGGCCGCAGTTGACCACGCACGGCCGGCCTCGACGGTTGGATGGAGGCCGGTGGGCGACGCTGCGGCGAAGGTCTGGACCACCTCGGGGCGCGAACTTGTCTGCGAATGCAGCGAAGACACGCTGCAGGCCATCCAGTTCGACGGGAAGGTGATCGGCGACCTTGTGACCTACAACGACAGTGGGCGCTACGGTCGCGGGCCGCGTGGCGGCACATTCCTCGTGGGCGATGTGCGTCTGCGTTTCACCTGGTTCCCGATCGCCGGGAATGGCGGGCTTCGTCTGCAGATGAACAAGGACCGTGACTTGTTCATTGCAGACATTGGAGCGGACGGCGTTGTCGCCATCGAACAGCAAGGGCCGGGCCTTCCGGGCGGCAAGCGTGTGGTAGGGCAGGCCAAGATCAGCAGGCCCCTCCGTAGCGGGCGAGCCGTCAAGATCGAGTTCGCGAACGTTGACTTCCGCGTCTCGCTCCGCGTCGATGGCAAGGAACTGGTCACGACGGGTGACGAGTACCAGCCGGATATTGCCCGCGCCGTTCAAGTCAGCCTCCGCAAGGTCGATGACGTGCGGCCGACCGCCGTCCAAATAGCTGCCCGGAATCTGCATTCTCGGTTCCGGCACGTGGTGGTCGAGCGAGACGTGTACTACCAGAGTACGCCCCAAATCGAACATGACAATGACAAGGGACAAACGAACCCACACGTGGGTTGGCCGGCATGGGGTACGACCGGACACCCCATATTGCTGCGTGAGGGGCGTGACGTGAATGGCAGGCACTACTCAGGCGAGTACTTCATGCTTGGGGACAACAGTCCGGCGAGCAAGGATTCGCGACTGTGGTGGGAAGTCGGCCCGCACCTGAAGCCCCTGGGAGAGGAGTACCAACTAGGGACGGTGCCGGGCGACCAGCTCATTGGCCGGGCCTTTTTCGTGTACTGGCCGGCGGGCTATCGATCCTCGTGGGCGGCGGGTCTGGGTGTGATCCCCAACTTTGGCAGGATGCGGTGGATCCGCTAGGTGAGGACCGACAGGATCGAGTTATCCACAACGAGGGCCGAAGTAACGAACTTGAGTTTACTTATTTCAGTTGCACAGACAGTGAGCGAGGTCGGGCTTCTGTAGCACTGTACTCTCCGCCCTAACTGGTTGAAAGACAGTGTCTTATTGCCTGCGGCGGCTTCCGCGAGCCCTGAGGGGGCTGAAGCCAGGGTGGGGTGGGAGGCGGACCCTGGGAGGCGGATAACCGTCTGAGCCCTCGGAGTTATCAACAGCCTATCCACCGCGATAGCGGTGGGTGGCTGATGTAAGGTGAGGCCAGCAATGCCTGCTCCAGCCAAGCTGCTCGATGCCGTCGATCTGGTCAAGCGATATGGCAGCCGTACCGTGGTTGACCGGGTCAGTTTCTGCGTGCACCAAGCAGAGATCGTGGGACTTCTCGGCCGCAACGGGGCCGGCAAGACCACCAGTTTTCGCATTACCATCGGCATGATCGAGCCGAACGCGGGCAAGGTCATCTTCAACGGTGAGGACATTGCGGACCTGCCGATGTACAAGCGGGCCCAGCGGGGCATTGGCTATCTCTCGCAGGAGCCCAGCGTCTTCCAGCGTCTGACCGTTCGGCAGAACCTGACGGCCATTCTGGAGAGCATGTCGCTGCGTCGCCGGGATCGGCGGGCGCGAGCGGACAAGCTGCTCCAGCAGTTCGGCATGGAGCATCTCCAGCACCAGTACGCTCGTGATCTGTCGGGGGGAGAGCGACGGAGGCTGGAAATTGCCCGGGCCCTGGTGACCGAACCTCAGCTGATCCTGCTGGACGAGCCGTTCAGTGGGGTGGACCCGATTGCGGTGGAGGGATTGCAGCGGGAGATTGTCCGCCTGAGGGAAGAGCACAAGATTGCCATTCTGCTTACGGATCACAACGTTCGCGAGACACTGTCGGTGACGGACCGGAGCTACATCATTCACGAGGGGCAGGTCATGGCTGAGGGCACGCCTCGCGACCTGATCAACGACCCGAAAGTAAGAACCACCTACCTGGGCAGCACCTTCCGCGGCGATGAGTTTGATTGAGCCGGCGATCTCCGGATGACAGCAGCCGGCGGGTTTGCGGCCGGTGGGCTCCTACCGCGTGCCGGCCTTTTCGAAGACGAACGACTCCCCGCGAACGTCGACCTCGACGGAATCGCCGTCGGCGTAGTCTCCGTTGAGGATTCGCCTGGCCAGAGGATTCTCGATCTCCCGCTGAATGAGGCGTTTGAGTGGCCGGGCGCCGAAGACCGGATCGTAACCTTCCTTGGCCAGGTGGCTTTTGGCGGCATCGCTGACGCGTACGACGATCCGGCGTTCATGCAACCGCTGCTGCAGACGGGCCAACTGGATATCCACGATCCTGGCCAGATCCTGGTGGCTGAGCCGGTTGAAGATGATCGTCTCGTCGACGCGGTTGAGAAACTCGGGGCGGAAGTGCCGTTTGAGCTCTTCGCGAACCTGAGCCTCGATCTCGAAATCGGGGGCCTTTTCCTCGGCCAGCTGCTGAATGATCTGGCCGCCGATGTTGCTGGTCATCACGATGAGGGTATTTCGGAAGTCGATGGTTCGGCCGTGGCCGTCGGTGAGTCGGCCGTCGTCGAGGACTTGGAGAAGCACGTTGAACACATCGTGATGGGCCTTTTCGATCTCGTCGAGAAGCACCACGCAGTAGGGTCGCCGATGGACGGCCTCGGTGAGGACGCCGCCCTCCTCGTAGCCGACGTATCCCGGCGGAGCGCCGATGAGGCGTGCCACGGAGTGCTGCTCCATGAACTCGCTCATGTCGATGCGAACCACCGCCCCCTCGTCGTCGAAGAGGAACTCGGCCAAGGCTTTGCACAACTCAGTTTTTCCGACGCCGGTGGGCCCCAGGAAGATGAACGAGCCGATCGGCCGATTGGGATCTCCCAGTCCAGCCCGGCTGCGCCGGACGGCGTCGCTGACGGCGGCCGTCGCCTCGTCCTGGCCGACGACGCGACGGCGGAGGCGTTCTTCCATCTGCAGCAGTTTCTGTCGCTCGCCTTCGAGCATCCGCGAGACAGGAATGCCGGTCCACTTGCTGACCACTTCGGCGATCTGCTCGGCGTTGACCTCCTGGTGAACGAGGGCCCCGCCGTTTTTCTGCAACTCGGTCAACTCGGCCTCGCGCGTGGCGAGGTTCCTGGTTTCGTCGCGAAGCTCGCCGTATTGGATCCTGGCGGCCCGCTCGAGATTTCCGGTCCGCTGGGCATCGGCGAGCTCATTGTGCTTGGCGTCGATTCGCTCCTTGATTGACTTGATCTCGCGGAGAATGCCCACCTCCTTTTCCCATCGCCCGGTGAGGGCCTTATTCTGCTCGCCGAGGTCGGCGAGCTGCTTCTCGACTTGGCCGAGCTGCTTGCCGGAGCCCTCATCTTTCTCCTTGCGGAGTGCCTCGCGTTCGATCTCGAGCTGCATCACTTTGCGGCGAATCTCGTCCAGTTCGGAAGGCATCGAGTCGTTTTCAATTCGCAGGCGCGAAGCCGCCTCGTCTACCAGGTCGATGGCCTTGTCCGGAAGGAATCGGTCGGCGATGTACCGGTGGGACAGGGTTGCGGCCGCCACGAGGGCCGAGTCCTGAATACGAACCCCGTGGTGAGCGTCGTAACGAGGCTTGAGGCCCCGAAGAATAGCGACGGTGTCCTCGACCGAGGGCTCGGCCACGAGCACGGGCTGGAAGCGTCGTTCGAGGGCGGCGTCCTTCTCGATGTGCTTGCGGTATTCGTCCAGAGTCGTCGCCCCGATGCAGCGGAGCTCGCCACGGGCCAGGGCGGGCTTGAGCAGATTGCCGGCATCCATGGCTCCCTCGGCCTTGCCCGCCCCGACGATGGTATGCATCTCGTCGATGAACAGGATCACCTTACCGTCGCTTTCGACCACTTCCCGGACGACGGCCTTGAGCCGATCCTCGAACTCACCGCGGTACTTGGCTCCGGCGATCAGGGCCCCCAGGTCGAGGGCCACGACCCGCTTGTTCTTGAGCGTGTTAGGCACGTCGCCATTGACGATCCGCAGGGCCAGGCCCTCGACAATCGCGGTCTTGCCGACTCCTGGCTCGCCGATGAGGACCGGGTTGTTCTTGGTGCGACGCGTGAGAACCTGCATGATTCGCCGGATTTCCTCGTCGCGTCCGATCACCGGGTCGATCTTGCCCTTGCGGGCCAGCTCAACCAGGTCGCGGCCATAGCGATCCAGCGACTGGTAGGTGTCCTCGGGATTCTGACTGTCCACCCGCTGATTGCCGCGAATATCCTTCATTGCGGCCAGGATCGCGTCGAGCGTCACTCCCCCGATTGACAGGGCCTGCTTGGCGTCTGAACGAACCTCAGCCAGACCGAGCAGCAGATGCTCGGTGGAGACGTATTTGTCCTTGAGGCGGTCGGCGTGTCGTTGGGCGGCCTGCAGCACCTCCTGCAGCTCGCGGGAAGGGACTGTTTGACCACCCGTGGCCTTGGGGCGACGAGCGAGTTCGCTCGCTGCAATCTGCCGCATTCGATCGACCTTGACGCCGATCTTCTGAAGAATGGGGACGACGACCCCACCGCCCTGTCCGTTCTCAGCCATGAGAGCCTGCAGAAGGTGCAGAGGCTCCAACTGGGAATGCCCCGCGGCGGATGCTCGCTCCTGGGCGTCCTGAAGCGCCTCGGCGGCCCTGACGGTCAGTTGTTCCATGCGCATGGCAAAACCTCGCCTTCGGAGCCGCCTCGGCGGCCCCAGACAGGGGCAGAATCAAACCGCGTACCAGAGAAACGGGCGTCTGAGGGCCGGCAAACGAGTTCGGGAAACGCATTTCTTGCAGTTCTGCCATTTTGACAGGCGGAATGATGGTGTATCATACCCGCCCGAAGACCCTGACTGACGCCAAGGGAGGATGACACCGGTGCACGTAGCTCATCGCGTTCTGCTCGGCTTGGCGCTCTGCAGCGCGGCGGCCGGTAGCGACCTGGCCGGCACTTCTCGTGAGCCGGCCGAAAGCAAGTCATCGGAGACTGCCCCATCCGTTCAGAGTCTGCTGGACGCGGCTGTCGAATTGATTCGTGAAGGCCGGTCCCGGGCCGCGATGGCCGCGTTGGATCAGGCCGAAAGGCTGGAACCGCAGAATCCCTGGCTGTGGTTCTACCGCGGGCTGGCCGAGCACAACCTGGGCAACGTTTGTTCGGCCATGGAGAGCTTTGACCGGGCAACGGACCTCCTCGCGGAGTTCGGCAATCCCGATCCCCCATTGACCGAAGCCATTGGTCGCCATCGCCGGGAGGCTCGGCGGCAGGTGCTCCGGCTGGACTACCAGGTTGGGCTGGCGTACGACACCAATGTCAGCTTCCTGGGCAGCACGGGCAGTACCCTTGGCATCACCTCCGGCCGGCGGGACGGCAAGTTCGGCCAAATGGTGGACGTTCACTACTCCCCGGTGACCAGGCGCGACGAACTGCTGACGATTGGCGGCCGGCTCGGCCATGTCTGGAATTTCTCGGTGGAGGAGTTCAACTATCAGGACTACGGAGCCTGCGTTCGTTACGCCCGCATGCTCGCCGAGCGGTGGGAGCTGAGTCTCCAGTATGACTACGACATCAATCTGCTGGGCAACGAGTCGTTTCTGTCCAACCATGCGCTGACCCCGGGTCTGCGCTATCACTGGCAGCCGACAAACAGCCCCGTTTGGCTGAACGAGACCGGCGTCTTCTATCAGCTGAACGGCCAGGAGTTCCTTTACCCCACCGAGCCGGAGTATGATCGTGACGGTCTGGTCCACTCCGTCGGCGTCGAACAGAGCTTGAAGTACCATCCCTTGCCCCGGACGCAACGAACCGGCGATCTATCGCTCGGCTATCGTCTGGACGGCGTGGCGACCGAGGGCCGCGAGTTCGACCGCACCGATCACAACTTCTACCTCGGGGCGAGCCTGCCGCTGCTGAACCCCCTGTCGCCCAATGACTATCTCATCCTGCCGGACAAGGAACTTATTCTCCGGTTCAACGTGAACTGGCAGCTCGGCGACTATCGTCACTGGAGCCTGCTCGACCGCTACAGCCGCCGGCGTGATGACCAGATTACGACCTATGCCTTTACCGTGTCCCAGAAGATCCTTGACCACCCCGATTGGGGCGAACTGACCTTGCATGGCATGATCAACTGGACGGACGCCCGCTCGAACCTGCTCACGAGCGACTGGGCCGAGCCCTACACCTACGACAAGGTGGTGTACGGAGCCCAGCTTCAGTGGACGTGGTAGCGGCGGCGTGATGAGCAGGAAGAAGGAGCCGACTATGAGACTCTCATCGCCTTGCGCGGTCCTGATCTGCGGCACCCCCCTGCTGCTGTCGATCGGCTGTCAGCAAGAGGCGGCACTGCTGTTCCACCGCTCAGCGATCAACCTGTCGCGAGGTGTCGAGCAGGGGCATACCAGGCTGATCGCGGACCAGTCCGACCCGCGAGGCGCGGCGACCCAGCCGGCATCCTCGGACCTGGCGGCGACCCAGCCGGCCGGCACTCGACCCAGGGGCCGGGTGCCCTACACCGTGCCAGGCTCTCGTGCCCAGCAGTTGAGCCTTCTCGCGGCCCTGGCCCTCAGTTCCGCTGCCCCGAACGTCACCAGCGCCGGGAAGGAACTGTCGCAATCAAGCGTGACCGCAGCCGCGCCGGGTACACCGCTGGGGGGCAGCGGCCTGGCCGGCCTTGGGGCCCCCCAACCGCGCACCCTGAGTGCAGTGGTTGGCCAGCCGGGCCTGCAGCGAGGGCTGGCCACCGGCCTCGGCCTCGTCCGAGCAAGCAATCTCCTTGCCCCGCGTGCCAATCCTCTGACCGGGCCCAACGGCCGGTGCAGTGAACTCGTTGGGGTGGGGCTTTTCCCGAACCAGACCGCGTGCCAGCAGTACTTCGGGAAGTAGAAGGGGCCTTCGGCATTCAGCGGTCGGTTTCAGGTGAAGACTATTTCGACTCTGTCTCCAGCCAGTTCTTGGTCCACTCGACCGGCCAATCCCTGCTCGGACACGAAGCCGCCTTGACCTGCCCGGACGAGTCGATCGCGAACAACACCAGTTCTCTTCGACCGGGCGAGCCGCTTTCGTTGCCCGCCGCGACGACCGCGCAGAATTGATCTTCATTCCGCCAAGTGGGCTGGATCCCGTGCTCGTCCCATTCGACACCCTCCACGATGACCCGCCGCCCCGACCTGGAATCGTAGACGTACAGTTTTCTGGAGTCCTTATCGCCAGCCAGGAGAACCCGCCGACCGCTGGGGCTCATGGCAAACAACCACATCTGGTTCGGCTGTGCGAACCAATCGGCGGTCTCGCTGTCCAGCACACGGCTGACGGTCGCGGGGAATCGCGGATCCCACCGGAACAGCGTCCATCGTTGAGGCATATCCTCGGTGGTGGCCGGCAGTGTCATCGGCAAAGCCGCAAAGACCAGATTGCCGTCGGGCGTGTACTGAAGTCCGGCCAGTGAATTGAACAGGACGCCCACTTGCTTCGGTGCGCCTACTTGGGCCACCGGCTTGCCATCCGCCTCCGTCCAGGAGATGTCCCGCACCGTCAGGTGCCCCAGCCGAGAGGCATCGTCGGGCTTGCGTTCTTTGGGGGGGTCGCCTACGTAGCGGAAGTAGGCGATCTGCCGTCCGTCGCCGCTCCAGGCCACACACATGCCCACGCGTTCGTCGACGACGGTCAAGGACTTGGGCCGGGTCAGGTCGCAGACAGCCAGGGCATACGCGGGCTGGGCGTCGGCCAACGACTGGTCGGGACGCGGAAGCAGCAAGGCCAGCGTGCGACCGGTCGGATCGGCGGCCACCGGAACTCGCCCCGAAACCAGGAAGGTGTCAAGCACCTGCCCCGGATTCGCCTGCTTGCCGACATCCGCGATCACCGTGACCTCGGCGGTGTACGCCTTCGGCTCGGCCAGTTCGCCCCACTTGCCACCGAACTTGGCTTTCAGCTCCGGTGTGGCCGTATCCCGCAGACACAGTAAGGCTGCATCTGCGCAGACCCCGTCATTGAGCAGGGAATCGTCCTTGAGCTTGAACTGATCCGTGGGGCCCTGAAAAGTCATGAACTGATCGCCCAGGTCCTTGGCGGCGGCGGCGACCTTGCGCACCTCGTCGGGCGTCAGGTTCGACTTGAGTGAATCCCAGGTGGTGTAGTCGTGCCGCTTGAGCAGAACCGCCCGGGGCGTTCCGTTCGCCTCCGGCAGCCAATCCATGCCCAGAACCGGCAGGCCGGAATCGCGCGGGGTCAGTGTTGGACCGTCGAGCAGAATCAAGCGATCCCCCCCCGCCCGGACCATCGCACGCGAGCCGTCACGCGACCAAACCACCCGCTTCTCGGGCAGACAACCAGGCCAGACCGTACAGGCGATCACGAGGACCGCGAAGAGTCGTTTCCGATTCATATAGCACCTCAGTTTGAAGCAACCTGAAAAGGAGCCTTCCACACGATCGCCGACGCACCGGCTGCCCCCTTGGGTGAACGCGAGCTGCGCTCGACCCAGGAACGAACCGACCAGAACTGCCCGTCAGCCGCTCCCGCCACAACCATCGTCGATGGACGCTCCGAACCGACCTGTCCCTCGCGCTTGACGATCGATTTGGCCTGATGGACGGTCGGACTCGCGGTTGGAGCGGCGGGCCCCAGCAACCAGCCCAGCATCAGACAGGCCGCACACGCCGCCGGCCAGGCGACATTCCTCATCCGCACCGTCCAGCCCCGGTGGTGCAGACGAGGCATCGGCGGCAGCGGGGTCTCCGCGGGCTGAGTCGTCAGCAAGGCTGACTTGGCCAGTCGAATCGTACGTCTTACCTGTTCGACCTCACGCGCATATTCCGGATGCTCGGCCAGATAGCGTTCCAGCAGCCAGGAGGCCGGTGCGGACAGCTCGCCGAGGAGCTGATCGGCCACGAGGCTTTCGATGTGATGTCGCTCCATCTCAAATCACTCCTGTTCCTCATCGGTCAGTTGTTCCCTCAACCGGCGTACGGCATCGTGCAGACGGCTCCGAACCGTCCCAACCGGGATCCCGAGGGCAGCGGCAATCTCGTCGTAGCTCATCCCGTCAGCCAGACGGAAGGTCAGGGTCTCACGAAGCTTGTCGGGCAGCCGGGCGATCGATGCTCTCATCCGATCCAACTCGTCGGATGGTCCCTCCGACGTTGTCTCCGGGCGAGCCGGCGGCTCGTGCGTGAGCGGCTCGATCCGCCGCAAGCGACCCGATCGGTGGGCCCGCCGGGACAGATTCCGGGCAATCCCGAACAGCCATGCCTCCCGGTTGCCCCGTCCGGTAAATCGATGCCACGAGCGGGCCGCCTCGAGGAACGTCTGCCCCAGGAGATCGTCGGCCGTCTCGTGGTCACCCATGCTGCGGCGCAGGAATCGCCGCACCCTGACCGCACAGGTATGCCACAGCGTCTCGATCTGGAGACGTTCCTCGTTCACCGACCACCTCTGCCTCTTCCCGGCCCATCCCTATTGTGCCACAGCCGGCGTAAAAGTTCGCGTTTGGAGCAAGCCACACCCCGACTGTATCATGCCCGACGTCAGCCGGAGGCTCTTGTCCGCAGAGGTGGCTAATGATCGATCGCGTCGAGCGTCTGCCCAAACCAGATCCGAACATCCACAACCTGCTGGCGGTCCTGCGTCGGGAACGGCCGGAGCGAATACCTTTTCTGGAACTCAAGCTTGACGACGAGGTCATGTCCGCCCTGTTGGGGGAGCCCTACGTGCCATGGTCGAAGAACGGTCCATCGGAACTCCGCGACAGGTCCCTGAGACAGTCCGTCGGCCTCATGCACCGCCTGGGTTTTGACGCCTTCCGCCTTAGGACGGCCATCCCGTTCAGCACATTCAAGGACCAGGCCGCAGACACGGCCGAGCTGAACCGGGGACAGCGGGCATGGCAAAACGAGCACCGCGGGCCGATCCAGACCGCCGAGGACCTCGATCGCTACCCATGGCCGACGGTGGCAGACATCGACTTCGGCCCGGTCGAGGAGACACTCCGCTTGCTTCCCGATGGCATGGCCTGCATCGGCTACTGCAGCGGGCTCTTCGAATGGAGCAGTTGGCTGATGGGGCTGGAGAGCTTCATGCTCGCCCTGTACGACGCGCCCGGCCTGATTCGCGAGGTGGTGGACCGGGTCGGCCGTTTGCTCCACGACTGCTTCGAGGTGTGGTGTCGAACGGACGGCGTGCCGATCCTCTGGATGGGGGACGACCTGGGTTACAAGACCAACACGATGATCAGCGCGGCACACCTCCGGGAGTACATCTTCCCGTGGTATCGTCGGTACGTCGACCTGGCCCACCGGTACAACAAGCCTTTCCTGCTGCATTCCTGCGGCAATCTCAAGTGCGTGATGCCGGAGCTGGTCGACCCCGTGGGTATTGACGGCAAACACAGCTTCGAAGATGTGATCCAGCCCGTGGAGGAGTTTGCCCGGGAATGGCGCGGCAGACTGGCGGTGATCGGTGGTGTGGATATCGACATCCTGGCCCGCCGGGACGAAACGGAGATTGTCCGCCGAACGCGCCAGATTCTGGATGCCTGCGCCCCGCCCGGCGGCTACGCCTGCGGCTCCGGGAATTCCATCCCCAACTATGTCCCTGCGGACCACTTCCTGGCCATGATCGAGACCGTCCACCGCTTCAATGGACGGCGATAGCCCGACGAGGGCGTCGGGAAACCGCCTCAGAGCATCCACCAGTGAGCCCCCTTGGCGCCCGCCGGAGCGAGTCCTGTCCCTCTTATGGGCCATCTCGGTTTTTCCCTCGTCCATAGCCGGGGCGCGCCTAGAATCTCAACAGGTCGAAACTGTAATGGTCTTTTCCAGGGGACCTGCTCATGACACCTCAAACCGCCGAACGGCTCGCGCTGGAACGTGTGATGGAGAGTACCCAGGATGGCGTGTTCGTCCTTGACGACCAGCAGCGGTTTGTTTTCGTAAACCAGGCCTTCGAAGCCCTCACCGGCCTCCAACCGAAGGAGGTGTTTTCCGGCACGCACGCCTGCAGCGACTTGCTGGAATGCCGGGACTCGCAGGGGCGGATCCTGTCCGCCGGCCTGTGCCCGGCCAGGCAACTGTCCGAGGGGAAGCCCGGCGCCGTGCGCCAGCTGATGCGCATCTCGTCCCGCAACGGCCGCGAACGCTGGGTCGAGACGATCTACACCACGCTCCGCAAGGACGGCGGCGAACCCGGACATGTCATCGGGATCATGCGCGACGCGACCGAAAGCAAGGCCCGCGAGGATCGCTGGGAGAAGACCATCCAGGGACTGCGGGAGCAGGTGGAACAGCTCCGCGACCAGATGCGGCACCAATACGGCTTCGAAGGCGTCGTCTCCCACTCGCCGGGCATGCAGGGGGTTCTCGAGAAGGTCCGATCGGCCTGTACCGGCACCAGCCCGGTGCTGATCAGCGGCGAGCCGGGCACCGGCAAGGAGATGGTTGCCCGGACCATCCACTTCAATGGTCTTCAGAGAGAAGGCCCGTTTGTCACGATGTGCGTGGCGGCCACACCTCGGCACCTGATCGAAAGCGAGCTCTTCGGTGAGGGGCATGCCCCGGCCGGGACCACCGGCCTGTCCGCCGCCGGCCTGTGCGGGGCAGCTGACGGCGGCACGCTGTTCGTCGAGGGTGTAGACGAGTTGCCTGAGAACTGCCAGGTCAAACTGCTCAAGACTCTGGAGGAAGGCGCCGTTCGATCGGTGGGAAGCGTCGAAGCGGTCCCGGTACGTCTGCGCCTGATTGCCTCGACCAGCCGGACGTTGAGCGAAATCCGCCACCAGAACACGCTCCGCGATGACCTGCTCGGCCGGCTCAGCGTGTTGTCTATCGAGATCCCCCCGCTGCGAGCCAGGAAAGAAGACATCCCGGTTCTCGTCGATCAGTTCGTGCGAGAGCTCAACCCGCACAGCAGCCGCCAGATCCGGACCATCTCTCCTGAGGCATGGGAAGCACTCAACGACTATGACTGGCCCGGGAACGCCCAGGAGTTGCGCAATGCCATCGAAGCGGCCATGACCAGCGGATCGGGCGACGCGTTACAGCGCGAAGACATCGATCTGGCGAGTGTGGCCCGTCGTTCAGGCCTGAACAAGGGCCCGGTCACCGGGATCACGCCCCTGGACAATCTCCTGGCCGATTATGAGCGCCAGGCCATTCTGACCGCCTTGCGTAAGACCGGAAGTCAGCGTAGTCTGGCAGCCCGATTGCTGGGAATCTCACGGAGTCGGTTGTATCGCAGGATGGACGCGCTTGGCATCGTCCCCAGATCAGAGATCCTCTGAGTCTGAGCCCGCCCGCCGTCTGGATGATGTCGAGGTGCTGAACCACGGCAGTGCGAGGCCGGGATCCCGAACCGAGAGTCTTCCCGCTCTGGGTGGGCGAATCGTCCTGGCTGACAACCTGGACTTCATGGCCGGCCTCCCTTCCGCAAGTATCGATCTAATCTACGCCGATCCACCGTTCTTCACCGGCAGGCTACAGAAGCGCCGGAACGGTCGGCAACGTTTCCACGACCAATGGCATGGCGGCCTAGGGGCCTTCCTGGATTTCCTGCGGCCACGACTCACAGAGATGCGGCGGTTGCTCAAGCCCACCGGCACCGTCTACGTTCACCTGGACTGGCACGCGGTCCACTACGTGAAGGTTCTGCTGGACGAGGTGTTCGGCTACGACCACTTCCTCAACGAGATCATCTGGTCCTACCGGACGGGTGGCCGCAGCCGCCGGTGGTTCGCCCGAAAACACGACTCCCTCCTGGTGTACACCCGAGAGCGGAATGGTCACAAGTTCCACGTCATGCGTGAGGGAGCCTACCGCACTGACGGGCTTAACCGCGATGAGAGCGGACGACCCTACAAGAACACGCGTTCCGGCCGGCTGTATTTCCATCCCGAAGGACCGGCGATGACCGACGTGTGGGAACTGCCATTCCTGTCCACCGTGGCCCGGGAGCGAACGGGCTACCCCACACAGAAGCCGGAGAGCCTTCTCGAGCGGGTGATCCAAGCCAGCAGCGACCCGGGAGATCTGGTCGCGGATTTCTTCTGCGGAAGCGGCACGACCCTGGCAGTTGCCCGTCGTCTTGGCCGCCGATGGCTGGGATGCGACCGTTCGCCCGAGGCCGTCAGACTCGCCTCCGCCCGGCTCTCCGACCTTTTCATCGCCGCCAGCCGGGGTCCGTAGACCGGGCTCCCATCCTGCTCCCGCATCCTACTCCCAGCCGGACTGCCCGATCGGCGACCGGTCGCGCCAAGGCCGCTCCACCAACGAACCTGCGCGGCTTCCGGCATCTATCGCCGATCATGCTCAGCTACCTGAAGCCAGGATAACGAGGCATTAAGAGTCTAAGGCCCGCCGGGCGGGCACGCTGAGCCGCGGCGCGGCCCCACAAGGACGCGCCCCGCGAGACAAGGAGGTCCGACGTGCAGGTCGATGGTATGCGGCGAAAAAACAGATCGCTTCCTCACGGGCCCAAGCCCGCAAAGAAGCGATCAATCGTTCGTGCTCGCGATCCCCGTCACCCTGAAGAGCGACGAGGCGCACCACAATCACATCAGCCCCAAAGCTGCCAGATATTCACGATCGTGTTGAACAGCGGTGCAACGAGGAACCAAACAAAGAGCCAGAAAGCAGTCATTGTCTTTCTCCTTTTCAATCAGAGACCTGATACTCCGGAAACCCTCCCATGGGTCCCGTATGGCTCGCCAATTTGCTTACCATCCGTGGCGGCCGGATCAACCCGAGACAGTTAACATGCACACCGCCCCCTGTCAAGAGTCAGCAGCTGCAGGATCCCTGCCTCACAATCGCCCCGATCAGAACAACCAACGGATGTATAAGAGCCGCTTCTCCCCAGTCGTGAGCCGGGAAGAAGCGGCACACTTGCTGCGTTCGGCACTTCCCGTCACTCCATGAGCAACGGGAGGCCCAACACACATCAGCCCCAAATCTGCCAGATATTCACGATCGTGTTGAACAGCGGCGCAATGAGAAACCAGACCAGAAGCCAGAATGCAGTCATTACCTTTCTCCTTTCGTGTAGACTCTACACCTTGCGGGCGCCCAACCGTGGGCCTCCACGACTCGAGTGAACACGCGAACACTCACGCCGCGCCCCGCAACTGCGAGTGACACTAGCACACCCGCAGAATATCGCTGTTATAGTCGGCCGCTCATCCATCGCCCACCCCGCCAGACCGCATGGCCTTCGATGCCAGCCTACAACGCGCCTTGCTGACCCCGAAACGGGTGTTGGGCCGAACGACTGCTAACCTGATAGCACACCGCCCTTCACCTGTCAAGCGGAAAAGGCAAAAAAGCGGTGATAGCCGGTTCTGCCGCAACGACTTCCATCCTTCAGGATAGTGGTTTCACCGAGCAGGGCCGCGCCAATGGCCCTTTGTCTCGTCGCTCGCGGCGTCGTCAACGCCTTTATCGGATGTTCATGCTCAGCACGTTGAGCCGATTTCGGAACGCCCGCCGGCATTCGCCAACGGCGCGGAAGGCGGCAATTCAAGTGAGACACGCCTTCCTGCAGAAGAGAGCGTTGAACGCGGACCGACCGCCGGCACTCCGGCGGCCGCACAACCGGATCGTCCCACGGATCAACATGGCGCCGGCAACCGCCGCCGAACATCTGCTGGGGGCATACCTTGAGAGCTGATCGATGAGACGGTTTCCCGCCATTCGGCGGTCAAGGGACACGCGATCCAGGACCCTCGGGCGGAGTCCAGGCCTGCGAATCCGACGGAACGGGCCCTGGCTGAACTGGAACGACCGACAGGGGGAAGTCGTGAGAGTACCTGTCGAGAATCGGATCGCACCGCCGAACGGCAGCCTGGCATGCGGTCGCATCGTGAGCCTGAGCCGCCGTTCTGATCCCCTCGATAGCCACCAGGAGCTCGTGGCCGTACTGGCGAAACCGGGCCGGGTCTTGAGAGGTGTCGGCGTAACCGACGAGCTTGCGGGTGTATTCCATCCAGGTGCTGCATTCCTCCAGCAGGTCTTCCCAGTCGCGTTTCTGAAGCTGCTTCACCACTTTTTCCTCTTGATGCATGACCCGTTTCAGGGCAGAAGCGTAAGCCGTCTCGCGTACGGAGGGCGAAGTTGAGCCGGGTTCAGATGGGGAGGGTGAGGCCATGACCGCTCCCAGGTGGACATTGGATGGGTTAACCATCACACAGCCGGCCGCAACGGCGGCGGTGAGTATGGACGCGAGACAGGTAATCTGGACCGGGCGCATGGAATCGTCTCCTCTCAATTAGTCTCCAGCCGGCGGAGACTGCGTTGCTCGAACAGTAGACCTCCTTCAATGATCGGATGTTAGGGTTTCGCCATGTGAGTCAAACGAACCACGCGGATTCCGGAAATCCTGACGGAATCGCCGCTGCCTTGAGGTACAATCTCGCCGTCCATGAATGACACACCCCAGATCGGTCGGCGCCAGTCCACTCGAGACCGTGTTGCATCTGTCGATGCCTTTCGCGGACTGACGATCCTCGCCATGGCTTTCGTGAACGAGTTGGCGGGCATGAAGGACATTCCCCCGTGGATGAAGCACTTCCCCGCAAACGGTGACGGCATGACCTTCGTGGACGTGGTCTTCCCCGCGTTCCTGTTCGTCATGGGGATGGCCATTCCCTTTGCCCTCGGTGGCAGGATCGAGCGCGGGGAGCGTTGGCCACGGGTTTGCGGCCATGTGCTGGCCCGCACGGCGCGGCTCGTGATCATGGGGGTTTTCATGGTCAATATGAGCGGCGTCAACGCCGAGCTGACCGGGATGACCCGTGCTCAATGGTGCCTCGCGGTGTACATGGGCTTCATGCTGATCTGGAACGACTACCCGGCCTCAATCCCCGAGGCCATTCGCCTCATCCTCCGGTTGGTCGGAATCGGTGTTCTCGTCGTCATGGCCGCCGCCTATGGGGCGGAGGAGCAGGGCCGACTTGTCCGGATGCGGACTTCCTGGTGGGGCATCCTGGGGCTGATCGGATGGGCATACCTTGTCGCGAGCGTCATTTACCTGGCGTTCAGGAACCGACCGGCGGGAATCGCTGGGATGCTGGCCATGTGTGTGGCGATCTTCATCGGCGACAAGACCGGCATGTTGGGCTGGCTCGACGGCCTTGGAACAGTCAGCGTCGGCCGGCTGCATCTCGACCTCCGCGTGCACGAGTACTTCAATGTCGGCGGTCACATTGGAGGCCATACGGCCGTGGCCCTGGCTGGCGTGCTGGTGGCCAGGGCGATCAGGCGCCCCGACGCGCCACCGTCAGCAGGCCGCCGGATCGGCCTTATGCTCCTGCTGGCGGCGAGTTTCATGGCTGGCGGCTTCCTTCTCCGCTCGGCCTTCGGGATCAACAAGAACGCGGCCACGCCCACCTGGGGACTGTACAGTGCCGGATTCGCCACGCTGGTTTTCGGCGTTCTGTACGTGATCATGGATGTGGTCGGCTGGACGCGGTGGTCCTTTTTTCTTCGCCCGGCGGGTGCCAGCGCGATCGTGGCGTACATCCTGCCGTCAATCATCGAGTCGGGTCTCAGCCTGGCGGGCATCACCTGGCTGGACACCCACTTCAATGCCGGCAACCAGGCCATTGTCCGATCGGCGGTGTTCGCTCTCCTGATCGTCGCCCTGACTGGCGGGCTGATGCGGCTCCAGGTTCGGCTGAAGGTCTAGAGGTTCGGTATTCCACACACTCGGATGGGCCGTCGAGACCCGCACTCCGCTTTTGCGCGCACCTTTCCGCGCGAACTGCTCGCCAGTCAGGTCAATGGGTTGGCGGAGGGAATCGCTGATCGGTATGATTCGACCATGAGCTGGGCAGATTCGCCAGGCGAGATGATCGCCCTAGTCTACCGCGTCCGGCCGGTGGCCTGGACTGTGACCAAGGTCGCCGGTTGGGTCTGGCCGGGGGTGTTCTGGTCCGGACACTCTGGCCTGAGGCTGGCGAGAGTTCCGATTCCCCCTCTGCCGTCGCCTCGGTGGGTTCGGTTGCGGCCGTTGCTTGGTGGGATCTGCGGGACGGACTTGGCGGCGGTCATGCAGCGTCACCACCCGGCCTCGATCCTCCAGACGATTTCGAGCATGCCGGCAGTCCTGGGCCACGAGAATGTCAGTATCATCGACGAAATCGGGCCCGAGGTGACCGGCTGGCAACCTGGCGATCGCGTGGTGGCGGAGTCGGCGCTTTCGTGTGCCGTCCGGGAAATCGAGCCCCGCTGCGGGATGTGCGCGGCGGGCCGGTTCACTCTTTGCCAGCACTTCCGCACGGGCCCCCTTCCGGTCGGTTCGATGATCGGCTGGAACAACTTTACCGGCGGAAGCTGGGCCCCCCGGTTCGTGGCACATGTATCGCAGCTTCACCGCGTGCCGGCGGCCATCGACGATGCGACCGCCGTCCTGACCGACCCGATCGCCGGCGCGGTGCACGCCGTGCTGCGATGCCTGCCCAGTGACCAGCAGACCGTCCTGGTCTTCGGCTCCGGCCTCGTGGGGATGGGTGTGACCGGTGCGATCCGGGCCCTGGGCTCGCGATGTCGAGTTGTCGCCCTCGGTCGAAGCCCGCGCCAGGCGGAGATGATGCGTCGGTTTGGGGCGAACGAACAGGTGAGCCTCCGCCGATCCGCACCTCAGGCCGAACGCTACGGCAGAGTCGCCGAACTGATCGGCGGAGAGGTGGTTCCCTCCAAGTTCGGCCATCAGGCCTTCTTTGGCGGCTTTGACATTGTGTTTGACTGCGTGGGAAACGGCCAGAGCCTGACCGACGCGATGAAATACGCCCGATCCGGCGGGACTGTGGTCGAGGTGGGCACCTCGCAGATCGGCCTGGTGGACACCGCCCCGCTGTGGCTTGACGAACTGTCGCTGATCGGATCCAACGGCCGTGCCATCGAGCGCTATCAGGGGCGCCCGATGCACACCTACGAGGTGGTGTTCGAGCTGATCACGCAGAAGAAGCTCGACCTGACCGGTCTGCTGACCCACCGGTTCCGAGTCGATCAGTATCGGGAGGCCTTCGCCGCGCTGGCGGGCCGGGCTCGGACCGGGGCCATCAAGGTCGCGTTCGCGCAAGACCATGCTGATCCGCATGCGTAGCCGCTGCTTCCGCCCGCGCCGACCGAGCTCGGCAAGCTGAGACTCCGCTCATGCTCGGCAAGGGAGATACGACCCACCGGCCCGGCGGATCTGTTCCTGCAGTCCGGGGCCATGCGAGGGCTCGACGTCTGAACATTGCAGCAAGACGGCCTACTTGAGCCCAAGCAGATGCTCGATCACGAGGCGCTCGAGCCCCTCGTAATCGCGGTCCTTGATGAACCGAGCCTCGGCTTTGCGGTCGAAGGTGCGGACCTTCCGGACCATGAGTTCGAAGAATCGCTTGCTGTTGGCCAGGTGGGCGGTGTTGTTGGTCTGTTTCTGGGTCCGGAAGGTCTTGACGTCGAGGCCGACCATCTCGCCCTCACTACCGTAGCCGCCTTCCTCGAGGACCCGGACTTGATTGAAGGCCTCGCGGAGGTTGGCGGCCCCGAAGTTCTTGTCCTCGTCGAACTTCAGACCGTTCTGATCGTTGAGGTGGACGCTCCACAGTTTCTTGTGGAACAAGGCAAAGGCCATTTCGTCGGACGGATCGAGCCCGGCCAGCTTGGCGTGAGCGGTCTCAATCAGCCCGCCGACGCGATTCGGATCCATGGAGAGATAGGCGAGCGAGATCGCATGGCCGATGGTCGGCACGTAGGCATGATCCATCGGCTCGTTCGGCTTGGGCTCGATCATGATGCGGATATAGGGATGATGATTGAGCATCTTGTTGATTGCCGACAGCAGGTACTCATGGGCGACGCGGGCGTTCTTGGACTCGCGGATATAGGTCCCTTCCCGGGCCAGCCACAGAACGATATTGCGGCAGCCGAGGGCATCCGCGATGTCAATCGCCAGCAGCGAGCGATCCACGGCGTACTGACGGAGTGCCGGACTGTTGGAGGTGTATCCGCCGTCGATGGTCCGGGGATCCTCCCAGAGACGCGGGGCGACGAACTCGGGCTCCAGCCCCTCGTTCTTGAGGACCTTGCCCAGCGCGGTGGCTTTGGCCACGACGCTCTGGCGGGACAGCCTGTTGAGATCAGGTACTGCGTCATCGTCGTGGAATTGCACGCCGGCAAATCCGAGCTTGCGGTAGACCTTGAGTTTGCTGGCAAACGCGACCGGATCACGCGTCTGGGGACCGAACGGATCCGCTCCCTCGCTGATGTTCCACGGCCCGAACGAGAAACGATACTTGCCCCGATCGCCGGTCGCCTTCGTCTGCACCTTGGCCACGGTCCTGCTCCTTTTCTGTTGGTTGGCCCCAAACGAGTCCTTCCGCGCCGAACCGCACGCGGACGGCGGCTGCAGGTTACACCATCCGACGAGGACCGACAAGAGCCGGCCGGGACCGCAAGAACGGTGATGCTCGGCGCCGGTCCTGAAACCAACGTCCGAGCATCACACCGATCTTCCTGCGAAACGAACCCTCCGTGCACCGATGACCGGATCACTCCTGGAAGTACGCCCCCCACCCGGCGTTGCTGGCCTCATAGACGCTCTGCCGGTAACTGATCACCGACTGAATCGTGGAAGTGGGGTCGTAGTAGCCGTAGCTGGGATAGTAGCCGCCATACAGGCCGCTGTAGAGTTCGTCGCAGCCGGTTGCGGCCGCCACCGCAGAGAAGCCCAGGGCCAGAACAAGGCCCTTGATCCACCGGCCGCGGCCGCTCTTGTTGTTCGCTGAAAGTGCCATGATCAGTCTCCTTCGGTTTGATAACCTCTTCTTCCCATCCCCCGCACTGTGCGGGCTCGGTCGATGATCATGTCATGCAGGCAGTGTGCCAGGGACAGAAGTCACCGCTGGAGCGACTGAACGAGGAGAGGAGGCCGGGACTGGGCAATACTGCCCGACCGGGTGGGGGTGGTGGGGAAAAAGCCGCACACGCGACGGATACTCGCGGGCACGAGATGACGAGCTCGAAGGAGGGACGGCGATCGCGACATTCCCGGCCGTTGCGTTCGACCGACGGGCTTGAGGCCTGGGCGTGCCACCGCGTCATCGGGTCGCGGTGAAATGGCCAGTGCCGTCATTGATCAAGATGCTCACCGTGCCGGAGTTCATATTGGAGACGGCGATGTCGAGATTGCCATCGTTGCTGAAGTCCCTAGCGACCACGGCTGTGGGACCGTCGCCGACAGCGATGCTCATCCGCGAGGCGAAGCCGCCCGCGCCCTGACCGAAAAGGACGGAGATGTCGTCGGACATGTTGTTGGCGACAATGATATCCCGCAAACCGTCGCCATTCACATCGCCGGTCGCCAGCGACACCGGTGAGGTCCCGGCCCGGAAACTGACCGGGCTCGTCGTGCCGCTGATCGGATTCAGCAGCAGAATCACTGACCCGGGATCCTGCGCATCCAGGGGACTGCCGTTGTCCGCGACGACGAAATCTAACGTTCCGTCGCCGTCCATATCCTGGACAAGAAGATCGTTGAGAATATGGCTGGCCCCGGCCACATCCAGGGCGGATGTACTATAGCCGCCCTGCCCGTCCGCGATCAGGATGTGCACCTTGGCGGCGTACCGGCTCGCGAGAACCAGATCGAGAGAAGAGTCGCCGTTCAGGTCGGTGACCTCAGCCGCGCTGAAGCCGGCCAGCAGCTCATCCACCGTCACCGACTGGGCCGCGGTGAAATGGGCCTGGCCGTCGTTGCGCATGATCGTCACGTTGTCGGCAACGAGCACGCCGCCCGCGATCGCGAGATCCAGCCGGTGGTCGCCGTCCATGTCCGCAGCGGCCAACCGCTGGGGCGCGTTCTGCCAGATGTCCAGCGTGACCGCCGAGGCGAAGGTGCCGTCGCCGCAACCAGCCAGCAACGAGACGCCAAGCGGCCCCTGGACGGCCAGATCGAGATGACCATCCGCATCCCAGTCTCCGATGGCGACATCGTCCGGCCAATCGGTCACCGTGTATCGGCCCGACTCCACGAGTCGCCCGTCACCCGGATTGAGCAACACGCTGACGTTGGCCGTGCCGAAGTTCACCACCACGAGATCGATGTCGCTGTCATTGTCGAGATCGGCCGCAGCCAGAGCGTAGGGAGCGGTACCGATGAGGTTCACGCACTCGGCGGCAAACTGCCCGCAGGCCGAACCGACTGGCGGCGACACCGGCGCGGAATCGGAACAGCTCTGCCCCATGCAGAGCCCCGCAGCGAGCACCGCCACACTCCCGCGAATCAGGCCGCGGATCGACAACCATTTCATGGCAGGACCGTGATTCATCACCCGTCACCCGGAATGCGCTGACCGGCAATCGGCGATCGACAACCACAGGTCAACGCGCTGCAATCGCGGATCGACCATCCGCCCTCGATGTCGCCCCCGTGGCCTCCGTTGAGGCACGATCCGGGGAGGCTCCCTCGACACGTCTAGCTCAGCATCTTACACTCGTCGCCGCCGACTCACAGCGCCCCGAACGTCCCGTCACCGCGGCCAAGCAGAAGGGAGACGGTGTCTCCACCTAGGTTGGCCACCGCAAGGTCCGGATGCCCGTCGCTGTTGAGATCCACGATCGTCACCGCGGAAGGCTCGGCACCCACGCTGAACGGCCACTCAGATTCGAATGTCCCATCCCCGCGCCCGAGAAGCACGGACACGTCGTTCGTACTGCTGTTGGCGACCGCAAGATCCACGTACGTGTCACCGTCCAGATCGCCGGCGGCTATGGCGACCGGCGCCCCCCCGACCGGATACCCCACCGCCTGGGCGTCCTCAAACCGGCCGAGACCATCGTTGAGCACCACGTAGATGAGATTCGCGTAGCTATCGGTCACCACGATATCGGGGCGCTGGTCGCCATTGAGGTCAGCCACGGCCACCGAGGTGGTCAGGGCATCACCCAACAGATGCCGAGCCTCACCGAAGGAGCCGTCGCCGTTGCTGGGCAGAATGTACACCCCCGCGGCGCTGGTCGATGAGCCCAGGCTGGCAACGGCTACATCTTCCCGACCATCGCCATCAAGGTCACCGCCCGCCAGAGCGTTGGCGAATGGCACTGGCACTGCGCCGGCATCCACGCCAAAGCCGCCGTCACCGAGGTTCAGCAATGCCGAAACCGTCTCGGAGGGAAAATGGCTGACGACCAGATCGGGACGGCCATCGCCGTTCAAATCAGCGGCGGCCATGGCCCAGGGACCGTCCTGAAGAGCGTAGACGGCCGGATCGGTCAGTACTCCGTCGTCGCCGGTCAGGAAGACGTACACACCCGCGTCACCGGAGTTGCGATCCGTCGCGGCCAGGTCGGCCGCACCGTCACCATTGAAATCCGCGGCCACCACCCCGGTCGGCGCCAGCCTGAAGGAGAACGGATTGGGGAAAGCCCCGTTTTCGTTCTTGACCAACCAGAGCTCAGACGCCAGCGGGCAACCGATGGTCAGATCGAGATCTCCGTCGGCGTCGTAATCGGAGGCGGTGACGCTCATGGGGCCGGTTCCCACGGTAATGTCGGACGCCACCGCGGATGCGGCTCGCCCAACCGTCTCCGTAAGCATGACGCCGGCGTCCTGGGAAAGCCAGATGTTGGGAACCGGAAAAAGCGTCCAAGCCAAGGAGGCATTGTCGCGGAATCGCAAATCGGTCAGGAAGCGATCGGGGATCTCCAGGGCACTCATGAGGTCGGTTCCACCGGAGTCAACCACGTGACTGAGACCCAGCAGGTGGGCGATCTCGTGCGAGGCGACGTTGCCCATCGCGCTACCCAGCCCGGTCGCATGCGGCGGTGAGGTGAACAAGTCAAGCGTGAAGCTGTCGGTGAACACGATCGCGCTGTCGTCCGCATCGTGGTTGTAGAAGTCGGTCTCGCCGAGCTCCATGCCCAGGGCGGCGGAGCAGGCACCGCCGAAGTACACGGTGGAGTACGGCGCCGCCAGCTCGGTGATGTCCTCGTCACTATCATACACCTGGACAGCGTAACGAGCGTAGTTCTGACGGACGGTGCGGGTTATCTGCCGCTTGACCGTGTCCGCCTGGCCCGCGTACCGCGAATTGATCGCACCGGGGTCAAAGGCATCAAACACAAGCACTCCCTGGCCGGGCACGGTCACCGTCGCCGGCCGGTAATCGAGGAGGACGATCTGGCTTCGCGGAGCGGGAACGCTGAGACCTCGCCGGACGCGAACCAGGACCTCATACGGACCCTTGACGTTGCCCACGCCCGGCTTGCGACTCACCACCAGATAGTAGTTGCTCGACTCGTGGCGAACAATCTCGTCGATCGAAAGGGGCCGTCCCCACTCGATATCCGGGCTCCGTGGGGCAGTGGCACCTCGCGGGATCTCCTCCTGGCTCAGGACGAACAACTTGCTGTCAGCATCGAAAACCCCGAGCATGCCCTGCAGGTCGGATCCGGACGTGTTGAGGTAGGCCTGGATCTGATCTCCGGCACTCATCGGGCCCAGGTCGAAGTAGTCGCTGTCTACGCCGAGTTCAAGGCCGAGGATCGTGCCCTGCAGCCGTGCCCGCCCCTGGGCATCGAGCGTCACCACGGCTGCGGCGGTCATGCTGTTGTTGGGCTCGACCTCCACCGTGGCGGTGATGTCGGAGCCGGGCTGTTCATCGCCGGGCGGCTGCGGCACGGGCAGACAAGCCGGGAAGAACACGAGGCCCAAGGCACCGAGCAGACTGATGATCACGCGTCGTGGTGACGACATGCCTGCTGATCATACAGTCACCGTTCCCCTCGGCCAAGAGACGGGAAACTGAAGTCTCCCCCCTGATTGCCCGAGTGCAGGGAGCCCTTGGCCGATCACATGTTGGGTCGGTTGACGCCGGGGACCGACGGGATGGAGGGGCTTGAGCAAACGCGGTTGGCTGACCACGTGCAA
>JAKLEZ010000046.1 GCA_022711465.1 Planctomycetota bacterium | reverse complement strand
TCCTTCTTCCTCGCGGCGGAGAGCCCCATCGCCCCCCGATTCCACGAGGCCAGACTACCGGAAATCACAACCTCAAATGTGGTCATAATTTCCGGAAAGGAGATGGTCATTTTTTCCGGAACCCGCAGCGAACCATCGGACCACCCAAGGTCGTTCCTTGTTTCGAGGTTCGCGATACACGCCGACTCTTGTTACCATGGGATCACCTCCTTCTCGGACCGACTCCGTGGGAAACCGGACAAGTCACTGAGGCAAAGGCCCTGCAACCATTGTGTTCTCATACGAGCACGTCCAAAAACACCTGGGCAACTCACCATGAGTTGCCGTCTTTGGAGCATTGATCGACATAGGTAGGCCCTCGCGGGCTGTCCCTGTCACACCACCGGGCATACGGGTCACGTACCACGGCGGTTCGACCGGGTTAAGCGTCGGAAGACGCGGCTACTCGGGGAAGTTCGATCGAGTCGAAATAGCGGTTTCGCAGGGCCTGTTGAACCGCCGGGTGGCCTGACATCCGCCAGAACCCAGTCGGGGAACCGGCGGCGACCGCTGCGTTGAACTTGGGCACGCCTCGACGGCGTAGTTCCTTGAAGCGGTTCCGCCCGTTTTTCCACTGCCGCCAAAGGTACACGCGTATCCTCCGGCGAATCCACGCGTCCAGGTTCGAGAGCACTCGTGGAGTTTGGCAGAAACCAAAGTAGCCGCGCCAGCCAAGCAGGTAAGGCGCCAGCTTCTCAATCAGCTTCGGCAAACTGGTTCCCAGTGTCCGGCGGGTGAGTTCCCGAACTCGCGTCTTGAATCGCTCGAGTGCCTTCGGCGCAATCCGCCGTTCGCTCCCGTCGTTCGAGATGCTAGAGCCCAAGAACTTCCGCTCCGCAGGTCGAGCGACCGCGCTTCTCGACTCGTTCACCTTCAGCCGAAGCTTGGTGGTCAGAAAGCGACAGATGCTGGCCATGAGGCGTTCACCCGCGCGGTGACTGCGAACATAGATGTTACAGTCATCCGCATAGCGGCAGAAACGGTGGCCGCGACGTGTCAGCTCCTGATCGAGGTCGTCCAGCACCAGGTTACTCAACAACGGCGAAAGAGGACCCCCTTGAGGTGTCCCCTCGTCGTTCGGACAGACCAACCCGTTTTCCATCACCCCGGCATTCAAGAATGCCCGGATCAGTTTCAGCACACGCTTGTCCGTCACCCGTCGCGCGACGCGCGCCATCAGGATGTCGTGGTTAACTCGATCGAAGAATTTTTCGAGATCGATGTCAACCACATGGTTGTAGCCCTCAGCAATGTAACGTTGCGCTTGGGCCACCGCCTGATGGGCTGAGCGTCCCGGCCGGAAGCCGTAGCTGTGCTCGGAAAACGTTGGATCCCAACGCTTCTGGAGGACCTGCAACACCGCTTGCTGGATCAGTCGGTCGACGACACAGGGAACGCCGAGTTTTCTGACCCCGCCGTCCGGCTTGGGGATTTCGACCCGCTTCACCGGCTGCGGTGCATAGACCCCCTGGAGTAGTTGGTCGCGAATGGCTGGCCAGTGCTCCCGTAGGTACGCCGCGGTTTCGTCGATGCTCAGGCCATCGACGCCCGGGCTACCCTGGTTGGCACGAACGCGTTTCCAAGCTATTTCGAGGTTCTGTCGATCGCACACCTCCTCCATGAGCCGTTCTTCTTCTGCCGGGCTTTCGGGGGTTCGCTTCGCCGCGAGTGGTTCGGTCCCTTGGCGACCGGCGTCCAGGGTTTCACCCCGATCCTCCGCCGCAAAGGCCAGAAGCAATTGCTTGTACTGGGTTTTCTGCCGCGTTCCACTCATGAGTCGCGAGTCCTACTTGCCACTCCCAATCGTTCGGGCCTTCAACATGACGCTATGGCCTTGCGATCCCTGGCCGTTTCTGCCCTTTCGGGTCAGTGTCTCGATCGAGCGGGCCGGCGATTCATGCCTACTATGCCCTCAGCTGACTTCTGCGTCGCGGTCAGGTCACCTTACGGTTCCCTCAGTCCCGAATCCGGGACACGGCGCAGACCTCCCGAGGTAAGTTCGACCGCCTTCACCGCACACCTGCCGGATCTACGGCCTTGGCCCTTGATGGATATGGACTTCGCGATTAGTCGCCCGCTCGTCCGACCAAGGATGCCTCATATCCGATTTCTGTTCGTCAGGTCACGGCTCTGCTCCACGCTGTCTTCAGACGCCACCTCACGATGACGCCTTTGCGTTCTCGCTAATCCTTTACCTCCATCAGGTTGGATGGGGGACTTTCACCCCCAAGCTGTCAAACATACTCGGCGCACGACGAAGCGGCTTCGCCGCAGGATGGGTGAGCCAAGCGTGATCGCGAGGGGGTGAGGTGAATCGTCGGGCACGTGGTATCCTCTTGGGGTTTCCGGCCGTGGGGCCGGAGCTTTCGTTCTTCGACCCTGTTTGGAGGATCTCGCCGTGACCGAACTCAGAAAGCGAATGATCGAGGACATGCAACTTGCCGGCCACACCCAAGGCACGCAGGAGGCCTACCTCCGGGCGGTGCGGCAACTGGCCGCCCATTACCGCCTCTCGCCCGACCGGCTCACCGAACGTCAATTGCGCGATTACATCATCCACTGTCATCGCCGTCCTGATACTGCGGTAAATCCGCCGGTTTGAAAATGCTGTCTTCTTCGACTGGGTTTTCTTCTATCCAGGAGCACACCTGTCTTCTTCATCTGGGTCTTCTTCGAGGAAACCGTCTTCTTCGGTCCTGGGCAGGGGTATTCCGCATCCCGGCCTGGTCCAGCCGTCCTCGTTGGCCCCGGCGTCACCTCATTTTCAAACCGGCTGATTTCCTACATGTATGCGCCGCCGCTGACATCCACCTGCGGGACGTGCAGGCCTTCGCCAAGGGCACCCGGATCGTCGCCATGGACGATACCCAGGTGACCTTCAAATACAAGCGGCGGGACACGGGTGTCCCTCGGAAGTCATGCCGCGATCGATGATCTGCACGATGTTGGGATGTGCGAGGGCGGCCAGGATTTGAGCTTCACGGTCAAAGCGGCTTCGCTCCCGAGCGCTGGCGAACGGGCCTTCCAGAAGTACTTTCACCGCCACCTTGCGGCCGGTCGCAAGCTGGATTGCCTGATACACGACAGCTTGGCCACCGCGGCCGATCTGCCTGACCAGATCATAGCCCGGCAGGTCCATTCGTGGCGGTGTTTCGTCAGCCCATCCCAGCGGGCTACCATTCACGGTGGACGCCTGGTTCGCCGCTCTCCTGGCTTCCTGAATGCGTCCCAGCTTGCGCAACTCGTCTCCAAGTTCGGGCATTAGGTCAGGGTGGGTGGCAATGATCTGTTCATCACTAAGACTCTCTCCGGCAAGGCGGCGCTGGATGCAGTCGTCAAGTACCGCTTGTATTCGGCTAGCGCGGCTATCATCCCCAGTCATCGATGTGGACTGCCCGTTGCTCACGGTGTGTCTCCTTCGCTGTGCGCGAACTACCTCTACTCAAGGAAGCGAGAGAGGCCCAGCCGAGTCACGCCTTCTTACTCAGAAACAGCGAGGATCGGCCAACCGCGACCCGCAAGTGCTCTAGGGCTCGTTGTCGGAGCATCTGGACGGCGCGGGGTGTGCGGCCCATCCGCTTGGCCACATCAGTGGGCGACCGGCCCTGGAGGTAGAGCAGTGTCAAGACTTCACGGTAGTCCTGTTTGAGCCCTGCCATCGCGACTTGAAGGGCCGCTGCAGCTTCGTGCTTGGCCACCGAACGGCTGGGAGTGTGCTCGTCTACCGCGAGCACGCCCAGCAGGTCCTCCACCGAGTTACTCGACGCGGCTTCGACTCGCGCCCGATCGCCTCCACGCTTCTCGGCCTTGAGCGCTCGGATTCGATCCAGCAACCGGCGGCGAGCCAGCGTCACCAACCACGCGAAGAACGGGTCTGCACCGTGGGGAACGAAGTCACGGATGTGACGGAAGGCGTCGGCCATCGCTTCCTGGACGACATCATCCGCTGAAAGCAGGCCTTGATGCCTTGGGGAGATTTGCGTCTCGACCCAGCGGGCGAGCCGGTCATGGTCTCGCATCAGCAGACCCTCCAAGGCCGCCACGTCACCCGTCGTGGCCTGTCCGATCAGTTGAGCCGAGTCATCCTCCCGGGGCATAGGATCCTCATTGGTCGTAGAGCCTTCATCTGTGGACGCAGAAAATGCAGCTCTAGGATATATCGCGCGTGCCGTCGGCGTCAAGCCACACGGATTGACGCCAGAAAAGCGGTTGAATGATGTGACTTCCAGGAGTGGCCTACGCTTCAGATCACAGGCATGCGGTCCCGGAGGTGTCCGGCGAGGTGCGGGCAAGGCTGTCCGGTTGGAGGCCTTGGGCAGCCCCACGGACAACGCAACAGGATTCGCCTTCCGGCGTGCATCCCAGATTGGAGCGTGATTCAGATGACTACGCCACAAATCGCTGTTCTGGTTCTGTGCGGACTCCTGGTCCTCGCCTGCGTGTTCTTCGTGGTTGCGGCGGCTTTCGAGTTTGACTCGGCTCAACTGGCAAAGCGACTGAGATCGTGGGCGCGGACCGCCGAGCGGGCGATGGCGTTATCAGCCCCTGCTCGAACGTCGCCATCCTCCCTCTTCGGGCAGGTCGTTGGGGTAATGCCATGCCCCAAACCCGGCAGCTCCGTGATTCCATCAGGCTACTTCCAGTGCGACGTGCCGAGCGGAGATGGTGTGTGCTCGGATGGGATCCACATAACGTATGAGTCTTGCCGTTCTCATGGTCGAGAAAGGAGCATACCGCATGAATTCGGGCAAATGGCTTCGCTTGGCTGGGACGGGCGCTGTGTTGATGTGGGCGGCTCTCGCCGGCAAACCGGCTTGGGCGGGCATTGTCCATGTCTCGACGACGGGCGACGATGCCCACGATGGCGCGAGCTGGTCTCTGGCCAAACGCACCGTCCGGGCCGGCCTCAGTACGGCCCGCGCAGGCGATGAAGTTTGGGTCGCGGCCGGAACCTACGTCGAGAGGATCACGCTGAAAGCTGGCGTGGGCCTCTACGGCGGATTTGCGGGCGTCGAAAGAGCCCGATTTCAGCGGAACTGGGCCACAAACCGGACAATCCTCGACGGCAACGAGCGCGGCCCGGTGGTCGGATCGACATCGGGCGCAACTGCCAGCACCTGCATCGACGGATTCACTATCCGCAATGGCAGAGGCGGTGCCGGCACGGGCGTCGGGATCTACTGCTCGAACGGCTCTCCGAGGATCTCGAACAACACGATCGTAGGAAACACTGCGACTGCGACCGCTTCATCTGGCCACGGCGGCGGGATTTCGTGCAACTATGCCTCTCCAATAATCGAGCACAATACGATCACGGCAAACAGCGTGTCCGGCTCACCCGGCCTCGGCGGCGGGATTTACAGTTCCGGCGGCTCCCCCACGATTGCGAATAACACGATTGTGGGGAACAGCGCGACCGGGACCCCTCCATCTGGCCTCGGTCTCGGCGGCGCGATCTACTGCTCTGGCGGCTCCCCGACGATCGCGCACAACACGATCGCCGGTAACAGCGCATCCGGCGGCGGCGCGATCTACTGCGAGTCCTCCTCCTCGACGATCTCGCACAACACGATTGCTGCCAACAGTGCAGGCGACGGCGGCGGAATTCTCTGCGTCTACTCTGCCCCGACGATCGTCAACACAATCGTGGCTTTTAACTCCTCGGGTATCCGCAATCCTCTAGGTGCGCCGACGCTGAGGCACAATTGCGTCTTTGGCAATGCGGCCTACAACTATTCCGGCGTCAGCGATCCCATGGAAAAGGACGGCAACATCTCCGTTGACCCGAAGCTGGTAAGCCTTGCCTATGGAAACATGCGCATCCAGCCGAGCTCGCCCTGCGTGGGCGCAGCGGATGATGGAGGAGACGTCGGTGCTTACGAAGCAGGTGGAACAGTATGGCCCGAGGGGCCATATGCGATTGTACGGGTAAGTCCGGCGGGCGATGACGCTCGCGATGGTTCGTCATGGGCGATGGCCAAGCGGACGATCCAGGCGGCGATTGACGCCGCATTCGCCCTCGGTGGCGAAGTGTGGGTCCAGGCGGGGACTTACTATGAGCGGATCACACTCCAGCCCTTTGCGCACGTATATGGCGGCTTCTCGGGCGGGGAGAACGCGAGGGATGAGCGAGACTGGGCTGCCAACGTCACGATCCTGGATGGCCAGCAGGGCGGGTCGGTGGTGACCGCACTGGCAGGGTACCGGGTGACCACGATCGACGGCTTCACCATCCGCAATGGCAGTAGCGCATCCGGCGGCGGCATCTACTGCGAGTTCTCCTCCTCGACCATCTCGAACAATACGATCACGGAGAACAGAGCAACCGGTGCCGACCCACCAGGCTCCGGCGGTGGGATCTACTCCTCCGGTGGCTCCCCGACGATCACGAACAATATGATCACCGGCAACCTCGCAAGCAACGGCGGCGGGATCTGTTGCTCTGGCGGCTCCCCGATGATTGTCAGCAACACGATCACGGCGAACAGCGCGATCGGTACCGCTTCATCCAACTTCGGCGGCGGTGGAATCTACTGCGACTCTTCTTCCCCGGTGATCGTGAACAATAGGATCACCGCCAACAACGCATCTCCAGGTGGCGCCGGAATCTACTGCCGCTCCTCATCCCCGACGATCGCAGACAATACGATCGCGTGGAACAACGCGACCGGTACCCCTTCATCTGGCTCTACCGGCGGCGGAATCTACTGCGAGTCCTCCTCTCCGATAATCCTGGACAACACAATTGCGGGTAACGGGGCGGTCGGTGCCTATCCATCTCGCTTCGGCTTCGGGGGCGGCGTGTGCTGCTCAGGTGGCTCCCCCACCATCGCGAACAACACGATTACGGGGAATGCAGCCGTCGGCACCTATTCATCCGGTTGCGGCGGCGGAGTCTATTGCGGGTCTTCTTCCGCGAGAATCTCAAACAACATGGTCACCGGAAACAGCGCAACGAGTTCTTATCCACCTGGTGGTGGTGGCGGCGGAATCTTCTGCCTCGGCGCCGGATCCGTTATCGTGAACAATACGATCACTGCAAACACGGCGAACAACGGCGACGGCGGCGGGATTTCCTGCGATGACTTCACAGCAATCACAAATACGATCGTTGCATTCAACTCCTCGGGCGTGTACTGCGGTAATGGGGCCTCCTTGCGGCACAACTGCACCTTCAGCAATATGGCTTATGACCATTTCGGAGTCACTGACCCCACAGGGAATAACGGCAACATCTCGGGCGACCCGCTATTCGTCCGCAACTCGGATCCAGGACCGGACGGCACGTGGGGCACGTCGGACGACGACTACGGCGACCTGCGGTTGCGAGCCGGCTCGCCGTGTATTGACGCGGGTGACAACGTGACTGCCGTGACCGATGAGGTTTTCGCCGACCTGGACAGTCACGGACGTTTCTTCGATGACCCGGCCACGGTTGACACCGGCCTGGGAACGGCTCCGATCGTGGACATGGGGGCCTACGAGTACATCCCCGGCGACTTCGACCGCGACAGTGATATCGATGCGGATGACCTGACTGCCTTTGCCGGCTGCGCCTCCGGACCAGCAATTCCTTATGCAAATGACTGCGCAGGAGCAGATTTCGACGAAGATGGTGATGTCGACCAGAGCGATTTCGGCATGCTCCAGCGATGCTACAGCGAAAAGGACAAGCCCGTGAGCCCAAGCTGCGTGCAACAATCTGCGACTATCACTCGTTAGCAGTAGTGATACGCTGACTAGGCCAGACACTACGCCAAGGCGTCAGGTGCAAGCAAGGCAGGTGCACCAGCCTCTCTCCATTGTGAGAGAGGCTGGTCACGTCAGATGACATGCCTCGGAGATGAACAAAATGGTAGGACCATTGAAGAAGTTCAGCGCGGGCAGTGTCTCGTGCGCATTGTGGGAGAACGGGGGCACGACCGTCGATGGCCGCAAGGTCGGCGTGTTAAGGGCAACCGTGGAACGGCGCTACAAGGACAAAGACGGCACCTGGAAATCATCCGGCAGCTTCAGCAGGAACGAGATTCCGATGGCGGTGTATTGCCTGTTCAAGGCGTTCGCTGCGATGGTGGAGGAGAGGGACGCGGAGGATGGAGAGTGAACTCACGTGTCGCCGCATGGCATCGGCTCCCCGGGGTCGGGGGGCTGTTCTCTTCCTTCCAAAATGACGCCGTGAAATGCGCAGGTCGCCGGTGAGGCCTTCCGGCAATTAGCCTGGCTGAGGAATGTCGGGCGGTGTAGCGGGTCGCCCTCTTTTCGAGCGACCCGCCACGAGAGGTCTGCTCGGAAGGTGCAAGATGACAGAAGAAAACGCTGTCGGCGGTCAACCGGAGACCGACAAGCTTATGAATCCCTGCGGCTCTCTGGCCCAGGGTGAGAACATGATGAGAACAACTTGTGATGGAAAAGGCCGGATCTACCTGGAAGAGTCTGTTCGGGCCAAGTACGGCGAGAGCTTCCTTGTCCTGGAAGGGCGCAGAGAGCTGATCCTGCGGCCGATTCCCCGGGACCCAATGCAGGATCTCCGGGAGATCGGACGGAAGCTGGAAGGCTACTCCATCGAAGCGCTGAAGCGGATGGTCGACGAGCAGGCCGACAAGGAGGTAAGCGAAACCCTGGAGAGGCTGGGCTTGAAGCGGATTCCACTCGAGAGTGAGCCGGGCAGGTCTGCCACAGCCGCGGCGGGCGGGCCGAGATAATAGCGTCAGGTTCGGGCCACAAAGACCCGCCCATTCAGGGTATTTTAGTTCGCGCAGTTCGGGTCGGCCGGCACGTTTGGGCCGCTGTAGCACCGCTGGAAGATGCCGAAGTCGACTTGGTCGATGTCGTCGTCTCCATCGAGTCGGGCCCACCCGCACTCAGGATCTGTCTGCGGGATGGCGGGCCCCAATGCACAGTCCTCAAACGCCGCGAGGTCGTCCCTGTCCACGTCGCAGTCCGCGTCAATGTCGAGCGGATGTCCGCAGGCCGTCGGGTTCCAGAGGCTGACGGCGCTCGAGTTTTCGAGGTAGATAGCGTCAAAGTAGACCGGCCCGAAGTTGGTTCCGCTGCTGCCGCCGGCGGTCTTGATATAGAATGTGCGCAGGCTGCTCTGAGTGCCCGAGCGGAAATCGAACGTCTGGTCTCCATCGGAGGCGGCCAGTTGGTCGGAGGGGGCGGCCGACGCGCCGGGCACGTCGTTCAGCCAAATCTGGTAGTGGTTGTTGACGGTGTCAATCAGCACCCACATATTGTACCATTTGCTGCTTTCGAGTTGAGTCAGTACCTCGTAATTCCCCTCATCGTCGTCCCACACGCGCAGATCCAGGTTCCGCGAGCTGTTGGCCATGCCGATCTCTGGGGCGAAGTCGCTGAACTCGGCCGGACTGCTGAGGGCGGATACGCCAACGGAGAAAGTCTGCTTGTTGCTGACCCGCAGCCGCATGAACATCATGCGCACGGTTCCATCGGGGATCACGATTTCCTCGTTCAGCAGCGACTTGCGGAGGGTGGAAGACGCCGACGGAACGAGGAGTACCTGGTTCATCGGGTCCGCCGGGTCGATGACGATCTGATTGTCGCCTCCCGAGGACACCCAGCCGTCCTGCCCACCTACCGGGGCGATATCTTCATCCTCGAAGTCGTCGAAGAGACGGAACGACGCTCGAGACGTACCCACCGTCAGGGAGAGGAGAACCACGACCGATAGCACCCATGCTCGCCTGATCATCGCATGCACTCCATGAGCTCGAAGAACCGGGACCACACGAACGGATAGACCCATACGGCAACAGAAGAGTCGCCGGCGGGGGACGCTCGGGCTACCACCCGCCTCGCCGGCGACCTTGCTTCGTTCCTCTCGACCCTCGAACGACTCCAGGTCGGAGCGTTCGGCGGGCTCACACGCTCAGTCAATCACTCGAACCACGTCAGAACCAGCGAACTCGGTGCCGTCCGTCATGACCCCGCTGAGCGTCAGGACCGCGCTGGGTGGGGCAACCATAGCCTCGATCTCGGCCTCATTGAACCTGGCCACCAGGTTGCCACGACTGTCGGCCCATGTTCCAGTTGCGGCAACAGCTCCCTGGAGATCGCCTAGAAGGAGGCTAGTGGGTACTACATCTGCGTACGGGATGGCCGTGTGGACCGTAACGGCCCCGCCCTGGTCCTGGCTCAGGATCAGGTTCTGCGGGGAGACGGCGATACCCAGGGGATCCTCTGTCCTGCTGTTCGACCAGACCTGACTCACGACCACCCAAACACATACCGTCGCTGCTACAAGTAGACCACTTCGCATGGTTTTCTCCTGGTTCTTGAGGACAAAGACGCTTGTCCTCCGATGCCCTGAGTACTGACACGCGGTGTGCCATGTGTCCCATAATCAGTCGAGCGTTCACAACTCCCCTTTAGGGGCGTGGTTACCGATCAAGGCGGCCGAGCCGCTCCCCAGGCAGGCGGGCCTTCAAGCGGCGAGGTCTGGCCGGTCGGCGAGAATCTTCGCCGCTCGGACAGTCGTTCCAGCCGGCGGCCGGCTCATGTCGTGGCGGCCGTCCGAACCGCGGAGGGCATGCGGGCAACGAACCGGCTGCCCTTCCCTGGTTCCGAGTGGACGTGCAGTTCGCCACCGTGCTGCCGGACGATGGCCTTGACCAGCCCCAGGCCGATTCCGTTGCCGTCTCGTTTGGTGGTAAAGAAGGGAAGAAAGATCCTGTCCATCAGTTCGGGGGGGATACCGCATCCTCCGTCCTGGACTTCGAGTTCCCAGCCCTGGTCTGGCAAGCGACAGACCCTCACGACGATCCGCACTGTCTGGTTGGCCGCAGAGGCCTCTGCAGCGTTGGTGACAAGAGCGATGATCGCCTGTTCAAACTGAAGCCGGTCGATCTGAACCTCCCTGAGAGCGGGATCCAGATCGACCGCGGCATGTACTCTGAGACGTTCCAGCGTCGGTCGAACTGCGGCCAGCACGTTCGATATTGCCTCCGCGACCACAACGGGGCGGAGATCGCTCCTTGCCGGGGCGAGTGAGGCCTTCAGTTGCTGCAGCCAATCTTCAAATCGGGTGACTGTCGCGGCGATTCGCTCCCGGCACTCCAGGATCTCGCGATCCCGGGCTTCGTTTTCCGCGCCTGTGGCGGACAGCACGCGAATCTCGGCGAGCGGTGCCCGCATGTGTTCCTCAAGATGGGTTACCATCTCGCTCGCCGCCGCCTGTCGTTCCCGATCCACGAGTTGATCCTGGAGGCGACTGATTTGGGCCGCCATTCGGCTGATCTGGTTTCCCAATTCGCCCAACTCATCGCTCTGCGGAAGGCGGACATGCGGGCTGAAATCGCCTTGGCGGACCCGGGCTGTCGCCTGCTTCAGTACCCCGACCGGCTGCACAACCCACGTTCGAACGAACCAGAGCCCAACAACACAGAGGCCCGCCCCAATACAGGTATTCACGACCAGAATCTGCACGATTCGGCTCTGAGCTTCGGTCGCCCTGTAGATGCTCTGTTGGCGACGGGTACCCAAGGCATGAATCTCGTCCGATAGGAGCCGGTCGAGCGAGCTCAGAAACCGCTCCGATTGGACTGCGCCGGGTGGACCCCCAGATTGTGACTCTGCTGCGATGTGTTGTTTCGACAGATCACGAATCGGTTCCCAGCGCGGCCCAATCGATCGGGCAAGGGATGAGCCGCCCAGGTTCAAGATGGTCCTGGAGATCTTTTGTGCCGTCGCCTCATGATCCGGGAAGCTGGCTTGGCTGGCCGGCCTTCGGCCACCGGTGGATCGACATCGGCGAACATCGGCACGGATCCTTTCGACTTGCTGCTGCTGGGCAAAAAGGGCTTCCGTATCCCGAAACGCCGGTTTGAAAAACAGCAGAAGGCAAGCCGAGGAGATCACCAGATTGAGCAGGATCGAGGCCACGTAGATCCAGGCTGTCAGACCCAGCCTACGGCCCAAAGACCATGAATAGTACCGGCCAGATGCCAAATCGAACTCCCGTCCTTGACACCAGCCGCCGGTCTTCGGCTGTTCACTCGCAAGAGGGAAGACCGGGTTGGCGGTCGACCGGACGATTCTACCCTCGGGAGCAGAGGGTGTCTTTGCCCCCAACCTCGGCGGGTGGCACGAAGTCAAGAAGCGAGGATCACAGGGTTTACGCGTGTAGCCTGTTGAGCTATAATCGAATAGTGCAGGTCTGGAACGTGGGACGGGGCATAGCACAAGCGATGTCGCGGAATGGTGCAGGCCGCCCCGATTCCGAGAGCGACCTTCGGTTTGCGTCCACAAAGAGCTGACCGTCATGAAGCATTCGGCCGCCCAGCCTCGTTGTGTACGTTGTCCCGGGATTCGCCGTGGCCGGCCGATGATTTGGACAGTCGCCTTGATTCTGAGCGGTCTGCTGCCGCCGGCCGCGGCTCACGCGGACCGCGTGACGTCTCAGGATACACATGGCGACGCCGTTGCCCGCCGCACGGACGCCGGCGCGGACGGTTTCATCGATCCGGTCAACCATCGACTGCCGGACCTGCTGTCATGGACCATCGGCACCTGGAAGCCCGGCAATCCCAAGATCGATCCCTTCTCGGGTACCTGGGCCAATACTGGTGATTTCTTTCGACTTGATTTGGTGTTCGAAGGGCTGGTCAACCCTCCGGGGCCGGTTGGCTGCTGCGGGGAAGCCGCCTTCGAACCATTCCGCTACGGCCCCTGCCCGGTCTCCGGGTATATCGAGATCGACGTGGATCAGGATGCGGATACGGGCGGGGAGCTGGAATGGTTCAGTCTGCGTTACCTGGGCAACACTTCACGGTTCGGGGGCCTACCCCGACAAGCCTCCATCAGCGAGCGGGCGGCCATCGACGCACGAGCGTTCGATGGCAACCTGGTTACGCCACCGCAGGTTGAGCGCAGCGGCGAGGATTTTCATCTGGAGTTGGTAGGTTGGGAGACGAGCGCAAGCCAGATTGAGCGATCCGATACATCGGACTGGCTTTTTGGCACAGGCGAAACGTGGGTGCTCTCGGGTTGCTTCTTCCATCGTGCTCACGGATACAGCCCCTTCAGTTCGGCTTGCTGTCGAACGGGGGTGTCCATCGGCAACTACGAGCCCCCCGTCAAAATGCAGTTCTCGCACGTTTCCATGTCCGACCGGACGACGGTCAGCCTGGTTTATCCGCTGACCAATGCGGGCTCGGCTTCCATGGCCGGGAGCGGGGTGGTGGAACCTGCGGACGCCCTGTTCACCAATCAGAACAGCGTCTCCGAGGGCTTGTGGGAACTGGTCATCAGCGCCTTCGCTGCCACCTCTGTTGATCGATCGCTTCCTGAGTTTGCGCTGATCGCTCCCTGGGAACACAAGAACCCTGACGAGTACCTGGATCCAGCGCGGTGGCGGGTGACCATGCTGCTTGGGAGCGGCTTCACCTCGCCCGAGGATGCCTTGTTCGTATGGTCGGACCTCTACCCCGACGTCAAGACAGGCGACCTGAACGGCGACGGCAACGCCGACTCCGCCGATCTGGGGATCCTCGATGCATACCTTCTTCAGAATGACGGCGACCCGAGCATCGATGCCGACGGCCAGATCAACGGCAGTATCGAGATTGTCGGTTTTGGACCGAGTTTCAGTTTGTGCGATCTGAACTACGACGGACTGGTGGATAGCGATGACGGGGCGATGATCGGAGGTTCCCTGTCATCTCGGGCTGACTTCGATCACGATGGAGACATCGATATGGTCGACTTCGGGCACCTGCAAGTGTGCCTCACCGGCGGATCAGGCACGGGACTGTTCGGCCCCGGATGCCGAAACGCCGATCTGGATCGCGACTTCGACGTGGATCAGGACGACATCGGAGTCTTCGTTCAATGCGCGAGCGGGCCGGCCATCGCGGCCGATCCGACGTGCGGCCGGAATTAGCCTGGCGGGACACGCACGGCAAGGCGAGTGGCATGAGTGTTCGACGTTCAACAGGTTCAGTTGCTGCGGCGAGGGGTTTCACGCTGCCTGAACTCCTGGTCACGGTGGGCATTATTGCGGTACTGGTCGCGATCCTGAGCGTATCCATATCCAAGGTCAGGAACGCAGGCCGGACGGTCATGTGCATGAACAACCTCAAGACCGTCAACCAGGAGTTCTTCCGGTTCGCGGATGACTCGACTCGCACCTATCGCGGAGACAGCGAGCAGACCGGAAAGCTGTTCCGGCTCGAGGATTTCCAGGAGAAGTTGTACCGGGTCGACGAGTTCTGGGACGCCGGCGAGTCCTCGGAAATCGCCCTCGACAAGTCCAAGTTGCCATTGGCCTGCCCGGCTGCCTCTGGAATTCTGACCAAGCGAAAGAGCCTGCCCTGCAGCGAAAACGCCATCGTTCCACTGGAGAACATCAGTACCGCGTTCAACATGCGATTGGACCGCGCGAGCACCATCGTGAGGGGATGGCCGGTTCTCCAGCGAACACGGCTGACCACGCGGATTCTGGAGTATCCCGATGTGCCCCTGGCCTTTGGAGTGGACGGGGCTCAGGCGACCCGCAACAGTGTGTTGCCCTACTACTCCGCACCGCCGGCCGGAGACTCCGGCCTGTACGGCGCGGGCAAGTTCTGGTTCCCGTCCCTTCGGCACGAGGGCAAGCTGAACGTGGCCTTCATTGGTGGTTATGTGCTGAGAACAACCGACCCGGGCAACTCACCCAAGTCCAACTGGAAGTACCAGCCCCCGCTGCAGTGACGCCATGAAGCTCCGCCATAAATTCGGCCTCCTTGCCCTCCTATACGTGATCACGCTGACGGCGAATTTCGCGATGTGCTCCTGGTGCCTGCTGATGTACTACCACTCCTTCCTTGAACAGCGGGCGAGTGAGTCAAGCCGGTTCACCGAGGCAGGGATTGTCTTGAGCAGTCCACTGCCGCCAGACCCAAGCGATGCATCCGGCTACACCGGGAACCCGCCAGTGGTAAGCGCGCAAGAACAACCGGCGCACGAGACGTATATCATGGGGGTGCTGAGTATCAATGCCCTGTGCGGGCTGGCGGTGGGCTGCCTGGGACTGAGGCTGGTCAGAAGCTGGGTCATTCGCCCCATCGCAGCCCTGCACGAAGCCGTGGTCGCGATCGGAAGCGGCCGGTTTGCACACCGCATCAACACGCCAGCGGGTGACGAACTTGGCGAACTCGCCGAGGAAGTCAATACCATGGCCGCCAGTATTGTCACCATGCAGGGTCAACTGGTTGAACATGAAAGGCGGCAGGTCGCAAGCCAGGCCTTGCGGTGCATCGTCCACAATATTCGCAGCCCGCTGACGGGCATCCGATGGCTCGCGGAGGCCATTGGGATGCGAAGCGGCCTTGATCCCAGGACAGCCCGGGCCCAGAACCGCATCATGGAAGTCGTTGACGGCGTACTGAGTTGGCTTCAGGGCTTTCGCGAGTCTCTGGCGGCCATGTCCATGCAGGTTCGAGAGACCAGCGCGGCGACCGTCATCAGGATGGCGTTGGAGGGGTGTGCCGAGGTCGCGGCGGAGCAAGGGGTCACCGTGGAGATAGACCACTCGCCCGAGGTTGCCCAGATTCGCCTTGAGCAGGTACAGTTTGTCTCGGCGCTGCAGGTGCTGCTTTCGGTCGCGATTGCCAGGACGCCTGCGGGAGGGGTTGTCCGGCTGAGTCTGGGCCGATCCGGGCAACTGCCCGGCTACTGGCAGGTGGCCATCGAATGCGGGACCGTTCTCGCCGGCGACTCGTCCTCCGCTCGGTCACACCGCGTCAGCCAGGATGACCTGGCCATGGCCGAGCGGGTCGTGCGTCTGCACGGCGGGCGGCTTGAGTGGGTTGATGGTCCATCCGAGCCGTGTCGCTGCCTCATGGTCATGCCGGGTTAGCATTTGAGTGAGAGCGTATGGCCGACATTCTGATCGTTGATGATGACGCGAATCTCCGGGTAGCCCTGGAGATGAGCCTCAAGCAGGCCGGCCACCACTGCAGGCTCGCCAACACGGGGGCTCAGGGATGGGCAGAACTGCAACAACAACAACCCGACCTCGCTCTGCTGGACCTTCAGCTTCCGGACACAAGCGGAGTGGAACTGCTGGCCCGTATGCATGAGGAGCGAATGAACCTCCCGGTCATCATCATGACGGCGTTCGGCACGGTCACCAACGCCGTCTCGGCGATGAAACAGGGAGCCGCGGACTTCATCGAGAAGCCTCTGTCGGTCAAGGACATGTGCCGGCTGGTCGTTCGCCTGCTCAAGAGCCGTGAACTCGTTCAACGAATTGATCATCGCCCGCAAGTCGATTTGGCCGAGACGGGAGAAGCCCAGCTCATTGCCGCCAGCCCGGCGATGAAACAGGTCATGACCCTGGCCGAGAAGATCGCCCGTTTGCCCACCAGATCCGGCATCGGCCTCACCGCGACACTGATCTGCGGCGATACGGGTACCGGCAAGGAGATGATCGCCCGGTTCATTCACCGGCTCGGGCCCAATCCCAACGGACCGTTCATCCATGTGAACTGCACGGCCATCCCGGAGAGTCTCTTCGAGATGGAGCACTTTGGCCATGAACGAGGTGTGTTCACGGACGCCAAATCGGAAAAGCAGGGGCTGCTGGAGGCTGCCAACGGAGGAACGCTCCTTCTTGACGAGATCGGAGATATGCCCCTGCAGATGCAGGGCAAGCTGCTTGTGGCGATCGAGACCGGTCGGTTCCGAAGAGTCGGGGCCACAGCCGAGCAGACCGTGGACGCCCGCATCCTCGCGGCCACGAACATCGATCTGGAGGAGAAGGCCCAGGCCGGCCGCTTCAGGATGGACCTCTACCACCGCCTCAAGATGTTCCAGATCACGCTGCCCCCGCTTCGGGAGCGACCAGATGACTTGTGGGCACTGTCCGATTACTTCCTTGGCCAGTTCAGTCGCCAATTGCAGCGGCCCATCCCAAGGCTGACACCGGAGGCCCGCGAGTCCATCCGCAGCTACTCCTGGCCGGGCAACGTTCGCGAGCTCGCCCATGTGATCCTGCAGGCCCTGGTGACCGGCGATGAGGGGGACATTTCGCCGACTCACCTCGGACTCCCCCTCTCTCCGTCCGCGGCTCCATCCCCATCACCGGCTGCAGCCATCGAACTGGATTTCTCGGCGGGGTCCCTCTCGCTGGCCGAGGTCGAAAGGCGCCTGCTGCAGGCCGCCCTGGCACACGCCCAGAACAACATCACCGAAGCCGCCCGGCTGCTGGGTATGCCGCGCGGCACGCTGCGGTATCGTCTCGAGAAACTCGGCCTCGTCTGACACTCAAACCAACGTCGCCCCCATGCCCCGGCGGGCGTGGAGGGGCGCGGCGAGAATACTCGCCGTTTATCGGATGTCCGCCACCCGACAGCTTCCTGATCTCTCGCTGCCGCGGTTTTCTGATGAACGTAAGTCTTTTTTTGACAGTTGTTTGTGATGAATCGTCCGTCAGGCTACGCCTTCGGCGCGCCGGGTGCTATCCAGCACCGCTGACAGCCGGCGCGAGCAATCAACCGGTAGCGGACTGGGGGATTCGTTCGGCCCGCGGCTCATGTTTGCGAGGCGAGGCTCGGTGATGGTGCTGAGATCCTGGGCTTGGAGATAGGCGGTGGAGGGTCAAGCAGGTGGAAACCGAGACAATCCTTCACACGGCCTTGTTTAGCGGCATTCTGGGATTCGTCGTGTTCTGTGCGTCCTATGCGCTCCACGTATGGCGCAGCCGAAATGCCGCTGACCGACAGCAGGCCGCGACGACGCCGGAGCGACGCCTGTTGAAGTGGTCTGTCGTGTCCATTGGCCTGGGCTGCGTGCTCATGCTTGTTTCGCTGATCTGGCGGGAGGTCAGGCCGCGCGAGGGCGTCCTTTCGGGAGACGGCCTGTACACGGTGCGCGCCGAGAGCAACCTCAAGTTGGAATACGTCACCGATGCTCGGACAGTGAAGGCGGAGGATGTCCTCGCCCGCTTCCATTCGCCCGAACGCCGGGCGGAGATGGCTGAACTCGAACTGAAGCAGCAGATTCTCGATACCCAAAGGAAGATCGTCGAGCTTCAACCGCTCACGCCGGACAATGAGCTGGTGCGTCACTACGAGAAGTGCGTTGCCGACCAACGGCAGCTCCTGGCTTCCTTGACCTACCTGATTCCCGAGCACGCCGTCGTTTTGCGCGAAAGGCTGCGCGATCGACTGGACAAGACCGAGCGAATCAACGCGTTGGCCACCCGCATCGACGACGCCCGCCGGGAGTTGCAGCAGACTGAGGCACGTCGCGTGCTGGCGGACAAGCATCGTGCGCGGATAGAGAGGCTCTCCGGCACGGGTGCGGCGGCCGAGGTCGAAATGGATGAACGGAGTACGGAGAGCACTGTCCAGGCGAGCGAGGTATCACGCCTTCGGAGTTCGATTGGCAACCTGGAGATCGAGCGAGCCCACCTGGAGCAGAGCCTTCCTGAGTTTGCCACATGTACCTCCCAGCAGGCCGAGGAGATCGGCCGCGAACTGGCCCGCGTTCGGGAACAGCTGACCGCAAGCGAGAAGGAACTGTCCGCGAGCATCGCCCGTCTCGAGCACGACCGCAAGCGAGCGGAACGGCTCAAGTCGGCGATGCTCTCTCAACTGGACCTTGAGGGCCGACAGTGCCAGGCAAGGCTCGATGGGGTTCAGGACGTGCTGACAATCAAAGCCCCCTTCGACGGCGTGGTTGCCTATTCAGACCCGGCCCCCGCCACGGCCCTGCCGCTGGCACCCGTGGTGATCGTCACTCCCGAGCAGGGTTTTCGTTTTCGTCTGCGCATGACGGAGGCGGAGGTCGGCCCGCTGGCTCGCCAGGATTCAGTGCTGCTCGGACTCGTTGCCCCGGTACTCCAACGTCGTTTCAGCGGCCGGCTCATCAGCTGGGACAGACTCCCGCGCGAGCCTGGCTACGTGGTGGCCGAACTGGCTTGCTCGCCGCCACCGGAAACGATCCGCGAGCTGGTTGCCCGCGATTGGGGTGCGCACGACGGGAACACGACACCCACGGTTAGGATCCGGTTGCTTTGGCGACCGCCCATCACCGTATCTCCGCTGTTTCCTCTGGTGGTCTGTATGCTGGCCATCGGCCTGACGGGGCTCTGTGCGGCAGGGCTACGAAGAGCATACCGTGGTGCTTGGTGTAAGCCGTCGGTGGATGCCCTGGAGGCCGACAGTACTCCGTCGGGGCCTGTTGTACCGCCGCGGGCCGAGCTGATTGCACCCTCGCCGGCGGCGGAGCTGGCCCTGGATGCGGCAGAGGTTGAGTCCGGCGCCGTGGGGCGGAACCTGCAGATGCTTGGTCACCGTCTACGCGAGTCTATCAAACAACACTGCATCGAGCCCTCCTTGCTGCGGGCACTGGAATGGGCGATCGACCGGCATCACACACGGGCACTCAGGCATCTGATGATCGGCCTGGACCATGATCCTGCCCTGCCGTCGAGCCTGGAGCATTGGCAAGCCCGGGCGGCAAGTGAATCAGAGAAGAACGCGAGCGAACACGACCGACCGGCCAGTCGGGTGATTCGGATTGTGGAGGCCCTCGCTCCCGAGTTGCTCAGGAGCGGAAGGTCGGCTGGGGCCGCCCATCGCAAAGCCCCGGATTTGCCAACCGGGTACTCGATACCGTCGCTGGTTCCGCTGTCGTCGGCTCTCCCGGTACAGAACGGATCACGGTAACCCGGAGGGTGTTAGGATGGCGAGTCTCGCGGTACCCGAGTGCGTGTTCTCGGATCGCAATCTCGACGCGGATCCCCGCTCCGCCATGCCGGGACGCGTGCTGGTAGTGACCGTGATCTCCACAATGGTCATGGCCGTCTTCGCCTCAACTTACGTACCCTATCGCGTCTTCACGTGGTCGCTGAGCCTGATCCAAGACCATCCCAACCGTACTCTACTCTTGCCGGCGATCCTCTTCATGACCGGCGCGGCATTGCTTTCCGGGGGGCGGTGGATCATCTTCTTCTCTCTGACGTTTCTCGAGTTGCGCAGATACCGCCGCCGACGGAGTCCCCCTGTCGCCAGTTGGCCCACCGTGTCCATCTTCGTACCGGCCTTCAACGAGGGGGACACCATTGCCTCGGCTCTGGCTTCACTCATCGCCCTGGACTATCCGAGCTTCGAAGTGATCGTTGTCGACGACGGCTCGACGGATGCTACTCACGAGAATGCCACGCGGTTCCAGGGCGATTACCACAACTGCCGCGTCCGCGTCTACCGCAAGCCAAACGGTGGAAAATGGAGCGCCCTCAACTTCGCATTTACCCATTCAACCGGCGAACTCTGCCTTTGCGTCGACGCCGACTCCAAGCTGGCTCCGCAGTCCATTCGCCTCATGGTGGAGCGAATGTCGGATCCCAAAGTCGACGCCGTAGCCGGCCAGATTCGGGTGCGCAATCGAGTCAATCTGCTGACTCGCCTGCAGGCACTTGAATACGTCATGGCCAGCGGAGCGCTGCGTCTGGCCCAAAGCCATTCGGGAACCGTCCTTGTGGTTCCCGGACCGCTCGGGCTCTATCGCCGTTCGATCATGGAAGAGGTTTTCATGCGCTGGGGCACGAGCGGACGGCCGGTCAAGCCCGGCCACATCCACGGCCCACTGGACGGAGACACGTTCGCCGAGGACTTCGATCTGAGCCTCTCGGTCCTCTCTCTCGGGGGACGGATACTCTACGAACCATATGCGGTCTCGCATACCAAGGCGCCCGAATGGTCGTTTGCCCTGCTGAGCCAGCGCTACCGCTGGGCGCGAGGCACTATTCAGGTGCTGAAAAAATACATCCGGCGTTCACGCGCCTACCCGCCAATGCTCCGGCCGCGAGTGTTGGGCTGGCTGGCCATCACGTACGGTGCGGAGATGTTCGCCTTGCCATTTGCCTATGCGGCGGGAATGGCCGCGGTGCTCTTCTATCTGGTGAGCGGCGGCAGCCTGGCAGCGATCCTCCTGGGTGCCTGCCCGGTCCTCATGCTGAGCCTCAACGCGGCAGCATTCTGCATCGCCTTGCACGGCGACAGTCTGTCGCTCTTGCCCGCGTTGCTCGTGTACGACTTGTATCACGGATTCATGTTGAACAGCGCCTGGCTCATTGCGGTCTTTGACGAGATCCGCGGCACCTCGATGCGCTGGTCTTGAGGGAGGTCAACAGACTATGTCGCTTTCGCGCCATCGAATCGGGCTGATGCTCGCAGCTTGGATGATTCTCTCGGCAAGCACCGGCCCCGTCGTCGCCGCCGACTTCTTCGACGATTTCAGCTATGCAGGTGGCGGGGTGGATGATCCTGTGGATCCTCAGCTCCAGTGTTTCGGCTGGTACGTGCGAAGCGGGTCGGGAGGGCCGGGGCCGACCGGAGCCACCTGGCGGGAGGATTACGTAACCTGGGCCGATGACCCATCGATTCCCGGCAACCGCGTTATGCGACTTCGAGCAACTACCGACGGCACAGCTGAGGGCACCTTTCAATCCGAAGTCGACTCGGACGGCGACCCGTTCCTTGAGGGCACCTACAGTGCCCGGATCAAGTTCGCCGACAACATCGCAGGCGCCGTTCAACCCAGCGTCCAGGCGTTTGTCACCTACAAGGGCCTGGTCTGCGATCCGAGCTACTCCGAGTGTGATATCGAATACACACCCGCGGATCCATGGAGCACGCGATGTGGGGCGTCACCTGCCCTTCATTTGCAGACCTGGGAGCAATTCTGTGACAATCCCTTTGTCGAGGAGAAGCTGCCGGGGATGCCGTCGCCGGTGTGCGGGACGCTGGCGGGCTGGCACACCTGCACTGTGCAGATCAGCGATGGAACGGTGCGCTACTACGTCGACGGAGTTTTGCAGGCCAGTCATGGGGGCAGGTACTACCCCGAATCGAGCATGCGTATCCTGCTGCTTCACTGGTTCGCGGACCCCTTGCGCGCCGGCGTCTATGCCGATCTGACCATGGAGGTGGACTGGATCTACCACGCGAAAGACACGATTCTCACCGCCGCCCAAACCGAGAGTGCCGTGGCAGCGTATCGAGCGTCGGGGGTCACCCGCCATAATGGTCTGGGCACGTTCCCTGACTGCAATGCGAATGCCATTCCGGACTGGTGCGAGTCTGACAGCGATGGGGACGGCGTCATCGACGCCTGCGATGACACGAAGGTGTGGCGAGTCAAGTGGGATGCGACCGGGGCCCAGACCGGCCTGACCTGGGCCGACGCGTTTACCGGTCTGCAGTCCGCCCTGTCCGCGGCAAAGGCGGGGGACGAGATTTGGGTAGCGGCCGGCACCTACCAACCCGCTTTACCCGACGGAGATCGCAACCTGAGCTTTCGCCTCGTGTCGGGGGTCGGGGTATACGGCGGCTTTGCCGGCCACGAGTATCGGCGGGTTGAACGCAACCCGTCCCTCAACGTCACGGTGCTCAGCGGCGATCTGAATGGCAACGATGGGGCATTGCCGGTGAACAACGCCGACAACAGCTACGTCGTGGTCGCCGCATCCGCAACCGACTCCTCGACAACGTTGGACGGCTTCACAGTTACCGGAGCGAATGGCACATATGGAGGCGGTTTGTTCCTTGACGGTGGCACCGTGACCGTCCATTCCTGCACGTTCATCGGCAATTCGGCCGCGTTCGGAGGTGCCATCTGCATGCACGAGAGCGAACCCACTGTCTCCCGCTGCTACTTCGGGGGTAATCAGGTGTTGCAGGATGGCGGCGCCTTATACCTGGATCTGGGCAGCGCGCCCCGGATCATCGCATGTGTGTTTGAGGGCAATGAGGCCGGCTATGCTGGCGGCGCGGCCAGAGTGCTGACCAGCTCACCCCTGTTCATCAGCTGCACGTTCCGAGGTAACCGCGCCCAGTATGGCGGAGCCATCCAGCATTATGAGTCGGCGGCCCCGATGTTCGCCGATTGCCTGTTGAGCGGCAACGTGGCCGGCGGCGCCGGGGGAGCGATCCACAACACGGACAGCTCGCCGCTCGTGATCAATTGCACTATCGGGTTCAATTCTGCTGCACAAGGGGGAGGGTTGCTTGGCTGGCCACCCAGCATGACCACGGTGGCCAACAGCATCGTCTGGGGCAACAGCGACCTGACCGGGAACGGCGAACAAGCTCAGGTGACCACCGCCACCGCCAGCCTGAGCTACTGTTGTGTTCAGAACTGGACGGGAACGGCCGGCGGCACGGCAGTATCCGCGGCCGATCCGCTGTTCGTGGATGCCGATGGACCAGACAACGTGCTCGGCAACGAGGATGACAACTACCGCCTGCGTGGCGGTTCTCCCTGCATTGACGCAGGCGACAATCTCATTCTGCCTCCTGACGTCGCCGATCTTGACGCCGACGGTGACAAAACCGAGCCAATCGCTCTCGATGTTGCAGGCTATCGACGACTCGAGGATGCGGTGGCCGTGCCGGACACCGGACTCGGAACAGCCCCCCTGGTTGACCTTGGTCCGTTTGAATACGTGCCGGTGGCACCGGGAGATTTCGATTACGACCGCGACGTCGACCTGGCGGACCTCCAGCATCTGCTGGTGTGTGCCCGTGGGCCCGCGATCCCCCAGACCCTTCCGGAGTGTCTGGATGCGGATCTTGACGGGGACGGTGACGTGGATCAGACCGACTTCGGGCTCCTGCAACAATTCCTTGGTACGAGAGAATAGAGTGACAGGGACCATCGCCAGCGATCGGATCATCGTGATGGTCACCTCTGCCATTGTGAGACTGAGCCTGGTGAGTCCGGAGCCAGCCTAGATCGCTGTCAACCACAGCACGCGGCCGGTTTTCCAGTATTGACGCCGCAGGTACGATTCTGCAACACCTCGCGAGGGGTCCGCTCGAGGGCGAGGATTCAACGGTTCAAGAGGCGGGTCGCTCAGGATTGGGCGACCCGCCACAAGAGCTGGCCGTGCCGGAGGTACATACCATAAAACAACCACAACTTGAGGAATGCGAGGTCGAAGGCGTTCCTGTGTCGCCGCTCTTGGCCGAGGGCCGCGGGAATCCCTACGGCAGCGTTCCGGGCCTGGATGACGAGGAACTGGCCGATATCGAGGAGCTGGAACGGCAGGTGCTGCTCCAGGCATGGGGGCCGATTCTCGCCTTGCCGGTCAGAACGAAGAGAGGCTGGATCAAGCCGACGATCGACGACGACCTCGGCGTCCAGATAGACGCGTTCGGGACCGTGGATTTCGAGCGCCGGGTACCGGAGTTCGACAAGGCCAGGTATAAGGCTGACCGGCTTTCCGAGAAGCTTCGGGACGTGCTCATCATGCTCGGCATCGTGAAGGAGAGACTGCCCAAGGCCAAGTACCGGGCGCTCAAGTACCTCGGCCGAGGCGTCATCGAACTGGAGCACATCGAGAATCCGGATATGCTCGCCTTAGCCAAGTACTTCCTGCAGGCCAAGCGGCTTCAGAAGGAGATTACCGAGCTTCGCAAGGCCAGCTGGAAACGCCGGCAGGCCGAGCTGGCGGAGGTGTTCGCATGAGCCGCTCAGGCGATATCCGGCTCCCTCCGGTCATTGTGCTGGCCGCCCGGGGCCACGAGCAGCTGCTGAAGACGCGGCTTCGTGACCTCAGGGCCAGGGGTGTTCGGTACAAGGTCATCCATCTGGAGAAGGTGCTGCGGCCGAAGGGCGGGAAGCGATAAGGCGTGGCCGGTGTTTTGAGGCCGCGCTCGGCCCGGTTCTTCAGTGCAGGGGAAAACGCGTTGGCCTCCTCCGCCGGTATCAGGGCCGGGAAGCTTCGCCGTGTCCGCGTCCGGGCCGATTTGGCCATCGCCGGCGTGGCCTTTTTTCCTGGCCACACCTTCCTCGCCAGTAATCGAATGACGAGGCAGAGTATGGGCGGAGATTGCCGCTAGCTGTCCTGGGGGCAGGCGGCACACGAGAGCGGGGATTGACGGCCTTGTTCCTGATTACCCGAGTCCATGACCGGCAGATCCCCATGACTGCGCCGCCTTGCTGTATGCATTCAGGGCGGCGGATCAGGGTTGGGAAGCCTTCAGGCGTGTCCCGTTTTCCGGGGACACGCCCTCGGATCGTCAACGGTAAGTTGATGGTTCGATAGCAGGAACAGCGGGATGATGGCCGCTCGATGGTAGCTCGCAGGCGGCCGGGACAGGGAGCATGGATGCCAGGGCATTCCGGTGTTCGATGGATACGGATGCGACCGCTCGATGCTTGCAGTCACGACGGTTTGATAGGTACAGCAGTGACGGTTTGAAGGGTGCGATGACGGAGGAGAATGAGCGGATTGTGAAGGGATGGATGAAGGGCAATTGAAGGTGAGAGATGCGTTGGATGCCTTCGGCATCGGCGGGCATTCCGCTTCGCTCCAGCCCACCTACCCGCGGTCCTATCGGCCCGCGGGACGGACGACGACGGACGGATTTGAATGACCGAGACGACGAGCAATTGGTACATCAACAGCGGGTTGATGATGGGTACTGAAGGCATGAATGGACAGCAACGAGTACGACGACGGGTATTGAGCGTTGGCAAGATGGAGAAGATGGACGGACGACGACGAGCGATTTGAGAATCTGGAAGGGCAGAGGCTGAGAAGATGAGTATTTACAGGGGGTTATGGAGGGGAATGAGTTGAGAATATGAGAATAGGGGCATGTAAGAGCCCCAGAGTCCGAGCCTCAAAATGCTCGGTCAGGCCTGCCGCCGGGCATCCCGGCAAGTATCGGCCAGCCAGCGCTCGATCTCAATACCCGCCAGGATGTCCTCCTTATCCTCCGACTCCGCCCGCACCATTTCGCCGGCCAATGCCCCCAGTCGCTTGCGGGCCCGAGCCTCGATCACGCACAACACTTGATCCTTCCAGTCCATGGTTTCACCTCGATCAGGGTGAAGACGTTGGGGTTTATCAACCTTCCGCTTTCAGGCCCCGCACGATTCCTCACTCGCCAGTAGCGAAAACCGCAAAGCTTAAATACTCGGCTGCATTCACCACCTCCCAGTAAGCACTACGGAGGAATCAAAATGTACTCAACCCACCCATCCAACGTACCCGCCGGGCAGGTGGGATACGCACCGTATTTCTATCAGGCCGGGCTCTATCTGGGCTACGATCTGGGCGCCGGAAGCAACCGAATCCGTTCTCAAGATCACGCCTCTTCGACCTATGATTTCGCGTCCGATGTACCGCTCTTCGCGGGAATCGGACCCGTCCAGACTGTCGAGCAGGTCATTGCGCAAGGGTATTTTGCCGTACCCCGGGTTAACCCGATCTCCGCCCTGATCTCGGATAAAACCCACACCGCCAGACTCGGCCTGGACGACGTTATCCACCAGATCCGGGCACGCTACGAACTCTACCAACGCAATATCGAGGAACTCCACGAGTCGGTCTGCGAGGCCCACAACTCGGTCTTCAGGCAGATGGCCGACCACGGCCTCACCGTCGCCAACGAGCGGCAGCAATACTCGGTGACCAAGCAGATCCAGAAGCTTTACGAACAACAGCGAGAGGAGCGGGTGAACCTCTGGCGCGACCTGTCTCGGTTGCGACTGACCCTCCCTGAGACTGCCCAGCAGTACCTTGCCGCGTACCGGAAGATGTCGTTACTCGGTATGTATCGAGGTGATGAACCGTGATTTCGCGAGCCCAGGAGCTGTGCCGCAAGCTCAAGCCGGTGCTCGGCAGAAAGATCGATGGCTTGTGGATGGCCTACCTGGCCGAATCCGAGCCCGGCGGTCGGGCGGACATCGAACAGACTCTCGAGCTCTTGGCCGCCAAGCACCTGAAACAGGACTATCAGCCGGACCGCTCACCGTTCCCACCACCATCGCGGCAGTTCTGCATGCGGGGCGAGATCGAGCTTGGCACAGTGACCTACGGCCCTCAGAAGCTGTACCCGTTCTTCCTGCGAAGCGACCGTTTGAAGGAGCACATCCTCGTCGCCGGCCGAAGCGGTTCGGGCAAGACCAATCTCACCTTCGTGCTCATGCGCGGCATCATGGCCAGTGGTATCAAGGTAATCGCCATGGACTGGAAACGAGGCTACCGGGACTTGATGGTCTTGCACCCTGATCTTCGAGTCTTCACCATCGGCCGGGATATCTCGCCGTTCCGATTCAACCCTCTCATTCCGCCCCCGGGCTGCGAGCCGCACGTCTGGATCAAGCTGATCGTCGACGTCATCGCCAACGCCTATCTCGGCGGCGAGGGCGTCATCAGTCTCCTGGTCGGCGGACTGGAGCACCTGTACGCCCAGGCCGGGGTATTCGATCATCGACAGCAACGTTGGCCCACGGTTTCGGATCTCTTGGCCTGGCTGAGAACCGCCAAGCTCAAAGGCCGAGCGGCCATGTGGCAGGCCTCGGCCGAGAGGATTCTCCTCTCCATGAGCTACGGCGAGTTCGGCGCTGTTCTGGATACCCAGGACAACGGCCAAGTACTCGACCTGCTGAACCACAATGTCGTCCTGGAAATGGACGGATTCCCCGGGCCAGTCTGGAGCATTTTTATTGGGTCATGAAGGTGACCGAGCACTTCGAGAAGCAAGGGTATGAGGTGACCGCCGAACACGCCATCCCCGGTGACGGGGCCGTGGATCTGCTCGCCGAGGGACCCGGCGAGCGCGTTGCCGTTGAAGTCGAGACCGGCAAATCCGACATCAAGGACAACCTCGCCAAGCTCCGAGGAGCGGGCTTCGACTGCGTCTTGTTCGTTGCCACTTCGCCGGCCGCCGTAAGCGCCTGCCACCGGGCCATCGAGGCGGCGGGGCTTGCCGGGAATTCAGTTGTCGAGCTGATGACGTGGCTGGATGTCTGACGGCGTTCACGGCCGTAGGTAAGAAGTCGATCGCTGGTAGCCCACAGACTGTTGGCGATAGCCGGCCAGAGCACGCTGGCCGGCGTAAGAGATGAGCTCATACAGCCTCTGCGGCCAGGATGGGCTCGTCAGATGCCTGGGATAGATGAAGATCGCTGGGAGCCTGTTGTTCCGATAGACACGGCGCTTGTGGTGGATGCCCTTCATGTACTCAGGCCTGTCGGGCATGCCAGCATACTCGACGATCATGCTGGCGTAGGTTGGCAGCGTGAAGTCCGGATGCCAGAGGTGATGCCGGCCCCGGTCATAGATGACGGTTGGGTACTCGTGAAGGAACGGGATGCCGTACCGGTCGAGTAGTCGGCCCACCTGGGCCTCGCCACGGGACCGGTACGGCGGTGCCTGCGCGGCGATTCGGGCATCGAGATCCAGATCGTGATCCACGCATCACTCACCCCGCTGACTTCCTGGCGGCCTGCTTTGCCGCGCCCATCAACCGCGCTTCAGTGCTGTCGATCAATCTGAACAGGTGCGCGTTGTGTCTCTGGAGCCGAGAGGCGGCCTTGAGAACATCGGCCAGCGCCCGGTAATTGCCTGCTTGAGCACCGGCCTCGGCCTGCCTGGTGAGATCACGTATCCTTCGCTCGTTCACAGCCACCGCTTGATCGAGACGTTCCAGCCGCTGGTCGAGCTGGAGCTCCGTGTAACGCGCCGACAGTTCTCCGGGTGCGTTCTTGCGGGCCTCAGGCGGCAGGTCGGCCATGTGCTTCTCGAGTTCCTCGATGCGGGCGGCCTCGCCTTGCCGAACCAGATGGGCCTTCTCCCGCAGCCGAGCCATGCGCTCGGTGAGCCAGCCTTCGGCCGGCAGAATCCGCTGGAGTTGGAGCAGGATATCCGCGGCCTCGTCACGGTGCTTCTCGGGATCGCTGACGAGATCCCTGGCCTCGCGCTTCAGGTGACGCAAGCCTCGAGCCATGCTTCGGTTCGCCTGCCAGTCGTTGTAGAGATCCGTCCTGTCATGCCGAATCGAGGCTGGCTCATTCCATGTCGTTCGTGACGGCATGAGGTGGCCTACATGCCCATGCCGGTGCAGAAGGAAGGCGATGATGCCGACGGTGAGCGCGACGGTGATGATGCTCTGAAGCATCGCTCTGTCTCCGGGGAGATCGAGGCCAAATACCCAGCCGACGAGAAGGCTTGCACCAAGGGCAATGCCAGCGCCGGCCCAAGAGCCGCCAGCGCCGCGGATGGCCTGGTAGATTACGCCTGCGAGCACGATGATCGCGAAGCCGACGGCAATGGGCCCGAGGTCTCGGATGGTCAGGTCGTGCTCGTACTCCCACCAAGTCAGTCCCATGGCCAGGGCCATACCCAGGGCCGCGGACATGGCTACCGCGGGGCGCTGCTCGCCGAAGCGCCGGCTGAGCACGGCGTAGGTAATGGCAGTGAAGAACGCGAAGGCCAGGACGAAGTCCGGCAGCACGGTGTCGAAGAGCTCGCCGAAGGCGAAGCCGGTGAAGGGGTTGGAGAGGGACATGAGGGAACGTGGGCGCTTGGAGTATTTAAGGTTAACGGTTCATCGGGGCTGGCGAGGACGGCCACGGCGCCCGCCGGTGCGGTCGGCAGACGTCCCTCCTGCCTCACATTGGTTGGGTGGAAGCGTGGGCGTAAGGCATTCTGTCAGGCTGCGTTTCTGCCGACTTGGGCCGCTAATCGGGCGTGCTGAGGGGCTGGCGGCACGACTGCCGTACCATCTTGACATATGTCCCAACCCTCCCGCTAACCTGCTTTTCACTTTTACTGAATGCAGGAGATCGGGTCATGTCGGTTCGAAACCCCAAGCAGGAAGAACTGCGGCGGTTGGAGAGCAAGACCCTCGACGCCCCGTTCAAGACCGCGGTGCAGGAGGGACTCAACTGCTCACCCTTTGAGGCTGAAGCGGTCCTCGGCGTGGTGCGCGAGGTGTATTCGCCTTTCATGGGGCCGTCCGGGGAGTCGATTCCGCCGGGCAGGATCTCTCTGGTAGCGATCTGCGCCGACGAGCCGGCGGGCAAGCCGGTAACCGAATGCCAGAAGCGGTCGGTGTGCCTGACGGTCCACCGCGGGCCTGAGGATGACCGGCTGATGCAATCGGAGGGTATGGCCGCCTTTCGTCAGGCGCGCATCGTGGACCTGTGTCAGGAAGCCATGAGCCAGGGGGCGCTACTCACGCGCGAGGACCTGGCCTACCGCATCTTCTTCGTCAACGTTCGGACCATCTCTCGGGACCTCCAGATCCTTCGTCAGGCTCAACCCGACGCGCCGGTTCCGCTGCGCAGCATGATGCACGACATTGGACCGGTTCTGACTCACCGCGTTCGGATCGTGCGTCTGGCTCTCGAAGGGCACACCATGACCGGGATCCGAGAACGAACGCGCCACGCGGCGACGGCGATCGCCAACTACGTGTCCACCTTTACCCGCTGTGCGCAGCTGGCCCGCCGCGACCTGCAGGCCGGACAGATCGCCTTTCTGCTCCGGCGAAGCCGGAAGCTGGTGGAACAGTACATCGATCTGCTGCGGGAGTCCGAGACCGACAAGAACATGGCTTACCATCTGGCCGAGCTGCTGCGGCTGGGCCAGGTGAGCGGGGGGAAAAAATGAGGAGGAACAGGCCATGATCATGGGATCCAAAGGCGATCGCGTCCAGAGTGCGTTTGGCCCTCAGCGGGAGAAGAACCTGAAAAACGCCCTGGCCCACATGATCGGCAGGGATTTCCCGCGCATGGGTGGGGACCGGATTCGGCAGTTGTGCGCGGAGATGATCCTGGAGGTGCTGGCGGCCCACCTGCGTCCCAAGGAGCATCTTCGCCATGGGCAGGTCCTTTGGCTGGGGGTGGATATCAACGATCCGCCGACACGTTCCAAGCGCATCGCGGACACCCATCTGATCCCGGTGATCCTGGACCTCAGCACGGATGAGGACCTCCAGGCCCGCATCGATCGCAAGCCGGTCGAGGAGCGACTGCAGATCAGGGCCATCCGCTTATGCCAGCAGGCCTATGGTCAGGGGGCGCTCCTGTCGGGCACCGACCTGGCCGAGCTCATGTCCGGCGACCCGGCCCGGCTGGCTGGCGTGGTCACCGCGTACGAACGCAAGACGGGCAAGCTGGTCCCCCGTCGGGCCACCGTGCACGACATCGGCTCGGGCATTACGCATAAGCGGATCATCTGCTGGAAGCGTTATGCAGAGGGCAAGACCTCTGATCAGATTGCCCGCGAGACGTACCATACGGTGGAATCCGTCGACCGCTACCTCGGTCAGTTCGATCGCGTGCGCCACTGTCGGATGCAGGGCCTGACCGCGGAGGAAACCGCTTACGCGTTGAACTGCGGTCGCCGGCTGGTCGAGGAGTACCTACGCATCGATCTGGTGATGGAGAAAGCCGCGGAGAAGAAGCATGCACCATGAGGCTCTTGATTCGCAACGTGGAACCGCGACAATCGCGGGCACCGGCGGAGAGGATAGGGCTCTGCTGAGGAGCAAACCGAGCGCTCGCGCCGGGGGCGAAGTATGGAGCGGGGGCTGCCCCACTGGTGGCCCCCAGCTCTCCTCTACATACTTTGGCCATGAAGCGTTAAACCTCGAAGACCAGGGGGTTGCCCCAGGCAACCACGCGGGACCCCTGGGACATATGTCAAGATGTGTGAGCCGGGCGTCACACCCGGCATCGCTCCTGCCGGCCCTCCCTGAAAGGTCGCGTTCCAGCATCGGCACGCGGCAGATCGCTTCACCGACAAGCTGATCGACGTGGTCGGGCTGTATCTGA
>JAKLEZ010000045.1 GCA_022711465.1 Planctomycetota bacterium | reverse complement strand
CGGCCGTTTTCCGCGGGTCTTCGGACGATCAGAAACGCGGACGTGGGATCGTAATCCCATGCCGCCAAGTGACCTGCAATCCCGAGTACATGATCGGACCCATTCCTACCACAACAGGCTCACACATCTGGCAGTCGTGCCGAGGGTGGGGGATGACCTCACGGGCATAGCCGGCTACCACATTCCTTCCGTCCCGACGCTCATTTTGCCGTGTTCGAATCCAGCACCGCGGCGCACGCCCGGCGCAGGTACTCCTCGAATTCCCAATCGCCGCCGCTGCCGGTCTGGCGCGTGACAACCAGATCGAGACTGGGCACGAACGCGATGAGTTGACCGCCGGATCCGGGCTTATCCCGCGCATCAGCGGGGATGCCCTCGCCGCTGCGCCCGCCCTTGCCCCAGTGCCGGGCGGGCAGTTCCCACCCATGGGAAAACACCTGCGGATTGAGTTTCCAGCGCAGCTCGGGCGTCGTGACCTCGTGGGTGGGCGCCGCGGTCTGATCCACGAACCATTGCGGGATCACCTGCTGGTCCTGCCACCGGCCGCGGCGAAGCATGCAGTAGGCGATCCGGGCCAGGTCGCGGGCCGGCATACCCAGCCCATGCGAGGCATGGCGCCCGATCTCTTTTCCTCCCTCATAGTATTGAAACCACCAATGCTCGATGCCCAGGGGTTTGAATAGGGACTGGATGGCGAACTGGTCATAGGGCATGCCGGTGACCGTCTCGCAAACCAGTGCGGCATGCGCCAGTGCATGTGTGGAATAGCCGCAGCCGGTGCCAGGATCGAATACCAGCCTGACGGTCCGCTCATCGCCGGTATGACCCAGGATGTATTCCCAGGAGCCGTCGTTTGGTGCCCCGGTGGATTCCGGACATAGTCCTGAAGTATGGTTGAGCAACTGTTTGATCGTGATGGTCGCCTTGCGTGGATCGCTCAGCGGCTGCGCCCAAGGCAGAAAGTCAAAGGTGCGGTCCTCGAACCGCATTTTCCGGGGCGTCAAGCCGTGCTGGCTCTGTTCGGAGGCAATGGCCAAGACGGTCGCGCAGATCGCCTTGGACACCGAAGCGACGCGCCGCGAATCGGTCTTGGCGCTATTGCCGCGCTCGACCTCCAGCACCACGTACCCACGCCGAATGACCACGGCGGCGAAGTTCCGGTCATCGCTGTGCAGCAGCCAAGCCTTCAACTCACCCAGCTTCGCCGGGTCTGCCCCGGCGAGGCGGCGAATCTCATCCGGATTCCCAAGCGTCCGCCAACCGCCGGCTGATTCCGGCGGGGGGTAATAATCGCGTGTCGCCGCCACCGCCGGAGTAGCCGTGAGTTCTCTGAGTTTCGCGTAGAAGACCGGATCATCGGCGGCTCCATTAAAGGCGAAGGGGTAATGCTGGTTCAGCTTCTCCAGCATCAACCCGTAGGACGCACCGTGCGCCACGCACGTTCCCGCCACGAGCACGGCCGCGTCGCCGGCCTTGGCGTCCTCGTTGCAGACAATCGGCTTGCCAAAGCGCTTCAGCTCCGCAAGACGGGCGGGAATCTCCTCGACCGGCGTGCCGTTGAAATGGATGAGCAGGAAATCACTTGCCTCGGCCACGGCCGTTCCCAGTTTGCCGTCGCCGTAACCGCTGGCGCTCACCAGGAGCTCCGGCCAGGTTTGTCTGGCTAGCCGCATCAAGCTAGCCATGCCCTCCGGCGTCCGGATGAGCGCGTGGCCGAACCCGCCGTACGGATACTCGTTGGCGACTTCGAGCACGACATTCCGAGCACCGCTCGCGCGAACCCACTTCACCACGTTCACAACTCCCGCCCGCACGGCAGCTTCATCGCGCAGCACTTGCGACTGCCGCTGGTAGTAGCAGCCGAGGATGACTACCATACCCCGCCGATCGCACGCTTCGATGACGCGGCGGACGCGGTTCAAATACGATTCGCGCAGCGCACCGTCCGGCTCGAACGCCGAGTTCAGTGCCCCTTCGTAACCCGGCATGCCGCCCTGCAGACACAGCGTAAAGGCATTCACACCTTGCGCGGCGTATTCTGGGATGCGGGCAATAAATCGGTCTGTGTTGGCCGCGCTGTCAAAGTCAGGGTGCTTCACCCGGTCTTCGAAAATGGCGTTGACCATGCGCACATTCATCAGCAGGCCCTCGGCCGGTGTGCCCGGGTTCGTGACCGTGCCGTTGATCTGCCAGCGGTTCCCGGTGAGCGAAACGCGCGTCGCCGCTCTTGTATCGCTCGCCCCGGCAATGGTCATGCTGACGCCCAGCAGGGTGACTACCCCAACCAGGCCGAAGGTTGTGATGGGGCTGATCAGCGTCTGACCTCTGTTGCAGCCGTGACTTGCGTCGCCAGCCTGCCCCCTCAGGGCCAGCAGACGCAGCGATCTCGTCCGCTCGAGTGCGCTCATGGTTTCTCCTTCTCCGCCCCCCCTCACTATCCACTCTCGACGTACTTCGAGTTATCCGGCAGCCTGACTGGGGGGAAATACGTCATCAAGACTTGCATCCCCCAGCACGGCGTTATCCTGTCTTTGTCCAGCCGCAGGAGGCCGCCATGCGAGCCCATCATATCGCTAACGTCCTTCGCTGCGGAGGTGGCCCGACGACCCGGCGGGCAGGTTTGGCCGGTGTTCACTGGTCGATTCCGATCCGGCCCCTCGACAGGACGCAGTTGCCGAACCTACCGACTTACCGTTTCACGGTGGATGCCCAGTTCGCGGGCAACTCCGCAACGTGAGGATCAGCGGCAGGGCATCGTGGCCGGCCACCGGCCTTCGATAAGGATGGCTACCGGCGGCCGAGCATCATCGAGAACACGTTGGGCTCCGCATGTTCGAAAAGCCGAAACAAGCTGCAGGGTGACTATTCCCTCGGACAGGTACAGCCGGCCTCTACTGCCCTGGCCTGGACCTTGGCCGTTTAACGCGGATAATCTGTCCGACGAGGCCCTGGCGGGTAACCGGCGACCCGGTTGCCGATGAACTACCGCGATCTTCAAGAGGATTTTTGACTGGAGACACTCATGACAGTTCACCGGGCATGTTCTCGTTTCATTCTCGCCGTCGTCATTGCCGCTGCCGCCGCTTGGACTTCAGTCGGGGCGGCCGAGCCGAGCCCCCCGGGGGGCGGGCATGTGGCGCCCGTGGCGAAACGGCCCAACATCCTGCTCATCACCACCGACCAGCAGCAGGTGACCGCGACCAGCGCGGCGGGCAACTCGCTCGTCAAGACACCCAACCTGGATTCCCTTGCCGCCCACGGGGTGTACTTCACGCGATCCTACTGTGCCTTTCCGCTTTGCAGTCCCTCGCGCTCGTCCCTGCATACCGGCCGGACGCCGCATGAGATCAAGGTGGACCGCAACTCGGTGCCGATTGACCCCGCCATGCCCCTTTCGGGCCAAGTGTTCCGCGCCGCCGGCTATGACACCGGCTATGCCGGCAAATGGCACATGCCCGATCCCTATCCCAGCGACGGCATCGCCGGGTTCGAGGTGCTGAACGTGACCACACGGGCGGGCAAACTGGCGCACGACGTGGACGAAGCGACCATGAACGCGGCCATCGAGTTCCTCAAACGCAAGCATGACAAGCCCTTCTATCTGGTGGTTTCCTTCATCAACCCGCACGACATCTGCCTGTTGGCGGGCGAAACGAGCGGGCTGCTGAATCAGGTGTGGAAGAAGTATGGTCCCCCGGCCGAGGCCAAGCTGCCACCGCTGCCCGCCAATTTTGGCAAGGCCGGGGACAGGTCCGGCCCTCGGCGTGCTATGCATGAGCAGTGGGATGAACAACACTGGCAACGCTATCGCTGCGCCTATTACCGGATGGTCGAGGACGTAGACCAACAGGTGGGGCGCGTGTTGGAGACGCTGCGCCAGATTGGGCAGGAGGACCAGACCCTCATCGTTTTCACCAGTGACCATGGCGAAGGGCTTGGTGCCCACCGCTGGACCGGCAAGATGATGTTCTACGAAGAGGAGGCCGCGGTGCCACTCATCATCAGCTGGAAAGGCGCAACTCCGGCCGGGCGGCTGGATCGGGACCACCTGGTTTCGACCCTGGACGTGCTGCCCACCTTGTGCGACTACGCGGGCGTGCAGCCGCCGCCCTCGATGCGCGGGCAGAGTCTGCGGACGATCATTGAGCGACCCGAGCAGCCCGGCCATGAGTTTGTCGTCTCGGAAATGGCCGGCCCTGCGGCCGGACGCGCCGGCGGGCGGAGCTTCATGGTACGCACCAGGCAATACAAATACATGCTGTTTCCTGGCACCGGTGAGACGGAGTTGTTCTTCGATCTGCAGGCCGATCCTCACGAGATGAAGAACCTGGCCGGCGACAAAGCCGTGGCCGGCGAATTGACGCGCCATCGCCAACTCCTCGCGCAGTGGAGGAAAACGACGGAGGAGGACAATTACCCGCTGCAGGCCGGACTGCGGGCCCAGGGCAGGAGAGGGAAACGCAGCCAAGGGAAATGACGTGGACTTCAGCGTGGCGTTCACACCATGAGGACGTTGTCCTCGCCCTGGAAGGCCGTGCCGGCGCTGTGTTTCTGGAGACTGCAACGACAGGGAGTAGGTGGATGAGCATGCACGTCCGCTTTCTCGGGGCACTTTTGCTGGCAGTGACCATCCTGCGACCGGCTGTTTTGCCAGCGGCCCCGGCGGCGCCGGCGCCGAAGCTGAACGTCGTGCTGATCCTGGCCGATGACCTGGGCTGGACCGACCTGCACTGCTACGGCAGCAGTTACTACGAGACGCCGCACATCGATCGGCTGGCGCGTGAGGGAATGAGGTTCACCCAGGCTTACTCCGCCTGCACAGTCTGCTCGCCTTCGCGCGCGGCCATCCTGACCGGCCGATACCCCGCCCGGCTCCACATTACGGACTGGATCCCGGGATTGCCGCCGGAGAACCCGAAGCTGCTGGTGCCGGACTGGACCAAGTACCTGCCGCTGCAGGAGTATACGCTGGCCGACGCGATGCATGCGGCCGGGTACGCCACCGCCAGCATCGGCAAGTGGCACTTGGGGGGGCCGGCCTATTATCCGGACAAGCACGGCTTTGACCTCAACATCGCCGGCACCGAGGCGCCCAACCCGAAGACCTATTTCGCGCCCTACGGAATCCCCACGCTGCGCGAAGGGCCCGATGGGGAATACCTCACCGACCGTTTGGGCCAGGAGGCCCTGCGCTTCATCGAGCAGCACCAAGACAAGCCCTTCTTCCTTTACTTACCCCACTTCGCGGTCCATCTGCCGGTCCAGGCTAAACCGGCGCTGATCGAGAAGTACCGCGCGAAGCGCCAGCCCGGCCAACAGCAGAATAACGCCGGTTACGCGGGCATGATCGAGAGCATGGACGACACGGTAGGCCTCATTCGCCGCAAGCTGGATGAGCTCAAGCTCGCCGATCACACGCTGGTCATCTTCGCATCCGACAACGGCGGCCGCGTGCCGACGACCTCGAATCTACCGCTGCGGGTCGGAAAAGGGTCCTGCTACGAGGGAGGAACGCGCACACCGCTGATCGTCAGTTGGCCGGGAGTCACCCGGTCGGGCAGCCTGTGCGCTACGCCGGTTATCGGCATGGATCTGTACCGCACGATTCTCGAGGCCGCCGGGATCAGGGAGGGTATAGACAAGGGCGTGGACAGCGTGAGCCTGGTCCCGCTGCTGCGGCAGACCGGAGGGTGGCAGCGCGATGAGCTTTTCTGGCACTACCCCCACTATCAACACTACCAGCTCGGCGGCACGACCCCCTATGGCGCCATCCGCAAGGGGGATTTCAAGTTGATCGAGTTCTTCAGCGACATGCGCGTCGAGCTCTACAACCTGCGGGAAGACATCCGCGAGCAGGATAATCTGGCCGCCAGGATGCCCGCGAAGGTCGAAGAGCTGCGCGCCCGCCTGCCTGCCTGGCGCACCGAGGTTGGCGCGCAGATGCCCGCCCGCAATCCGAATTACGATGCCAGCCGCCCCGAGGCGGCGTCGCGGGCGAAAACCAAGAAGCCGACTGACTCGCAAGCAGCCGGTGTTCCAGGTTCATCGTAGGTGCCGCGCGTTGGCTGGGCAGCGGGGTAATCGCTGTTACGGTCCTCCCGAACCCGAATCGCCTCGCGTATTGGCGGCTTCAAACCACTCCTTGCCGATGAGGCGGCCGAGCAGGAAGAACTTCCGATCAGGATACCAGAGCACGGCCTGGCCGTGGCGGACGGTCATGCTGGCATAAAGTGCGAGATCGACGCGGCCGCGGGTGCCCGGTTTGCCCAGACTCACGCCGTCGTGATCCATGAAGAGTCTCGGTTCGTCAAACCACACCGGCTGCTGGGCGCCTAGTTGGAAGCGGCCCGGCACCAGGTAAATGGGTCGGCGGTGATAACTGGTGTCCGCGGGGCCATAGCCCTGGTAATGACCATCGTGATTGTGGATGAACAGGGCGTAACGGCCACTGCCGGCAGCGTTACCCCCCAGGTCATAGATCGGGCACGGAGAGAGTGGGTGTCTGAGAGGCTCTCCGCCGTCGCACCGCAACAGCCGGCGCGGCTGCGACCAGCTTTCCCCCGCATCGTCGCTCTGCGACCAGAACGGGCTGCCGGCGGCCGTGCGCATGACGCAGAACAGCCGACCATCGGGCAGCTTCACGATGGAAGGCTCTTGGCAGACGCTGACCTCGGGATGCCCGGGAAACGGCACCGCCAGGGCCTTCTCGTTCGCGGCCAACCACGCGATTCTCAGGTCCTGCGGTGCCGGGTTTTCGTCCACGTTTTCGAAGCGCATGAACTCGACTCGCGAGTCGGCTGAAATCCACGAGGGCGTGACGTTCTTCCGCACCGCGAAACTCGTCCACCGGGTGAAACCGGCGAGATACCTGGCGTCCTTGCCCAGCCGGAGTGGTTTCTGCCAGCAGATCATGTTCGGGGGGAAACTCGCGTCGGGGTTGTCGTTGCTGCTGCGCGCGACGTGCAGTTGCTGCGGCTTTGACCAGGAACGCCCGCCGTCGTCGCTGCAGATCCCGTACAGCCAGCCGGTGGTATGGAAGAACGTATCGTACTTGCCCACGTGCTGACTGTAAAGGACATACACTCGACCCGATCCGCTCACCAACGGATAAGCCCAACTTGCCATAGAGCCGCCGCGGGGCAGGTTTGGGCCGGCGATGATTCGCGGCTTTGACCAGGTACGGCCCTCGTCGCTGCTCTGCGCGAAGGCGATATGCTGGTCTGGCTGCCCCTCAGCGGAGCTTTGTGTCCATACGGCCATGAGTACGCCGTGCGGGCCGTCGAACACCAGGAAGTGCTCATTGCCGGTATTGCTCATCATCCCGTCGAGACCCTGCGGCACGTAGACAACGAAGTCCGGCCTGGTGACCCGCAACTCGGTCTCGATGCGCCCGGCCAAGTCCGCGGCGTCTCGAATAATCGCGGGACGCGTATCGGCGTTGACTTGGAGCCTGGGAGCAGCGCCAGTCTCAGGCGCGACGGCGGAAACGATCGGCGATGCCGCCAGAAGCAGCGGGATCAGGACCTTCCAGGAGGAAAGCGCTTGCTTGGATCGTTCTCGCTGGAGATCGCGCGCTTGTTGCATCTTCTCCTCTCGGCAGGCGCTTGTTTGACCCCCACGCACAGGCGTAAGCCGAAAGCAGTTCTCCATGCGAGATCTCCGCCCTGAAACCCGTCCGGCTCCGCTGCCAGACGGTGCTCGCTATTTTACAGCACCGGGTCCACATTCGCTCGTGGTCCGCGGCAGGTGCGCGTTGATGCCGTCGAACTACATTCTCCCCGCGCACCTTCCGATCGGCCAGGCCACCATGTCCTCGCGCCGGCTGATTTGTGACTCTGTTTACCCGTTACGCCGCGGAGGTTACGATTCGCTCACCAGGTTCCCCAGAGGAGGATTTCAGGGTGATCAGGCGTCTCCTCGGCAACATGAACGATGGTTTTATGCCCCCGGAATCGCAGTTGGTGTGGCCTTCGACTCGCGTCCGCACCCGGCGGGAGATGATCCGGGCCGGTGGCCTGGGGCTGCTGGGATTGGGCTTCCCGTCTTGGTGGGCCGAGTGGCTATGTGCGGCCGAGCCTTCGGCCGGTGCCCTGACGCCTCTCAATCGCTTCCCGCGGATGGTCCAGGAGTACTTCGTGCGTCGCGTGCGGCAGGCACAGGACGCCGGGGACCGGTTGCGAGCGGAGCTAAAAACCAAGCAGGACGCCGAGCGCTACGTGGCCACGGTCCGCGAACGGATTCGCGCCTGCTTCGGGTCGTTTCCCGAAAAGACTCCACTTAACCCGCGCGTGACGGGTGTCGTCGAGCGAGATACCTATCGGATCGAGAAGGTGATCTTCGAGAGCCGGCCGGGTTTTCTGGTAACTGGGAATCTCTACGTCCCCAAGGGGGACAAGTCCCCGCGTCCCGCTGTGGTCGGCACGTGCGGCCATTCGGACAACGGAAAGGCCGCCGAAGCCTACCAGTCCTTCGCCCAGGGCCTCGCCCGCCTGGGGTATACGGTCCTCATCTACGATCCGATCGGCCAGGGCGAGCGGCTTCAGTATCCCAACGAGAAGCTCAAGTCGCGCATCGGTGTGGGCGTGCGGGAGCACCTCTACTGCGGAAACCAGCAGTTCCTGGTTGGCGAGTTTCTTGGCTCCTGGCGGGCCTGGGACGGAATCCGAGCGCTGGACTACTTGCTGACCCGGCCGGAGGTCGATCCGCAAAACGTGGGCGTAACCGGCAACTCCGGCGGCGGCACCATGACCACCTGGCTGTGCGGCTTGGAGGATCGCTGGACTATGGCCGCCCCGTCGTGCTTCGTCACCACCTTCCGCCGCAACTTGGAGAACGAGCTGCCCGCCGATACTGAGCAGTGTCCGCCGGGGGCGCTGGCCCTGGGCCTGGACCACAGTGATTTTCTCGCCGCCATGGCTCCCAAGCCGATCATTATCCTGGGCCAGGAGCAGGATTTCTTCGACCGCCGCGGAACGGCCGAAGCGTACGCGCGTCTGCAGCAACTCTACACGCTGCTCGGCGCCGGGGACCGTATCGCGCTTTTCATCGGGCCCCATCCGCACGGCTATTCCCGCGAAAACCGCGAGGCCATGTACCGCTGGTTCAACCGGGTAACGCGCGTTTCGGATGCCAACGTGGAGCCGGAGCTGGTGATCGAGAAGGACGAGACGCTCCAGTGCACGCCACGCGGACAAGTGGCCGAACTCGGTTCTCGTCCGGTCTATTCCTACACGGCGGAGATTAGCAGGCAGTTGACGCAACGCCGGCCGGTCATGGAGGGAGATGCCCTACGGCAGGCCGTGGTTGCCGCGCTGAGGCTGCCAGAACGCGGTGCTCCCCCCGACTACCGCATCCTCCGTCCGGTCTCGGGACGGGGGTATCCGAGAAAGAACTGCACAACCTACGCTGTTCAAACCGAGCCCGGCATGCACGCGCTGGTACACATGCTCTCGGACCAACCGCACTACTCCCGGCCACGCCAGGACCGCGGTCGGGCTGTGTTGTACGTGGCTCATCACTCCAGCGACGCCGAGCTTCGGGAGGAGCCGCTGATCGTCGAGCTGATCGCCCAGGAGCCTGCGGCGACGTTCTTCGCCTGCGATGTGCGCGGCATCGGCGAATCGCGGCCGGAAACCTGTGGCAAGGATATGTTCCTCAACCCCTACGGCAGCGATTTCTTTTACGCGATCCACTCGATCATGCTGGACGACCCCTACGTCGGCCAGCGGACCAATGACGTTCTGCGTGTGCTGGACTGGCTGAAGTCCAATGGGTGCGGCGAGGTCCATCTGGCGGCCAGGGGCTGGGGCACGCTGCCGGCCACGTTCGCGGCGATGCTCTCGCCGACAGTTGTCCGGGTGACGCTCAAGAATGCACTCTCCTCCTACACGGAAATCGCAGAATCGGAGGATTACCGCTGGCCGCTCTCGGCTTTCGTGCCGGGCGTGCTAAAGCAATTTGACCTGCCCGACTGCTACCGAATTCTTGCCAGCAAGGGCCTGCGGCAGATCGAACTTTGGGGAGCATAGAGTTTCGAGCAGCGGAAGACGAAACTCAAATGGCTATCGGCGGACCTTGACCTTGCCGAGTTTCGGGGTCGCGCTTCCAGTGTTTTACCTGCGTGCGTCAGGAGCTGTTCGCTGGTGTCAACCGCAAAGGTGGTCGCGCTGACGTGCGCCGTGGGCCTCCATGCCATATGGCGATGCTCGGCTCACACAGCCTGTAGTCGTGGTGGGAAGTGGTATTCGAGAGCATGCGATCGGCCTTCTCGTGGCTGAAAACCGGGATTGCGGGCCGATAACGTTCGATTTGTGTGCTTGAAATGGTTCTACACTACGTGACGGCTGACCCAAAGTCTGACCCACTCAGGAGGCGATGCTGGTGAGCAATTCCGCGCATCCGCATCGGATGTGCTCGTTCATCGCGAGGCGACAGGTTTCGAAATCTCCCATCGGTTCATGCAGTCCAAGCGCCGCCGCGAACAGCGAGATCCTTGGCACAGTGGTCGATTGAATGCCGGCCGTTCCTCGGATGCTGGCAGCTCCCCGCGAAACCAGGTTCAGAACTTCGGTGATTGGTGCACTTGCGTCCTTGGCAAGCGCGCCAGCATCGGGGCCCTCTGTCGTGAGTCACTCTGCGCAATCCGGGTCTGCAGGCTTGCCTGTGCCGCTGAAGCACCGCTGCCAGACACCGAAGTCATCCTGGTCCACGTCGACGTCTTTGTCGAAATCTGGTGGGATGATCTGACCTGTTGGAGTCACGGCACAGCCGGGCGGCAGGGCGGCTAGGTCATAGGGAATCGATGGGCCGGTGGCACAAGCCAAGAACGTTTTTAGATCGTCCCCGTCCACGTCACGATCGCGGTCGAAGTCCGCCGGAGCCAGAATCGGCACCTGCCAGAGGTCGTGCTCGCCCAGCCCGCCCGGGCGATTGGACTGGAAGTAGAGCATGGTCATGTCAGGGGGGAGCCAGGGGGCGAAATCGGCGGAGGGGCTCGGCAAGTTCACCGGGGCGGGCAACTTGACCGCCTGCCGCCAGGGGCTGCCGAGCGTCTCGCGCGTGCTGAACCAGAGATCCGCGTCGCTGGTCCCTGCTCCGCGCACGAACAGCAGCGACAGGCCGTCCGGTGATAGCCACGGATTGAATTCCCAGAGCGAGGTGTTCACCTCCGGGCCCAGTGGGGTCGGAGTACCCCAGGCTGCGGACCGGCTGGCCCGCGTCGTGACGTACACACTTCCGCTGTTGATCAGATTCATATAGTAGAGGGTCAGGTTGTCCTGGGAGAGGCAGGGACACCAAACGCCCCCGCTCAGGATGTGAGGGGGCAGCTTCTGGGGAATGGGCCAGGGATCGGCCACACTGGATCGCATTGAGACCCAGAGAGTGTGAACGTTTGCGCTATCGAGTCGCGTGATGTACAGTTCAAGGCCATCGGAGCTGAGCCAGGGGCTGGATTCGTTCATGCTACTGGTGTTGATTTCGGGGCCCATGCGGACGGGCTCGGCCCAGGGCTCACTTCGTGACGAGCGTGTGGTGATCCACAAATCTCCGGTGGGGCCGCTTCCTGGTCGTGGTGAGCCCCAGTGGCGTGTATCGCCGGAGCCGAAAATCAACGTCAGCTCGTCGTTGCTGAGGTTCAACTGGTATTCACTGCCCGCGGTGTTCACCGGTGCGCCCAGGTTGACCGGCGTGCCGTAGATCGTCGGGTCGGTCCAGTCGGGGGCAACCGCCCGGACTTGACCATTGTTCACGATCGTCAGGGCACACAAGACTGTCTCGGCAACGAGCATACTCCTCATGACAGGCTCCCTATGATCGTCTTCCCGTAGCGGGAATCCCAATGCGAACCACATCCTACATCAGGTCCATTCTGATGCTCGATCAATCCACGCAAGCCGGATCCGGCAGCCCGCCCGGCCCGCTGTAGCATCGCTGGAAAACGCCGAAGTCCTCCTGGTCCACGTCGGTGTCTTTGTCGAAATCGGCGGGGATACGGCCGTTGGCGTCGCGATACAGCGTGCAGCCGGCCAGCAGAGAGGCCGGGGTATACGGCATCGCCGGGCCGGTAACGCAGGCTTGAAAGCGGCCGAAGTCGTCCATATCCACATCGCCGTCGCCGTCGAAGTCACCCGCGGCCAGCCGGCCCCTGATGCCTAAGCTGCGGCCTTCTCCCGCCGCGACGGCCACGAAGCTGCCGCTCAGGTCCCCGCCGACGACCTGCACGCCCCACCCGACGATCGAGCCGCGGTCCTGCGCCACCGCCGGTGCGGTGAAGGCTAACACGAAGGACCCCGCGACAACGGTCAACGCACGTACGATGATGCTGTACTCGCGCGTGACTTGCACCTTGGAGTCTCTCAGAATCTCGCTCCTCAGAAAGCGCGTGACACAACCTCCGCAACCAGAGATGTTCGCAGCCATCGTGCCGCCGGGCGCGGCTAGCGGCAGGCCTGATGAGGCGACGGTGAAGGCATCAGCCGTGATCGCAATCAGAATTGCCCGTGTGTCGGCTCGGGGGGACCACTCCCCGGTTCCTCACTCAGGAAATCACGGCCGCAAACCCCGTGCACACGATTCGGACGAGCTTCGGCCAGCCAGTGAGCCTGGAGTGAGGCCATCATGCCCTCCTCGTTCGCAGAGCCCCCAGGCCTGCAAACACCAGAAGCAGCACCGTAGCGGGCTCAGGAACCTCGGAGACACGGAACCCGCAGTCGAAGTACTCGTACGGCCGGAGGCCATAGTTGTAGACGCTGGTGCGATTCCAAGCGAGCAGGAGGGAGTCGGCGTAGGGGCATTCGTCGAACGATCCGCCCCGCAAGCCGCGAGCCGAGTACGTAGCATCCTGGTACACAATAGACTCGTTCCACTCCCATACGTTCCCGCCCTGGTCGAACGTGCCGTAAGGGCTGTCGGAGTTCTGGAATTCACCCGCGACCGTCGTGTAGTACGGCGAGTCGATCGGGTACGTGTACGGCGCGGTGTAGCAATTGGCGTTGTCACCCGACGCATCAGCCATGTCCTGACCCGGGGCCGTGTTGCTGCTCGTCGGGTAGTCCCAGTAGTTGCCCGTCACGCCGTCGTTCTTGTGATACGCCGCCTTGTACCACTCGTCCTCGCTCGGCACCGCCCACTTCCAGCCGTCGTTGCGCTGGATCGTCCGGCCGTCATCACCGTTGTACCCGTTCAGTGTGTACGCCCCTGTCTCCGTCGTACCCGGGCCCTGATTGCCAGTTGGTTGGCCATTGTGTAGCCAGTTGGCAAACCGGCACGAGTCCCAGTAGCTCACCCAGTTCACCGGGCGATTGACGTGAGACGATGCCACCGTGTACGTGTAAGGGTTACCCACGGTCCCGCCTCCGCTTCGCGTGATCCCGCTTCCGGAGCTGGTGTTCGCCATTTCCGTGTGGTACAGCCCGTACGTGTCAACGCCACCTACCCTGTTCAGATACTCCGTGTACTGCCCCGCCGTCACCTCGTATTTGCCGATGTTGTACGTGTAGCCGACCGAGCCGTAGCCCGTAGTTCCGTCCCACACGACCTCGGTGTCGCCGGCGTTGCCCGGATTGCCCACCCGCACGGTTTCGATGTTAACCGCTCCTGTCGTGCCCGCCGGCCAAGCAATTAGCAGACATGCCATGCATGCGGTGCGGAAAGCTCTCATCACTTTCTCCCTTCGTTGAGACGCAATACGCCTCGGGCGGGAGCGACGGACTCGGCGTCGAACCGGCCCATGCTACCGGCCTAGAAGCGCGGGGTTACGACCACCCGGCCTATCGTGCTCCGGGGTCTGGTAGCCCCGGGCGGCGGTTCCGTGTCTTCCGCAGTATCGATTCCACGGCCGGCGTCGCGGTCCGCATCCCTCCTTTCGTGAAGAATGCGGTGCCGCAAGAAAAGGACGGCAAGGACTTGATGCCTGTCCATTACCCAATACAGGAAAAAGCGGAAAGAGTGTCGCGAAATCTGCCCGCTGCTGCCGGTATTTCTTTGATGTCTTCCCGGAAAGCCGCACCGCGCTTAGAATGGACGTGCTGGGCCAAGGTCGTACGATACGGCTCGTTGGGAGGCATGGGACCTATGGGCTCCTCCTGGCCGGATGGCTCGTCCTCGTCGGCGGCTGGCCGCTCTTTCCCCAGCACGCACTGGAGCGTGGTGCTGGCCGCGGGGGACAGCCCGGCGCCCGACAGCCAGGAGGCGCTCGAACGGCTCTGTCGCAACTACTGGTATCCGCTCTACTGCTACGTTCGCCGGCAAGGACACCGCCCCGACGACGCCCAGGACCTGACCCAGGAGTTCTTTGCCCGTTTCCTGGAGAAGAAGTACCTCGGCCTGGCCGACCCGCAGCGCGGCCGATTCCGTTCATTCTTGCTTGCCTCGTTGAGGCACTTCCTGATCAACGAATGGGACCGGGCCACCGCGGCCAGGCGGGGCGGGGGGCAATGGACCGTCCCCGTCGATGCCGGGCCGGCCGAGGCTCGCTTCCAGGCCGAGCCGGCCGACAACCTCGCGCCCGAAAGAGCCTATGAACAGCGCTGGGCGGTGGCGTTGCTGGAACAGGTCGTGACACGCCTGGAACAGGAGTATGCGGCCGCTGGGAAGTCCGCACAGTTCGAGACGCTCAGGCGGTTCTTGTGGGGTGCGGATGCTTCCAATTCGTATGCGGAGATTGCTGCCCGGCTTGATTCGACTGAAGACGCCGTGAAGTCCGGCGTCCGCCGGCTGCGGACTCGTTATCGCCAGATCCTGGAGAGCGAGATTGCCCAGACGGTGGCCACGCCGGAGGACCTGGAAGACGAGGTCCGCTGGCTGTTCGCGACCTTCGCGTGAACTGGCCAGGAAAACGCTGTCACTTTGGGCCTGTTTTCCTGTATTGCAGTAGGGGGCGGCAACGGACGGAGCTGATGGCCGATGGATCCTGTCCGAACCTGCGGCCGGTGCGGGAGGGACCTGAGCGGGCCGTCGCCGTTGGGCCTGTGCCCGCGGTGCATGATCCGCGATGCCGTCGGCCTGGGCAGGGGCGCTGTCGGTGCTGCCGCACAAAGGGCACGCGCCGGCGGAGGCGCGCAAAAAGCTGACGCCGCGAGCGGCCAGTTCGGCGATTACGAGTTGCTGGAAACCATCGGCCGCGGCGGCATGGGGGTGGTGTACAAGGCCCGGCAGGTGAAACTCGGGCGGACCGTGGCCCTCAAGGTGATCCTGGCCGGGGAGTTCGCCTCTGAGTCGGACGTGCGGCGCTTCCATGCCGAAGCCGAGGCCGCGGCCAATCTGGATCACCCGCACATCGTGCCCATCTACGAGGTCGGCACGCACGAGGGGCGGCGCTACTTCTCGATGAAGCTCATCGAGGGTGGCACGCTGGCCCGGCAGGTCCGGGGTTTTGTTGATGACCACCGGCGGGCCGCCCGACTAATAGCCCAGGTGGCCAGCGCCGTGCACTATGCCCATCAGCATGGCATCCTGCACCGCGACCTTAAACCCGGCAACATCCTGCTGGATGCCGAGGACAATCCGTACGTGACCGACTTCGGCTTGGCCCGGCGTGTGGCCGAGGACAGTAGCCTTACGCTGACCGGCCAGCTTGTGGGCACGCCCAGCTACATGGCCCCGGAGCAAGCCGCCGGCAGTGGCAAGCAACTGTCCATCGCAGCCGATGTATACAGCCTCGGGGCCATCCTGTACGAACTCCTGACCGACCAACCGCCCTTCGTGGCGGATACCCCGCTGGCTACGCTCCAGCAGGTCCGGGACAGCGAGCCCCGCCGCCCCAGCACGATCAACCGGCGGATCAACCGCGACCTGGAGACTATTTGCCTCAAGTGCCTGGAGAAGGACCCGCAGAAGCGTTACGCCTCGGCCGGGGCCCTGGCCGAAGACCTGGAACGCTGGCTGGAGGGCCGGTCCATCCTGGCCCGGCCGGTGGGCCAGACGGCGAAGTTCTGGCGCTGGTGCCGGCGGAAGCCGCTCATTGCGGGCATGGCCGCGGCGCTGGCTCTGGTGTTCGTGGCCGGCCTTTCGGGAGTGGTTTGGCAGTGGCGGCGCGCCGCCGAGGGCGAACTCACAGCACGCCGGAATGCCTATGCGGCGGACATGATCCTGGTTCAACAGGCTCTGGTCGATGGCGACCTGGGACAGGCTCGGTTCCTGCTGGATCGTCATCGCCCTCTGTCGGACGAGGAAGATCTCCGCGGTTGGGAGTGGCGCTATCACTGGCAGCAATGCCAGCGCGACCCCGCGTTTCTTGAAGAGCTGCTGAAACACTCGGATTCGATCAAGCACGTGGCAATCTCGCCTGACCCCAACGGCCGGTGGCTGGCCGTCGGGGGGGTGGACGGATGGGTCGCTCTAATGAATCTGGCCTCGCGCCACCTTCAGACGCTCCAACAGGAGAGTCGCGCAAAGGCCGTAGTAGCCTTCTCGTCGGATAGTCGCCTCCTGGCGTTCACGTGGGACGACGGCCAGAGCAGCGCCGTCAAGCTCTATGACGTGTCCACAGTCAGGGAGACAGCCCGTCTTCCGCACCAGAGGCGCATCACCGCTCTAGTCTTTTCGCCCGAAGGCACCACACTGGCCACACTGACTACGGATCGGGCCGACCGGGCCGATCGGACCGGTCAGGCTGATCAGGTCGTCACCACCTGGAATCTGCTAAACGGTACACAGTCTTCTCACGTTGAGTTCAAACCGCCTGATCGGACCGAGGCTCCTGTAAGGCAGCGGTTTCGGGGGACGCCCCCGCGTGATGCGGAGCATGGCAACCCGGCCGCCATCTCGCCCGACGGCAGCAAGCTGGCCATCGGCGATGACTACGGCCGAATTCACATCGTGTCGCTTGCTGCCGGTGCCAAGCTGTTGGACTTCAAGGCCTACGCCGATCCTGTGTTCGCGCTAGCGTTCTCACCGGACGGTCACATTCTGGCCTCGAGCGCCGGCTACTCTGGTGCGGCGATTCGGCTCTGGGATGCCGCCACTGGTCAGCCCCTCGGCTCTCTTGAAGGGCACGAGCGGTTCATCCACGCTTTGGCCTTCTCGCCGCTCAGCGGCATGCTCGCCTCCGCCAGTGCGGACTATTCGGTCGGACTGTGGGATGTGGCCCTTGAACCCTCCACGACGCAGGCCGCCAACCTCCTGGTCAGCGGGCGAAACTCGCCCAAGACATTAGAAGCGGCCGCACGCGAGTCATTCAGGCCGCTTCGAGGCCACGGCCAGGAGGTTTGGGCTCTTGCGTTCTCGCCGGAAGGCAGTCGCCTGGTCACGGGGTGCAAGGACGGCTCGGTGTGGCTGTAGGACACCGCGTCGAAGGCTCCCCGGCAGGGTGTTACGGTCCTGCGCTCGGCCGGGATTCGATACCTTTTGCCGTACCTGCCTGATGGCAAGTCCGTGGGCGTAGTGACGCTGACCAACTCGGTCAGCCTGTGGGATGCCCAGACCATGATGCCGAAGGAAAACCTCACGGCGATGGGCATGAGAAATCTGTGGCCGGAGGTCTCTCCAGACGGGCGTTTCCTGGCCGTGGGAGGCTTGGACGGCTATCTCAGAGTGTGGGACTTTACCGAGCGGCGCGTGGTAACCTCTCAGCCCGCTTGGCCCGAACCCGATCAGGTCGACCATAGTGCGGATTGGGTATGGCTCAGCAACTTCTCTCGTGACGGGTCCAGACTACTCACGGGGAACATGACCTTTCCTGTGCGGCTGATCGTTGAGTGGGAAGTGCCCGCCTGGAAGCCGCTGGCTCGCTGGGGCATCGAACTGGCCGGGGGTGGAGCACTTTCGCCCGACGGCAAGCTGTTCGCCTGCGGCCGCTATGACGGCAAGGTGATCATCTGGGACATCGAGAACGGCCGGTCTCGCGCCGAGATGGTCCATCAAGGTGAGGTTTGCGCCTTGGCGTTCTCGCCGGATGGCCGACTGCTGGCCACGGGGAGCAACTACGGAACAGTGGTGCTGTGGGACACTCAGGACTGGCAGGCGCTCACGCCTCCCCTCCCCGGCCACCGGCTGGCCATTTACTGCATTGCCTTCTCTCATGACGGCACCCGCCTGGCCACCAGTGGTGGCAGCCGTGAAGAAGCAGTCCTGCTGTGGGACGTGGCCACACGCCGCCAGATCGCTACGCTTCGCGCGGAGGGCACGACCTTCCGAGGCGTGACGTTCTCTCCCGACGACAGCACCATCCTCGTCCAATCGGTTGAGCGCGACCTCTACATCTGGCGTGCCCCCTCCTGGGACAAGATCAAAGCGGTCGAAGCGCCGGAACGGGAGCGGGCAAAGGAGTAAGCGCCCGGAGCACGCGGGTGGGGCCAGGCGAAGTGCAGGTGTATGGAGCGGACGAAAACCCCGGCACGCCGGGCCCGCCCCGAACCCTGGGAGGGCTACAGCCGAGGCGGAACAGCCTCTCCGCCTGGGGACGCCGCGGGCCAAGCCAAGCCGCAGTAAACCGGCGGAATCTCCCCCGACGGATTCCTTTCCCGGTGCCGGGCAAGGGCTCGTGGTAGCTCGTGCTCTGTGAATTCAAGACTGCCAGAATCCCCCGACGTAAGCTGGCACTTCCACCCACTTGCCGTCTTGCTTGCGGAGGACATGAATCCGCCCATAAGCCGCCTGATAATGCTGGCCTAATGAGAAGTAAACCATCGCCCTATCACCGCGGCGATTCCATCCAACGCGAGAGATAGTGATGATGCCGGCAGACCCCGGATACTTGGCGTAAAACCTCTGCCAACCGTCTTGCTTTTCCCCAGGTCTATCCGAGAAGATCGCCTTCAGTTCTTCTTGCTTGAGCAAGACGACGCGCAGGTGTTTCGGCAACTCCGGCCAGACGGGCTCCGACTTGTCATTCTTGGCGCAGAAGTCACGAATGAGCTCGGCAGGAACTTGTTCGGAAGCGTCTGACAGAAGGCTCTGCAGGTATCTGTCGTCGTCGTTCAATTCGAGCCCGTTCATGCCAGGGACGGAAACAGTGTCCCGGATTACCAGAGGATGGCCGCGCCTGAGATCGCGGTGCTGTGTCAGGAAGGAGACGAGGACCTCCAACTCGGATGCGTAGGGGGCTGTTGCGGGTTGAGGTGAACTCTCGTGGCGGTCAGCCAACTCGGACGCCTCGGGGGCGCTTGCGGGTTTCGGTGGACCTGTGGTCGGCCGTTCTGTGCGACAACCGACAACCACAACCGTGATGGCGAGGAGTGATACACGTCTGAGGGTGAGTCCAAGGGCCGCTGCTACAACGACTGAGATTCTCGATACGACGAGCAATCGCGTGCGGGCTGTTCCTTCGCTCATGAGCGTTCCCCTGATGGGGGCCTCGACTTTCGGCGTTCGGCGCAAGTCCCTTGTCCGCAGCCTCGAACGACCTCCGCCGTTGACTGGTGTGTAGGACTCCGCCCGGGGAGCTTGCCGCGCCGGCCGATTCAATACTATCGGTCGGTAACATGATCGGGGCTCAGATCAATATCGACCGTCCCGCCGGCCAAGCTCCTGCACGGCATCTGCCAGATGCGTTTGCCGTCCGGGCCGCAAATGAAAAGCCCCTCGATCTCCTCAGGGTAGAAATCCTCCACAGTGATCCGGCCATCCGCGTCGGATGTGGCCAGCGGACCCGAGCAGGCCCCGCAGCCGCAATTGGCCAGCCAGCACATGAGCGTCACCTGCGCAACCGACCTGCCGCCGCGCAGGATGCGAGCGTGGAGCGGACGGTGGGCGAAACGATGGACGTGGAAAGTAGTGTTGGGGGGTTGGAGAACACTGATGAGCGTGGACCTGTAATCCCCGCTCGCCGGAGAACCCAGATGCTGGATGACGGCGGTCACGCCCGGGCCCGGGGGTAGCTGAAAGGTACTCCTGTTCTCCTCGAGCACGAGCGCGTACTCGAAATCACCGTCGGGCAGCATGAGTTGGCCCGCATCATCGCTGACATACTCGCCGAGCGAATCTGCCCCGTTGAGCACGCCGCAATGGTTGGACGCCGACCAGAACATGTAGGCCGACACCCGGACGCCGCCTACCGGCCGACCGTCGTCGCCCACGAGGGTCACCCCCCGGGGCCGGGGCCGTCGCAGCATGATGGTCCGCTCCGTATGCTCCCCTTCGCGGAGCACGGCCGGCCGCCCCTGCCGGAAGTCGATGGTCACCGCGTCCGGGTCGCGTCCCCTGGTCGCGGCACGCGAACCGAGCCAGAGGAACGGCTCCGATCGGACGGGTGCATAGCCCTCGGCCTGGACGTAGAGGTATGCCCTGATGAGGTCCGGGAAGCGCATTGGCCAGCGCGAGCGCAGCCAGGACGGGCTGAGGTTGAGATGCACGCGGTCGCCCTGCACGGGCAGCGGCAGCCGATCGGCGTCGCGCCAGGCCACCAGGAGCAGCTCAGCCCTGGATACCTGCACCGGTCGGCGTCCGCCGTCGACAAACCGCAGCCGAAGCTCAGTGGCGGGAGCCGGCTGCGAATCCGCCGGTTGAGTGGCTCCGCAGCAGGCGAGTGAAGCAATCGCAAGCAGCAGATGTTTCATGGTCCAGCTCAACCGCGCAGCCGACTCCTCGGGACTACCCGCCGCATCATACAAGACCTTGAGTTTCAGCCTACGGCGCGGCCCTGGCGTTCGCAACCCGCCAATAGCCGTGCCCCGTACTCCGAATTACTCGATGCAAGTCGGGTCTGCGGGCTTGCCTGTGCCGCTGTAGCAGCGCTGGAACACACCGAAGTCGTCCTGGTCCACGTCGGCGTCGCGATCAGAGTCTGCGAGGATGAAGCCCTGGGTGTCAAGCATGAGCGCGCAGCCGGGTGCGTATGGGAGGGCCGGCCCGCCGGCACAGGTCTCGAAGGTTATGAAGTCGTCTCTATCCACGTCGCCATCGCGGTCGAAGTCGCCGGGAATCACAGGGATGAACTCATAAGCCCCCATGTCCACGATCGGGGGCGCGCCGCAGGTGCCGGGGACCCACCGGCAATCAGAAGTCGCCGGATCATCGAAGAAACGCAGATGACTATCCGGGTCGGTAAGAGTACCACTGGGCAGGGCCGCATTGTTGCCCCCATCGATGCAGGGTGAGCCCACGCGCAGGGGCAGGTCGCCGTAGTCGTCGTTGGCGCCCTCGTTCACCGCGGGCGTCGCAGGGTTGTCACCCCAGCCGTCGCCGCCGTCGCTGGGGTTGCGGACGAAGAGCGGATCGTCGCCGATGTTGCCGTTGCCGGCCAGCGCACCCAGCCCTTGAATACACGAGAAGCGGACCGCCGGCGTGCCGCCGATGATCTGCTTCGATTCGACCGTGGCGCCGCCTCCGGTGTTGCCCCACAGGATGCCGTTGGCCAGCGTCAGGCCGCTGCCGGTGGTGTAGACCCCGCCGCCGGACGTGGTCGCCGCGTTGCCGGCGAGCGTGCAGTTAACCAGGGTCAGGTTGCCGCTGGCGTGGTACAGCGCCCCGCCGGACGTCGTCGCCGCGTTGCCGCTGAATGTGCAGTTGATCAGTGTGGGGGTGCCCGCGCCGCTGTAGAGTCCCGCGCCGGTACGAGCGCCGTTGCCCCGGAATACGCAATTGACGATCGTCGGGCTGCCGTCGGCGTTGTACACGCCGCCGCCGGTGCCATAGACGCCCGACGAGCCATTCGCGTTGCCCGCCGTGATGACGAAGCCGTCGAGGACGGCGGTCGCATCCACACCGCTGGTTGTAACCACCTGATACGTATTGTAGCGTGTGCCGCCGTAGTAGAACTCGCCGGTGAGGACGGTGGGGTTCGCGGTCGGGTCGCGCTGCGCGCGGTCGGTCTCGCTGCCGGCGAAGCCGCCGTAGATAGCCACGCCGCTGACGAGCTGGAACGTCTCCGTGCGCATGACCGTCGCCGTCGACTGGATCAGCGGCCGGTACGTTCCCGCCGCCACCCAGATCTCCTGGACCACGCACCGACTACGCGCCGCCAGGGTCAGGGCATCCTGGAGGTTGATGAACGCGTTGGCCCAGCTCAGGCCGCTGCGGCATCCGTGTGCATTCGCATCGACGAACAGAATGCGCTCGCACTCGTCCGGGATGAGATCTCCGTTGCAGTCCTGAGCTGTGCCCGCGCGGATGTCGCAACTATCCACGACTCCGTTCCCGTTGCAGTCCGGCTCGCACTCATCCGGAAAGAGGTTCCCGTTGCAGTCGCGGCTCGTGCCGTTGGCGATGTCCTGTGCGTCCGGAATGCTGTTACCGTTGCAGTCGTCGGGCTTGGAATGGGCCAACAGCCACTCCACGACAAGGTGCCAACGATCCACTGGAAACGGCGGAACGTGATAGCCGTTGAGGACGGTCCAAAGTTCGGCGGACCCGCCCGGCTCGCATCCCGCGGTGTAGCGGGAGATGGAAGTCTCATTCCCGGCCAGGTCCGGGTAGAGGTCCAACGGCGGGGCCGAGGTGTCGGGCTGGAGCGCGCATCCGTTGTAGGTCGCCCACATCTCGACGGTTTCCACGGCGCCGGGTCGGCAGCCCGAATTACAGCACGTACCGTAGTAGCTCACCGTAGCATCGGATGTCCCGTGGATCTCCAACACATGCAGCGGCGCGGCGGGGGAGCAGCCCGCCAGACTGATGCACATCCCCGACCCGAAACTCGCGATCGCGGCGATCGCATCGGCGTGCTCGTAGGCCAGGCGATAGGCCATGAAGCCCCCGTTGGAATAGCCGAAGACGAGGACGCGCCTCGGGTCGACGTTGTATCGTGCCTTGAGGGCGTCGATCAGCCGGCGGAGATAGCCCGAGTCGTCCACGCCGCCATAATCATAATAGCGATAGAGGTAGCAGGCATGCCTGGAGTTCCAGAACAAAGAGCTTGTCCCCAGCTGCCTCGTTCCGTCCGGATACGCGTACAGGAAGCCATATGCGTGCGCGTGCGGCGTGAACTGGTGTGCACTCTCGCCCCCGGCTCCACTGCTGCCGAGCCCGTGAAGCGTCACGATCAGTGGGATCGGGGGACCGGCCGGGTCGTACCCCGACGGCACGACCACCTGGACTGGCCCACGGCCCAGGTCGATCGTGTCGGCCTGGGCGCCTGCGACCGCCAGCGCCAGCATCCCCAAAGCCAAGCCCCATACTCGAACATCAGCCGCTCCGACGTTCCACACAGATCGTTTCTTGAACATGACCAGTTCTCCTCGTGTTTCGGTACATCGCCCCGTTGAACGGGGCGGCATTCACGCGATCCCCCGCGGGGGCGTCGGTCCGTGGCCCAGGGCGCGAGCCCTGGGAAACCCCACAATCTCACCTCCTCAGTCAAGGACAATCTAACGGGGCACCGCACCAATCAGGACAGCCGAATCCGGGATCTGGAAGCCCCGGGGGTCCGCGGCCGGCTCGGGTAACCTCGTCCACAGGCGGATCGACGCAGGCGATGCTGAACCTCGGCCCACGGTGGCCGCCGCAACGACTGTTTTTTGAGAACCTGGACAGGATCAACTCCTTTGCGATGCCCGATGGCCCCCTCTGCGTCCTCATGACGGAGCCTGGACGGAAGGTGCATTATGTCAATTCGCGCACTGCGGATCTGAGCGCTTGCCCGGCCCGCTGTAGCAGCGCTGGAAGATGCCGAAGTCATCCTGGTCCACGTCGCGGTCGCGGTCGAAATCGGCGGGGATACGGCCGGTGGCGTCACGATAGAGCGTGCAGCCGAGCAGCAGCGAGGCCGGGGTATAGGCAATCGCCGGGCCGGTGATGCAGGCTTGGAAGCGGCCGAAATCGTCCAGATCCACATCGCCGTCGCCGTCCAAATCGCCTGCGGTCGGCCGACCCTTCAGGGCCAGGCTGTGAGCTGTGCCAGCGGCGACGGCCACGAATCCGCTGTTGGGTGCAGGGACGTCGAGTTGGCCCTCGTAGTTCTGTCCCCAGGCCACAATCGAACCGTCGGCCTTCAGGCCCAAGCTGTGAACATAGCTCGCCGCGACAGCCACGAAGCCGCTGTTGGGCACAGGCGGTGCCCAGGGCCAGTCTCTTCCCCAAGCCACGATTGAGCCGTCACCCTTCAGGCCCAGGCTGTGCCACGCGCCCGCTGCGACAGCCACAAAGCCTCTGTTGGGCGCAGGCACGTCGTTTTGGCCGGTCCAGTTGGCTCCCCACGCCACGATCGAGCCGTCCGCCTTCAGGCCCAGGCTGTTGTACCCGCCGCCCGCGACGGCCACGAAGCCGCTATTGGGCACAGGCACACTGCATTCGCCCCACTCGTTCCGTCCCCACGCCGTGACCGAGCCATCGGCCTTCAGGCCCAGGCTGTGCCACTCGCCCGCTGCGACAGCCACAAAGCCTCTGTTGGGCGCGGGGACGTCGCATTGACCCCTCTCGTTGTTTCCCCACGCCACAATGAATCCGTCGGCCTTCAGGCCCAGGCTGTGATGCAAGCCCGCCGCGACGGCCACGAAGCCGCTGTTGGGTGCAGGGACGTTGGATTGGCCCTCCCAGTTGCCTCCCCACGCCACGATCGAGCCGTCAGCCTTCAGGCCTAGGCTGTGGCTCCCGCCCGCCGCGACGGCCACGAAGCCGCTATTGAGTGCAGGGACATTGCATTGACTCGCTCGGTTGTCTCCCCACGCCACGATCGAGCCGTCAGCCTTCAGGCCCAAGCTGTGATAGTAGCCAGCCGCGATGGCCACGAAGCCGCTGTTGGGCGCAGGGATGTCGCATTGGCCCACGTGATTCCCCAAAAAGTCGAGATTGCTTCCCCACGCCACGACCGAGCCGTCGGCCTTCAAGCCCAGGCTGTGCCCCCCGCCCGCCGTGATGGCCACGAAGCCGCTATTGGCCACGGGGAGGTCGCATTGGCCGTAGTAGTTGTTTCCCCACGCTACGATCGAGCCGTCCTCCTTCAGGCCTAGGCTGTGCCCCACGCCGGCCGCTATCGCCACAAAGCCGCTGTTGGGCGCGGGGACGTCACCTGTCATACCCCACGCTACGATCGAGCCGTCGGCCTTCAGGCCCAGGCTGTGGCTCTCGCCCGCCGCGACGGCCACGAAGCCGCTGTTGGGAGCAGGAACGTTGCATTGGCCGGCATAGTTGCCCCCCCAGGCCGTGATGAAGCCGTCAGCCTTCAGGCCTAGGCTGTGGCTCCCGCCCGCCGCGACGGCCACGAAGCCGGTGTTGGGTGCAGGTGGTGCCCCTGGCCCGCCTCCCCACGCAACGATCGAGCCATCCGCCTTCAGGCCCAGACTGTGCCCCCAGAACCCTTCTTCACAGTCCCCCCCGCCCGCCGCGACAGCCACGAACCCGCTGTTAGGCGCGGGGACGTTGCACTGGCCAGCCCAGTTGCTTCCCCATGCCACGATCGAGCCGTCAGCCTTGAGGCCCAGGCTGTGGCCCCCAACCGCCGCGACGGCCACGAACCTGCCGCTTAAGTCCCCACCTATGACCTGCGAGCCCCAGCCAACGATTGCGCCTCGGTCCTGCGCCGCGTCCGTCGAGGATTCGCAGGCGTCACCGAGGCCGTCACCGTCGGCATCGGCCTGCTCCGGGTTCGCGACGAGCAGGCAGTTGTCCACGTTGTCGCACACCCCGTCGGCGTCGATGTCATTAAAGAAGTCGGCCGGGCACTTGTCGCACACGTCCCCCATCCTGTCTCCGTCCGCGTCCGCCTGGTCCGCGTTGGCCGCGGCCGGGCAATTGTCGCAGGCGTCGCCATAGGCGTCGGTATCGCTGTCCTCCTGGTCGGGGTTGGGCACGTTCGGGCAATTGTCCACGTCACCGCAGACACCGTCGCGGTCCACATCGTTGGGATCGTCGGCCGGGCAAGGGTCGCACGCGTCGCCTTCTCCATCCTCGTCAGCGTCGCACTGGTCCAAGTTCGCCGTGTTCGGGCAGTTGTCGCATGCATCCCCATGGGAGTCGGCATCTGAGTCCTCCTGGCCAGGATTTGCTACCGTCCAGCAATTGTCACGGGAGTCCAGTACGTCGTCATTGTCGAAGTCGCCTGGAACCGGTGCAGCTCTCAGCCCGATGCTATGCTGCCCCCCGGCTGCAATCGCCATAAAACCCGCGTTCGGCGCCGGCACGTCGCGTTGCCCTCGGTCGTTGCGGCCCCAGATTACAATCGAGCCATCAGTCTTCAGGCCCATGCTGTGGCCCAGACCCGCCGCAACCGCCGCGAAATCCCGGTTCGGCAAGGGTAGGCTACATTGGCCGTACGTGTTAGATCCCCACGCCACGATGGAGCCGTCGGCCTTCAGGCCCAGGCTATGGCCCCCGTGGTCGTCTCCGCCCGCGGCGACTGCGACGAACTCCACGTTCGGCAGCGGCACGTCGCACTGGCCGTTCTGGTTGTATCCCCAGGCTACGATGGAGCCGTTAGCCTTCAGTCCCAGGCTGTGCCACCGACCGCCCGCAACGGCCACGAAGTCCGCGTTCGGCCACGGGACGCTGCATTGGTCGTACTCATTGTTGCCCCAGACGACGACCGTGCCATACGATTTCAAGCCGAGGCTGTGGTTTCCGCCCGCCGCGATGGCCACGAAATCCTGATTGGGCCAGGGGACGTTGCACTGGCCATGATCGTTGCGCCCCCATGCTCTGATCGAGCCGTCAGCTTTCAGGCCTAGGCTATGGGCTTCACCTGCCGCAACCGTCTCAAAGTGTGCATTCCGTGCCGGGATGTTGCATTGCCCATCGCCGTTGTTGCCCCATGCCACGACTGTCTTGTCGGGCTTCAGACCAAGGACGTGACCGCCGCCCTGCGCGAGCTGGGTGAAACCCGTGACCGCTCCCGGGACCTTAGACTGTCCGGAGCCGGGTGTGCCATAGCCGTCGAGATCGCTTCCCCACGCCGTAATCGAGCCGTCGGCTTTCAGACCTAGACTGTGATAGTGGCCAGTCGCAATCGCGACAAAGTCCCTGTTGGGCGTGGGCACGTTGCATTCGCCTTGGGGGTTCCAGCCCCACGCCACGATCGAGCCATCAGACCGCAGGGCAAGATTGTGCCGCGCTTCGGCTGAGATCGCGACAAAGCCAGTGTTAGGCAAAGGTATGTCACACTGCCCTGTGTAGTTGCCGTAGGGGTCGGTGCTGTCACCCCATGCTACAATCGAGCCGTCGGCTTTTAGGCCGAGACTGTGGGCATCTCCCCCCGCGATCGCCACGAATTCCCTATTGGGTGCGGGGACATTGCATCGGCCGGAGCCGTTATCTCCCCACGCAACGATCGAGCCGTCGGCCTTCAGGCCCAGACTATGGTAGTTGCCCGCTGCGACGGCCACGAACTCGCTGTTGGGTTCAGGGACGTCGCATTGCCCCCCCCAGTTAGCTCCCCACGCCACGATGGAGCCGTCGTCCTTCAAGCCCAAGCTGTGGTAGTCACTCGCCGCCAACGCTACGAAACCGGTATTCGGCTCCGGCACGTCGCAGTTGTCCCACCCGTTTAGCCCCCAAGCCACGATCGAGCCATCGGCCTTCAGACCAAGACTGGTACAGAAATACGCCGAGATCGCGACGAAGTTCGTGTTTGGCTCCGGCACCTCGCACCGCCCGTGGGCGTTGTCGCCCCAAGCCACAATCGAGCCATCGGCTTTCAGGGCCAGAGTGTGCGACCCGCCTCCGTCGATGGCGACGAACCCACCGCCTGTCGGCGGTGCGATGCGTTCGCCCGAATACCCTGCTCCCCACCACACAACCGACCCGTAAACATCTTGAGCGGCGGCGATTGGCATCTCAAGCAGGAACGCTGCCCCGATGCTCAAACCAACTGCCATCCATCGAACCGTCTTACTCATCGCAGTTCCTCTTGAACCGTCTGGCGCGGAGAGCTCTGCCCGGATCCACACTCATTTGACTTCGTGCTTTCCAGAGAGCCTCGTATCTGGAATGACGAACTCGTGGTAAGCACAACCGCACCGGCCAGCCCTTTCTCAAAAGAGAGATGACACAACCTCCGCAACTAGAGATGTTCGCACTGATCGTGCCGGCAGGCGCGCCCAGCGAGGGGCTTGACGAGGGGACGGTGAAGGGATCAGCCTTGATCGCGATCAGAGTTGTCCGTGCGCCGGCCGGCAGGTCTCATGCGACCACGCACCGTTTCTAATGTACAGAATCGTGGCCTCAAAACCCACTACTACTTCAGCTCGCGGGCCTCGGAATGCAGGGCAGACCCGGCGGGGGCCCTTCCCGCAAGGAATCTCACGCCCCTCCGCGCGGGACAGAGTTCCCGCCGCAGTAAGGGGTTTTGTATTGCTGTCCAGCCCTCTCTCGAAGCAGGTGACGCTGCAAGCCCAGAGCGCCTCCTCGCTCAAAGTCCACATTCGTACGGCCAGGATCGCGGGAGACGGTTGCCCCATTTGCGTCTTCGGACCGGCCCGTGCTACCGGTCTGGAGACGCCGGGGTGGGTGTCATCCGGCCTGTCGCCCTCCGGGGTCTGGTAGCCCCGTGCCGCCGTCGAACGGATGCCTGCTCCCTCACTACATACAAAAAAGAAACTCGAAAGCGCCCAAAAATCTGGTCAGATTGCTGGAAAACCTGACTGCCGGTAAAATGGGCACCTGTCAAAGACGTCATCACCCGCCGCACGGACAGGATGCAGACCCATGAGCCCTTCTTGGCCGGATGGCTTATCCTCGTCGGGGGGCTTTCCCAGCACGCACTGGAGCGTCGTGCTGGCGGCCGGGGACCCCGCCGCTCCGCACGCCTGCGAGGCTCTGGCCGAACTCTGCCGCAAGTACTGGTATCCGCTCTACTTCTACGTGCGAAAGCAGGGCCACAAGCCCGAGGATGCCCAGGACCTGACCCAGGAGTTCTTCGCCCGATTCCTGGAGAGGCAGTACGTAGCTCTGGCCGACCCGCAACGGGGGCGGTTTCGATCGTTTCTGCTGGCCTGCCTGAAGCACTTCCTGATCAACGAATGGAAGCGCACCGGCGCGGCCAGGCTTGCCGGCGGGCACGACCTGGTCTGCGTCACTGTGGAGGCCGAGGAACGTTACCGCGCCGAGCCGGTGGACGATCTGACGCCTGAGCGGGCCTACGAACAGCGTTGGGCGCTGGCCCTGCTCGAACAGGTGCTGACTCGCCTGGGCCAGGAGTACGCCGCTGCCGGCAAGCAGGCCCAGTTCGAGGCCCTGCGCGGGTCTCTGTGGGGCCGGCATCACGAGGTTTCGTACGCGGACATTGCCAGCCGCCTGGATTTAACCGAAATCGCCATCAAGGCGGCGGTCCGCCGGCTGCGGCGCCGATATCGGGAGACTCTGCGGAGCGAGATCGCCCAGACGGTCATGACGCCGGAAGAGGTGGAAGACGAGGTCCGCTGGCTGTTTGCCACTTTCGAGTAGGCGACAGGAGCCGAATGCCATGAGCCCTGTCTGGACGTGCGGCCGGTGCGGGCGGGAGTTGGACGGCTCGTGGCCGCAGGGTCTGTGCCCTCGCTGTCTGGCCCGCGACGGCATCGAACCGGCGGAAGAGAGCGAGGGGAAGGATGAACGCGACGCAGGCGTTACCCGGACAGGCGAGGGTCGCCCGGCTCCGCGGGTGCGCCAGTTCGGTGATTTCGAACTGCTGGAAACGCTCGGCCGTGGCGGCATGGGGGTGGTCTACCGGGCCCGGCAGGTGAAACTCGGGCGCGTCGTCGCCCTGAAGATGATCCTGGCCGGCGAGTTCGCGTCCGAATCCGACGTGCGTCGTTTCCATGCCGAAGCCGAGGCGGCGGCCAACCTGGATCATCCGTACATCGTACCCATTTACGAGGTGGGCACCCACGAGGGTCGGCACTACTTTTCGATGAAGCTGGTCGAGGGCGGAACGCTGGCCCGGCAGATCCGGGGGTTTGTTGATGACCCCCGGCGGGCCGCCCGACTCGTGGCCCAAGTGGCCAGCGCGGTGCATTACGCTCACCAGCACGGCATCCTGCACCGCGATCTCAAGCCCGGCAACATCCTGCTGGATCTCGACGGACAGCCCCACGTGACCGATTTCGGTTTGGCAAGGCGTGTGGCCCTTGACACGCCGGGCGAGCCCGGCTCGCTGGCCGAAGGCCCGACGCATGGCGTCGCCGGCGCGTCAAGGATGGCCGAGGACAGTAGCCTCACCCTCACGGGTCAGCTTCTGGGCACACCCAGCTACATGGCCCCGGAGCAAGCCGCCGGCATTGGAAAGCAGCTCTCTATCGCGGCCGATGTCTACAGCCTCGGGGCCATTCTGTACGAGCTCCTCACCGGCCAGCCGCCTTTCGTGGCCGATACACCGCTGGCTACCCTCCAGCAGGTCCGCGAGAGTGAACCACGTCGGCCAAGCACGATCAATCGCCGGATCAACCGCGACCTGGAGACCATCTGCCTCAAGTGTCTGGAGAAGGACCCGCAGAAGCGCTACGCCTCGGCCGGTGCTCTGGCCGAAGACCTGGCGCGATGGCTGGAAGACCGGTCCATCCTGGCCCGGCCCGTTGGCCAGACCGCGAAGCTCTGGCGCTGGTGCCGGCGCAAGCCGCTGGTCGCGAGCCTCGTCGCGGCACTGGCGTTGGTGTTCGTGACCGGGTTCGCGGGAGTCCTCTGGCAGTGGCGGCGCGCGGTTACCGGCGAGGCAGCCGCAATTGCCAACGCGAGAATTGCGAAGCAAAACGAATTAACGGCGCGTCGAAACGCCTACGCTGCAGACATGATCCTGGTCCAGCAGGCCTTGGACACCGGGGACATAGGACAGGCCCGGTTCCTGCTGGAGCGCCATGGAGCGCCTGGCCTGGAAGACCTTCGCGGCTGGGAGTGGCGCTATTACTGGCAGCAGGCCCAGAGAGACCGCGCCTTTCTGGAGGAGCTGCTCATACGCCCGGATTCGGTCAAGCACGTTGCGATCTCACCCGACGACAAGTGGTTGGCCGTCGCAGGCGTGGACGGGTGGGTCGGGCTCCTGGATCTGGCCTCGCGTCAAATGCGCGAACTCCAGGCGAAGAGTGCCGGAAAGGCTGTCGTGGCCTTCTCGCCGGACGGCCGCCTGCTGGCCTTCACGTGGGACGATAGCAAGAACAGGAGCGCCGTCAAGCTCTACGACCTGTCCACGGAGGGGGTGAGGTCGGCGCTCGCTCAGGAGGCGCGCACCACCGCCTTGGCCTTCTCGCCCAACAGCAGCATGCTGGTCACTGTGGAAGTGTCCAGGCAACCGGATCCCCACGAGCCGACGCCTCAGGTCGTGACGGTCTGGGATTTGCAGACGCGCGTCAAATCCTCGCGGATTGAGATCAAACCGCCTGATGCAAAGGACACCACGACCAGACAGCGGTTTCGGACAACGCCCCCGCGCGATGCGGAACATGGTAACCCGGCCGCCATCTCACCCGACGGCACCCGACTGGCCGTCGGCGACGCACACGGCCGAATTCACATATTATCCTTGCCTGACGGCGCAAGGCTTCGCGACTTCCAGGCCCACCCCGACGATGTGTTCGCGCTGGCGTTTTCGCCGGACGGCTGCATTTTGGCGTCTGGTGCGGGATACTCCGATTCCTTCATCCGGCTCTGGGATGCGGCCACCGGTGAGTCTCGCGGTTCTCTTGAGGGTCACCAGCGCTTCATCCATGCTCTGACCTTTTCGCTTCAGAGCGGCGTGCTTGCCTCGGCCAGTGCGGATTATTCGATCGGGCTCTGGGACACGGCCATTGAGAAGCGGGCGACCCCCAACTCGCCAACGACACGGGGCGTCAGACCTTCGGCCGGCGAGCAAGCGTCGCCCAGCGCGCCCAGCGCGCTCGCAGGCGGGCCGATGAGACCCCTGCGGGGGCACAGTCGGGAGGTGTGGACCCTCGCGTTCTCACCAGACGGCCGTCGCCTGGTCACTGGATGCAAAGACGGTTCGGTCTGGCTGTGGAGCACGGAACCCCAAGCCCCCCGGCACGGCTTTACGGTCCGGCGATCGTCTGGCATCCGGTATCTCCTGCCCTACCTGCCCGGCGGTGAGTCCCTGGCCGTAGTGAACCTGTCCGGCTCGGTGAGCCTGTGGGATGCCCGGGCCATGGCGCCCAAGGAAGACCTCCCGGCAATGGGGACGAACAACCTGTGGCCGGAGGTGTCTGCGGACGGGCGCTTCCTGGCTGTTGGAGGGCTGGATGGTTACCTGCGAGTGTGGGATTTCACGAAGCAGCAAGTGGTGACCTCTCAGCCCGCGTGGCCACAACGCGACCAGGATGAGCGCACTGGACCATGGATATGCCTCAGCGATTTCTCCCGGGACGGAACCAGACTGCTGACGACGACCTCGAACTTGCCCGAACCACGCGCATATGTTGAGTGGGAGGTGCCCACCTGGAAACCGCTGTTTTCCTGGAGCATGGACCTGATAGGAGGTAGTGCACTCTCACCCGACGGCAAGCTCTTCGCCTGTGGCCGCTATGATGGCAAGATAATCATCTGGGATCTCAAAGACCGCCGCGTCCGGGCTGAGATGCCTCATCAGGGTGAGATCTGCGCCATTGACTTCTCACCCGACGGCCGTCTCCTGGCCACGGGCAGCAACTTCGGAACGCTCATGTTGTGGGACACTCAAGACTGGCAGGCGCTCACACCGCCCCTCCCCGGCCACCGGCTGGCCATTTACTGGCTGGCATTCTCCCACGACGGCACTCGCCTGGCGACCAGCGGCGGCAGCCGCGAAGAGGCGGTCCTGCTGTGGGACGTGGCCACGCGCCGGCAGATCGCAACGCTGCGCGCGGAGGGCACGACCTTCCGCGGCGTGACGTTCTCGCCCGACGACAGCACCATCGCCGTCCAATCGGTCGAACGGGACCTCTACATCTGGCGTGCCCCCTCCTGGGACGAGATCGCGGCGGCCGAAGCGGCGGAGCGGGAACAGACACAGGCAAAGAAGTAGGCGCTGGGAGCATACGGACAGCGTGCGCCTGGGCTGCGTGCCCATGAGGCCGAGACCGGCCCAGGTGGGCAACTCAAGGCTTCAGCGCGATTGCTCTTCGACGCGCAACTCGCGTGGGCAGATCTCGTTGCCTTTGGGCCACGCCGAGCCATGCAGTACAATCTCATCCGGGTCAGTCGTCCGTGGTGGCCTTGGCCGATATAGGCCGGGAGGTGCATCATGGCGACTGAAAAAGTCGGTGTCTATCGGAAATACCACGGACCTGTTCCCATGGACGAGTCGGGCAAACCATGGCC
>JAKLEZ010000044.1 GCA_022711465.1 Planctomycetota bacterium | reverse complement strand
GGCCATCGACAGACTCCTTCCGCAAAACGTTCTCGCCGCTCCATACGGCGAACTTGCGAAAGGTATACACGATGCAAATAGATCGCGCCAGACCCCCCAGTTTACCTATTTATGCGCGCTGGCCCTGAGCGACTTTCTCTCGGCAACTCAGACCGATTGACCCGTTGTGGAGGTCAACCAGGAGGGTGATGCGACCTCAGGGCGTCGAGTTGTTTCGATACTATGCCCGAGTTGGGACGAGCGGCGCGTGCCAAACCTCTGTCTGTGACGTACCGACGGTGACGGTGTACTCCTCAATGCCCCGATTTCGTCGTAGGCGTGTCGGGTGCGATCGGCTGCGGACGACAGCACGCCGCACCGGCTCCACTCGCGCACTTTATGTGCTCAAACTGACCGATTCGGTGGCTGATGCGGCTTGGCGCACATAAAAAGCGGTGTTTCTTGCCGATGAATGTTGTATGCAGCAACGCACCGGAGGGACATAAAGGGGGTCAGAAGCCATTATTCCGCCCTCCCGGTCAGCTTCCGCGGCCGGCCGACCGGACCTCGGCCATTACCCGCTCAAACGCCTCGTAGTCTCCGTCGTCTGCGAACAGATGCTGCTCGCCGGACACCCGGTTCATGACATGATATGCGATCCCGCCCAATGCCGTTCGTGGTCGCCTGCCCATGGAACCACTCTACTACCGCCTCCACACCAAATCAATGGCTTCTGACCCCTTTTTAGTGCCCAGCCCCACCCCGTCCACGTACCCGAGTCGATCCCGCTGCAGCCAGCGGCCCAGGGCCGGCGAGTAGCTCCGGTCCCAGAAGTGGTACAGCCGAACCGCAGGGTCGTAGCGCTGCCCGGTCCAGGCGAACGGGTTGCCGTAGGCCGACACCGCCCGGGCCGTGCCGTCTGGGGCGATCATGTAAACAACGACCTGCGTCCCGGTTTCGATTCCCCGTCAATAACGGACCTGTCCCGTTATCCATTCGTTATGCATTCAACACGATGCCTTACATCCCCGGGTAGAGCGTCTCGTTGTACAGCGTCGGACTCTCCAGCGGCCGGGCATTGGCGTAGATACAGGCCCCGCGGGAGCCGAAGAGGATGATCTCGTCCCTCTCGTCACCCCACACGTCGGCCGCCAGACCGTAGAAGTCGCTGCACCGGTCGGCCTCGGACCGATCTGGCGTGTAGGCCATCGGGAAGGTATCGATGATTCGGCCGTGGCCATCGTACATGACGGCGGGGCGGCCCGGACCGTGTCCATAAACGAAGATGGTCTGCAGCCCATGACGCCCGAACCAGTCAGCCGGCACGGTGGCGATGGCCCAGCCCCCCCGCGGTTGCTGCCGTTTCCAGATCTCCCGGCCCTCCAGGTCGTAGAGGTAAAGGTTGGCCCAAGCGTTCTCGTCGCGCCGATGCGTGGGCTCCGGCGTGCGGTCCACCACCGCAAGCTGCAGAGGTGAATCGGCCCGAAAGCGCCCGGCTACTACATGCTGGGCCTCCCCTAACGGGTGCTCCCAGAGCGCCGTGCCGTCAGGTTTGAGGCAATGGATGCCCGCGTTTCCGAAGAGCAGTCGCCAGATGTTGTCCGGTGCCTTCAGGATCCAACAGGCGTCCTGGTGGGCGCCTTTCGGGTCGTGGTCGAACAGTACCTTACCGTCGTGGTCGATGAGCGCGAAACCCACGAAGACCTCGTCCCGGCCGTCGTTATCCACGTCCGCGATGGCAGGGAAGTGCCCCGTTGAGCCGGCCCAGTGCCAGAGTACCCGCCCGTCGTGGGCCACTCCCCACATGTTCCAGTAGCGGTCCTTGACCACCAGATCCTCACGCCGGCCGCGGCCGGTCAGATCGGCGAACAGGAAGCAATCGTCGGCCGGTGCCGGCAGGGCCAGCGTGCCCTTCTCCCGGCCGGTCCGGCCATCCAGCACGATCAGGGTTGCATGGCCCTGATACCGCGAGGCCCTCTCGCGGACCGAGGTGCCGTTGTAGGCCGGATCGACGTATTTCGCCTGGCGAACGTAAAGGACCTCGTTGCAGCCGTCGTTGTCCCAGTCGTAGATCTGCACGGGCAGATCGCTGTAGATCTGGCCGTTGTCCACCGAGGGCTTGCGGACCTGCCAGAGGAGTTCGCCCTGCAGGCTCGTAGCTGTCAGGCAGGTGATCTGGCGGGGTCCACGCAGACTCTGGACGAACAGCAGCTCGGGTGAACCATCGACGTTCAAGTCGCCGATGCGCAATGTCTCGGCGCCGAAGTCCTTGACGTCAATGCGGCTGACCAGGTGGACGGTCGGGGGTCCGGCCGGCCGAGTCGATGTCTGTGCGGGCCCGGTAGAGATGATCAGGCCCAGAAGTACGGTAGATCCAGATGAACCGATCACAGGATTCTCTCCGTTGGGGAGTGTCGCCCGGCAACCTGTAACCATCGGGCTGAGAACTGCAGGGGGTGACGGGCAGGTGGGCTCGCCGATTCACCAGCCACTCGCCGATCACGCGATCGTATTCCTGCCGACTGGCTTCGGTCCCATGCCGGCCCAGGTAGAACGTGCGGCCGCCCAAGACGACCCGGGCCTGCCCGGTTGCCTTTTGGAGACAGTATTTGGGAATTCGATTGACTCTTCGGGGCATGTTCGCGGCCTCCCTATCTGCGGTTCTTGGTAGTCAACCAAAAACCTCAGACCTCAGAGCCGCACTGCCGCACGCCGGCAGGTACGCTAAATATAGCGTTCAGCGTGACTTACATGAATGGAGGCGAAGGGATTCGAACCCTCGACCTTCGCATTGCGAACGCGACGCTCTCCCAGCTGAGCTACGCCCCCAAGCCAAGTGCATAATCTATCGGCCAATGGGCGGTCTAGCAAGAGCCCCGGCGCGTTCTGGAAGCACGATTTGACCCTTCCCCCCTGGTGTCGGTATGTTTCGAGGGCATGACCGTGCTTCGGATTCGACACCCGAGCAACCCGGCGGCCCTGATCCGGATGGCCGTTGTGGTCAGTGGTTGGGGAATGGTCGCTCTGGTGGGAGCCTGCGGCCCGGGGTTGCGAGGGGCAGGCGGCCCGTACTCCCCGGCTTTTCCCCCGACCATCGACCGGATCATGAAGGCCTACCCGGACCTGGTCAGTCGGAAGTTTCAGATCCTGGCCGACTTTGAGGACCCTGCCCAGGCAAGCCTGTTCCGACGGGAAACGGATGGCCAGTCGGAAGCCATGACCGTCTCCACCGAACGGGCCCAGCAGAGCACGGGTGTCGGTTCGCTGAAGATGTCGCTGCTCGACTCGACGCAGCGGGTATGCGCCGCCGACCTTCCTGATCGTCAGTGGTCTCTGTACCGCGATTGGTCGAAGTACCACCTGCTTCTGTTCAGCGTGTTCAGCCCGCGCGACTTGGGCGGCTTCACCTTCAGCGTCACCAGCGGCACTGACAAGCGCCTGACGTACCGCCACCCTCGCATCTTCCTGCGCCCCGGATGGAACCTGATTCGGATTGACATAACCGACCTTGGTGACCACATCGACCTGGCTGACGTTCGCGAGATGCAGTTCTGGTGCGACCCGCTGGATACACCGACCGATTTCTATCTGGATGATCTGCTGCTGGTGGACAACAGGCGGCAGATCTTCGGTCCGACCGACCGGGGGGCGGGGGAGCTGTACGTCGGCACGAAGGGTCGCCGCCTGGTGGTCGGAGTGGGCGAGCGGTTCGAGCTGGTTCTTTCTCGTGGGCGGATCGTTCAGTGGTTTGATCTCGGCAGTGACCCCGCTCGACTTCACAACCTGATCGGACCGGGGATGCTGGGACCCACGCCGGTGGTGGTTACCGGTAAAGCCGATGTTTCGGTGCGGATCGACGACCCGGGGCAATGGTCGGCATTGGGCCCGGCCGTCGATTCGCATCAGACCCTTGTCGAGGTCTGCCCGCTTCGGGCGGTGCTCCAGGGCGAGTGGCGGTTCGGTCAGCCGGACGCCCCGGGTGCCGAGAACAGCCCGGTCCACCGCTGGACCTACTCGGTCTATCGCGATGGCCGCGTGTACATGGCCTGTTCGGGTACTGCGCGTACCTCGGCCTTTCAGCCGGCGGGGCTGGGCATCGTTTTCGGTTGTGATCGCGAGCAGGGGTTCACCCGCCGAGTGATCGAAAGCCGGAGCGATGAAGAGCCTCCTCCGACCGGGCGTGGCACCTACGCTCTTTTCAGCCGAGCGGAGAGAGGGCAGGCTGACCTGCTGGTCGTTCCCGCGCGCCCCCTGGTCGTCCGGGCGCCCCAGGCACCGCGCGACCCCCGATTGTCGGTTCTGTGGGGGCTTCCGTCGAGCGGTGACCAATTCACGTTCAGTTGCCTGATGAGAGTCTGGCCGCCCGATCTTGACTCTCCCGAGCAAGCCGGACCGGTTGCCGCGGACTACTACGACCCTTTGCGGATCACCCTCGACGCCGGCCAGCTGGTTCGCACCGACGAAGGTGACGACAACAAGGACGGTTTCAGCGAGGGCCATGGCTACTACGTCGTGCAGCTTGACGGGAACGTCGCCAAGATCCGACTCAACGGTAAGGAGCACCTGCGCTTCTCGCCGCTGTTCAAGCTGGCTGACACCAGCAGCCGGGATGTGTGGGTCTACATCGATGGCCGGGAGCTGAAGGAGCTGTACCGTGACCAGAGCGGCGACGTCCTGTTCGCGATACCGGGCTTGGTTTCCGACGAGGTGCTCGTCGAAGTCACCTCGACTCTGCGTGAGGCGACGAGGACGAGGTCGTAGGGTGATTTCGGGGCCTTGAATGGGCACTTGGTCCTTTCGTCGATTGACAAGCTGCCCGTTCGATGCCCGCGGCGGCCGAATTCAGGAGGAGGCTTCGGTGTCCCTTCGCGGCAAGGTGTGTATTGTGACCGGCGCGGGTCGAGGGATTGGCCGTGCGATCACGCTGCGGCTGGCCCGCCAAGGCGCGAACATCATGATGGTTGCCCGGACGCAGAGCGATCTGGCCGAGACCGCCAGACTTGCGACGGATGACGCTTGTCGCTGCATCGTGCATGAGGCCGACGTCACCCAGTCCGGACAGGTAGATGCCCTTATCGCTCACTGTGAGCAAGCGTTCGGCTCGATCGATGTCCTGGTGAATAACGCCGGTACCGCCCCGCTGGCGAGCATCGAGAAGACGACCGACGACATGTTGGCCACCGCGCTCGCGGTGAATGTGAGCGCGGTGGTCTATGCCTGCCGGGCGGCCTGGAAGGCTCTCTCGCGGTCGCAGGGCACGATCATCAATCTCTCGAGTATGGCGGCCACCGACCCGTTTCCGGGGTTTGCCGTCTACGGAGCGACGAAGGCGTGGGTCAACGTCTTCACCCAGGCCCTAGCCGGCGAGGGAAAGAAGGTCGGCATCAAGGTCTTTGCCGTGGGACCAGGCGCGGTCGAAACGGAGCTGTTGCGGAAGAACTTCCCGGGTTTCCCTGCCGCCCAGACTCTGCAGCCCGATGACATTGCGGGAGCGGTTGAGTGGCTGCTGGATGATCGCTGCAGGCACATGACCGGACAGACCTTGTATGTCAGGAAGTGAGGAGCCACGATCAGCGATCGGTTCTCTATTGCTGCCTGTCCTTGTCGTACAGCTGGCCGCCGACCGCCCTTCTGCAAAGGAGGCCTGAGAATGAAATCCTACCGCAAGGAACTCTGGCTCAAGACTGCGAACCGCCGGGACTATGTGAACATCACCTCGGAGATTGAGGACGCGGTGCAGGAAAGCGGCGTCCGCGAGGGACTGGCGCTGGTCAACGCGATGCACATCACCGCCAGCGTGTACATCAACGATGCGGAGCCCGGCCTGCTGGCCGACTATGACGATTGGCTCGAGAGGCTCGCTCCTCACGAGCCGACTTCCCAGTACCGGCACAACGCCACCGGCGAGGACAACGGAGACGCCCATCTCAAGCGGCAGGTCATGGGCCGCGAGGTTGTGGTCGCGATCTCCGACGGCAAGCTGGACTTCGGGCCATGGGAGCAGATCTACTATGCCGAGTTCGACGGTGGACGCAAGAAGCGCGTTTTGGTCAAGATCATCGGGGAGTAACGGCGGACTCCCGGCAGTCGCCACGGTGCGGCCGGATGTCGTTGAGGTGCGGGAGGGTCCGGTATGCCTGGTGGAGAGAGGAGAACGCACGACGAATGGCTATTGCCGTGGTCGACACAGCCAGCAGGCTGGCCGCTCAACACCGACTGCCGACCGAGGCCGCGTTACTCCCACTCGATTGTGGCGGGCGGCTTGCTCGACACGTCGTAGACCACGCGGTTCACGCCGGGCACCTCGTTCATGATGCGGCTGGAGATGCGGGCCAGAACCTCATGGTCGATCCGCACCCAATCGGCGGTCATGAAGTCGGTTGTTTCGACGAAACGCAGGGCCACCAGGTGCTGTCCCTCATAGCTCCGCCCGTCGCCCATGACGCCGACGGTGCTAACCGGCACGAGGGTGGCGAAGGCCTGCCCGATCTTGCGGTACCAATCGGCGGCCCGGATTTCCTCGATGACGATGTCGTCGACCTCCTGGAGGAGGGCGACGCGTTGGGCGGTGACTTCGCCCATGATCCGGACCGCCAGGCCGGGGCCCGGGAACGGATGTCGCCACACGATCTCGTCGGGCAGTCCGAGGTGCTCGCCCGCCCGCCTGACCTCATCCTTGAACAGTTCGCGAAGCGGCTCGATCAGCTCGAAGCCGAGGTCCTTGGGCAGACCGCCCACGTTGTGGTGCAGCTTGATGTTGGCCGCATGGCCGCTGTATCCCTGTCCGGACTCGATGACATCGGGATAGAGCGTCCCCTGGGCCAGGAACCGGGCATTGGGGATGGCCTTCGCCTGGGCGCTGAACACCCTGATGAACTCGTGTCCGATCCGTCGTCGCTTCTCCTGCGGTTCGGTCACGCCGGCCAGCTGGGCTAGGAAGTTCTCCGCGGCGTGGACCACGCGCAGGTCGATCCTGAAATGGTCGCGGAAAGTCGATTCAACCAGTGCGACCTCGTTCTTGCGCAGCACGCCGTTGTCGACGAAGATGCAGACCAACCGGTCTCCGATCGCCTCATTCAGCATGGCAGCGGTGACACTGCTATCCACGCCGCCGGACAGGCCGCAGATCACCCGGTCGCTTGGACTGACCCTTTGGCGAATGGCCGATATCGCCTCGGTCAGGAAATTGCCGACCTCCCAAAGCCCCTTGCATCCGCAGATCTCATACAAGAAGTTGCGGAGGATCTGGCCCCCGCAGGGCGTGTGGGTGACCTCGGGGTGGAATTGCACGCCGAAGATCGGGCGGGCTCTGTGCCGAACGGCGGCGATCGGACAGCTGGGTGTCTTGGCGAGCGGGACGAAGTCCTTCGGGAGCGTCTGGACCATGTCGCCGTGGCTCATCCAGACGTTGGTGCGGGCGGGGATGTTCGCCATAAGGCTATTGGGATCGACGACATCGAGCCGAACGCGGCCGTACTCCCGGGCTGGAGCGGCATCGACCCGGGCGCCCAGGAGGCGGCAGCTCGCCTGCATTCCGTAGCAGATGGCCAGCACCGGCAGTCCCATTTCCAGAAGTGCGGCGTCACATTGGGGGGCGCCCTTTTGATACACGCTGGCGGGACCGCCGGAGAAGATCAGCCCGACGGCGTTCATCGCTCGCAGTTCGGCGGGGGTGATGGCCGGTGACACCAAGGTGCTGAAGACGCGGTTCTCTCGCACTCGCCGGGCGATGAGTTGTGCGTACTGGCTACCGAAGTCGAGAATGGCGACGGTCTCTTTCATGGAGGAATTATAAACATGTCCCGGTGAACTCTGCCAGCCGGGGCGACCGCGGGTGCCGGCCGCGGCGTCGGGCTTGGTCTCATCACGATCCTTGGTTGACCCTGAGGCGGGTTCGGAGATAATAGTCGGCATCCCGTGGCCGGGTGCCGGCGTGCCCGAAGGTCGTCGTGCATGCAGAGTCCGGTCGTTCCCTGGAATGAGGCAGGTGGAGACCCGAACGTTGGCAGGCGAGCAACCGACCACGACTCCGAGCAGCAGCTCATCGACCGGGCCGCAGGACCGAGTGGACGTCCCGAAGGGGATGTGGACCCAGTGCCCTTCCTGCCAGGCAACGGTGTACCAGAAGGCTCTTGAGGAATCGCTGCACGTCTGTCCGGAGTGCGGCTACCACCATCGCATTTCTGCCCGCACCCGGATTCAGCAGCTGGTCGATCCTGACACGTTTGAGGAATTCCTGAAGGACCTGGTCTCGACCAACCCGCTCAACTTCAAGGATCGCATCGGGTACAAGGACCGGCTTCGTGAGGTTCAGGCCAAGACCGGTGAGCCGGAGGCGGTCATTGTTGGTCGGGCCTTCATTCGCGGCCGCCCGGTCGTTCTCGCGGCCATGGACCCCTTCTTCATCATGGCCTCGATGGGAGCCGTGGTTGGCGAGAAGATCACATCGGCCATCGAGCGAGCGGCCGACGAGAACATCCCGTTTGTGATCGTGACCGCCTCGGGCGGGGCTCGGATGCAGGAAGGCATGGTGTCGTTGGTACAAATGGCCAAGACTTCGGCGGCCGTCGCCCAACTGGACGATGCCGGTGGCCTTTACATCGTGGTCATGTCGGACCCCACCACGGCGGGGGTAGCCGCCAGCTTTGCCTCGCTGGGCGACATTCACATCGCGGAACCGGGGGCGATGATCGGCTTTGCCGGGCCGCGGGTGATCGAAAACACGATCAAAGCCCTGCTGCCCGAGGGCTTCCAGTCTGCGGAGTTCATGCTCGAGCACGGCTTCATTGATCTCATCGTCGAGCGCCGGAACCTGCGTACGGAGATTGCGCGCATCATCGATTACGCCGGGAAGTAGCGTCCGATAAGCCGGGTTTCCCAGTGATCGAAATCGAGACCTTCCCGCGCATAGCTCAGCAGGGAGCTGTTCTGATCCGATATCACTACAGAGACGCGGTACGTAACGAGGTGCGAGCGAACTCGCCACCGGTCGACCTGCGAGAAGGGAGCGACAATGTCCTCGTCAGATCAGCCTGAGGTTTTCAGCACGTTGGGCAACGATCCCGACATGGTGGAGCTGATCCAGGAGTTCGTCAACGCCCTGCCTGAGCGGGTCAAGTCGATCGAGGCTGCGGTGAACGCGAACGATCTTGACACCCTCCGGCGTCTTGCCCATCAACTCAAAGGCGCCAGCGGCGGCTACGGATTCGAAGTGCTTGGCCAAGCCGCGGCGTCCCTGGAACAGTCCGCCAAGGCAGCCAGTTCGGTGAACCAGGTCACCGAGCAGGTCCAGGATTTCGTCTCCCTCTGCCAGCGAGCCAGAGTCGCTCCAGCCTGAGCCACGACCGCGTTCTCCCTGCCAGCCTGCGACGAGTCCGGGCAGCGATCATGCGGGCAGCGGCAAACCCAGAAGGGCCATGACCTGCTTCAGGTCGCTCCACGCCTTGCCCTTCTCTGATGGATCCCTCAGGAGGTAGGCAGGGTGAAAGGTAGGCATGAGCGGCGTAGGCTTGCCAACCATGGGCATTCCCGAGATGTGATAGTCATGGAACAGGCCGCGGAGCCGCCCGATGCTCTCCGTGGTTCGAAGGAGGGTCTGGCTGGCGGGCTTGCCGAGAGCCACGATCACCTCCGGTTGGATGATCTGGAGTTGCCGGTCGAGAAAAGGCCAGCAGGCGGCTATCTCGTCGGGCGCCGGGGTTCGGTTCTCGGGTGGCCGACACTTCAGCGTATTGCAGATGAACACGTCGTCGCGGCTCAGTCCCATCGCTTCGATCATCCTGCTGAGCAGCTGGCCGGCCTTGCCCACGAAGGCCAGACCCTGGAGGTCCTCGTCACGCCCCGGAGCCTCGCCGACGAACACCAGCCGGGCGGCCGGATGACCCTGGCCGAAGACGGTCTTGGTTCGGGTGCGGCACAGGTGGCATCTGGTGCAGGGCTTCACTTCCTGCTCATCCAGTTGGCGAAGGGCCTCCCGCCGTTGGGCGATCTCATTCTCGGAGAGGCCGGCCTGCCGTCGGAGTTCCGGGGGCACGCCCTGGGGCGCGGGCGCCGAGGCACGCTGAGTCGCTCCATGGTTCGTCACTGACGCTCTGCCGTCGGCGGGATGTTGCGGTTGAGGCGGAGTCGCTGTCGGGCTGCTTCGTGACGGAGCCGGCACCGACAACGGCACGGCGCGGACGCCGAGGAGGAGGTCGGTTTCCAGGTGGCGGACCAGCGAACCGCGAAGCATGTCATCGGGCACGTCCTTCACACCGTGGGTTTAACCGACCGAGGGTGGGACGTCAACCTGTTGCCGACGCTGCCATTGACGAGAACAATCGGTATAATGGAGAGATCGTCCGTTGGTTGGCCCAGAGATCGGGGAGTATGTATACCGAGGAGGTTGTGATTCGCGATGGCGATTGACCCTGGCAAGAGTCTGGCGGCAGGTACCAAGGTGCGGGTGGTTGCGCCGATGGAGGTACCCGAATGGTCGGAGTGGGATGACGACAAGGGACGTTGCTCCACGCCGGTGAAGAAACGGCTGCAGTCCATGTTCTTCAAAGGGGAACAGAAGGTTGCCGCGGAGATTGTCTACATTGCTCGTGAAATCGAACGCGACGAGCTCCGCCGCCTCGGGCGGGTCAAGGTTCGCCTTCGCGATCCCAGCGGTTCCACCGTGGTGGTGACGGCTGAGAGCGCCAAGCTCACCAAAGCGCGATAGCGGGCCGGAGCCGGCCCCAACGGCCACCGCGTGGTCCCCCTCACTCGCGGTGTTCCGGGTGCATCCCTGATGTTGGTGACGCCCGGGCTGACAGGTGTTTCGAAGTCGTTCAGCAGCTGATCCGCGGCCGCGTACTGGGAGTGTCGGCTCGAGGCGACTGCCGCCTCGCCGGGCAAGAGACAGCGGCTACTGCGTTGCAGGAAGCGACCGCTGCCCATGGCCTGGGTCATCAATCTGAGGGGCGGTGAGGTGCAACCCGCCGGTTTCAGATAATTCCCGAGTGAGCGTTGAGCAATCGCCGCAAATCGGGTTCAAGCCGCGCGCACATCTGAGCCGATCTATTTCCAATGAACACCCTCACGGTCATCATGGCCAGGGCGGGGAGCAAGGGTTTGCCCGACAAGTGCTGCCTTCCGCTCTGCAGTCGCCCGGTGATCGCCTACACCATCGGTCATGCTCAGAAGAGCCGGCGGGCCGGGGCCATTGTCCTGACCACCGACTCGGTGCGTGCCCAGGCGATCGGGCGCTCTATGGGGATCGAGTTAGTGAACCGCCCCCCAGAACTGGCCGTGGACACTGCCCGGGTCGACGATGTCGTCCGGGACGCGGTTGAGCAGTATGAGCGCCGGTCGGGCTGTGGGGTTGATGTCGTGGTCATCCTGTACGGCAATATTCCCGTCCGCGCCGACGGCATCATCGACCGCTGCATCGATCACCTGGTTCAGACTGGTTGTGATTCCGTGCGAACCGTCGCCCCCGTATCCAAGCAGCATCCCGACTGGCTCCACCGCCTAAACGGGGATCGGATGGAGCAATTCAGAGCCAACAGCATCCATCGCCGCCAGGATCTTGAACCGGTCTACTATCACGACGGTGCGGTGATTGCAGTCACCCGGGGCTCGCTCTTCAATCCGCAGACGCGGAGTGACCCGCACGGCTTCTTCGGGCGCGACCGACGCGCCGTCGTGCAGCGGGCGGAGGACTCCGTGGACATCGATACAGCCATGGATTTCTATCAGGCCGAGGCGATGATTCGGGCCCGCGGCGAGATCGGGCCCGAGCAGGCGATCGAAGCTGACATGACGACCACGAGTGCCCCGTGGTCTCCGATTTGTGAAGCGAGTGCCGGACACCTAGCCTGCCCGGCGTTCAGGATTGGCGACACCCTGGTTGGGGCGCCCCGTTCCGCCTTCGTCATTGCAGAGGCTGGCGTCAACCACGACGGAGATATTCAAGCGGCCCGGGAGTTGGTCGCCGCGGCGGCCGAGGCCGGCGCTGACGCGGTCAAGTTCCAGGTGTTCGCCGCCCACCGCCTGGTCACACGGACTTCGCCGGCGGCCGATTACCAGCGGCGCGCGGGTGAAGGCTGCGCCCAATACGAGATGCTTGAACGTCTGGAGTTACGGCATGACGAGTTCGAGGGATTGGCCGAGCTGGCCCGCAGGTCGGGCATCCAGTTTCTGGCCACGCCTTTTTCTGTTCCGGATCTGGGCTTGCTCGTTTCCCTCGGCGTGCCGGCCCTGAAGTTGGCCTCCACCGACATCGTCAATGGTCCCCTGCTGGACGCGGCGGCGGCCTCTGGATTACCGATTCTGGCCTCGACCGGAGCGGCGGACCTCCATGAGGTCTCGGCCGCGGTGGAGCGACTTCGCCGGGGTGAAGCCGGTCCACTCGCCCTGCTGCATTGCATCAGCAGCTACCCCGCCGATCCGGGCGAGGCCAATCTGGCGGCGATTGGCACACTGGCGAGGGAGTTCAACTGCGTCAGCGGCTTCAGCGACCACACCGAGTCGCTGACCATTGGCGGGCTGGCTGTGGCCGCCGGGGCCAAGGTCATCGAGAAGCACATGACTCTCGATCGCAGGCGGTCCGGGCCGGATCACTCCTTCTCTCTCGAACCTAAGGCCATGGCCGAGTACATCCGGTCTGTTCGTGATGCCGCCCGCGTCCTTGGCGACGGGCAGCTCGAGCCAACGGCGACCCAGCGAGAGGTGCGTCGGGTATCGCGAGCCAGCGTTGTGGCCGCCCGGGACATCGCCGTGGGCGAGATCCTCGCTCGGACGATGCTGACGACCAAGCGCCCGGGTGATGGGATATCTCCCATGAGTATTGACAGCCTGGTTGGGCGACGGGTGCTGCGACCGATTCCTGCGGACCACTTCATCACCTGGGATATCCTCGAACGGTCCACTGTTGCCGTATGACTGCCATCGCCGCTAAAGGATCATCCCGAGCACGTCACTTCTCCTCGGCGAGGCGCGGCGGTGCCGCTGTCGATGGGAACGACTTGACTGAAGCCGCCGAGTCTCGGTGGTGCAGGGGCACTGCTGGGCCCCGCGGGCTTCGCCGCGTGGCGGTCGTCACGGGTACGCGGGCCGAGTTCGGCCTGTTGGAGACGGTCCTGCGAGCGATGAAAGCCCGCAAGCGTCCTGAGTTCAGGCTCATCGTGACCGGGATGCACCTGCTGCCGAAATTCGGCCGGACCATCGACCACATTCGCCGCGCGGGCTGGCGGATCGACGCGACCGTGCCCATGCAGACTGGCCGCGACGATGCCGCGGGCGAGGCTCAGGCTGTGGGCCGAGGGTTGGGTGGCATTGCCCGAGCCCTCGATCGCTTGGGGTGTGATTCGGTTCTGGTTTTGGGTGACCGGATTGAGGCTTTCGCCGGGGCCTGTGCGGCGGCCTGTTCGAGACGAATCCTGGTCCACATTCACGGAGGGGATCGTGCAACCGGGGATGTGGACGATGCCTTGCGCAACGCCATCAGTCGGATGGCCCACGTCCACCTGGTCGCATCGCAGGAAGCCGCCGAGCGTCTCTGCCGGATGGGTGAACAGTCGTTCCGCATTCACCGTGTCGGGGCGCCGGGGCTGGACGACATTCGCCGGTTTCGGCAGGCGGATCGGCGTGACCGCCGTGGGGCTGACAGGCGCGTCGCCGCCCTACTGGGCCCGATCGCGGCCGACTCTTACGCCCTGGTTGCGTTGCACCCTCGCGGCCGACCAGCCCAAACCGAGGCTGCCACCGCCCAGCATCTGGCTGCCGCGGTGGAGGCATACGGTCTTGCGGGCGTTGCCGTTTACCCCAACAGCGACCCGGGCCACGAGGGGATTCTCCAGGTGCTGGCCGCCGTCGCGGATCGCCCCTGGTGGCGTGTTTTCCCCTCGCTCACTCGCGAGGACTACATTCGTGTGGCGTCTCGAGCGACTGTTCTGGTTGGCAACTCGTCGAGCGGCATCATTGAATCGGCAAGCCTGGGACTGACGGCCGTCGATATCGGACCTCGCCAGAACGGTCGGCTGGCCTGCGGCCCCGGCGTGATCCATTGTGGTGAATCGCTGGCGGACATACGCCGGGGCATTCGCCTCGCGGTGAGCCGCCGCAGGCCCGCGGCTGGATGTTCTGTCTACGGCGACGGGCGGGCGGGGATTCGCATTGCCCGAATCCTCTCGCGTCTGATAATCTCGCCCCTGCTGGCCCGCAAGGAACTGGTGTACTAGCCGACGGCCGGGGGCGGGCAGTGTTCCCCCCCCCACTGCTCGACCACCTCGCTCGTACCGGGCATTTCGACGTGTGCTTTAGCTAAATATGGGGCATCGGAGGGTCGATCCATAGCACAGCCGACCGGCTGGGGTCCAGCCGATCGCGGGCTCCTGGGCTACTCGCAAGGATGAACAGTAATGCCTAGTACAACAGCAGTTCCTGACGCCGCACAGGTCATCAAACTGGCCCTCGGGAGGATCGGCGAGGTAGCCACGCTGCCGGAGGTAACCGCCAAGATCATCTCGGTGGTGGATGACCCCAAGAGCACGGCCCGTGATCTGCATCACATCATCAAGAACGACCCGGCTCTAGCGACGAAGATCATGAAGGTTGTCAACTCCGCGTTCTATGGCCTGCCGGGACAGGTATCGGATCTTGACCGGGCGATTGTTCTTCTGGGTCTGAGCGCGGTCAAGAACATCGCGATTTCCGCTTCCATCAGCCGCCTCTTCACCAGCGACAAGATGTCCGACAAGTTCAGCGCCCGCGACCTGTGGAAGCACAGCGTGGCCGTCGGCGTGGCGACTCGGCAGTTCTGCTGCCTGATCGGCAAGAAGGCATTTGCGGAGGAGGCGTTCCTAGGAGGCCTGATCCACGATCTTGGTTTGCTGGTTCAGCGTCAAGCTTTCACCGATCAGTTCGCGGAGGTGATCCAGGTGGCCTCCAAGGGCGAGACGCGATTCTGCCAGGCTGAGACCGAGATCATCGGCGTTGACCATCAGGTCCTCGGGGCGGCCTTGGCAGCCAAGTGGAAGTTCCCGCGTGGCCTGCAGACCGTGCTGGGCTATCACCACAATATCACCAACCTCAGCGAGGACCATCGCATCCTCCCATCCATCGTCTACGTGGGCGACGTCCTCTGCTGCCATGAACGAATCGGCTTCCACCTCACCGCGGAAGGTCAACCGCTCGACAGCGGTTTACTCGAATCGATTGGCCTGACCGAGGCGGACCTCAACAAAGTGCGTGAGGAGTTGCCCGAGCTGATTGTGGCGGTTGAGGATATCCTCATGGCCTGACGCATCTTACGCGTCATCAAGCTGGGTGACACGATCGCAGCACACATCCCGCGACTATCCTTTTCCAGGGCCAAGCCTGGGGCCGGGCAACACAAGTCCGGCACGCAGCCGAGCGGGCGACGCGTTTTCAGGCGAGCTGCGAGGCGGTCGTCCTGACCTGCGAGGGAACGAAGCCACTCGTCCTGAGCAGGCTTCACTGTCCATTGACACTGCGCGAACACAACCCTAAATTACAGCCTGAGCGAGGTTTGGCGGAAACCGCGGGTACGGCGAGTGGGATTTGGGGACGCCATGGCGTCGAGCGACTTTCTAGGGTCATTTCTCATCACCGTCTTCCTGATTAGCACGAGCGCCCTTGCCCTGTACGGCCTGCACCTGTACGTGTTGGTGTTCTTCTTTCGCAGGCGACACGCAGCTGCAAGCAGCGAGCAGCAGGCGTTTCTCGCCCGCTATCGCGAGGAGACTCCCGAAAGCGACTGGCTCGGCGTCACCAGCCAGATCCCGATCTACAACGAAGCCGATGTGGCCATCAGGGTCATCACGGCCGTGGCGGGCATGGACTATCCTGGCGGCAAGCACACGATTCAGGTTCTGGACGACAGCACGGACGAGACCCGGCTGCTAGTCGATCGGGTGGTCAGGCCGCTCCGCGAACAGGGGGTGGACGTCGAGATCATCCGGCGTGAGAACCGGGAAGGGTTCAAGGCTGGTGCACTCAAGGTGGGGCTGGGGCGAAGCCGGCACCCGCTGGTCGCCATTTTCGACGCGGACTTCGTTCCTCCCCGCGATTTCCTTCGACGGGCGACCCCGTTCCTGGCTCGGAACGCGAAAGTGGCCTGTATTCAAGGGCGGTGGACCTACCTGAACCCCCACGAGTCTTGGCTGACGGAAGCCCAATCGGTGGGTCTCGACGGCCATTTTGCGATTGAGCAAGGCGCTCGGGCGTGGAACCAACTCTTCATGAACTTCAACGGAACGGCCGGCGTCTGGCGCAAGGCCGCCATCGACGACCCGGCGGTGGGCGGCTGGACGGCCGACACACTCACCGAGGACCTGGATCTGTCCTACCGGGCTCAACTGGCGGGCTGGAAGATCGAGTACTGCTTGTCGCTGGAATGCCCGTCGGAGTTACCCAGCACGATTACGGCCCTCAAAGCCCAGCAGCGGCGCTGGACGACCGGGGCTACCCAGACGGCAGTCAAGTTGTTGCCACGGATCTGGCGGTCGGATGCCCGCCTCTCCCAGAAGCTCGAGGCGACCTTCCATCTCACGCACCACACGGCGTCGCTCTGGATGGTCTTCGTGGCCCTGATGACTCGTCCGCTGATCCTGGGAGTCGATCCTTCCGCGTTTCTGCCTGCCTTCTTGACCGGCTACACGATGATGATCATCACGTCTCTCGCCCCGCCGACGATGTACGGATACGCCCGTCGCGTGCTGGGCGGCGGATGGAGCGGCCTCAAAACCACGCCGGCGATGATGGTGATCGGAACGGGCATGTCCATCAACAACGCTCTGGCAGTGCTCCGGGGGCTTCTCACCCGCGGGGGGGAGTTTGTGCGAACACCCAAATCGGGCAGCACGCAGCGGCGCAAGCAGGCGAGCCGCTACAAGACCAAGAGCGCTCCACGGTTGTGGATCGCCGAGATGCTGCTTGGAGCCTATTGTCTGGCTTACTGGGTAGTGTGCCTTTCTCAGGGTCGGCTCGTGTTCAGCGTCTTCCTGATGGTCTACGCAGCCGGGTTCCTGATATCAGGGTGGATGTCACGCCCCAGTGCACCAACGATCGATCGCCGACGTTTCATAACCGTCTCCGACGGCGGGGAGACCGAAATGAGCCCCACCCTCGCTCCGGCGAGCGCGCCGGTTCGCGCCCGCTAGTCCGGCCGCTCCCAGCTGACCGACTCCTGTTTGTGCGGTGAAAGGAGCTTGCGCATGCCGAAATGGAGTCTTTGGCTTGTATTCAGCGTCATCGCGACGGTCGGGGCCGGGTGGCAGACGGTCCTGGCCAAGGTGGGCGAAGCGGTCAACCTGGCGGACTTCGCCCGGGTCGTCAAGTACCTCGGCGATTCGCCGGAGACCCTGCAGGTTCGGGAGCTCGAGCAAGGGAGCGAGGGGTGGGAACCCTGGCGGGGCGACGACAACGAGTACATGATCGGTCTCGAGTGGGACGAGCCGAGAGACGTGTGCCTGGTCGAAATCGAGTTCCGGCACGCCATTTCCGATCGAGACAAGATACGCGTGCAGTACTTTCAGGACCACTGGCCGAGCGCCGAGACAGGCGGGTGGGCGGGGGTTGATGATCCTTTCCACGGCAAGTGGGTCACCGCCAAGGCGGACTGGTGGGCAGGTGATCGCGACGTCACCTTCGCATTCCTGCCCTACGACCAGGAGCAACCCGGCGACGGGGCTCCGGACGTGATCTACCGCCGGACCTACCGTTTGCGATTTCTCCTTGGGAAGCGGGAGATTGAACTGCCTGCGGTTCGGTACTTCCGGGTCTATGGTCCCCGGAAGACGCTCTCGGCGAAGTTCAATATCCGGTTCGAACCCCGAGGCAAGCTGCGTCTTCCGTTGGACGTATCGGTGGTCAACGGCGGCATCATCGACCGACTGGTCGGCGACACGACGATTCAAAGCTGGGTGCTGAATCGCGAGCCCACCAGTCTCGAGGTCAACTACCTCGAGGACCTCGAGACGCCGAGCCGCACCGTGGTCACGCTCCGCTCGCCGGAGGATCCTCTGGTGGGCATGTCGTTTCTTCCGGCCGAGGTCGTCAAGCATGGGATCATGCGCGTTCCCTCGATGGGCATGGTGATCGCTCACGTTGGCGGCAGGCAAGCTCTGCAGGCGGGGACAAGGACGGGTGCCTCGGTCTTCGATCGGGTGGCGACCGAGCCGGAGCAGACCTGGGAGCGCGCCCGGCGAGAGATTCCCGAGCTCCAGAAAAGCCGACAGGTCCACCTTCCGCTGCACTTGCCGCTCGGGCCGCCGGACGCCCGCCAGGAAATCGCGGTCAGTTACGATGGGAGCATCCTGCTGAGCAAGTCGGCACTTAAAGTGCCCGCGGCGGACAGCGACCGGGTGCACTTTCCGGCGGACGAGTGGTACATCCGGGTGGATACCGGTACACGGGCATTCGACCGAACAACGGAGGGAAACGTCAAGCAGCGACTGATGGACGGCTATCTGCCCATCGTGGTCAACTCGTGGGCACACGAGGGCGTCAAGTACGAGGAGACCTCGGTCGCCACGTTCCTCGACGGCGAGCCGCGGGAGATCCGAGGTGACGAGACCGTTGTCCTGGTGACCCGGTTGACCATGACCAATCCGGGCAGCGGCCCGGCCACGGCGACGGTTATGCTCAGCAGCGATCCCGGGGAGCAGCTGATCCTGGAGTCGGGGCACGTCTCAGCCCGAGCGGCCATCCGCGACAAGAAAGCGAGCGTCTATCGCCGTCCGCCGTATCGGTACCACGTCAGGAGTAGTGCCGAGGTTATCCGAATTGAATCCCGCGGCAGCGATGGCGAGGAGGCCATCGCATGGCAGGGCCAGCTGGCAGCCGGTCAGTCCGCGGCTCTCGAGTGGTTTGTGCCCTTTGTCGCCATCGATACCGACGCCGAGCGGCGTGCGATCGCCGGGCTCGACTTCGACAAGGTCCTCAAGAGCGAGAGCGAGCGGTGGCAGGCGATCATTGCCAGACAAGCTACCATCGAAGTTCCCGACCCGCTGCTCAACGATTTCTACAAGGCCCAGCTGGCTCACATCCTGATCACCGCCGATCGTGATCCGTATGCAGGCTTTCGCGTTCTGCCGGCGGCCACGCTCAGCTACAACGTGTGCATGAACGAGTCCTGCCATCAGATCCGGGCATTGGAGGTTCGTGGTCTGCATGAGCACGCCCGACAGTATCTGGATGCGTTTCTCACGGGTCAGTCCACGCGCGGTCTCCATGGCCGGTTCAGCGACAAGCATGGTGTGATCCACGGCCTGCCGAGCAAGAACGGCAACTACCAGACGTTCAACTACAACCTGGATCACGGTTTCGCCCTGTGGATGCTGAACGAGCACTACCGCTTCACTCGTGACAAGGGCTGGCTGTCGGCCGCGGCGGATCAGCTGGTTGCGGCGTGCGATTTTGTGACCCGCCAGAGCAGGCTCCCGGCTGAATCCAATACCCTGGGCAAGGACGATGCTCGATGGGGCGAAGGGCTGTTGCCTCCGGGGCACCTCGAGGACCCGCCCGAATGGTTATGGTGGTTCGCGGTGAATGCCTACGCTGCTCGGGGGATGCGAATGACCGCTGAGTCGTTGGCCGAGATCCATGCCCCCGAAGCGGCCCGGATCGCCCGCGAGGCGACCACGTTCAGCAAGCATCTCGAGGAGTCGTGCCGGGAGGCGATGGTGCAAGCACCGGTGGTACGCCTCCGAGATGGCACCTACGTGCCCTTTCAGCCGACGCGGAGCCGGCTGCGCGGACGTGATCTTGGGTGGATCCGTGACGCTCTCTATGGCCCGGTGCATCTGATCGATTGCGGCGTGTTCGCGCCGGATTCGCCCGAGGCCGAATGGATCCTGCGCGATACGGAGGACAACGTATTCATCGGCGAGGAACGAGGACGAGGACTCGACGACTTCGAGAGACGGTGGTTCAGTTGGGGTGGGATCACGATTCAGTCGAACCTGTTGCCCAATCCGCTGGTGTACCTGCAGCGCGGCCAGGGCAAGCACGCCGTCCGGACGTTCTACAACAGCCTGGCCGCCAACGTGTACGCCGACGTTCGGGCCTTCACCGAGCACCCGGTTGCGGCTTATGGGCTGGGGCGGGGGCCGAACTACAAGACGCCCGACGAATCCGCCTTCATCGTCTGGCTCCGCTCGCTGCTGGTGCTCGAGCGCGGCCAGGAACTCGACTTGCTGGCCGGAGTACCCCAGGAGTGGCTAGGGCCGGGCAAGAAGATCACGATACGGGGCGCGGCGACCTGGTTCGGGCCCCTCGATCTGGAAGCCGAAGCGGCGGCGGATGCACGGCAGCTGTCGGTCAAGCTCAGCAGCCCCAGCCGGAATCCGCCCAAGGCCATCCGGTTGCACACCCGGTTACCTGGCAAGGTGGCGGCCGTGACCCTCAACGGCGCTGCCCTCTCGACCTTCGATGCCCAGAGCGGCATCGTCACACTGCCGGGCAATGTCGGCCGAGCGGAAATCATCATCGCGTATTGACGGCGAACTCGTGGCCAGATCCGGAGCATCTGCGGGGGTCTTCTTGGCGGGCCCCTTCTTCGGGCGGGTCCTGCCTGGCCATGAAGCCCGTCATCTTCCCTTCAACGAAAACGGCCGGCACAAAAGCCGGCCGTAGCGGGAATCGTCGGGGCAACTGGCCAGCGACCGCGCGGGCCCGGGCACCGGAGGCGGACAATCAGTTGTAGCGGTGCTTAACGCCGTAGTCCTCGGCCGACGGGCACTTCTCGATCTGGCGATACGCACCTTTGCCGCCGGTCTTGGAACTGCCGCGGTAGAACTCATCGTACCATTCGCGACCGGACACCCACTTGCTTCTGTACTTGACACACTGGTCCCTGGAACCGAAGTACTTCCCTTCCGTATGGGGTCTGGGCGGCAGGGACAGGGCCTCGACGTGGCCATCCGCACAGCCGACGTTGCCCCGCTTGCGCGAATGCCGATCGGTCAGTCCGTCGTCGTTGTCCCAAGCGCTGTTGTTGCACCCGCTGAGGTACCACTCGTAGTCTTCCTCGACCAGGATGAAGGTGGGGCTGACGCGCATGTTCGCGGTGTGATCCGTCTCGCTGTAGTTGCCGGAGGCGCCGGCTCCTCCGAAGCGGTAATGGGATTGTCCCACAGAAGCGGTATTGGCTCCGCTCATCATGACGGGGGTGGTGTAACTGTAGGCATCGTTGGTCTGGCTGGTATCGCGGTGGGGGTTGTCGTCGGGGCAGCGGTAGGCCGCCCTGTTCCTGCCCATGTGCTTGAAGACGGTGCCATCCTCGGGCTGGCGGCCGGGGTATCCGCCGGTCTTCCGGTTCCTGTTGCTGAGTCCCAGCCAGTCCGCGTTGTCATCCTCGCTGTTGCCAGGAAGGAAGCCCTTGGTCTCCGAGGCGTACGCGAGGAAGGCGGTCGTGAGCGACTTGAGGTTGGCCTGGCAAACGACCATCCGAGCCTGCTTTCTGGCCGACTCCAGCGAGGGGAGCAGGACAGAGACGAGGAGGGCGATGATGGCTACGACGACCAGGACTTCGATCAGGGTGAAGCCCCGGCTACGTCTGAGGTGCGGCATGGCCAAGTCTCCTGTTCAGCACTTTTGCGACTTCGCAGACCTGTACTAATACTTTAGCCGTCCTTGTAGTGATCTGTCAAGGAGCGGGATTGCCGCTGCGGCGGAGACCGGCGATGTTGTTCTGAATCGCGCTGCGGACATCAGGGTTTTTTTCTTTTTGCAGCAGCCGTTCAAGTGCGGGTATAGCCTGGACGGGGGCGTTCGTGCGGTAGATGGCGGTCACCAGCTGGATGCGGAGATCGGGGTCGTTGGGCGCCTTGTCGTAAGCGGCCGTCACCTGGGGAATGACCTCTGGGCCACGGCGACCCAGTTCGATGATCATGTCATCACGCTGGTCGGGCTTGGCCGCCATGAGCTTGTCGATCAACTCGTCGGAAGGCGCTTTGAGTTGAGCGGCGGGCCGGTTGAGCCAAAGGTAGCCGAGGACGACTACGATCACGGCCAGGACGATACCGCCACCGACGGCGACCCTGTGATTGGGGCTAGAAGATGGGCTCATTTGCGTCTTCCTGTTTCTCTCTTGTCTGGTTCTGCCGAGGCCAAGAACCAGCCTTCCTGAGTTGCGCCTCACCGGGAAACCATGCCCCGTCATGCGGTCTTGTCTCCCGTTCCTCGGCTCGCGCCCGTCGCCGCGAGAGTACCATCACGTGGCGCCGCCCCCGAGGGGCAACGGAGAAATGGGCCCTACGCGTTTCCTGCTAGTTGCCCTTTGGCCCTGGCACCTGGACCGGGACTCGGGTCGATGCCCACCCTCGTCCTGTCTTCTGGCCAGGGCGCTCTCCATGATACCACACGGCCGCTCGCATCAGGAGCGCATTGTCGTCCGCCCCGCGGAAGATGCAATGAGCCAGGGCCAGGCCGCTGCCGATCGGCTGGTGATGAGCCGGTTTTCATGTGAGGCCATTTGCCCGTCGGGTGTCCAGACAGGGCCCGAAGAGATCTGCAAGCCCTACCCGATTCCAACCCGGGCCCCGCGGACTTGTCCCTCCCTGGGAGTCCTGAGGGTCACGCCGGGCCACATGCCTTCTCGCCGGGTCCTCCAGAACGCCTGGGCTCAGGTACCATCGGGGTCGTCTCGGGCTAGACCGAGGTCAACTGGCCGCTCTCGGGACTTCTTGGCCCCCGGTGGTGACCTCGGTTTGAATGGAGGAGTCGCCCCGCGCTTCGGCTTGCTGTCCCCGCCCTTCCGGGTTACTGTCGCGGCCATGGTCGAGTCCTCCAACTCGAACCGACCGCGTTCCGGCCATTCCCGTGGCCGAGAGGCTGACGAACGAGCTGAGGGAATAGCACCGACGGTGTCCGCGATGGACCGCGGCAGTATCTGTTGTTTCGCAAGTAACGCATTTGGGCTACGTTACGAACGTAGGAGACTCGTCATATCATGAGTGTCTGTAGCCTAGCGGCGTGGGATATGGAGACCCGCCAGGAGCCGAGCATCCGCGTGGGCATCATCCTTCCCGAAGACGAAACGCATCAAGTTCGGTTGAGCACACCCAAGGATGATGCGTATCGTGTCTGGCTGGACGACATGAGCGGTCCCATCCTCCAGGGGGCCAGCCTTGAGGTCCAGATCGACGATCGGCGATTGGTCCTGAGGGGCGGCGACACCGCGATTGGGAAAGCGGGCATCATCCGGTTGATGCCTGAGGCGGAGCAGAGGCTCGCCCAAGGGGCCGGAGCATTGGTCAGAGGGGTGGTCACCGGGCGTGGCTTCCACTGGCAGAAGCGGATTCACACCAGCCTGAACGGCATGCTCGAGTTCCGGCTGCATGAGGATCACCTGCTGCTGGTCAACGAGGTCCCTCTCGAGCAGTACCTTGCCGGCGTGCTCACGGCAGAGATGAGCGGCAATTGCCCGGTGGAGTATCTGAAGACCCAGGTCGTTGTCGCTCGATCATGGGTCCTGGCTTTTACGGAGAACAAGCACCCGGATCTGCCCTTTGACCGCTGCAACGACGACGATTGCCAGCGGTACCACGGCACGACGTCGCTGACGCCTGCTGCGGTGGAGGCGGTGCGGGCCACGCGCGGCCAGGTGCTGGTGGATGCCAGCGGCGAGGTGATTGACGCCAATTACTCCAAGAGCTGCGGGGGCGTCAGCGAGACGCCGGAGAACACCTGGTCCGTCGCCAAGGCCGGCCTGGTGGCCATGGTCGACGCGCCAACGGGGTCGCAGGCCCGACGGTTCTTCCCCGTGACCGAGGACAATCTCGACGAGTACCTCACCGGCTCATGGCTGGCACACACCGACATCTTCTGCAGCCCGGCGGTTGTGCCTGATGATGAGGTTACCCGGTACATCGGGAAGGTGGACGAGCGCGGCAACTACTTCCGCTGGCAGATCCACTACGACCGCGAAGACCTCGAGCAGGTTCTGCGCGACAAGTTCTTCGCCCGACAGGATCCGGGCAAGGTAGCCACCCTTTCCACGCTGATGGACATTCGGGTGACGCGACGAGGGCTTTCGGGCCGAGCGATCGCGATGGATCTCGAGTATCTGGACCCGATGCGCCAGATCCATCTGGTGCAGCTTACCGACCAGCACAAGATCCGCGATGCCTTGCACGAGAAGTTCCTGTACAGCAGTGCATTCAGGATCGACATAGAACGCGACCCGGACGGTCTTCCGAGACGAATCACGCTGACCGGCGCCGGCTGGGGGCACGGCGTGGGCATGTGCCAGATCGGAGCGCTGGGCATGGCCCTCAAGGGCTACACGTGTGAACAGATCGTGCGGCACTACTTCGAGGGAATCGACATCTACGCGTGCTACTAGCTAGACTCGACACGCCGAGATGGCGAAGCGATCCGTCGTCTTTCAGCCGGGGCGGGATCCAGGAATCAACGGCCGGCGACGGTCTTGATCGACGAACACTCGAGCCAATGGAACCCGATAGCTGCGTACTTTCGTGAGCGCATCCAGCACATTGCCGTCGACCAATCGCCTCCTCATGTGGGGTCTGGCCCTGTTTCTGCTTGCGGTCATAGCGCGTGTGGGGTGGGTGGTTGTGCGGTTCGGTTCGCCGGAGCGATCGGAGACGCTGACCTACCCGGATGAGGAAGCTTACTGGGAGGGAGCCCGGTCGCTGGCGGCGGAGCAGGGCCTGGTCGACGAGTTTGGCTTTCGGGCAACGTACATGCCCGCGTATCCGGCATTTCTGTCGATCTACGCAGGCTGTCAGCGGCCGCTTTTCTGGGCTCGCGTTGGACAGGCGTTGTTTGGAGCGCTGGCGGCGCCGGCGGCCATGTTTCTCGCCTGGCGGTGGTGCGTGGCCGTCTCGCTGTCATCGGGGATTCGGATCATCGCCCCCCTGGCAGGCACGCTTGTGGCGCTCGATCCGTTCCTGGTGTTCTTTTCCGGTCTCCTGCTCACCGAAGCCTTGTTTGCAGTGGTCCTGGTCGGGTGCATGGCATTCGCCGTCTCCATGGCCGACCGGGCGCGGCGGCTTTCGATCTGGGACGCGTTGCTCGGCGGGGTGATGGCTTGGGGCTGCATCATGCTCCGCCCCTCGGCCGTGTTCCTTGTCCTGCTGTTGCCTGTCGTGATTGTGCTCCGCAGGCGGTTCGGGTGGCGGAGCTTCGCGGCCGGGGGTCTTCTCTTTGCCGTTCCGGTGCTTGGACTGGTTCCTTGGGCCGTCCGCAACCACCAGACCGTCGGCCACTGGCGGTGGTTGACGACTCGCGGCGGGATCTCGCTATACGATGGGGTTCGGGCAGGTGCGACAGGAGACAGCGATCTAGCCCACACCAAGATCATGGCCGAGGTGCAGGGGCTCAGCGAAGTGGCGTGGGACGCCTATTTTCGAGCCCAAGCCTGGGAGGCTATCGCCGAAGATCCTGGCCGGATCGTGTGTTTGATGGGCGTCAAGTTCCTTCGAACCTGGAGTCTCACCCCGAATGTTGCGGCCTATCGAGGTGGCATGGTGGCTTGGATCAGCGGGATCTGGATGCTGGCAGTTCTCATTCTGGCCATGGCGGGCTTCTGTGTTGTCGTGGGCCGCAAGTATGGTCGAGAAGGCGACTCGCCTTCTCGCCGGGAGCGTGTGGCGACTGCCTTCCTCTTGCTCTTGCCGGTGATTGTGTTCACACTGCTGCACATGGTATTCGTTGGCAGTGTTCGATATCGGGTGCCGATCATGCCGTTCATATGCGTGCTGGCCGCGACCGGTCTCGTGGCCCTGGGGCCGCGCCGGCGAACCGGGAACCTGCCCAGGTGAGCCGCCCTTGAGGAATCCCTTCACCAAGCCGTGGGGTGTGCTGCTGAAGCGCCGCCGGCCGCTGTCTCGGGCACGGCGGTGGGTTGGTCTAGCTCTGCTGGTAGTGCTGGCCCTGATCCTTGGCGGGTACTACCGACTCACCGACAAGACCCGGCTGCGGGCGATGGCCGAGGCGTGGCTGACGGACTTCAGCGGCGGCGAGGTGCGGATCGAAGATGTCCGCCTGGACATGTTCGAGGGGCTGCATCTGGTCGGGGTGACCATCGCGACGCCAACCGCCGCGCGCTTTGACCCGAGTGACGACTCGTTGGCCAACCGTGTCATCCTCAGGGCCGCCACCGTCTTCCTGCAGCTCCGCCCGGTCAGCGTTCTCACCGGTGATCTTGTCGTGCCGCAGATCACGGCGATCAATCCCGAGATCGTTGTTGCCCGCCGCAGCTCAGATAGCAAATGGAACTGGGAGATGATAGCTCCCCAGCATAAGCAGCGCTTGTCCAAGAAGGCCATGCAGCTTCCGGAGATCCGGCTGCGTGATGCTCGGGTCATCCAGTGCCGGCTGGACGAGCGTGGCTGGCTTCGCGCACCGGCCCAGGGATTCTGGGTGGAGGCTCGGCCCAAGCCCGACCAGACCAACACCTACACGATCGCTCTCACCCGGGTGTTCAACAGCTCAGGCGAGGCCGAGACGGAGCCGGAATCAGCTCGATTTGACTTCAATATGCGGACGCTCACGCTGGAAGGCAGCTTGCCGTTCCTGTCCATGGACGAGATCAGGATGGCAGCGCCGGCGGAGGTTTCGCGTTGGCTCGAAGTGCTCTCCACGAGCGGCTTCGTCCGCGCGAACAGCCTTCGGGTGACTGAGGGCGCGAGGCTTGTCGCCTCGCTTGATCTGCGCGACGCCGCCGTGTCGGTTCCACTGAACGACGACGAAGCCGCTCGTTCACCCGAGCAGCGTCACATCCGCCTTGATCAGATTGAAGGCACGATCACGATCACCGGCCGCGAGGCGACAGCCGACCTCCGGGGCCGATTTCACGGCCGGCCGGTCGCGATGCAAGGTCGGCTGGAGTTGCCGGCCGAAGCCGTCCGGGGCATCGAGAGCCTGGGATTCGAACTGGAGATCAAGGCCGACGCTGTCCAACTGCCGCGTGACGACGAACAGGCGGCCGAAGCCGAGCGACGGTTTGTGCAAAGCTGGCCGTCGGTGACCCGTTTCGTGCGCGATTTTGACGGGATTGGGGCGATAGACCTGACGGCTCGGATCCGGAAATCCCCCGGTCCAGGCGGCCAAGTCGAGTTTATCGAAGGCGAGCTGGGGTTTCGGAACTCGTCCGCTCGGTACATCTTCTTCCCCTACCGGCTCCATGAGTTGAACGGCACGGTTCAGTTCCGGCCGGACGGTCGGATCGCGCTCAAGGACATTGCGGGCGTTCACGACCGGGGCCGGGTGGTCATCAACGGCCTTCTGGGCGGGCGCCTGTCCCAGGAGGGACAGTTGAGTATCACCGGTGAGGGCATCAGCTTGACCGATGACCTGCTGGTCTGCCTCGATCCGCGAGACCAAGAACTCATCCGCAGATTCCGAGCCACTGCGAAGGCGGATGTCCACGTTGAGATGAAGCGGCCACCGAGACCTCTCGACGGTCCGCCGGCACCTTGGGAAACCGAAGTCGACCTGCGTTTCCTGGACGGCGACGTGAACCTGGACAGCTTCCCTTACCCCCTGGACCATCTTGGCGGGCAGATGCGTATCGCCAAGAAGCGTATCGAAGTCAAGGACCTCTCCGGCCGGCGGAGGGATGGGCGGGTCAGCGTCAGCGGATGGGCCTCGGACATGCCGGATAAGGGCGTGGCGTTCAATCTGGCGCTGAGCGCCACCGGCATTGAGATCGACGAGATGCTGGGCCAGGCCCTTCCGAGCAGCGGCCGGCGGCTGTACGAGCGGTTCGAACCCGCCGGCTTCGCGGACATCAGCGGCACGCTCCGCACGACCGACCCGGGCGGCGCGCTGACGTGCAATCTCGACGCGAACCTGAGCAGGGCATCGGTTGTCATTCCCGAGAGCGCCTCCCGACTGGAAGACGCGCGAGCCAAGCTGAAGATCACGCCAGAGACCCTTGAGGTGACCTCTTTCGAAGGCCGACTCGGCCAAGCGGAGGTCCAGTGTACGGCGAGGATTCCGCTCGCGGATGACGATCCGCACCTGTCGCTGCACCTGACCGCCGGCCGCATGCCGCTCGACGATAAGCTTCGCCAGTCTCTTCCTGCGAGTTTGCGGGAGGCCTGGGACTTGTTCCAGCCCAAGGGTACTGCGGCCGTGGATGCCCGGTACGAGCGCTCGTCCCCCTCGTCCCGGCCTGGGGGCACCACGCAGCCCACCAGCCTCCCCACGGACGGGTCCGACTACGTCGTGGTGATCGAGCCTCGGGATTGCGAGGCAATCTACGAGGGGTTCGCGTTACCGCTCCGGGAAATCAAGGGCCGGGTTACGGTGACTCCCCGCGAGGTTCGCATCGAATCGACGACGGCTCGCTATGAGGACAGCCTGGTGCGCCTCGATGGTACCGTTCACCGGCAAGGGAGCGAGACGTCGATCGAGTTGGCCATCGACGCCAAGGAGGTCGGCTTCGCTGAATCGCTTCGGCAGGTGCTGCCTTGGCGAATACGGCGGCTCTGGAACGATGTGAAGCCCGTCGGCAAAGCGGATTTGACCTTCGACCGCCTGGCGATGACGCTGAGCGCCGGTTCGCGGCCTGCCTGGGAGTTTTCCGGCAGGGCTGAGCTGAAGGGCCTGTCGCTCGCCCTGGGCTCGTCCCTCACGGACATTCACGGGGCAATACGTGCGGGGGGCAGGATGGGCGACGGATGGGAGATCGACGGGGAACTGGACTGGCCGTCGCTGCGGATCGACGGCCGTCCGCTGAGCAACGTGAAAGCCCAATTCGCTCGTCCCGCGAACGATCCTGTTTTCCGAATCCAGCGGATTCTCGGCAACTTCTGCGGTGGCAGCGTGATGGGGGAAGTGGACATCGACACCTCGCGCTCGGGCCCGGCCTTTGGCCTGTCGCTCACGGCCAGGGAGGTGTCGATTGGCAGCTTCCTGAATGCAGCCCTCAAGCCAGGTCAGACGCCGTTCGACCTCCAAGGCCAAGTCGAAGGCAACCTGGCTTTGGCGGGCCGGTTTGGCGATCCGTTCAGTCGCCACGGCAGCGGTTCAGTGACGATTCGAGAGGCCCAGATGCTGAAGCTGCCGTTCCTGCTGGCCATGCTGCAGGCGGCGAACAAGCCGGCCGGCGATCAGGGCGCGTTTCAGGATGCCCTGCTGACCTTCGCCGTGGATGGTGACCAGTTGCTGTTCGAGGAGATTGACCTGCGAGGCAAGACGCTGTCGATGGTCGGCGCCGGCCAGGTGAACACGCCCACGGAGGCGCTCGACCTCACGCTGTTGATCGGCAGCCCGTTGCGTTTGCCCAGGATTGAGGTGCTGAGCGAACTGCTGGAAGGCGTTGCCCGGGAGTTGGTCGAGGTCCACGTCGAAGGCACGCTGGCGTCTCCGACCTATCGGGCGGAACTCGTGCGCAGCATCCGCAAGACGCTAGATACGATCCTGAATGCCCGACACCGGCAGCCGAGAGTTCCCCGATCGCGATGACCTATCGGAGAACAGCCGGTCGCCGCAGGTCGGCCTGTGCATCGCGGCGTTTGGGCCCCTTCTCCTGCAGGACCTTCATGGCTTTCTTGTTGTCGGCAACCTTGAACACACCGTTGGTCTTGCCCCCTTGTGCGCCGGTCGTGCAGTAGGCGTAACTGATGTTGATGTGCGCGTCAGCCAGTTTCTGACACAGATCTGCCAGCGCTCCGGAGCGGTTGGCCAGAGCGACAACCAGCACCTCGGTCTCCGTGGTAGGCAGGTTCAGCCTGGCGAGAGCCTCGCGGAGACGACCAGGGGCATCCACGACCAGGCGGAGCACGCCGTGCTCGCTCGAATCGGCCAAGGTCATGGCCAGGACATTGATCCTGGCCATGGCGATCTGTCGAGTCACCTGGGCCAGAACACCGGGCTTGTTGACCAGGAAGACGGAGAATTGCGACGTTAGTTCCATGCTGCACCTCGACTCCTGTACCTACAAACGAACGACCCGGATCACTTGATGCCTGGGGCATCGGTCTATGAACCGGGTCCGGGACAGGCTCCCATCGCCGGTTCCAGGCAATTATAGTACCGGCACTACCCACCGAGCCGGGCCTTGAGCTCGCGTTTGAGGATCTTGCCGGTGGGTCCGTGGGGCAGGCTTTCAAGGATGTACAGCTCTCTGGGGGTCTTGTAGCCCGCCAGCCGCTGGCGACTGAACTCGCGGAGCTCATCGGCCGTGGCCTGGGCGCCGTCCTTGAGGGCCACGAAGGCGACGACCACCTCGCCCCGGCTATGGTCCAGGCGCCCGATCACGCCGACTTCGAAGACCGCCGGATGCTGCTCCAGAACGGACTCGACTTCTCGGGGAAACACGTTCTCGCCCCCGACGATCATCATCTCCTTGGCCCGGCCGGTGATCTTGATGAAGCCCTCTTCGTCCAAACGAACAATATCGCCGGTCCGGAACCAGCCGTCCTTGTCGATCACGGCGGCCGTCTCCTCGGGGCGATTAAAGTATCCCTTCATGATCATCGGACCTCGAACCCAGAGTTCGCCTTCCTGTCCGACGGGCAGCGACCGGCCGGCCTCGTCGCGAACCAGCAGCTCGCAATCGCGGATCGGCCGTCCGACTGTCCCGATCTTGTTCGCCCAGGGCTGGTTGGAGGAGACCACCGGTGAGGTCTCGGTCAAGCCGTAGCCCTCCAGGAGGGAGATCCCGGTCTTCGCGAGGAAGTCGTCGTAGGTTCGTCGCGGGAGCGGTTCCCCGCCGCTGACCGTCAGAACGAGCCGCTTGAAGTCGGCCGGCTCGACCTGCTTGAGGCGAGCGATGGCTCCGTACATGCTTGCGACGGCCATGATGATGGATATGTCTGAATCGCGGATCGACTTATGGATGGCCTGGGGTGAAAACCGGGGGAGGAAAGTGACGGTGGCGTGCAGGACGACCGGGAGCAGCGTTGTGCAGGTCAGGCCGAACACGTGGAACGGCGGGATGATCCCCAGGATGTGGTGCTCGGGCGTCATCTGGAAGTGCTCGATGGCACCCTGACAGTTGGTGAGCAGGTTGTTGTGGGTGAGGCAGACGCCCTTGGGTTGGCCGGTCGATCCGGATGTGTAGATGATGGCCGCCGTGTCGTGCGGACTGACATCGGGTATTGGGGGGGCAGAGCGCAGTCTCTCGACCAAGTAGGCGCGCTTGAGGGGAAGGTCCTCGAGGTAGACGGCCTTCACGGGCAGCGTAGCCAACTGGTCTTTGAAGTGCCTCGTGGCAATGACCAGGTCGATGCCGGCATCGGCGAGGACGGCGGCCAGTTCTCGGGCGGGCAGGAGGAAATTGAGTGGAATGGCGATCCGTCCCGCCCAGAGGGTGCCCAGGATAGTGCCCAGCGCGGCCACGGAAGCGGGAAGCATGATGCCCACGCCTTCGCAGCGGCTCTCTCGGGTCACCAGGCGGGCCATGACGCGGGAGAGGGTGACCAGTTGGGCATAGGTGACCTCGCGCACGCCATCCCGGGCAGCCGCTTTCCCCGGGATCCGCTCGGCGGCGTCAAGCAGGCATCTAAGCAGCATGAGGGTCTCCGACTCGACAAAAGACGTTGTTGCGATCATGCTAGCAGGGGTCCGCGAGGCCGTCCACCTGGGCGAGAAAAAAGTCGCGGGCATCACCGGATCGGCGCCGGGCCGGAAGGCGTCCGGTCGCCGGAAGATGAGAGGTTCCTGGATCCGAAGGAGCCATGAGGACCATGGCGAACGATGCGCAAGGATGGAACGACGGGCGGCCGACGGGAGCAGCGGCCGGCACGAGTTCGGCGATGGGGCGCGGGGGTGTGGTTCTGGTTGCCGTGGTTGCCCTTCTCGGGGGCTGCACGCAGTTCGGTCCTGCGGAGAAGGAACTGCTGATCCAGGCCAACCAGCAGTATGCCCAAGGCGACGTGAGCGGGGCGACTGGGCGGCTGAACCGGCTGATCAAGGACTACGGACAGGCCGGCGAGATCGGGGAGGCGTACTATCTCCGGGGGCTGTGCCGGGTACGGGCCGGGCAGGCGGAGGCGGCCCGCAGCGACTTTGAGGAGGCTCTGAGCAAGAGCCGCCGGGACGACCTCACGGCCCGAGCGCAGGCATCATTGGGAACGCTTGCCTACGAACGAGGCCAATGGACTGAGGCCGCGGATCGATTCGCCAAGGCGATTCCCGGATTGCCCAACCAGCCGCCCAAAGACGAAGTTCTCTTCTCAGCCGCCATGGCCAACCAGCGGGCCGGAAGCTGGAGACAGGGGAAGGCCTATCTGGCCGAGCTGTTGCGCAACTTCCACGACCGTCCGATCGCCGCGGAAGCCCGGCGGCTCGCTTCCTGGCGGCACGAGTGTTACGCGATTCAACTGGCGGCCTATCAGAGTTCCGACAACGCCCAGGAAGCCGTCAAATCATGGCGGCGTAAAGGCCTTGATCCCGATCTGGAGAACGTGCCCCGAGGTGGTGCCGCCATCTGGATCATCAAGGTCGGCCGCTACCGCACCTACGCCGAGGCGTCCAATGCCCTGGCCGCCATGCGCAGGCTTGAACCCAAGGCGATCATCGTGCCCTGATCGGCGAGGCGCGACACGTGACGAGTGAACCGGGCCACAACGCCGCTTCCCCTCCAGCGATCGTGGGCCGTCCACTCGGCTGTCTGGGTGAGGTTTTCAGATCCGGCACGGTTACCGAGTCCCTGGGCTTCTACCTTCCGGCCGCGGTGCTCTACCGAGCGCTGGGCCTGATCCGGGGCGTCCTCCTCGCCTGGCTGATCAGCAAGCGGGAGTTCGGGATCTTCCAGATCATCCTTCTGGCGATCAACATTCTGGTGCCGCTCTGTGCGGCCGGTCTGAACGAGGCCGTTGCGAGGTACGCGCCGCAGTATGAGACCCGACACAGCCTGCGCGCCTTTCTGGGCAGAGCGATCCCCTTTGCCTTGCTGCTCGGTGCGGCGTTGAGCGCGATCGTTTTCCTGCTCGCAGCCCCCCTTTCGCGTCTGCTGTTTGCCACGTTTGGCCACGGGCAACCGGAAGCGGGCCTGGCCGACAGCCGCATTCCCCTGGTGCACCTGGCCACGGCCACCACGCTGGTCCTCATCGCCTACATCCTGATCCTCGCCCTCGTCCGTGGCCTACGGATGTTCCTGGCGGTGAGCTTGATGGAACTCATCAGCAACCTGCTGTTCACGCTTCTGGCAGTGCTGACAGCCCTGGCCGGTCAGGAGTCTGCCGAAGCCATCATGGTCTGCTACGCGGCCAGCTACCTAGTCACACTGGCCGTCTTCGGCTTGCCCTTGTGGTCGCTCGTTCGGGCGATGCCCGACCAAGGCCGGCCGCTTGATTCGGAGGCAGGCGGCTCGGGGAGCGCTGCGCTGCTGGGTCGCATGCTGAGTTACAGCCTGTGGTCCGCCATGGCGGCGGTCGCCTGGCAACTGGTTCAGTACTACCCGATGTGGTTCCTGCAGAAAGTGCATGGGCCGGAGGTCGTGGCCGTCTGTGGCGGCATCCACCTGATCACCCAGGCCGTTCTGATCGCCGCGACCTCGGTGGTGATGGTCATTCAGCCGACGGTCACGAAGACCTGGGAAGCGCTTGGCCGGGACTTGGCCAATCGACAGCTTCTTCTGGCCCACAAGGTGACCTTGTTGGCAACTCTGTTCATCTGCGCGCTGCTTGATCTCGCCGCACCGTGGCTCGTCCGGCTGTTCCCGGTGGGATACGCGGCCGGCGAGGGCATTATCCCGTTGTCTCTGACATTCTTCATGGTCGCGGGCCAGGTTGTCTTTCTGGGGGTGCACTTTAGCCTGATCGAGAGGACCCGTTACCAGTTCGTGGTCTGGCTCGTCGCCGTGCTGTCCAACGCCTTCTTCGCTGCCCGGTTCATCCGGCCGGAGCTGTTGCCCGACCAAGCCCTGTCGGCCACTGTCTGGTCCGAGTTGTTGGGCATCACTGCGGCTCTCGCGGTAACCCTTCTGATTCTCCGCATGGAGCGGCAGCCCTTCGATCGCGGTTTGACTCTCCTGATCCTGGCCGGTTACGGGCTCATCCTGCCGGCATTGGCGTTGCTGGCCGTGATTCTCGGGGTTGTCTTACTGGCCGGTGTAACGAACGTCGTGTTCGACCGAAGAGAGAAGGTGGAGGCCCGGATTCATCTCGCGGTTATCCGGGCGGGTATACTGTCGAGGCTTGGCAGGCTGACCTCGGGGCCGCCGTCGCAGGAGTGAGCATTGTCCGTTCGCGAACCTGATCAGTTTCCGGGAGTCGCTCGACGCCGGCTCGAGGTGCGTGGCCGAGTACAAGGCGTCGGGTTTCGCCCGTTCGTCTACCGGCTGGCGATGGAGTCACAGCTGGCCGGGCTGGTCGGCAACGACACCCATGGCGCGTTCATCGAGATTGAAGGACCGACGGAGCGTCTCGAGCAGTTCGTCCGTCGGCTGCAGGCTGAGCTACCCCCGCTGGCAAGAATCGCGGAATTGCGGGCGGAACCGCTGAGGGCCGTGGGTGAGAAGGCATTCCGTATCGATGCCAGTGAACGGACCGGCATCCAGGATGCAGAAATCACGCCTGACGTGGCCACCTGCGACGACTGCCTGTATGAGCTCCTTGATCCGCAGGACCGGCGATACCGCTACCCGTTCATCAACTGCACCAACTGTGGCCCTCGCTACTCGATCATCCAGGCGGTGCCTTACGACCGCCCCAACACGACGATGGCCCGGTTCACCATGTGTCCGTCCTGTCAGGCCGAGTACGACGACCCAGCCAATCGGCGGTTTCATGCTCAACCGAACGCTTGCCCCGTGTGTGGTCCTCGCGTGTGGCTGACGGATCGCGGAGGCCGGGAACTGGCGGGCGACGCGATCCGCGAATGTGCTCGGCTGCTCGCTGAGGGTGGAATCGTGGCGATCAAGGGCATCGGGGGATTCCACTTGGCGTGCCGGGCGGACGATGAAGGTGCCGTATCGCGGCTGCGGGAGCGTAAGGGCAGGGAAGCCAAGCCGCTGGCGATCATGATGGCGTCACTGGAGGCGGCTCGGCACTACGTGGAGATCGACGCCTGCGGGGCCACCGAACTGGACCGGCCGGAACGTCCCATCGTCCTCTTGCCCAAGCGTGCCGCCGCCCAGATCGCGCCGAGCGTCGCCCCCCGGGTGGACGCCTTCGGGGTAATGCTGCCCTACACACCTGTACACACGTTGCTTTTCGCGGAAGGGCTAGGACCGCTAGTGATGACATCGGGGAATCCAACGGAGGAGCCCTTGTGCTGCGACAACGAGGAGGCCCTGCGCAGGTTGCCAACCATCGCGGATGCCTTCCTGTTGCACGATCGGGACATTCAGCGGCGGGTCGACGACTCCGTCGTGTTGGCACCTGCTCCGGGCGCCGGAGCGACGGCGAGCGATTCCCCGCTGCCGATTCGCCGAGCTCGCGGGTTCGCTCCGGCCCCCATCGAAGTCGCGGCCCCGACGCCCCAGGCTGTCCTGGCCGTTGGCGGGGAGCTCAAGTCCACGATCTGTGTTCTGACCGGGAATCAGGCGATTCTCAGCGAGCATCTGGGCGAACTGGCCAACGCGGAGGCCTACCGACACTTCACCGCCACGATCGAGCAGTTCAAGGCCCTGCTGCGAGCCGAACCGGCCGTCGTTGCCTGCGACCTGCATCCGGACTACGCCGCGACTCGGTGGGCCCGGAAGCTGCCCATGCCGGTGATCGGGGTCCAACATCATCATGCCCACGTGGTGAGTGCCATGGCCGACAACGGTATTACCGGCCTGGTCGTTGGTGTCTCTTGCGATGGCACGGGGTATGGGCCGGACGGTGCCATCTGGGGCTGCGAGGTTCTGGTCTGTGACGAGGCGGAGTACGAACGAGCCGCTCATCTCGGCTACTACCCACTTCCGGGTGGTGACGCTGGGGCTCGGGAGACCTGGCGTCCGGCGGCCGGGCTCCTTTCCCAGATGCAAGCCCAGGATTGGGACAGGATGGCGGCCAGCGAATTCGGGGCCATATCCGAGGAGGCTCTCCATGTGGCCCGACGCCGACTTCGGGAGCCGCATCGACTGCCACAGACGTCCAGCCTGGGGCGGCTATTTGACGCCGCGGCGTTTCTGCTTGGCCTGAGCAGCGAGAACCGGTTTGAGGCGGATGCGGCCATGAATCTGGAGGCCGTGGCCCGGCTATGTTGCGGTGCTCCCCCTCTCTTGGCGAGGCCGACCGATGTTTTTCAGGGTGAATGGCCGATAGTAATGGATGCGCGCCCTGTGATCGGGGCACTATTGAGCGAGAAGCGGCAAGGGCGATCGGCACCGGAGTTGGCCCGAGCGTTCCATGAGACCGTGGCTACAATGCTGGCGGAGGCTGCAGCGCGAGCTGCCGGAGAACGAGGGCTGGACCGAGTGGTTTTGTCAGGCGGTTGTCTGGCCAACCGATTGCTGGCGGGGAGTCTGAGGCGGCTGCTCCAGGAGAAGGGCTTGTCGGCGTTCGTTCATCGGCAGGTGCCAGCCGGCGATGGCGGCCTGGCGTTGGGTCAAGCCGTGGTTGCGGCCGAGCGAGTTCGCCGGCACGGCATGAGGAGAGCGTAGACCGTGTGTCTGGCAGTTCCGGGCAAGATCGTTGATATACGCAGTGAAGGCGACGGGCCGGCAGCCAAAGTCGGCATCGTCGATTTTCAGGGTACCCGTGTCGAAGTTGGCCTGGCGTTCACCCCGGACGCCGGCCCGGGCGATTGGGTGCTGGTTCATGCCGGTTATGCCCTGAACGTGCTGGATGAGAGGGAGGCTGCCGAAACCTGGCAGTACCTCAGGGAAGCGGAGGTCGTCGACGAAGTGCCAGGGGGATCGCCCTAGTGCTCCGACACGCGTGATTTGCTGGATGATCCTGGTCCCCCTTTCCGATGCATATCGCAGGTGCATGGCAAGGAGGCCAACGATGATCAAGCAGTATATCGTGACGCTCACGGATGAGGAAA
>JAKLEZ010000043.1 GCA_022711465.1 Planctomycetota bacterium | reverse complement strand
CGAACTACTTGGAGCGAATCGTACCCGACTTACGTCCAACACGATCGGCACGCCGGGTCTCTTGCTTGCAGCGGCGAGGACATCGACCGCGAGCTTTCGCATGGTCGCTTCGTCGAGCCTGGAGCTGTGGATTGCCACGAGGAGCACGTGTTCGTGGGGCAGAATCTCGGTGGGGGAATCAAACATGGGACTCTCGGTTCAAGGATGATCATAACAATAGCAGTTCTGCCTGTCTGCGCGTTCAGGGCGGCGGATCAGGGTTGGGAAGCCCTTCAGGCGTGTCCCGTTTTCCGGGGACACGCCCTCGGATCGTTGTCCGCAGTCTGACGAATCGATAGCTGGGACTGGTCGAGGATGGCGGCTACTTGCCGGCCAGGGCTTTCTTCAGCACCCGAACGGCTTTGGCGGCATCTGCGGCGCTGTCAAAGGCGAAGTACACGACCGACCGTCGGCCGAGCGCTGCTGCGGAGAGACCTCGCAGGTTGACCTTGGCCTCGGCAAGTAAGCGGGTGATCTCGGTGCCGAGACCGAGCTTGTCGGGTCCCTCGAGGCGGATTGAACACAGGCTTGCAGCTTTGGCGAGCCCGGCCTTCTTGGCTGCACGAGTTTGGGAAGCACCCTGCAACGGAGCAAGGAAGACCACGCCGGTGCTAGGCTTGTCTGGGCAACGCCGGGCAACGACGAACTCCAGGTTCGCGCCTGCTGCGGAGAGCGTTTCGAGTTTGCAGGCCAGACCACCGGGTTGGTCTTTCATACTGCCCGCCCAGACATCGACCTTGCTGATTGTATAGGCCATGACTTGACTCCCATGAACAAAAATGAGCGACGAGAGAACATGCTATCGCCGCGATGCAGGGGGGACAAGCGACGGGGTTTTATCCTTCAGGCGTGACCCGTTTTCCGGGGACACGCCCTCGGATCGTCAACGGTAGCTTGATGGTTCGATAGCAGGAACAGCGGGATGATGGCCGCTTGATGGTAGCTTGCAGGCGGCCGGTTCAGAGAGTACGGATACCGGGGCATGCCGGTGTTCGATGGGTACGGATGCGACCGCTCGATGCGTGCAGTCACCACGGTTTGATAGGTGCAGCAGTGACGGTTTGAAGGGTGCGATGACGAGAGAATAGGCGGGGTGTGAAGGGCATGGATGTCCCAGGGACAAAGGAGAGCCAAATGAAGACGCTTGCCATCATCGCAACCATCGGTCTGGGGATGTGCGCGGCCGTTGGTGCGTATGGGCAGGGATTTCGTCCGGGGCTGGACCGGCAGGTCCAAGGCGAAGGCAAATCGTCCAGCCTGGGCGGGCTAGGCTTCTCGGTTCACGTTCCCGCTGGCGGTTGGCCCGAGCTGGGCCGCTATCTGACGCCTTTCGTGGCTAATTTCCGCGGCGGTGACCCGGACCGCACCGCCTTGGGACGCATGATGGCCGGACCCGCCCAGCCGGCATCGGTGACGCCGGTTGCGAGTAACTGGGTCGGGCAAACGACCCGTTATACGCTGCCCGATGGGCAAACCATGGACCTGCTGGTCAGTCGAATGTCCCCGGCGATCCTGCTGCGCGCCAACGGAGGAGACCTTCACCTGCTGAACGTGGCCGAGATGGCCCCGAGCCCCAAGTCAGCTTCCAGTCCGCAGGCCCCGACCAAGAAAGGGGCTGCGGGCGATAAACCCTCCAGCGTTGCCAAGTTCGCTCCTCAGCCCGCAGCAGGGAAACGTGCCGGACCCGCAGATGCGTACGTGCGCTATGTGGCTGTTCCCACGGCTGCGGGCGTGAAGGTGCTCAAGGCTCCGGCCGCGATTGACGGGGCCGAGCTCTCCGAGCCGTGGCTCGTGGTCTGGTTTGGTCAATCATCTCCTGCGCGGTTGCAAGACCAGGACTGCCCGCTGCTGCTGGTGCTTCAGCGACGGCCCACGCGGGTACAACTGGAGGATCGCCAGGGGGTGAATCTGCGGTTCGCTGGCGACAGCGGCTACGTGGCCCTGATGGCATTGGCGGGCTTCGCCAACGTGCGGGCCAGCCAGAGCGAGGAGTGGGCGGCCGGCCTGCCCGAGCCGATGGTGCAGCGTGCCCGACAATGGGCACGGCTGTTGCGGCACTATCCTACCGATGTCAAGGAAAGCTACCGGATTGATCATGCCGCCGACCGGGTCATCGTTCGCGAGGAAGTGACTTTCCTGAGCACGGAGGATGACTGGAAGACGCCGGGACGGAAGATAGCCCCGCTGCCGCCGGTCCTGGCGGCGGCGTGGCGCTACCGGTTGCCGCTGAGTTTTTCGGGCCCGGTAGTAGACTTGAACCACATCGAATACGCCGGCCCCTTTGCTGGCATTGCCGACGTTGATCAGTACACCTGGGAGGCACCCGGCTTGCTGAAGTACCTGCGCGAGGGGATGCAGGTGGGAGAGCTGAACCCCAAAGCCGCTCCACTGCGCCAGACGCTGGCCGTCGAAATCCAGAAGATGCTGCAGGCCGGGCACCTGCGGGCCGGATGTTTCTCCGGTGGGCTGCTGGACAGCGGGGGCGCGGGCGCCTGGGATTTCTGGGCCAATCCCGGCGAACTGGTGAGCACGCTCAGTCAGGCCAGCCCATTGCTCGATTCCCAGATGCGCGCGGGCGTGCGAGATTATCTGGCGCGGGAGATCGTGGCCTACCCGCCCTGGCGCATCGGCCACATCGGCTACGGGCAGGGCCACCCGCGCGAGCTGTACGACCTGCCTCCCGAGGAACTGAACGGCACGGTGGGCCGGCCAACGGTCTCGGTCACGAAAGACCCCAAGGGGCCGCCCTCCTTCGACAGCCTGTACGCCATGTGGAGCTACGGCCAGGCCACTGGCGACTGGGAGCTGGTGCGGCAGGGCTTCGGCGATATGACCAGCCTTTTCCGTCAGCACCTGAGGAACTATGACTGGTCCGTCATGGGCGTGACCACTGTCATGCCGATCTACCCCACCCCCTTCGGCCAGAGGTGCGGGATTCACACCTGCAACACCGTCCTGGCCGGGCTCATCGGCTATTACCGTCTGGCGGGCCGATTCGGCCAGGCCGAGGACCGCGACCTGGCGGCGTATCTGGCCGTCAAGCAGCTCGTATACCGCTTCACGCTGGCCAAGTTCCAGCAGGTCTTGCAGGAGTCAGGCGCGTTCGTCCCCGTGAGGGACCTGTCGGTCAGGGGCGATAGTTTCAGCCGGCTCAGCGCCCTTCCCTATGAGTGGGAGCAGGGAGTCTTCCCGTTCATGCGCGAGGTGAACAAATGGGAGAAAGGAGTTCTCAGTCTCAATGACCAGTTCGTGGCCCTGACCGAGGTCGTGCCGAACAAGAAGTATGCGCGAATCTCCTTCCTGAACCTCGTGCCTGAGGTGGGGCGGTTCCTGCACGATTACGCGCTGGAGGACGTGCGCGGCTATGTGCGGGCTCAGGAACTGCTCGACCCGTACTGGTTCGTGCCCCGCTCGGTGGAAACACGCGGCGAATCCTGCCCGGCGCCCTACAGCCAGAACTGGGACCTGTTCCAAGCCAAGGCGCTGGTGCTGGGCGAGCCGGCCGAGAGGCTTCAGCTTTATCTCCAGTGCCCGGTGGCGTTGGGTGACTTGTACTTCCTCCAGAATCTCTGCGCCACGATACGGGCTCACGGCCAGACGCAGTTGGCGCCTCTGGAGCCCTGAACGCCACGGATCCCGGTGGCGATGCGCGAGCCGGAGTGCCGATCACCCTGTGAACACGATGACCACGTTGGAGCCTGTCCGAAGCGGCCGCGGCCGCTTGGTGCTGGTCAACGGCCGAGTCAATCAACAACATCAGTCCGAGGGTCCACACACTGGTGGTGGGGAGCGTGGCGGCCTCCTACGGGGCGGCCGCGCGCCGTTTCATGTTCTTCCTGGCCGGGGTTTTGAGGTGTTCCGGCCGGGCGTTCTGGTACTGATGGAGGACGGCTTGGAGCGAATTTGCTGCGGCGGCAGCGTCGGCATTCCACTCGCTCTCCGGCAGAGGTCGTTTCTCGTCCGGGTCCTTGGCCAGATCGTACAACTCTCCGGTGCGATACAGCTTGTACTGCTGGCTGAATGCACATTCGTGCGCACCGGCTGTCGCGCCGTCCTGGCTGTACCATGAGTAAATCCACTGGCGCGGTTGGCCCGTTTGGCCGCGGAGCTGCGGCAGGAGACTACGCCCGTCGATTCTCAACTCCGTCTGCACCAGCACGCCCGCGGCCTCACAGATTGTTGGCAGGAAGTCGGTGCTGTCCACCAGGTCGACGCAGACGCGGCTCGGCGGAATCCGGCCCGGCCAACTGGCGATCAGCGGCACGTGCATACCGGCCGCGGTGGTGCTGCCCTTGCCGCCCATGACCACGCGCTGACCCATCAGCGAGCTAGTCCTTTTCCCGGTGCCGCTGTCCCCCAGGAACAGCACCAGCGTCTTGTCGCGCAGACCCTGCTCCTCCAGTGTCGCGACGAGCTTGCCAATCAGCTTGTCCATGTACGAGACCATGTCGGCGAAGTGCTCGGGCTTGCGGTTGACCGTCTCGTCCCGCGCTTTCGGATCCCAGTCCCTGCTATCAGGCGTCGGCTGGTAAGGAGCGTGGGTCAGCATCATGGGGTAATAGAGGAAGAACGGCCTGTCCTTGTGACGGATGACGAAGTCGCGCGCGTAGGCATTGATCAGGTCCGGGCCGTACTCGCCGTTGGTGTAGTTCTTCTCCACGCCGTTGATCTCAAGGCCGGGGTTGGCGTAGCGCGGCGGACGGCGGGTATGCTGCCAGAGGCAGTACTCATCGAAACCCAGCTTCCTGGGCAGCTCCACATCTTGGCCCATTTGCCATTTGCCGGTGATGCACGTGGCGTACCCAGCCCGCTTGAGCAGATGAGCGAAAGTGGCTACGGCCGGATCGATGTTGCCGAAGTTGATGTAGTTGCGGACGTTGTAGATGCCGGTCATGAGCTGCACCCGGGTTGGGGTGCACAACGGCTGAACGTAACAGTGCTCGAAGCGCATGCCTCCGGCCGCGAGGCGGTCCAGCACGGGCGTCTTGTACGAGGTGCTGCCGTTGGCGCCGATGCACTCGTGCCCCAGATCGTCGGCCAGGATCAGGATGATGTTGGGCTTGGCCGCGGGAGGCTCCGCGGCCAGCAGGTTGTGGCCGAAGAGAAAGACGACTCCCAACGCTACGCCGCATAAAGACGCAAATGGTCCCGGCAGATGGCTCATAGCTTCTCCTTCTATGGCTGTTTCTTTCCCATCACCGCATCCCAGGAATGCCCCTTCGGGCCCACGTACTGGTACGAGTCGAAGATCGCGCCGTTGCCGAGGATGCGGGGGTCTTTCTGCGCGACCAGCACGGCGCGCATCTCTTCCCAGAGTTGGGTCTTGATCTGAGCCAGTTTCGCATCGCCGGCGAGGTTCTCCATGCAGTGCGGGTCTTTGGCTAGGTCGTAAAGCTCCTCGGCCGGCCGCTTGCCCGTCGACAGCTTGTAGTACCGGTCGTTGCCGGTGTCGTGCTGCTCCAGCAGCAGGCGCTTCGTCGGCGAGTCGTCGACGTTGGTATAGCCGGTTTCCGGGTTGCCGGCCGGCCATCGGTCGGGCTTAAAGTTGCGCACGTAGAGGTACTGTCTGGTGCGGATGGCCCGGACGGGATAGCCCACGTCGCCCGGGCGGCCGATGTCGTGACGCTCCTTGCCGACGATGATTCGATCGCGCCGGGGGTCAATCTGGCCGGACCCGCTCGCAATCAACACCTGCAGAAAGCTCCGCCCGGTCATTTCCGCCAGCGGCGAAAGCCCGGCCGCTTCCAGGAACGTCGGGGCCATGTCGCTGAAACTGATGAAATCACCTACCACCCGGCCGCCCTTGCTGGCGCGACCCCAGCGGATGGCCAGCGGAAGATGAAAATCATCGTCATAAACCTGGCCTTTCACGCGCGGAAAGGGCATGCCGTTGTCGGCGGTGGCGACGATCAGCGTGTTGTCGAGTTCACCCAGTTCCTCGAGCAGCAGCGTCGCCCGCGAGGGCGAGCACTTGGGATTGGTGGTAAAGCAGTTGCGGAACAGAATGCCTTCGCGCGCGAGGCGATCGAAGCTCGGCGTCCGGACGTACGTGCAGCCATACGCACTCATGCTCATCCAAGACGCGTCGTCGGCGATGCAGAAAAGAATGTTCGGGCGCTTGCCGCTGGCCTCGGCCGCCAAGACGTCCGCGCCGTAGAGACTCAGTAGTGTGGCGCCGATGCACTTGAGCGCATTTCTGTGCTGCATGCTGTTCTCCTGGTTGGCATAAAAACGCGGGATCGTGCTTCGTGTTTGCACGAGTGGAAGCTCAGCTCAATGGACTGAAGTGGTCGGAAGGCCCAATTCCAGCCTCGGCCGGCCAGTCGCTGGGTGCAGCTTCCCGAACTTCACGTCGATGATCGCCGCCAGTTCGGCCAGTTTCCGGTTGAACGCCGGTTCGGTCACTTCCCGGTTGTCCTCTGCTTTCACCTCGGCGTCGGCCTTGAAGTTGAAGCTGTGCGCGAGGTTGTCCCGCACCGTGTTGCCCTTCGCTTGGTTCTTCTTCTGCCCCAGCATCACCCAGGGCCGCGCCCTGTCCTTCCAGCGGCTGAAGCAGGTATTGTCGCGGATGACACAGCCTTGGGCATCGTACAACGAGATTCCGTGGTAATGGTTGACGCAGACCAGGTTCTTCTCGACGGTGAAGTTGATCAGCGGCCCGTCAAAGCAGCCGATCCCCTGGAGGGGGTTGGGGAAAGGCAGGCCGTCCTGTTCCCGGGCCAGGATGATGTTGCCGCGGAGGGTGATATCGCGCAGTGTGCCCGTCCCGACGTTGAACAGGAAGACCTGGATCCCGTCATCGTGATTTGCGTCGCCGTCTCGGGCGGACACAAAGTTGTTCTTGATGACGTTGTACTGGATGGTCTGGCCGTCGCGGGTGGCGCGGATGCCGTCGGCGGAGAAGTTGGCCACCACATTGCCCTCGCACAGGCACTCCGGCGCGCAGAGATTGATGCCGAAGCGCGTGTTGAGGACGTAGTTGTTGCGCGCGACGTGCCCTTTTCCGTGCCGGCCGAGCCAGATCCCGCTGGCAGGCTTCTCGACCCAGTCCTTCGCCGTCCAGGCGCTGGTATCCAGCACCGAGTAAATGAAGCAGTCCTCGACGATCAGTTTAGAGCTGTCCTCTCCGCCGCGTTCGCCGAGCATGACCAGGTCATGCGGCGGACGGGCTAAGGCGGTCGGGGCGAGTGAAGGCGAGACGGTAAGCCCCTTCAAGAGCCATTTGCGTCCTTCTCCGATCTCGATCCAGCCGACCTGGGGCTTGTGGCCCCGCTGGGCGGCGATGGTGATAGGCCGATCATTGAAGCCACCCGGAATACGAATGACGCCATGCCAGCCGGAGCGCAGGAGAATGGTGTCCCCGGGTTTGACGGGCGCGTCGGGGTTGACCGATTTTCCATCCTTCGCGCACAACTGCACGAGTCGGGCCGAGAGGACCTCTTCGATGGTTCGCCACGGCCGCTCCGCCGTGCCGTTTCCCTGGGGACTGCCTTTGGCGGGGTCGCAATAAAAGGTCGTGCCGTTAGCTATAACGGGCACAACGAGCAGAAGCATCAGGACGAATAAGCGAAGGTACATCATGGTCTCTCCACTGAAAACTGACTGGGTCCCCAGGGTTCAACCTGGCGCAAACCCTTGGTCGCAAGCATTCGGTAGCAGTCGGGCAGATCAAAGTGCTTTAAGATGCCCGGCACGAAAGACGAGAGCAGCCAGCGGTAATCCTCCGATTCGGCGATCTCTGCGTAAGAGGTGAGCGCGTTCTTGAGCGTCACGCGGACAACCAGCGGCGAGAGCAGCGCCGCGAAGGTGGCCGGCAGTGTGCCCCAGCCCCTGGCCGCCAAATGGACCTCGCCGCAGCCGTTGGACTTGAGCCAGTCCAGCACGCAAAGGACATCGTGGGTCTTCTGGCCGACGTAGGGGTAGTCCAGCATGATCGAGTGGATCGCATAGAAGTAATCGCTGCCATACGGGTTGAGGAACATGTCCTTTCCGCAGGTGTCGGGCCGCGATTCGCCGATACCCCGCACGTCGCAGGCGTAGAACGTCACCGCGGGCTCCTGGGCGATCAGCTCGGCGATCAGCGGCTCGTCCCGAAGCTCGGTATCACTGGACTGGTGCGCCACATACAGTACGGCCCGTCTGCGGTCCTGCGGTGGTCGGGAGTAATGCGGCTCGTCCGAGAGCATGTGTACCAGCGCGTGGACACCGGGCTCGCTTTGAACGGCGTAGGTCGTGCAGTGCCTCTTGCGATACCGGCGTCCCGGCATGGGGCGCAAGATGCGGTCGCCGGCGACGGTATTGCGCTCAGGGAGCTTCAGAACGGACCTCATCGCCTGCAGAAGAGCATCGCCCTCGGTCGCCTGCCGCCGCTGTGCCAACTCCCTGGACGTGTCCCGCGTGTAGGAATAGACCGGCCGTGAGCCAAGCTCGGCCACCTGACCGCGCGGCGTACACTGGAGCGTTCTGTCTTCCTCGATGACCAGCTCCGGCTCGGTCGCGTGGTCCGAACCGTGCGTCGCGCGGTTGAACCAGCGGTACATGGCCTCACGGTTCTCGCGGGAGTAACCGTGCGGATTCGGCCCGATGAACAGAGCGATGTTGTCTTCCGCTCCCAGCAGTGCGTAGAGCCGCCGGAGGCGCTCGTACGTCTCGATCGTCCCACGGCAATCGAAGTAGTCCTTCTCCTGGCTCATGATGATGACCGGCCTAGGTGCCATTGCGGCGAGGAAATCGCTGTGGTCCAGGCCCAGGGCCAGCGCCCGCGGCGGGCACTGCTCGGTATCCGCGGGCAGCTCGTTCTCCAGGTTGCAGCGGAAGGTGGTCACGAAGCACGAAGGGGCGGCCATGGTCCAACGATCCTCCACGCCGCACAGCCAGGTGGTCATGGTGCCGCCGCCGGAGTTGCCGGTCACGCCCACGTGTTTCGAATCGACCTCCGGCCGAGTCAACAGGTAATCCAGGGCCCGGATTCCGTCCCAGGCCCGCCAGGAACCGAGGAACTCGCCCACGAGGAACTGCTGATTGCCGCAGTACAGATGCTCATTGACGCCCACGCCGATGCGCGACTGGAGCTTCTCGTTGGGATACTGGAGCCGCTCGCCTTGACCGATTGGATCGTAAATGAGGACCACGTACCCCAGCCGGGTGAGCCCCTGGGCAAAAGACTGGTAAGGTCCGGATGCCTTTCCGTTGTCTGAATGGCCGCACGTGCCGACCACGCCAGGTCGCGGGGACTGGTCGCCCTTGGGGACGTAGAGATTGGCCGTCACCAGAAAACCCGGCCGGCTCTCGAAGATCACCTTCTCGATCCGGTAGGCATCTCGCTCGACCACCCCGGTCACGCGCGGGTTCAGCGGAGTTTTTTCGGGAAATGGCCCGAAGCAGGCGCGAATCCGTTCGCGGACCGTGGCCACGTAGCGCTCGGCGTCCTGCTTTGTCTTGACTTGTGACCGCAGCCGGTCCCCGGCATCCTGGGCTTCCCGCACGCGACGGACGAAGTACTCCTGGACCATCCGCGGGAAACGATTAAGAGGGGTCAGGGCGCCGGCCGCCGGCTCGGCCGCACACAGCCGCTCGGCCCAACAACACGGTAAGCCTAATCCCAGCAGCCCCAGGCCACATGCCCGGATCATCTCGCGCCGGTCGAGGAGGGGAATCACCGGCCAAATCCCCCGTGGTTCCTGATGGCTGGCTCTATTCTCTTTCCTGCCGGGGAGAGGCTCGCGCATCTGAAATCCTCCTCTGGAGAACCTGGTGGGTGGATCATACCCGCCGAGAGGGGCTGGGTGAACGGGGCCACACTACCCGACAAGCCGGGGCTTTCGCCAGAATCCCAGGCGTGATACCGTCTTGAGGATTAATGACTGGAGACAAAGGCATGATGGGTTTCCGGTGGATCTGGCTCTGCACTGCCGTGTTCTGCATCCCGACCTTCGTCTTGCAGGTGTCGGCAGCCGAAATGGTGCCCTACACCCAACGGTGGGACGTCAAGCTCAAGTCGCTCAGTCCGGAAGACATCCTCTCCAAGCTGGACCTGACTGCCGCAGGACTCGAAGCTGCGAAGGCGGCGGCCGAGCGCGGAAATCGAACCGCAGCGCTGTCCGCCCTGCGCGAGTACTATCGCAAGCGGTACCCCCTCGCCGGCCTGCCCGCGCAAGCAACCGGAAGCGAATTCCAGACCGCCGATCAGGTCATCAACCACGTGTTCCAGTGGGGACCGTATGAACCGGCGGACTACGGGAAGGACGTGGACTGGAAAGCGGATCCGCGCGGCGACATCGAATGGGTTGCGGCGGTTTATCGCTTCCACTGGGCGGACCCGCTGGCCAGGGCCTACGCGGCCACCCGTGACGACAAGTACGCGCGGGCCTTCGTCGAACTCACCACGGATTGGATTCGCAAGTACCCGCTGGAGAACTGGACCGCGACGCACCCGGTCTACAAGAGTTGGCGCGGCTTCGCCTGGCTCGATCTGCAGACCGGGATTCGGGCAGGTCGGATGTGCAATACCTTCAAGGTACTCGTGCATTCCGATGCCTTCACGCCTGAGTTCCTGGGCGTGCTGCTGGCCAGCCTGTACGACCATCAGGTCAAGACCTGGACGATTCCCATGGGCATGGTGCACAACAAGGCCATCTTCGAGCAGCGCGGGTTCGTGAACGTTGCCACCACTTTCCCCGAGTTCAAAGAGAGTCGGGGTTGGATCGAGCTGGGTCTCGAGCGGGCACGAGAGAACCTGCTCGAACAGGTGACCGCGGACGGCGTCCAGCGCGAATGGTGCGGCGGCTATCACCTGGCGGTGCTGAACGACGCGGTGGACATCATGAACCAGGCCGAATCCGCAGGAGTTCGCGTTCCCGACGATTATCGTCGTCGCGTGCGTGCGATGTACGACTACATCTTCGGTATTGCCACCCCGGACCTGGGCTTCCCCATGTTCGGGGACGCCGCCCGGCCGCTGGTCACAACGCAGGACCGTTCCAGATGGCCGCTCTATTCCGTTCTGCTCCAGGCCAGCACCCTGCTGGGCGATCCGAAGTATGGCGCCTTGGCCCGCCTGGATCAGGAGCAACTGCCCACAGAGGCCAGCGCGGCCTTCCGGGACGCGGGCCTCTGCGTGATGCGCTCCGGCTGGGAGCCGGATCAGATCTACCTCGCGATGCACTGCCCGCCCCCCGGCATCTCTGGCCATGACCAGCCGGACAACGGCACGTTTGAGCTGTGGGCCTACGGCCGATGGCTTATGACCGACACGGGTTTTTACACCTACGGCCACGATGCCGCGGCCAGAGCCTGGCATCGCCGGACCCGCGTGCATCAGACACTGACGCTGGATGACAAGGACTCCAGGATCAAGGGAGCCCTGAAACTCTGGTCCACATCGCCCACCTGTGATGCGGTTGTATTCGAAAACGAAGCCTATTCGGACCTCCTGCACCGCCGGAGCGTGTGGTTCGTAGACCACAAGTTGTTCGTGATCCTTGATGAGGCTATCGGCGCCGCCGCAGGCCGCCTCGACCTGCATTTCCAGCTGGCCGCCGGTGATGCCGCACTCGATGAGAAACGCAAGCTGGCCAGGACCGGCTTCGACGATGCCAATGTGCTCGTATGGACCGGCCCGGATGCGCCGGTCACGATGGAGGAGGAAGAGGGCTGGTTCGCCTGGGAATACGGCCAGCGAAAGCCGCGGAAGGCCTTTCGCTACCGGCACGCTTCGGGCGCGCCGGCGCGGTTCCTTACCGCCCTCGTGCCTTATCGCGGAACCCAAACATCGGAGGTTTCGGCGGTTCTTGCTCCGGGATTCGCGCTTGGTTCCCCCGAGGTCGAGATCGCTGTCGAGGCCTTCGGTCGGCACTGGCACCTTGGCCGGAACCTGCTCCGACAGGAGGCATGGTGCCGCGAAGCGCGGAGTGTTCGTCCCTGAGACAGGTCATCATGCCGGGGGATGCCCTCGATCGTGAATGGGCACAGGAGTCATACCGATGAAAACGACAGTTCTGGGTCTGGCCATCAGTCTGATGCTGGCCCCCTGGGCGGCGCACGCCGCCGACCAGCCGCAGCCCGCGCGGCCCAACGTCCTCTTTATTCTCTGCGACGACCTGCGGTGGAATGCGATGAGCTGCGCGGGGCATCCGGCCCTCAAGACACCCCACATCGATCGGCTCGCGACCGAGGGCGTGCGGTTCGCCAACATGTTCTGCACCACTTCGCTCTGCTCGCCGAGCCGGGCGTCGATCCTTACCGGTCTCTACGCGCACAGCCACGGCGTGCGGGACAACTTCACCGAGCTACCCGCGACTTTGACGCACTGGCCCATGCGCCTGCGCGAATCCGGGTACCAGACCGCCTACATCGGCAAATGGCACATGGGCGAGGACAACGACGCCCCCCGGCCGGGATTCGATTACTTCGCGACCCACAAGGGGCAGGGCAAGTACCTCGATACGGAGTGGAACCTCAACGGCGCCGGCTCCAGGCCCATCAAGGGCTATTACACGACGGTGGTGAACGACCTGGCCATCGACTGGCTGCGGCGCGATCATGCGGGCAAGCCGTGGGCCCTGTGCGTCGGCCACAAGGCCCCGCACAGCTTTTACACGCCGGAGGAAAAGTACGCGCACGTGTTTGACACTGTGCGCGTGCCGTACCCGGATACGGCCTTCCACCTGGAAGATAAACCCGACTGGATCCGGCAGCGGCTCTACACATGGCACGGTATTTACGGACCGCTCTTCGAGTGGCGCCAGAAGTTCCCCGACGACAGGCCGGAAGCGGTGGCGGACTTCGAGAAGATGGTGCACGGCTACTGGGGCACCATCCTCAGTGTCAACGACAGCGTTGGGTGGCTGCTCAAGTACCTCGGGGAAACCCGGCAACTGGACAACACCGTGATTGTGTTCATGGGCGACAACGGCCTGCTCGAGGGCGAGCGCGGCATCTGGCCGAACTCTACGACCTTCAGCACGATCCCGAAGAGCGGTCCAACCTGATCAACGACCCCGGCCGCGCCCAGCTTGTCGCCAGCCTGAAAGACGAACTGGCCCGGCTCATGAAGGCCAGCGGCCTCACGCCTGATAACGACAGGATGCCGATCGACGAAGGGATCCGCACCGAGCTGCCGGATCAGAAGATCCGGTGAGCCCGACGTTGAAGCTACAGGCGATGCTGAAGGTCTCACCGAGCCCGGCAGTCGCCGATGACTTGTCCATCTCCCCGGCACTCCAGTTTTTCAGGGCGTCAGTCCGCATTAGCCTGGGAGGCCAGGTCGCGCCAATAGCGCATCGCTTCCTCGTGGAAGGCCAGGACCTCGCGGAGCTGGACAGCATCGGTCAGGGCAGATCGCAACTGATGCTCTCGTTCATTCAGCCAGTCCAGGAAGAACTGCACGGATCCGCGGCTGATTCGCCGTTTGTGCTGGCCCAGTTCCACGTAGAAGGGTGCGGTCGAAGCGAAGCGAAACGTCTTCGGGTTCTCCGCGATGGCCCGCACCAGGAACCAGCCGCTTTCGGTGAAGCGAACGCGAGCCGACGCTTCATGCGATGAGGAATCAGGCATATCCATGGTGCTGTCGACGAGACCATCCTTGATGATCTCGATGCGCGGGACGCGATCGCTCGTGATCAGCTTCAGTTCGAGTTTCAGATCCAGCGCATGGCCAGCCTCTCCTTTGAAGACGTGGCCCGGGAACTCACCGTTGGCCTTGCAGAGCAACAACGGCCCATTGGTCACAAACAACCGGCCAGCCTTCAACCCCTCCCACCATTGGGCATAGTCCATCGGTCCGTCAACATGAACGTACACGCGATCGTAGCCCACCGGGTTGGGCAATACGCCCGAGGCGCTGCCGGCCGACGGCGGAATGTGGATGCCGCAGTTGAGAATATGGTAATAGATCTCCTGCGACCAATAGCCGTTGCCCAGCGGGTCGGGCAAACGCTTCGCGTCCCGCGGCCGGCCCCAGGCCTCGTTGACCAGCATCTGGCTGCGGCACATGTGGTTGTTGGCGATGCCAATGGAGTCGGCCTGGCCGCTGGCCAGCCAGATGGGCACGTCCCACCAGAACGGCTTCTCGATATCGACCCAGACGCGGGGGTCGCGCCGGCGAGCCTGGTTCACGAACTTCATCGCCGAGGGATACTCGCGTGAAGCCCTGGTGATTTCCAGCGGTCGCTCGAGATGGAAGAACAGCAGGGCTCCACCGCCACGTTCATCCTCGCCGGCCATGACATGGTAGAATCGGTTACCGTCTACCGATTCGAGCAGGCGCGCCGGCGGGTTCCGCTCCTTCCACGGGTTGGTTTGATTCCACCAGGTGATGACCGGAGCGACGTGCAGGTCTTCGGCCCGCATCAGCAGCGGCATGTCCTCGACCGGTCGGTGGATATGCAGGTCGCCGCTGTACCAGCCCTCGCTGGCCAAGTCGGCCAGCCGCCTCAGCTCGAGCGTGACGACCTCATCCCGCGAGCCGGCAACATCAACGGTGCCTTCGAGGCGGCGGTACTCGGGCCCGCGCTCGATTTCGTAGCGATACTGGCCCGGCCCAACCGGGATGACGACACGCCCGGAACAGACAAAGTGGTCGTGCCAGAACGGCTGGCCGGGAGCTCGGATCGGTTTGCCGGATTGACCAACAAGATGAATCCGGCAGGGCACAGGCTGGCCTTGGGCATCATTGATGGCGAACTGGACACTTCGTGTAGCGGGTTTCGGTTCGGACGCGAAGGCCATCCCGGCCACGAGCAACAGGGTCATCGCAGATCTAGTATCGAGCGAGATGACACCGAACGTCCTGCACATACCGACGCCTCCCTGATCGCGAGTAACTGCGGCCGTCTCCTTTGGAAGCCCTGCTGTGATTATTCACTCACTCGATCGCCGGAACTTGAGGGCTCGAAGCATCGATGGCGCTGGAGGAGTTCCTTCACGCGGCCGATCGCGATTGGCTGACAGGGTCTCCCATCGCAACAGGTAATAAGTCCCCAGTTGTCTCGATGAGCCTGAATCCTCCGCCCAGCGCACCTGCATACCTGGAATACTTGACACGACCTTGCCCAGGGCAAGCGGCGCCCGCCGGATCGGGGGAAGTGTTTCCACGGGCGTAAGCGTCTTCGCGTCGAGGAGCCAGCGCCCGGAGCCGGCCCGGGGATGATGGAACGCCTGGGTCAGCCGACCTTCTGCATCCGCCTCAATCGGGCTCACGGCAATCTCGAAGGAGATGGAGCCTCCCCCGCTGAACTCCCAACGATAATCCCAGTCACTGACTTTGCGAACCTTCCAGCCGCCCTCCTCAAGCCGAGCGTTGTACACCTGGGTATGCCCATTCTCGTCATACTTGTGGTAGCTGATCACCGGCCGCCGCTGGCCATCAAAGCCCAAGCGGGCGTTTCCGTTGATCAGGCCGCCATGCACCGGAACGGGATCTACGATCTCGCACGTCTTATGTGTGATCGGCACCTTCAGTGGGCCTCCATCGCTCCTTTCCCAGTGCACCAGGTCACGGCTGCGGGCGTAGCACACGTCGTGATTGGTCGCACAGTCCGGCGTGTCCCGCCAGACCCAGCACAGGTGATAAACACCGCCCTGGTCGCGCCGCAGGTTATCGAAGTAGGCGTTCATCTCCCCTTGGCCATGGGTAAGCGGAGCATCCAAGAGCCTTCGCCAAGCCCGCTTGCCGGCGTCGTAGACATTCAGGATCTGATTCCCGGCACCGCTTCCGCCATCACGGTAGGTGAAGATCAGCTCGCCCCCGGGGCCTTGGAAGAATTTCGGATACGTGACCCTGCGCTCTTCGCGTCCCACCATCTGCTTGACCTGCTGGAAGGTCTGGATGTCATGGGGTCGCTCCGTGCGGAAACAGATGAGCGGGACACAATGCATGTTGCCGGCCAGGTGCAGATAGCCTTCGTTATCGACGGCCATCGCAATGGAATTGTGACTGTCCCAGCCGAGGGTCTGCGGCAGGCGCGTGTACTGCCAGGGGGTTTCGTGCACCCTCCGGGCGGCCACGGTCATCCGGCGCTGATCGTCATAAAACGCGACGTACTGCCGGTCCTCATGCGTGAGGAGACAAAAGCCCACCGGATGCCCTGACCAGACCGGCCCGAGCTCTGAATCCTCCTCAAGAACGGGCTCGGCAGGTGTGGCTTTATAACCCGTTTCAGCGGCGGCAGAGAAAGGCGGCAGGAAGCTCACCAGGAGGATCAGGACCAATGGAATCAAAGGATTTCTCCTTATTCGCACGAGCACCATCTTCCCGCTGAGCTCTTGAACCGGCAAGTGGCCACCGACTCACGCACCCGCGGGCCTTGAACCGGATGAGGCGGTTTCGGAGCCAAACCGTCATTCTCGCGATGATCGATGCATCCACATCATGAGCAAGGATGGCGGCCCCGTTCTTCAGAAGCTCAGGAATCCGGCCACGTCACTTTAATCATCGCCGCCCCTCCCTGCGGCACAGGATATACCGAGGGGGACTTGCTGTTTTCTCCAGCAGCGGCCGACTCAACCCGTGTCCAGTCAGGGCCATAGATCCTGACGACCTTCGGTTTATCGCCAGGCGTAAGGGTGAGCTTCAGGCCGTCGGCATCCGTGCAGTTCAGCAGTATGATGCGGTCAAGTCTCCGCGGCATCGCCACGTCGCGCGTATCAGCATTGCGCACGTAGACGACCGCCTCACGCTCGCCAAGCAGCATCATGTCCGGCGCACCGGCGTCGGCTCCGAAAAGCCGAAACTCCCCGCGAAGCAGCGTCTGCTTGTGCTCCTGATAGAACTTCAGCCACGCGGCGGTCTGGCGGCACTGCCAGTCGGGGGCGGTGAGAAAATCGACCGACAAGGCCGGCACGCCATTGCACACCATCGTGGCCAGGAATTTGCCCACCGTGGCGGCATCCGCATCCTTTTTCCAGAACATCGGGTCGTTCTTGAGCACGACATCGTACGCCCAAGGCCGCATCTGAATGCCCGCCAGGCGCAGCACCTCGAAGCTCTCGGGGGCGTCCGAGGGCTGGACCACGTCCATCGCCCGCTTGCTGTGGATGTTGGCGTGCAGGACGCGGGCTTCAGTGACGGCCTGCGGGTTGACAGATCTGAGCCCATCGTGAATGGCTGTCAGGCAGTCTACGAAGGCGGCGCCCATGGGCTGCTCGAGATGCTGGTGCCTGGCGGTGCACTCGGGGGGCACACCGTCGGCGGCGTCGAGCCACATGCCATCCATCGCGTAGCGTTTGGCCACCTGGGCGAAAGTCTCTTTCAGATACTCGCGCATGCCGACACACCGAGGACAGAGATTGTGATCCTCGCCATCCTTGGTCCATGCGTGGAAATCCCTGGTCCGCTCCTTGTAGGCCTTGCTTTGGCGGCCCTGCCAGAAGGGAGCCGACCACAGCTCAACCTTCAGGCCCATCTCGTGCATCTCGCGAATGGCTCCGGCCAAGTCGGGGAAGCGGTCGGGCGCGGCCGTGAAATCGCCAAGAATGCCGTGTTCCCAGTCTCCGTAGCCGCCGTCCGGCCGGCAGTCCCAGCCGGCGTCGATGAGGATCGTGCCGAAACCCATCTCCCGGCACTTGCGGCCGATCTTGAGCACCCCAGCCTGGTCGATGTGGTCCTGGTAGCAGTACCAGGTGCAGAAGACCGGTTCGGTGGCCCACTCGGGCGCCGTAGCGTGCTTGCGGCCATTGGCGGCATCGAATGCCTTGGCGTAATCCGTCGCCACCTCCAGCCAGGGGCCGGACTCGGTGCTGATGTACAACGAATCCTCAAGGACATCACCGGTGAACGGCACATCATCGCGGCGGGATAAGCTCAACACATACTGCTCGCCCCGGGCGGCGCCCTTGAGCGACGTGGCTCGATCGGCCGCTGTCCACCCGACGGCCAGTCTGTTGTTGCCGGATTTCTCGGTCAGCAGGATGAACGGCGCTTCCGAATTGGATCTGGCGTTTTCCTCAAAACCGGCGGGAATCAGGCAGCGGCAGATGCGCATGTCCTTCGGCCAGGTCCGATGCTGGTGAAAGTAGATGAGCGAATGGGCGATGGGCCGAGTATTCGGAACCATTACCGCATGGAGACCGGCCTGTGCCATCGTCACCTTCGCGGTGTAACTCCGCACGGACAGCTTGCGACCGGCGGGCGGAGTGAGGGTCATTCGGAGCAGCCGTCGCTGCCCCTTCTCCTGCAGGCGCAAGACCAGTGCGTGACCCTGACCTGAGTAACGGGCTTCACCTGAACCGCTCGACTCGAGCTTCCACTCCGCCGGCCCTCCCAGGTCGAGCTCGAGGGACAGTCCAGCCGTCTCTGCAAACGGCCCCTGGATTTCGGCCGCATGCAGGTGGGCGGCCCAAGCCGATGCGAAAACTGCGACAACTCTCAGCATTCGGCTCACGTTCGACTTCATGTGCGTACTCCGGCAGATCGTCTGGGCTTGCCGATTGGCACGAACGTCATCTTACCGCCGGGTCTCGGCCCGTGACAGCATCTCAGTCCCATTGCCGTGACCGCTGGCCGGGCCGCGGCTATGATGGCCGCCATGTGTGCTTCCAAACCACTGTTTCTGCCCGGGCCGGTCGCTTTGTCATGCTCTTGCCGGCATGCGCTTCTGGCACTGGCGGTTCTGACCGTTGCTCCGGATTATTCTTGTGGGCAGGCTGTCCTCGCCAGCCAGTCGAACGCCCATCAGCCGATCGCCCAATCCGGCCATGGGGCGGTTGCCACGCGGCCGGCCGCATCAGCGCGCGATCCGGCGCGGATTGTGCGTGTGGCCGTTGTCCAGGCCGGCACGAACCACTATGCCAAGGGCAATCCCGGACCGGAGGCCAATTTTCAGGTACTTGCCGGGGAGGCCCGCAAGGCGGCTGCCGCCCGGCCCCGGCCGGACGTGATCGTCTTTCCCGAGTTTGCCATCTCCGGCTGGCCGTATCCCAGCGAGGAGCGCATCAACCCGCTCGCGGAGCCGGTTCCCGGCGATGGGCCGTGGTATCGCCGTTACCGGGCCCTGGCCCGCGAAACTGGCACGGCAGTCCTTGCCTGGCTGCTCGATCTGGACGGCGACCGCCGGTACAACACTGCATGCCTGATCGATGGTCAGGGGCAGTTCCGCGGGAAGTACCACAAGGTGCAGACGACGCTGGGCGAGCAGGGCTGGTGGGGCTGGTCGAAGGGTAAACGGTTCGAGGTGATGGAACTCGACGGCGTCCGTTACGGCATCAGCATCTGCGCGGACATGTGGTTTCCAGAGACGGTGCGATGCCTGGAACTGATGGGCGCGGATGTTGTTTTGCACCAGTCGATCGGAGATGACATGGAGCGCGTCGTCCCGACGCGGGCCATGGACAGCCTTGTGCCGATCGCGCTGGCCATTTTCCAAGGCGGGTCCTACGCGGTGGACGCAGAGGGTAACGTGCTGGGAAAGCTGCCATCGGACACGCCAGGGTGGAAGGCGTTCGACTTTCAGCCGTTCCGCCGGTCTTTGGGGACAAAATACGGCGGGCGACACGATGAGCGGCAGATCAGGCACAATGTGCGCAACCCGCGGGCGTATTCGATCCTCGCCGATCCCTCAACGCGGCCGCCGTGGACCGAGGTCTACCTTGACAGCCAGGGGCGACGCCAGACCCGCGAGCAGATTCTGCGCCAGTTTCACGGCCATTACGACGCAGATGACCCCGATTCCCCTGCCCCGGCGGCCACGGCGCCGGCCCAATGAACAGGGGCGAGAACCATCAGGACCTGAGTCAATCGCGAACGAAACGGAAGGACGCGGGCACTCACCGGCTCACCTTCCTGAGCCAAACCTGGCGGATGATGATCTCGCCGGCGGCATCACCGCGCCGGAAGCCGAAGTCGGCGTGCTCGCCGCAGCGGTTTCCGAAGTACGCATCGTCCAGGTTGAAAGTTGCGTGCTGCCAATCGGTCGTGCCGGTGCATTTGGCAACGACGGCCTTGCGATGGCCGCTCGAGTCGTTGGCCGCATCGTATTCGAGCACCAGGTCGCCGGGTGATGAGTCGTAGTACTCCAGTTCGATTTGCACTCTGGGTTGCGCACCCTTGAAGATGAAATCGTCATCGACATCCAGGAAGATGGTGCGGCCTTTCCGGCCGGTGGGTCCAGCGGCGTTCATCTGGCCGTTCTTGCCCTGGCGCTCAACGACGGCCGTCCATCCGTCTGGCGAGCCGTCCCAGGGCAGATCGAGTTTCAGCCCGTGCTCGGCGTTCTTTGGGCCCAGGATGATGTCCGCTGTCTGCTGGTCGGCTTGAAGGGGGTCAGGCCGATCCGGCGCGCGCCCGCCGGGGTCGCGCTGAAGGCCGGCCATCAACTCGCAGTATCGCTTGCCGGTATCGCCGCACGGCCGGTTGGAGCGGGCCTTGTGGTTGAAGTGCAGGCCGAGGTCCAGAGCGCGTTGGGCCACCTGCAGCGATTTCTCGTGGTTCTCCTCGGAGGTCCGCCACCCATCGGTATCGACCACGATCATCTTGCCGAACCGCGACCACTCCTTCGACAGTTGATCCACCTCCTTCGGGCTTTTCTCACCGTGGTCGGCGATGATGTCCACTTCGGAGATGCCGTGGCACAGGTCTTTGTCCGCGAACGTGTTCACCGCGATCGGGAAGGGGTATCTCAACTCATGTCTTAAGAACTCGGCCACCCACTTGTTGAACGCGTAGCCGCTGTAACCCTCGTTCTCGATTTCGAAGATCACATTGTCGAGGTGCCTGGTGGATTCGACCCATTTCCTCAGGTAGGCTTCGTGCAGCGACTTGATCTTCGGGTTGGCCAGGTCGAAGACGTACTGGATGCCGCGTTCCTTCCGCCGCGGCAGCAGATCGCATCCGATTGTGCCGGGCATGCTGTTGTCCGGATTCCAGGGATGGAAACTCCATCGGCGCGGGCCGATGGCGTCCGAATCGATGCCGCAGCGGTCGTAAAGGGTCACCTCCACGATGACGCCCTTTTTCGACGCATACTCGATGGCCTTGACGGCGTGGTTCCAGAACCGATCATCGAACTGCGCGAGATCCACCCGGGCATAACGTTGACCGCTCTTGACCGGGTCGTCCGCCGTGCTGATGCGCTTCCAGCAGAACAGATCATTCGCCCAGCCGTCCCAGACGAAGCAACGCGTCAAGTTCACGCGGTTGTGGTCCAGCATGTCGAAGAAGGATTCATACAGCGGACGCTTCCTATCGGCTCCGTTGCGCCAATCCAGGTCCTTCCCGACATGCTCCGTGTTCAGGAGGTCGTAGTAATCGTAGCCGACGAGTTTGAACCTGCTGTTCCCTCGGAACGACAACAGCTTCGGGTCTGATTTGCTTCGGGTAATGGGAGTGCTTTCGGCAGCCCACCCGCCGGACTGGACAGACAGCACGATCGTTGCGATCAGGAACAGGGCCGGTTTCACCATTTGAACTCCTCGTGGAAAACCGCGACGCACGCGTTGCACCTTCATGGTCTCATGAGACTCCTGGCAGCGAGGGGCCGCTGGCCGCGCAGCATCCGCGTTCCGTCGCCCACCGCGCGCAGGTACCGGTGCGCCTGACACGGCACCCGCCGGCAGTCACTCTTTGGGAGGTGGAAGATCATGAGGAATTTCATCTGATAGCGGGATTTCGCTGCGGATCATCCGCGTGGCCGCCCCCGTGAGCTTGAGATAATAATCAGACGGCAAGCCCTCATAAGTCACGAAGTACTTGCCGACCGGGACGTCGTTGGCGACCTTGTAGATGGCCGTCCCCTCATTGACCTCATCAAACATCCCGACGAATACGGTGCGGATTCCGAGAGCCTTGAAGATGGCGAACTGCCGCCAATAGAACATGCCCTTTCGCCGCGCGATCATGCTGGTTCCCGGAGGCGTTCTGCGGAGGTGATCCCAGGAAAAACCCGGGAAGGCGGGGGGCATGTAGCCCAGCCCTAGCCCTTTGAGTTCGGCCAAGTCGGCTTCCCACACATCCTTTCGCACACGGTCCATGCTGGCATCGTCGCGGTAGCGACCTGCATTCCAGGGACTGATGGCGTCGAAGCTCCGGTAGACCTTGGCCCAGCCGGCGTCCGATCGCGAGGCACCGCTCAGCGTTCGCCAGTGGGGATCGATCCCGCCGATGAGATGAACGCCGCCGTATTTCGGGTCCTCCTTGAAGAACCGGACGAGTTCCTCGCCCTCCTCCGGCGTCCAGGGCCGATCCTGAAAACCCAGCCCCCACAACAGCACAACCGGCTTAGCCTGGTGGTGCAGGTAGCGCGAATCCTCGCGGACCTTGACCTGATCACAGAGGAATTTCCAGTCGTTCATGACCAGCGCGGTAGACCCTCGGCGGCCCGTGGACAGGTCGAGCATCATCGCCCAGACGCGGCCCTCGCGATGGCAGCCTTTGCGTACGTTTGCCAGGACCATATTGACGTGACGAGCGCGGGCAAGATCGGCTGTCTCGCTGACGAACCGACTCAGAAACACGCCGTCGATGCCGTACTGGCGCATCCACCTGCAGTGCAGCAGCACGGGCCCTTTGCGGAAAGCGCTGTAAAGCCGCGCCGGCGAGCCGTCCGGCATTTTGAGGCCCGGCACTTCGCACAGGTCGTGCGGATCGTATTCCAAAACATCCGGCCACATGTCCACGACGAACCGCCCGCCTTCAGGGCGGCCGAACCCGCTGCCCCAATGGCTGAAGCCGAAGCTGGTGCCGTCGCCAGGGGTGTTGAACCATCCCTGGTAGCCACACAGCACCTTGCCGTCGAGCGTGGTGGCGCCGATGTCGGTGCGCGTGGGACCGGTGTACGGCCGCAGCCACGATTCATCGGCACTGGGTGGCGCGTCCGCCGCCTGGGCCCCCGGGCCGATGAACAGGAGGGATGCCAACACGCTAGACAGATACCGCCATTGTACTGGGCGCCGAATGCATCAGCCACTTGTTGGGCTCCGGCCGATCTTGGGTATAGTGCCAGTTACCTGTCCTGGAGAAAACGCCATGAGACGCCCGCTAGCCGCTGCGCCCGCAGTATCTCAGCGAGACGTCGCTTGCCAGCCGGCCGACAGAGTGAACTCGCCGACAACGATAGGGTGTGGTTGTGGTCTCCGCGCAGCGTGTAGCTGGATGCTCCATGCTTTGCTGATCACTTCACCTCCGGCACCATCAGCGGTCGCACGCTGATTTCCCTGAACCACACGATGTCGCCCGGGTCGTGGTTCTGCAGGCCGATATAACCGGCTTCAGGACGCTTCGGTTCGCGCTTCGGCTCGAACCATTGACGAACGCGGGGCACCTCGGGGCTCTCCGGATCGAAGCTGGTGACGCGTTTGCCTTCAAGATCCACGAGGATCCGATTGCCCGTGAGCGTGATGACCATCGTCTTCCACTCGCTCGGCGGCTTTTTCGATTCTGCGGACGAGGGCGCGAGCGAATAGATGGCCCCGGTTCGGTGGAGCTTGTCGTTTTCGTCCATAATCTGGACTTCGTAACCGCGGTGGACCGCGAACCAGGGTCCCTCGTCGCGTTCCGACGATTCCATCATCTTGTTCATGGATGCTTTCGAGATCTTCCCGCGTGCGTCTCGCTCAAATGCCGCGCCGGGGCGGCTGACCTGTTCCAGAATTCCGTCCGCGATTCGCACGAACACCCCGGCATTCGACCTAGCCTCTTTGCTCTTGAATAACACGCGAATCTGGCAATTGCCGAACTTCTCCTTTTTGTAGACCAGGAGCCCGAGCCCCTTCGGATCGCACTCTGTCCGCAGGGCGTCCCCATCGACGGCGAATCCGCCCCAGCCCACATGGCACCAGCCATCCGCCACCCGGCCGTCGGTGATCAGGGGCAACGGTCGCCACGGCGGCTCTGCGGTCACACCGGGCTCGGATTCTCCTGGTAATCTCCGCAGATAGAGCACGGTGGTGCCGTTGAGCGGCGGCTTGAGCGTACACTTCGCCCCGCCCGTAACGTTTTCGCCGCGCGCGGCCTCTCCGGTCTGCGGATGGATCCACTCGGCGGCGAACGGGCCCGGGGCGGCCTGAAGGTCAAGGGTCACCTCGCCGCCCTCGGGAAGGTAGACCACATACTCGAATCCCGGGTTGGCCAGGCAGTAGCCGGAGCTGGCCAACTCGCCGCGCGGGGTCAGAGTGGCCAAATCGACACGCTCGGCCAGCCGGCGGGCCACGCCCAGAGCTCGGCGGACCGGTTCCCATTGAGCTTCAGAGCCGCCGCTCAGGACGGTGCGCTTGTAGGGGTCCATGAAGACCGGGTTCAACCCGCGCAGGAAGCTTTTCCACACCCAGGCGACGTTCCCGCCGATGCCCCAGAGATGATCGGTGTCGGAGAGAATGACCTTACGGCCATCGGCAGGCGGCGGATTGCCCTGGTAATCATAGCCACCCTCGGCCTTGGGGTTGGGCGAGACCCAATCGGCCGGGCTATCCAAGAGCATCCCGTTGGAGCCGCCCTGGTACTGGAAGGTCATTCCCACCGGGTGTTGCCTGGGCCTGGTTTTCTCATAGTCGTGGATGAAGCGGATCATATGGTACTGCCAGGCGGTGGAGGGCGGGTGGTTTTCGTTCGAAATCTCGTACAACACGTTGTCCAGGTCATTGACCGTATCGATGACCTTGCGGACGCAGGCCTCTTGAAGGCGCGTGACGGCCGGGGCGGCGAGTTCGTGGATCTCGATCCCCTTGCCATCGTGGTCGACGTCGCCGTCGATGCCGTTGATGTTGTTGGCCTTATTGAAAGGGTGAGCCTTCCAGCCGTCGGGCACGAACTGGAGCCCCCAGCCCTCGAAGAGCATGACCGATACGTAGATGCCGCGGTTTCGCGCCGCCGTCACGCGCGAGCGCAGACGCTCGAAGTAGGCCTCGTCGAACCTACCCACGTCGAACTTCGGCTTGCCGTCCAGCGCCGTTCCCGGCCCGGTCCGCGGCCACGGGTGCGGCGCCGCGAAATGCACGCGCTTATCCTTTTCACCATTCGCCGCGGTGTTCCAACTGACCAGCTCCCAGCGCCACAGGCGGATGAAGTTATGGTTGTTCCGGGCCAGGAAATCCAGGTAGGCCGCGAAGTCGAACGCGGCCGGCGGATCGTTCTCACCCATGTCCTGGAGGTTGTTCCAGGTGTGCGAGCCAACAAGCAGAATGGCGCGGCCGGAATCGTCGGTGAAATAGCGCCGGTTCTGCGGATGCACGCGAAGCGGACCTTTCATCGGCTGGGTAGTGGGTGCCGGTGCAGCCAGAGCAAGGGACTGGGCGGTGCTCAAGGCCAGCAACGGCAGCGACAGTCTGTTTGCGACGATTCTCCGGCCTGGTGTTTCTCGGTTCATTTGGCGTCTCCTTGCGTTTGCGCGCCGGTCGGCTGCAGAACCAGCACCCAATCGCCGTTGGCCGGCGGCGAGAAACGGTGGGTGCCTTTGTTCTCGATACGACCGGGCATGGGGGAATAGCGACCCCGAATCGGGTCGAACCAGCGGGCCGTGAGCGGGGCCGAGAACGCGGACAGGTCCAATTCAATGGCCTCGTTGTCCGGCAGGTAGGCCACGGCCAGATCGCCCGAGGCGGTCTTGGCCATAACCATCCGGCGGGTCACGTCATCGGGCTGGTTGTGGATGAGGTTGTGGGCGGGCTCCAGGCGCCACCACTGGATGGCGGCCAGGAAGTCGTGCAGGTACTGCATCTGGAACGCGCTCTCCCATTGGAGGGCCTTCTTCCAGTGATCGTACTTCCCCGGGTCGGTGACCCACTTGAAGATCGCGCCGCTGCCCTTGGGTACCTTGGGCGGTAGATCACCAGCCCCGTAGGTGTAGCCCATGGCACCCGAGAGCCAGCACCGCCAGCCCAGGGAACGCGCATCGATCGACCGCCAGCCCTTATCGCCCTGGGCATCGTACATGGCCTCCAGGTTGATGATCGGCTTGTGCGGCTGGTGGCGGTAGAGGTGCAGGGTCCATTCGATGGCGTGGTGGGCACACCAGTCGAGGTGGCCGGCGTTGTGGCCGGTCTGCACGGCGGCGATGTCCAGATACGGCTCGTCGTAGTACTTGTCCGAGAAGGTCGGCGTGGGCTGGTTCCAGGGCGTGCCGGGGTGCTGGGTGATCAGGTGGACGGCGGTCGCCTCGCGGGCGGCCTGGCCGACCTCGTTAGCCAGGGGCAGGACCTCGCTATCGAAACTGGGGGAGAAGATGACGAAGTTTCCGTAGAGCCGGGCCACGATGTTGCGGGCGAAGAGGCGAGCCTGTGGGGCCTCGGGATAACGGTGCACGGGTTCCATGAGGCCGACGAGCAGCACGGCCAGGCCCTTTTCGTTGGCGTGTTGGATCTTGCGTTCGAAGGACTGCCAGTAGGCCGGGTTCCACTGTGAGCAGGTCTTGTCGGTGAAGGCCCGCTCGCCCTGGCGATCACGCTCGCCGGCCCAGGCGGGCGCCGGCGCCACCTGGATGAGGGTGAAGTGCTTGGCCGTGCGGTCGGCGACGTAGGTTTTCCATTCCTCGTCGCTGGCTCGCAGCGGCACGGCCCAGGCGGTGTCGCCGATCCACAAGAACGGGGTTCCGTCAGCGAGAGCCAGATAGCGCCGATTGTCGCTTACCTTGAGGAAGCCGTGGGCGTACAGCGGATTGTCGCCACGATAGGGCGAGACTTCCACGGTGCCACGGTGCCGGTGCAAGCCTATATTGGCCACGTCGGAACACTCTGTCTCCCACCGCCAGCCCCCCGGCGCAGGGAATGCACAGCGGATTCGGAAGGTGTTGCCGCCATCCCAGAAGCCGTAGATGCGCAGTGTACGGTTGTCCGGCCCGTTGTAAGTGACCCGCAGCGTTACGTCGGCGTAGGGGTTGCCGTAGTTGCGGGAGCTGGTCAGGGCGTGTTCCCAGCGTTCCCAAGCATGCGGGTTTGGCGCGGCGGCAGCCCACGTCGGCCGGGCTCCAAAGAGGGGGCAAGCCACTACCATCAGCAGTGCGATCCACTTCGAAGGTTGGGCCGCCTTGTCGCCACACATCGGGTTCGGGTCGGTCATTGTTCGCGTGCCTTTCTCTCGTTGAGAGATGGATTCATGGTCTGCGTGTCGGCCAGTCGAACGGGTCGGGGGCCACGATGAGGTCGCGTTGGGCCGTTTGAGGCGCTGATGATGGCGCATCGAGGACCGCTTTGAGAGTGCAGACGCCGGATTTGAGCCCGTGGCTTTCAAAAGCACCACGTAGCCCGCCGCCCTCCAGCCGCGCCGTGTGCTCGGCCAATTTCCGCTCGCCAGCCCACAGCTCAACGCGCAGCTGGTTGGTGCGTGACGTGGTCTGGACGTTCCATGGAATGGGCTCGCCTACATAGTATTCGTCGAGAGGCGTTGAGACGGCCATGGGCGGCTCCTCGATGGCTTGCAGCGACACCTCGTCGATGTAGAAGAGCGACTTCCGGGCCACCTCCGCGTCATCCGGAACGGGGCAGGAGATGTGAATGTCGAGGCTATCGAAGTCGGTGCGCAGCCGGTCCTCAGCGACGAAGTGGTTCCAGACGGCCGGGTCTTCCACGCCGCCGGTGTAGCTGATCCCGCCCAGGTAGCCGTCCTTGCCCGATTGGCGGAGTGTCATGCCCGGCACCGCTGCTCCGCCGCCGAGCCGGAACCAGTAGCCGACTCTGACGCGCTGGCCGCGCAACTGCCTGGCCGCCTCTGGGGGCACCTGGACGTTCACGATGAGATAGTGCTTGCCATCATAGACATGGCCTTTGCCGACCGCCTTGCTGAAATCCCATTTCAACGCATATCGACCTGAATGAGCGACTTCGTTGGTTACGCTCAATGCGCCCACGGGTTTGTCTTCCGGCTTCAAGGATGGATCGTCAGCGTGGTAGGAAGGAACGGGAAAGCCGCCGGCCTGCGGGCCAGCCTCGAAAGAGGGGTCGGTAATCAGATTGGGGCCGGTCTTCTCCGGCGCGGTCGTCGTGGTGACGACCGCCGGGAATGAGAGTGACAGCTCCCGGTCGTCCAGAAGATAGAGGATCTCACGGGCCAGGCGCCAGCGATAACGGGTGAAGGCCAGGGGGTTTTCGATGGGCTGAGCGTCGGGATCGAGCAGCGGCGCCAGGACGCGTTCGGCTCGGTCAGCAGCTTCCTTATTGCCTTGTGTTCTGGCCTGCGCGATCTTCTGCTGCAGGGTGGCCACATACCGGCAGTCATCCACCCCCTCACGGCAGAGTTCCCAATAGATGGTCGGGATTGGCCCGTCCACACCGGGGAAGATCACGTTCCAATCCTTGTGCCCGCCGTCGAAATCGTTGTACGGATTGGCCTCGATAGCGTCGAAGCCCCAGGCGGTGGCCACTTCCGCACCCGAGCGCAGGAACTCGAAGCCGGTCAGGCCTCGCGAAGCAACCGTGCTGTGTCCGTAGAACATCCCATTCTCGTAATACCAGAAGGGATGGCCCTGCCGGACTTCCTGGAGGACTCTGTTGCGGCTGTAATGGCCGTAAGCATAAATGCGCACGTCCACGCGATCGCCCAGCCGCTGGAGGTCGCCGGCCGTCAGCGTGGTGGCGGTCTGGCAGCCGGGCACCTCGTGGACAAAGCCGAGGACGTTTTCGGCGAAGAGCATGCGATTTTCGGTCTTGTTGTTGCCGGGTTCATCGATTGGATAGAAGTACAGCTTGGGCCAGCCGTGGCGCTGGGCTTCGTCGTGGATGTACCGAATCAGGCCGACGATCGCCCGATGCGCCTTGGGGCTGAACGTGCCGGGGACGTGTTTCTTTCCGGGCTCAGCGAGGCCATATTCGAGGTTGCGGAGTGTGAACTCGCAACCCATCGGGACGGGCGTGCTGGAGCCGAGCGTTTTCCAGTACTCGAGGTCGCGGGCCAGCGCGGATATATCGTAGGTGAAAGTCCCGTCGGGGTTTTCTTTCACGCCGAAGTAGAAATTGAAGATGGCCAGGTCGAAGCCGTGCTCGCGGTAGTCGGCCAGGTCGGCCTTGACGAGGCGGGCCTGCTCGGCGGGGGTATTTCGTCCGCGCCGCTCCGGGCCCCTGAGCCCTCCGACCGGCGGGAAGCTCTCCAGCCAGGTTCCCCAGTGTTTGTCGGGTGGGCGGATCAGCTCGAAAGGCAGCACCAGCAGACGCCACTCGAGGGTGGTCGGGGGTGCCTTCTCCGGCCGGAACGTGAGGGACATCCGGTAGCGCCCGGCCGGAGCGTCAGGCGGCACGCGCACGGTCAGCCACCACTGCTTGACCTGGCCGGCTGCGACACTGGAGTGGCGGCCCGCGGGCGTTTCGATCATCTCCGGCACGACGTAGTATTCGCCTTTTCCACCCCAGCCGCTGATGCGCTGGGGCCAGCAGCGAACGATTCCGACCTTCACGTTCTGCCGCGGGATGGTCTGGCCGTCTTTCTCGGCAATGAAGTCGGATAGCTCCAGGGCTACAGGCCCCAGGTCCTTGCGGGAGAGAACACAGAAGCTGGCGGGCTCGAACTCGCCCGGGGTGGCGAAGGCGGTCAGCGGTCTTCCGATGGACGCTCGCGCGGGTACGAAAGTCGGCGTGACCGACACGGTGTCATCAACAGGGACAACCACATAGCCTCTTTCCAACTCGGCCGCGCTCCAGTCAAGCTGGGGAGGGGCGGGCTCCGGCTTTGCCTCCTTCCAGTTGGGCAGTTCCGATTGGGTCAGGAAGAAGATGTCACGTTCAAGAGTGGTGACCACCTGCGCCAGCTCCGGCCCGTCTTGGCCGATGACCAGACCGTTCAGAATCCAGCCATGCGGGCCTTTGAACTCGATCCGTAATTGCCCGTCGGCCGCGCGGGCCTGGAAGGACTCCATGAAGACGAATCTTGCCCGCGGGACGCGCACGTCGAGTTTCTTCTGGCCGTTTGCCCACACTTCGAAGAGCGGGGGATCCCACTCGGCGTCGCTGGCAATGAGCCAGACGGTGTACTCGCCCTCCGGCACGGCCACCTCGAAGCTGTTATCAGCCCGGCCCTCGATGAGCGCGCAAGTCAGATCTGATGTGGTTCGATACGCACCGTAGGTCGAGGCGGTGTGACTATCCTTGGGCAGGGTAATCTCGGATCCTCCGCGGTCGAATGCCTTCAGATCTTGAGTCGATTGGAAGCCGTAGCCCTTTTCGGGAGTGAAGGCCTCCCCGATCGTCACCTTGGTGAAGCCGGCACGGGCGGCGGAGGTGGGCGTGCCGAACTGGAACGCGGCCACTCTGACCGCCTGGCGTTTGACGCCCGCGTCACCTGAGGGGAGACCATCCGCAGCATGAAGGTCCTGGATAGACGCAGCGACACCAACCCCCAACAGCATGCCCAGCCATCGTCTTCTCATGGACTGTCTCCCGCATCAGTGAGCCGGGGCGATGTTGCGAATGCGCCGCAACTGCTCGCTGCCGGCCAAATACAGATCACGGCCGACGAAGGTCGGCCAGCCGACCGGATTGAGCTTGCCCACCATGTGTACGCTGGCATCTTTCGGGTCAGTGCGCACCAGAACGTCCTTGAGATACGTCCACACAAAGCCATCCGGGCCACGCGCGAAAGCATGGTACTCATACGAAAGGTCCACCCAGTGCGGCCAGTAAGCATCCGTCGAGACCGGCGACGGCAGGGCCTTGGCGAACAACATCTGGCCTGTGACCACGTCCACCCCGTAGAGGACGCTGCGGTCAGGGTGCTCGGGGTCGGAGGTCAATCCGAGTAAGCGCCCAGACGCAACTTCCGTGATAAGCCCAGTGGTCCGTGCTTTCGCCACCGGGACGATCTCGCGCACGAGCTTCTGCGCGCCCACGTCGTAAACGAACAGATCCATGCTCCACGTTCTTCGGCACGGGGTGGCGACGTAGTACTTGCCGTCGAACGCGAGCGCCCGGCCGGAGAGGTAGAACTGGTGATCGTCCGGCAAGCGCTGCTTCCTCGCTTGGCCGGTGCCCAGGTCGAACACGCACAGCCACGTCGGTCCGTAATACTCCTTGAAATAAACCTGGAGGACATCCCAGCGTTTGCCGTCGGGGTTGGGCACCAGCCAGCGCTCCCAGACGTTCACGCCCCGTGCCGGCTCACCCAGCGACTCGGTCTGCAGCGTTGGCGCCTGCTCCAGGGTCTGCTTGAGCTCCGGCTGATCGGCAGCGTGCCAAGGCTCCCCGGCGGCAAGGCCCCGGCTCACCACCACCATCATGGCCGCCCATGATCCGATCCGCCACGCGGCAATGTTGTTCATCAATGATTCTCCTCAGAAACGTCCCAGCAGGTTGAGCAGGATGCGCTCGGCAACGGGATCGTAGCTGGGTTTGGAGCGATCCAGGCGGCTTTGCAGATCAAGCTGGGTGAACAGCAATCTGCCCTCGCCCTCGGCGGCGGGGACCAGGGCTGTAATCGTGGTCTCCGAATCCTTCGCCCACAAAATCTTCTGGGCGCGAGCCATGGCCGGACCTTGGACCCGACCGACCCCCACCGTACCCGGCAGGCCGTTCCACCGGACCAGCCACTGTGGGTCGATGCCCGCGAGCATGGGATGCTGCACGTCATTATGCGGGAAGACGCGTGAGAACCGGTCCTCGTGGCGAATCGTCACTTCACACAGCTCCGGCCAGTTCCAGACGGACGTTGAAAGGACGATTACTCGCCCGCCGCTGCCAGCGAAGGCGCAGAGAGCCTTCGCGCGGTGTTTGATCTCATTGGTCAGGTGGGCGGCATTCCAAATGACCACCACGTCCCGCCCGGGCGACAGCTCTTCGAGCCGCTCGGACGTGCGCAGTCCCCGTGAGTCGAAGAACGCTCGCGTGGCATCGCCGCCTCCGAGCACGACGAATGTTCGCTGCCTGGCCGCTTCGGGCACAACCGGCGGCTTGATGGCACGCACGAACCGCTGGCTGAGAACCGGCCGGCCGGAGATCCCGGTCGTGCGGGCGGTAAGCCAATAGTTCCCCTCTCCCTCCGGCAGTCTCCAGGTAACGGGAGTCTTTTCGATGGAATCCGCCTTCAGCACGAAGTCGAAGCTCCACCGGCTCACCGGCTGGTCGAAGCACTTGGCTTCGGGTATGAGTTCCGGGCACTCCTTCGTCAACAGAAGATCGACGTGGATTTTGGCTTCGTGCCACGAGTCGTTGATCAGATGAAGATCGGTGGTAACTTGCTGGCCGGTCAGGTAACTCGCGTCGAACAGATCGAGGCTGGCCAAGACCGGCGAGAGCGAGCTGTGCCAGGCGGCCGACTGCGGAGCAGCGTAGCCGGCCTTCCAGACGGCGTTGCCCTTCTCGTTCTCATGGACACGGGCCGCCTGACGTGTCCGCGTCCACCCGGCATACATGTACGGCAGGATCGCGTCCACCCGCGCGCGTCGCATGGTCTCAGTGTGTTCGGCCCCGATCTGAGCGACAGCCAAGTCATTCGCAAGCCGGTCATCCACCCCGGTCCACTGCGTGCGCGGGTGGCCGAAATCGTTCATGTACTCACTGACGGTCGTGGTGCGATCGCCGGCCTCCTTGAACCAGCTCGAGATGGACTGCTGAAGATGGCCTTCATCGGTCTCGGTGACATTGCCGCAGGGATGCAGATCGAAATTCTCTCGGGTTGTGTGGCCGGTCCGCATTGTCGGCCGGGTGGGATCGAGCCGGTTGACGAAATCCTGAAACGGTCCTTCTTCCCATTGATCGTCGTTCCGGGATTCGTTGGACAAGACCCACATGATGACCGATGGATGGTTCCACAGCCGGGCCATCCAGCCGGCGGCATCGAGCAGGCAGTTGCGGTGCCAGATCTCCCACTCTTCCGGTGTGAACTTGTAGTCCTGGTAGTTGAAGAGCACTGGGAATTCGGCCAGGATCATCGTGCCGTGCGCGTCGCAGACATCGCACCAGAGCCTCGGCGGCGGCTGGGTATGCGTGCGGAAGGAGTTCATGCTCATCTCCCGCGCCTCGGTCACCAGGTAATCCTTCTCATGGCCGGTGATGGTATCCCCCCAGTTCCACTCGAACACGAGGTTTGACCCGCGCAGCCACAGGTTCTTCCCGTTCAGCCCGTAATTGCGGTCCTTCACGCCGATCTCGCGCATGCCGAACCGGAAGTTCAGCTCGTCCAGCAACCGCCCGTTCATGGTGAGTTTCACGTTGGCGATGTAGAGCGGGCACTGCTCATACGCCCAGGGCTGGAAGCCCGGCATCGGGACTTCCACGTAGAAGTGCTCGCCTCCGAGCGGATCCGGGTCGGGCACCAGCCTGGCCGGTGCCTGGCCCTGCCCCACGACTTTTCGATCCGGCCAGGGCTTCACCGAAGCGGCAATATTGAGATCGTCCAGGCGCTCGAGTCCGGCTGGCGTGACGCGGATCTTCACCCGACTGCCCGCCAAATCCGGTATCGCCAGCACCCATTTCATGTAAGCGCCGTCGGCGAAGTCGATCCACACGTCGTCGGTCACCTCCGGCATCCCCACGCCGAAACCCGCCGGGATGAGTGCATTGCCGCTGCGACTCTTGCGCACGCCGGCCCCGCCGCGGATCTTCAGCACAACCTGGTTCTCGCCAGCCTTGAGCACGCCCGGGCGGATGAGGACCTGGAAGGGACCCGTCGGTTCGTTCTCGCCCACCTTCCGACCGTTGATAAACGCCTCCGCGCCGCAGGCGATGCGATTCCATCGCAATACGGCCAGGGTGGCGGCCTGAGCCGGGGTGATCTCAAACCGCCTCCGGGCCCAGACGAACCTGGTCTGGTGGGCCGCTTCCTGACTCCATTTCATGAACGGCCCCGGCAACGTCACCGGTTTCCAGTCCAGCCGCTGCTGGCCGGCGGTCGTTTCCGCCTGTTCATCCCCCGCTCCCTTGGCAAACTCCCACTTGCCATTCAGGAGCACCGAGTTGGCTCGTTGTCCCTCATACGCGAGGACCGGCAGGCCCACATACCCGATGCCCAGCGCCAGCAGACCGAACCATCCCGCCCGTCCAAGTGCGCTCATGATGTCTCCTTCTCGAACCCCCCTGGCGGCCTCTTCCCCAGCCTCCTTCTACATGGCCTCCGGATCAGAAGAGAATCTCGTGCCAACATCAGACCGCCCGAGGAAAGCCCTCGGTCGACATGACGGAACCATCCTTGAAGACGAAGAGGACGTCGGCCCCCGGCGTGCTCCGAGTCAGCTCCATTCCCTTCCCGTATCCGAGCACGAATATCGCGGTGGACAGCGCGTCGGCCGCCATCGTCGTCGTCGCGGCCACCGAAACGCTGGCGAACTCCGTGGGTGACCGGCCGGTGGCCGGATCGAAAATGTGATGATCGCGATGATCCTCACTGAAGATGGTGGCATAATCGCCGGACGTCGCCAGGCTCCTCTCCTTCAGTTGAGCCACGCACACGTACGCGTCCGCCACGCGCGGGTGCTGGATGCCGACCTTCCAGGGCTCGCCGCCGGGTTTTTCGCCCATCGCGCCGATTTCGCCGATGTCCACGAGCGCCTGCCGGATGCCCTGCTCCTGCAGCACGGCCTTCACCCGGTCCGTAGCATATCCCTGGGCGATGCCGTTGAAGGTAACGGCCATTCCGGGCCGCCTCAGCTCCACGCGCGAACCCGACAGGCTGATCTCCCGCCAATCCACTCGTCTCCGCGCTGCCTCGATCTCTTCGTCTGCCGGGAGTCGAGTTAGCCCGGCCGCTGCCGCATAGGTTTCCCAGAGCGGCTGAACAGTAACATCGAATGCCCCGCCGGTCTGGCGCGACATGGTCAGGGAGGCGGTCAGCACCTTCTGTAAGTGGAGATGAGCATCTTCGAGAACCCCCTCGCGATTGAGGCGGCTCACTTGGCTGTCCGGACGGTACAGGCTCAGCACATCCTCGATCCGGCCAAGCTCCGCGAACGCTTCAGCCGTGGCCCGATCCGCAACCTGCTGATCGTGGTGGAGGACGCTGATCGAGACAGCCGTTCCCAGCGCGCGTCCCGTCCGGACGAAAATGCCCGGAGCGGCGTCCGGCCGTAAGGTCTTCTGACCTGCCCGCTGGTCGCATTGAGGGGAACTTCGTCCCTTCCATAATCCCCAGGCGCCGACTCCACCTAATGCGGTCGTGAGCATTCTTCTGCGTGTCAGCAAAGGCATGAGCACCGCTCCCTTTTGCCCGGCATTTCCCATTCGATCTCGCTCGGCTACGCTCGCCGGCCGCGTACCGTTTTATACAAGCCTTCCTCCTCGCCTCGCGATCAAGCCACGCTCTCTTTTCTCGTCGCCGAAGGCAGGTCACGTGGATCGGTGGGGAACGAGAGGAGCCGATGTTCGTTCTCAGCCCGCACGATGATCGCGCTGTGCCGGAGAGTGGATTTCTGGACCGTTTGCCGCGTGTGGCAGCGGTACTGGCAGATTCCGCAGCCCACGCACGCCTCCGGGTTGACCACGGGAACTCGAATGCGACTCATTGACTCCAGTTCGAGCTCGGAGAACATGCCTTCAGGCGGCGGAGGGTTGAGCTCGATGCGGATCTCTTTCATCCCGATTGCATCATACCCGGCACGCTGGCATTCGACGTAACACAGGTCGCAGTCCTGCCGGAGCTTGTCCTTGCGGAACGGCAGGCACGTTTCCAGGTCGATCCGAGCCAGCCCCATGTGAACCCGGCGTTTCACCACGAGTTCCAGGGGCTGGATGGCTCCGGTCGGGCAAACTTGAGTGCAGAAGTTACAATCCTGATGGCAGCCGGCGTGGTCGGGATGCGCCACTGGCGTCCAGAGCGCCCCCAGGCCGTACTCCATACCCGCCGGATGCAGCACCGGCCCGGGGCAGACTTTGAAGCACTCTCCGCAGCGGATACACAGGGCCAGGAACTCGTGCTCGGGAACGCTGCCCGGCGGACGGATCGATCGTGGCCGATTGCCACTCTGCCGCGATTTCGCCAGTTCGGGCGCAGCCGCCGCCGCACCCAGGAGCGAGGCCGCTAGCAATCCTCTCCGCGACATTTGTGGGTAGGTCTCATTCGCGGGCTTGAGTGCTTCCTTGTGCCAGCGTGTGACGAACTGGATGGAACCCGTCGGACAAACCCCTCCGCACGTCTGGCAGAAGGTGCAATGGCTTGTCCGGGTCGTAAAGTCCTGGCCGACCGCATCGAAAGGACAGACTTCAACACACTTGCCGCAACCGATGCAGGTGTTCTTCACCTTCCGCTGTCCCAACCGGAAGAGACTCAGCAGCGAGAAGAACGCTCCGCTGGGGCACAGGCGCCGACACCAGAATCGTGGGCCGAGCAGGCTGACCAGAAACGTACCGGCAAAGAGAATGACGGAGGCATAGAGTGTCCAGTCAGCGGGCAATAAGTGGTTCGGTCCTTTCATCAGGCCCACTTGCCAGCGGCCGCCGGTGAAGAGCAAACCTCGCGTGAGCACAGGAATGGCCGAGACGAACCCCGAGAGGAGCACGCCACCCAGGGAGGCCACCAGAACGGAGACGAGTACGCAGTGCCGGATGTGAATCCACCAATGCCCATTTCGTCTCTCCGGGGACAGGTGGAATCTTGGGACGCGGCGCCCCACCAGCCAGTCGAACAGGTCGATCAGCGTGCCGAGCGGGCAGAGATACCCGCAAAAGGCACGTGGAACCAGAATGCAGAAGAACACGATGGCCGCAGTCCACACCAGCGTCGGCCAGTTCAGGACCCTTCCGGCCAGCGCGGTCGAGACGCCCACGAGCGGGTCGATCAGCAGAAAACTCTCGACGGGAAACCACTGCTTGTCGCTGAGCGTCGTCGCGGAGAACTGCTGCGAGTAAGGCCAGCAGACATAGAAGAACGCATAGAAGAAGAGCGCCAGGCAAACAGCTTGCGCGATGCGCCGCACGGGCGAGCTTCGCCATGTGGGACCCAGCCGAGTGAGGAGATAGTGTAATACTCCTCGCCACCCGGTCCGTTCCGGAGGCTTCAGGTGGGGAAAGAAGAGATTCGCCGAGCGCGGTAGTCGAAGGAACCTGGGCATGGAGCATCTTCCCCCTTACGGAAGCCCTGCCTTGCGGAGGCATTGCAGCGTGCCGTCGAGGATCGCGCTGGTGGTCACGGTTGCGCTGCTGATCCCATCGACCTGCAGGCTCTGCTTTTCGATAATCCGCTGGGGGATGATGGAGCATGCTCCCTGGTCGATCTTCTCCTCGTGCTTCACCTGGATATCGGCCATCCGACCCTCGCGCACGGACAAGGTGACCTGCACATCGCCGGCATAGCCCAGCGCCGTGGACGTGTAGCTGCCGTCGCGAAGCCGCGTGCCGGCGAGGGAACGGACGCTCAACAGGTCGAGCTTCGATTGCA
>JAKLEZ010000042.1 GCA_022711465.1 Planctomycetota bacterium | reverse complement strand
ACCCCGAGGCCGCTCTCTCTCGCCTCCGCAACCCGAAAACCCCATTGCGAACCTGCCTCACAACCTGTCCGAATGTAAATCCTTGATCAGCCACGCCCACGAGCGATACTTGCGGAATCGCTGCTGACCACGGGCGCACCCTTGCAAAGCCCTTTCTCGCTGGGTATCGTGTTTTTCTGACCGGACCGAGCGGATACCCCTTGCTGCGGCCAAGCGTCGCGAGTGTGTCGCTTGGCCGGCTTGTTTATCCAGGCAGGTGAAACATGGCCCAGTACTTCGTTGGTGTAGATCTCGGTGGAACCAATATTAAGTCAGGGGTTCTTGACGCCGACGCCCGGGTGCTCTGCAAACTGAGCGTGGCGACGGAGGTGGACCGAGGGAACGCGGCCGTGGTCGGTAACATCGTCCATGCGGCCGAAGCGGCCATCGCCCGGTCGGGCGTCGATCGCTCGAAGGTCGCGGGCATCGGCATCGGGTCGCCCGGACCGATGAGCCATCGCCAGGGCCTGGTCATCAACCCCGGCAACCTGCCATGCCTCAAGGACACGCCCTTGCGCGACATCATGGTGAAGAAGACAGGGATCAGGACAACCTTGGAGAACGATGCCAACGCGGCAGCCTTCGGCGAGTACTGGGCGGGCGCGGGCAAGGGCGTTCGCGATCTGGTGATGTACACCCTGGGTACCGGCGTCGGCGGAGGAGTGATCGTCGACGGGCGGATGCTGCGCGGCTACTTCGAGAACGGGGCGGAACTCGGCCACATGATCGTCAAGCCCGGCGGCCGGCGATGCTCGTGCAACCAGGAGGGCTGCGTCGAGGCATACTCGTCGGCCTATTTCCTTGCCCGCCGGGCGGAAGAAATGATCAACGAAGGACGCCCCAGCAGCCTCAAGCCCCTCGTCGACAAGGGGGAACTGCTGATGGCCGAGCACATCGTCGAGGCCGCCAAGGCCGGCGATAGGCTGGCCGCCCAGGTCTGGGACGAGGCATGTGACTACCTCGCGGTGGCCATCGTGAACATGCAGCATGTCACCAACCCGCAGCGGGTCGTGTTGGCCGGCGGGCTCATCGCCGCCGGCGACTTCCTGCTCGGTCCAATTCGCCGGCACGCATCCGAACTGACCTGGAATCTGCTTGATGATCTGCCGGAAATCTGCTTCGCGACCCTGGGCAACGACGCCGGAGTCATCGGGGCCGCGGGCTGTGCTTGGGAGGCCGACCGCACGGGGGACTGGTGAGCGATGGAACTGCTGTCAGGAAACGAGGCCATCGCCCGGGGGGCGTGGGAGGCAGGGGTCGCCGTGGCCACGGGCTATCCGGGAACGCCGTCCACCGAGATCCTCGAGAACGTCGTCAAGTACAAGCCGGACATCTACTGCGAGTGGTCCCCGAACGAGAAGGTGGCCTTCGAGGTTGCGGCTGGAGCTTCGCTGGCCGGTGCCCGCAGCATCGTGACCATGAAGCACGTCGGCTTGAACGTCGCGGCCGACCCGCTGATGACCCTCTCCTACATCGGCGTCGTGGGCGGCTTCGTGGCCTGCGTGGCCGATGATCCCGGGATGCAGTCCTCGCAGAACGAGCAGGACACGCGGCACTACGCCCGTTTCGCCAAGGTGCCCATCTTCGAGCCATCCGACTCCCAGGAGGCGGCCGATTACCTGCGGCTGGCCCAGGAGGCATCCGAGCAGTTCAGCGTCCCTGCCATCCTGCGGACCACGGGCCGGGTCAGCCACTCGCGAAGCCTGGTCACCCTGGGCGAACGCAAGCCGCCGCGTTCAGTCGGATTCCAGAAGAACCCACCACGTTTCGTGCCCATCCCCGTCTGGGGCCGGGTCATGCGGGCCAACGTCGAGGACCGGCTTCGGAGACTGCAGGCGGCGGCGGAGGAGTCACCCGCCAACCGCATCGAATGGCGGAACCGCTCCCTGGGGATCGTGACCGCCGGCATCGCCTACCACTACGTGCGCGACGTGTTTCCCGAGGCCTCGGTGCTCAAACTGGGCTGGTCGTATCCGTTTCCCGACCGCCTGCTCCGTGAGCTGGCCGCCGGTGTCGGGCGGGTCCTGGTGGTGGAAGAATTGGACGACATCCTGGAGCAGCACATCAAGGCCCTCGGGATCTCGTGCGACGGCCGCAACTTCGTGCCCGGCATCGGTGAACTGACGCCGCACCGCGTGCAATTGGCTCGAGCCAGATACGAGGGACGCGACGCCCGGCCGATTCAGCCCGTGCCAGAGGCCGCCGATCTGCCCGCCCGCCCGCCGGTGCTGTGTCCCGGCTGCCCCCATCGTTCAATCTTTTACGCGCTGGGCAAGCACGACGTCGTGGTGACCGGCGATATCGGCTGCTACAGCCTGGGTGTCTTCCCGCCCCTGGCCAGGATCGATACCATCCTGTGCATGGGCGGCGGCATCTCCATGGCCCAGGGGTTCCAGAAAGCCGGCGAGCCCAAGAAGGTGGTCGGCATAGTCGGCGATTCAACGTTCTTTCACTCGGGAATCACCGGCCTGCTCGACATCGCCTACAACCGCGGGACCTCCACCATCATCGTGGTCGACAACCGCACCACCGCCATGACCGGTCATCAGGACCACCCCGGCACCGGCGTGACATTGATGGGCGACAAGACCGCTGCCGCGTCCATCGAGGACCTCGGCCGGGCCTGCGGCATCAGACGCGTCCGTACCGTCGATCCCTACGACCTGAAGACGACAATGCAGGTGCTCAAGGAGGAAATCGAGACCGACGAGCCTTCATTGGTCATCTCCCGGGCTCCATGCCTGCTGCACGAACGCCCTCCGGTCGCAGCCAAGTACACGGTGAACGCCGAGAAGTGCAAGGAATGCGGCCTGTGCCTGAAGCTCGGTTGCCCGGCCATGGAGGGCGGCGGCGGGGCCCCGCGCATCAACGACCTCCTGTGCAGCGGCTGCGGGTTGTGCATGCAGGTGTGCCGGTGCGACGTCATCGGGCCGGTTGAGAGTGCATCATGAGTGCTGGATCGGTGACCAATGTGTTCTTGGCCGGCGTGGGAGGGCAGGGCATCCTGCGAGCGGCCGAGATCATCGCCCGGGCCGCCTTGGTCGCCGGCTATCAGGTCAAGACCAACGAAATCCACGGCATGGCCCAGCGGGGCGGGTCCGTCGTCGCCCAGATTCGCTACGGGCCCGAGGTCCACAGCCCGCTCATCGCCGAGGGCACCGCTCAGGTCCTGGGGGCGCTCGAGCAGATCGAGGCGATTCGCTACGCCCACTACCTGGCCCCCGGCGGATTGGCCGTCGTCTCCGGCCAGTCGATCATTCCAGTGACGGTTTCCACCGGCGGCGCCAAGTACCCCCAGGACGTCAAGGATCGGCTGGGGCGACTGTTCAGCCGACTCGTGTATCTCGATGCCCCCAAGGCGGCCCTCGAGGCGGGCAACATCCAGGCCGCCAACACCGTGATCCTCGGAGCGATGTCCGGCGGCTTGGATCTCCCGCCGTCCGCGTGGATGGAGGCCATCAACACGTGTCTGCCGGAGAAACACCGCGGAGTGAACGTTCGGGCTTTCGAAGCCGGGAGAGCATGGGTATGAGCGATCGTTATCACAACCCGCAACTCGAGACCATGTCGACCGACGAGATACGCTCGCTGCAGGACCGTCGCCTGCGGGCGATCACCGAGCACGTGTACGCCAGAAACTCCTGGTTCCGGGCCCGTCTGGACGCCCGCAGCCTTGCCCCCGCAGACATCCGCGGCCTGGCCGACATCGGGCGCCTCCCAACGATGAGTAAGGAGGATTTCCGTGCCGGTTACCCGCTGGTGATGAGCTGCGTGGACAAGACGGCCATCGTCGAGATGCACATGTCCTCCGGATCCACCGGGACGCCTGTGGTTATGCCCTACACCCGCGTCGACATCGACCAGTGGGGTGAGTGCATGGCCCGCTGTTACCGCATGGCCGGCGCCGACCCGGGCGACATCGTCCAGATTACACCCTCATTCGGCCTCTTCAACGGCGGCTTCGGCTTCTTCCACGGGGCTCGGTCGATGGGCCTCTTCGTGCTGCCTACCGGTGCCGGCAACACCGCCCGCCAACTCCGCCTCGCCAACGACTTCGGGGCGAAGGTGCTGACCGGGGTGGTCTCCTACGCCATCCGGATCATGGAAGTCCTGGACGAAGAGAAGCTGCCCCTGCCGCCGTGGAAAGTGGGCATTTTCGGGGCCGAGTGCTTCTCCGACGCGATGAAGCAGAAAGTGGCCGGCGGGCTGGGCATCGAGGTGTTCGACATTTATGGAATGACGGAGACCGGGGGTGTCGGGACCCTGGGCATGGACTGCCGGGCGCACGACGGCCTGCACGTCTGGGAAGACCACTACGTGGTCGAGGTGTTGGCCAGAGGCGCCGACCAGCCGGTGGCCGACGGCCAGATGGGCGAGCTGGTCGTGACCTCGCTGACTCGCGAAGCCCTTCCGGTGATCCGATTCCGCACCGGCGACCTGACACGCGTCCTCTCCCGTCAGCGGTGTGCTTGTGGCCGAACGCACGTCCGTGTGGCCCCGATCACCGGCCGTGTGGACGACATGCTCATCGTCAAGGGCGTGAACTTCTGGCCGCGCCAGGTCGAGCAGGCCCTCATGGAAATCCCCGGCGTGCGCTCGAACTACCAGATCGTCATCGAGGAGGTGGACGGCGTGCGCGACATTCGCGTCAATGTCGAGGCCGACCCGGGGGTCACCGGTTTCATGGTCGAGAAGCACCTCAAGGAGGCTCTTGGCTTCTCACCCAAGGGAGACGTCTTCGCCCCAGGTCAGCTTCCCCGGCAGGAGGGCAAGGCCCAGCGCGTGGTTTTCGAGAAGAAGTGAACTCAAGGGGCCTGATTCCCGGCTTGGACGAGAGCGGGCTTCATGTCCCCTCGGGCGATGCATGAGAAGACCGCCTCGATCAGCTTCTTCCGATCGATGGGTTTGGTGGCATACTCATCGCAACCGGCTTCGATACATCGGGTCCGGTCGGAGGACATCGCGTGGGCAGTGAGGGCGATGATCGGGCCGGTGTAGCCCCGGCTTCTCAATTCGCGGGTGGCGTCATACCCGTCCATCACCGGCATCTGCATGTCCATGAGGATGGCGTCAAACGCCGCTTCATCAGTGCTCGTTCGGAAGGCGGCTTCGACAGCCAATTGCCCATTCTCGACCGCGGCGACCTGGGCCCCGGCCTTCTTCAGAATGTGCGAGATGAGCCGCTGATTGTCGGCTCCGTCCTCGGCCAGCAGGATTCGCCGGCCCGCCAGCGGGTGGGACATCGTCTCCGAGGCGGCTTTGGACTCGGCCGTGGTGGGGCTCGGCTCCGGCCGGTGCTCCGTGATCGCCGCGCCTTCCGGGCACCCCGTGGGCACCGTGACCCGGAAACTCGTTCCGGCGCCGGGCTTCGTCGCCAGGAGAATGACGTCTCCCCCGAGCAGGGTGGCCAGCTTCTTGCTGATGGTCAGGCCCAGACCCGTTCCGCCGAACCTCCGGGTGGTCGAGCTGTCTGCCTGGCAGAACGGCTGGAACAGCTTGGGCAGCTGCTCCTCGGTCATCCCGATGCCCGTGTCGATGATGTCGAACTGCATCTCTGGCGAGTCGCCGCCGGCAAGCCGCACGGCGATGCGCACCTGGCCGGTGTTCGTGAACTTGATGGCATTGGCGCACACGTTCAGCAGGATCTGCCGGAGTCGTGTGGGATCGGTGCGAATGGTCGCCGCGATGGTGCCTTCGTATTCGATATGGAGCTTGAGACCCTTGGAGTCGGTTCGCACCTTCATCAGGGACGCGACCTCGTCCACGATGGTCCGCGGGGAGCAGGGAATCCGTTCGACCGTCATTCGACCTTCTTCGATCTTGGATAGGTCGAGGATATCGTTGATGATGCCCAGCAGGTACTCGCCGTTGATCTTGATCGTCCGGGCCGCTTCCAGCCGTGTACTCAGAATCTCTTCCGAGTCTCCGGCTTCCAGGAGAATATCCGCGAAGCCCAGGATCGCCGTCATCGGGGTGCGAATCTCGTGGCTCATGTTGGCCAGGAATTCGCTCTTGGCGTGAGTGGCGGCCTCCGCAACGGACTTGGCGTTCCGCAGCTGCAGCTCGGCTCGCCTGCGCTCGGCATTCTCCCGCTCCAGGTCGTCGTTGCTCCGCTTGAGCGCACTGGTGCGCTCGGCGACACGCTCCTCGAGGGAATCGTAGGTCTGCTGCAGGCGGTTGACGAGCGTGTTGAAGCTGGTGGCCAGATCGGCGACATCATCGCGTCCCTGGACCTCCACGGGAACAAGGCGAGCCCCGTCGGCCTGGTAGGCGATGCTTCGAAAGTGATGGGCGATTCTCCGGAGACGCTGGGAGACCACCAGCCGGAAGACGGCCGCGATGGCGGCCAGCAGAAGCAGCAAACCGCCCACCATGGTCGCCGATTGACGAATCGTGTTCCGGTTCAGGGTGGCCTGGATGTCCCGCATGGGAATGGCCACGGTGTCCAGGGCAATAATGCTGCCGAGCGGTCGATGAAAGCCGGCCGTGGCACCGTATTGCTCAATGAGCGATTTCGGCGCGTCCTGTGGCTCCCCGTGGCAGCGGAGGCAGGATTTCTCCATTCGCCTTGCGGTGAAATGGGCCAGATACTCGTGCCCGCCGACTTTGATGGTCGACTCCACCCGATCGATATCCGGGTGAGCGTTGAAGTACTTGATCATCCGAAGCTCGTCCAGACTCGCCTTGTTGGCCGGATTTCGAGGATTATCCGAGGAGAACTTGATGATGAGCTCCGGGTACTTCTCGCGGACCTTCTCAAACACCCGCCGTGAAACGTACGAGGTGGACATGGCCTTGGGGATGAAGTCGTTCTGCCCGACCAGCGAGGTCACCAGCGGGCGGATCTCCTCGGCGACGTACGCGCGGACCGCGAGGTTGTACTCCATGACCAGGTCCGCTTGCCGCTCGGTGACCTCGGTCAGATGCTGGTGGCTGGTCACGTACGACCGATAAAGCAGAAACCCGGCAAAGGCCAGACCCAGGACTCCCAAGGGCAACATGAACTTCGCCGCAAGACTACGCATGACCTTCTTTCGACGACGACGCGGAACATGCCCGTGATTTCAGAATTTACATCCTCCGGATCCATCGGTTTGACGCGGCCGCCAAGTGAGTCTAATCTATGATCTGGGGTCTGCCGGGAAGGCGTCCTGACACTCAGTCACAGGAGAGAACATGCGATTTTCGATGATCTTATCGCTGGTTGCGGTTGGTGCCGGTGCCGGGCTCGCGCCCGCTGCTGACGTACGTCGCGAGATCCAGTTCCCGGACCTGCCGAACGCACGCACGCTGAAGTGCGATCTCCATATGCATACCGTCTTTTCGGACGGCTTGGTCTGGCCGACCGTCCGGGTCAAGGAAGCCTGGAGACAAGGCCTGGATGCGATCGCCATCACCGACCATATCGAGTATCTGCCCCACAAGACGGACATGAACATCAAGTTCAACCGCTCCTATGAACTGGCCGAGGACGCGGCCAAACTCATGAACATCCTCCTGGTCAGAGGCGTCGAGATCACTCGGGACACCCCCCCGGGGCATTTCAACGCGATCTTCCTGAAAGACAACGCGCTCCTGGATACCAAGGATTTCTACGAGGTCTTCGACCGCGCCGCCCGCCAGCAGGCCTTCATCACCTGGAACCACCCAGGCTGGCAGGGACTCGAACGCGGCAAGTGGGGCGAGGCCCAGACCCGGCTGTTCGAAAGAAAGCAGCTGCACGCGATCGAGATCTGCAACGGCGACGAATTCTATGCTGAGGCCTTCCCCTGGGCCGTCGAAAGGAACCTGGCTGTCCTGGGATGCTCGGACGAACATGAGCCGTTCCGCGACGAGATCGTGACGCCCGAGAACCACCGCACCCTGACGCTCGTGTTCGCGCGCGAACGGACCCTGGACGGGCTGCGCGAGGCCATGTTCGCCGGGCAGACCGCGGCTTGGTGGAAGAACCAGCTCTTCGGACGCGACCAGGAGCTCGCTCCGCTCTTTGCCGCCTCAGTTGAAGTCAGTCCGGTCCGCAAGCGGACAGCAGACTCCTTGTGGGTTGAGATCAAGAACCGCTGTGAGATCGACATCAGGCTGGAGTGCGACGGCAAGGACAAGCCGCGCCTCATCGTGCTGCCCGCCAGAGCGACCTCGCTGGTGGTGTTCCCCGCGCCTGCGACCGGGGACCCGGAGCCCTTGAACTGCCGAGTGACCAACTTCCTGGTCGGTCCGAACAGGCCCCTGAACGTCAGACTCGAGATTCCACGTTCGTGATTCGCACCTGGCATCGCGCCGAGCCAACCCGCCGGTCCGGACAGAGACCGTGCCGGCGCCGCCCCATGGCTTCGCCCGATGTGATCGGGGCCTCCAGATGAGCCCGCGCCCTACTCCCGTCGGGGCCGGGAGCTCGCCTCGGCAGCCAGACGCCGCGTCCCGGTTCAGACAGACGGGTGGGCGCAGAAGCGCCTCAATGTCCCACGCAATGCCGGGATTCGCCGTCTGCGTCGCCGAACAGGCTGGGCGTCTGGAGCGGCGTCGATCTGGCCTCGCGGCAGCGTCTCCCTCGCTGCTTCGGCTTTGTCGGCGTGCTTGGGACGCTGGTCAGTGGGTCGGCAGCCCCGTCGAGCGGGTCGCCGGGCCTGGTCGTCCGGAGCCGGGCCCTGATTCGATCCGCATATTCCTTGGACAGCTCAAAGCCAACAAAGCAGCGGGCCAGCTTCTTCGCCACGGCAAGCGTCGTTCCGCTCCCGCCGAAGGGGTCGAGGACCAGGTCGCCCTCGTCGGAACAGGCTTTGATGATTCGGCCGAGGAGCTGCTCAGGCATCTGGCAGCCGTGCCAGCCTTGACGCTCTTTGAAAGTCCCACAGACGCGTGGGAAATACCAAGTATCCTCGTCTGGTTTGAACCCTTCGGGCAGGTCCTGCGGACGGAGAATCCACGTGTCGTCGGGCAACCGGCCGCTGGGATTGGCCCGGGTGTCGGCGTAGACCAGTTGCCGGGCGGACGGCACGCGGATCGCCGCATCGTTGAAGGTGAAACGCTTGGCATTCTTGATGAAGTAGAGCAGATGGGCGTGGCTGCGGCTGAACTTCGCCTTGCAGTTGACGCCGAAAGTGTAGTACCAGATGACCCAGCTCCGGCAGGTGAGCCCGAGTTCCCGCTGGGCGATCAGCTTGAGCTCGGCGGCGTACTCGTCCCCGATCGCCAGCCAGAAAGTGCCCGTCGGCTTGAGGGCGCGGACCACGCCGGCCATCCACTGCCGCGACCAGTCCAAGTAGGCGTTCGACTCCTTGCTGTCGTCGTACACGTCATAGTCGTAGCCGATGTTGAACGGCGGATCCGCAAACGCCAGGTCGACACAACCCTCCTCCAATTCCGCCAGGCCCCTGACGCAGTCCATCTCGTGAACTTGACCCGCCTTCAGTCCCATCGGGTTCTCCTTTACCGCCGGTGTTTCCTGAGGGATTATCGCAGGATTGGACAACTACGCAACCCGAAGAGCATAACGAGACGTTCGGGGCTTGTGAGATTCGGGTTACGCACAGCCCCGACTCAGGACGCGACGCACCCGTGTACCGACCAGGCAGGTGATTTCGTACGGAATCGTGTGCAACTTGCGGGCCAGCGTTTCGACGCTGTTGGGTGCGGACGGATCGCTGTCGATGACAGTAATGCGATCGCCGACCCGCACTTCACCGGCGTCGGTCAGGTCTACCGTGGTCTGATCCATGCTGATACGCCCGACAACCGCGACCGCGCGGCGGGGCAGACCGCGAACCGCTTCGAGCAGCATGACCGCGGCGTTGCCCAGGGATCGTCGGTACCCGTCTGCGTACCCGATGGGCACGATGCCGATCACACTGTCCCGCCTCGTCCGGAAGGTGCGGCCGTAGCCTACGGTACAATCACTGGGAATCCGCCGGACAGCCACAAGCCGGCTGACCACCCGCATGGCGGGCGTGAGATCGGCCGGGCGCTCGCCCTCCGGGCCGCCCCAGTACCCGTAGAGAGCCAGTCCCGGTCGCACCCGGTCGAGATGGGATTCGGGAAAGCGGAAGATGGCCGCGGAGTTGGCGGCGTGAAAATGCCGGATGGGCAGGTCGGCGCGGCGCAGCCGGTCACGCAGGACGATGAACCGATCAAGCTGCTCCCGGCTGGAGTCGAGGCTGGGCTCGTCAGCGGAGGCAAAGTGGGTGTAGACGCCTTCAATCGCCAGTGGCCCCAGGCCGGCAATGTCCCGGACAAGCTGTTCCGCCTGCTCCGGAATCAGCCCCATCCGGCCCATGCCCGTGTCCACCTTGACCTCCACCAAAGCCGTGACGCTGAGCCTTTCGGCCGCTGCCTTGAGGATCTGGGCCTCCGATAGCGACATGACCGTCAGCGAGATGCCTGCCTGGACGGCCGCCTCGGCACGCTCGCGGCTCTCGGATTCGTCGCATCCCGCCAGCACGGGAGCCAGACAGAGCAGCGCTCGGTCCCAGCCGAGCCTGCGGGCCTCGAGAGCCTCGGCCAGGTGGGCGACCGCGAGGCGGTCGATTCCGGCCTCGAGCAGGACGGGCAGTACTCCGAGAAGCCCGTGCCCATAGGCGTCAGCCTTGACGGCCGGGCAGAGCACCGCGGCGGAGCCCAACCGTCGGCGTATCGCAAGGATGTTCCGCCGGATCGCGTCCGCGCTGATTTCGGCCGTGACCATCGGTTCCATGGGGCCGTGCACTCTACCCAGCTCCGGGCACGCGGGCAAGAGGACTGGCCGAGAACGCTGATCAGGGTTAAAATGAACACCCATGAATCGTCGGAATTGTCTTTGAAGTCACGAAACCCCGCCGGGCCGCACGAAACGCTGCCATGAAGAAAGCTCAAGCTGCTCCCGCCGCCTTCGCTGAACTGGGCATTGAACCCCCGTTACTCCGTGCCCTGGCCAAGATCGGCTTTGTCGAGCCTTCCGAGATTCAGAAGCAGCTCATCCCCGTGGTGCTGAGCGGACGCGACGCCCTGGGTCAGGCCCGAACGGGAACCGGCAAGACCGCCGCTTTCGGGCTGTCTTGCATGCAGATGGTGAATCGCGACATGGGTCTGCAGCTCCTCGTGCTTGTGCCTACCCGCGAACTCGCCGTCCAGGTGGCGGCCGAACTGCTCCGCCTTTCCGAGTTCCTCGGACTGCGCATCGTGCCCGTCTACGGTGGACAACGGATCAAGTCCCAGCTGCACTCTCTGGGCAAGAAGCCCTGCGTCGTCGTGGGGACGCCCGGTCGGCTCATCGACCTGCTTGAGCGGGGGGCTCTGAGCCTCGGCGACGTCCGATTCGTCGTTCTCGACGAAGTGGACCGCATGCTCGACATCGGTTTCCGCGATGATATTCGACTGATCCTCGGCAAAATCACCAGCCCCCATCAGACGGTGTTTGTATCCGCCACGCTGAGCGACGAAATCAAACGGCTGGCTGGCCAGTTCACCCGGGATGCGGTGGAGGTCAACGTCTCCCGCGACGAGATCACCGTCGAAGAGGTCACCCAGGTGTTCATCGGCGTCGAGCCGTGGGACAAGTTCAGGCTGCTTCAGATGGTCCTGGAGCGCGAACAGCCCAAGCTGGCCATCGTGTTCTGTAACACCAAGCGCGGGGTCATGAAGCTCGCCAAGAGGTTGCATGTTGAGGGGATCGACGCTCGCGAGATCCACGGGGATCTGGTGCAGAGCAAGCGAGAGCGGGTCATGGAGCGGTTCCGCAAACACAACCTCCACGTCCTGGTGGCCACCGACCTGGCGTCTCGCGGCATCGATGTCCACGGAATCACCCACATCGTCAACTACGACATACCCGTCGACCCGGAGGCCTACGTTCACCGTATCGGCCGGACCGCCCGCATGGGTTCGTTCGGGAAGGCGATCACCTTCGTCACACGTGAACAGGGTAAGCTGCTCACTGAGGTCGAGAAACTGATCAATCTCCAGATCACCGAGGAGCGGCTCGAGAACTTCGTGCCCGGTTCTCCCCCGCGCGGGGAGTTGGGAGGGTTCTCGCCGCCGCCCGGCAGACGGCCGAGAGGACCTGCCCGGGCCTCGCCAGTGTCTGCTGCGGAGCCGCCTTCTGTCCCCGGCGGTACTGCACCGGCTCAGTCGGCTTCGCCCTCCCAGCGTCCGAAGACCCTTGGAGCCAAGTTCAGAAGCCGGCGACGGCGTTTGTAGGCTCTCAGGAGGCTCGCACCTCGGCCACCTTCCCTTCGCCCTTGGGCAGGCGGCTCGGGCAGTCGAACAGGCCGGGCTGTCGCCCGAACTTGCGTGCTCCGCCACACGTTTCTATACTGGGACTCCGTCTCCACCGGCTTGTGCGGCGGAATGTGACTGTTGGCGGTAAGAGGTTGCCAAATGCCGATTTATGAATACGTGTGCCAGGAATGCAACCACGCATTCGAGCACTTGGCGCGCTCGATGAACACGCCTGAACGCACCCAATGCCCGGCGTGCGGGAGCGGCAAGGTCGAGCGGCAGATGAGTGTGTTCGCCGCCCGGCAGGGCGGAGGGAACACCTGCGCCCTCGCACCCGGCGGGCCATGTTGCCAGCAGTGTCCGGGAGCCGCCTCAGGGCATTGTCCGATGTGAATGAACGTCGTGCGCGGCTTCCCCGTGCGGAAGCCCCGTCCTTCGAGGGAAACTGCTACTCAGATGCGATCCCGTTCCGATGCAATACCGCCGGCGCTGCGTATGCCTTTGGCTGCGTTCCTCGGTTGGCTCGTGCCCGGCGCAGGGCACTTGTTCATTGGAGAACGAGCCCGAGGTACCATCTTCCTCGTGGTGATCGGCCTGACGTTCTGGAGCGGCATCGCCATCGGGGGAGTCAAGAACACGGTCAACTCCAAAGATCGCTTCCTCTGGTTCCTGGGCCAGGTCTGTGCCGGGGCCCATCCCATCGTGGCCATGACCTGGGGTAAGCACTCCGGCGCTCCGGAGACCGGCGGCGATCCAGGATGGTACGCCTATGGCCACACGGAGGACACCGCCGTAGTCTACACCGCCATCGCCGGCATGCTCAATCTGCTGGCCATCTTCGATGTGCTGGCCAGGATCGAGAAGGGAACGGGCCAGGAGTCTCGTGCCGCCCCGGCAGCATCTCGGAGGGCCGGACCATGATGGCTCCCGCCATGTCCGTTCTCGCCACGCTCTTCATCACCCCTATCGTGCTGACCCCACGCACGCAGATGATCTTCCTGCTGCCGCTGTGCATGGCGGTCAGCATCGTCTACAAGACGACGCGTTGCGACAGGCTTCGTGACATTCCCCTGGCCGCCCTGGTCAGTTGGATCACCATCGTGGTCGGAATGTACTTGGTGGGCATCGTGCTCATGGTCCTCTTCGAGTTGGCGGCCTAGGACTGCCCCCGGCCTCACCCTCGACCCGATTCTCCTCCACTGATCGGATCGCTCCCTCGAATCTCGGCCAACGGCTGCCCGTTCTCCGGCAGAAAAGAAGATGCGAGCAGGCCTTCTCGAACCGGTCTGCCCAAATGCGCCGGAGCTGGACCGGTCAGGTGCGACCGTGGCCCGGTACATGGGCATGAAGCCGGCTCTCGAGATCGCCCGAACATACAGAGGCCGGACTCCCCGCCTTCCGCCGGATGGGCTTTCCGGCGTCACCAGCTTCGAACCCGGTTGACACTCTCTCCGTACCCCATACGATGATGCCCGACGATCGACTTGTCCACCGGGACATTGGTGATGAACTCAGACAACCCTCAGGATCGGCCGAGCACGGCATCCACCGAACGGGCGACGGAAGTCCAGTCGCCGGACGGTCTCGGTGTCTCCCTCGACTTGTCGCTGCCCCGCCATGTCGTCCAACACCCCGCCGCCCCGAAGATCACCGGCTACGTGTTGGCGGAGTTGCTCGGGGAGGGAGCCTACGGCCAGGTCTGGCGGGCCTGGCAGCTTCGCACCCGCAAGGAGGTGGCCGTCAAGGTCTTCAAGAAGCGAGGAGGGCTCGACTGGATCTTCCTGCAGCGGGAGATCGAAAGGCTCCTCCGCCTTGATCGGCATCCTCACGTCGTGACTCTGCTTGACGCCGGCCTGGACAGCGATCCGCCATTTTACGTGATCGACCTGTTGAGCGGCGGTTCCTTACAGCAGTTCGTGCGCCCGGACGCACCCGCCGGCCGCACCAAGGTGATCGAATGGGCTCGGCAGATGTGTGATGCCCTCGGCTACGTGCACCGCAAGGGCCTGATTCACTGTGATCTGAAGCCGGCCAACGTGCTCATCGACGAGCAGGACCGGGTACGCGTCGTCGACTTCGGGCAGTCGCGCGTGTTCACCGAATCGGCGGCATCGCTGGGCACGCTGTTCTACATGGCCCCGGAGCAGGCCCGAGTCACCGAGCTCGGCCAGCCGGTACAGCCGGACGTTCGCTGGGATGTGTATGCCTTGGGGGCGACACTCTTCTCGATTCTCACCGGCCGTGTCTCGCACGCCACCGCAGTCAATATCGCGTCTCTGGATAACGCAGCCACCTTGGGCGATCGGTTGGAGAGATACCGCGGTATGATCGCGGGCGCCCCGGTCACCGCGAGCGATCGCGAACTCGCAACCGCTGCCGGGACGGAGCTGGCGGCCGTGGTCGCCAAGTGCATGGCCCCGAAACCGGAAGACCGCTACGACGCAATGGCCGAGATTCGTGCCGATCTGGACGCCATGGATCGCGGCAGGCCGGTGAGTCCGCTGGCCCATCATCGGCCATACCGGGTCCGGAAGTTCGTGCAGCGGAATCCTCTCGGAGTGGCTCTGGCGGTGGCCGTCGTGGCGCTCATGACCGGCGGGCTGATGCTCCGGGCCGAACGGGAGAAAGGCGACCGCGCCGCCGCTGCCGGCATTCTGACCCATTTCGTGCAGGATCCCGCCCAGGCGGCCAGAGAGATCTCGCGGGCCTCGAGGCGAGTCAAGGCATTCCTGGCCGATGAGACGGCGCGGTGTGTGGCTTCACCGGCCTTCACCGAGCGAATCAAGGGGGCACGTGGCGGCCCTTGGTCAAACCCGGTCGCGTTCTGGGAATCCGTCGACGGCGGGCTGCTCTGCAAGCACGGCGAGTGGCTCGAATTGGCGACGATGCAGTGGCCGGAGCCGGCGACTCTGCGCGCGCAACTCAGAGCCAAGGCAACCTCGGGCAGCTGTCGGCAGAAGTACGCCGCATTCTGCCTGATCGGGCAGCAGGGGGGGCAAGACACCGAGCTGGCGGAGTTGTGCGTCCGCGCCGTTCACTCGGAGTCGAACCCCGGCGTGGTGTCGGCCGCTCGATGGGCGGCTGCACGCCTCGGCCGTCCCGAGCCGTGCCGTACCGCCGGGGACATCTTCGTGGATGATCTCTCCTCGCTGGCCTTCGTTCGAATCCCCGGGTGCGAGTCGTTCCAACGGGGCGTGCCGCCGACGGAGGCGGCCGCTCCGCACAAGGCGAAACAGTCGCATCCGGGGCGCCCGATCGCCTCATTCTATCTGGCCACGACAGAGGTGACAGCAGGTGCGTTTGCCGGCTTCATGAACGATCCTGCCGAAGCCGACCGGATGAAGGCCCTCATCGAGGCATCCCCGCAGCTGCGCGAACCGCTGGCTCTGTGTACCCAGGCCCTGCAGGCCCAGATCGATCGTGCGGGCCTGGAAGAGCCGGCGGGCTGGCTGAGCCTGGATACCGCCCGCAGCTACTGCGCGTGGCTGAGTGTCAGGGGCGCGGCGGCCACGCCGAGGCGGCGGTATCGACTGCCTGCCGAGGACGAGTGGGAGTATGCCTGCCGGGCCGGCAACCCGGGCTGGTTCTGCTTCGGCGACCGCGAGAACGATGTGCCGCTTTTCGCCAACTGCTGCGGCTTCCACACCGCAGGATTCTCGCCACCGGTCGGACAGAAGATGCCCAACATGTTCGGGCTGTTCGATATGCACGGCAACCTCTGGGAATGGACCGACAGCCGCATGCCTCCGGAGGCCATCTCGGATCCGCGAGTCGCCCCCGAGCAGGCGGGTCGTCTTTACATCTTGCGCGGCGGGGCCTACTATTCACCTTCGCTGGTGTGCAGTTCTGCCCAGCGAAACTACAGCGACGCGTCGCAGCCATCCATGTACTGGGGCCTCAGGATCGTGATGGAGATGGTCGGCAAGTGAGACGCCATAGCGCAACCATTCCGGCCGGCTGCATGGTCCTCGCGGCGGCATCGTGCGCGTCGGTCGACTTGAGTACCCTGGGACCGGGCCACCCGGCGATCCTGCCCGTCGAGACGCGCTTCGCATTCACGAACCTGTCAACCAAGGCCTACGCCGCCCTGGCGATTCGAGCCCATGGCGACACGGACTACGCGACCCTGCCGCTGTTGCCTCCCGGAGGAACCTATCGCGGGGATTTCAGTTTGCTGCTGGACCACGCCTGCCCCGGCTCACTCGACGTGCGGCTTCTGCTCTATCGCCGCGTCAACACCTCGATTCCCATCGGCCTCGATGCCGGCGAGACGGTCGCATCGGAGCCTTTCGCTGGCGGCGAGATCCTCGACGTTCCGGCCTGCGACGTGGAACCGGTGGAGGTCTACACCATCGTGAACTGGGACGCGCCGGAGGGGACGGCCCGCCTCAAGTTCGCCCAGGATACGCCGGTCGATGCGTGGATTCGCCAATCAGGACGCTTTCCGAATGCCGACGCCGCGTGGCAGACCGTCGGGGTGGACCCCGGCCTGGCCGCCCTCCGGCCTCCCGAGCCGGCCTGGAATGCGGCCATCACCGGCCGCGTCGTCGATCGCGACGGCACTGGAATCGAGAACATCGGCGTTTTGCTGCGTACCCGATGGAGGGCCCGGCTCGATGACGCGGACGCCGGCAACGATCCCGACAGCGGTTACAGCGATCCGATCGCGGTGACCCGGACCGATGCCTTCGGCTGCTTTAGCCTGGATCGTCCGCCGGGCGCCTACCGGGTCGAGGTCTTTCAGGACGGATACCTGTTCCGGCCGGATGTGATCGACGTTGAAACGCCGCTGGACAGCATTGTGTTTGTGGCGGAACCCCAGTGAGAGTGCGGCGGATGCACATCCCGTGTCACCGACCGGCGCCCCGGCACGGCGTCGCTCCTTTCGGCGGACCGGTCCTCTTCGGTCTCGCCGCGGCCCTGCCCGTTCTCCTTGCCAGTTGCCCGTTCCTGAAGCCCGCGTTCAACCCTTTCCAGGATCTGCCGGCGGTGGCTGTCGATGGGCAAGCTCACCTGCTCGAGTACGACGTCGCTCCCTTGGGCTGGCTTGACGCCGGCCGAGTACTTCGGCTTCGGGTGACCGGCGAATCGATCGCCGCCGCCCTGATTCTGAAGGCCGATCCGCAGCGACCGGATATCGGACTGCTGGCCGGCGGCGGACCGCCCGGAGCGTTCTTCAACTACCGGGTGCAGGAGGCCGGCCGCTACTTCGTGTATGTCCTGTTCGAGCCCTCGTCGGACGGCACCCGTCGGCAGGCGGTACTCACCGCCGACGACGGCGAGTCAGGCCATCGGCCGCCGGCCAGACAAACGGTCCGCGTCGTGTTCGACGAGGGCTACCTCACTCAGCCTGGCCTGGTCGACCCCGACTCATTCACCGCCGACGAGCGGCAGTTCCTGTCGGACATCAGCCCCCTGGTTCGAGAGGGCGTGCTTCAAAGACTGCGGACGATTCTCCAGGACACCCCCATCGATGTCGTCGCTGATACCGACCCCTTGCCGACCTCTCCGTATTCCCAGCTGGAGTTCTCACCCCAGCGGAAACTCGCCCCGCCGGGCGAAACCTTCGACGCCGCCGTGCCGCCGCTGACCTCGGAACAGGCTTCCTGCCAGATCGCGGTCATCTTCGGCGAGATCCTGCCCAGCGGCTCCTACGTCGATCCTGGCAATCAGAGGTACGACGACCGCGCCGTCGTTTACGTGGGCAGCTTTCAGGGACGGGGGGCCGACTGCCGCTCAGCCGCGATCAACTCGATCAACAACATCGTCCTCGGCCTGTCTCACACCGCGGCCCACGAGATCGGTCATCTGGTCGGCCTCTATCATGTGCCTCTGACCGATATCATGAACCGCTCGCCGACGCTGGCCTTCCAGCGCGAGCTTTCCTTTGAGAGCGGCCAGCTTCTCGTCGAGGGGGGTGGGCAATCCCAGGTGCTGACCACCATCATCCAGGATCCGGCTGTCTATTTCCGCTTGGCTTTTCAGCAGTAGCCAGGAGGTTCGATCGAAACATGGCTGTGCCATCCCCCTCGGTGACACCGGTGCCCCAAGTGCTGTCCATGCGCCAACGGACCGAGGCGTTCAACCGCTGTCTGCGGGAACGGCTCGACTCGCTCGTGCCCGCGGCCATGCGCGCGGCCGGCATCGACATGTGGCTCATCCTCTGCCAGGAGGACAACCCCGATCCCCTCCTGGCAACCATGATGCCGATGGACACGTGGTGGCCGATCCTCCAGATCCTGATCTTCCACGATCGCGGGCCGGACGCCGGCGTCGAACGAATCAACCTCTCCATGGTCGACACCAAGGACCTCTACCTCCGCCCCTGGACCGGACGGGGTGAGACGGAACAGTGGCGGCTCTTGAAGAAGATCGTCTCCGAGCGTGCTCCCGGACGAATCGGCGTCAATATCGGGCGAATCCAGTGGGCGGCCGGCGGCCTGACCCACAACCTGTATGGCCAGTTGGCTCAGGCCTTGCCTGATGGATACGCGGGAAGGTTGACCTCCGCCGAAATTGCCTGCACGCGGTGGCTGGCCACCCTGACCCAGCAAGAGATGCCCTTGTTCCGGCATGTCGTGCAGGTCGGGCGACACATCATCGCCCGCTGTTACTCCCGCGAGGGGATCACGCCCGGCGTGACCACACCCGAGGATCTTCGGTGGTACTACTGGCAGGGCTGCGCCGATCTGGGCCTGCAGACTTCATTCCTGCCCTATTTCACGCTCCGGCAATCACCGGACAACTTCGGGACTTTCGGTGCCGATGGGGTGATTCGCCGAGGCGACTGCGTCGCCTGCGACGTGGGTATTCGCTACCTGGGGATGTGCAGCGATCATCAGCAGTGGGCTTATGTTCTACGGGAAGGTGAGCGGGCCGCTCCGGACGGCTTGCGCCGCCTGATGGCGGAATGCAATCGGCTTCAGGATATCTTCATGAGCGAATTCCGCCTCGGACTGACCGGCAATCAACTGCTGCAACGCATCCTCGCTCGAGCCCGCGCCGCGGGCGTGCCCAACCCCAAGGTCTACTCGCATTCGCTGGGGCATCTGCTCCACGAACCGGGTCCGCTGATCGGGTTGCCGTGGGAGCAGGAGCAGTGCCCGGGGCGGGGGGATGTCAAACTGGATTACGACACCTGCTTCACCATGGAGCTGTCCATCGAGGCACCGCTGCCCGACTGGAAGACCGACGCCTTCCGCTTCAACATGGAAGAGGACGTCAGCTTCACCCGGGAGGGCTGCAGGGTCGTCGACGCTCGCCAGACCCAGTTCTACCTCGTCTGATCGCGTCCCGGCATCCAGCTCACGGCTGCAGGCGGGTCGCTGAGGGTCACTCCATCATCTTGGTCACGCCCGGGAGGGGTAGCGGATACTCGCCTGTCTTCCGGTCCGGCTTGGTCGGCGGCTCCATGTCCAGCGTGGTCTTCTCCGGCAGCGGGCCATGGCTGAACTGCGATTTCCACGCGCCGGTCATGGTGTGCGATCGGCCATCGTAGCAGACCAGCTGGCCGAGAACCGTCGCCATGGTGCTGCCGACCATGTGATAGCCGCTGTTGATGGGCTTGCGGTTGCGGATGGCCTCGATCAGCGCCTTCTGTTCGACCAGGCATGGATCCGGCACCTGCCCCTCGTGCTTCCATTTCGTCTCCCCCTCGATGCGGCAATCGCCCAGGTAGCAGGTGCCCTTGGTGCCCATAACGATGTCGCTGAAGTTCCCGTAGGCTCCAGTCTGCGTTCGACACAGCGCGTAGACTCGAGGACCCGAATCGTACTCGTAAACCACCGCGTGGTGATCGAACATGTCCCCGTATTGCTCGCCGAAGGACGCCGAGCGTCCGGCCAGTCCAAAGGCCCATTTCGGCATCTCCTCCTTCAACGCCCAGGAGGCCCGGTCGAAATTGTGGACCAGCGACTGGGGCACGTCGTCGCCCGAAAGCCAGCAGAAGTGGTACCAGTTGCGGAAGTGGTACTCCATCTCCGTCCATTGGGGATTCCGGGGCACCACCACGTAGGGGGCTCGCAGGAACATGCACTGGATGGCGACAACGTCGCCGATGACCCCATCGTGGATCCGCTTGATGCACTCCTGATAGCCGGCGTGCCAGCGACTCTGCAAACCCGACAGGAGGCTCAGCCCTTTCTCCTTGGCCAGCTCGCAGGCGGCTCGCATCCGCTTGACGCCCACCGGGTCAATCCCGTGGGGCTTCTCCACAAAGACGTGCTTGCCGGCCTGCAAGGCGACTTCGCTGTACATCGGGTGAAACTTGCTTGCGCAGGCGATCAGCACGAGATCAGCCGACTCGATGACCTTCTTGTAGCCGTCAAGCCCGGCAAAGCAGTGGTCGTCGTCAACCTGAACCTGCTCGGGGTACTTCTCCTTCAGATGCTTGCGGCTGTTCAGGACCTTGTCGTGGAAAACATCGCACATCGCGACCAGCTTCACGTACCGCCCGGCGGCCATGCTCTGGGCCGCGGCATCGGTGCACCGGCCGCCACTGCCAATCATGCCGATGCGAATCGTCTCATCACCCGCGGCGTGGACATGGCTGGCCATGCTCAGCGTGGCGGCTCCGGCCGCGGAGATCTTCAGAAGATCACGGCGGCTCCTGGAATGGGTACGGCTGTCGGGTCTGCTGGACGACATTATGCACACTCCTTTCTTGCTCGACGCCACCAGCGGGGCTTCGCCGAGAGTATACCGGCCAAGCCCGGGCGTGGCGATAGCCTCGTCCTCGCAGGACGGACCTTCAGCGGGCGTGCTGTGGGAGTCTGGCCCTGAGAAAGCCGCTGATGAGCTCGATCATGGCGGCACGGTCGATGGGCTTCGTGGCGTAGCTGTCACAACCGGCGGCGATACACTTGTCGCGGTCGCTGGACATGGCATGCGCGGTGAGGGCGATGACCAGCCCGTCATAGCCACAGTCGCGCAACTGCCGGGTGGCCTCATATCCATCCAGAATCGGCATCTGCATGTCCATGAGCACGACATCAAAGGGGTTCCCGCTGTCCCGGGCGTTGAGCGCCGCCGTCAGACCCATCTGGCCATTGTCCGTCGTGACCACCTTCGCGCCGGCCGACCGAAGCACGTGCGAGATCAAGCGCTGGTTGTCCGGGCAGTCTTCCACGAGCAGGACGACCTTCCCCTCTAGTGCCCGCCGGCCGCCGGGCTCCGGAACAGCCTGCGCTTCCCGCGGGCAAGCCGCTGGCTCCGAAATGCTCTCCTCGATCATCCGTACGCCCTGAAGGGGGCCCGTCGCCACGGTCATCCGGAAGCGGGTGCCGAGATCCGGCTGAGAATCCACGATGCAGACGTCCCCGCCCAGCATCTTGGCCAGATTCCTGGCGATGGCCAGTCCCAACCCCGATCCTCCAAAACGGCGACTCATCGACGTGTCAACCTGGACGAACGCTTGGAAAAGCTGAGCAGCCTGATCCTCGGTCATGCCGATGCCCGTATCGACCACGTCGAACTGGATGAACGGCTTGGGCACGTCCGCGATGCACCGCACCACCACCCGCACGCCGCCCACCTCGGTGAACTTGATCGCGTTGGCGACAAGGTTGATCAGGATCTGGCGCAGCCGGCCGGGATCGCTTTGGATCGTCTCGGGTATGGCCCCCATGTACTCCGTGTTGTAGGCGAGCTGCTTGGCCTCCGCCCGGACCCGCATTGTGGACGCCACCTCCTCGATGATCGCACGGAGGTTGCACGCAATGTGCTCGACCGCCATCTTCCCCGCTTCCACGCGAGACAGATCGAGAATGTCATTGATCACCTTCAACAGATGCTCGCCGTTGCGCCGGATCGTGGCCAGGTGCTGCCGGTTCTCGGCTCGAACTTCACAAGACTCATGGTTCGAGCACGTCGTGCAGCAGTCCACCGCCTCCGACACGAGTTCCGTATAGCCGAGAATGGCGGTCATGGGAGTGCGAATCTCGTGGCTCATGTTGGCCAGAAACTCGCTCTTCGCGATGTTGGCGGCTTCGGCCTTGGCCGCCATTTCGTGGGCCCTGGCAGTGATGTCCTCCAGGTAGCTGTTGGCATTCCGCAGCTCCTGCTCCATCTGCTTCCGCTCGCCGATGTCGATGAACATCTCGATCAGCTTCTGCTTGCCACCGAAGGTGATCCGCCTCACCGATTTCAATATCGGGAGTTCGATGCCGTCGGCGCGGAGCAGCGTGCTGTCCGACGTCGTAGCTTCCTCCTGGTCGCTGATCTGGCAGGCGCCCTCCTCGCGTGGGCAGATGAACTGGTGGCACGTGCGGCCGATGATCTCCTGCGCCGAGATCCCGATGAGAGCGGCCGCTGCGGGGTTGACGCTCTCAATGAGGTGGGTACGAGCGTCGAGAATCATGACCCCGGCCGACAGATTCTCGAGGAGGACGGCCTGGAAATGCTCCTTCTCGCTCAGGTCCTGTTCGGCGCGCTTCTGCTCGGTGATGTCGCGGACCGTGGCCTGAAGCAGCGTGCGGCCCTCCAGTTCCAGCCGCGTCAGCAGCACGGTGGCGGGGAACTCCTCACCTCCAAGCCGTTTGTGGGTCCACTCGAAGTAATGCGATCCCTCACGCATGGCGATCTGGATCATGTCCTGGGCCTTTTCCGCGGAAAGTCGCCCGTCCGGTTGCCGTTCCGGCGACACAATCCAGGGCGCGTTGGACACGAACTCACTCTCGTCCTTCGCTTCGAACATCTTCACCGTCGCCGGGTTGGCCGACTCGAACCTCCACTCGGGAGGAACCAGTGTCATCAGCGCGTTCTGTGAGCTGATGAAGAGGGCGCGGTGCCGCTCCTGGCTGTCACGCTCGATCGCCCGCTGCCTCGCAAGCCATAGCTGGTCTCGCTGCCGTTGCCGCAGACCGGCACTCAAGACGGCGACCAGCGTCATCAAGAACAGGAACACTCCCGTGGTCCACACCTGCTCGTCCACCGAAGCGAGAGACTCCGCCAGATCAACCTTGACCACGAGGTGCCATGGCGTGTCGGGAACGCGCCGCAGGGCGGCCAGGACCGGCACGCCGCGATAGTCCATGCCTTCCACCCAGCCTTCCCGGCCCTGCACCGCCATGGCTGCCGGCAGTCGTGTCTGGCCGTCTACTCGCGCTCGCATCGCGATCGCTGTTCCGGTCCGATGCCGCGGCTCGTTGAGGTAAACAACCTCGCCGCCTTCGCGCCGGACCAGCAGCGTCTCCGCCGTGGAGCTCGACGTCGGCCAACGCCGGAGGAGAGGATATAAGGAAGTGCTGGGGTCAACTTCTATGACCACGATTCCGATCGGCTCTCCGGCGAGAGGCGCCGAGGGGGAGATCTGGAGTCCGGCCGAAACCGATCTGGAAGCAAGCGGAATGGCCAGGTGCAGACGAAAGCCGCCGGAGGGGCCGAAATGCAGGTCGGACATCGTCGCCTGGCCGGTGCTCAGGGCTGTGGCCATCTCCTGGCGGGAGATCACGTCCCTGTCGACCGGGCCTTCCGGCGACGCCAGGGCCACCCGGAGCTGAGAATCCACGAGCAGCACGCGCGTCGCTCCGCTGAGCTCCCGATAGGACTCCAGCCAGGTGACGAGCTGCAATCGCGTCTCTTCATCCCCGGTGCCTCTGAGGAAGCGATCCGCCTGCTGACACACAAACGGATCACTCCGGGCGAGACGAGCGTGAGCCAGATGCTCGGCTCGCCAGTCGAGAACCTGCCGCACCTTGAGGTCGGCGGTGGCGAAGATCGCCAGCGCGGCTTCCTGGCAGGTCGTTTCAACCCGATGGGTGAAGTACGAGAAGCCGCCGGCCGCGATCACCAGAAGAAGCCCTGCCGAGACCGCCAGCGGATTGCGGATGAGACGGCGGTACGAAAGCCGCTCCTTCAAGTCTGTCCCCAGCAGCATGACCGGGAGCATGTCACCGTGCGCGGCAACCAGGAGGCTGAGACCGAGGCCACCGAACGCAACCGCCGTGCTCAGCGCCATCGGTACAGTCCGGGTGCCATAGAGCAACGGCGTGTCCGTCGCATAACCCAGTACGATGACGACGCTGATCAGCATCAGAGTCGGGGCAAGGACGGCGGCGGTCTGCTGGCAGTACCAGCGACCCGCGAACGGTCGCAGCGTGAACAGCAGTGCCAGCGACGCAGCGAGAAACGCGTAGGCCGTCAGCGGCGCCATGCGCCCGATGGGGATGTGATCGAGTATCGTCGACGGAGGAGCGAGCCATTGTTCCGCGGGCAGCCCGAGGTGAAGGCTTGGGAATGCCAGCACCAGTATGCCGGTCATGCCGCCAACCGCGGTGGCCAGGACGCCAAGCCGGTGGGCCGAGACGTCGAGTGGCCGCCAGTGGCGCAGAATGAGGGCCCCGCTCAGCAGCACCAGCAGGCAGGCCGTGCTGGGAGCCATGGGCACATGATCCGTCTGCAGTTGGCCAAAGAACCGCGTGCCCGTGATCCATCCCAGCAAGACCGCCACGCCGAGGGCGAGTACGCCGACACCACACGCCAGCGCGACGCCACGGAGCACGCGGGAGGAAGCCGCGAACGGCGAAGAGAACGTCGGGATCCCCTCAGCGCTCGTAGGGGGCAAACCGTAGGTCCTCGACCCGGCTTGGTGATCAAAGAGGTCTGCCATCGACGATACACTCGCTCGGTCGGTCCGGCGACATCCTCGTCGCCAGCACGAGACTCCGGGCCGGTACGATCGCGCTACGCTGCCTCGGTGTCCCTGCATGAAGGCAGCGTATCTGGCATCGGTTTGTTTGAGCGTGTGCGTGAGAAACCGTCGCAGAAGAGCCCGCCCGGTACCGATAAGATCGCCGCTGCGGCATCATGGCCATCGTCGCGGGCATCGGATGTTCGCCGCGATGAGATTCGCCGCCGCGGGCCCTGGACCGGGTGTGCGGCCCCGGGGGGGGCGGTCTGTTACGACGCGACGACCGGGAAGCCGGCCGAGCCCTGCGATGCAGACTTGGCCAACAGACTCGGATACACGAAGCCGTAGATGATCGTGGCGATGAAGCCGATCAGCGGCAGGATGAAACAGATCGCCATGCTGTTGAAGGTGTCGGCTAGCCAGCCCATGAGCGGCGGGGCGATGGCTCCGCCTACGATGGACATGATCTGGAACGACGCGGCGAGCTTCGTCTTTTCCCCCAGGTTCCGCAAACTCATCGCGAATATGAACGGGAACATGATCGACATGAATAGCCAGCAGAAGGGGAGTATCCGCCAGGACAGATGCTTGATGTCCATCATGACGATCAGGATGATGATCGTGTTGGCGATTCCGTAGAGAGCAAGCATGACGTTGGGCTTGATGAGCCTGGCGATGGCCGCACCCGAGAATCGCCCGATCGCATAGAGGACCATCGCGATCGTGACCACATACGCGGCGGTGGCCTCAGGCGTGGCAGCATGGGTGAGTTGCCCATACCAGCTGAACAGGGGGTCACGCACCATGGCCCCCGAGGTATTCTTGCTGATCGCATTCTCGAGAATGTAGTTGACGGCGAAGGCGTTCACGCCTACCTGGGCCGCGATGTAGAGGAACTGCGTCACGATGCCAAAAGTGAAGTGCGGTTGACGGTAGAGCGGGGCCTTGTGCGTAGAGGGATCGTCCGCCCCGAACTCACCGCCGTCCTGTTCATTGATGGCCGGCAGCTTGATGAACGAGAAGACCCCGAACACCGCCAGCACGACACCGCCGAGGACCACGTAAGGGGCAACCAGCGAATTGAAATTGGCTGGCGCTCCTGCAACCTGCCCCTGGCCGAAAATGAGCGCTCCACCCACCGTGGGGGCAATGATATACGCCACGGAATTGAAGGCCTGAGCGACGGACAAGCGGCCCGCGGCGCCATCCTTGGGACCCAACACGGTGACGTATGGATTGGCCGCCGTCTCAATGCAAGCCAGGCCGCTGGAAAGAACGAACAAAGCCAGGAGAAAGGCCCAGAACGCCTTGAAGATTAGCCCAGCCGGTATGAACAGGAACGCTCCGATCGCGACGATCACCAGTCCGAGCAGAATCCCCCGCTGGTAGCCGATCCGGCGAATGAGTAGGGCGGCCGGCAACGCGATGAGGAAATACGCCCCGAACACCGACGTCTGAATAAAGCCCGACTGCGTCTTGCTGACATGCAGGATGTTCTGGAAGTGCTTGTTGAGCACGTCCAGCATGGCATGGCAGAAACCCCAGATGAAGAACAGGCTCGCCACCATGATGAACGGCAGCAGCAGCCTCGAGGAAACGCCATTTCCCTGACGCGCGCACGGTACCGGAGCAGGGCTTTGTGTTGAATCCATTGTGGGAGTCTATTCAAAGGAGCATCCGGCGGTCAAGCCGATGCCCAGACGACCTGCCGGCTGTCGAAAACCGGGCCGTCGGTGCAGCACAGCCGGTACACCCAGCCTTCCGGGTCATCCGCATCGTGCGTGCGAATGACGCACGACTGGCAGGTCCCCATGCCGCAGGCCATGAGCCGCTCAAGACAGACCTGGCAGGGAATGCCCCGTGACTCGCAGGCCCGCGCGACCGCGCGAATCATGGGCTCCGGGCCGCAGGTGTAGGCGGCTGCCCGGCTGGCCGCGCCCCTGTGGGAATCGAGGTATCGCTCCAACGCCTCGGGGATCCGGCCCCCCAGGCCAAGCGTCCCGTCGTCCGTGGTCAGGCAGGCGGCGATCCCGTGCCGGGCAAACTCCTCGATGCTGAGGCTCGGCTCACCATCGGCAGCCACCACGCTGGGGTGGACGGCCAGCGGTAGCAAGTCCGCCGATCGGGCTCCGCAGAACGCGACCGCCTGCCCCCCCGTTCGGGCGACCGACTCAGCCAGCCAGACAATCGGGGGCAGTCCCACGCCACCACCCACCAGCAGGGCGAGAGGACGATCCGAATCCAGCATGAACGGACGGCCTTGCGGACCGAGTACGCTCACGCGATTGCCCTCCGAGAGGTTCGATAGCCATCGTGTCCCAGCACCCACCACCCGGTAGACGATCTCCAACTCGATCTGCCGGCCGTTCCGTCTCATCCCGCCGATGCTGAACGGGCGGCGAAGCAACGGACCGCCCGAACAGCCCCCCCCGTCCGGCGCCGAGCACAGGATCTGCACGAACTGGCCCGGCTCCGCCTGGGGGAAGTCGTCGACTCCCAGCCTCAAGCGGAAGTGCTCCCGACAAATCGGGCAGCTCGACAAAACCCGCGCCTCAAATACCCCCTTGCGGGCTTGCTCGTCGGCGGCTGGAGTGGCCATGGATACCTCACATCACGGCTACAAACGGCCGGATTCGCTCAATAAGCTGACCGATCGTGTACTTCTTGCGGCAGTCCACCGGCAGGAACACGCCGTGGTTGTGGTCGCTGGCCAGAATGATCAGGCGGTCGAACAGCACGGCAAAACCGGATTCCTGGGGCTGGTGCCCGACGACGAAAATGTCGGCTTCATAGGCCTTGGACAGGCGATCGAGCAGGGCGGGCGTGTGCCGACGGCCCCAGACCAGCTGGTAAACCGATCCGCCTTCGGATAGATCCTGCTCGGCAAGCGGCTTACGCACGCAATTGCATTCGAACTCATCGACGGCATTGGCATCCGGAAGCGAGTGGGCAAAGAACAGGCGGTTGGGCGTCCTGGCCGCCAGCGGGAACGAAGCAATGAACTCGTCGATGGCTCGCATGGCCTCGTCAATGTCGCTGCTGCCCAGCACCTCGGCCACACCGCGCTCGAAGTCGTAGGTGACGCTCCGGCCGCCCTTGGTGATCTGGTGCCGCTGAAACTGGGCCAGTTCGTGGTTGCTCTGCAGGAAATGAACCTGATCGGGAAAAAACGTCTTCCACTTCGCCGCGTCGAGCAACAGCTCGACCGACCGATCGGCCGCACCAAAAGACTCCGGTTCCGCGTGGATCATCTCGTGAAGCAGAACGTGCCGCACCGGCGTTGTCTCCAGCTGACAATACCGCACGAGTTTCTCGAAGTTCTTGCGGTGGCCATGCAGGTCGCCGGTCATCACCACTTGGCCGTAGTCGGAGAAGCTCAGCATCGACCCTTCACGGTAAGGATCGAGATGGTTGAGTTCGGCAGCTTGCCTGAGCGTGTCGATCGCCGATTCAATCACGGTCATGCCATAGCCCCGCAAGACGGCTCCATCAGGTGACCAGAATGCGCGATGTGCCCTAAGTATTTATCAGGCCGATACTTGCGCCTGTCAACGTCAGCCCGTTCTTGTCCATAATGTGCTGGGCCACGCCGAGACGTCGGATGATCTCCTGCATATCCGAGGGCCGGTCCTTGGGATTGGCCTCGCAACAGTCCATGACCAGCCGGCTGAGCGCCGTCGGCACGTTGCGGTTCAAATCCTCGGGCAGGACAACCTCACGCGAGGTCTTCAACTCGATTCCGCCCCGGCGCTTGCTGCTGGGCATCACCGTGGGAAAAGACCGGCCAGTGATCGCCCAGTACATGGTCGCGCCCAGATTGAAGACATCCGTCTTCTGAGTCAGGGGCACGCCTTTCTCAACCTGCTCCGGCGCAATGTAGTCCGGCGTCCCCTGGATTCGGTTCTTGACATGCCCGATCGGGCAGCTCTGCCCGAAGTCGATGACTTTGACCTCGCCTGTGTCGGTGACCATGATGTTGTTCGGCTTGATGTCCGTGTGGACGTAATTCATCTGGTGCAGGGCGTCAAGTCCCTCAGCCACGCGCATGAAAATGCTGAGCATGCGGTGGGCCTTCATCGGCCCGATGTCCTCCAGCGTCTGCCCCTCGACGAGCTCCATGATGATGTGCAGCTCGCGGAGTTGCAGAAACCGTCGCACGCGCCGCAGCTCGAAGCTCCGCCGGAGCACAGGGTGGTTGACCTGGCGGGACACCTCGTAGTCGTTGATCGCCTGTTCGATATACCGGTCTTCCTGGCTGTCCTTGCGGGTGACCCGCTTGAGCGCAAACTGCTCACCCGTTCGCTGATCAGCGACAAGCCAGATCGTCGATCGTGCACCGGTGCCGAGGCGCTCGTAAACGGAATATCCCGGTACCCTGAAAGTCACCGAACAACTCCCGCGTCTTTGCCGGAGGTGGGGAGCCCCAGGCAGCCGTTTCGTGGTCCTCCTTGGGCCCCGGATGGACGGCACATTTCATTTTAAGACCTGTCCAACTCCGTCGTCAACCTGTGCTGAAACGGTCGTCCAGGTCGTCCGGCATGTGATCGGCCAAAAAGACTGCCGACCCCAGCAATCAGGCCCGAATCGCCGTCTGCAGCAGCATGCTGAGCCCCGCGAAACGTGGGTGCTCGCAGGACCAAAGGAGACATGGTCCCTGGTCTGAGGCCGGTACCGAAGGGCACGGTTAACTGGCGGCGGGCGGACGCGGCAGATTCAGTGTACTGTCCCACTTGATCCGCTCGTCCGCGATGCGGCAAGCCTTCTGCAGTTGGTGGACCAGCTTGCGCGTGGTGGCGTCCTGGGCGTGGGTGATCTTCCGAGACCCGGCCGGGGCCAGCAGGCTGATTCTGACCACCGGGCGAGGGCCGACCGGACGCCGGGCATCCCAGCTCGCGGTCTGTTCCCAGTCCCCGTTGCCGTAGACCAGGAAATGCGACTGGTCGGGATTGACCGTCTTGTCCAGGGGCTCGGCGTCAACCTGGATCGACTCCCAGGCCTTGTCGACGGCCATCAGCCGATCCATCGCCGTGGGGGGGGCTGGATGATGCGGCTTCATCATCTGAAGACAAAGCGCCCCAATGGTCATCGACGCCACGAGGCAGGCCAACGTCCGAGTCATCCGCTGTGGGTGGTTCATGGCCCCGCACCGATTCCTTGACCCCGCCATCCGCCGCGCCATGGCACATGGTGGGGCCAATAACACAACTATGTAACCGAGTTATCGGCAAAAGGCAACGTCCGGGCAGGACATTTTTTCCCCTTTTCACCGCTTTTCCATCCCTTACGTCCGATAGGAACGCTCATGCGTCTCGCCGTCAGCGCATCGGCGTCCTCCACTCGACCTCAAGCCTCGAACTCGAGTGTCCTAGATCCCTGTTCGAGATGAGATGGGCATCAGGCCGCCGTTGCGACCCACCCGTGGTCGAGCCGTGCGTTGATGCACAACCCGTCCCGAGCAAGGTGAGTTGGTGCGCAATCCTCGGAGTCCAGCTCGATCGGATCGCATCGCTCTTGGATGTCCTGTCGTCACAGGATTCGTGGGATGCCCTCGCTGCCCACGGTGCCGAATCCTGATCGCCCTTCGCCAGCCCGTTGAGGTCTTGCTCACCTTGCCATAACATCCCCGGGCAAGGCGGGGCGGGCCCCCAAGGTCCGCCCCCAGCGACCCAGGGAGTCAAACCATGTTGCAGGAACTCTTTCGGCATCAGGCCGAGCTGAACAAACGCGTGGGGTTCGACCCCGACGAGCTGCGCGCGAACTTCGATCCCCAGAAGGCCGGCCAGTGGCTCAACAACTACCTGGCCGCCATGAGCAACGAGCTCGAGGAGCTGCGCGACTGCACCTTCTGGAAACACTGGTGCGCCGAGGCCAAGCAGGGAAAGCGGTTCCTCCTCCATGACCTCCAGAACGCCCGGGTAGAGGTCATCGACATGCTCTTCTTCTGGATCAGCCTCGCCCAGTGTGTCGGCCTGGATGCGGAAGGGGTCATGGATCTTTACCGGCAGAAACTCAAGATCAACCATCAGCGCCAGGAGAAGGGTTACTCCATGGTCGGCAAGGACGAATCGGATAACAAGTCGGTCCGGCTCGGCAAGTAGGCCGGGGCCGGCGGTGCCCCGAGGACAAGCCAGGGGGCCGGCCGCGAAGGCGGCCGCTCCGGCTGCCAGCGAAAGGACTGAAGATGCAAAAGGAACCCTTTGACTTTCTCAAGAGTATGCTCGAAACCCCGTCAATCTCAGGCTTCGAGCAGTCGGTCGCCCGGATTGTCTCCAGGCGAATGAAGCCCTTCGCCGACGAGATCACCACCGATATCCATGGCAACACCATCGTCGCCCTGAACCCCAAGGGCAAGCCGCGGGTCATGCTCGCCGGACACTATGACCAGATCGGCCTGATGGTTCAGTACATCACCGACGAGGGCTTCCTCACCTTCGTCACCGTCGGCGGAATCGACGCCACCGTTCTGCCCGGCTCGCGGGTCACCGTCCTCGGCCGCAAGGGACCGGTCGAGGGCGTCATCGGCCGCAAGCCCATTCACCTCATGAAACAGGAGGAACGCAATCAGGGCAAGGTCGAGATCACCGACCTGTGGATCGACATCGGGGCCAAGGACAAAAAAGAGGCCGCCAAGATCGTCTCCGTGTCCGACCCCGTGACCTACAAGCTCGGCATCCAGCAGCTTGGCAACGACTGCGTCTCTTCGCCCGGCATGGACGACAAGGTCGGCGCCTACGTCGTCCTCGAGGCCCTGCGGCTCCTGTCGTCGCGCAAGCCGTCCGTCGCCTTGTTCTCCGTGGCGACGGTGCAAGAGGAGATCGGCCTCCGCGGGGCTCGCACCAGCTGCTACGGCATCGACCCCCTGCTCGGCATCGCCGTCGACGTCTGCCACGCCACGGACAACCCAGGGGCTGACAAGAAGGCCCACGGCGAAAGAGCCCTGGGCAAGGGACCGGTGATCGAGCGCGGAGCGAATATCAACCCGGTGCTGTGCGACCTGCTGATCGAGACCGCCGAGAAAAAGCGGATTCCCTACCAGCTCAGTGCCGCTCCCGGAGCGACCGGCACCGACGCCAACGCCATCCAGATCAGCCGCAGCAGCGTAGCCACCGGCCTGATCGGGATCCCCAACCGGTACATGCACACCCCGGTGGAGGTCTGCAGCCTGGCCGACCTGGACTTGGCCGCCCGCTTGATCGCCGAGACCGTCGCCCGAATCGATGCGAAAACGAGCTTCATTCCGCACTGAGGCGGCCGGTCAGAAGCCATGCCTGAGAGTCGATTGGGCCAAGGGGCCGCCACGCCGAAAACGACGGCCCGGCCTTCTTGACCGCCGTTCCGACGGGCGTTAAATTCAGTAGTCGGTCAGGGCGTGTGCCCGAGCGGCCAAAGGGGACGGGCTGTAAACCAGGAAACTGTAAAAACACGATTATAAAGCATTGAAAATAAACGACTTATTTAGTTAACAAATGATATAGTCAGGAGTTTAGTCAGTATAGGTTAGGGTTATGTTTGCTACGCGAATCACGGCCCTCTCCTACCATGAGATGCCTCGGTCTCCCTAACGGCTTGTGTCGACCGAGATGAAACGAGGCTGGAGGTCAGGGCCAACACCCTGAACTCCGGCTGGGACTCCAGCCTGGCGCCGGCACCACGGGTATGCCGATCTTCAGTCGGCCAGATCGCTGAGCGATGGTGTCGCTCCCAGGCAGGCCCCGCTGTCCGTGCCCAGTGAGGTATGGATGTTCTTCCCGTTCTCGCCCGGAACGCCGAGAATCGAGCCTGAACGCTGACTCGGCCACTTGCCTTCCCTTTCGAAATGCGCGTCTGTCCATCCAGGGATGAGACTCTCCGTCAGCCGTGCTGGCCTCATGATGTTGCGGTGACCGCGACGGTGAGCAAGAACCTGGGCCAGTGACTCGCCGTCTGGCTCACCATGAAGCTCCTCCACTACCACGACTACCGGCGGGGGTGGCGATCATCGCCTTGCTGATGGCCACCATGTAATCAACGGTAACCCCTTCGCCAGCTTCAAGCTATAGAACCTCCTTGAGAATCCTGGTTAGCCTTTTCGTCGCCACGTGCTATTTTGATGGTCTCGCCGGATTGTGCCCGGCGACCTTGTCCGGAGGTGGTGAAGCCGAAGAGAGCTATCCGTCGACGGGAGTGCGGTGAAATGGGCGAGGTCGAGTGCCTCACAGCGGATCGAGGTTTTCGAGCACAGGCTACGCGGTTTGCCCGCTGGTACCAGCAGGAGCGGCGGGCGGTACTGGAGGTGGGCAAGATCGCGGCTGACTGGCTGGAGAGGTACTCGAGAGGCCGCAACGCCGACCGGTTCGCTGAGGCCTTGCGACAGGTAACTGGCCTGCGGGTCACAGGCCGGACGATCCGGTACTACCGCGACATCTTCCTGATGTACCAGTCCTGGAGCCATCAACCGCGACGGGGGGCGGCCAAGTCTGGAAACGATTTCCACAATTCCCATGTCGGACCAGGCCACCTGCGAGTGGCCGCTGCGGCCAGAGTGCCTGCGATAGTGAAGCACCGGCTACTTGACGAGGCCGAACGCCGACTCCTCACCGTCAAGCAGACAACCGCCCGGGCTCGGCAGCTAGAGGTCGAGGCTAACCGGACCAGGCGAAAGGTCCGCCTGCGGGCTGGAGACCCTCAGGTCATACAGGGGGATGCGCTCACGGTAGTCGCACGTTTGAAGCCTGCCTCGATCCACCATCTGTTTCTGGACTGGCAGTGGCAGACATGTGGGGAGTGGCAGGATGTGGCTCGAAGCGTTTCGGTTCATCGGCCCGCCGATCCGGTGGGCCATCTCTGTCGGTTCCTGAGAGCGGCCAGGCCGCGAATGAGCCCGCAGTGCATCGTGTGGATTTTCAGCAAGACCACCGCATTTGAGGGTGGCGAGATCGGGCTACCCTGGGATGTGCAGCGGACCGCCCGTGAACTCGGCCTGCGATACTGCTCGGAGTATATCGCCGTCCACCCCCTCGCGGGCTATCGCAGCAAGAGTAGCTTTCTTGGAATCAAGCACCTTCCCATTCACCCGTTCGTCCCCGAGGGATTCGACTTCGCCCCCGTCACGTACATGACCTCGGTGGGCCGCCCTCGGCGGTCGGCCAGCCCGGCGTATCAGGCAACAATCGGGGCGACTAAACACCCGTACCAGAAGCCAGTCGAGCTCTTCGAGGACCTGCTCCGTGTGGGGACACCGGCGGGCCTGGTGTTCGACGCCTTCGCTGGCAGCGGGATGGCCGGTGTGGCGGCGGTGCGTGGTGGGTATCCCTACGTGGGAGCCGAGATCGAGCCACGTTATGTTCATTTCGCCAACCGAGCTCTCGCCTTGGCCCTGGTGGCCCGCGATGATTCCGCCCAATCCGCGTGAAGCTGTTCATATCCTCACCCTCCCGGCATCTCACCATTTCCCCGGGAGACAGTCGGCCCGCACCTCAATGAACAATGGTCATCACCTCTTGGGGGAGTCCCTGGTGTAGTTTAGACCACACCTGCGTAGTGTCCGTGCATTCTTGTTCATTCCAGTAGGTGGCGACAAATCGGCCAAGCCCACAAGCAGAATGAACATCATTTGACACGCGACACGATTAATTAGAGATTTGGGTGTAAGAGCTCTTTCTGGAGTTTTTTTGGCAGTGACAGCGGACCTCGCAGTGTGCGAGTTTCCCTCGGGACCCAGGGGAGTAGTGCAATTAGGAGAATACTAAGATGCGTAAGATCGCTACGTATGAACGCCTTCGGCGACACTACCGATCGTGGGCCACAGGATCCGTTCCACGCCTTTGCGTGGTTGGTAAAGGAGGACTTGGGAAGACCCATGAATACGAACAGGCATTGGAGGGAGGGCCGTACCATCAGTTTCGAGGGCGAGTCTCAGGCTTCGATATGTTCTTACAGGTGCAGGAGTACCCGGATTGGCCGATTGTGTTTGACGACGTAAAACGCCTCATGGTTGATCCCGAGGCCGTAGATATCATGAAACAGCTGGCGGAGACAACTCGCGAGCGCACTATCCGCTGGAATACGACGGCCCTGGAAGATGCCCAAAAGGAGTTCGTTTGCACCTCGAGGATCCTGGTTGTGCTCAATGCGCTCCCGACGTGTAACCCGGACATTGAGGCGATCCTTGATCGCTTCGATACCATTGAGTTTAGCCCCACCAAGGCGGAAGTCATTGGCCGGATGAGGTCTTTCGCCGAGAACCAGGCCGACGTGGACCTGATTGCCACTTTGCCGGTCGTCCCCTCACTCCGCACCTTGGTCAAGTATCAGGACTGGAAGCGGAGCGAACTCGACCCAGTTGAGGAACTGCTTGCGGAGTGCGGCGTTTCAGACGAAGTCGTCGCGATTATGAGCATCATGGAGCATTTTCCCCAGAGGCAGTGGATTAAGCAGTATCAGACCGTCACCGGCAAGAACTACGAGGCAGCCAAACGAGATTGGACCCGGAAGAGAGCGACCGCCGCACAGTTGGTGGAGGCGGCGGCGAAGTCCAAGACGCTAGTGACCTGTCCCAATGTCCCGGCCACTAGTCCTCCGCCGGATGTAGCCGACGGGACATTGGGACATCCCGAGGGCGGCTCCGTGGACTCCGCGATGACTCAGGAGGCAGGGATCCGGACGCAAGCGGCGACCGCTCGAAGCAGTGCTGCCGCTGAACTACCCTGGGGCGACCAGTACGCCGGGCAACAGAATGAGACCGGGAGAAGTCAGGGTGAGGAAGACAGCGACTTTGCTCCGTCCAGGAGGCTGTTGCGGGACGCTGCCGACTCGATTGAGTTCAAGAGCAACCAAGAGTTGATAGCAGAGAGTCTTCGACAACGCAGCTGTAAGCTTCGTCAGGTGAGGCCTCCCGCCGCCCGAAAGACGGCGGCCCACAAAATGCAAAGACGCCTCCGCACAGCGCTTCGGACGCTAGAGGAAGTGGCTGAACTTCCCAGGAACGGCATGCTTGAGGACGCACCCTTCGACAGGGCTGGTCCGTTGCGCTGCATCCACGACGACACGCTCGCTATGGCTCGGGTGGCCCAGCGTTTGTCCGAACACTTGCAGCCCCTCCTGGCCGAAAGTGAGACGGCTGCCAAGGAGTCGCGTGACCTTTGTGAAGCCCGCAAGCAACAAATCCGGGAGGAAGAGGACGCAGCTCTTAAACACTTGCTGGAGCTCAGGAGCGGGACATGTGTGAACCAGACCCCAGCTGCAGGTAACGACTCGGATTCCGACGATTGGGAGTATACGCCGGACGATGCTGCGAGAGCAAAGACAACCTGGTTAGATGCGCTCCTGGCCGAGTCCAGGGACGCTGTGGCTGATCCGTCCGAGGGACGGCCATGAAGACCAGTTACACCTGTATAGCGTCTGAACTACTCGGCCAATCAGTTTACGTATGGGAGGCGTTGGGAAGACGGCGACGGAGAGGCAAATGCAGAGAGTACCGTCTCGCCGATGGCGGGAAGCTTGAGAAGATCGACCTGGCCTACCTCTGTTTCCTGCCGAGCCCCAATCCTCGGTTGCTGGCCCAAGTCAAACGCATGACTGACGAGTATTGGCCAATCCATGAGCGGGTGCGCTTGGCGTTCAAGAAATACGTCTGGCCACGAACGGGTACGCTGATTCCGACCGGAGCGATACGCGATTTACTTTACACGGGTTTCCTTGAGACGGACCCCACTCGGAAGAAGCCGTAATCCTCAGTCATCCGTCGCGGAAGGCCGATCTGGCAACACTCTCTCCGACGGCGCAGAGCCGGGCTAGGCTCCGATACCGGCTGCCAACTTGGCCCCAGTGGTAGGCGTGTGCGGTGAGCGTGGAGAGCCGTATTCGAGGTCGTCGTGGGTGATGTAGCAGTCAAAGTTGTGCTCAACGCCTTGCGGCATCAGTGACGTGGGCATACATGCCCTTCCCAGAATCCAACGCATGCTTCCCAGTGCTCAACGCCTTGCGGCATCAGTGACGTGGGCATATGGCTGACCGACCAGGAGTACCACGACTTCTGCGAGTGCTCAACGCCTTGCGGCATCAGTGACGTGGGCATACGATGTACGATCGGCCGGAAGAGTAATCGATATAGTGCTCAACGCCTTGCGGCATCAGTGACGTGGGCATAACGTTCCGGGTCCCGATGCGACATGGCGCAGGCTGTGCTCAACGCCTTGCGGCATCAGTGACGTGGGCATCTTCACCCCGCCACGGCGGGAGACACTAATTGGGAGAGTGCTCAACGCCTTGCGGCATCAGTGACGTGGGCATGCTCCTCACGATTGACCAGCGCAGACCAGCCGTCGTGCTCAACGCCTTGCGGCATCAGTGACGTGGGCATTCTCCGAGCTGCTCAGAGCGATCGCTGCTCGGACGGTGCTCAACGCCTTGTGGCATCAGTGACGTGGGCATTCGTGAGCGTGGCCTTGGGGTGATCCGATAGATACTGTGCTCAACGCCTTGCGGCATCAGTGACGTGGGCATCGGCGTGGGGCTGGTCGCGGTGGACTACCTGCAGCTGTGCTCAACGCCTTGCGGCATCAGTGACGTGGGCATGGTGGGTCCTGCGATCACGCGGCACAGGAGGTATCGTGTGCTCAACGCCTTGCGGCATCAGTGACGTGGGCATCGTGGTGTCTTTTCGGCAAGCCTGCATAGCGTGATTTTTTTGGCGTGGTCAGCTGGAGTGGGTGGGCGTGAGGCTTTCCCGGTAGTTCCAGGGCATCCACTGCCTGGGATTGGCGCGCAGTTCGCTCGCGT
>JAKLEZ010000041.1 GCA_022711465.1 Planctomycetota bacterium | reverse complement strand
GCCGCCTGCGATGTTCATGCCGAGGTCCGGAGAGCTCGCACTATCCACTCACTCGTGCGAGCGTGCTTGGATGGAGGTCACGTCATGTCTCACCCGTCCGCTACGATTCCGTCGACAACCATCGATGTTCTTGTACCCGTTCGGGTTGGTGCGACACGATCGGCTTGCTCTGGCGCGCCGATGAGAATCGTCTTCGCCGCCGGCTGCGTGCTGATGCTGGCCGGCACGGCCGGGGCGGTGACGTTCACGACCGACACGCTGATCGCGGCCAACGACGCGACCTACGACGACCAAGACATCATCGTTGAGGGCTGCGCGCTGACCATCAACGGGGCTCACGTCTTCAACTCGTTGATCGTCCAGCGGAACGCTGCCAACCAGCCCGGCGTGGTCACACATTCGCCGGCGTTCAGCGACGCCGGCGTGAACGGCCTCGCGTTGACCATCGCGGGCGATGTGCTCGTTCAGGGTGCCGAGGGCGACCTTGTGGCCAGCCGGATCGATGTGGACGGTAAGGGGTATGGTCCGTCATCGGGGCCTGGGAAAGGTGGGGACGGTACCACTTATCCTGTTCTGTGGACGGGTGGTGGAGGGCATGGCGGAATGGGAAGCGGCTCGATTTCTGTTTCTGGTGGTCTGGCGTACGACTCGGTACTAGCACCGGTGGAGTTTGGCAGCGGTGGTGGCTCCAGCGCCTACTGCCAGAATGGTTGTTCGGGTGGCGGGGCAATTCGACTAACGGTAGCAGGGACTTTCACGTTGGACGGGAGTCTGACTGCCCGGGGGATGTCGGCATTAGTGACCTCCACATACTGCGGTGGTGGAGCGGGTGGGAGCATTTATCTGACGGCGGGCGTATTGTCGGGTACGGGAGTGATCGCGGTAGACGGGGGAAACGCGGGGAGCGCTGCCGGTGGCGGTGGCGGCGGCGGGCGGATCGCGATCTATTGTGACAGCGAGACGTTCTCGGGGGTGAAGTCGGCGGCCGGGGGAAGCAGTCCCGGCGGGTACAACCTGCCCGGATCGGGTGGAGCGGGCACGGTTTACGTGAAGCTGACCAGTGAAGCCGCGGGGGACCTGTTCGTTGACAATGGTGGCAAGGCAGGAGCGGTGACGCCGCTGAACGAGGAGGGTCCGTACAACCGCGTGGTAATAATCGGGCAGGGGAACCTGGATCCTCAGGTCCTTTTGGACACGGTGGAACTACATGTTGGTTCGGAAGCCCAGTTGTCGCACGCGGCGGAGCAGACCATTCAAGCGGTCATTCGAGGGAATGCCGTTCTGGAGGGGGGCGGGTCGATTCAAGCCAACCTCACCATGGATGTGACTGGTGATATGACGGTGGGCAATGGCTGCGTAATCACGGTGGAAGGAAAGGGCTATGGTCCGTCATCGGGGCCTGGAAGAGGCGGGAACACTTCCAACACCTGCACGGGCGGTGGTGGACACGGTGGTGTCGGCGGTGGGAGTGGAGGTGTCACTGGGGGTCTGGCCCATGATTCGGTAACGGTGCCCATCGAGTTCGGCAGCGGGGGTGGGACTGGTGGTTACTGCCAAAGCGGTTGCTGGGGAGGCGGGGCTATTCGGTTGACAGTGGCGGGCGTGCTTACCGTAGATGGAAGTCTGAGTGCGCAAGGGACGTCGGCATCGAGCACCTCCACATACTGCGGTGGTGGAGCGGGTGGGAGCATTTATCTGACGGCGGGCGTATTGTCGGGTACGGGAGTGATCGCGGTAGACGGGGGAAACGCGGGGAGCGCTGCCGGTGGCGGTGGCGGCGGCGGGCGGATCGCGATTTACTGCGATAGCGACACGTTCTCGGGAATAAAGTCGGCAGTAGGTGGCAATGCTACCGCAGGAACCGGCATCCCAGGTGGCGCGGGGACGATTTACGTCAAGCTAGGCAGTGAAGCTACTGGAGATCTGCTGATCGATAATGCTGGCAAAGCCGGCGCTCTCACACCACTGACAGAGGCAGGCATCTATAGGCAACTGCTGCTGACAGGCAAGGGGGTTTTGAGTCCGCAGGTTCCTCTAAACACGATGGAGTTAAGCGTTCAAGAAGGCGCGTCGATTCAAGGCAACGTGAGCCTCACTGCGCAGGGCGATGTAATCATCGGCAGTGGCACTTTGGTTTCTGCAAACGAGATGGGCTGGGGCCCAGCTAGTGGTCCGGGTGCTGGGTCGGACGGGACAGCGGCTGGAGGTGGTGGCGGTTATGGAGGAAGAGGAGGACACTTCTTCGATGATCTTGGCGGCCTAGCCTACGGTTCGATTACGGAACCCGTGGACTACGGCAGCGGCGGCGGGAGCAGCAACGCGTTTGGCAGCGGTGGTGCGGGCGGTGGATTGGTCCGGATGATCGTAGGAGGGACCCTGACGCTAGACGGCACGATCACGGCCAATGGGGGCGAAGGGGGGTATTACGGCGCTGGTGGGGGTGGATCCGGCGGGAGCATCTACCTGACGGTGGGTACTTTGGCCGGTGCTGGCTCGCTCTCCGCGAGTGGTGGTAGTTCGCAATATCGCGGTGGTGGTGGCGGCGGTGGGAGGATCACGATCTATTGCGACAGCGACAGTTTTTCCGGTTCAAAGTTGGCAGCAGGCGGGAGTGCTCCCGCTCTCAACCCGGGTGGCGCAGGGACGATCTACGTAAAGTTGGCGGGTGAAGCGGCGGGGGATCTGCTGATTGACAACGATGGGAAGGCCGGAGAAGTCACACCGTTGACGGCGGATGGAGCTTACAGGCAAGTGGTGATAAGAGGTAAGGCGGACCTCGATCCGCATGTTCTTCTGGATGCGATGGAATTGCACATTGCTTCAGAAGGTCAGTTGTCGCACGCGGCAGATCAGACCATCCAAGCCGTCATTCGCGGGAATGCTGTTTTAGAGGGCGGCGGGTCGATTCGGGCGAACCTGAGCCTTACTGCTGGCGGCGATGTTACCATCACCAACGGTGCTTCGGTATCTGCGAACCAGATGGGCGGAGGTGCGGCCCGGGGTCCTGGTGCCGGGGGAGACGGGTCGGGACGCGGCGCCGGTGGTGGCTACGGAGGGAAAGGGGGAGAGTACATGGAAGCGCTCGGCGGCGCGGCCTACGGTTCGATTACGGAACCCGTGGACTACGGGAGTGGCGGCGGAAGCAGCAACGCGTTTGGCAGCGGTGGCGCTGGTGGTGGGTTGGTAAGAATGGCCGTCAGTGGCACCTTAACGGTGGACGGTGTGATCACGGTCAATGGGGGAGACGGAGGGTATTACGGCTCTGGCGGGGGTGGCTCAGGTGGGAGTATCTGCCTGGTGGTGGGCACGCTGAACGGTGCTGGCTTGCTCTCTGCGAACGGCGGCAACGCAGACAAGTACAGCCCGAGCGGCGGTGGTGGCGGCGGGCGGGTCGCAGTGTACTGTGACACCAGCACGTTCTCGGGGACCAAGTCGGCAGCAGGTGGTTCGGGACACAAGGCGGGTGGGGCAGGGACGATCTACGTGAAGTTGGCGGGTCAGACCACCGGGGACCTGTTGATTGACAACGCCGGCACAGCGGGAGCAGTCACGCCGCTGACAGCAGACGGTGTGTACGGGCAGGTGCTGGTGATGGGCAAGGGGATTCTGGATCCGCAGGTCACTCTGGATGCCGCAGAGCTGCACATTAGCTCAGGAGGTCAATTGTCCCACGCGGTGGAGCAGACCATCCAAGCCGTCATTCGGGGGAATGCTGTTTTAGAGAGCGGCGGGTCGATTCAGGCGAACCTGAGCCTTGTTGCTGACGGTGATGTCACGGTTGCCAGCGATGCTCTGGTTTCCGCCAATCAGATGGGTTGGCGGCCCGCGCGTGGGCTTGGCGCTGGGGCTGATGGGGGAGGGGGTGGGGGGGGCGGTGGCTATGGTGGAAAAGGAGGGGATTGCCTCGGCGCCTACGGCGCCCCCGGTGGCCCGGCCTACGGTTCGATTACGGAACCCGTGGACTACGGCAGCGGCGGCGGGAGCAGCAACGCGTTTGGCAGCGGTGGTGCGGGCGGTGGATTGGTCCGGATGATCGTAGGAGGGACCCTGACGCTAGACGGCACGATCACGGCCAATGGGGGCGAAGGGGGGTATTACGGCGCTGGTGGGGGTGGATCCGGCGGGAGCATCTACCTGACGGTGGGTACTTTGGCTGGGGGTGGCTTACTCTCCGCGAACGGCGGTAACCCAAGCGAATACAGCGTTAGCGGTGGTGGCGGGGGTGGACGGATCGCCATCTACTTCGGCAGCAAATCTGCTTTTTCGGGCAAGCTCCATGTGGATGCCGGAGGCTCTGGTGCTCAGATCGGGCAGGTTGGCACGATCTGGTTTCACCACAATCCACCCCATGTTTTGTCACATCGCCCAAGTGGGGTGCTGGCCCATGGGACCGAGTACGTCGATGTATCGTTTGACCAGCCGATTGATGAGAGTACGTTCTCACCGGACGACGCCTTGCTGATTGATCCAGATGGTGCGCGCATGCCTGCAGCATCTACCCGACATATTGGCGGCAATGTCTGGCGTGTTAGCATTCCCGTTCAGTCCATCCCTGGCGACTACGACGAGCAGATCGGACCCCACATCGCGGACCTGTTTGGGGAGGAGCTCGATCAGAACGGCAACAGGGTCTCCGGGGAAGATCCTGCGGATGCCTACCATGCCGGGTTTACATTGATGGAGGTCTGGGACCTACCCCTGGAGAGTCCCGTTCAGGGTAGCTTCACCGCGTCTGGTCAGGCCCGCTGCTACCGTGCAACCGTGTCGGCGGGCAAAGATCTCGAAATTACATTGAATAGCGCAGATGATGCTGGCGCGAACGAGCTGTATGCCAGTTTCAACACTGTCCCAACTAGAAGCCAATTCGAGTATTATGCCGCCGCCCAAGCTCAGTCAAATCAGGTATTGCGCGTCCGTGGAACACGGTCGGGGACGTACTACGTTCTCGTTTACGGGACCACGGTATCGGATCCAACATTCTCTGGCTTCACGATCACGGCGAGTTACTTGCCTGTGTCCGTCACGAGCGTGACGCCTGACAACGCAAATCGGGGCCATAATGGTTCGGCAGTACACACTATCCACGGGTCTTCGTTCGACCCGTTGGCAGCGGTCGTGCTTCACCGGGACGGCAGACCGGACGTTCCGGCGGTACACGCGACCTGGATCGATGCCGGTACCCTGATGGCCCAACTAAATGTCTACCTGCAAGAGGCTGGCGAATGGACCATGCGGGTCACGAATCCGGACGGTCAGGTCGCTGAGGTCCCCTTCACGGTTTTGGCCGGTGGGCCACTAGACATCACGGCGGCACTAATCCTGCCCTCTGTGCTTACCGCGAGGGGCGGGTTCTCAACACTGTACGTTGAGTACCGATACACAGGCACAATGCCAATGCCGGTACCGCTTTTGAAAGTCCACGGAGCCCATAACGCTCTGCTGACCGCGGACAGAACGTTAGCTGTCGAATCGCTCCAGACGTGGCATGCGTCCCCTTTTATGGGCGACACGGTGCAGGTCCTGGCGCTAGGATCTGACCCAGATCCCGCCGTGTTGAAGCCCGGGGATACCGGCCGCATTTCGATCTACTATCGAGGCGTGAAGCCACCCTGGGACTGGTCACCGACGATGGAGTTTTCTCTCGGCATTCTGACGGCCGATGACGAGACGCCGATTGACTGGGCCACGATGAAGGACGGCATGCGGCCGGAGTCGATGGCCGCTGATGCGTGGGAGGCGGTGTTCACGAATCTCACGGCTCAGCTTGGGGGCACCTGGGGCCAGTACGTTGCGCGGCTGGGCGCTGATGCCGGCTACCTTTATGGCTTGGGCGAGGAAGTCAGAGATGTGCCCTCGCTGCTGGCGTTTGAGGTGCTTCAGGCGGCCGGGTTGAGCCCCCACCGGACGCTGGCCGGCGCGGTGGACGCGTATTCGCCCGCGCCGGGGATGCCGCTGGTGTTCACACGTGTTTACGGCCAGACCATCGACTCGCGGTACAAGCTGGGGCCGCTGGGGCGGGGGTGGAGCCACAACTGGGACGTGTGGGCGCAGACCCTCGCGAATCAGACGGTCCTGATCCACGGCCCCAACGGCCTGGATCGGACGTTCATCGACAACGGCAACGGCACGTACAGCGCCCCGCCGGGCGAGTACGGCACGTTGACCCGAACGGGCAGCTTCCGGCTGACGGAGAAGGACGGGACGGTCTGGCAGTTCCGGCCGGACGACCGATTGGATTACGTCGAGGACACGAATAGCAACAGAGTCACGTGCATCTACACGGGGACGCTGCTCACCGGCCTCACCCATTCCTGCGGCAAGAGTCTTACGCTGACGCATAACGGCGATGGCCGGATCGTCCAGCTCACCGACCCGGCTGGGCGAAGCACCACGTACGCCTACGACGGCGAGCACCTTGTTTCCGTGACTGCGCCGGGTAACCGCGTCACCGGCTACACGTATGAAACGGGGGGCACACTGCCGCAGCTCCACGCCCTCCTATCCACCGCATATCCCGGCGGCACGCATGACTACTTCACGTATGACGCCGCCGGCCGGCTGACTGGCACGCACCGGGACAACGACGCCGAACCCGTCACGTATTCATACAACGTGGGCACGGTGACGGTCACGGATGCCGCCGCGCGGCAGAGCACGCTGTACTTCGGAGGCAAGGGCCAGCTTGTCAAGGCTCAGGACGCCCAAGGCCACGCCATCGCCCTGAGATACGACCAAAACGGGAACTTGATCGGTCTGCTGGGCCCGCAGGCCCAGCAGTACGACCAGCGCCGCAATCCGCGGCGTCTGCTCGGGCAGCAAGTCCAGCAGTACAACTACAGCTATGACCAGCGCGGCAACGTGCTAGGTGTTCAGGATCCGCTCGACAACGTGACAGCCTTCGCCTACACACCGGGCCTGAATCGCCTTGCCTCGTTCACCGATGCCCGTGGCAACGGCGTTCGATACGCCTACGACACCAGCGGAAACGTGATGTCCATCACCTACCAGGACAACAGCATCGAGCGCTTCACATACGACGCCCAAGGCAACGTGCTAACCTGGACCAACCGGCGCGGCCAGACGGTGACCTGCACGTACAACGCCGCCGGCCAGGTGACCAGTAAGGATTACTCCACGACACCGGGCGTGATGGACTACACGTTCGCCTACGACAGCGCTAGCCGCTTGATCACGGTCACCGGCCCCGAGGGTACTACGACACTGACCTACACGCCAGGAGCCAACTCGCTCATGCGAATCGAGTACCCGGGCGACCGGTTCTTTGCCTTGGACTATGACACCGCCGGCCGCCGCGCGAAGCGTACGGATCAGGACGGCAGTGAGCTGAGGTACGCCTATGACGGTCTCGGCCGGCTGGCTCGGCTGAGCGATGAGAATGACGCTCTCATTGTCGAGTATGGGTATGATGCCGCGGGGCGGCTGAGTCTCAAGACCCTTGGCAACGGCGTCTATACGACTTATGCCTACGACACCATGGGTCACCTGGTGACTGTAGTCAACCATACGCCGGACGGAGGCGTTCTTTCTCGGTTTGACTATACGTACGACGAGAACGGTCGTGTTGCTTCCACGACCACGTCAGGCGGTACGTTCTCGTATTCGTATGACTTGTTGGGGCAGCTCACACGTGTGGTCGATCCCGATGAATGCGAGGTAACCTACGAGTACGATGCGGTTGGCAATCGGACTTCCGTCGACAATTGCGGTTCTTCTGCAGCTTATGCCACCAACCCGATGAATCAGTACACCGCGGTTGGCGACGGCGGCTACCAGTACGATGCCGACGGCAACATGATCTCCCGCACTTCAAACGGGCAAACGGCTGCATACGTGTTTGACATCGAGAATCGGCTTGTCGGCATCATCACCCCGACGGACGTATGGAGCTTCATCTATGACGCCTTCGGAAACCTCATTGGGATCATCCACAATGGTGTCAAGACTGAGCTAGTGGTCGATCCTCTCACGGGACAGGTGGCAGCAGAGTATCAGGAGGGGGCACTGGCCGCGTCCTATTACCAGGGTCATGGCCTGGTGGGTCGTCGGGGGACCACGAACATCAAGCAGTACTACACGTTCGATGGCACGTGGAACACAACTGAAGTCACAAATGCGGCAGGTGTGGTAATTAATTACTATGATCACGATCCCTTCGGTTTGAAGAAGCTAGTGACGGAAACCGTCCCGAACATGTTTCAGTATCTTGGCGAGAAGGGCTCGATTGCCGTTGGCCAGGGGCTTCACTTCGTCAAGACGCAAGCTGCCCCGGTTGGGGGCATCGATGTCCTCATATGGGGTCCGGTGGGCTTAGGCACTTCGCTGTCGCGGACGTACTCGCCGGATATCGGGCGGTTTGTGTCCGCAGGTCCAGTTGGGCTGGGCGCAAACCTGTACGAGTTTTGGCGCAATAATCCGCTGGCGGCTGAAGGCATTATGCCGTTCGTGGAAGGTGCAGCTGAGCTGGCAAAAGAGACCATCACCCACCTGCGGAATGGCAAGGTGAGTCCGTTTGGGACTCTAGTTACGGGTGCATTAGGCGCTCTCGGGTTTCTTGAACACTATCAAGAGATGTTAAAGTCCCTCGAGCACGGTGATTCAATACAAGGATGGCGGCATGGCGGCCATGCAGGCTTGGGTGGGATAGCTGTAATAACTAGCGTTTTTGGCGTCACTGGCCCGGTAGGGTGGGTCTTAGGCGGAGCGTTCATATTGGCTGGCGTTAGTGACTACTGCGGGGACCACCCCGACGTCTGTGGAAACGTCGGCAAATGGGCATGGTCGCAAATCCTGGACAATTGGACACCAATGCACTTCTTTGCCAAGCTGGCTACGCGCTTGGTTGCCGCCTTTGACCCCAACGAGAAGCTCGGCCCCGGCGGTTTTGGAGACCAAGGCTTTGTCACGCCTGACAAGCCGTTGCCGTACACCGTGTACTTCGAGAACGACAAGAGCGCCACGGCGGCGGCGCGGCGGGTGGACATAGCTGATCCACTGAACGCAAATCTCGACGCGAACACGTTCGAGCTGGGCGAGATCCTCTTCGGCTCGCGCTCGGTGGCCGTGCCTTCGGGGCTGAAGCACTACGAAACCACCGTTCCCATCGACGGCTGGACGTGGAACGAGACGCAGGGCTGGCACACGGGCGAGACACCGCTGATGGTAAAAATCGTGGCCGACATAGACGCCGGCACCGGCTTGGCCACCTGGACCATCGGGTGCTACGACCCGAACACCGGTCTGCCGCCAGAGGACGCCTACGCGGGGTTCCTGCCGCCGAATGACCCGCCGGGGGAGGGCCATACCGGCCGGGGCGAAGGGCACGTCGGTTACGTGATCCGGGCCAAGGCTGGCCTGCCCAGCGGTACCGAGATCCGCAACGTCGCCCAGATCCAGTTCGACGGCGGAGAGATCATCGCCACGAACCAGATCGATCCGCACGATCCGTCCAAGGGGACCGACCCGGCCAAGGAGGCCTTGATCACGATCGATGCGGGCACGCCCGCCAGCTGGGTCAAGCCGTTACCGCAGGCCACGGCCGCGTACCCGTTGCGCGTGGAATGGGAAGGTCAGGACGAGGCCGGCGGCTCGGGGATCGCAAGCTACGACGTCTACCTGTCGGTGGACGGCGGACCGTGGGCACTGTGGCAAACGACGGCCGAGACTTCGGCGCCGCTCAACGGCCAGCCGGGTCACGCTTACGCGTTCTACACCGTGGCAACGGACAACGTGGGCCATCGGGAGGAGCCGCCGGCCAACGCGGATGCTGCGACCGGCACGCCCATCCAAGCGCCGGGTGCTCCGAGCCTCGGTGAGATCACCGCCACGACGATTGTCCTCGCCGACCTGGGCACCGCCAACATGGGTAGCGTCGAGCACGTCCTCTTCGAGCAGGTGACAGGCAAGTTCGTCGACGCTGACGGGCGGCTGTCGGCAGAACCCGTATGGCGATCGCTGGATGCCTGGGCGGGAACACGTGTCTGGGGCGGCCTCACCCCGGCCACCGAGTATCGCTTCCAGACCAAAGCCCGAGCAGCCGACACGGAAACGGAGTTCGGCCCGGCCGTCACGGTCATCACCAGCCGCCGGGGCGACGCCAGTGGCGACGGGATAGCCAGCGGCACGGACATCGCCATCGTGGCCGCCGCGCTCGGCTCGACGCCGGGACAGCTGACCTGGGATCCGCGGGCGGATCTGAACGGCGATGGCCGGGTGGATGCCCAGGACCGCAAGCTGATCCAACTCGCCAGAGTCGATCCCGACGGCGACAACGATGTGGACCAGGTGGACTTCGGTCACTTCCAGGCGTGCTACACCGGCCCGGCTGCCGAGGCGATACAAGGCGGCTGTGCCGACACGGATTTCGATGGCGATGAAGACGTGGATAAGGATGATCTTGTTGCCTTCAAGAGCTGTTTCAGCGGCCCGGCGATACCGGTGAATCAGGGCTGCGTCGATTGAGCGGTGGCGGCTGCATACGTGGTGCGCGGAACAGAGCTCTCGCTACCCCGAGGAGAGAAGCGCCCCGTAGGGCGCAAAGAAAGAGAGAGGCAGGCATTCACGCCTTCGGCGACCAGAACTCCCAACCATTCGTGATTCCACCTCCTCGTCCGAGGTTGTGGGTCTGACGATAGGATTCAGTGGCCTCGATGGCCGCCCGCGTCGGGGTCATGAAGACCTTGCCCGAGGCCGGCCCCGAGGTGATCAGCAGGCTCCGATTACTCTTCACAGCGGCGTTTTCGACCACCGTCGCGGTGAACGCCTCCGAACCAATCCGACCGACCAGTTCCGTCCTCACCGGCCACCAGTCGTGTTTCTCGCGTTCGCGTCCAACACAGGCGGTCGAGATCTTCGATTCCCGGGTCCGCTGACGTTCGTACTCACCAGCAGCTACCCGGGGTGACGAGGCGGCCGCACGCCCACGGTGTGCATTCTGCGGCGATTGGGGCATCGGAGTCGCCGACGGCGCAATGGCCGAGGGCTGTACCTTGACTTCGGCGGCTGGCTCAACACCCTCGTCGACCGACGCTCGAATCTCGCCGGCCTCGTCTGTCGCATCGATTGTCGCCGCCGAAGCGGCACCCCGAAGGTAATCGAGATCGTCCGCGGTCAACGTGGCCGCGGTCTCCAGCATCAACTTGAACTGCCTATCCAACATGGCGTAGTCCTTTCTGTAATGTCCGGCCCAGGAGCTTGCAGAGCTGAGCCGGCAAGTCCTGTAGCTCATGGATCACGATCGTATCCGCAACGATCGCGCACAAGCTGTCATCCTGAATACCCACCCCGATCAACTCGATACCGGCCTTCCGGCACCGATCGGCCACATGCTTGGCGTGCTCAATGGCCGCACCGTCGCCGCACTCACACCCGGCCTTGCCATCGGTAAGGACCAGCATGATCCGTCGGGATTCCGTCCTGATGCTCAGCCGGGAGGCCCCGATCTGCATGGCCTCGCCCAGAGGCGTAAGCCCCGAGCCGCGAATGGTTGGCAATCGGCGGAGGGCTGACTTGACCAGTTCGTCAAACCGCTTGACCAGGCCGATCTCCAGGTTGCCGAAGCGGCTGAATCGGGTTTGAAGTTGGGTGTGTAGTTGACCGCTGTGCTTCGCGGCCTCCATCAGGTTGAATTTGTCGCCGGTAGTGAACGTGAAGGCCTCGGTGGCGATCTTCAGATCACCGAGTGATTCGAGCAATACCCGCATCGCTTGGCGAGCCACGTCCATCTTGCGAGTGGTCATGCTGCCCGAAGCGTCCAACACGACGCAGACGGCGGTTGATCGCCCTTGAACAGTCGATCGAACCCGGAACACATCCAACAACCGCCGGTCGGTACACAGGCGGTACAGCGTACGAGGTGAGAGCGATCCCCGGACCTGGTCATCTCGCCACCAGCGTTTTTCGGCCGACCGCAACGCATCGGCCAAACCTCGACGCAGCCGGCGCACCACATCCGTGCCCGTAGCCAGCAGCAACTGAACATCGGATTCCTTGGCTACGGCCACCTCCTCGATCCGATCGTACTGCTTGGTGAACACCCGGTACTCGGACGAGTTGTTGAGCTCCGCGACCGCCTCGGCAAGCGCATCGGCCACAGCCTGGCCGATCACCGTCCCGCCGCTTCGGCCAACAACCTGCCCACCGGGGACGCGCTGGCCGTCGACTTCGGCGGGCGTGGCTTCCTTCGGTCGCTTTCGTCGGCCTTTGGGCATGTCCTGCGATGAGTCGGCCCCTTGAGCTCCGGGTGGCGTCTCAGCCTGACCAGGATCGGAATCAGCCTCGATACTCGATGTACCTGACATGAGCGGAGATTCGCCGTCCCCCTGTGCTGGCGAGTCGCCTTGGGGGCCGCTCGGCGCCGAATTAGCGTCGCCGGCTTTCTGCCCGGAACCGGCACCATCCTGGCGGTCTTCGGAGCGAAGATCACCGCTCGGGCCGTGGCCTCGGCCTGATGGCTGTGATGGGTGTCGGCTCAGCCACCGATCCAACAACTGCTCCGCCAAGCTGCCGGCGTCATGAGTCGTTTGGACCGCAGTGAAGCGATCCAGAAGATCCTCATAGCCCGCGACTTCGCGATCCAGCCCGAGCATGTCGCCGTGATGGGCGAGCTTGAGATAGACCGCGGTGGCGAACCGATCGAAGGGTTCACGTTGGGCAATCAGCTGAACGACCCGGTCGCGAACCTGGCCGAACATGGCGTCCAGATTGGCTCGCACTCCCGGCCAGCGTTCCATCGCCCGTCGCTCGATCAGCGCATCCTCCACGACGTTGAGCATGCCCACATATCCCGAGTGCTTCTTCATGAATTGCTCGGCCACGCCGAAATCAGAGAAGGCCACGTGGGCCATCTCGTGATCCAAGTAGCCAAGCATCATCCTCTCCAGATCCTCGTTGAGTGGATCCGGCAATGACGGCAGTACGATCTGCCGGCCGTCGGTCCAGGCGTTGTCGCCCTGACAGATGACCTGCACGCCGAACTGCTCAGTCAGTGTTCTGGCCAGCCGTTCAAGCTGGCTCTCAAATAGGTTTGCACGCATAGACGTGCTCCTTTCTGCGATGCGCATGAACAAGGTCACGCCCGCCGCATCGCGGTGACGAGCGTGATCCTCACCATATGGTGTTGTGCCGTTCTTACCTGGCTAGATTTGGAGCAACTGGAGAGGACTGTCCAGTTTGGCTGCATGCCGCGATCGGGTACTCTTGTCTTGTGGCAAGAGGCGGACGCCAATGTGGGCGACAACCGTTCGACTCACGATCGGCTCGCCGGGCGAGCGGCTGCCCACGTCCGAACCCATGAGTAGGAGACATTGGTACGACCTTCACCTGCCTGGTGCGGTGTCTGGTTCCTTGTGTACGCAGATTTGCCTTAGCTCCTCTAGTCTCTTGTGGATTTCGTTGGGATCAGCAACCGGATTCAGCCACAGTGTGCCGAACTCCCTGGCTTTCTCGGCCTCCTTTGAGTGCGGATCGATTCCGGTCCTTGCAAGGCAGGTGTCGAGCAATGTACTCAAAGCCCGGTACTTCCTGGGGCTCTCTGTGGGAGAGACGAGCAGTGTCGATTCCTTCGTCTTCTCTCCGTCGTATGGACAGAAGGCGAAAGTGATTGGCCACGTTGTCTCGCACTTAGGACATCGGGCAAGAAAGCCATCGGCGACAGGAACAGCTTGGTCTTGTGGGAGGAACTGTACCTTTGCGGTCATCCACAACTCGCATGCAAAGCTGCCGATGTCCGTTTCGCCAATGAACGAGCAGTAAGGGTTGTTCATGCCGTTCTCCAGCACCTCCTTAATGAACACTCGATGAGTGGAGCCAGTCCAGAGTGTGACTTCGGCCCACACATCAGTTCTGTAGTTACCATTCTTATCCTTTTCCTTTTTCTCTTTTTCGATCACGAGATTCTTGATTAGGGTAATGGGAATCCTGACTTCGCTGTTTCCGTGACGGCCGGCTAACTCGGACAGGGGTTGGTAGGATTTCACTTTGCCGTTGTCCCAAACCCATCCCGCGTAAGTGAGGTGGCGGACATCATGCGCCACTCCAGCACCGTCGATAACTACGCCGGCGAGATTGAGATCGCGGTAATACTGGTGCTTTGTTTCGCTGGAGGGACCCGAATACGCCAGCCCGGCGCATAGGAGGAGTACGGAGGCTGCCAAAGCGATCCAAAGCCGATGAGACCTGTTGTTTTTCATGACTGGCCTCCTTGTGTTGAGGATTCCAATTAGCTGAAATTGAACACAATGGTGGCCACTGTAATAGGGGCAACTTCGTCGTGTCAAGGTTTGCAACTGGCATTCGGAAGATGCTAAGCTCATCGCGCGAGTACATAGGGAGCGTCGGGGGGAGCTTGGGGCGCAACTTCCTCCGGCGATCAAACAGGCTTACGCGTTGAACATCGGCCCCACATGATGGTCAAACGTTTCGCCGATGACTTTGCGGTCCTCGGGCGGCACCTTGTTGAGCACGCACACGGCCAGGGCACGCCGGAAATCACTCCCGCGTTCCAGTCGAGCGCACATCGCCAACAGCCGCCGAGTTGTAAGCACGGTCGTCAACTCCTCGTTGGCATGGGCTTTGCGCAGGTCGCTGGCGGCCTTGACCATAGCCTTGAGCAGGTCCTTCTTGAGCGAAGGATGCCGGGCGAGAAGCAACTGCGCTTCATCATCGATCGGCAGGTAATCAATGTGGACGACCACGTCCCAGCGGTCCAGCCATGAAAAGTTCAGGACGTGTGTGCCGCTGGCATACAGGCCGGAATCCGAGCCGAAGCCCAGGGTGTTGGCCGTAGCCACCAGGCGGAAATCAGCGTGCGGCGAAATGTCCTCGCCGGTGTCAGTCAGGAGCAGGTGGCCGTGGGGTTCGAGGATCTGCTGCAGGATGAAACCGACCTCGGGCTGCATGGCGTCGACTTCGTCCATCTGGAGAATGAATCCCTCCTGCATGGCCTGGGGCAGGATGCCCTTGACGAAAACCGTTTCCTTGTTGCCGTTGACCGTCCAGTGGCCGATGAAGTCGGCTACGGAGGTTTCGCCGTTGAGCGAGACTCGGCGGACCGGCCGCTTTACCATGGCGGCGATCTGGCGAACCAGGGAGCTTTTTCCGGTGCCGCTGGGGCCGTAGAGGAAGACCCGCTCGTTATGCTCGATGGCCTCAGCCACGTCCCGACACCGGTCGGTCCAGACGAAGGTCGGGTCGGGCTCGGGGATCAGGGGATGATCGACACCGTACCGGGCGGTCATCGGGCAGCCGGCCACGTCCAGCCGGTGGTGGAGGATCCCGTTGTGCCGCCGAACCTGGTGGTCGCGGAGGAACTCGGAGAAGCCGGCCGTGCACATCGGCTGCTCCGGAAAACGTACCCGAAACACCTTGGGCTCGATCCTGTGTTCGGTCCGCAGGTGCGGAATGAGGGTGAAGGCCACGTTCTGCGCGCAGAGCGGGCAGGCGATCTGGTCTGACATTGTGCTCTCCTTCTGGTAATGCTGAGGATTGTTGAAGTGAGACAGGGCAGCTATTGGCCGCCCTTCGCGTTCTTGAACAACTCAGGGGCAATCTCGTTCAGCGGGGTCGGACGCCAGTGCAGGTCGCGCTCAATGGGCAGGCCCATCGGACCTTTGACCTTCTGGAGTTCGGACAGGCTGAAGTAGCCGAGCTCCTTCTCGTGGCCGTCGACCAGGCCGAAGCACAGGTCCTGGCCATCGTACTCGGTCACGTAGAAGCTAAAGGAGCTATCCGGCGTGAACCATTTCAAATAGGCGATGGCTTTGCCGCCAAGGCCTTCCTGGCCGTAGAGCGGCGGCAACAGCTTGCGGATTTCCTGGGTGATCAGTTTCATATGTGTACCTCCTGGGCGAGTGCTGATGACACGCCTCAACACTGGGCGTGTCATCGAACGAATTCCTGACGGCATCCGGGCACGCGCGCGGAATCTCCGTTGCCTGGAAATCAATGCTTGTTCAGTTGTCCGGGAAGAGGGTGCTCAGGTGGGATCAGTGGGTGGAAGCGGGAGCGGGGATCGACTTCGGGGAGGGTTTGTACCAATCGGCCAGAGCCGCGGCCAGGTGGGGAAGACGCTGTTCGATCAGCTCGATGAGTCTCGACAGGAAGCCGTGGTAGTTCACGTCCTCCAGGTCCTCGAAGAGCTTGCGGATGTGCGTGGCCGCCCAACGCTTGGGCAGCACGGTGTGCCTGGCCCACATGCCTCGCAGGCAGTCGGTGTCCAGCCACTCGTCGTCGAACTCCTGGTCGTCGGCGGCCTGGTAGGCCAGCCGGTACAGCTCACGGGCGGTGGTCCCGAGGTGCTCCCGGGCCAGACAGTCCGCCAGCCACATGATGGAACCCTCGGAGGTCTCGCCGCACTCGCGCCAATAGTAGGGTGTGCCATCCTCGCCGCGAACATGGTGCTCGATCGGCGGGTCGTACTCCCAGAGGTAGTGCCAGCCCATGCCGAGGCGATGGCGTTGGATGTTGATGCGTTTCGGTTGTGTTGTGGTGATCTGTTCAGCGGTCATGTCGTTCTCCTTGCTGACCGTGTCATGTTGAATCCCGGCACGCACCCGACACGGTCGGAGAGGTGCGCATCGGTGTAGCGGTAAACGTGCCGCTTGGCTCGTTCGGCTTGTCAGAAATCGTTGCCGGCGGGCCTCGGGGCTCGCGGATCATTGTGGAACGCCGCTCTTTCGGCGGATAGAGAATCATCTACTTCAGACTCGGGCTGGCAGATCGCCAATCCCGTCTTCTCGTCGAGGAATCGCGTGATGACCGCGCCTTGCGGCCGGTGCTGTCACGAGAGAATCCTCGGGCGAGCATGATGGTCTCGAAAGACCGCTCGCCGGTTGCACATGAAGTGCGTTGTATTGAGGATTGGAGAGTGGTGAATGCGCTGGGGTTTATAAGGTTAGCGGTTGACCTACCGCTCGATGTATGACTCTTCGCAACTGACGATCTCACTCGAGGGTGCCGGCATCCGCGGCCTGCACCACCCGCATCAGGTCTCGCAGCTTGCCTGCGTCCAGCGAGGAGAAGTCCAGGCTGATGCCAGTAACGACCAGGAAACAACCGGCGATCCCAAGGTAGTGCCGCACATTCTGCGGAGTGATGCCGCTGGCGATGGCCAGTAGGTGATCTCCGAGCACCGTTTTCATCGCGGTGATCTTCTCGATTTGGGCCGCTTAGCCGGTTCCTGGCCCGCTGGTCGTCACCACGTCCATGAACCGCTTCACGATCGTGACGGAGCAGGCCAGGTCCTTCACCGGGAGCTGGTACTTGAAGGCCACACCTCCAATACCGGAGGTGTGGTTCAGCAACTGCCTGACCGTGATCTGCGCCTTGCGCGGATCGCTGAGCGGCTGCATCCACGGAATGAACTGGAAGGCCGGGTCGTCAAACCTCATCTGCTTCGGGGTGCGTCCTTGCTGGCTTTGTTCGGATGCAATGGCCAGGACGGTCGCGCAGATCGCCTTGGAGACGGAAGCGGCCCGTCGCGTATCGGTCTTGGCGCCGTTGCCCCGCTCGACCTCGAGCACGATGTAGCCGCGGCGAACCACGACCGCTGCGAAACCACGATCGTCGCGGTGCAGCAACCACTTCCTGAGCATATCCAGCTTCGGTCCATGTCGGCCAGCCGCCGGATGTCATCCGGGTTGTCGAGCTTGCGCCAAGCGGATTCATCCACTCGCCTTTCAACCGATCCGTAACGGCGGCTAAGTTCACCTTGACTTCCCCGCCCGATGGGATGTACACCAGGTATTCCTTTCCCGGATTGGCCAGACAATACCCGGTCGACGCGAGTTCGGGACACGGCTTCATCTCGGTGAGGTTCATGCGGTCGGCCATGCGGCGGGTGTGCCCCATGGCCCTGCGAATGGCATCCGCATGTAGCAAATCGCTGGCCGAAAGCCGGACCCGTTCCATCAAGACAGGCTGAAACCCGCGAGTGAAACTCTTCCAGATCTATCCCGGAGCGCCCCCTTCGCCCCAGAGATGATCGCTGTCGATGAGGATCACCTTCTTGCCGTCCGTGACGAGACTTCCACAGAGCGATCTTCGGCGCCTCACTCAGGGGCCATAATCCACCCAGATCTCCCAATCATCTATCGTGCCGACATCGACGTTCATGCAGTCCTCTACCCACAAATACCATGTTTGATTTGGATTCCACCCGTCAAATGTATGTATGTCGTCAACGGTCAGGTCGATGTTCGCGGGGGCGTCTACGTACTCCCACAAGGTGTGAGTGTGCTTGCTGCCACTCGGGCGCCTCGTCCACACCTGCACCCGCAGGTCGCTGGGACACGGATGAGTAATCCGGAAATGGACTTTGACCTTCTTGATTGTCATGCCTTCGGGTGCACCGGACAGGGTAACCGAACACTCTGCCGGCATGCCACACCCACTCACGGACGGATCCATATCGGGGATGGGAAGATCGCAGGTGCGATTCTGGTAAAGCTGCCCACCAGACGCACTTGCGTAACCGCTGTCCGGAACACTGAACTCGCTCGTCACCACCGGGTCGTACGTCACTGCCTTGACCCAGTACCAATAGGTCGTCCCCGTGGTGACCGCCTTGTCATCGCCGTAGTTTCGGCTCGCTGACGTGGAGAAGATCTTTACCGCTCCCGCCGAATTGTCGCTTGCGTTTCGCCACACGTCGTACCCTTCGGCCCCGGAAACAAGATTCCACGTCACAACAACCTTGTCTGAGCACGTCCCGTCTGTCGCCAAGACGCCGGTCGGAGGTTCCAGCGAAGCACTTGTGTAACCGCTGTCTGGAACACTGAACTCGCTCGTCACCACCGGGTCGTACGTCACCGCCTTGACCCAGTACCAATAGGTCGTCCCCGTGGTGACCGCCTTGTCATCGCCGTAGTTTCGGCTCGCTGACGTGGAGAAGATCTTTACCGCTCCCGCCGAATTGTCGCTTGCGTTTCGCCACACGTCGTACCCTTCGGCCCCGGAAACAAGATTCCACGTCACAACAACCTTGTCTGAGCACGTCCCGTCTGTCGCCAAGACGCCGGTCGGAGGTTCCAGCGAAGCACTTGTGTAACCGCTGTCTGGAACACTGAACTCGCTCGTCACCACCGGGTCGTACGTCACCGCCTTGACCCAGTACCAATAGGTCGTCCCCGTGGTGACCGCCTTGTCATCGCCGTAGTTTCGGCTCGCTGACGTGGAGAAGATCTTTACCGCTCCCGCCGAATTGTCGCTTGCGTTTCGCCACACGTCGTACCCTTCGGCCCCGGAAACAAGATTCCACGTCACAACAACCTTGTCTGAGTACGTCCCGTCTGTCGCCTGAACGTTCGTCGGGGCTGCAAGACTATTCACCGTGACGCGTACGCTAGCTGAGGCTTGTGCTCCATTCGCATCCGTCACGGTGATCGTGTAGTCCGTTGTCTGCGCTGGCGAGGCGACAGGGTCCTCGATAGCCCTACCGCTCAGACCAGTCGCAGGAGACCAGAAGTAGTTGTAGGGAGATGTGCCACCTGACGCACCAGCCAGCAGGTTCGATTGTTGCCCGGGGCTGATCGTCCGCGGAGTTGCCGAGGGGGATACGGCCAGAGGGGCGGTCTCAATCAAGTCCTGTGCTGCATAGCATTCCACAACGATGCTATTGACAAAGCTATAGGGCACAAAGAAGTATCCATCGCTACCAAACTCTGGACCCCAGGAGTTGAGTACTTTAAATCGGGAGGTCGAATCTTGATATCCTGCGACCACGACCGCGTGATATCCGCGCATCGTGGTGGTGGTCCTGTCGTAAACGGCTCGCGTGGGCCCCCACAACTCTGTAAAGCTGCTGTAGGCCTTCATGGTCCAGATGAGAGGTTTTTTGTCAGCCAGATGAGCTTTCATTTCCGAGGTGTCAACAAAGTTGACCCTGCGCCAATAGGCGATTCTGTAAGGCCACGCCGCCGAATCCAGTTGGCTGGTCCCTGATCGAGGGCAGCAGTCGGTCTGGTCGTAGGGCCAAAGATCAAGTGTACAGATGCCCCGTTGTGACAGCAGATTCAGGGCATCCGAAACGGTGGTGCCCTTCAAGCAGTTGCAGTCCGGTTTCACTCGGTTGTACAGGAAGCCGGGACTGAACTGGTGATTCGACAGCCGCTGGTCCCATCTCTTCTCGACCCGTTCCTGGTATCCCTTAAGCCCATACCCGACCGCCCAGCCTACACATGAACCCTGTGAACCCTGGTTGCCAGCAGGCGGCATGTCAGGGGAGAGATCAACACTGGTGGGTAGGTTTCCGGCGACACCGGGGATAGTCGCCAAAGGAACCGAGTCATACAAACGCTCCTCCAGACGGATAGCCCCGAGTCCGGGAGACTCCACGGTAACGTCGATACTCGCAGTGGCGGTTTTGCCCAGGGAGTCGGTGACGGTCACCGTGAATGTCGTCGTGGAAGATGGCGTTGCTTTCACGGAAGCCCGGGTCGCGTGATCCACCAGAGCCGCCGGCGTCCACGCATACGAGTAGGGCCCAACACCACCATAGGCCTTTGCGGTAAGTACGCAGGATGTACCGGGTTCTAAATGGATACTCGACGGTTCGATACTTACTACGAGTGGGTCCGACCTTGTCGACGGTATGACTGGAGGACATCCCTGACCGAGACAAGTGAACGGAGCGAAGATAAGGAATAGACCCTTGTGTACTCTTGGCATGTCATTCTCCTCAACAATAAGACTGGCTAGGCAAGCTAGCCCATATTCGGGACAAACGGAGCAGCGTGTTCCCGTTATACGGCTCACGCTGGCCGCGCTTTTCTGTTGCGACCGCCACGGCTCCAATGCAGTGCAGCACGCGCGATCACAATCAGATACGGCGGCTGGGCTCTTGTGCCCGACCGATTACCGGGTAACGCGCGTCTCCATCTCTCCTTTTCGTTTCGGCTCTGCCGGAAAGCGGCAAGCTGACCGGCCTGCGGCGCTTGAGCCATCACTCTCGAGGACGGGTCCTCAACCCTTGGTCACCCCTCAACGAACGACATCCCCGGCGTGGCGCAACGCCGGTCCTGGGAAAAAAAGATTACGAAGGCCGTTCCAGTTCCTGCGCGGACCGCCTACGTAGGGGAATAGCGGGGTTTCCGGAGATGAGGTTCGACCCCTTGAGCCAGGCAGGGGCTTGGCTCCCGTCGCAGGCAAAGGCTAAGCTACAACTGTTACATATGTGCTGGACTAACAGCTTATTCGCTCTGGAGACAGTACCCCCCATGGCAGGGCCGGAAGATACTTGTGGCCGACGTGGCCACACTCATGAACCGTAGCGAGCCCGCCGTGCACATGCTCTGCCACCGGGTCCTCATCAAGCTCCGGGAGATCATGGGTTCGCGGTCCAAGTACCTAAGCCACACCTGACCCGCGTTGGCTCATCTGGATATTGTCGAGAGCCGGGGGCTTTCTCTGCCGGTCGATGCCGGTTCACAGCCTCGACAGACAGCTCGGCCGGCTGTCTGTCGCCGTCAAGCCGAAGGCAACGTTTGAGAGTCAAGCTCCCAGATCATGGCACGATCCGTCTCTAACTCACTTCGCGTCAAACACTTAAGAGCGCGTTGCCGAGGCGCTATCTGGTGAGTAGACTTGGCGTCCTCACCTCCGGAGGTGCACATGCTTGACGATGGAGGCATACCCTTGGAACCTGCAGAATCAAGCCCCGACCCGCGTGAAGAGCAGATCGGTCGAATTCTGAACGACTTTCTGGACGCCCAGGCCCGAGGCGAGGCGGTCTCAGAAGAAGGACTGTTTGCTCAATACCCTGAGTTCGCCGATCAGCTGCGGGAGCATCTGGCGATGCTGCGGGAGATGGGAGGCACACCGCGTGCCGGCCGAGCTGAGGGTAGTGATACGACGGACCAAACACTGGATATCCGAGGCACCGGATCATCGTTCGCTTCACTACCGCATGATTCCTTCACCGGCTACGAGATCATCCACGAGGTCCACCGGGGCGGACAGGGGGTGGTTTACCAGGCCATTCAAAAGGCTACGAAGCGCAAAGTTGCCATAAAAGTGATGAAGGAAGGGCCTTTCGCCGGGTCAAGGGACAAGGCCCGGTTCGAGCGGGAGGTGCAGATCCTCGGGGCACTGAACCACCCGAACATCGTCACCATCCACGACAGCGGCATCGCCTCCGGCCATCACTACTTCGTGATGGACTACATCTCCGGCCAGCCGCTGGAGGTCTGGATGGCCAGTGGGCAGCGGAGCATCGAGGAGACGCTGAAGCTCTTCGCGAAGATCTGCGAGGCAGTAAACGCCGCGCACCTGAAGGGCGTGATTCACCGGGACCTCAAGCCGGGCAATATTCGGATCGACAACCAGGGCGAGCCGCACGTGCTGGACTTTGGCCTGGCGAAGATGGCCACCGCCGAGGTCACGAACGGCAGCCGTCCACAGGTGATGACAGTCACCGGCCAGTTTGTGGGGAGTCTGCCGTGGGCTTCTCCTGAGCAAGCCGAAGGCGCCCCGGACAAGATCGACACTCGAACAGACGTCTACTCGCTGGGCGTCATTCTCTACGAGATGCTGACCGGTAAGTTCCCCTACGAGGTCATCGGGAACATGCGGGATGTGCTCGACCGGATCATGAAGTCCGAGCCCGCCAAGCCCAGCACGATCCGCAGACAGATCAACGACGAGGTCGAGACCATCGTCCTCAAGTGCTTGAGCAAGGAACGGGAACGGCGATATCAGACCGCAGGTGAGTTGGCCCGGGACGTCGGGCACTACCTCAAGGGGGAGCCGATCGAGGCTAAGCGCGATAGCGGGATGTATGTGCTCCGCAAACAGCTTCGGCGTTACAGACTTCCAGTTGCCATTGGAGCGGCTTTCGTCATCTTGGTCACCGTGGCGCTGGTCTTATCGACCACCCTCTGGCAGCGCGCGGCCCGGGAGCGGAACCGTGCCGACGCAGAGCGGCTTCGGGCGGAGGCAGCTACCACACAGGCGATTGGCGAGCGTGAGCGAGCGGAGGCAGCACGTGCTCGTGAGGAGGAGCAAGCCTATGTGGCCAACATCACGGCTGCAGACGCGTCGCTGCGCTGCAACGAAGGTGCTGTCGTTCGGGCCTGCTTGGAAGCCTGCCCAGTTCAGCTTCGCGGATGGGAGTGGCATCATCTTAACGCACTTGCTGACAACAGTGTGGGCACCTTAGGTAGAGCCGATTCTCGTAAAACTGCCGTATTCAGCCCCAACGGCCGGTGCGTGTTAACGGTGCCAGGGGACAACACCGTGTGGCTGTGGGACGCGGCGACGGGCAAGGAGCTGTTTACCCTACGCGATTCTACGGGCGTTATTGCTGATGCCGCCTTCAGCCAAACTGGCAACCGTGTTCTGACAGTGTCTAGAGCCGACACTGGGAAGGCCTACAGTGTGAAGCTCTGGGAGGCCGCGACGGGGAAAGAGCTGCTTACGTTGCAGTACCATACAGGTTTTGGAGTGTCGGCAGAGTTCAGCCCGGATGAGAGCCGTATCATAGTGTCGTCCGAGTTAGCTCCCGGTGTTGTGAGTCTTTGCGATGCCGTAACGGGGAAGGAGCTACTCGCGCTTGCAGACGAATTCACAGCTGGACTAAGCCCGGATGGGGGCCGGATGCTCACGTGGCACGACAGAACCGCAAAGCTCTGGGACGCCCAGACGGGACAAGAGGTGGTTACGCTGAGCGGACACACTGACGGTGTTCTCTCGGCCGCGTTCAGCCCCGATGGAAAGAGCGTACTGACAGCGTCGCGAGACGAGACAGCAAAGCTCTGGGACGCCCAGACGGGACAAGAGGTGGTTACGCTGAGCGGACACACTGACGATGTTCGCTCGGCCGCGTTCAGCCCCGATGGCAAGAGCGTACTGACAGCGTCGAATGACAAGACAGCAAAGCTCTGGGACGCCAAAACGGGAAAAGTGCGTGTTACACTGCGCGGGCATGATTCAGCTGTGTTTAGTGCTGATGGCACACGCGTGTTGCTGGTGTCAGAAGATGACACTGCCCTGCTCTGCGATGCCGAAACGGGGCGGGAGCTAGCCACCCTACGTGCGGTTTCCATCGATCGACTGTGGTGCGGAGCGGGGTTTAGCCCCGATGGGAGACGAGTGTTGACGTTTCCAAACCCCACGACTGCGATGCTCTCAGACGCGGTAACGGGAGGTGAGCTGCGTACGCTGCGCGGTCACACAAGCTATCTCGTATCAGCCCAGTTCAGTCCGGATGGGACGCATCTATTGACGGCATCCGTCGATGGGATCGCGAAGCTCTGGGACACTGCATCGGGGGAAGAACTGGCCACGCTGCGTGGACATACCTGCGCCATCACTTGTGTCAGGTTCAGTTCGGACGGGAGACGTATGTTGACACAGTCGGTTGACGGGACCGTGAAGCTCTGGGAGGCTTCGACCGCGGGGGAGCCGATCATGCTGCTCGGACACAGCAGCGGTTCGGCCGCCAAGCGGTGTTGGGCCGTGTTCAGCCCGGATGGCAGACGTCTGTTGCTTGATTCGCGATATGACAAGGAACTGTGGAATGCCGAGACAGGGAAGAAGGTGGCCACGCTGGCGGCCCACCACGCCGAGTTCAGCGCCGACGGGAGCCGTGTGGTGACGGTTCCTAACGGCGAGGATGCGAAGCTGAAGCTCTGGGAAGCCGCAACCGGGAAAGAACTCCTCACGTTGCGCGGCCATACCGGTTCAGTCTATTCAGCCGTATTCGGCCCAAATGGCAAGAGCGTATTGACAGCGTCGGAAGACAAGACAGCAAAGCTCTGGGACGCCCAGACGGGACAAGAGGTGGTTACGCTGAGCGGACACACTGACGGTGTTTTCTCGGCCGCGTTCAGTCCCGATGGAAAGAGCGTACTGACAGTGTCGAAAGACAAGACAGCAAAGCTCTGGGACGCCCAGACGGGACAAGAGGTGGTTACGCTGAGCGGACACATTGACGATGTTCGCTCGGCCGCGTTCAGCCCCGATGGCAAGAGCGTACTGACAGCGTCGAAAGACAAGACAGCAAAGCTTTGGGACGCCAAAACGGGAAAAGAGGTGGTTACGCTGAGCGGACACACTAACGATGCTTTCTCGGCCGCGTTCAGCCCCGATGGCAAACGGGTGTTGACGGAATCGCACGACGGGACTGCGAAGCTCTGGGACGCTGAAGCAGGGAAAGAACTGCTTACGCTGCGCGAGAATGCCTGCTACGGCGTTGAATTGAGCTGTGATGGAAAACGCATATTGACTACGGCGTATGGCAAGGCCGTTAGGCTCTGGAATACCGAGACAGGGCAGGAGCTGGCTATGTTGCGCAAACCTACGGACATAGAAATGCTGGCCCCTGGCGTGTTTAGCCCCGATGGTAAGCGCGTGTTGCTGGGAGCGGAAGATGGTACGGCGAAGCTGTTTGACGCTGCAACAGGACAGGAGTTACTCACGCTCCGGGGACACGTAGGCCCCCCAGTTCTTGCGGCCGTGTTCAGCCCGGATGGCAGACGGATTGTGACGACAGGACCTGAGGGAGTGGCGATCATCCGGGACAGCATCCCACATCGTGTTCGCTTCGTTGAACGCGAAAGCCGCTCTTCGGAGGGTACTCCCGGGGCGTGCAATCAGGTCGCCGACACTACCCCAAGTAGCTGATCCCGGCCGCTGGACGGTGGCGTCAAGATAGTGTGCAGAATCCGTCTCTGGCGGCAAGCCAGGATGCCGTCCGTGCCTCATGACCACCGGGATCTGCATCGCGCTAACCACGGAGGCCATGGAAGGCGAACACGCCTGCTCTGCAGTCATAGGGAACGGGAAGACTTCCCCCATCTCACGGTTTCTTCCGCTCGATTTCACATTCATTCTCGGAACGAGGCCGCGGGCGCTTCCGCCCATAACCCCACCAGGGCACAGATTGGCGGCAAATCCATATCCCTACTTCTGTGCCTTGGCCACAAACACCCCTTCGGAACGGTCTCGCACGCCCCGGACGGCCTCAAAGGCGACCCGAAAGACGACGTCGCCGTTGTCATTCAGCGGCAGGCCAGTCTGTCCAGCAGTATCACAGCCGTCGGAGGTGAGCGCCAGGCTTCCAGGGACAATCCTGCGCGAGTCGCCGGAAGCCAGAATGAACTCCTGATCCTCTCGGACCACGCACTGCATCTCATCGGGTACACCAACCCAGAGCCCGCGGCCCTTTTTGTTCTTGAGCGTTGCAGTGAACGCCAGCTTGCCTGCGGGAGTCTGCACCACCTCGCTGAAGCCATCGAAAGCAAGGCTGTCGGTGCCCGGTGCCGGGTCGCCCCCGCACGCGATCAGCCGCAAGCCGTCAGCCTGCCATTGCCATATGGCTTGCTCGCTCCAGAACATGAGACGGCCATCGTCCTGGAGCCTCAGCTCCGGCGTTCTGGCTAAGCTCACCTTCGGCCCCTTTTGCTCTTTGTTCATGCTGTCTCCGTCGTGAACGACAGGATGGAGGCTGCCGGGGGTTCCCATCCAGATCCCCTTGTTGGCAAAGAAGACGATCTGCCCGGCCCCATTGATTGCCAGATCGGCCATCTCGCGGCTACCGATACGACTCAGATCGCCGAAGACACCATCTTTACCTGGGGTAGTGTCGCCCTCGCTGACCAGCAGCTTCAAATCGCCCGGCTGGCCGGTCCAGATGCCTGAGTTGGTGTTCTCGGTGACCCCCTTCCCGCGAAGTCTTGCCGAGAACACAACCTGGCCGCCGGCATTCAATCGCGGCGGATTCAATCGCTCGAAAAACACCTCCTGCCCAACACCCGGAGCCGGGTCGCCGGATCGCGCCAACGGCTGCAGGTTTCCCGCAGTACCGACCCAGATACCCTCGGCCTTTGATTTCGCGTCGAACAACGCCACTTGTCCGAGAGAGTTCATCGCCGAGCATGAAAGTCTGTCGCCATACGTCAGGTCGGGAATGCCGGGTGCCGATTCTCCGCTGATTGCGATCGGGTACAACTGCTCGCCGCTGAGCAGCAGGATAGCAGGTACCGGCCGGTTTCTGCCTGAGACCCTCGAACAGAACACGATGACGCCCGAGTCACTCACGTAAGGCATCATCAGGTTCACAAGGTCCCGCGGCTCCTGGCTGGGTATCGTCTGCCCGCTGCGAACGAGCAGCCGCAACCCGTCGGGCATACCTATCCACAAGCCTTGGCCCATGTTCTTCTGGGGACCTGACAGCGATGCCTGAATGATCAATTCACCACGCTGATTGATCGCCGCAAAGGTGAACACGCGGTCACTGCCCGCCGCACCGCCGAAGGTGATATTCTCCTCCGTTCCGGGGGCGGGCATGCCGGTGAGTGCCGCAACCTGGTAGGTGACTTGGGCTGAGACCTGCCAAGGGGCTATAAGAAGGGACAGCATCACTGCGAAGCGAACAAGATCTTTGTGGCGAGATATCATGTCAGTCCTTTCTGTTTTCATTCGAGAGCTGGCCGCAGGTCAGCAGGCGGCCGCTTCAACGGCGTCTCCGTGGTTCTCGATGACGCCTCGGGAGTCATCAGCGATTCCTCTGTCGCATATCACCCTCCTGCCCGATCTCCGGACGGTCTCGCACTGGCGTAGAAGCTCTCGGAGCCGTCGATGATGTGAGCGGCCAGCACCGCCCGGACGAACGGCTCGGCCGTGCAACTGGTGTGTGATCCTGTCCAACCCAGACGGGCCTGATCCGGGAACCAGGCGATGTTCCAGATTCGCGTTTCCTCCCCCGACGCCAGCTGCAGCCCGACCAGCCCAGCGCTTTCACCAGAGCAGCCGTCAATCGTGCCCGTGAGCGGCACTGCCAGCTTCAGCACGGCATCCTTGTCGGAGTGATAGACGAAGACGCCGCCCTCGATATGGGCCAGTGCTTTGGACATGTCGTAGGTCGAGGAGAGACTGGAGCCCAACAGGACCAGGTTGTGGATCTTGCCAGGCGGCGCCATATTCTCGCAGGCCCAGACAGCGACGCCGGTGCCGGCCGAGAGGGCAATGACGTTGACCTTACGGCCGGGGAAAGACTTCAGATAGACAACAATCTCGGCGGCCAGCTCTTTGCCTCTGGTTTTGGCGGCCCCACGGCCAAGGGTCTGATCCAGGGCCGGACTGCGAAACGGCGACCAGGGGAATACCACAACACGGCCGAGATAACCTGCCCCCTGGAGGCCCTTGGGCACTTCGGCAACGCCGTACCCCCAGTTGCCGGCGCCATCGATGTAGTACGTGCGACCGAACTGGTCCTCGGTAGTGTAGTCCAGTGACCTGTATCTTTCGGCGCATCCACTGGCTGCCAGGATCGCGACCGAAGAAAGAGACAGCAGCCCGAGATGTGGCGATCGTGTCATAGCCGTCATCCAGTCCTTCCTCTCGCCCTCCCAAAAGCACCGAACGCTTTCCAGCAATGGACCAAACGCAAGAAGAAGCCGGATTCTGAGAATGGGCGGGTTACGGCACAAGCTGGCACCGGCCATCGCCCCTGCGAATCCCCTCCGACCGGTAGACCGACTTCTGATCCTGACGTGACTTTCCACTTCAGGAGTGTCAGCAAAACCGGCTGACGGCCCCCAGCTCTTGCATACGGGGTGCCAAACAGGGAAACTGATATGTATGGAAGCGAGGCGGTTTGACGAACTGTTACGGCAAGCCCAAGGTGGTGATCAGGCCGCGGCGGACTGGGTGTTCGCCGAGTGCTTCAAGCCGCTTCGTGCGGTGATCGAGAAACAACTCGACCCGATCCTGCAGAAGGCTCGCTACGAGCCCGAGGACATCATTCAGGAAGTCTATGCCTTGGCATGGCTGCATCTGGCCACCGCTGACTTCGACAATAAAGCCGCATTCTTCGGTTGGCTGAAGACCATCGCTAAGAACAAGATGATCGATATGCGGCAGAACCTCCTTGCGCAAAAGCATGACGTTAAGCGGAATATCAGTGCGGTTGGGCGAGCTTCGTCTTCGTACGTCGATCTGGTTCCCAAGCTGGTTGCCGACAGCAGCACGCCAAGCACAAAGGCTGCCCGTCACGAGGCAGTCGCGATTCTGGTCGCCCAGATGTGGCGACTGCCGCAAGACTACCGGCAGGTCATTCAATGGCGATTCGTTCAAGGGCTCTCGGTGGCGGAGGTAGCCCAGCGTCTGAGCCGCAGCGAACCTGCGGTGCACATGCTCTGCCATCGCGCCTTGAACAAACTGCGCGGACTCATGGGAACACCCTCGAAATACCTGAGCCAGAGCTGAAACGCAGCAGACACACCCTCAGTCTACTCACAGCCAAACGGCCGGTCCCTGAGTATGCCGGGCCGGCCGTTGTGCAAATGGAGGGCTGAGGAGTACATCTCAAGATCAGTTCGTATAGCACGCAGGGGGTGCGGTTGTCTTTTGGCCCGATGCATAGCGGTTGCGTTCTGGGCCGGGGGGGGCGGCCCGGGCGGTGCAACACCTTCGTCGTAGCCCGTCCTCGGTGCAAAGACAACAACCGGTGCCTCGGGGGACAGGTTTGCGTTGTAGCACTCCGGAACGAACTTGTAGTTCGCGCCACTCAAGGCATCAACGCCCATTCCAACGAGCCCACCGACGTAGATGTTGCCCAGGGTTGCTGTGGATCGTTGCCGTGCAAGCGGGACTGTATGCGGAAGATAGCCTTCCTTTCTCAACTCGATGTGGTGATCCGAGCCCCGGCTGAGCGTGACCACCCCGGGAGTCTTGCCCATTGGTTGACCGTCGACGTAGATCTCCGCACCCGAGGGATTCGAACTCAACGAGATGGGTTGCGTGGTGCCGTTGACCGCGGTCGCACAGCCCGAGGCCAGGCTCGCCAGCAATCCCAACAGCAGAACACAGCCTATTCCTCGACATCCGGCAGCGCAGCGATTGGTGAACATGACATACCTCCTCTGGTCCGATTCTTCGGTGAGACTCTTAAGCCAACTCTTCTGTCTGTCGCTCGAACGAGCTTGTGGTCATCCCTGGCCGATGATCAGAACGGCAGGCTAGGTGCTACCTAACGAGGAATAAGCAGGTTTCTTCTTGAGAGCCGGATCATCTGGAGAACGAAGACGAACAGGTCGAAATTCCTCGTCGCGGATCTCCTGTAACTGATTTCCGAACAGCTACTTACGATCGCATTGTCGATGCCGTATATGGCGGGTAGACTGGTACCGTCATCTCTCAAGGAGCATATGTTTGGCGATGGAGGTAGACCCGTGGAACCTGCAGAATCAACCCCCGACCCGCGCGAAGAGCAGATCGGTCGGATTCTGAACGACTTTCTGGACGCTCGGGCGCGGGGTGAACCCGTGTCGGAAGACGAGCTGTTCGCCCGCTATCCCGAGTTCGCCGATCAGCTGCGGGAGCACCTGGCGATGCTACGGGAGATGGGAGGCATGCCGGGTGCCGGCCGAGCTGACGGTAGTGATACGACAGACCAAACACTGGATATCCGAGGCACCGGATCATCGTTCGCTTCACTACCGCATGATTCCTTCACCGGCTACGAGATCATCCACGAGGTCCACCGGGGCGGACAGGGGGTGGTTTACCAGGCCATTCAAAAGGCTACGAAGCGCAAAGTTGCCATAAAAGTGATGAAGGAAGGGCCTTTCGCCGGGTCAAGGGACAAGGCCCGGTTCGAGCGGGAGGTGCAGATCCTCGGGGCACTGAACCACCCGAACATCGTCACCATCCACGACAGCGGCATCGCCTCCGGCCATCACTACTTCGTGATGGACTACATCTCCGGCCAGCCGCTGGAGGTCTGGATGGCCAGTGGGCAGCGGAGCATCGAGGAGACGCTGAAGCTCTTCGCGAAGATCTGCGAGGCAGTAAACGCCGCGCACCTGAAGGGCGTGATTCACCGGGACCTCAAGCCGGGCAATATTCGGATCGACAACCAGGGCGAGCCGCACGTGCTGGACTTTGGCCTGGCGAAGATGGCCACCGCCGAGGTCACGAACGGCAGCCGTCCACAGGTGATGACAGTCACCGGCCAGTTTGTGGGGAGTCTGCCGTGGGCTTCTCCTGAGCAAGCCGAAGGCGCCCCGGACAAGATCGACACTCGAACAGACGTCTACTCGCTGGGCGTCATTCTCTACGAGATGCTGACCGGTAAGTTCCCCTACGAGGTCATCGGGAACATGCGGGATGTGCTCGACCGGATCATGAAATCCGAGCCGGCCAAGCCGAGTACCATCCGGCGGCAGGTCAACGATGAGGTCGAGACCATCGTCCTGAAATGCCTGAGCAAGGAGCGGGAGCGGCGTTACCAGACGGCCGGCGAACTGGCGCGAGACCTCGGGCACTACCTCAAGGGGGAGCCGATTGAGGCGAAGCGGGACAGCGGGATGTACGTGCTCCGCAAGCAGCTTCGGCGTTACAGACTTCCAGTTGCCATTGGAGCGGTACTCATGGTGCTGGTTACTGCGGGATTGGCTGTATCGACTACCCTTTGGCAGCAGGCGACTCAAGAACGGGATCGCGCCGACGGAGAGCGGGACCGGGCGGAAGCGGCTACCACACAGGCGACTGCCGAGCGTGCGCGAGCGGAGGCTGCCAGTCTTAAGGCAACGAAAGAAGCGAACAAAGCACTTTCAGCCCTATCACGAACCGAACGCCAGGCATACGCCGCAAACGTGACCGCAGCCGATGCGTACCTTCGTGCCAATGACGTCTCGGGGGCACGGCTGCACCTCGACATGTGCCCGGCTCACTTACGCGGCTGGGAGTGGTCGTACCTGAACGCCCGCCTCGACAATAGCATCGCCGCGCTCCACGGGCACACCGCCGAAATCACCTGCTTCGCAACCAGTCCCGACGGGAAACGGATCGTTACCGGATCGGAGGACCATACAGCCAAGCTCTGGGACCTAGCTACGGGCAGCGAGGTATTCTCCCTTCGCGCGCATACCGAAAGTGTTACGTGTGTCGCCTTTAGCCCGGATGGGACGCGGATCGCCACAGGATCCAGAGACAAGACAGTGAGGTTGTGGGATGCGGCCTCAGGGTCTGAACTGGCCACCCTCCGAGGGCATCCTCCTCGCATAGAAAGGGTCAGCTTCAGCCCCGATGGTAAACGAATTGCCACCAAACCTGAGCCGACTTCTTCCGACACGCCGGAAGGCCCCCCGGACACCGTGAGACTCTGGGACGTGGCTACTGGTGTTGAACTCTCGGCGCTTAGCGGAAAGTCGCTACATGCCGGTCCTTACGGGCCTGAATTCGCCTTCAGCAAAGACAGCCAGCGGATGCTCACGTGGTCCACTCGGGATGAGACTGCCGTAGTCTGGGATTCGCTGACCGGAGCGGAAGTGTGCCGACTTCTCGGCCATAGAAAAGGAGTGACAAACGCGGTTTTCAGTCCCGACGGCAAACGGATCGCTACGGCGTCCTACGATGAGACGGTTAAGCTCTGGGATGTGGCCACAGGGGCCGGGCTAGTCACATTCGATGATAATGGCGGTGGGTGCTTCGACCTACAATTCGCGTTGGACGGCAAGAGACTCGTCGGTATGACCAGCTGTGGTTTTCTGCAGCTGTGGGATCCGAACGCAAGAGCTGCCGTTGCCTCCATAGACTGTTGCGATACGGTTGGTGCCAGCCTAAAGATCAGTCCCGATGGTAAAAGAATCATCACTGGGTCCTACGGTGGAGTGATAAGATCGTGGGACTCTGCAACCGGGAACCACATCGCGACGCTTGGAGGAATGATCGGCCTGACAGGCGTTTGTGCTTTCAGCCCGACGGGAGATCAGTTCATTGCGGGTAGTAGGTCGCTGGCCCGCGTTGTTGATCTAGCAACAGGATCGGAGCTGGCACAACTGCGAGGCTTCACCGGCTGCGAGCCCCTGCAAGTCGCCTATGGGCTGCATGGTACCCGGATCATCATTCTGTTTGACGGAGCCGTCAAGTTGTGGAACGCGAATCCAGCGCCGGACGTTCTTACGCTGCGTGGTGGTGATCATATCGTGAGCGCGGCCTTGAGCCCCGACGGGACGCGAGTTGTCATCTTCTACGGGGGCGATAATACAGGTAAGTTGTGGGACTTGGCGACCGGAACTGAGCTGGTCTCGCTCCGGGGTCATAGCGATTCGGTAGTTGACGCCGCCTTCAGCCCTGGTGGTGACCTGATCATCACGGGGTCTGATGACAACACTGCCAAGCTGTGGAATGCCTCAGCTGGCACCGAGGTGCTAACGCTTCGAGCGCACACTGGGCCAGTGGGCTTAGTGGCCTTTAGCCCGGATGGAGCCAGGGTCTTGACCGGTTCTGCCGACCAGACAGCCAAACTGTGGGATGCTGTAACCGGGACTGAGTTGCTGACGCTTCGAGGCCACAGCCAGATAGTGCATTTGGCTGCTTTCAGCCAGAATGGGACAAGAGTGGTAACCGGATCCGCGGGGATCGTCAAGGTGTGGGATGCTGCAACCGGTGCTGAAGTGATCACCTTTCCCTGTAGGAATCCCATCCTGAGCCCCGACGGAACCAGGATCATCGGAAGAGATGAAGGCGAGGACCATGTCTATAAGATCTGGGATTCAGCCAGCGGTGCGGAGCTCACCGCACTTCGGGGTTCTCTGGCTTCAGCAAACCAGGTGGCCTGGAGTCGCGATGGCAGACACGTTGTATCTGCGTGTGAAGATGGTAGCGCCAGGCTGTGGGATACGATGAGCGGGAATGAACTGGCCACGTTGCGAGGCCACACCAACGCAGTGGGCTGGGCTGGTTTCAGTCCCGACGGCGGTCGTGTTGTCACAGCCTCCGGCATAACCCCACCCTGGACCTTGGATACCACGATCAGACTTTGGGATACCGCTACAGGATCTGAACTGGCGACACTGAGAACACAGTTTCCGGTGCGTTGGGTGTTCTTCTCTTCGGATGGTAGTCGCATTATTGGAATTGAAGAACTTAGCGGTGCGGTCGATGTCTGGAGTGTGATCCCTGACAGGGAGACATTCCGCTTGCCGGAAAAAAGCCACGCCGCGCAAACGAGCCCCGACAGTAGTGTGGCTCACAAGGCAACGACGCAACAAGCCACAGGCGACGGCGGCACGACCGCCAGGGTAGGCGGGCAAGTTATGAGCATTCAACGACAAGACTGGGGCAAGGTGGACGGTCAGCCGGTCTTCCTCTTTCAACTGAACAACGCCCGCGGGGCCAACGCGGCGATCACCAACTATGGGGCCATTATCGTCAGCCTGAAGATGCCGGATCGGCACGGGAAGATGGATGATGTCGTGTTGGGGTTCGACTCGCTGGCGGGTTATCTGAAAGGGCACCCGTACTTCGGCGCCTTGGTCGGCCGCTACGGCAACCGCATCGCCAAGGGCAAGTTCACCCTGGACGGAAAGGAATACACGCTGGCCACCAACAACATGGGCAACCACCTCCACGGCGGCCTCAAAGGCTTTGACAAGGTTGTCTGGGAAGCCCAGCCGGTGGAGCGCAGCGAGGCGGTCGGCCTCAAGCTTTCATATACTAGCAAGGACGGCGAAGAGGGCTACCCCGGCAACCTCAAGTGCACGGTGACCTATCTTCTGACCAACAACAACGAGCTGAAGATCGACTACGAAGCGACCACAGACAAGGCAACGCCGGTCAATCTGACCAACCACAGCTACTTCAACCTGGCCGGCCAGGGCAAGGGCGACGTCCTTGATCACGAGATGATGATCAACGCCGACAAGTTCACGCCGGTCGATGAGACGCTGATTCCCACAGGCGAGCTCAAGCCGGTCAAGGGGACGCCGTTCGACTTCACAAAGGCCACGCGGATCGGGGCCCGGATCAACCAGCAGCAGGATGAGCAGATCAAGTTCGGTGGGGGCTACGACCACAATTTCGTGCTGAACCGAACAGGCGACGGGTTCTCGCTTGCGGTGAAAGTGAGTGAGCCAACGAGCGGCCGGGCGATGCAAGTGCTGACGACCGAGCCGGGCGTCCAGTTCTATACGGGCAACTTCCTGGACGGCAGCATCGTGGGCAAGGGCGGCAACGTCTACAAGCATCGTTACGCTTTCTGCCTCGAGACGCAGCAGTATCCTGACTCGCCGAACAAGAGCCAGTTCCCGTCGACGATTCTCGAGCCTGGGCGGCAGTACAAGTCGACCACGGTTTATCACTTCTTGGCGAAATAGCGTATCGGGATCACGATTGTCACACGGGCGGTTTATTCGCGAGGACGAGAGGGCCACCTATTCTTTTGTGTTCACTCGCAGTGAGGGACGAAGTCATGATGAGTGTGACCATGTATCGTGTGGTCGCGGTGGCCGCCGGTCTGGCGTGGAGCCTGGCGGTGAGCGCTTCGGCGATGGCCGATGAGTCAGCGTGCTCTCGCTTTCTGAGGGACTTCGGATCACGATAATTGAGGGTTTGTCCTTGAAGCTGGGTGTGGTCGGGCACCGCTGGGGCTCTGCCCCAGGCCCCGGGATTTAGAAGGCATGGCTCCGGTGTTCCAAGTTACGAAAAAGCCCCGCTCCTCTTCGGCTACGGGGCAAGTGCCTTGGACGTACCGTCGGCCAGGCTATCCCTCGCCAGGTTGCGTCCCCGCAGAGCCTGACTCCGTTTTGCGCGGCATGGCTATGCTATCAGGCCGGGAGATCAACGGAAAGCACCAAAGGGACGACGGAAACCAAGGGAAAAGTGGCTCCGTTTGACCCGCCCGGCGACACATTGGTGCTCATGGGTGCGTTAGGTCGTCGCCGTCTTTTCGTTTGAGCCGATGGAAACGTAAGGGAGCAACGCAGGTCTTTGGAGGAAGACCTTCTGAAGTCTTGACTCGGAGAACAGCTGACCAGCGCGTACCCGGTGACGCGAATAGCTTCATCGACTCCCGAGGAGATACAAATGCGAGCGCGTATGTCCCGATGGGCTCTCGACTTGGTCCTGGCATCCCCTCCGTTTGCTCGGCGTTACCGATCCGTCGTCGGCTGGCATAATGGGTAAGCGGATATCTTCCAGCCCACGCAGAAGGAGATGGTCTTCGGGGACGGCTTGGACGAACGGCTCGTAAAACGGACGCGGGAGGAGGAACCCGGAGAATAGGAGGCCCTCGTACGAGGCCGGCAGCATTCCTTGCACGTGGTTGCCGAACCGGAGACAATTCCGGTCCCATGCCAGTGACCTGGACGCAAGACACACAGGAAGTGGGTTATCCCAGCGCAAAACGATGGCAGGCCTTGACGATCGTCGCAGGCCTGGCGCTGGTCATCACCTTCTTTCTTCCCATTTCCGGATTGGAGTGGTCATACACGCCCGCGCAATTCTGGCTTCGGAATCACCGCGATATCCTCGCTTTGCCCTCGACATGGAGCCTGGATCCGGAACTGCTTGGCATGATCTGGATGGCCGGCATGCCACACTTCTGGGGCCTGATGATGGCAGGATACGACCTGAGCGTCGTCCTCGGGGTGCGAATGCCCGCGAAGCTGGCCCATTTTGCCGGCGCTGGGGCCGGCATAGCCTGCGCGATCATCAGCACCTGCTGGTTGGCGTGTCTCGTTGTTCCGTTTATCAGCGGACAGATTCAGAGTAGCGGTTGGGCCTCCGTGGTGGAAGGAGACACACCGCTCATGCTCGTGTTCCTCCTGCTGGGGGCCTGGGGATCGGTATACGGGCTGCTTGTCCTTCGGCAAGGAAAGACGATCTACCTGTACCACGGGTTCGCGGGCGCGCTCGCTCTCAGTTGTCTCCTCGGTATATGTCTGTTCTACCTTGAGGTGGAAGGCACGGAGTGGACTGGCCTCACCCTGAGCTTCGCCGCCTGCTCTATACTCCTCGTTGCCCGTATCGGGGATGCACGTGCAATGACCAAGTCGGCCTGGCCCCGCACGATCCTCGGTCTGCTGCTGCTCCGGCCTCTCAGGCTGTGCCGGCCCGGGCTTTGTCCGCAATGTCGGTATGATCTTCGTGGGCTGCCCGAGGCGCGCTGCCCTGAGTGCGGAAGACCATTTACGCCGGAGGAGGCCGGAGCCGCCATCGCGAGGTCTCAGCGTTGCGGGACGCCCACGACCGGCTACGCAGACCGAATCAAACTCATTCCCTAGGCGATCCGCCTCCGCGAGCGTGGCCATGCCGTCCACCTCCGGGTAACAAGAACGGGAACCGCAACGAAACCTAACGCACAGAAGATATCTGTGTTTTCATCTTCCTACCATCCTGGACGCGGCGGCTTCCGTGTCTTGGCGGAGGGGCATTCGAGTGAAGTGGCGTCAGAAGCCCATCTGCTTGGACGAAGCGAGGAGCCAAGGCCACTGAGAAACCAGACGCTTCGCACATGTCTTGGCAAGCTCGCTTCTTACCCATAAATATCAGCGGTTGTGCCTTGCTTCTCGGATGTGTGACGGACTCTGCACGAGGAGCGCGCCGTGACATTCATTCCATCAAAGGAAGGGAATCTGTCAGGAGGTCAAACAGCCAGAAGGCGTCTGCACCAGCGTGACACGCGGGCTCTTTGATCAGTGAGGCCTTCAAGAACCGCTTGGCAGCAGCCAATTATCCGATCGTCGCGCCGCTGCGATTGGCCGACGGACAATCGAGGGCTCGATCAGATCTCGGATTTGCCGGCTATTGCGGTAGAGCAGGGCGGCATCCAGCGGCTGGCCGTGCAGGCCGCGAACCCGAACCGGACGGCCCAGTCGCCGGGCCAGATGAATCATGACCGCAAAGTGGAGCGTCCACGGGCCGAGCAGTCTGTGAACCTCGCTGAAGTCGAAGACGACGGCCAGCGGTCTGGCGTTCTTGTCGGCTGTCAGCGCGGAGGTCGCCACCTCAAGACGATCTAGCGACAACTGCGGCTCACGCAGCCTGACCAGGGCCGTCCCGTCTTCCAGCCATCGGATCTGTGCCGCGAGCGCGTCAAAGTGCGCTTCCTTTTCTTGTTCGCCTGTTCTCGGAGGTTTTGCTGGGCTCATGGTTCGTTCCTCCCTTCAGCTTGCCGGTTACTCGAACGAGAGCCCGCCACGGATCTCACGGAGCAAAGCACGGCAGACTGCCCAAATCGATTCCCAGCGTCTCTGCATGGTGCGGGAAGACCAGCCGCAATGAATTAGGGACATGACCGGCTCGCAGCAGTAGAGCGAGTGCGAAGTGCGATCATGAGAAGGTCGAAGGCAGATTCGTGATGCTGTCAGCCCGGATCAGCTGGCAAGAGCATGCCTCTCCAACGCTATTGGTAGCCGTCCGATGAACCACATCTTCCATCTGCCGAGGGGTTCTGCTACACGGGTTCTTCTTGAACGGTGGCACGCGTGGCGAAGAGCAAATCAAGGGATCTGGCGAGGGACTCGATCTGGCAACGGATGATTCGAGGGCAAGCGATTGTCCTGCCTCACCACTCCTCACCTTCATCATCCACAATCCGCTCGAACCTCGTCTCCAGGCCATCCCTCGCATACCGATCGATCAGCAGATCCCTGGCTTCCGCGGTCAGCTTCTCATCCGC
>JAKLEZ010000040.1 GCA_022711465.1 Planctomycetota bacterium | reverse complement strand
ATGTCAGGTTCGAACCCGAGTCGACTGTGAGCTGGCCGTTGTTGGTCAGGGTAGTACCGCTCCCACCGTAAACGTTGCCCCCCGTCCAGCTCAGCGTGCCGTCGTTGGTGAGATTGCGATACAGGTAAGCAGTACCGGTGATAGCCAGACTGCCGTCGGTGGCCACGACCGTTGTCCCACTCCCGGTCATTGTCCCCCCGCTCCAGGTCGAAGCCCCGTGCAACGTCAGGGTGCCCGTTCCGCCCAGTGTGCCGCCGCCGAAGGCACACCCGGTGTTCATCGTCGAGGCTTCGTCCAGGCTCAGCGTTCCCCCGCTTAGAACGAACGCTTCCGAGCAGGTCAGGCTATGAACTGTGGTGCTGCCGGAGGAGAACGTGATGGACGTCGTACCGGCCACATCGGGGATGAAGACGTCATCCCCCGCGGCAGGCACGCGATTGAGGTCCCAGTTGCCGGCCGTATGCCAGGATCCCGTTGCCCCCGAGCCGGTCCAGGTGATCGTGGTGGCTGAGGTGCCGGTCGCGACTAGACCAACAAGCAGAACGATACCGGGCAAGCAGCGTAGTGGCTTCATTTCGCCTATCTCCTGGGTGCACAGGCCGCTCGCGGGGTTCGGCCGGAAGTGGGGAGCAACCTCACCTGACAGCCGGCAGGGCCGTGCGGAGGCCTTGTGCAGCCGTGTATGCAGGATGCCAAGCAAGGGCGACCGGGGGTGCATGATTCGACGGTCCCGCTCAGCCCGCGTGCCCTGGTAGGTGAGCCCCGGCGAGTTCTTTTTTAGATTGATTTATGTAAGCAACTGTGCTGCTTGCCGGGCCTATAAGGGATGAGTATAGCATGAGGCGTGCGCATGTCAAGTGTAGATTTTTTATGTCGACCTAATCGGGCGGGTAGTGGGCTGTGCTGATTCGCCATCCGTGCTCGAATCGTCGTAGCACCATTCCTCGCCTGCCGACAAGATCGGAGCAGGAGTACTTGACTGTGGACCCGAGGAGATCGCCTTCCCCGGTCCTCCCTGGCCGCGAAGATGCACAGACGGGCGACGAGACGCACATTCTCGTCTTGGGGCTATCCGTCGATCACTGGGTCGGGATGTTGGCGCAGTCCACCGGCTGGCCGTTCTCGTAGCAGAACCGCTCAATGGTGCTGGTCGTGCTGAAACCCCCGAGACCGCCGGTCAGCAGGTTGGCCAGGAACGTACCCACAAACGTGGACGTGCCCCAGGCAAGGAACTTCTCGGCGTTGCAGCCCGCGCCCATCAGACTGACTGTCGCCAGAACCAGCAGTATTCGAGCAAGCCGTCGTTTCCTGGTTACACGCATTGGTTACTCCTCTCGCTGAGCCCTTGCGCTGCGTCGACCTTGACGTACCCATTGCATCGCCGTGAATCAGGGCCGCTACCCGGCGGCCGACCGGCCAGAAGCCGCATCCAGATCCGGCAATTCCACCCTCCGGAAGAACCATCCGTCCGCGCCTGACGGTGAGCCACGCCACTCACCGCGGGGTCTCCTCAGAAGAGACCGCCGGGCGTCCGCGGTCAGTCCGCGGCCATCACTCCCTGCCCCACGATCGTGTTCCGAACTTCAGTGCCAGCAGGGCCAACAACATACAGGGAAGGGGGGCCGCGCCCAGCATCCCGCAGGCATTGAATTGAGTCAGCACCGTGGTAATCCTCCGCTCCTCCTGCCTGTTTGCAGGATCGGGCCGGCCGGTATCCCCATCGCAGGCATCCCCCGTACCATCGCTATCCGTGTCGAGTTGGTCAGGATTGGGCGCCTGCGGGCAGTTGTCCAGGCAGTCCGCGATGCCATCGCCGTCCGAGTCGGTGTCCGCCACCCCGCAGCCGCAGGTGCCGAGCACGCTCTTATTCGCATCGGCCGGGCAGGCGTCTGTGCAGTCCGGCACGCTGTCACTATCAGTATCGGCATCCGCCATGCCACAACCGCAGGTGCCGGGCGTGATCTTGGCCGGATCCTCCGGGCAAGCGTCCGTGCAGTCCGCCAAGCCGTCCCCATCGGTGTCGGTCTCCGCGACGCCACAACCACAGGCTCCGAGCACGCTCTTGTTCGGATCGGTCGGGCAGGCGTCCGTGCAATCCGGAACGCCATCCCCGTCGGAGTCGGCATCGGCTATCCCACAGCCGCAGACTCCCGGAGCGGCCTTGTTGGCGTCGGTCGGGCAAGTGTCAAGGCAGTCCGGGGCCCCGTCGTGATCCGAATCCGTGTCGGGCACGCCGCATCCGCATTGTCCGGCCAAGGTCTTGCCCGGATCATTCGGACAGCTATCGAGGCAGTCGAGCACCCCGTCGCCGTCCGAGTCGATGTCCGGCACGCCGCATCCGCACACCCCCGGTTTGGTCTTGGTCGGATCGGCCGGGCATTGGTCGACAGGACCGGCGATCGCGACCACGACTCCGTCCACCGCGATCACCGTCACCTGGCCGTCGGATGCTCCGGTGCCGAGCAGGTCAAACTGCAATCGGACCCGGGTGCCGACCGGAACGGTGGAAAGGTCCGCGGTGACGGTGAACCAGCCGCCCCGGGTCGTCGAGGGGGTCCGGGTGACGATCAGGGGGTCAAAATCGATGTTCCCGGGCGAGTCGTTGTAGAAGTAGTCATTGACCCCCGCGGTACTGATCAGCGGAGCGAGGGTGTCGGGATTCAGGAGCCGGGCGGTGAACGCGTCCGGCAGGGCACCGCCGCTCACGAAATCGCCGGCAGCGACCAGGGTGTACTCAAAAATGAGGGCGTTGCCTTCCGGGAGGATGAAGTCCTGATAGAGCGTGCTGGTAGCCGGGGCGCCGGCCATCCCGGCTTCCTGGAGCATCGCGAAGCCGCCTTGCTCATCGGCCAGCGTACCGACCACGCCCCCGGGGTTGATCTGCCAGCCGGTCAGGCCGCTCTCGAAATCAGGGTTGATCGCCTGGGCGTCGGCCCCTCGAACGAGGGCCAGACCAACCACCACCGCCACGACGAGAGTCCAGCTTCTTCCCCACGGCGATTGACTGAGAACGTTCATGATTTGACTCTTTCCTTCAGAGCTGAGACCTTGCCCGACTGCCGCAATCGGAGGACGATTCCATCTTACCCGGAATCACCTTTCAATTCCCTCTGTCGGCTGGAGCTTTTCGCAGAACCAGCCGGATCGGCGTGCCCTTGGCCGGCAAATCGGCCTTGCTGACCTCCAGCCCCGAAGCGTCGCCTCGGTAGGGGTTTCCGACATCCTGGGTCAGGTTCAGCAGGCAGGTGGGGTCGTACCACAGGGCGATCAGGGATTTCTCCGCATCGGCGGTGAAGTACTCGCGTTTGGTCGTCTCGTCCTTGGCGAAGAACGAACCGGTAAAGGCCCAGACCATCCGGCCGGGGGGCTTGCCGGTCCGCCGGTCGGTCAGGAAGCTCTCGATCGGCCGCGGCTTCCAGGTCCCGTCGGCCTGGCGGACCTCCACGCCGATGGTCACCCGGGCGGCTTGGCCGGTACGCGACGTCCAGTAGTCTTTGCCGGGAGCGGTCACTTGAGGTGCCCCGGCCGGGCGGGCGTTGGCTGCCGGGTCGGAAGCGGGGTTTCGCCCACCCGCGAAGTCGCCACGGACGTCCGAATCCACTTCTCCAATATCATATCCGGCAATCAGCATGGCTGACTGGAGATGCGACGGCTGGCAGGCCAGGCTGAACAAGCTCTCGTACTCCTTCCCGCCAGTGGCCACGGCCAGGTATTCGAGAATGCCCTGCTCAAGGCACACCTGGCCGTCGATCTGCAGCTCTGCCGAAGACGGATTCACGACAATGGCTGGCAAACGAACCGTTTGGCCGGCCGCCGGCCCACTGGCGGGTGCCCCGGGTTTCGAACAGCTTGTCAGCAGCACAGCCAGCGACGCGAGGGCCAGTCCGCCGATACTCCATGCCCAGGGAGGCTGCATCCCGGTCATGTTCGTCCTGATCGCGCTCATGCTCGCTTCTCCTTGCTGCTTCATGGCCCTCCGGTGACGTGGTGACACTCTGGCACCCGGATTCCCGCTCAGCCGGGGCCTAGGGTCGGGTCCGGATCTGGCCGGTAGCGAGCCGGCCGTCGGGCATACGACATCGCTCTTCGGCGGCAGGAGTCCAAGCCGAGGGTTCGCAGCGCGATGAGGAGGTGCGTTCCTGGTCGCGGTTCTCGCTGCTGTCGTTCAGAGCCTCTCGGTGAAGCGCGAGCTGCCATCGTGAGTGCGGCACCTTTCGCCGATAGCTCTGAAGTACCCGCTACCGCTGAACAAATCTCTGGCACGGGTTCGCTGTCCCTTGGTTCGCGCTCCTCTCCCCATCATGCCAGAACATTGACGCGGTGTAAAGAGGGGGGGCGGACAGTGTACCGGTCAGAACCGGTCAGGAGTTGCGAGTCGAAGCGTCGCACAGGCGGGCCCCGGCTGTCCAAACGCCCGGTGGGAGTCGAAAACAGGCTCTCCACCTACCCCCTGCAGGCCGGTGCACGGATGCGGTGAATCGTCGGTGAGCCCAATACTCCGCCCGGACCTCAATCAGCGGATCCGCGGAGGAGATACCAACCACTTCCCGGAGTGGCTCGAAGTCCTGGTGAAGTTGACCCTGGACCGTGACTGCTCGGACAGGTTTGCCCTCGGGATGGCGGAGACGTAACCGGATTCGTTTGGCCGCAGTCGGCTTGGGGAACTGGATCGTGGCCTCGATCCGGTTCTTCGCGACGGCGGAGCTGACGGTGTAGCTGACGGGCCCAAACCGCGTAGGGGCGTTGCGGACCGCGATCCTCATCCCATCCTTGAGTCACTGGTTGGTTACGAAGGGGGCCAGCCATCGCTCATCGCCGCGTTCGGTGACGAGCATGGTGCGCGTCTGGCACAGAAACCAGCCTGTCTCATGGGTCTTATTCCAGGCACCTCGGTTGGCGAGATGCTCCCAGAAAGAGACGATGCGATCACAGAGGATGCGGGAGGGGGACTCGTTCTGAGGTGCGTCCTCAGCAAGAACCGCGTCGGACCACGTCCCGGCGTGGCCAACCGCAACGGACAGAGCGAACGGAAGGCGAAAACCCGTGATAGCATGCTCTCCGTGGTGCTGAGGAATATCGCTGGAACCTCAATGGGATCGACTCCTATCGGAGATTCGCCGGATGACCTCCGCCCAGTTACGCCGTGGGGCGACGTTCCGCTATTGTACCCGCGCCTCGACCTAATGCGCGTTTCGTCAAATGACAGGAACGCAGCGGATGCCAATCCGACTGAGTCTTGCGGCGTCGATCTTCGGGACCGGCTGGGTGAATGGCGGGCGACGGGTGTTTGGGTGCCCACGCGTGCGTGGTGGAGCGTCTGAGCACGGGGTGTCGAGCATCGTAATCTCTGACAGGGCCCGCTGGGGACTCGTCCCCGCCAGCTGCACGTCCATCAACAAAACCCGATGACTTCCCGACGGTTACCGAGAGTGGTCTATCCATCGCATCGCGGATCGGCGAGGACGGTCGGGCTGCTGACGCAGCGGATGAAAGCCGCCAGATCGGCTGCGTCGACGGTTCCCGTGTAGTCGGCATCGAAGCATGAGCAAGCTTCTTCGACGGGGTTCGCCTTGCCAGCGTAACACCTCTGGAAGGCACCGAAGTCTTCCTGATCCACATCTCCATCCGCGTCGGCGTCGGCTGAGGGATTGCTGCAGGGTGGCAAGGGCCTCTGGCCGAGTTCGAAACGGACGAATGCCCACCGGGAGTCGGAGCCTCCGATTCCGCCGGAGTCGTTGTCACCCCACACCACTCGGGTCAGGGCTCGGTCCAGGGCTTCCGTGCGGCTCTGTATGCCAACCATCCGTCCGTCCATGTAATAGAGTACCGCCCCTCGAGCCTGGTCGGCGGCCGGCGCATAGACCATCTGGTAGGTGTGATACTCTGCTGCGGGATCGAAGGCGGCGAGGTGCTGGAGCGGCTCCAGCGCAAGTCCGTTCGTCCAGAGCCCCGGGTCCAGCAGTCCACCGGGGGTAACCAGGCTGATCATCCAGGCATCGCGGTCGTCGTTGACCTCCAGGTAGCTCTGATAGAGGCCCAGCGCCGTGGCTGCGCGCACCCGCGCGGTCAACGTCCAGCCTCGCGGGTCCGACCAGTGCAGCGGGCTGAGCCGGTATTGGTAGTTGGCCCGCCAACCCTGGGCAATGGCTATTCGCCAGTGGGGTTGGCCGTCATCGCCAGGTTCCATGACGGCGTCGGGCGCGACGGCGTTTGCGTCCAATGTCCACGGGGGCATTTCGAGCAGAGGATCACCCATTCCGCGATGCGTCAGCACGGTGGGGATTCTTGTCTGGACATTCAGGTCGAACCGGCCCCTGGAGTCGTCCGTGCTTGCCACCCGGATCAGGTATGATCGCCCCTTGGCGACCGGAACCAGCAGGCAGGCGTCGCTTGCTGGGCAGGGGCCTTCCGGGCAGAGGCGGCTGCAGCCGAGTTCCCGGCCACCGCACTCGTCCAGCACCGAAAGAGTCGTGTTGATGTCGGCGCCGCAGGTATCGATTGCCAGGTCGCCCGTGATTGGGGCGGTATAGCTGTACCAGACGTCCGGAGGGTCGGGCGATGCGTCACAAGGAGACTGGCCGTCGTTCGTGGCCCCGTGAGTCGTACCGAGGGTCACACCGTGGCTGATTGCGGGGGCCTGGGAGCAGCTGTCATTGCCGCCAATCGCCAGCACGAGGAGATTGTCGAAAAGGACGTGCGAGGAGGCGGCGTTCGTCTCGTTCGTCCATCGGTTCTTGAACAAGGCCAGGAAGTTGGAGGGACTGCTCGATTCGCCTGCGACCGTTGTGGCGCAGATCGACTGGCCGTTGACCTTCACATCGAGAGATTGCCCGACGAGGACAGCTTCGAGACGGAACGGTTCGCTGGTTTCCAGCACGCCATCGCCGTCGGTGTCGAACGATTGGCCGTTGATGGCCCGTGGCAGCCCGCCGGCTCCCTGGAAGACGTGGATCTTGTCGAAGTCCTGCAGGCCGGGAGTGAATGGATTGTCGGCGAACAGCGTGGCAAGACCGGAGCCGTTCGTCGTCATCTGGCCGACGTACAGCCCGCCGCTCGGATGGAGCTGAATGGTGATCTGGCCGGCTGAGCTCGGGTCCCCGATGGAGGCGTCCGACCGTGGTTTTCGGAGCATGAAACCTCCGGTGTTTCTGCCGGCTGCCTGAATTGGGTTTTCCAGCGAGAATCGAACATCTGCAGAGATCAACAGGTTCCTCAGATCGATGTCCAGAACGGCCGCGCCTGGTCCCGACGCCGTCGGCGCGTTGCCTTCTGAGCCGAACACCCACAGCTGCGCGTCCTTGATCTGGGCTACGTTCCACAGCGAGCCGAGCGTGGTTCGCTCGATCCAGGGGATCTCGGGAGCCTCGGTCATTCCCAGGGGGTCGCTGTCCGGTCGTGAGAATGTGTCTTGGACGCAGAGGGTCGGCGTTTGCGGGAAGGCCACCTTGGCGAGGTAGATCGATGCTTTGCCTTCATGTGACGAGTAGTAACTGACCCAGAGGATGTCATCGCGCCAGACGAGGCCGGGGTAGCTCGTGTCGCCGCCGGAAGGCAGCGAGAGGCACTCGGTCATCGCTCCGGTGGTCGGGTTGATCCAGCTCAGAGCCGTGCGGACGACGCCGTCATAGAGGCGCGTCGCGGCGATGAACCGCCCGTCGGGCAGGCGGAGCATCTCAGGTCCGCCAACGGAGAAGCCCAATGGCAACCAGCTCCACTGGGTATACGGCGGGTAGGCCGTTCCCCACGCCCCCTCCCGGGCGAGAACACAGGCTTTGCCGTCCGGCATGAAGATGATGCGTGACGTTTCGTTGGGTTCAACTGGAACACCCATGTCCGGCACCAGGGTATCGAAGTGAACGCCGTTTGTGCTCTGGTACAAGCGGATGTATGCCCCCGAGGTCCACGAGTACCCGATGCCGTAGGCGACGTTTTGGTGCCACGTGATCCGCCAGAGCCAGATATTCGGCTCGCCGATCTCCACGCGGTCCGTCCAGGTCGAGCCATCGGTGGAAAAGAACGCGTAGTTGCGATGGGTGATGCCATTGACAGGCGGATCGGTACGCGAGGCGAGGTACAGCATCAGCCGATTATCCGGAGCGACAGTCAGGTGCGGATCGCGGTAGTCTTCCGTCGGACTGGCCAGCAGGGCAGCGGGGGTCCAGGTCTGCCCATCGGTTGACCGCAGAATGCGGGCCGAAGCCGGAAGCGACACATGCCCGTCTCCTTCACGGAAGCAACAATAGAATGCGCCGTTGTGGAGCACCAGATCCGTGAATGCGTTGTGCGGGGCCTGATCCCAGATCTTCTGCACACTGAGAAGCTGCTGGGCGGCGCCGGGCAGGGCCCACACCCAGCACAGGATCCCGGCAAGGAAGGCATTGCCTGCCCGCTTTCTCCTGAAGATCCGGCTCGAATACGACGCCGCGCTGCAGCTGAGCTCGCCGGTCACGTTGCGGTCTCCTCGGCCCGACTCGCGGGCGATGATCTTCCGCTCCATCCAGAACGAGACGGCGAACCCGCCCAATGATGAGCGGGCCCGCCGTCCTCGAACTCCTTCTCCTCCTGTCACCCAAACACCGTCACATCAACATCCGGGCTCAGTCGTCGCAACTCTTGTTCGCGGGTAACGATGGCCCGCTCCAGCAGTTGGCGAAGAATGCCAAATCGGCGCCGTCGATGGTTCCCAGGGGTTCGGCCAGATCGAAGCAGGTGCATTCCTGCGGAATGGTTGCCGGCCTGCCGGTGAAGCAGAGCTGCCACTGGCCGAAGTCAATCATGTCGACATCACCGTCGCGGTCGGTGTCTGCAAACGGATCGGAGCAGAACGATGCCTGGCTGCCGAATTCGAACTGAACCATAGCCCACTTGCCATGTGATGGCCCGTTTCCGGAGGTGTTGTCGCCCCAGACGAGGCGCTGGTAGGTGGCATCGAACGCCTGGTCGCGGGTTTGGGTGTAGACCAGCGTGCCGTCGATGGTATAGGAGGCGGTCTGGGCGATTGGGTTGTAGATGATCTGATACAGGTGGTAATCGCCGGTTGGATCAATGTCGCTGATCTTGATCAGTCCGAAGTCGGGCCCGGTCGCGTAGATGCCCCGCGGTGCGGAGGACGTTCCGTCGATGAGATGGATGCACCAGGTGTCCTGGCCGTCCTGGAGCATGATGTGCACCTGCCACTCGGTCATGGCGGTCACCGCTTTGACGGTGGCGCTCAGCGTCCAGCCCTTGGGATCCGCGAAGTCGGACGCCGTCAGGCCGGTGAACTGATAGTTGACGCGGTATCCTGCCAGCTGGGCGAGGAGCCAGTGGGGGGTGCCGTCGTCTCCTGGCCCTTCCGCGAAATTGGGATTGTTGGAGTCGCGGGTCCATCCTTCGTCGAGCGGGTTGTTCTGGCCTTCGTGTTTGATGACTACCTTGTCGAAGGAGAGGTCAAGGTTGAAACTGCCGGACGCGCCGTTCACGCCCGCCACTCGAATCAGGTAGGTGCCGCCCTGCTGAACCGCCTGGGAGAGGATGGGAGTGCCGCAAGCGACTTGGTTGTCGAGGCTGCCCGGGCAGTTGGCGGGCTGGTGCAAGGACACAAGGGCGGCGAAATCGGCGTTGCTGACATCGATCTTGAGGCGGCCAGAACGTGACGCGGTGTAGAGATACCAGACGTCGGGGCTGCCGGCGGTCGACAGGGTGCCGCACAGGGCGTCGCCGTCGGCGGTGGCGAACAGGTTCGATCCGGTGGTTGTGCCTTCTGTGATGGCGATTGCATCGGCGCACTGATCGTTGGCCGGTGGAGCCTTACAGAGCACATTCAGGGTGAAATCGCCTTGGGCGTAGTTGTTGCCGGAAACGCGGATCAGGTAAGTTGTGCCCTGGGTGGCGTCGATTTCGATCCGGGACTGCCGGTCGCACTCGTTGTCACCGCAGGCGAGTTCTGTCCCGCCGCAGGAGTCGTAAACCGACACCACGGTGTCAAAGCCTGAACCGCAGGTATTGACCTCAAGGGGTGCGTTGCAGGAGGCGGTGTAGGTGTACCACACGTCGGGACTGCCGCCGGAACTTCCGCAAGTGGCTGTGCCGTCAGCACTTGCACCCAGCGTTGTGCCTTGTGTCGAACCGTCGCCGACGGCGGCCGGGCTGGCGCAGTTGTCGTTGGGCGGTATTCCGCACGCCACGTGGAACCGGAACGGCCCTGCTGCGCCGGCGTTGCCGGCCACGCGTATCAGGTAGGTCTGGCCCTGTGACACGGTCGCCAGGGCTCGTGATTGGCTGCCGCAACCGTTGTCGTCGCAGGCCAGTTCGGCCCCGCCACAGCCGCTGTAGACGGAGACGACGGTGTCCAGGAATGTGCCGCAGGTATCGAAGACCAAAGTGCCCGTGCACGAGGCGGTGTAGGTGTACCACACGTCGGGGCTGCTGTTCGCGTCGCCGCAACTGGCCGCACCATCTGTGCTCGCCCCGGCGGTCACCCCGTACCACTCGCCCTCGCTGACAGAGGTTGCCTGGGCGCAAGTGTCGTTGGCGCAGGTTGGGCCGGCATGGACGTGCTGACCGATTTCGAACCGGACAAAGGCGTAGTGTGACTGACTGGGGCCGTACGTGCCGAACAACTCGCCACCTGTGGTATCGTCACCCCACTGCACTTGACGGAGGGTGATATCGTAGACGTTGGCGCGCACGTCCGTGCCGATCTGGTTGCCGTCTACGTAGTACGAGACCGAGCCGATGCCTCCGTCGCCGGCCGGATCGTAAACGATCTGGTAGGTGTGGTAACCGTCTGACGGATCCAGATCGTAAAGCAGGTCCCCAGGTTGGAACTGGGTCAGCCCGAGTGGTGATCGATAGACGCCTCGTTCGCCCACCGCGTCGCGGGCGATGATGTGCAGTCCCCACAGATCCTGCCCGTCCATCACGTAGAGCAAAGTGGTGAAGGCATCGGGCGAGCGAATGGCCCGCAGCGTGGCGGTCAGCGTCCAGCCGGCCGGGTCATTGAAGTCCGCTGGTGCGACCTGTCCTCCGGCCTCGTTGGCGCGGTACGCCAGCCGCGATCTGTCGTTCGCGTTGACTGCCCAGTAGTCCATGCCTTCATTTCCAGGTCCGCCGGAGTACCCGCCCGCGGCAGCCTCAGTCCAGCCTTCGTCCAGAATCGGGTGTCTCTTGCCGGAGTGCTCGAGGATCACGTTGTCCCTGATGCTCAGGCGAAAATCACCGGTGGCCCCGTCGGCCCCGGCGACGCGAATCAGGTAGGTCTTACCCGCCTGGGCGGACAGGGCGAGGCAGGAAGCCGGGCCTTGGCATGCGGCCCCCTCGCATTCGTCGTTGCAGGCCAGTTCGGCACCTCCACATTCGTCGTAGACGGACAGGACGGTGTTCAGGGCTGAGCCGCATGTGTCGATACGAAGGGTCGCGTCCATCGGGGGAGTGTACTTGTACCAGACGTCGGGGGCGGTGTTGGAGTTGCCGCAGGAGGCGGTGCCGTCATTCGTCGCTCCAAAGGTGCTTCCTTCGGTGATTCCCTCTCCAATTGCGAAAGCGTCGCCGCACCTGTCGTTGAGCGGAATTCCGCAGCGTGCCTGCAAGCGAAACACTCCCTTCGTCCCGCCGGCTCCTGCCACACGGACCAGGAACGTCTGCCCAACGCTGGCGGCGAGAGTGACGCAGGAAGCCGACCCGTCACAGGGAAGACCGGGGCACTGGTCGTTGCAGGCCGCCTCGGCCAGGGATCCACACGTACCGGTGTAGACCGCCAGGACGGTGTCCATCGGCGAACCGCAGGTGTCGAGCGTCAAGTCCCCGTCACATGAAGCGGTGTAGGTGTACCACACATCCGGGCTGGTATCCGAGGCGCCGCATGAGGCGCTTCCGCCGGCGCTGGCTCCGAGGGTCGATCCGTAGGTGATTCCGTCGGCCAGGACAGACGCTCCCGCGCACTCGTCGTTGGGCGGAGCTGCCGGGCTGCGGCCGAGCATCAACTCGCCCAGAGACCATCGCGAGTTGGAGGCGGGTCCGCCGGAACTGTTGTCGCCCACCACGATTCGCCTCGAACCCGGCGTGGCGTTGGGCGCGTCGTCACGGGACTGCCAGGCCACCACCCTGCCGTCCAGGTAGTAGGATGCCGTACCGCTTGTCGGGTCATAGACGATCTGGTAGGAGTGGAAGCCATCCCTGGGATCCAGGTCGCTGACTCGCACGGGCGAGAAGTCAGAGCGCATGATGTAGGCGCCGGCCGGGAGTGTGCCGGTACCGTCCACGGCGTGAATCACCCAGATGTCCGAGCCGTCCTCGACCATCACATGGGCCTGCCAGACATCGCCTGATTCGACGACCTGGGCTCGCCAGGTTGCTGTCCAGCCGAGTGGGCTCTGCAGGTCAACGGCGCTCAGGGCCCGGGCGTAGTTCAAGAAACGGCCTGCCACCACCTGCATGTACCAGTGATCTTCGCCTTCCGTTCCTTTCCCGATATCGTATACGGCGGCGTTGGTGCCGAGGGACCATCCCTCATCTATCGGGTTGTTCTGCCCGACATGGCGCACAACCAGGTCATCCTGCACCAAAAGGCTGAAGACGCCTGTTTGACCATTTGCACCGGCGACGCGGATGAGGAGTTGCTGGTTGGCTTGGACAGGGAGCATCATGCACGAGGCCGGTGCCGCGCAACTCGCACCCTCCGGGCAGTCGTTGTTGCACGCAAGCTCGGTCCCCGAGCACCCGTCGAAGACTGAGAGAACAGTGTCAAACGACGATCCGCAGGTGTTGATCATCAGGGTGGCGGCGACGGGCGAGGTATAGGAATACCAGACGTCCGGGCTACTGGCCGCGTTGCCACAGGAGGATACTCCGTCATTGGTCGCACCCACGGTCATGCCGTTGAAAATGCCTTCACCAATCGAGGTGGCATTGGCGCAGGGGTCGTTGATGATATCGACGAGCACCTGCAGGTCATCGAAATAGGCGTGGCTTGGAGCACAGGATCCGCTGCCGGTGTAGCGGTTCTTCCACATCGCGAAGTAGTTGTGAGGGCTGCTGGCCGTGCCCTGGACGGTGACTGAGGCGGTCTCCTCCTCGTTGATCAGCACGCGCAGCGAAGTGCCGCGGAGGATGGCCTTCATCTGGAACGGCTCGTTGCTCTCGAGCACCCCATCGCCGTCGGCGTCAAACGGTTTGCCGTTGATTTCTGTGGGCAGAGCGCCGGCACCCATGAATTGATTGAGCTGGCCGAGCGTCTGGTTTCCGGCCACCCAAGGGTTGTCGTAGAACGGCTGGTAGAAATCTGCAGCCGTGGGAAGTTTCTGGCTGATGTAGAGTCCACCGGCGGGCGTCATCTGGATGAGGATCTGGCCAGCCGATGTGGGGTTGTTGATTGCGCAGTCGGAAGTGGGTTTGCGGAGGATGAAACCCGCGCTGTTGTTGGCGCAGGCCTGTGTGGGGTTGTCGATGGCAAAGCGAAGCGTGGCTGCGATCTCGATATCGGGTGCGTCGATCTCCAGAATGGCCTGTCCTGGGCCTGTGACGGTAGCCCCGCTCCCTTCGGTGCCATACAGGAACAGCTCGTTACCCACAATCGAGGCTGCGTCGCCCAGAGCCCCCAGCGTGCCGCGTTCGACGTAGGGGATTCCCGGGGCCGGCGATTCGGTGGCTCCGATCGCCGTATCGTCTGCTCGGGTGAAGCCGTCGGTGATCTGCTGCCCGGAAGCTGCGGCGGTCCAAGCCGCAAGCACCGTGAAGGCCGCCCACACTCCGTGACGTCCTGGGAATCTGCACATCTTCTTTCTCCTTGTGTTGAAGAACCGAGGCATCATCAGGCTTGGGCTTCGTCGGCGAACTAGAGTCCTCGCCCGAACCGGCGGTGCCCGGCAGACGCTTAAGCATGAGACGACCATCCGGTCAGGATGTGGGCTGGTGCGGTTTACGAGCGACGTCGCGGTCGCAGCGCCGTTGCGGCCAATCCCGCCAGAAGGGTCACGAGAGACACCGGCTCGGGCACGATGTTCTTGCCGGTTTCGAGTTGTATGATCGAATAGGAGGCATTTCCCTCGCCTCCGGCACTGGTCGAGGCTCCCCACTGCAGTTCATTGAGATTCAGCGCGGGGACGAGGCTGCTCGGCACCGTGCCGACCCAGGTACCATCGATGTAGTACTCCCCACTGTCGATCGCAGGGTTATAGTACATCTGATAGGTATGGAAGCCGTCCGTGGGGTCGACGGCGGCACTGATCAGGACCGGGCCAAACGTGTCCGCCGCGGCGTTGTACAGGCCCTTGGCGAGGGCTCCATCGCCCGCGGATACCTTGATTGCCCAGAGGTGCGTGTCGGTTCGGAACTCCGCGCCCACTCGAGGAAGACCTTCGCTGTCCCAGTCGGTGGAGCTCACGGTCTTGACCCGAACGGTCCCGGTCCAGCCGGCAGGATCCCTCCAGTCCGTTTCCAGGGTCGCGAACCGATAGCGGTTGAGGCTCGAGGCGGGGCCGATGATCCTCCAGCTTGGTTCCGACTCATCGCTGATGGAACCGCCGGCATCGGGGGTGGTGAAGCCTTCGGTGAGGGGGTCGCTGGCCCCGAGATGCTGAGCAATGATGCCGGCCTGCAATGCGCCGGCCAAGCCACCCGAGAGGGCTACAACCACGAGGCAACTGGCGGATCGATGCAACATGGGGATGCTCCTTTCCTTGACTACGCGGCCACGCCCGACGCAACGACCTGGTGTCCCGGGGCGCTGCGCCGACAACGAGCTTGCGGCTTTCCAGATTGGGGCCTGCGATGGACTACGGAGCGGAGGTGCGCTGCAGGGCTTGCTCCAGATGTGCTCGCCGAAAGCCCGACGATTCGACCCCCAAGCCCCACCGCTGCGCATGACCGCGACCAGCCGTCGCAGGTTCTGCACTTCTACCCGAACATATCCTAATTGCGGCGTTTGTCAAGCTTGATTACGATGGTCTTTGTCGTTTCGGCCGGTCGCGCGGCCGGGAGGTCCGGCAGAGCCCCAAAAACGGGTGGGTGACTCGCCCCCTCGGAGCGGAATGGAAGCCGCCCCCTCCTGTGTGCCCAGAAAGCGACCGGTACCGGGCTCCTGCCCGCCCGGCGGCTCGGCGTTGGCGTGCCCTTGACGATCGCTGCGGTGGAGACTAGAGTCCAGTGACAGTCGAAGCAGATCCACACCGCAGTCCATCGCCTCGGTCGACGGCTAGTGAGGAGGTGCTTTCATGGCATCGCCGCTTCACGTGCCATCTCGTCAGGGGAATAGCAGTGTCCTGGGGGTGTCTCAAGGTCTCCTCGGTTTCACCCTGATTGAAGTTCTCGTGGTTGTGGCGATCATCGCCTTGCTGATCGCCATTCTCTTCCCGGTATTGCGCAAGGCGCGGCGGCAGGGCAGGGTCGTTGTGTGTTCGAGCAACATCGCCCAGCTCTGCCGGGGCATGATCGCGTACACGCACGAATCCAATGGGCACTATGCCCCTCATCTGGCGAACTACCCGAACCAGGTGCAGTTCCAGCGAGACATGCGGCCATTCCCGGACTACCGGAGGTTGCTCTATGAGCGGTTTGCGAACAAACAGGAGGACGCGTTGTGGTGTCCGCTGATTTCCACGGCGTACTATATGCAGCCAAGCAGGAGCCAGGCGAACCTTGGTGATCCCGAGGACGAGCGGAAGTGGTCCAAGGTGTTCTTCGTCGCTTTCACCTCCCCGAGCGGAGCCGGCTACGGCGGTTCGCCCAGTTACATGTCAGGCTACGCGGTCTTCGCGGGATTGACGGCCAACCCGAAGCCGAAACCGGGCGAGCCGGCGACCTACGCTGGTTTCTGGTCCTGGGACCAATCCGGCAACCGATATCGTGATCATGAACCTCGTCAGGTAGGTTACTCTCAGGACGCGATCATCGCGGACGTCAACGAAGCTTGGCCCAAGGAGGGGTATGGGACTCCCCTTCGGCCCCACCGAACGTATCACTCGGAGAACTGGGATGAGCTCATCGGGACTGGAGATGGGGTGAACCGCTTCGTTGACAGCAATGTCGGCTTTGGCGACGGCAGCGTGCAGACCCGAAGGAGATTGAGGAACTACATTGGCCGGGACGGGATCGGCAGCAGCGCGACGGGATGCTATTCATATTGAATTCGAAGGGGCGTCAACAGCGAAACACGTCTCTCGGTCATGAGACGGGGTTCGTGCGGCTGGCAGCGTCGCCTCATTCCCCGGGAATGGGGTTTTTCCACTGACCTGATTTCCAGGAGTCTCAAGATGCAGATGAGTCTGGGGCGAAGTGTCACGATCTGGCTGGCGGCGGCAGCGGCATCAGGTTCCTACTGCGCTGCCGAGGAGATGAGAATCGACCTGAGTCGTTCGGATGCCGCCGCATCGTGGATGTTCCTCAGAGGCGCGGGGCGGATCCAGAACGGCGAGATGGTTCTCGACGGCCGAGAGGACATCGCCCTTGCATTCCTGGAGCCTCATGCCTGGGGCGACGTGAAGCTGCAGGCTCGGTTCATGGTGGAACCGTCGGCACAGGGAGTGCTGGCCTGCGGCTTCATCGTCCGGGCTCAGGACGCTGAAACGTACTACTACGTCCACTATGACCGTCAGCAGGCGATCCTGGTTCGTTCCGACCCGCAGGTGTCCTGGAATGAGCTCAAGCGAACCGGCAATCTGGATAGGCCGGCGGGCCAATGGCACGAGGCGGCCATCGAGTGCGTCGGCGACAGCCTCAAGGTTCAGCTCAACGGTCACCTGCTGTATGAAGCTCGCGACCCGCAACTCAAGCACGGCCGCGTCGGCTTCTACGGCAGTCAAGGGATCGTTCATCTCAAGGACATCGTGATCACCGGCCAGCCGGTGAAGCCGGAGAACAAGCTGGCTCCTCCCCAGCAGCGATTCAAGTATGTCTGCCGTGATGCCGGTGCCGGAGCTTACGAGGCATTTCCTGACGTGTGTCGCCTCTGCGACGGGCGACTGCTGTGCGTGTTCTACGCGGGGTATGGACACATTGCCCTTCCCAACGCCCAGCTCCCCAAGGGTGGCCGGATCGCTTTCTGCACCTCCAGCGACGAAGGACGAACCTGGAGCAAGGCTCAGACGCTCTACGATGGTCCGAACGACGATCGGGATCCTTCGATTACCCAACTGGGCGACGGGCGGCTCGTCTGCACGTTCTTCTCGCTCGAAGCCAAGCCTGGCGGCGGGTATCGCTGTCCCGGCAGCACGATGATCGTGTCCAGAGATCTGGGCCAGACCTGGTCGGAACCCACCCTGATCGCCAAGGATTACTACTGCAGCTCTCCGGTCAGGGAATTGAGCGATGGCCGTCTGGTCCTCGGCCTTTACGCCGAGCGTCCCGACGGACAGTGGGGGGCGGTCACGTGTTCTTCTGACGGGGGGCGGAGCTGGAACCGTCCGGTCGACATCGCCAGTGCGGGTATGCCTCTGGCAGCGGAAACCGACGTCATCCGGTTGCGTGATGGCACGCTCTACGCCGCCCTCCGGGCCGAAAGCGGGAGCTGCGCCTGGTCGGCATCAGCCGACAACGGCCGATCCTGGAGCACCGCGCGGCCGATGGGTTTCCCCGGTCATTGCCCTTACCTCCACCGGGCGGCTGACGGAACGATTTGTCTCGCCCAGCGGCTCCCCGAGACCTGCCTGCGGATCAGCCGAGATGAGTGCCGCACCTGGAGCGAGGCGATCCCGGTGGATGCTTTCATCGGGGCCTACCCGTCCATGGTCACGCTTCGCGATGGGAGCGTGCTCATCGTCTACTACGAGGAAGGTGATCAATCCAGTATCCGCGCCAAGCGATTTCGGCTAACGGGCAGCGGTGTCCAGTGGTTGCCTTCCGCCGATGAGTCCCTGGCCCGCTGCGGGCTGAGGACGGAGAGCGTGAGTCGCATCTGGGACTTTGCACCCCACAACGCCTTCACTGACTTGGTGCGCCACGGGGACAAGCTGTTCTGCGTGTTCCGCGAGGCCACGGGACACGGCGTAAGCCCGACAGGGTCCATTCGAATCCTGTGTTCACGAGACGATGGATGCACCTGGCAGTCCGCGGCCCTGATCACGTCGCCCGGCGTTGATCTCCGGGACCCCAAAATCACTCTGACGCCCGACCGCAGACTCATGGTCTATGCCGCGGGAGTACAGGCGCAGGCTGTTGCCGGTGTAACCCACCGGAACCACGTCTGGTTCTCCGCAGACGGTAAGGACTTCGGCAAGGCGGCCGAGATCGGCGAACCCAACATCTGGCTGTGGCGGGTGACCTGGCACAAGGGAACGGCATACGGCATCGGCTACTCGGTCACGAGCGATCGTGTCCTGCGATTGTACACCAGCACGGACGGGAACCGGTTCACCGTTCTCGTGCCAAACATGGGTCCTCAGGGCTATCCCAACGAGACTTCGACGATCGTCTTTTCCCCCGACGGCACGGCACGTGTTCTCCTGAGGCGTGACCCGGAGGTGGGTATGATCGGCACTTCGTCGCCCCCCTATCTCGAGTGGGTCTGGCAGCCGCTGAATTGCCGTCTCGGTGGTCCCGAGATGCGGCAGTTGCCCGATGGGCGACTCCTGGCGGCCGTGCGCCTGTACGACAATCCCGTACGCACGAGCCTCGCGTCGGTGGATCCACAGAAGGGCCTCCTGGCCGAGATCTTCTCCTTACCGTCAGGAGGAGACACCAGCTACGCCGGAATGGCAGCAAACGATGATGATCGCCTGTGGCTCAGCTACTACTCATCGCACGAGGGCCGGACGTCCATATACCTCGCGGTGCTCCGGTTGGACGGTAAGACAAAGCCGGCACGGTGATCAACAGCGGCAGCGGAGTGTGCGTGCCTGTTCTCGACAGGCGGCCGCTGGGTTGCGCGGCGACCCATGGGGTAATCGCCCCGGGCCCATCGAAATCGCACCGAAACGATGCGGGATGTGACTCTGCAAATGCCGCTCTTCTCCGAGGTTTTGCCTTGTTTCTGCGGAAGCCTCTGTTAGACTACGGTGTATCACATATCCGTTGAATCTCTATCGCAAAGTGCTCGACGGACGAGGCTTTGCCGAACAACTGCAGAACGGACAAAGGAGGCAGCCATGCGACGGAGTCTTCGATGGGCGGCGCCCTTGGTACTAGCTGGAATACCGCTAGTCTATGCGGCTCTGGTGGTGCCGAACGACATCCAGCAACCCGGTACCCAGCCGAATCAGGTGAGCAACCTGGAGTCTCCCGACAAATGCGACAATTGCCACGGGGGCTACAACCAGGCGGTCGAGCCGGCCTTCAATTGGCGGGGCAGCATGATGGCCAACGCCGGCCGCGACCCGATTTTCTGGGCGACGCTGGCGATCGCGGAGCAGGATTTTGACGGCTCGGGTGACTTGTGCATCCGCTGTCACAGCACAGGCGGCTACTACGCTGGCCGGTCTGTCCCGACCGACGGCTCGGGATTGGCGGCAGGTGACGCCGACGGCGTGGAGTGCGACAACTGCCACAAGATGACCGATACGAACGGCCTCGAGTATCCGGGAGTCATGATCGCGCCGTTCATCGCCAACGACGGAGCAGGCGGCGGTTACTACGGTAGCGGCATGGAGTCGCTCTCCGGCGGCAACGCCAAGCTCGGTCCTTACAGCGACGCGGCGGCACGCCACCAGTTCATGCAGTCGAGATTCCACCGCGATGTGGACTACTGCGGTACGTGCCACGACGTGTCCAACCCGGCGGTGGGCGACTTGGCCCACAAAAACGGGGCGCAGTCAACGGCGGATCCGGTGGTCGCGAATGGCGTGCTCGGCGGGGCAGTGGACGGCAAGGCCGCCTTCAACAACTTCCCATACCAGTATGGGGTCGTGGAGCGCACCTACAGCGAGTACAGCTCGGGCGCGCTCTCGAAGACGCTCGTATCGAGTTACTCCAGTCTACCGGCCGACCTGAAAGCCGGGGCGATCGAGGCGGCCTCTATGAGCTCGGGGGGCAACTACAAGGACGGCGCTGCCCGCTACTTCAGCTGCCAGACCTGCCACATGCGGGCGGTGATCGGCTATGGGGCCAACAAGTCCGGGATTCCCCTCCGACAAGACCTGCCGCTGCACGACATGACCGGCGGCAACTACTGGATGCCGGATGTGATCCTGTCCCAGAACGCGCAGAACACACTGCGGCTGGGCGGCGGGCTGACCGCCCTCCAGATCTCGGCCATCCGGGCCGGCAAGACGCGGGCACAGCAACAGCTCAGCCTGGCGGCATCATTGTCGGTGACAGGCAACACGCTGAAAGTCACCAACCTGACTGCCCACAAGCTGATTTCGGGCTATCCCGAGGGCCGGCGCATGTGGCTGAACATCAAGTGGTACGACGGCGACGGCAACCTGGTGCGCGAAGACGGGAAGTATGATGTCGTCGCATCCGTCAACGGCACACCTGTCAAGTCGGTCGTCGACCTGGACTACCCTTACATCTACGAGGCCCACTACGGCATGACCCAGGAGTGGGCCAACCAGCTCCTGGATCTGGGCTACTCCCCTGACCTGCCCCTGAGCTTCGATCGGGTCGCCGGTACCGTCGACTACACGCTCGGCGATCTCGCCGGGCAAGCGCCCGGCAGCTATCACGAGACCTTCCACTTTGTGCTCAATAACACAGTGGCCAAGGACAACCGCATCCCGCCGTACGGCTTTGCCTACAACGAGGCCCGGGTGCGCAATGCCTTGCCGGTGCCGGCAACGCAGTACGGCAGCCCTGCAACCGATGGAGTCTACAACTACTGGGACGAGATCGCGCTCGATCCGCCGGCCGGCGCCGCCTACGCGGATATCCAGCTCCTCTACCAGCCGACGAGCTGGGAGTATGTGCAGTTCCTGTACCTGGCCAACACCGGCCAGAATGCTTTCCTGGCCAACGAGGGCGTCAACCTGCTCAACGCTTGGCTGAACACCGGGATGGCCGAGCCATACGTGATGGCGTCAACGACGTGGGGCAGCGCTCCGCCGCCGCCGTGCGGCACGCCGGGCGTCCCCCAGAACCTGCTCGCCAAGGCCGGAAAGAAGAGCATCACCCTGACGTGGGCGGCGAGCAACCCGGCGCCTGCGGGTGGTTACCGGGTCTACTACGTGCAGTCTGGCAAGCTGCAGTTCCGCGCCGGGGTTTCCAAGACTTCGCTGACCTACAAGGATACCGGATTAACCAGCCGCCAGACCTACACCTACGTGGTGACCGCATGGAACGATTGCAATGGGAACGGGGTGTTCGACGCGGGTGTTGACACTGAGAGTGCGGTCAGCAACCAGGCCTCGGCTACGGCGCAGTAGCGTCTTGCCGCACGCGGCCACCACGATTCGGTGAGCCTCTCATGAGGCAGTTGCGTTTTCCGTTGGTCTTGCGGTGATTCTCTGTCCGCACCGCCTGAAGGTGCGTGCCGAGCGGAGGACTTCAATGCAGAGCCGGCATCTTCTTTGGCTGCTGTCCGCCGTGGTGGCCCGGGAGGCTGTGGCGCGCGGCACGGGCTGGCCTCGGTCACGGGCTTGCCTCGGTTAGCGGCTACTCCATTCGGTCGGCATGGAAGACGACTCGGTACGGTCGGTTCGGGTCGCATCGTGGAGGTCGAGGGACGAGGATGAAGTCATCGGTGATCACCGGCTTCAGGTCCTTGCCGTCAATGATCTGCACGTTCTTGATTCGGCGATCGAGAAAGTGTACGAACGGGCGACCGCCCCGCTGGGAGCCGTTTGTGTTGACGGCGGCGAAGCTCTTCTCCCCGAGATTGGGCCTGATCTCGAAGGTGTAGACCTGGTTCTCGACAGTGAGAACCTGCTCATAGGCCAGCTTCCCCGGGGCCATACGGGCTTGCCATGCCGGATCGCCATAGAACGCCACCACATCGCGATCGAACTCCAGTCCGCGTCTGTCTTCGGCACTCGTGCCCGGCTCGCCCAGCCGATGCACCAGGGCATGTTGATTGGCGAAGAATGCCTCGGAGAACGTGTATCGGCCGGGCTGTTCCACGAAGTAGTCCAAGCACCCCCAGCCTCCGTAGCCGTACCACGTCGATACGGTGTAGCCCAGCATTTGTGTGACTCCGGCCGAGTTCAACCAGGCCAGAGCCATCGCTTCAAGGCCATCGATGTGGCCCATCAGGCAGTTGCCGACCGGCATGTACACCTTGGCATTGGGCGAGTCAATCGGGTGCCTCGCACCCTGGGTGTCGAGGCCGTAGAGTCTGCCCTTGGCGCACTGGAACCGGCCGTTGCGGTACCTGAAGCCGATTTGCCAGTCTCTCTCGGTCGCATGGCCGGAGGTGACAAAGAGATCCGCCTGATACTTGTTGAGTGTATCGACCAGGGCCGAGGTCGTGTCATCCGGTCCGCGAAGCTGCTCGACCTCTCCGCCGGGTTGCCTGCGCACCATCTTGCCTTTCACGAGTTCATCGTACCAAAGCCCTTGTTCGCAGCACTCCAGGGCGATCTCGGTGCCTGCGGCGGTTTTGCGGACGACCAAAGGGGCATCGTATCGGGCGATCCGCAACGCATTCGCGGCATCGTATCCGGTCAGGATACCCCAGCGGGTGTCGGTGTAGGAATCGTCGTCAAGCCGCCGCGTCAACTGATGCACTTCCGCCACGAACTGGCGGTTCGCCTCGGTTGGACGGGCCACGAAACAACTATGCTTCGGGAATTGCCTTCGCAACTCTTCCAGTACCTCAGCCACGGCTTTGTCGTAGACGATCACCTTCGCGCCGTACTTCCTGACCAGCGCCTCGACAACCGGCTTCCAGTCATCCTGGTCGTAAGTCGATCGTGATACAGTGACAGCGTACTCCGTTCGGCCCACTGTCTCGGCGGCCCCGGGCGACTGCGATGCCATAAGCAGCCACAGCAGGAAGACCGCGGTCGGCAGGAGGAACGCCTGGCTCAAGCGGCCGGTGGTGATCGGGCCGACCAGATCAGCAGCCCCCCTGGTTGTGACGTGCGCGGGGAAAGCAGCTGCGGTCTCCGGTGAGCAGAATCGGCAGTTCGGCTGTGTCATTCTCGAATCGACTCCGTACAGATTGGATTTCGTGCAGATAAACGGGGAGCGGCTCGCAGGGCATGCGACGCTCAACTCTCACCATGCTGACCTTTCCGTGCGGCTGGCAACCGATAGGGAGACTCGTCGGACGCTCGTGGTCCTATTGACCTCTACGGGGCTACGATCGGTCCCAGGTACAAGCTGTAGTTGAACACGACGACGCCGCTAACGCTGGCATCCGATGCTCGCGTGGCCGTCGTGCGCCATGCATACGTCTGGGGCAGCAGATCGGTTGGACTGCATGATGCGCAGTTGACCACCAGCCTCGCTGCGTACCGCGTGTCAAGCTGGGTTCCGTCGAACCCCTCGATAGGCCTCACGCCTGCCGGCAGGGGTTCGAAGGCGGTCTGCTCGAGCGCGATGTTGTATTCCTGTACGACCGTGTCGCCAGCGACCAGTTCCACCCGGATAGCCAGGTCGCCGACCGTCAGCGCCCCAATGCTGTATACGATCACATCGATCGTCGTATCCTCTCGAGGGTCCACGGCTCCGCTACCTGATGAGGATGTGCTGCATGTCATCGAGGTGTTGGTACGATCAAACTGCACCCAGCAGCGATGCTCTATCGGAACTGCAACAATTCCGACGAGCTCTGGGCAACCGACGAGGGTAGGAAGCAGGAAGGGTACCAGGGCGATACACGCGGCCTTGATCCAGGGTCTTGCAGCGTTCATCACAATCTCCTTCTGAGAGGTCTTCGGCGCAGCGAGGTCCGGCCTCACCGCCGGATCATCCAGAGCCATTGTACCGCGCTGCCCTCGCCGGGCAGCAGTGGACGTGGCGAGGCAGATCACGCTGAGATTCCGTCGATCCCAGGCAGCACGGCCGGGCGGGGGGATTGGTGCATGCCGCGCGGTGCGGATCGTGAATCTTCGTAAGCCTTTCTGCCGCTTCGGCAGATGTTCTCTGCGGCCTTTCTCGGCATCTGTTCTGCGAGAATACCCTGTTGTCACCATTCCTATCGGCGGATCGCCCTGGCCGGCCAAAGAGAAACCCGGTGTCGACGCTGCAGACACTGCCTCTCCTGTTTCTCACGGGTCTGGACACGGCCGCCATCACTCTTGAGGTCGGCGGCGTTCTCCATGCGTGACAGCCATCAATGCCAAGAAGCATGCGGGTCAAGGAGCTTCGACGAAGAAGACGCCCCTGGAATGCACTTCGAGTTCCGTGGTTCTCGACGCTGCGGATGGTTTTGAGAGTCAGTCGTTGCGGGGAATCTGCTCCCGCCCCGGCAGCCTGCCGTCGATGCTCTGGAAGCGGGAGGGTACCGTCTTGTTGGAGAGGATCCACTCCTTGCCGATTTCAAGAGCGGCGTCGCGGCCGGTGCGCAGGTCATCGAGGGTGGGTGTGGAGACGATGTGTGGAGGGATGCCGTGACCCTCGAAGACGACGCCATTGGCCCGGAGGCCCAAGGCGCGGGAGATGCGTAGCTGGGTGCCGTCGGGGAGCGTGACACTGGTGGGACCGCCGCCCGCGCCGTTGGTCGGGCTGCCGACCAGGAGGATGTGGCCCATCGCCTCAATGCCGGAGACGAAATGCTCGCAGGCGCTGGCGGAAGCTTCGTCGATGAGCACCGCCGCGCGGCCTCGGTAGGTCCAGGGTCCGCGAGGACGGACCCAGCCGATCGTTCTTTCGTAGGTGGTCGTCCCGGCCTTCCGCCAGAAGTCGATGCTGCTGACCACGGGCTTGTCGGTCAGGCGGCCGTTGACCCGGTCGGCGAGTCGGTCGTCACCACCACCGTTGCCGCGGACGTCGATGATGATTCCCTTAAGGTTCTTGAACTGCTCGAGGAGGCGGTCGAACTCCTCGGGGATTCCACGGCCGGAGACCTGGCCGTGCCACTGGGCGATACGAATGTAACCCACCGAACCCCCCAGCTCGCGCGAGGACAGGGTTGGCTCCTGCCAGAACTTCGGCGCTGGCTCGCGGCGGAGGATGACGACGCGCGGCACGCCGTCGGCGCCTTCGACCGTAGCGGTGACCGTCGTGCCGGGTTCGCCGCAGAGGAGACGCTCGCAAGCTTCGCGGATCCGGCCCCGTTCCGTCGAGTTGCAGACCAATCTGAGCTGGTCACTGAGGCATCGATCCGCGGGCCGTCCGCCGATGGCCGTGATGATGTCGCCCGGGGAGAGCTCCGTGCTGGGATGGGCTCGCATGACCGCGACCTTGCCCTGCACCTGATTGAGTTGGAGGGGAGGTGGCGCCAGCTTGGGCTGTCCGGGATAGGAGACGATACGCGTATGCGTATCGTTGAGGCGGGCCATCTGTTCGAGGAGGACGTCGTAGAACTCAGCGTCGCTTCGGGCTCGGCGGATGCGATTCTCGGCCGGTTCGAGCCATTCGCGGCCGCCGATGCCCTTGTATTCCAGTGCCGGATAGATCCTGTTGAGATTGTCCCAGAGGGACTCGAGGACTTCGAGACGCTTCTCGGTAACGGCGTCTGACTCATCCTCTGTCGCCGTCTGGGCGGCCGCACAGTGGGCAAACAAGGTTAGTCCGAAACAGAGAGCAGTGACGTGTGCTCGCATGTCAGATGAATCTCCAAGCCGCAGCGGACATCTCGGATTCGGTGTCGTTTTCGGCGCGCAAGTGTGGAATGCAAGTGTCTCGTCCTCGGCGGACCCGTAGGTCACCATGGAAGTCGTGTTCACCAGACAAGACGGTGAGACCCTGATCGCCCATGGCGATGCTCGCCGGTTCGCTCGGCGACCTCCTCCGGGCTATGCCGCCGGGCGGCGCGTAGCACGTTCCGTTGCCCCTGGCCCAGACTCGATCGCAGAGAGAACGCCCTGGGAGGAAGAGAAGAACGCTCTGCGGCTCTTCCCCCGCCGATCTGCTGCCGTCTCGATTAGCGTACCATCCGGTCTCTCTCACGCAAGAGGAGACCATTGGCGAGCAGATGGGAACGGTTCTCTGGATGGCACGAAAACGAAGGCGGCGTGACCTACCCAGCCGCACCGGATACGCCCGGGGGGAGGAGGAGTCGCGAGCGGACTTGTGACGACTCCCGGGTCATCCTACAAGCCTGATAGCGAGCCGCGCACCGAGCGCGATTCTGTTGGAGAGCTGGTGTTCTGAATTCCTCCATGACACAATTCGCCTGAGACGGTGCAGAACCGAATTTGCTGCACACGCCGGAGGCGGTTGGCTACATCGACCAACTTGCATGGATGGGGGACGCCCAGGACCATCGAGTGGTCGTCCGCAGCGGCTCTCTTTCACCTCGGCAGACTCAGCCGGCGGGGGCGGGTCGGTGAAGATTCGCCGACTGCGACGTGGCGGCAAGCGGCTTGATGAGGACGGTCAGAGCGGTGGCGATCCTGCAGTGGGCAGGTCTCAGGCGATCTCTCGTTCAGTCTGGAACTTGCACACGGCTTCGCACCTGGCGGGATTGCCGCAGCACACAGCACGGATGAACTCGTAGTAGACGTCCTTGCTGAGGCCGTACTCGGCTCGCAGACTGCACTTTAGGCAGATGCGAGGCTTGCTGGTCGAGCCGCCCAAGATTCGTGACTGGATGTAGACCTGATTGCGGCCGGCGAAGCACTTCATCTTGGCGTTGAGCTGCTTCTCCATCATGGAGAGATTGCCGCGAAGCTCTTCCTCGCCAATCGGCGGCGGGCCTGCCAGGACGGCCAGGTGGGCCTTCCGGGCCTCGACGATGGCCGCTTCCAGACGAGCCTCGTCCACCGGGAACTCGAGAAACGCCTTGGCGCCCAGCTTCATGGCAATGGGTTGATGGCTGCCTGCTCCCCGCATCGCCAGCACGACCACCGGAATCTTGAGCTCGTTGTCTTTGAGGTACTTGAGCAACCGGGTGCCTTCGAGTTTCTTCAGATCCTGGCCGACGATGATGGCGTCCGGGCGGTTGCGGGCGATCTCTTTGATGCCAGCCACCAGTTCCTTGGCAGTCGTCAGATCGTGGCGCCTTTCAGTCATGCTCTGGAGCCGGGAGCGGATTTCATCGTCATGGTGAATGATCAACAATCTCGACACTTCAGCCATCCTCCGTTATTGACAGCTCGCGCTCTCCCAGGGAGTCCTGCGGCGTGCGGCATCCCGACTTGCGTCGGGCCAACCTCTCCCGCATGAACCATAGACCGCCCCAGGTGTCCTCACCACGGGCGTTCGTATGCGGACGTGGGTGTCGGGAGAATGCCCCCCTGACGGTCATTCGTTTGCCGTGGCGGCGACAGACTCGAGTCCGGCGAGGGCAAACCGGACCAGATGATCGACAAGGCGGTCAAGTTCATCTCGGCCAAAGCCGAGCTTGGGAAACAACCGCCTCATACTGCTTCGGTCCATGACCAGGAGCATGAAGATGGGGCCGGCGACGCTCATGCACCCGCGAGCCACTGCCGGATGATCCTGGGGAAGACCCATCAGCTCACTGACGATGGATGCCAGGATTCGAGTCTTGGGGAAGATCTCGCGGTCTCGAACCGAGTCTGCCACCGGCGAGGGGGAGACGATCTCGCGTCCGATGACGCGCAATTCCCACGAGCCAGATCCCTGCCCGGTGAGGGTCCGGGCGATCAACTCGATGCCGGCCCGGAGCTTGGCGGCGGGATGGGTTTGTCCGGCTACTGCCGCCGAGAGAGCGTCAAGTCTGATCAATCGCCGATAGGCTTCCGCGACGACCTCGGCATAGAGAGCCTCCATGCCGCCGAAGTGGTAGTTCACGGCGGCGGTGTTTGCACCCGCACGGCTGCAGATCTCCTTGCCGGTCGCCCGGTCGTAGCCCTTTTCCGCAAACACTCGTCCGGCGGCCTCGAAGAGCCTGCGGCGTGTGCCCTGCTCGTGGGTTTTGGGTTCCAGGATCTGTCGGGGGCGGCCGCGATCGGAGATTCTCGACCTCATCACAGGAAGTATAGCATGCCCACCACCGCAAAGTCAAATATTAATTTGAAATTTTGATTTTCCTGGGTTATACTAGGGTATGAGACACAGAATGCTGTTGGGTCTGATGGTCCTGGCGGCGGCCTGCTCCGCCGCGATGTGGTGGTGGCAGACCCGCGACGGACGCGTTTCCGATCAGATCGTGCTTCACGGCAACGTGGACCTGCGACAGGTGGACTTGGCGTTCAACAACGCCGAGCGGATTGCCGCGGTGCTGGTCAGAGAGGGCGAGGCTGTCCGGCGGGGTCAAGTCCTGGCCCGGCTCGATACCTCCCGGCTGGAGCCCCAACTCGAAGAGGCCGAGGCTCAGGTGGCCGCCCAACGCCAGGTGGTTCAGCGTCTTCGCAACGGCAGTCGCCCGGAGGAAATCGCGCAGGCTCGGGCCAACGTGGACGCGGCCAAAGCCGAGGAGGTCAATGCGCGCCGGCGTGATGATCGCCTCAGGAACCTCGTGGGCGTGAACGCCGCGGCGCCGCTGGAACTGGATGACGCCAGAGTGGCCCTGGATGCGGCTGCGGCAAGACTCCTAGCCGCTCAGAAGGGACTGGAGTTGATTGTTGCGGGTCCCCGCCAGGAAGAGGTTGCGGAGGCGGAGGCGCGCCTGCGTGCCGCCGACGCCGCCGTCGAGTTACTGCGCCGGTGCATCGCTGACGCACAACTGGTGGCGCCCGTCGATTCAATTGTGCGGTCGCGGCTTCTGGAGCCCGGGGAAATGGCTTCGCCCCAGCGCCCGGTGTTTTCTCTGGCCGTTACGGATCCGAAATGGGTGCGGGCCTATGTGTCCGAGACTGATCTTGGGCGCGTGCACTCCGGGATGGGGGCTCGTGTCGGCGTGGATAGTTGGCCGGGCCGGGAGTTCGAGGGATGGGTAGGCTTTCTTTCCTCGGTTGCCGAGTTCACGCCTAAGGCGGTGCAGACCGAGGAACTCCGGAGCAGTCTGGTCTACGAAGTCCGGGTCTTCGTGAAGGACCCTGGTGACGAGTTGCGTCTTGGGATGCCCGCCAGCGTACACCTTCCTGTTCGCCCTGCGGGTGGAACGACCTGCCGGCCAGGCACGATCGAGGCCTCGCCTCGGAGCATGGGAGGCGGGCTGTGACGGCCACCGATGTCCCGCTCGTGATCGGTCGCGACATCAGAAAGACCTTCCGGAGAGAGACCGGTGAACTGACTCAGGCGCTGACCGGCGTGTCCCTGGCGGCCGAGCGCGGGACGCTGACTGCCCTGGTGGGCCCCGACGGGGCGGGGAAGACCACGCTTCTGCGGTTGGTCGCCGGACTCCTCGCCGCGGACTCGGGTGAACTGAAGGTCCTGGGTGTTGACGTGGGAATCGCCCCCCACCAGGTTCAGACTCGCATCGGCTACATGCCTCAGAGATTCGGGCTATATGAGGATCTCACCGTGCGGGAAAACCTCGAGCTGTATGCCGCCATGCACGGCGTGACCGAACCTGAGAAGCGAGAGCGGTACCCGAGACTGCTTGAAATGACCGCACTCGGTCCCTTTCTCAGCCGTCTCGCCGGACGGCTCTCGGGTGGAATGAAGCAGAAGCTCGGGCTGGCCTGCACGCTGATCCGCTGGCCGGAACTGCTGCTCCTGGATGAACCGACGGTGGGAGTGGATCCGCTGTCCCGCCGCGAGTTGTGGCACATCATTCTGGATCTCGTTCGCCGGCAGGGTCTCACGGTCTTGTTGAGCACGTCCTATCTGGACGAAGCGGAGCGGTGCGGCCACACGGTGGTGCTGCACCGTGGCCGGGTGCTGGCCAGCGGTCACCCCGCCTGCGTGCGGGCGATGGCCGAAGGTCGGACGTTCCTGGCCCGGCCCCCGGCAGGATGGACTGCCCGAACGATGCAGGCCCGGCTGCTGGAGGATGCGTCGGTTCTCGATGCGGTTCCTCAGGCCGGCCGAGTACGCTTCGTGAAGAACGGGTATGGCGCCGCGGCCGAAGACTCCATGCTGGTGAGTGCCGCCATCGAGCCTGTCCCGGCACGGTTCGAGGACGGCTTCATGGTTCTTCTTCAGGAATCGCAGGCCGAGGTGCGGGCCGGACGGGCAGCAGCTATGGGGCATCCGCCGGCCTTGCCGAGCGAAGAGGTTCTGGTTGAGACTCGGGACCTGGTCCGCCGATTTGGAGGTTTCACGGCGGTCAACCACGTCAGTTTCGAGGTGCGCCGTGGCGAGATATTCGGGCTTCTCGGTCCCAACGGCGCGGGCAAGACCACGACCTTCCGCATGCTCTGCGGGCTGCTGCCCGCGACGGGAGGGAGGTTACGCGTGGCGGGCGTGGATCTTCTGCGGGCGCGAGCGTCGGCCCGGGAGCGAATCGGCTACGTGGCCCAGAAGTTCTCGCTCTACGGGCACTTGTCAGTACTGGAGAACCTGCAGTTCTTCTCCAGCGCGTACGGTCTTCGAGGCGCTCGTCGTCGGGAGCGGATCGAGTGGGGATTGCGGGAGTTTGAACTGGTCGGTTTTGCCCGGGTGCCCAGCGCCCAGCTGCCCGGCGGCTACAGGCAGCGGCTGGCCATGGCGGCAGCCCTGCTCCACGAGCCCGAGATCCTGTTTCTTGACGAGCCAACCAGCGGAGTTGACCCCCTTGCCAGGCGTGACTTCTGGCGCCGGATCACGGCCTTTGCCGAGCAGGGTGTCACAGTCATCGTCACCACCCACTTCATGGAGGAGGCGGAGTACTGTGACCGGATCGTGATCATGGATTCGGGTCGCGTCCTGGCTTCGGGAACGCCTGCTCATGTCCGGGATCGCGCTGGGCCGCACGGGGGGCGGGAGCCGACCATCGAGGATGCGTTCATCGCGACCGTGCAGGAATCGCGGTCGATGGCGGTGGGAGGTGCGACGTGAGTTCAGCCCGTGGCTACCTGCGAGAGTCGGCGCCGGGCTGGACCCGACGGGTCTGGGCCCTGATTTGGAAGGAAAGCCTTCAAGGCATCAGGGATCCCAGCAGTGTGGCCATCGGCGTGGTATTGCCGCTCGTCCTGATACTGCTTTTCGGCTACGGCCTTTCGCTGGATGTCGAGCATGTGCCGCTCGCGGTGGTGCTTGATGATACGTCGTCGGAGGCCTGCGATCTGGCGGCGAGGTTTCAACTGTCACCCTCGTTTGACGTGTGGCGTGTGACGTCCATGCGGCATGCGAGGGATCTCATGCTGGCCCGGAAGGTGGATGCGATTGTCCGGATCGAGCCGGATTTCGCCCGGCATTTGGCTCTGGGCGATGCCGAGGTGCAAGTCCTGGTGCACGGAACGGATGCCAACCGCGCCCGGATCATCCAGGCTTACGCCCAGGCCGCAGTCGGCCAGTATGGCGTGCGTTGTGCGGCAGAAGGGAAGACCCCGCTGGCGGGACCGGTGCAGGTCCAGAGCCGGATGTGGTTTAATGAGGCCAACGAGAGCCGCCACTTCCTGGTTCCGGGGCTGATCGTTCTGATCATGACGTTGATTGGGGCGCTGTTGACCGCATTGGTGATGGCCCGCGAGTGGGAGCGGGGAACACTCGAAGCCCTGTTTGTCACGCCGATCCGGGCCGGGGAGATCATCATCGGCAAGACTCTTCCCTATTTTGCGCTGGGCATGATCGGGCTTGCGCTGTGCGTGCTTTCGGCCCGCCTCCTCTTCCACGTGCCGTTTCGTGGGTCGATAGGAGTCCTGGTCAGTGTGTCCATGCTCTATCTACTGGTATCACTGGCCATCGGCCTGTTCATCTCGTCCGCGTTCAGAAGTCAGTTCGTGGCCAGCCAGATCGCGCTTCTGGCGACGTTCATGCCCGCGACCATGCTCTCGGGTTTCCTCTTCGATCTGCAGAGCATGCCCGCGGTCGTTCGAATGACCACCTACGTCTTGCCTGCCCGATACTATGTCGCGCTGCTCCAGACACTGTTTCTGGCTGGGAACGTCTGGAGCGTCATCCTGCCCAACGCGGGCGTGCTGGCGGTGATGGCAGTCGTTCTTCTGGCTCTGACGCGGCGGATGACGCGGAAATCCCTGCAGTGAAGGTCGGAATGATCTCGAGCATTCTTCGAATTCTGGCCCTTGTGCGGAAGGAACTCCTGGCGGTCCTGAAGGACCCGCGCGGCCGGTTCAGCATTCTCGTGCCGCCGATGCTGCAGTGTCTCCTGTTTGGCTACGCGGCCACTTTCGACCTGAACGACGTCACCTGTGCCGTTCTGGACCAGGACCGCAGCCCCGCGTCCCAGGAGCTGCTGGCAACGCTGGACGGGTCGCGGGCCTTTCGCCGAGTGGCCAGCCTGCAGCGGGCAGCGGATGTCAACCGGGCTATTGACGAGCGTCGAGCCCTGCTCGTGATCTGGATCGGTTCCGGCTTTCAGCGAAAACTGAGCTCGGGTCAGCCTGTGGATGTGCAGGTGGTGGCGGACGGGCGAAATTCGAACACCGCCGGGATTGCCCTCGGCTATGTCTCGGAGATCGTCGAGACATTTAACAGCCGGTGGCGAGCGGCCCACGGCATGACCGGCCGGACCATTCGGGTTTCCACGCGAACTTGGTACAACCCCAACCTTGAGAGCCGCTGGAACATGATCCCCGCTCTGATCGGAACCTTGACCATGCTCCAGACCCTGCTGTTGACAGCCATGTCAGTGGCGCGCGAGCGAGAGCAGGGGACCTTCGACCAGTTGCTGGTCGCACCTTTCCGGCCCGCCGAGATCATGGCCGGCAAGGCCCTGCCGTCGATGATCATCGGAGCGGTTCAGGCGACCAGCATTCTCCTGATCGCCCAGCTGTGGTTTCGGATTCCATTCGCTGGGTCCCTCGCGGCGTTGTACGTGGGCCTGATTCTGTTCTTGCTCGCGGCCGTCGGGGCCGGCCTCCTGATTTCGGCGTTTGCCGCCACTATGCAACAGGCAATGCTCTATACCTTCGTGTTGGTCATGCCTTTCACGCTTCTGTCCGGCCTGGCCACGCCGATCAGCAGCATGCCCACGGTGCTGCAGTACGTGACCCTGTTCAACCCGCTCCGCTATGCCATCCAGATCGCCCAGCGGGTGTATTTGGAGGGCGCGGCGCTTGACCTACTGCTGCCCAATCTGTGGCCGCTGGCGGCGATGGCTGTGGTTTCGCTCTCGGTTGCCGCGTTGATGTTCCGACACCGCCTGGAATGAGGGGCCAGCCCCAAGCCCCGAGCCGTGGTCGGCGGGAGCTTGGCTGCACCTGACCTTCGGGTGGGTCCCTGCCTGCAGGCTCCTGCTCCCGTCAGGCTTTGCGGATCGTGGTGATGAAACGCGAGACTCGCCGGTAGAGGTGAATGCCAATCGACTCCCGACGGGCGGGCAGGCAGATCGTCGCGGTCATCCCGTGGCGCAGAGCGAGGGTGTCGTCGTGTGCCAGGCGGACCACGAGCAGGAAGTAGGGTTGCATGGCTTCGCCACTGTCGGCCGAGACGGCGATGTCGCCGCCCGCCACGTGTGTCAGCGTGGGCAGCTCTATTCGGCGATCGCCTGCCGCACTCACCCGCTCGATGACGCCGGTGATGGTCCTGTCGGACTCGCTGGCGACCCGGCATTCGACCGCCTGCCCGACTCGTGGACGAACGGCGAACACATCATCCTCACTGACCAGGGCACGAACCTCGGCGGCCCCGGAGACGATCGTGGCGATCTCGCCGCCTGCCGGTATGTGGCAGCCCACGTCAGTGGGTCGAAGGCATGTGACCAGATGGCCATCGGCCGGTGCGTACACCTCGAGAGCTTCCGCCTGCTGAGTTCGCCTTTGAACCTCCTGCCGGTACGCGGCTACCCGCTGCTGCTCTTCGATCGCCTTCGCGGGTTCGCTGAAGCGGTACGCATCACGTCGTACCTCGGCTGCCGCCAGGCGGGCTTGGGCTTCCGCGAGCTGCTCCGCGACGGAGTCGTTGCTGAATTGGACAAGGCGGACGCCGGTCGTGACGGCTTGACCGCTCTGGGCATTGACGGCCACAACGAAGCCGGGCGTTTCTGCGCGAACCACGGTTTCCTTGCCAGCAAAAACCACGCCCGATGTCTGAACGGCCAGTCTCACAGGGATAGCCGCTGCCAGGCAGGGAGCTCCGACCATGGCTGCCACACTGAGTGCGACGGCACGCCGGCGCACCGGCGCCGTTTCCTGCGCTCGCCAGAGGTAGTCCGTCAGCTGCTTCAGGAGCCTTGCCAGCATATATCCAAGATACAGCACGCCCAGAATCAGGCCGACCATGAAGAACCGCGAGGCAAGCACGGTGGTGATCGCGATGAGAACGAGGACGCGGTAACAGGGGGCCAGCAGTCCGTAAGTCAGGAGGATAAGACGCAGCCGCCGTTCCTGGATCGGCTCTTGCCGAGGAATGCCCAGCAGCCATTTCTTCAGCGTGGCGGCCACGTACTCGTTCGCCCGCTGACCGAGATTGGCGATCTCACAGAGATCGCACAGCACGAAGTACCCGTCGTACCGCATGAGCGGGTTGATGTTGAACACGACCGTCGCGGCGCTGGCCAGAAAGATGACATTGAACGCAGTCGCATTCAACAGGCCGGGCGGCGTCATAGCCCAAACGAACATGGCCATCGACGAGACGATCGTCTCGAAGTACATGCCGGCGAGGCAGATCACGATTCGTTTGCGCCGGTCAGTCAGGCTCCAGGATGCGGAAGCATCGACATACGCGCAAGGGACTCCGGCCACGAGGTACACGCCGAGCGTGGGTACGTGCAGGCCGTAGTACTTGCACGCGTAGGCATGACCGAGTTCATGGATCAGCTTCAGGCCGACGAGCGTGAACCACATGATCACCAGATTCTGGGCGGCCAGGAGACCGGACAGGGGGTCGAGCAACTCGTGACGACGGGAGAAGCCGGTACAGACCGCCCCGACGACGAGCATGAGCCAAGCGAGAAAGAACCACCGGCTGAAAAGCGGTCTTGCGAATCTGAGGGTCCGGCCAAGGAATGCATCGGGGTTCCAGAACGGTATATCGAGGTAGACGAAGCTGAACACCCTGGCCCGCTGCTTGGCTGAACGCCGGGCCTTGTACCTGCGATAAAGCGACCGGCCGTCGGTGATGGGCAGGTTGAGGAAACTGGCTCGGTGTAGGAAGAGGATGAACTCGTAGAAGCGGTCCTCCTGGGTGTCCAGCAGATCACCGCTGCGGACCAGGGTTTCGAAGATGTTGCCGAGCGGCCGGCTCGAGTCCAGGCTGACGAGAACACGGTAGTCGGCAAGGCTGAAGCAGTGGCTCTGCCCGGTCACCGGATCACGCACCACGTAGGACGGCGCGCCGCGGAACAGATGCCGACTGATCTCGAGGTCGCGGCGAAGGTCCACGCGCGTCTGCCGAAGCCTCGCGGCCAGATTCGGAATTGAAGTGGAGGGGTCTAAAGCCATAGACGCAGCCGCACGTAATCAACTGCCGAGTGGAACATCACCCACCATGCCGGACGTCGGCCAACGGTGATTCGGGCGACACCCTCCATGCCCGGGCGGGCCCAGGCGGGGGCGTTCTCGAGCTCGGCCTCGGCGACGAAAGCCACTTCTCCGTCCCGCACCACCGCATTGGGTTGCAGGCGGCTCAATTGGAATTCGTACGCCGCTTCAGGGCGGGCGTGGCAGGCGTAGCGTCCCGACAAGCCCGGGCGGATACCCGAAATCGCCGCCTCGGGCACGCGAAGCTCGAGCTTCCAGCCCTTCAACGGGGCAATCCGAAAGAGCGGCGCGCCCTGGGACATGATGCTGCCGACCTTCGTCCTGAGATCACCCTCGATCACTGCGCCGTCCATTGGGCTCCGGATGGTTGCTCGCTCAATCCGGCTTTCGATGACCGCAAGCTGCGCCCGAATCAGCTCGACCTGGGTTTCAGCAAGGCGAGCATCCACCGGTGTCTTCGTCGCCTTGGCCCGCTGTGCCTCCTGCTCGGCTACCGCCAGTTCCGCCATGCGCTCCGCCCGCTGAAGGCCGAGTTCCCGCTCGTCCAGCTGGCACAGTATTTCGCCTTTGGCGACACGATCGCCGGCCGTCTTCCTGACATCCGCGAGGGCGGCATCGTAGGGCAAGCTCACATGTCGCAACTGCCCTGGTTGCACGGTGAAGTTGACGTACACGGTGTGCTCCAGCGTGCCGAGCACCAACCAGCACGCCAGGGCCGCGCCCGCGGCCAGAGCGATCTTGGCGCCGTGATGCCTCGGGTTCGCCAAGGCACGGCACACGCCCCCAACGACTTCGATCGCATGTCTCGGCAGACTGCGGCTTGCCTTCTGGAGCAGCAGGAACGCCGCCCCGAAAGGTTGGATCGTCTCACTGATCTGTCGAATGACGTCCGGGGAAAACGAAGCCGATTCCCGGTGCTGAATGCTGAGGATCGCGACGCAACGATCCTCGATCTTCAGCGGGATGGAGCTGACAGGCGCATTCTTCGCCACTTGGTGCCAATTCCGGTGGAGACAGAAGCCGACCCTCTCTCCCTCGGATGACAGGGATTGCTGAGCCTGGTAGACGATCGGGCGGCCGAAATCGAGGCATTCCTCCATGGCTTGCTGGATCGCCAGCATGCCGGGACTGTCGCCATGGAGTTCGTCTTGACCGGAAACGGAAAGGACGCGGACCCGCTGGCGACGCACGATGCCGATCGCTACGTGCTCGCAGCCGAGGTTGTTCCGCAGCGAGTTGGCAAGCGTAAAGGCCAGTTCCTCGGGCGTCTCGCACGCTGCCGCCTTGGCGAGGGCACGGTTCTGTCCAATGGTTCGCCTCGCTCCGGAGACGCGGTCCTTCTCGATTCCGCGTGCCGCGTGCATCATCAGCGCGGCGGCGGACTCCATCATAGTGACACGGACCCGTACGTCCTCTTCGCTCATGCGGGCCACGAGCGAAAGACCCCCAACCACCGCTCCTTCGGGCCCGCAAACGGGCACCGCGATCAGGCCGAGCTGGAGCGATGAGTGGCGGGCGCTGAGGAGTTTCGCCTGGGGTTGTCCTGAACCGATGGCGATGGTGAGGTAGTCCTGAACCAGGGGGCGCCAGAAGTTGGGGTCGGTGTTACCCGTATGTTGCTGGTCCTCGATGATGTCCGATGCAAACTGAATGGAAATCGCTGCAAACGGGCTTTCCGTCTCTCTCGCGATGCACTTGAGAGCTTCAGAGAAGAAGGCCTGACGCGACGCGCAGTCCGCCGCTATGGCCAGGATGGTCTCGTGCAGGTTCGACCGTGCTGCCCCGGCATTGCCCGGCGTCGCGATGGTGGGCGTGTCTGTGCTCATGTTCGTTCTGGCGGCTGGCTCTCCCCTCGCCGTATCAGGCGAGCAGCGCTGCCGGCAACTCGACAGGCGCGAAGAAACGGAAACCCACCTCGAAAGCGTTCTCGCGAATGAGGCTGCAGCGCACACACCGCGCGAACGTGATCGGCAGATCAAGCTCCTGCCGGTTGAAGCTGAGCAGGTAGATGTCGCCAACACCGCAGGGCTCCGGCAGCAGCACCTTGCCGCCGCCCTCCGAGATGTCCGCGGTCGTTCCGCTCACCTGGCGTTTGTTCCGCTCGCTCGAGTTTCCCGGTTGGAGCGTGACAGCGGTCCTGATCTGGAAGCGCGTGTGACTCCTCTGCCGACGCACCTCCTCTGCGGTGTTACGTTCGAGGTCCTCGACGAACTCCAGGGCGTCGGTGATGTCTTTGGATGCCGGTCCGTTTTCAATAGCCTCGAACATCTTCGCCTGCCTCGCTGCTTCGCCCTCGTGCGGTCCTGGCCGCCGTGTCCGCCGCGGGCTGCGAGCTCGTCGCAAGCCTTGACGGAGCCGACGTACTGACCGTCGACGCGGTCCTGGTCGTGAAGTCTACGGCAACCATAAGCCCGGCGATCCAGCCTCCATCCTCGTTGGGGACCTCCAGCCGGATCCGCACCGTCTGGCTCCCGGCATCGGCCACGGGACCCACGGACTTGACAGTGCCCGGGCGTGTTTCCCATCGTGAGTCGATCGGCCTGACTTCGGCGCGTTGGCCGTGGCGTACCGCTCGTGCCAAAGCCAGCGGACAGTCCACATTGACCAGGAGCGTATCGGTCTGCTCAAGGCGAATCACTGCCTCGAGTTCCTCGACACTCTCGCCCACTTCCTTCAGCCTTGCGGTGACGAAGCCGGAAAACGGCGCCCGCAGTTCGCGCTGGGCAAGTAGTTCACTGTTGATTTGATACGTCTGTTGGGCTTTCAGGTGGTCGTGCTTGGCGATCTCCTGGTTGAGGCGCGCCGCATCGAGCCTGGCCTGCGCTTCGCGCAATTCGCGATCGGATGCCGCGGTCTCTTTGTTCAGCTTGGTGAGCCGATTCACTTCGCTGTGCGCATATTCGAACTCGACTCGAGCGAGCTCGATTTTCAGTGTGGACTCGGCATCAAGGCGCGCACACTCCGTTTGAGCCTTCTGAACAGCCATGTCCAGGCCTACAAGAACGTCACCCTTGCGGACGTGATGGCCTTCTTCGACCGCGATGATGCAGATGCGGCCTTTCTGGAGACTCGCCAGACTGGCCTTTCGCAGAGGCGCTGTGAAGCCGACGGGCGGTTTATCGGCCGTGCCGTTTGCTGTCGACACCGACGCCGGCCTCTGTCGTTCGTCGGCCAGAACCGATGGGTGGAGTGGGATCACGACCAGCGCGCATGGCGCGGCAAGCGCAAGAACGGCTCGCACACAGAGTTGTCTTCGTCGGTCCAAGCTGCCGCTAATCCTCAAGCCAGGGCCTTCACAACATCACGGACCACTGTCTCGTTGTGCTCCGGTCCTGGTATCGACCATACGTGAGATCGAAGTTAGCGATGTTGCGGCAGCAACTTCGGTGCAAGGGACCCGAGCCGGGACCGTGCAGCGGTACTGGAGCCACGATGTCTGATAACCTGCGAGTGGGTTGACGGCGGCCAGGGTTCTTTCCATCCGGCTCTCGAGTTACTGGACTTGGCGGGACCCTTGACGGCGGGCTACCCACGGCGAGGCCAAGGCGGGTGTGCCCGGCTGGACCCCGCCGCTCTCTCATTCGCGGGGGCTTCTTCCACCGACTCGCTCTTGTGATCCCGACGACCCGTCACCGCCCCAAGTCCCCGTTAGATTGCCCAATCGATGCACCATGCCCCACAGCATGGCCAGCAGGCCACCGTCCGACTCACCACCCCTCGCGGCCGAGCCTGTCACGGCTGCCACCTCGGTCTCGTGGCGTGGATGCGCACCCCCCGGCGTCTCGGGTGCCGACCCAGCAGCGGCCGGCGTCAGACCCCGGACGTCACGCACCTCGAACACGGACTCTGCACGTCGCTCGGCATAGCCTTTCGGCATGTCCGAAGGTTCAACCTTCTGAGCCGGTACGGAAAGCCGCAAGTCCAGGCCCCGGCCGAGTTTCCGGTCCCCATCCATGTTCACCAGCAAGTCGGGGGTGGTGACGCCGGCGATGAAGCTCGTGACCGCTGTGGCTGCGGCCATCTCACGGCCGATCGTGGCCGGGTTCAGTAGCGTGGTCTCGCTGACGGGAATGGGAGCAGGTGGCTTGTGATCGGCAGCCTCAGCTGGTTCCAGAGGATACGCATCTGCCAGTGCCGCTTGGCCGAGACCGTCTCTGACCCCAGCCCTGAAACCGGTCTGAGCGTCAACCCGCTCATCGCCAGGGTCGGTCATTCCCATGATACCCGTCGCGAGGTCAGGGCCTGTGTTCGGGTCGGCCATGGCTTGGGGTGCCGCCCCGCCGACAGGCAATGTGGAGGTCACCACTTGGGTCCGATCCGGGACAACGGTGTCGGTCGGCCATAGTCCCGGCGAGGCGGAATGGGGTATCTCCGGCTCGATCGTAGGCGGTTGATGAGTATGAGCCACCGGCAGTTGCGATGCCACGGCCGGCAGAGGTTGCGGCTCGATGAAGCCGACCGGAGGCTCCGCATCCGTCACCGGCGGGACCAGGACATCGGGGGATTGCGTCACGTCCGAGGGAAGGGCCGGTGTCTCGGACGGCGGCACAGGGGCAAGCGAGTCGTCTGGCTCGGCGTCCGGTGCCGCCGAGGCGTCTTCGACCTCGTTCACGGCAATGGTTGCGACGGTCGTCGCCTGTCCGCCCTGGCCATCGCTGACCTGGTAGGTAAACGTGTCGGTACCGCTGAAGTCGGCCTCCGGTGTATAGGTGAAGGAGCCGTCGGCATTCAAGACCACCTGGCCGTGCTCGGCATCCTGGGTGAGGCTGGCCGAGAGGGTGTCACCGTCCAGGTCGG
>JAKLEZ010000004.1 GCA_022711465.1 Planctomycetota bacterium | reverse complement strand
GCATCCCCGCCCGCTCCCGGGCCTCGGCCAGTACCCGCTCGAACGCCTCGTAGTCCCCGTTGTCCTGGAACAGTTCCTGCTCGCCGGACACCCGGTTCATGACATGATACGCGATCCCGCCCAATGCTGTTCGTGGTCGTCTGGCCATACGGCCATCTTATCAGGGATTCAACACCGAATCAATGGCTTATGACCCCTTTTCTGCGCCCAACACCGAATCAATGGCTTATGACCCCTTTTCTGCGCTAGCCGAGCCCTGGAGGCCCTCTTGCGAACGATCGTTATCGACCGGGAGAAGCCGGAAGATCGTTCGAGCACAGGCCCCTCGACGACCACGAGGTGAGCGCCCGGTGCCGTGGCGGTGAGGCCGTTCCGTACCGTTTTGGCCCCGCGGGGATCCGTTCGGTACAATGAGGTGTATGACCGCTACGGTGTTCAGTATTCGCAGGGCTTTCCTCGCCACGGCGGCCTCTGTCATGCCCATGTCGGCCGTGGCGTTGGCTGACGGCAACCTCCTGGCCGGTTACGAGCCGTCGGAAGTCGGGGCGGTGACGATACGGGCGGGGAGCAGTGACCCGGGATTGACAGTGGCCTGGCCGGTGGAGGGGGGCGTCGGCGGGGTGCCAACGGCCACGGAAGGGCGGCACGTACTCAAGCTGCACTGGAGCGGCGAGACAGACCGCAAGGTGCAGGTTCGGCACGAGTGGTTCGGGCGGACGTTCGATCTGCCGGGCATGACCGCCGGTATCGCGGAGATCAAGGTCGATGTCTACGTTGCCTCCCCATCGGCTCTGGCCCAGACCGCGGGGATCTGGGACGACGTTCTCGGCTGGACGGCCGGTTGTCCTGTGCCCACGGCCGTCAATCAGTGGTTCACCGTCTCGATGAACGTCGGCCAGATCAAGAAGTACTCGCTGAGCCATATCGCCGCGCTTTTGTTCGAGAATCTGGCCGGCAGCAGCGGGACGATCTACCTCGACTATCTCCGGCTGGTACCGACACGGCAGATCCGGTTCGCCGGGCGCGACTGGATCGTCAAGAGCGGCGACGGGCAGGGACCGGGCCCCAACGACTTCTCCCAGAGCGAAGAGAATGTCTGGGTTGATGCTTCTGGTCGACTGCACCTCAAGATCGTGCCGCGTTGCGGCCGGTGGTTCTGCAGCGAGATCATCGCCCGGGAGTCGCTCGGCTACGGTACGTACCTCTTCACCGTGGACAGTCGAGTGGATGGTCTGGACCCGAACGCTACCCTGGGTCTGTTCACCTGGGACACCGCCGCCCCGCAGTACCACTACCGCGAGATTGACTTCGAGTTCGGCCGGTGGGGTGATCCCGCCAGCGCCAACTCCCAGTATGTCATCCAGCCTTGGGAGGCGGCCGGAAACATGCTCCGCTTCAACATCAACTACCTGAGCGGTATCGATTCGACAACGCACGTCATGACCTGGGCTTCCGAGGCGATTTCCTTCCAGAGCTACTACGGGGAGGCATGCGTGGTTCCGTCCCAGTCACACGTCATCCGGACCTGGCGGTACGCCGGGGCAGACAATCCTCCCCCGGGCGGCGAGAACACCCGGATGAACCTCTGGCTGATCAACGGCGACCCACCTGTGAACGGCCGCGATGTCGAGGCGATCATCTCCGATTTCCGGTACTCATCCGTGCCTCTGGCGGATAGCGACCGCGATGGCATCTATAACCCTTGCGACATTTGTGCAGGCACAATTCCGGGTGCGGTCGTCGACGCGAACGGCTGCCCGCCGTTCATACCGGGCGACGTCGACCGCGATGGGGACGTGGACGGTGCCGACTTCACGGCGTTCAAGGACTGCATTTCAGGCTCGGGAATCTCAATCGCCGGCTCCTGCTCGGCTATGGATTTCGACGGTGACGGCGACGTGGATCAGGACGATTTCGGTGCTCTGCAGCGGTGCTACAGTGGGACCAAGACGCCGGCCGATCCCGGTTGCGGCGGATGAACTCTCGGGACCGGTTGAACTGCGGACCGGGCAAATCGGTCACCGGGGCAGCAATCACAGGCAGGGGGTATTCACACGATGCGAGCAGGTGTGCTGTCGATCGCAGCCTTCCTCTGCGCGGTCGCGGGGGCAGAGGGGGAATCGAGCCCTCGCCCCAACATCCTCTGGATCACCAGCGAGGACAACGGTCCGCACCTGGGCTGTTACGGCGATGCCTACGCGACCACCCCAACGCTCGATGGACTGGCCGCCAAGGGTTGTGTGTATCTGAACGTGTGGTCGAGCGCCCCGGTGTGTGCCCCCGCTCGGACGGCGATCATCACCGGCGTCTACCCGCCGTCGCTGGGCGCAGAGCACATGCGAAGCCTGGTCCCGATGCCCGCGCCCATGCGGATGTTCCCCCAGCTGCTCCGCGAGGCGGGTTACTACTGCACCAACAACAGCAAGGAGGACTACAACCTGGAGAAGCCGGGCAAGGTCTGGGATATGTCCTCCGCCAAGGCCCACTGGCGCAACCGCCGGATCGGCCAGCCCTTCTTCGCGGTGTTCAACCTCGGAGTGACCCATGAAAGCCAGATCCGCAAGCGGCCGCATCAGTGGAAGCACGATGTCGCCCGCGTTCGCGTGCCCGTCTATCATCCCGATACCCCCGAGGTCCGGCAGGACTGGGCCCAGTACTACGATCAGCTGAGCGAGATGGACAGTATCGCCAGCCAGCACCTCCGCGAGCTGGAGGAGGCCGGTGTCGCGGACGACACGATCGTCTTCTACTACGGCGACAATGGGCCGGGGATGCCGCGCGGCAAGCGCTCGCCGTGTGATTCCGGTCTGCACGTGCCCCTGATCGTCTACCTTCCACCAAAGTGGCGGAACCTGGCCGCGACGGACTACGCGAGTGGAGGGCGGAGCCAGCGACTGATCCGTTTCGAGGACCTGGCGCCCACGGCGCTGAGCCTCGCCGGGATCCAGCCGCCGGGCTGGATGCAGGGCCGGACGTTCCTGGGGCCTTGCGAGATGCCGTCGCCGGAGTACATCACCGGTTTCCGAGGCCGCATGGATGAACGCTACGACCTGGTCCGCTCCATCCGCAACCAGCGCTATGTCTACGTTCGCAACTACATGCCGCACCTGCCCGCCGGCCAGCACGTGGCCTACATGTTCGAGACGCCCACCACGCGGGTGTGGAAGCAGCTCTTCGACCAAGGCAAGCTGGCCCCCCCGAAGACGCGCTTCTGGGAACCTAAGGCTCCCGAGGAGCTTTACGATCTCAAGGAGGATCCCGACGAGGTGCAGAACCTGGCCGACTCGCCGGCCCACCAGGACATGCTGCGACACATGCGCACCGTGCTGCGCCAACGGCTCTTGAAAGACCGCGATCTGGGTTTCCTTCCCGAGGGAGAGATCCATCGCCGCTCGCAGGGCTCCACGCCGTATGACGTCGGGCGCGACGAAGGCGAGTACCCGATGGCCAGGATCCTGGCCATGGCCGAGCAGGCGTCGTCGCTCGAAACGTCGTCCGAGACGGCACTGACATCGGCCCTCCTCGAGGACGCGGACAGTGCCGTTCGATACTGGGCGGCGATGGGCATCCTGATGCGCGGTAGAACGTCGGTCGAAGCAGCTGAGCCGGCCCTCAGGCAGGCCTTGAAGGATCCATCGCCCCATGTGCAGATCGTGGCGGCCGAGGCTTTGGCCCGGTTCGGCACGGCTGCCGACTTGCCGGTAATGCTGGGGCTGCTGATCGATCGAGCGGACGTTTCCAGAAACGGTATCTATGTTTCACTTCCGGCACTGAATGCGATCGATGCCTTGGGTGGTCGGGCCGCCGGCTTCAGGTCGGCCATCGCAGCGCTGCCTCGGACGCATCCCTCGGTGATCCAGCGAATGGAGAGCAGCATCCCCAAGATCCTGGACGCGATGCTGGGTAATCCCAGGTAGAGGCTGCAACCAGAAGGCGGGGGGTGTTGGGACCAGCCTGCTTCACGATGGCAACCCTCTGATTCTCCGGATCGGGATGGTCGCATCGGCGAGAATGACCCGGACGGCCTGATTCCGGTCGGGGGAGAGTCAAGGTTCGATCGGCATCGCATCCTCCAGGCACGGTTCCGTTACCCGTTCGAACTCGGCCTTCAGGAGGAACTTCACGGTGCCGTCACCGAAGAGTACGAACCCTCCTTCTTCACCATGGTTGTCGAGCGGCTCGAAGAGAACCGGCGTGGCGGCCGTGTATCCTCCGGGGGGTGGCCGGGCGACCAGGTAGTTAGGGCCTGCGCCGCTCGGGCAGCGCAAGGCGTCTGCCGGGACGCCGGCTCGGAGCAGATGACCAGCGAGGTCGGCGGGCAGCCGTCCGTTCTGTTCCGAGGCATACTGCGCGAGGGCGACACCGATGGTGCTCATGCGCTTCGCGCAGACACTGCGTTTGGCCAGCTCGCGGGCCCGGGCCAGGGAGGGGAGCATGACGGAGATCAGCAGGGCGATGATCGCGACGGCGATCAGCAGGTTGGCTCCGGCGCCGGAGGATCCGCGGAGCAACGAGCTTCCGGGGATGAAGGCGGAGAGGAAGGCCGCGATGACGCTCCTCCTGGGTGCCGGGGCGGTGCCCGCGTATTCGGGAACGGCCTGGAGCAGCCGGGAGACCCGCCAGACCGTGTTCGGTTCGGGGCTGAGCAGGGAAGCCAGGGTCAGGCAGAAGCCGCCGGTCAAGCGGACTTGTTCGTGGTAAGCGCCGGGTGCGACTCGCCGGCCGAGTTCGCTGCCGGCCGCGGTGATGTAAATGGCTCGCTCGGCCGCGACCGGGTCACCGCAAACGCGAAGCCCGCAGCGGTCGGCCGTGTACTCCGTCGATCGTCGCCACGCCGGATAGAGGAGCGGCAGAATCATCGACGGGAGCAGGATCAGTCCCCATCGCAGATGGTGGTAGCGGAAATGGGCGACCTCGCGTCCGATGACCATGTCGAGCTCGGGACCCTCGCCCTGATCCTCGACCAGGTCGTTAGACAAGACGAGGATTCTGGAGCCGAGAAAGATCCTGGTTGCCGCCTCCCGAACACCGCCGTACTGGACGACATAGGTCTCCGGCGCGGGGACACCGAGAGCGGCCGCCGCCCGCTCCACGGCCGCATCAATATGGGGAAGTTGCTCGCCGCTGACGCGGAGTCCGTTGCCGCGAACGTGGGCCACGAATGCCGCCCGAACGAAAAGGCTGACCAGCCAGATCACCCCGATCAGCACGGCCACGGCGAGCAGTCCTTCCGCATCCTCGAGGAGCGCGGGGACCGCCACGATGCCGATCGCGATCCAGGCCAACAGGGAGAACAAGAGACAGAACACAAAGAGTATTCGTTCGCGAGGATGTCTCGTCTCGGCGGGCATATCGCCGGTCGGCATCGGATGAAGCTGTCCTGGGCGCTCGCTCATGCGGATTGTCCTCTCGGGCTACTCCTCAGGTGAAAGTCAACTGCCGGTCGCGACCGGGTCGGCTCGGTGCAGGGCTTGAACACGATGCGTCAGCCAGGGGTGCGTCGATAGCCATTGGATCACGGTCTGCCAGAAGCCGCCGATCTCCCGGCCTTGCCGCAGGAAGGCCGCCATACTGGCCATTCGGGCGCAGCGCCCGCCGGCTGCGAGAATGAGCAGCCCCCGCGCGGCCGCGGCAGAGTCCCCGCAACCGGCCTGGCCGCAGAGATCCGCGCTATACTCGCAGGCCCGCGAGTAAGCTTGGGCGAGGAATGGGATGAACAAGGCCGGGAAGAGCAGCCATCGCCAGGTGATGTGCCCCAAGGCCAGATGGCCGATCTCGTGGGCGACGATCATGTCGAGTTCCCTGGTGTTGGAGCCGCAGGCCTCAACGAGTTCAGCGTAGAGAACGACATAGTCGCGCGACGCAAACCGGGTGGCGAAGGCATTAAGCCAGCCCTGCTCCTGGACAACGTAGACGTCGGGTGGCATCTGGAGACCGAGCTTCGCGCAGACTCGGCATGCCGACTCGTGGATCTCGGGAAGCTGGGCGGGTGTGACCTGGACGGCGCGGCCCTTGATATGAGCCATCATGAACGCCAGGCTGATCCAACTGGTCAGCATGAAGCCGCCGAGGTAGAGAATGCCGAAGCACGATAGAAGCAGAAGCAGGGTGAGGAGAATGCTGACCACCAGGCATACCACCCGCAGAGCCGATTCGCCGGCGGTCCGCAAGCTCTCGATGTCCACGGATTCACTGACCTGGGGCGTCCGCGGCGGTGCGCCGGGCGATACGCGTCCGAAGAGGGTGCCGCCCGCGGCGTTCGGCTGGGTGGGTATGGTCAACTGCTGTCGGCACCTGCCACACTGGATGGTCTGACCCAGATACTGCCGGTTGACGCCCAAGGTCACGTGACAGTGCGGGCACTCGACCGCGACAGTGTCTTCTGCAGGCATGCTCATCGGAAGACCTCGTGCTTGTGCCAGGCAATGCGGCCGGGAGAATAGCGGAACGTCGCCGCCAGGGCAAGTCGGAAGCACGAGTCTCGTGGCCGCGAGCTTCTCCGCTGAACCGAGCCGCGTGTTGTTCACGCTGGCACGCTGCTTTTACATGCGATCACGGGTGCTCCGGCCTCGTCGGCCGTCTGGACGTATCACTGCCTCCAGCGGACAATACGCCTCACGCTCGACTGGAGGCCGCGTCATGCAGCACCGAATCTTCGCATCGCTCAGTGCGTCACTGATTCTGGCGTTCACGTCCGGGCTTGCGGCCCAATCGCGACCCAACATCGTGTTAATCTATGCCGATGACCTCGGCTACGGTGATGTCAGCTGCTATGGGGCCACGAGCCTCAAGACGCCGAACATCGATCGGCTCGCCGAGCAGGGCTTGCGGTTCACCGACGCCCATGGAGCGGCCGCAACCTGTACGCCCTCGCGATATGCCCTGCTCACGGGTGAGTACGCCTGGCGTCGAAAGGGAACAGGTATCCTGCCCGGCGATGCCCGGTTGATCATCGAGCCCGGCCGGACGACGATGGCGTCCGTCTTGAAGGACGCGGGCTACGCGACCGGTGTTGTCGGCAAGTGGCATCTGGGGCTCGGGAGCGGAGCCCTGGACTGGAACAGAGAGCTCAGGCCCGGCCCGCTCGAGTTGGGTTTTGACTACTGCTTCCTGATCCCTGCTACCGGTGACCGGGTACCCTGCGTCTACGTTGAGAATCACCGTGTTGTCGGCCTGGATCCGAGGGACCCTGTCCGGGTGAGCTATGCCGCTCCGGTGGGTGACGAGCCTACAGGCAAGAACAACCCTGAGCTTCTCAAGATCCGTCCCAGCCACGGGCACGATCAGACCATCGTTAACGGCATCAGTCGAATCGGGTACATGAGCGGTGGGAAGGCGGCCCGGTGGGTGGACGAGGATATGGCCGACACGATTGCCGCGAAGGCGGTCGCGTTCATCGAACAGCGGAAGGCCCGGCCCTTCTTCCTCTATTTCGCGACTCACGACATTCACGTGCCCAGGGTTCCGCATCCGCGCTTCTCGGGCAGAAGCGGCCTGGGGCCTCGGGGCGATGTCATCCTCCAGTTCGATGCGTGCGTCGGCCGAATCCTCAACACCCTCGACCGGTTGGGCCTGGCCGAGAATACGCTCGTGATTCTGAGCAGCGACAACGGCCCCGTGGTGGACGACGGCTACCGGGACGAGGCGGCGACCCGACTCGGCGATCACAGGCCGGCCGGGCCCTGGCGGGGCGGCAAGTACAGCATCTTCGAGGGCGGCACGCGCGTGCCCATGCTGGTCCGATGGCCCAGGCGGGTCAGGCCCGGCACGAGCCGTGCCCTGGTGTGCCAGGTCGATTTCCTGGCGTCATTCGCTGCTCTGGTCGAACGTAAGTTGGCTCCCGAGGACGGTCCCGACAGTCTCGACGTGCTGCCCGCCCTGCTGGGCGACTCCCGCAACGGCCGCGAGGAACTCGTCGAGCAGGCAAGCACCCTCGCTCTCCGCCGGGGCGACTGGAAGTACATTGAGCCCGGCAAGGGGGCCAAGCGAAATGCGGCCACCAACACCGAACTGGGCAACGATTCCCGCCCGCAACTCTATAACCTGGGCGACGACCCGGCCGAAGCCAGGAACCTGGCGGCCGATCGGTCGCCGGAAGCGGAGGACTTGGACGAGCGACTTCAGGCTATCCGCCGGTCAGGTCGGTCGCGGCCATGATCGCGGCCAGCAGCGAGCCGGGAAACCGCCGTCAGCGTGCGGGAATCGACGGGAAATGGGGGGGATTGTCCCGAATAGAACCCGCCCACGGGCCGCAGAGCGATGCGCTCTGCACGGGGCTTCAGACGCGCATGTTCCCGGTCCCGTTCAGTTGAACCTGTTCCTGATCAGGAAGTAGCCGAACTGCTCGGCGTCCATCCTGCCGCCCCGGCTTCCCATCACCGCTCCGTCCGGGCGAACGACGAGGAAGGCAGGGACCGTCTCGACTCCGAACTGCTTTGCCAACTGCCGATGGATGACCGGATCGAGGCGGACGGGGACGTACTGGCGAACGTGCTTCTGAACGTTGGCGTCGGAGAACACTTCGGCGTCCATCGCCCGGCAGTCAGCGTTGGCCACGGAGTGGAATGCAACCAGGACCCGGGCGCGCCGCTCTGCCGCCAGCTGCAGGGCATGCTCGTAACTCACCTCCCAGCGAATCGGACTGCATCCCGTCAATCCCGCCACGACCAGCAGGACGAAGGGGATGGCCCGAGTCGCCCGAAGCCCGTCCTGAGCTTGCCGGCGGCTGCCGGGCAAGTGGGTCCGAACGGTCGGGGTGCCGCCCACGGCCGCCTGGTCAGGGCGACGGGGGCGGGCGGCCGGTTCTTCTGCTGGGCCTGGCATGCGTCCTTGGATCACTTTCGGTCCCTCACGGTCGGTGCTTCCGCGTGGCCGGACGGTAAACCACCGCCTATCGCGGTTCTTCCGCTCAAGGCCGGCTGGCAGGTGTCAGCAACTCCGCTGCTCCGAGCAGGGCACACAGCGAGTGCTGCACGTGGTCAATTCGCAGCGACGGGTCGCTCGGCGAGTTGCGCACCGCGCCGACGACGTCCCGCGGCGTACCCACATAATAGCATTCTTCCTCACGGAACTGAAGCTGCAACACGAACCGCGCCGCTTCGGTCACCACGCGGCGGTAACGGTCTGCCCGGGCGGGGTCGCCCAGCGATTCGGCGGTCCGCAGGGCGTCCACCGCGCCTTCGAGATACACGGCGCTGCTCACGCCCGGACGGCCGCTGCCGTAGACGTCGAATCCGCCGAGGTAGATGGGCAGCATGGGGCGAGGCGGCGCCATCTGGGTACCGGCCAGATGGTCGGCCATTTCGTAGACGAAGTCGGCGTATTCCTGACGCCGGGTGGCCCGGGCGAGTTGACCCCAGGCCTGCGCCTGCCAGGGTATGAACGGAGCCGGTCGCTTCTGACGGAAATAGGCACGGTAGAATGGCAGTGACTTGTCGCAAACGGCCCTCCACCTGGGGCTGCCGTCGATGGCGTATTGGCGGGCAATGGCCAGCAGGGCCTCGCCCGGGTAGTAGTCCTGAGTGGTCTGTAGAGCTGAAGGGGGAAAGTGGGTGCGGAAGGTGCCGTCGGCTTCCTGCATCGAGGCCAGGCCGTTGAGCAGGGGTAGACGGATGTCGGCGTATCGCTCCGGGTCAGGTCCATCGGCCAGGGCCAGGCAGACCAGGGCGGTCGCCCCCAGGCCGTTCTCATCATCAGGCGTGGCCAGGAAGGTGGCGTCGCTTTGCCCGGAGACAGGGCGAATCATCTTCCGAAACGCTCCGATCGCCCGGTCCAGGGCTCTCGCGGATTCGGCGTCCTTTCGCTTGCGGGCGTGGACGGCCATGCTCCAGGTCGTGGCCGCTTGTCGAATCCAGTTCTGGTCCTCGCCTCGATACATGCCTTGGCCGGGCAGATACTCGTAGGCAAAAACGCCATCGGCACTCTGTCGGAAGCGGATGAACCGAGCCATGACGTCGGCCGCAACCAGGAGCCTCTCGGGGTGAACGTCTGCAGGTGGAACAAGTCTCATGCCGGCCAGCAGCTCAACGGGCGGCTGTCCCGGCGTCGGCTCGTAGAGATGGAGACTCCGGAATCGAAGCACGATGATCCGCTCCGGATGGTTCTGTGAGACGGGTTCCCTGCGTTCGATCATCTCGCGGAGTCTCGCGATGGCCATGACGTAGCGACCTCGCCCGTGGTGCTGATCGTCCAGTGGGTCATATTTGGGGTCGGCAGCGAACCACTCGGAAGGGCGAATGCGGGCTTCGGTGCTCTCGAACCGCAGAGCCAAGCCGTGGACAGGCGGTTCGAACTGCCGGGCAAGCTCCTCGGTCGGCTGGTCGGAGGTGCCGATCATCTCAAACGGACCGATCAACTCCAGTTCGAGCCTCGTCTCGGCCAGGTCATGCTCCGTCAGCGGCGCGTCTCGGCGGGCATCGGCCAAGGCGGCTTCCGCGGCGCCGGCGCAGGCCTTCACCACCGTGTTGAAGCCCGACAGGCCCTGCCCCGTGACGCGACCCTGTCGCCGAAGCGTCGCCGACACGCAGCATCTCAACTCCTCGAGCGTGGAAGGCACGTAGTCCACGGTGTATCGCTCGCCGCTGCGCACGAGCCGTTGGAGCGACCGGCGCGCTAGCCGCATGAGCAAGGTCTGATCGGCCGGCTCTACCGCGGGCGGGGGTGTTCCCAGCCATTGACTCTTGTCGAGCGGCACGACCGGGGCCAGATCTGCCCCCTGTCCCGGACCGCACGCCCAGGCGACGAGCATGGCCGCGAGCAGCAGGATGCCTGATGCCCATTCCGGCCGGAGAGCGAGATGCAAGCCGATCTTCTCATGCCCTGAAGGCATGGCCCACCTCGCGGTCTTCCTCTTCCAGAGGCAGATCATAGCGCTGGCGATTCATGAAGACCGCCTGGTGCCTGATCGCGTTTTCCTGAAGAATGGCAGCTCCCTCATCCAGCCCCGCCCCGACATGCTCCAGGGCATGGGCATCGCTGCCCAAGGTCATCGCCCGACCGCCGAGGTCGGCGTAGCGTCGCACAGCCCAATCCGCAGGCAGGGTCTCGGGCAGCGATTGCCTCAGGCTGCTGCAGTTGAGCTCAGGGATCAGGTTGGCGGCCAGGCAGGTCTGCAGAATGCTGTCGATCGCGGCCCGGTGCGAGGCGACGTCGTAGCAGCCGAAGTAGCGCTGGGTGTATCGCTTGACCAGATCCAGGTGGGCCAGGACGTCAAACGGCCGCTGTCCCCGGCGGTCCAGCTCAAGGGCCAGTTGAGCGGCCTCCAGCACGGTGGCCAGATACGCCCGGGTTGCCGCATCCGGCGACAGGCTGCCCCAGTGCTCCCGGTGGTGGAGGGCGCGACCGTCGAAGAAATGGACCGCGAGAATGACGAGGTCAAACCGATGGCTGGTCAGATGATCAAGAACGTAGGGCATGCGCTCCCGCTGGTAGTCAACCTCAATACCGTGGCCGATGAAGATCTGGTCGCCGTACTGTTCCCGAAGGACGGCCACGGCCTGGGCGATGCGCTCGTAGTCATAGATGCAGACGTCCCACTCGCTCTCGTGGGGGTCGTAATGCTCGGTGAAGGTAACGCCCGCCAGCCCGGCCCCGATCGCTGCGCGTACCACGTCGCCGGGATCGGATCGGCTGTCGACCGAGTTCGCGGAGTGCAGGTGTTGATCATACAGCTTCATAGGCAGCCATCATAGGAAAACGCGAACGGCTTGGCTATCCCTGCGGCCGCGGTTGCCGAGCCCGACGATCCTAAGATAGAATGCCGGCGGTGCGAACACCGGCGTCCGAAGGCCCGGTGAGATGAGGATCAGGTGCGAGGCGTCATGGCCGCCCATCCAGTGATCACGGATACGCCGATTCCCGGGTCCGAGGAGAAGCCGGTAGGATCGGACGGGTTGAGCTGGTTCACCCGCACGAAGTTCATGTGCGTGCGCGGCTTCCTGTGGGGACTGGCGGTGTGCTTTGGCCTCGGCGGGCTGTACCACTTCGGCCGTTTCTTCGGCACCTGTGAATGGCTGATCAATCACAAGCGGCGGCGGAGGTTCCGCAAGCGACTGGGGGCGACCCTTGGCGATCACGTCAAGGAGATGTCCTGCTCGATGACATACGCCTGCTGGCAGCACTTCGTTCGCACCCGCTGTGACAAACTACTCTACCTGATCTTCGACAAGATTCCCCGCGAGGAGATCATCCGACGCACCACGTTTCACCGCCGCGAGCTGATTGACAACGCCCTCAAGCGGGGGAGGGGTCTCTACGTGTGCATGAGCCACAACGGCTCCCACCACGTGCTCATCCAGATCATGGCCATGCTCGGATATCGGATCGCCGGCGTCCGCGACCGCAACGAGGGGGCCATGCGTCGCTACATTCAGGAGAAGTACGAGCAGAGCTTTCCTGAGCTCAGAGCGGTCCGCATGTTCTTCGCGGACTCCTACCCGAGGGATCTGTACCGCTGCTTTCAGGAGGGTTACATCCTGGGCACCGCCCTGGACGTCAGCCGCCTGCGCGCGTCTCATCTGCGTACCGCGAAGGTCAAGATCTTCGGCGAGGAGCGGGAATTCCTGACGGGGACAATGCAGATCGCCCTGCGCTGCAAAGTGCCCGTACTCCAGGGCTTCGTGGTATCTCGAGACAACTTCTACTTCGACCTACTCCCGCTGGACGGGCTGGTTGATCTGGACAAGGCCGAGGACACGCCCGAGGTACTGCAGGAGGCGATGCAGCGCTACGCGGACAACATCGGCCGCCATCTGCTCAAGTACCCCGACCACTATAGCCGGGTCTGAGCCGGTCGGCCAGAAACCAGCGTGGCCGTTGGTGAGTGTTGTCCCGCAGTCCGGTTGGTCTCTGTTCCCGCCGCTGGTGCGCTCATGTCGGCGCCACCTCCGGTGACGGGGCTTTGATTCTGCAAGGGCGTGCGGCCGCGATCGGGCGGCCGGCCAACCGCGTCACGGATGCCTGATTGCGAGTCCTCGGCAGGCGTGCTACAGTGCCGCGGTGACGTCTTCCGGCCGCACGGCCGGTGCCCATTGGAGAACACCAGGCCCACCTACCAGGGAGGCGGATGATGAATCGTCCTTCCGCAGCAGCTCTCGTGAACGCGGCCGCGACGTGCGTTCTGCTTCTTCTCGTGTCGAGCGTCGCCCAGGCACAAGCCGGGGAGCCCAAGCCGTCCGCTCGCGGGACGGCGTTCGACGCTGCGCCGTTCGGGGTGGCCATCCAGGGTGACGAGGGCAAGTGGCAGGGTGTGCGCTGGGCCGAGCCTCGCAAAGTGCGGCGGATCGTTGTGGAGTTTGGGTCAGGGCCCATGCCTGACCCGGCGTCGGTGAAGTTGCAGTACTGGCACCGAGTCTGGGACGGCAAGCCGGACCCGGTGCTGGCCGAGCGCGGCGCCGGACGGGTCGGCTGGGACGCGATGGATGACTGGACCAATGGCAGCTGGATCGATGCGGCCACGCAGGTGGCCGTCGCGGGGAATACCTGGAGCATCACTTTTGCCTCCACCAGCGACAAGGAGATCAGGAACCTCCGCGGCCCCGGCGTCTCGTACCGCAAGACGCTCCAGGTTCGGGTCGTTGCCCAACAGCCGCTTTCGAGGATCGAGCGTTTTGCCGTCTTCACCGACGCGGAGCTCAAGGCGCTCCAAGTGCGGATCCAGTTCGACTCGCCTGCCCATTCCGGCGTGAGGCTCAGCGGCGATGAATCCGGCCGGATCGAGGTCTTCAACGGCCAGGTGGCGGCCGTCCGACCGTTGCCCGACCAGCCGGTCCAGGTGGCGACGGACAACCAGTGGGTGCTTCGGGCCGGCGAGAAGGGCGGGATCGCTGTCGACCTCTTGACCGCGGACGATCCCATGGATCCGGGGTGCGACCGGAGCATCGTTACGGTGCGATCCAGCCAACGTCCGTTCTCCTTCGCGGCGGCGGAGGTCGCTCATGGCGACCGGATTCTGATTGACGATCTCGGCGTCCTGGTCACGCGCGGCGACGACGGCATTGCCCTGGCTGCCTATCGGGACGCTCTGAGGGGCGAGTTTTCCGGTCAGACGATCTACGACCGCGTCGAGCAGGAACCGGAGCAGACCCTTACCAGGGCATGGAACGAGATGCCCCTCAAGCGCCCCCTGTACTTCGTCCACGGCCTGCCCGGCGATCGCAACGTCGTGCGTCAGCAGCCTAACGGCGGGCTGGAAATCTCCGGGAAGGGACGTTGGTTTGACATCCAGAAGAGTCCGCGGGACTGCGACCGCAAGCTGTGGGAAGGCAACGAGCTTCGTCTGGACTTCGGTTTCCCCGAGGAGAGGCTGCGGGGCGGACGCGAACTGGCCGAAGGTTACCTGCCGCTTCTGCGGACCTGGTGGCAGGATGGGTCGATCTACTACGAGTCGTGTGTCGTCATGGACGCCCTCAACGGCAAGCTGGACGACGTGAAGCTGGACACCCCGACCGTGGTGCTGATGCGCGTGCACGTTGCGAACGTCTCCGGTTCGGAGGACGCGACGGCCGTCCTGCGGCTTGGCTCGCACACTCTCCGGGATGGCAGGCTGGTGGTTCAGGGCGATCAGGCCATTGCTGCATCGGACAAGGGCCCGCGATTCCGGTTCCTGGTCCGGACGGACGGCCGGGGCGTGTTCCATGCAGAGGACAACGCCACGCGGTGGTCGACCGACCTCAAGCCCGGCGGAGCGGCGGAGGTGTTCTTCATGATCCCCACGATCACCCTCAGCGAGCCGGAGGAGATCGACGCCCTCCGTGGCCGGCAGTTCGGCGCCGACGCGAAGCGGATCTGTGACTACTGGCGGGCCGCGGCCGCCCGCGGGACTCAGATTCACACCCCGGAACCCTGGCTCAACGACTACTACCAGGCTCACCTACTCCACTTGCTGGTTAACTGCCAGAAGGAACTTGACAGCGACTTTCTGCACGCTCACGTAGGCACATTCCGGTATGGCGTGTACCCGAACGAGTCGGTCATGATGATCAGCGATCTCGATCGTCGCGGCTATCACGACGAGGCTCGACGCAACCTTGATGCCCTGCTGCACTACCAGGGTACGGTTTCGATGCCGGGCAACTTCAGGACCGCCGAGGGGCAGTTCTACGGGGCCGGTGGACACGAGACCGGCGGCTACAACAAGAGCCACGGCTACGTCCTGTGGAATATGGCCGAGCATTGGTGGCACACCCGCGACCGCCGCTGGATGGCCGAGGCCGCACCCAAGCTGGTCAAGGGCTGCCGCTGGGTGGCGCTCGAGCGCCAGGCCAACCTGAAGCTCAGCGCAGACGGAACCAGGCCGCTCGAATACGGCTGGCTGCCGACCGGCTCGCTCGAGGACGTCACCGACTACTGGCACTGGCTCTCCACGAATGCGGCCACGGTCTGGGGGTTGCTCAACCTGGCCGACGCCCTGGCAGACTTTGGGCATCCGGAAGCTGCCGAGTTGCAGAAGGAGGCCAAGGCATACCGGGACGACTTCCTCGACGGCATCAGGCGATCCATGGTGCTCTGTCCGGTGGTTCGGCTGCGCGACGGGACGTATGTTCCGAAGATTCCGTCCCGGCTGTATGAGCGTGGGCGTTCACACGGCTGGCTTCGCGAGACGCTGGAGGGCTCGGTCTTTCTGCCGGCCTATGACCTCATTCCGCCGGAGGCGCCCGAGCACCTCTGGATTGTGAAGGACTTCGAGGACAACCTGTACATCTCCAGCCGCTTCGGCTACGACATCCCGAACTTCAACAGTTACTGGTTCTCGCGCGGCGGCTTCTCCATGCAGGCCAACCTGCTTGACGGTCCGCTGCCTTACCTGTGGCGCGACGATATCAAGCACTACCTGCGAGCGTACTTCAACAGCTTCGCCTCGGCCTTCTATCCCGAGATTCGCATGTGTAACGAGCACTGCCTTCCGGAGCTGGGTTATCCCGCCGGTGATCACTTCAAGACCTCGGACGAGGCCCAATCGACTTACTGGCTCCGGCTCATGTTCGTCAACGAGCGGGGCAGAGACCTCTTTCTCGGGCAGGCCCTTCCCCGGTACTGGCTGGCGGACGGCAGGGGGGCGAGCATCGAGCGGGCGGCTTCTCGATTCGGCCCGTTGTCGCTTCGGTATGAGCCCCGTGTGGCCCAGGGTGAGATCAAGGTCATCCTCGATCCTCCGCATCGTCCCCGGCCGGCGACGATCTACGTTCGCATCCGCCATCCGGAGTCCAAACCGATCAAGGGGGTCATCCTCAACGGTGCCGCCTACGACCGGTTCGATGCGAAGAAGGAATGGGTGGTCCTGGCTGGCAGTGCCGAGGGCCGGCAGGAGATGGTTGCCCGGTACTGAGAAGTGAATGGAGCATGGAGAACGGACCATTGAGAAAGCAGGCCACCGAACCGATCGCGCTCTGGCTTTGCGCGCGGCCCATGATTCGTTCTCGACTCTCAACTCCGTTCCGCCTGTGGCTGATGGTGAGCGTGTGGCTGCCGGTACTGCTGGTTTCCGCTCCGACCCGGGGTGCCGACTCCAGAGACGAGATTCTGTCCCGGCTGGTGCCCCGTCCGCGCGAGATTCACGTGGCCGACGGGCGGCTGGAATGGCGGAAGCGAATCGCGGTGGTGGTGGAGCCGGACCGGGCCGAGGATCGTTTTGCGGCCCAGGCGCTGATCGACGCGTGCAGGGAGCGGAAGCTGAACGAGCCTCGGATCGTGGCGGCCCAGGAGGTAGCCGATCTGCAGGCTGACGTGGCCGTCTTCCTGGGTGATCCGTGCCGGTTGTGGCCGCTGGCTCGCATTCTTCGGACCGAGCGGCTCGCCGTGCCGGCGGAGGTTGGCGACGAGGGTTACCTGCTCGAGGTCACGCCTGATCGCGTGTTCATTGCCGGCAACACGCCTGCGGGAGTCTACTACGGCGTTCAGACGCTGATTCAGCTGCTGCCGGAGGCGGAGCCGGCCGTCATTCCCGCGGTGCGGATCTGCGACTGGACGGACATCCGGTATCGCGGCTGTTCGGTGGACCTGTTCTGCGGCAAGGTAGGAAGAACCGAGTGGATGAGGGAGAACATCCGCCGGCTGGCCCACTACAAGATGAACTCTGTAGTGCTCTATCTAGAGGATGCGTTCCTGTTTCCGAGTCACCCGGACATTGGCGAAGATCGCGACCGGCTGACCACGCAGGAGGTTTTGGAGCTGGACACCTTTGCCCGCAAGCACCATGTCGAAGTGATTCCCTGTTACAACTCGCCCGGGCACATGCTGCGGACGCTCTCGCATCCCCGGTATGTGCACCTGGCGGAGGGTACCGACAGCGAGGCTCAGAGGGCGGTGATCAACGTCACCCATCCTGGCGCCTACCCGCTGCTGACCGATCTATACACCGATCTGTGCAAGGCGTTTCCCAGCGGTCTGCACTACATGGCCGGCGACGAAGCCCTGGCGCTGGGCACGGGCAGGAGCAAGGGGGCCGCCAGGGAGATTGGGGCCGCTCAGCTCTTTTTGAGACACATTAAGAACATAAGAGAGGTTCTTGCCGCCCAGGGCAAGCGCATGGTCGTTGCCGGCGATCCGTTCGAGCCGGACTTCTTCAAGGCGTTCGGGCTGGCCAACTACGGCCTGGACGCCCTGGCCCAGGTACCGCGTGACGTGATCATTGTACCGTGGCATTACGGGAAGTTGGAGCAGTTCCCGTTTGGCCAGCAACTGGTCGATATGGGTTTCGATCAGATCATCTGGACGTCGAATGCCGCTTTCGGCGAGTTATTTCCCAACGTGGACGGGGCGGCGGAGAACATTGAGAGCGTATTGCCGTGGGTTCACAAGCTCGGGGCGATGGGCACAGTCCACTCGGAGTGGAACGGGTACGGGGAGAACGTTTTTTCCGAGTACAACTGGCCGGCCATGGCGTTCGCGGCCGAGTGGGGGTGGACGAGCCACGGTCGTCCGTGGAACGAGGCCTTGCCGATGATCGTGGAGAGTTTCTACGGACCCGGAACCAGGGATCTGGCCCGGACGATCCGCTTTCTGGGCAGCACCGACCGGTACTTTCCATGGGGCGTCAAATTCCTGGTGCCCCCGGCGTTTCCGGTCTTTTTCGAGCCGCTCCGACCGCGGGCGGTTGACGAGGGTGGTTTGAGTCTTCTGGCCGACTTCCGTCGCGACCTGGCGGTTGCGCGGGAGACACTTGACCGGGTGCGGCCGTTGGTTCGCCGCCACAAGAGCCATCTGGACTACCTCGACTTCGCCCTGGAGCAACAGTTCGTTCTGGCGGATCTGGTCGAATGCCGGCACCTGATGGCCGGCAAGAATGCGGATAGCCGCAAGGCTGCCGCCGGGTTGGTTGACCAGCTCAACGGGTCTTTTCCCAAGCTCTGCGACCGGTACGTGGAACTCTGGCTGCGAACCGACCGCCCCAAGGGGTTGGAGCCCAACCGCAAGCGGTTCGACGCGGTTCGGGAGTCGATTCGATCGTTGGTTGGCGATGGGGGCTCGGCATTCAGCGTTCCACCATCGGCGCGTCCTGGCAGGTGAAGCCGGCGGCTACGTCGGGACTGCCGGCCGTATCTGGCTATCGAAGGCACTTGTCTGGGTGCTGATCGGATTGGCGATCCTGGGAGGGGTTTGGGATACGGTTGGGGGGAGAAGCGCCGGCGCCAAACGAACCCAATGAGGATTGCCCAGATTGCCTGGGTGTTGCATCTTGCCGAGGGTTCGACTGGAGGGCTATGAGGATGTCAAAGAGCTGGGAGGCAAGGTAGGGGATCGTCCTCCATAGTCATATCACATGTCCCGTCCCGGACCGGTGATGGGTGAGTGGTCGGCGGTCAGCGGTCACCGGTTGCTGTCGGGCGAGGTTGGCGGATGGGATCCATGGTTCTGAGCGGCGGCTGGGGACGAACACGCGTTGGCGGCGGCAGAATCGCGAGCGTGGCGGCTTGCGGCGATCCGGGGCATGGCGGGGAGTGCTTTCGATGCTCTTTGACGGCAACCCGAAAAGGGCGGACACTGGTGGCGGCGGCCGGCGGGCGGGGCAGGTCGTGCTCGGTGGTTGGTTCTGCGTATGGGAGGCTGCTCATGAGGCTGGGAAGGCTGGTACGTCCGCGGGCGGTGGGGTTGCTGGCGGGACTGATCCTGGGCTGGTGGGTGGCCGGGCTGGAGATGCGTACGACGGCCGCACAGGGGACGGACTTGGAAACGCTGCTCGGGGAGGGCATTGTCAAGCCGGACGTCGCGCTCGAGGAGGTCGCCCGATTCTGCGAGACCCGCGTACCGGTGATGCCCACAGTGACGGCGTTGGAGGAGTGGGAGTCGCTGGCTCGCCGGTGGCGGCAGGACGTGCTGGCGAAGGTCGTGCTTCGCGGCGAGGCGGCGAGGTGGGCCGAGGGGGAGGTCAAGGTCGAGTGGCTGGAGACTATCCCGGGCGGGGCGGGGTACCACATTCGCAAGCTGCGGTTCGAGGCCGTTCCGGGGCTATGGATCCCGGCCCTGTTGTACGAGCCGGACAAGCTGGAGGGTCGTGTGCCGGTCGGGCTGGCGGTCAACGGGCACGAGGGCATCGGCAAGAGCGTGGGTTACAAGCAGATTCGCTGCATCAACCAGGTCAAGCGCGGGATGATCGTGCTCAACGTCGAGTGGTTGGGGATGGGCCAGCTTCGCGGGGAGGGTTTTGATCACTACCGGGCGAACCAGTTGGATCTGTGCGGGACGCCTGCCGTATCGCCCTTCTTCCTGTCGATGAAGCGCTCGCTTGACATTCTGCTGAAGCACCCGAACGCCGATTCCGCTCGCGTGGCGGTTGCCGGTCTCTCCGGCGGGGGGTGGCAGACGATCTTCATCAGCGCCCTTGATCCGCGGGTCACGCTGTGCAATCCGGTGGCGGGATATTCGAGCTTCGCCACCCGGGCGCGGTTCGTCGAAGACCTGGGCGATCCTGAGCAAACGCCGTGCGATCTGGCCACGGTGGTGGACTACAAGCACCTGACGGCGATGTGTGCTCCGCGGCCGACCTTGCTGACCTACAACGCGAAGGACAATTGTTGCTTTCGTGCGGACCACGCCCTGCAGCCGCTGCTGGATGCGGCCGGGCCGATCTTCGAACTGTACGAGAAGGGTGTCCATCTCCGCTCGCACGTCAACCAGGATCCGGGCACGCACAACTTCGAGCGGGGGAACCGGGAGGAGTTCTACAAGCTGCTCGGCGGTCACTTTTTCGCCGGGCAGGTCTTCGACTGGCACGAAATCGCCTGCGACGACGAGCTCAAGACGCACGAGCAGCTGCTGGTCGCGCTGCCGGGGAAGAACGCCGACTTCCAGTCCCTGGCCCTGGCGCTCAGCAGGGATCTGCCGCGCGACCACCGTCCGCCGTCTGATCGCTCGCTCGTGGCGCGGTGGCAGAAGGAGCGGCGGAGCTTGCTGCGTGACAGGATTTGTTTTCGAGAATACGGGCTGACGGCCGAGAAGGTCGGTGAGAGGCAACAAGGGGGAATTAAGGCGAAGTTCTGGCGTTTCGGGATCGGCAAGGAGTGGACGGTGCCGGCGGTTGAGCTGTCCAAGGGCGAGGGGGACCGGGTGGCCGTGCTGATCGCCGACAAGGGTCGGAAGGCGGCGGCCGGTGAGGCGGACAGGCTGCTGGCCGGAGGGTATCGGGTTCTTGCGGTCGACCCGTTCTACTTGGGCGAGTCTGCCGTGGCTCACCATGCGGCGTTGTACGTTCTCCTGATGGGGGGTGTTGGCGAGCGGTCGCTGGGCGTTCAGGCCGGGCAGTTGGTGGCCGTTGCGAAGTGGGCGCGGTCGGGGGGCGGGGCGAAAGAGGTGGAGATTGTGGCCCAGGGCCCGCGTACGAGTACGATGGCCTTGGCCGCCGCGGCCGCCGATCCAGAGGCGATCGAGAAGACAAGCCTGATTGGCCCGCTGGTGAGCCTGAGGCAGATCATCGAGAAGAATTGGTCGATGCAGGACTGTCCAGAGCAGTTCTGTTTCGGGTTGTTGGGCCAGTTCGACATTGCAGATTTGGCGGCGTTGGGCGGTCAACGATGAAGGCATGTGGAGGCGCACGGTGATGAAGCGACGGATTCGCCAGCCTACCTCGCCTCGCAGAGGAAGGCCGTCGGGCCAGCGACCTGGGGAACGGCCGTCCGGCGTCCGGCCTCGGCCGGCTTTCGGGAGGGGGCCCCGGCCCGAAATCGGCGGCTGGGATCATGTGGCCGCGTGGTACGATCGCCTGGTCGGTGATGAGGGATCGGACTATCACCAGAAGGTGATTCTCCCGGTTGTGCTTCGTCTGCTTGATCCACGTCCGGCGGAGCGGTTTCTGGATCTCTGTTGCGGCCAAGGGGTGTTGGCGCGGATTCTTCTGGAGCGCGGGGCGGGGTCGGTGCTGGCCGTGGACGCGAGTCCTGGGCTGATTGCGGCGGCCAGGAGGCGAGGGCCGGCGGATCGGCGGGTGAGGTATGAGGTTCGCGATGCCCGGCGGCTGGATGACTTGGCTGACGGGAGCTGTGATGCGGCCGCCTGCGTGATGGCGGTGCAGGATCTGGAGGGGGTGGACGATCTGTTTCGGAGTATGGCCCGATCGCTCAAGGAGAATGGCCGTGCGGTCATTGTCATGATGCACCCGTGCTTCCGCATTCCGCGGCAGTCCTCGTGGGGCTGGGACGATGAGAAGAAGACCCAGTACCGGCGGATCGAGCGTTACGCCTCGCCGATGACTGTGCCGATCGCGACGCATCCTGGCAGGGAGCCGGATGAGCACACGATGTTCCATCATCGGCCCCTGGCGGACTACCTGAATGCGCTGGGGCGTGCGGGCCTGGCCGTGGTGGCGTGTGAAGAGCCGTTGACCCATCGGGAACCGCCGCCGGGGCCACGTGCCAAGGGTCTCAAGCGTGCGGGCGAGGAGATCCCGGTGTTCCTGGCGTTCAAAGCGATGCGGCTGCCGGGGTGTTCGCCACGCAGCTCTGAGGTGATGAAAAGGGGGGGCTGAGGAGCGGAAAGCGGGGCAGTGGTACGGGCTCTGAGGTGCGTGTCGGCGGTTCTGGCCTGAGAGGATGCTCCGGCAAGGGCACGAGTCACCGGGGTGATGCTGGGGCCAGACCGGCGAAGGGTAAGGGCTGGTGGCAGGCTGGTTGGGAGGCGGGGGGCTCAGGTGGGATCAGGGTGAGCCGCGGGAGCGGGCTTGACGGCGCTGAAGAGGCTCCGCAGCTGGGCGGCGATTGCCCGTAGCGGACGTCGGTGGGTGCGTTCCTTGCCGTCGGCCGGTTTCATCACCACCCAATGGTAGAACCGCTGGAGCAGAAAGCGGAAATGGCGGTAGGACCGGATGGCCACGAGGTTGCGGGTGAAGATCCATGGCCGCAGGTAGAAGCCGAAGAATGCCCGACGTTTGAGGCTCAGCAGTTCATCTCGAGTCATTCCCTTGGGCACGTAGGCGGCGCTCATGAACTTGAAGTCGTTCCAGTCGACTTTCTCGATTTCGCCCGACTCTACAAGCCGGTGGTAGCTGGCTGTTCCCGGCAGGGGCAGGTAGGTAAAGAAATTGGCCCGGACCAAGTCCAGCTCGCGCGAGAGCCTGATCGTGTCGCGGATCGTCTCGCGGGTCTCGCCGGGGAATCCGAGGATGAAGAATGCGGCCACGTCCAGGCCGTGACGGCGGATGCGGGCCACGTTTTCGCGCATCCTGTGGACGGTGGTTTTCTTGTTCATCGCCTTCAGGATCTGGTCATTGCCGCTCTCGACGGCCACCGAGACGACGTAGACTCCGGCGGACTTCATCATTTCCAGAAGTTCGTCGTCGACCTTGTCCATGCGGATGCCGTTGGGCAGAGCCAGGGAGATGTCGAGTCGCATGTCCAGGATCATCTGCAGGACCGACTTGGCGTAGTCGAGGTCCTGGGTGAAGTTGTCGTCCACGATATGGAACTCGCGAATCCCGTATACCGAGTACAGGAGGCGGACCATCTGCTGGAGGTAGCCGACGCTGTGGTGCCGAAGGCGGCGGCCGGAGAGGATCGGCGCAGAGCAGAAAGTGCAGGCGTGGGGGCAGCCGCGCGTGGTGAGGATCGGCGAGATGGGGAACTGGTTGTAGAAGGCCCCGTGCTGGGATTCGGGATAGGTATCCGGTCGCAACAGGTCCAGGGCCGGCAGGCCGAGATCGTCGAGGTTTTCGGCGAGCTGAGGCGGGTTGACGATGCGCTGATCGCCGTGCCGCCAGATCACCCCGGGGATGCCGCTGTAGTCCCGGGTGCCCTTCTCCATGGTGTGAAGGAACGGGCCGAAGCCGATTTCGCCCTCGCCATTGAAGCCGTAGTCCAGGTCGTCGCCGAATGCCCGGCAGGCTCCGAGCGGATCGGCCGAGACGTGAGCCCCGCCGACCACGGTGGTGATGGCCGGGTCGCATCGCTTGATGACGCGCAGCATGCGTTTGACGTTGGGCAGGTCGAAGGTGTACGACTGGATGCCAACCACATGGGGCTGCAGGGCTTCGACGACGCCGCTGATCTCGTCCGGAGAGGAGTGGTTCTTGATGCAGTCAAAGAGGGTGACGTCGTGGTCTTTGCGGATCTGTTGGGCCAGATAGCCCAGTCCCAGTGAGGGCTGGATGTGGTCGCTCAGGTTATTGGGTTTGATCAACAGAACGCGCACGCAGAGGGTCCTTGGTCAGATTGTCGCCCGCTCACGCTCGGGTCGTCTGAAGGGTTATCGGTTGCTGGTCAGGCTGACTGAAGGTAGGAGCGGCCGGATTATGGGACCGGGGCAGGAGAGGATTGGAGGTGGATTCGCGCGCTGGGCGGGCCGGATCGGCAGCGTGCCGGTGCCGAGTCATTCTTCCCGGCAAGCGAGGAGACTGAACTGGGCCGCGAGAGGCAAGCGGGCGACCAATGACTCGATGCCGTGGAGACAGCTCAAGGCGCGCGGGAACAGGAAGTGGAACCGCAGTTGCGGCCGGCCGAAGCCTGTGGCGCGCATCAATCGAGCGAAGCGACGCGGGTTCACCATGATCGTGTCCTGGTCAAAGGGGATTGAGTGCATCACCCATCGGGCCGGGAGGCTGAGAGGGTTGTTGTCGAACACGGCGAGCAGGGCCCCGGGAGCCATGTAGTCACGGATGCGGCGGAGCCAGTGGTGGTGCTCGGCCGGGGCGATATGGTGAAATACACCGTTCACATAGACGAGGTCGACGGTGTGCCGCTGGCGGAACTCCTCCGGCGTCGAGAAGCAGACGTGGCGGCCGGCGTGGCGGCCGGCTGCGACCGCAAGTGAATCCTGGGAGATGTCGAGGCCGATGATCTGGCTTTCCGGGAATGCCGCCCGCAGGAAGGGGACGTGAATGCCGACGCCGCAACCGAATTCGAGGACTCGCCGGGGGGCCAGTCCGGATTTGTGGCAGTGTTCGCGCACGCACGATACACGCCGTTCGGCGAACCAGTCGGGTTGCTGGCCGGACCAGCGCAGGCCGCGACACAACTCGGCCTCGTAGTTCAACGCGTATTGATCAAACCCCATGGCCTGAGTCCGACATGAGCTGCCGCTGGCGATCATGCATGGCTGGGATGATCCGCAGGAGGCAGGCCGTCGCGGCCATCTGGCAGAATGCCAGCACGAGGAACGCAGCGACGACCACGCGCGACCAGTGAAGCGTGGCAGGGGCGATTTCGCCGGTCCTGGCATAGGAGACGATTCCCGGCCAGACCAGGATGACGGCCAGCGCGACCGAGATCAGCCCCAACTTCCAGTAGACACGGAGCGCCCGGCGTCCCCACCATGAATGGGCCTTGTCGAGGAATCGCTCGTACCGAAGCTGGGACAGGGCAATGACGTGTTCGGCCACGACGGTCGCGCACAGGAGGGTGACGGCTACCAGGCCGAGCAACAGAATGGTGAGGAAGCGATAGATCAGCCATTCGGGGAGTGTGCCGTTGACCAGGTAGTGGCGTACGGGGAATAGGCTCAGGGCGACGGCGATGAGGGCGAGAACACCGACGATGGGCAGGGTCACTCGAGAGGTCCGGACGTACACGGCCGCGGAGAGGATTTCGCGGGTGAAGCGGAGGCCATCGCGGAAGACGTTGAGTTTGGAGCGGCCGATGCGTTCCTCGTATTTCATTGGGATTTCACGGATTCGCAGTTCCGCGTCCATCAATGCCCGTGCGCTCATCGAGGGGGTGAAGTCCAGTCCGTTGGGGAGGGGTAACAACCTGGGCAATGACTCGGCCCGGATGACGCGCATCCCGCTGGCGGTGTCGTCGACGCGCCGCCGGGAGAGCAGGCCGAGTATCGCGGCGAAGATCATGTTGCCGACGCGGCGAACGAGGGGCATCCTGGAGTCTGCGCCCATGCGGCAGCCGAGCACGATATCCACCTGCTCATTCAGGGCGACGTTGCACATCGGCAGGAAGAAGGCCGGGTCACAGGTTCCGTCGGCATCGAGAAAGGCGAGCAGATCGCCTCCCGCCTGTCGCCAGCCTTCCTTGATCGCGGCCCCGTAGCCGCGGTTCTCCTCGAATTCGATGACCAGCACATCCGGATAACCACGAGCAATGGTCGCGGTTCGGTCTGTTGATCCGTCGCTGACCACCACGAGCTGCACATCGGTCACCCTGCTTTCGGCGATGATCGTCTCCCGAGCGGCGAGGCAGCGTTCGAGGGTCCGGCCGATGGCTTCTTCCTCATTGAGTGCCGGGAGGACGATGGTCAGGGTGATCCGGTTCTTGATCGGGCTCGACCGGACCTCGTTGCCCATGCAGGCTGGTTGGGGGGGGATGGATGTCGTCGGCATCGGGTACGGTCTCCCGGGCGTATCTTGGGCGCAGGGCGAACTCTCGCCGGCGCATTCGATGTATCGGACCTGCCGGAGGGGGGCTTGAGATGTGCGGTCACCTCGGGTTCAGAAAGACGTAGTGGTCAGTGTGGGCCAACCGCCGCCAGGGGCCGGTCTCGAGTGCCTGGTCGACCAGGGGGCCGGAACGTGCCACCAAGGCCCGGACCTGGATCCCGGCCAAGGCGTCCTGGACTTGAGCCCTGGTCTTGTCATTGGCGGCCAGAAAGAGTTGGGCGTGGGCGTCGGGAATCCTGGCGATGACTCGTACTCCCGCAAGCCGGGCCCAGTACGGGTTGATGCTCCCGAGGATCGCCACGCGGTCACCGGGCTTGAGACCTTGTTCGTGCAGGGCTCGAGCGACATACCATTGGGGGTGCGGGGCGGTGTCGCGGCGGGCATGGATGTCCTTGAGCAGCCGCTGGGCAGGGTGGATCTCGGCCTCGGCGATGGGGACCGCCATCACCAGGATCAGCACGAGCCCGGCGGCGCGGAGGAGTCTCAGGTAGGGCGTTCCGGCCGGCAGTCGGACCGCGCAGAGCAGGGCGGACCAGATCAGGATCATGGAACCGCCCAGGAAGCGAGGCTCCACTGAAAGCAGCGTATAGAGGCCAATAGGGGTTAAAGCAGGTATGAGGATCACGTAGGCCGAGGCGATATCGCGCAGGCAGCGACCACGATTCGCCGTCAAGAGAAGAAGAACAAGAAGGGCGGCCAGGATTCCGGCCTGCTGGACGAAGAGGATCTCGTAGCAGATGCCCAGGTTCTGCAGCAGCAGCGTCCACTGTCGCCAGCGATCGAGATGGATCCGGAGATGCCGGTTCCAGTGAGCGGGGTCGTACCACATTGGGTAGGTCCCGGCCACGGGGGTTGCGAACTCCTCGACGGTGGGCAGATCGAGGACTCGCCGCGGGAAGTACGGAGCCTCTTGCGTGGTGGCGGGTTGAGTCTGGGTCGTTGGCTTGCCGGCCAGCCAGGCGTAGTTCAAGCGGCCTGTTTCCCCGGTGGTGAATCGGCCCATCTTCGCGGAGAGCGCGGCCACAAACGGGGCCGCCACCAAGGCCATGGCCATGCCTGCGGCCAGGAGGTGGGGAATTCGCTTTCGAGCGTTGGGTGAACAGAAGAGGGCAACTGCCAGACAGACCAGACCGACGGGGAGCAGGATGGCCTTGGCGAGGTAGCCCAGTCCAAGCACGATGCCGAGGAGGACATAGCTCCACCATCCGTCGCGGCCGGACCGGATCTGCAGCAAGAGGCCGGCGGAGAGTAGAACGAAGCCGGTGACCAGGGTGTCCGCCCCAGTTGCCCGGCTGAAGGCGAACGAGGACCACAGGAAAAGGGTGTAGCCGAGTATGGTCCACAGCCGGAGCGAGGGCGTCGTGCAGTCTTGGTCGAGATGAGCCGCGTCGGGCCGGTGGCGGAATTGCGTCAGACGGGTCCAGAAGAAATGAAAGCAGGCCAGGGCGAAGAGGTGGATGGGGATGTTGGTTATGTGGAGGGCGGTCGCCTCCCAGTAGGGCGAGGGTAGCCAGAGTAATCGGCTCACGGCCAGGATCCAGCAGTACATGGGGCTCCAGTAGGCGTTGAGCGCGTTGCTCCAATCGCCTCGGGTGTAGGCCTCAGCCACTTCAATGTAGGAGACAGCGTCCTGCGAGACGGTGTGGCGCGAGGACCATTCCTGGAGGCCTGCGAGGGCCATGGCCGCCAGCCAGAAGAACACGATCCACGGTTTGGATTGGGGCTGGCTGGTCGCGTTGCAGGCAGAGTGTCTCTTCGGGTCAGGGGTGGTTGGACTGTCGGCCATGGCTGTCTTCCACGCTTCTTCGGCCGGCTCATCCGGGTCCCGGTGCTCCCGGCCGGATGACGTAGGCATCGGCGTTTGGGTCAGCGTTTCTTCAGGGTGACGGCGATTCCGCGGTCCTGTTCGTGGAGGAAGATGGTCTCGAGATCGGGGTTGGTGGTGACTCGTCTGACGTACTCCTCGAGCGCCTTCTTGCAGTCGGTCGTATTGTGGGCGAGGATGAGTCCGCCGGGGCGCACCAGAGGCAGCATCTTGTTCAGGTAATCGACGTAGCCGTCTTTCTCGGCATCGATGAACACGAGGTCGAGCGGTCCTTTCAGCTCGGTGATCGCCTTGTGGGCATCGCCTTCGACCACGGTGATGATGGAATCGAGGCCGGCGCGAACGAAGTTCTTCCGGGCCAGTTCGACTTTTCTGGGGTCGATCTCGAAGGTGGTGAGCTTCCCGCCGGTGGTTCGCAGGGCCAGGCCGAACCAGATGGCCGAGTAGCCATTGGACGTACCGATTTCGACCACGTTCTTGGCTCCCATGCTTTCGGTCAGAACCCTGAGCAGGCGGCCATCCTCCGGGGGTGCGTTGAGCATGCCGTCACGTTCGTGTTCCCAGATCTGTTCCAGGAGGGCCAGAGTCTTCTTCTCTGCCTCGCGCCCTCCGGGAGAAGCGGAAGTGGCGGCCGCCCAGCTGAGGGCCGCGGTGGCCAAGGCGGCCAGGCAGATCATACCAACGGTCTGTCTCGCAACGGTCATGCTTGTTTCTCCTTTTGGGACGGGCAAGTTCTCCAAACTCGGGCACTTGCGTTTTGTGCGCTTGTGCAGTATCGTCCAAACCCGGGTTGGGGGCCAGGTTTGCTGTTTTCCTGCAACCTGAACGAGTGTGGTCGGACTTCCTTCGGGCCGCTACCCGAGGGGCATCGCGTATTTCATCGTATATGGAGAAAGTGTATGTCAGGTAAAAGTCTAGCGGGGAGGACGGGGTGGCTGCTTGCGGGAGCGGCAGTCGTTCTAGCCTTCGCAGGGGTACCGGTCATGGCCGGCGAGGCCGACATTCAGCTGCCGGACCTCAACACGATCCAGTTTGACGCCTTTGGGGGGCTTCAGGGGATGACCCTCCTGAAGCTCGGTCTGGTGGTGTGTGTGATTGGTTTGATCTTCGCCTTGATCCAGTACTTCCAGATCAGGGGCCTGCCTGCGCACTCCTGCATGGCTAATGTCTCCGAGACCATCTGGGAGACCTGCAAGACCTACCTGATCCAGCAGGGCAAGTTCCTGGTGATCCTGTGGATCGTGATCTTCATCTGCATGTACTACTACTTCATCAAGCTTCAGGGCAAGCCGGCGGCCGAGTTCCTCTGGATCATCGGTTGCTCGATTCTGGGTATCCTCGGCTCGTACGGTGTGGCCTGGTTCGGCATCCGCATCAACACCAAGGCCAACTCCCGTTCGGCGTTCGCGTCGCTGAAGGGCACGCCGCTGGAAGCGCTGCTCATCCCGATGAAGTCGGGCATGAGCGTGGGCCTCTTGCTGGTCAGCGTTGAGCTCTTTTTCATGATTCTCATCCTGGGTTTCCTTCCAAAGGAGGTCGTCGGGCCGTGCTTCATTGGCTTCGCCATCGGCGAGTCGCTGGGTGCGTCCGCCCTCCGCGTGGCCGGCGGTATCTTCACCAAGATTGCGGACATCGGCTCCGACCTGATGAAGATCGTGTTTCACCTGCCGGAGGACGATCCGAAGAATCCGGGTGTGGTCGCGGACTGCACGGGGGACAATGCGGGCGACAGCGTCGGGCCGACGGCCGACGGTTTCGAGACCTACGGTGTCACCGGCGTGGCCTTGATTGCCTTTCTGGCCCTGGCGATCTTTGGCCCGGTGGCCAAGGACATGGGCAGCGCGGATCCTGCGATCGCGGCTCATGCTGCCAAGCAGGCGATGCTGTGCGGTCAGCTGATCATCTGGATTTTCGCCATGCGTATCCTGATGATCATCACCTCGCTGGTTTCCTATTTCGTGAACGACGCCTACACCAAGTCGGCGTTCGCCGGCAAGATCGAATGGGATCCGGAGAAGCCTCTGACTCACCTGGTCTGGATCACCTCGGTCATTTCGATCGCGGCGACCTACCTGGCCAGCTTCATTCTCTTGCCGCCGAGCTCGTCGTTTGGCTCGCTGTGGTGGATTCTGGCCACGATCATCAGCTGCGGTACGATTGCGGGGGCGTTGATTCCCGAGTTCACGAAGGTTTTCACGAGCACGCATTCGCGGCACGTCAAGGAGGTGGTGACTTCGTCGCGGCAGGGTGGGGCCTCGCTCAACATCCTGTCCGGTTTCGTGGCCGGCAACTTCTCAGCCTACTGGCAGGGCATCCTGATGTTGGCTCTGATGGCCACTGCCGCGGTCCTTTCGCAGCAAGCTGCGGTGCAAGATCTGATGCCGAAGGAGTTCCCTTTCGCCGCTCCGATTTTCGCCTTCGGTCTGGTGGCGTTTGGTTTCCTGGGCATGGGTCCAGTGACCATCGCGGTGGACTGTTTCGGCCCGGTGTCGGACAACGCCCAGTCGGTCTATGAACTGAGCCGGATCGAGGCCCAACCGGACATCAAGAACGACATCAAGAAGACCTTCGGGTTCGAGCCGGACTTCGAGAACGCCAAGCACTTCCTGGAGAAGAACGACGGGGCGGGCAACACCTTCAAGGCGACTGCCAAGCCGGTGCTGATCGGTACGGCGGTTGTCGGTGCCACCACGATGATCTTCGGCATCATCATGCTGCTGGAAGATATGTACAAGAAAACGCCGGGCGGCGTGTTCAAGCCGGTGGTCGAAGCTCTGAGCCTGGTGCAGCCGGAGATCGTGCTCGGCCTGCTGGCCGGCGGCGCGATCATCTACTGGTTCACGGGTGCGTCCTGCCAGGCGGTGGTCACCGGGGCATACCGGGCGGTGGTCTACATCAAGGAGAACATCAAGCTCGACGCGGCGACCGCTTCGATCAAGGACAGCAAGGAGGTCGTGCGGATCTGCACGCTCTACGCTCAGAAGGGCATGTCCAACATCTTCGTCGTGCTCTTCTGCATGTCGCTCGGTCTGCCGTTCATCAATCAGTACCTATTCATCGGTTACCTGGTCAGCATCGCGTTCTTCGGGTTGTACCAGGCCTTGTTCATGGCCAACGCCGGCGGGGCGTGGGACAACGCCAAGAAGATCGTCGAAGTGGACCTGCGAATGAAAAACACCCCGCTGCACGAGGCGTCGGTGGTCGGTGATACGGTGGGTGATCCGTTCAAGGATACGTCGTCGGTCTCGCTCAACCCGGTGATCAAGTTCACCACGCTGTTCGGTGTGCTGTCGGTCGAAATCGCCGTGACGATGAAGAAGGCCGCGCCGGAATCGATGACCTCGTACTACATTGGCGGCGTCCTGGTGTTGATTGCCATGATCTTCGTGGCCCGGTCGTTCTACGGGATGCGAATCCCGGAGGACAAGGCTGACGTCAGGTAAGGCGGCTTGAAACGGCAATCGAGCCTCTCGATTGCCTGGAACAACGGAAGCCGCTGGGTCGGTCGTCCGGCCCAGCGGCTTCTGATTTCCTTTCGGCCGGGGCAGGCAGGCGGGTCGCCCTGTCGGCCGAATGTGCTCCCCTCCTGGGAATGTGGGTTGCGGCGCATAGAATGAGCCGCGCCCTAGACCCGGCACGGCTCTGAATGAGTCTCTGAACCTGAATGAGTCTCTGAACGACGCCTGTCAGCGAACAGTCAGCGCTTGGGACCGGGGCCCATCCCGGGTCGAAACTCGCGTTTGGCGGACTTGCGCATGCGGCGACGACGACGTTCGCTGGGCTTCTCGTAGTAGCTAGTCCGCTTGATTTCCTTGGTCAGGCCTTCCTTCTCGCACATCTTCTTGAAGCGGCGAAGCATCTGATCCAGCGATTCGTTGCCCCGAGCCTTCACCTTGATCATGCCAACGAGCGTCCTTTCGCAAAACAAGTCTCGTCCAGACCTTACGGCGATCCGTGTACCGAGCAGCATAGTATATCGGCCGCCCTGCTGGATGTAAACACCCCGTTGGCCTCCGTTCTACACCGCCTTTCCGGCGATGGAGCATAGGGGACGACGGATCGCAACCTCATGGCTACCTGTGACTTGCATTACTCGCCGGTCTTCTGTCCAGGGTGGCGTCGTGCTTACACTACTGGCCGGGCTGCGGCCTGGCCGGGGCTCGGAGCGGTTCGGCGATGGGAAACGCCGGTGCCGGCGCATCGCTGCCTAACCGCCCGTAGCGGCGAAGCTGGGGCCAGGTCACGGCGACGGTGATCACAACCAGGATGGTGCCGATTCCGCCGCCGACCACGGAGATGGTTGGCGTGAAGAGGGCCGCGACGAAGCCGGACTCGGCCCCGCCCAACTCGTTGGAGGCGCCGATGAACATGGAATTGACCGCGGAGACGCGGCCGCGCATCGGGTCGGGGGTGAGCAACTGGATGAGGGTGTGGCGAACGACGACGCTGATGGTGTCCAGCGCTCCGGTCAGGGCGAGCATGGTCATGGAGAGCCAGAACCATCGCGACAAGCCGAAAGCGATGGTCGCCATGCCGAAGCCGGCCACGGCCCAGAGCATGGCTCGTCCGGCCTGTCGCATCGGCGGTCGGTGTGCCAGGAGGAACGCCATTGCCAGGGCTCCGAGTGCCGGCGAGGCCCGCAACCAGCCAAAGCCGTCGGGGCCGACGTGCAGAATGTCCCTGGCGTAGATTGGAAGCAGGGTCGTGGCTCCGCCCAGGAGCACGGCGAACATGTCCAGGGTCATCGCGCCGAGCACCAGGGGGCTGTTCCACAGGAAGCCCACTCCGGCAAAGAGTGAGCGCAAGGTGACCGGTTCGTTCGGCGGTAGAGCCGGCCGATAGCGGAGGAGGCTCAGGAGAACGACGAAGACGAGGTCGGCGACGGTGACGAGGACGTAGACCGTGGTTGCCTTACCCAGGAGGTAGATGAGCCATCCGCCCAGCGCCGGGCCGGCAATGGAGGCGACCTGGAAGCCGCCGCTGTTCCAGGTTACGGCGTTGCTGAATCGTTCCCGGGGGACAATCTGGGGCATGAGGGCGGCCTTGGCGGGTGTGGTGAAGGCCCGGGCGGCGCCGACGAGGATGAGCAGGGCGTATACAAGGAGGATGGGTCCGCGGTACAAGGAGACGGCGGCCAGGCCGAGTGAACCGGCGCCCATGACCGTGAGTCCGACAATGGCCACCAGCCGCCGGTTGAAGCGGTCCGCCGCTTGGCCGGCAATCAGGGTGAAGGCGACGACCGGGAGGAACTCAGCCAATCCGACGGCTCCGAGCGCCCACGGCTGGCCGGTTCGGTCGTAGATCTCCCATCCGACGGCCGCGTTCTGCATCTGCATGCCCAGGTTGGCAAGCAGGTTCCCGGACAGGAACAAGCGGAAATCGCGACCACGAAGCGCCGTATAGGGATCGTGGCCGCTGGTAGCGTCTCCCTCGTGCATAGGGCAGCGAGCATCGGCGAAAGCCGGGGACTCGTCAATGGTGAGCAGGGGTCGGGATTCAGCGATTGGCCCTCGGCTGGACCAGGCTCGCCCTGAGGTCCCGGAGGAGGAATTGCCTGCTCAGTCCGTGGAGCGAACTGCCTGCAGCTCGACCGGGCCGATCAGCCCTGACGGTCGGAGTTGCTTGGGATCATACCGATTGACCAGCGAGTTGGTGACCTCGACGGTGAGCTCGTTCCGGCCCTCTTTCAGTGCCTGGGTGACGTCCCATCGGTAGGGAGCCCAGAACCGTGGCGGCAGGGCTTGGCCGTTCAGACGAACCGCGGCGAAATCGCCGACGGCACCCAGGTGGAGACGATAGGCGAGCATATCCACCTTCTTAAGGTCAAAAGAGGTTCGGTAGAGTACGGTTCCGGCGAGTCCCGTCGTGTCAGGGTTTTGGAGCCAGTTGCCGAGGGTGCCGTCGAAGAGCTTGCCCTTGGTGTCGGAGAGTTGCCAGGGGCCGGGGACGTGGATTGTGGTTGGCGGCTGGGCGGCGGGTGGCGGCGCGGCGGGCATCTCGGTGTGGGGCTGTCCCCGGTCGATGCACAGGACGAGGCTGGATCGTCGCTCAAGCTGCAAGGTGATGGTCATGGTGCTGTGGTCTGCCTTCTGGACGGTTGTCGGGCGGAACGTGCTCTCCCACGCGTCGAACCACTCGGCCTTTGCCCGGATCGGCACGGTCAAGCCGGTTTCGATGGGCCGGTCGCCCTCGTTGACCAGTAGATAGAAGTCATGATCGCGTTTGCGGAGGTGGGTGCAGCGCAGATCCGGTGAGGCCGGATCGACGGTGAGGTCGCGGGGGGCGTCGTGCACGAGTTCCGGTCCCACCCCGCCAGTGCAGTAGCTGACCCGCAGGCCTGCTCGTTCAAGCTCGTCGATTCTGGCTTGTGTGGTCTTCGCCAGAGGCTCGTCCTGATCCACGACAAGCAGCGTGTAACGCATCGGTCCTACGGCGAGACTGCTGTCTTCGATTCTGGCCTGCCCGATGAGACGCCACTCCTCGAGGTAATTGAAGTCGATCTGGTTCCGGTAGAGGTGCTCGGCGGCACGCCAGGGCAGCTGGTTATTCCGGCAGAGGATGGCGACGTGGCAGACCTGCCGGCTGTCGGCCAGAAGTCCGCAGAGCCGGGAGGTGTAGTCGGCAAAGAGCCGGTAGTGCGGCCACCAGGCGTTGTTTGGGCCGACGTCCGGCGGGCGCTCGTTGAAGCGGTTGCCGCGGATTGAGTAGTAGAAGGCGTGTGGGTAGAGAGTGTTCACGCCGCGGACCATGAGCCAGTCGGCCAGCCATTTCATTTCCTCCATGGTGAGCTGCCAGCCGAATGCGCCGTAGACCTCGTTGGCGTTGAGCCACCGGCCGTCGTGGCGTGCGACGCTGCTGGTGCATTTCGCGATGGCGCTGTTGGTGCCCTGGAGGGCGAGGTTCTTTTCGGGAAGGAGGCCGCGCCAGACGATGTCTTGGCCGGGGATCTGGAAGTAGTGGAGGGGATCGATCTCGGTTGGCCCTGCGGGATGGCCGGTGAGGGCGATGCCGTGGCGGTCGCACCACTCGGAGAGCTGGCGGTAGTAGCTGTCGTTGAGTCGTCTGGCAAGGGTCTGATGAAAGCGGGCTCGAACGGTGGCGGTTTCCGGGCCGAGGTCGAGGAACAGGGCGGGCAGCAGCGGGAGCAGCGAATCGCCGTGCTGTCTCTCGTAGTCGTGTTCGATGCCGTCGGTCCAGGGCTGCAGGCCGGGGGTCGATCGGCGGCCGAGCATGTTGGGTTCGTCGGTGAACATGGCGATCACGGTCTTGCCGAAATGCTCCCTGAGGATTCGGTCATAGGGTTCGTAGGCGAAGCGGATGAAGACCTGCATGGCGGCTGGATCGAGCAGGTTGGCGGCCGGTGGGGCGGCTGGGGCGGAGTCCTCCTCGTCTTCGTGGACCCCCCGGATGCGCCCCTTGGAGGGCACGCAGGCGAAAGTCATGACTCGCCACGGACCTTGGGGGACCTTGATCGAGGTAGCGGCTGCGTCGACAAGTTTCAGGCTGGTTGGTTCGACGGCTTTGGCCTTCGAATCGGGCGTTGGCCTGGCGATGAGGGTGGCGACGAGGGTGCCGTTGCTGGGGGCCGGACGGGGCAGATCGGCCGGCCCGGCGACGTCCTGCATGGTCATCGTCAGGCCCTTGGCCGCGAAGGACGGGTTCGAGCGGACGACTTCGCCATGGGCCGAGCCGGACGGGTACATGCCTTCGTCGTAGAGGCACACGCGCATGTTGGTGCTTTTTGCCTCCTCGACGGCAGCGCGAACGAGTTGAAGCCAGCGTTCACCCATGTAGGGGATATCCTTGGGCAGTCCCATGCGGGCATGGATGATGAAGCCGTAGACGCCGTGCTCGCGGAAATCGGCCATCTGCCGCTTGATTTCCTCTTCCTCCAGCCGGTCGTTCCAGAACCAGAAGGGCATCTGGCTGAACTCGGGGCGCGGCGTGGCCAGTTCGTGGCGCCAGTCATCGGCGTGAACGGCGGCCCGGCCGGCGCTGAGGAAGACGAGTGAGGCGAGCAGCATGTTTCGGAGCATGGTGGAGCAGGTCACGGCGAAGCCTCCCCGTGGAAAGTGCAAGCGAACAGGACTCGGACACCAGTATGGCGTATCCGGTCGTGCTGTCCAGTCACTCCGAGGCTTCCGCCGGCGCGGAGGTGGCGGGTTGGGTGTGGGTGATCGTTCGCAGGTCGGGCAGCGGGGGCAGGCCATGCTCCGCTCGGACACCGTTCTGTGTCTTCAGGTCGGCCAGGAAGTGGGCTACCGGCGTCATCTGTGTACCGCCATCCGCCATACCGCAGATGAGGTGGGATCGCGGGGGCTGGCCGGCGTTTGCGACCGGATCGACGATCTGCACCACGACCCACAGCCGATTGTCGGAAATGGACGGATTCATGCCTTTGCAGGTGAAGACATAGTCGCCCAACCGGTGAGCGACGGTTCCCGTGGGCAGGTTGGCGACCGCTCTGCTGGCCAGTTGGGTCCGTTCGTTGGGCCTGGCGAAGTTGAAGTAGTCGAGGGTGGTTCCGGCCAGCGGGGTCTTTCCAAGGGTGGTTGCGGAGTCGCTGCTGATGAAATCCGAGGCCAGGAGATCGCCCTGAGTGACGAGGAGGATGGCGTGGTCAGGTCCGCGGCCGTTGTGTCGCCGGATGTAGCGAATGACGGCCTGGGTGACCTTTCTCGTGTCGGCCATTGCCTGAGTGAGAGGCGTGGCGGCTGGTGGTGTCGAGGAGGTGCGGACGTTGGCCAGTCCGATCATGGCGGCGGCAAGACCGGCGAACAACAGGGCGCAGGCTACCAGCGGTCCGAGCACGGTGAACACGGCTCGTCCGCCGTGTACGCGTTGGCCTTCCTTCACCGCGAGTATGGCGCTCACGATCCACCAGATCCAGCCCACGTAGTAGCCCAGGCAAGGGATGGCGCTGATGAGGTTGGCGCCGGAACTGTAGTAGATGGCCTGCTGGGTTCGCAGGAGCGGACCGGCGGTCTGGCCGGTGAGTCGCAGCAGGAGGTGGGTGGCCACTGCCCATACCACCGTTCCCACGAGACATACGACACCGATGACCGCGAATTCGACGGCCACGGCGACGGGGACGAAGATGGGGATGGCGGATTGCGGAGTGGCCAGGGTCATGACCAGCATGACCGCGGCGATGGGCAGCACCGCCATGATCATCGGGGGCAAGGTATTGAGAAACGCGAAGCCAAATGCCTCCCACCCTGAACTTTCGACCGGCACGCCCTTCATCATCTGGGCAGGGCTGAGCATGGCGCTGCGTGCGGTGGCCAACCAGGCGCGGAGCCAGCCGCGCTCCTTGCGATCCAGCCACGGCAGGCGGAAGACTTCGGTCTGTGTTTCGCTCGTGCCGGGCGCCGGGCTGAGGATCATCTCGTCCATGGTGACCGGCCGGCCGCAGGTCACGCAGTTGAACGCGATGGGTTCGAGATGGCCTTTCGGGCCGGTGCCGTAATAGGGTTGCCGGCAGTGGGGGCAGGAGAACTCAACGCTGTTGGGGACGAACTCGTAGTTGCTGGGCCGGAAGTCGGCACCGCATTCCGGGCATCGCCGGGTAGGGAGCTGCCAGAGCCGGTATCCGCACTTCTTGCACTTCATGGCGTGAACCTGTCCAACAGGGGGCTCCTGGCAGGGCTGATCATCGTGGTCAGACCCAGGTGGCCGTCTCGGCCTTGATTTTCTGCCGGGAGAACCAGATGAGCACGAAAACCGGCAGCGCACAGGCCCAGAGGATGCCGAACAGCATGCCCAGGCCGATCAATGCCTGAGGCGCGGCCATGGGTAATGGTCCCTGAGGTCCTGCGCCGGACGCCAGCTGCTGGTAGAGTTCCTTCTGCATGTGGTAGCTGATTATCGTCCCGATGAGGGAGAAGAAGATGTAAAGGCAGGCCCAGATCCGGAGGGCCGGGATCGTCCACCGCCGGCGCCTAATGAGGTAGATCGCGCTGACCAGCAAGACGATCTGGAGAATGAAGCTGACCGCGCCGGCCAGGAAGGTGTACCCTCGCCACTTGCCCATCTCGGTGATGACCGGCATGTTGGCCTTCACGACTTGTCCGGAGGACGACATGCTGACTTGCATGGCTGACATTCCCAGCCAGGACACCAGGCCGCAAGCGCCTCCCACGATCCCAACGGCGGCGACGACGATGGCGATGATGCCAATCACCTTGGGCCAGTTGGACTCCTGCGTTTTTGCCGCGTACGGCATCGCTGCGCAGACCGGTGGGGCGGTGGAATATGCAGGCGGGGGCGGAGGCGGGGTCGGCGGTACGGGATCACGGTTCGTGTCGCTCATGGTGGCACCTCCGGCAACGAATGACCCGATACATCGAATGGCGCTTCTTGGAGGTGAATCCGAGGGCTCGGACGCACCGCCATGTGTGGTGATTCTACCCGTTGGTGGTCACTTGTCGATAGGGCGGGCTGCTGGCGGCGTCGGCGGATCAGCGTTGCCGGCGCCGGTGGGGCAGGTTTTGACGGAGGCGACCAACCGCCGGAGGGTGGCGAGGTTGACGCTGTCCAGGTCCCGGCCGCGGGTATCCTGTCCTTTGGGTGTTTCCAGGATCATGGGGAGGCCCAGGAATCGGGGGTCGTTCAGCAGGTGTCGGAATGCGCTACGGCCCAGGTGTCCGCGGCCGATGTGTTCGTGGCGGTCCTTGTGGCAGCCGGCCGGGCTCAGCGAATCGTTCAGGTGGAACGCGACGATTCGATCAAGGCCGATGTGGCGGGCGAGATCGGCCATGGTCGCCGCATAGCCTTGCGAGGAGCTCAGGTCGTATCCTGCGGCGAAGATGTGGCAGGTATCCACGCAGACGCGGATCCGGTCGGGCTCGCGGGCGTGCTCAATCACCGCGGCCAGCTGGTCAAACCGGCTGCCCAAGCACGAGCCCTGCCCGGCGGTGGTTTCCAAGGTGGTTTTGACGGCGAAACCCCTGGTGCGGTCGTGGATTGCATCGAGGGCCCGGGCAACTCGGGCGATGCCCCAGTCGACTCCCTGGCCGAGGTGAGCCCCGGGGTGGATGACCAGTGCGGTGACACGAAGTCGTTCACATCGTTCGAGTTCGTCGGTGAAAGCGTCGATGCTGCGTTGCCAGAGTCGATCGTCGGGGCTGGCGAGGTTGATCAGGTAGGTGCTGTGGGCGATCACCGGCCGGATGGCGGATTCCGCCAGGGCTTTCTGCCAGGCGTGGACCTGATCCTGAGTCAGCGGGGGCGCTCGCCACTGCCGCTGGTTCTTGACGAAGATCTGAATGCAGTCGCAGCCGGTCTTGCGGCCGAGTTCGAGCGCCTGGTGCAGTCCGCCGGCGATCGACATATGGGCGCCGAAGCGTTGCTGGCCATCGGGCAGGAGTCGTTTGCGGGCCAAGGCTTGCGTTCCCCGATCGGCTGGCGTCAAGCGGCCTCCTCGGCGGCATTGGGTTCATGGTTTGCGGGCCCGCTCATTCCCCCGGGGTGGAACGCCGCGATGATCCGGTTCCGCACTGCCATCCGAACTCCATTATCCGCGTGGTTCACGGGGACTGCAACCTGCTCCTTTCGGTCGGATGCCGGGTGGTGTTCGGGCGGCGAGTCTGCTATCCTTGCTCCATCATGGCAGCCAAACCGGACGAGACATGCTGGGTGGGATTTGACCTGGGGGCCACGAAGATGCTGGCCACGGTCTTTGACTCCGAGTTCCAGATGCTGGGGCGCAATCGGAAGAAGACCAAAGGGCAGGAGGGCACGGATGCCGTTTTCAGGCGGATGGTGCAGGTCATTCAGACCATGCTCGACGAAGCCCACATTGCCCGCGATCGCCTGGGGGGGATCGGTATCGGCTGCCCGGGCCCGCTGGATCTCGATCATGGGATCATCCTCGACACACCCAACCTCGGCTGGAAGGACGTGCCCATCAAGGCGATGCTCGAGAAGGAGTTCGGTTGTCCGGCGGTGATTCTGAATGATGTGGATGCCGGAACTTACGGCGAGTACCGTTTTGGGGCGGGACGATCGGGGCGCTGTGTGATTGGGGTCTTTCCGGGCACCGGCATTGGTGGCGGGTGTGTGTACGAAGGCAAGATTCTGCGTGGCAAGACGGGCTCGTGCATGGAGATCGGCCACGTACCGCTGCTTCCCGATGGCAACCTATGCGGTTGCGGGCAGCGGGGTTGCCTGGAAGCTCACGCGAGTCGGCTGGCGATCGCCGGCGCTGCCGCCCAGGCCGTATGCCGGGGCGAGGCTCCACACCTCCAGGCCAAGGCCGGCGCAGACCTGGCCGAGATTCGCAGCGCGACGCTGGCCGAGGCGATCAAGGAAGGTGATCAGGCGATTGAGGGGATTGTCCGGCAGGCGGCCAGGTCGATTGGCGTTGTCCTGGCGGGCGTGGTCAACCTGCTGGCTCCGGACACGGTTGTCCTCGGCGGCGGCCTCGTGGAGGCCATGCCGGAACTGTTCGTGGATGGCGTGAGTCACGCCGCCCGGAAGCGTGTTCTGCCGGCCTTTGCCAAGTCGTTCAAGGTGGTTGCGGCCCAACTCGGTGACGATGCCGCGGCCATGGGCGCTGCCGCCTGGGCTCGGGAATCGGTCGTCAAGTAACGGTGGCCGCTGTCATGAAGTCGAATGTGCCTGACAAAGCGCCCGCGACGGTTCCGGGCGAGAAAGCCACCGGGACGACGCCGGTGGCGGTTATCGATATTGGGGCGGGCTCGGTCCGCATGGCCGTCGCGGAGATCGGTCCGGTGGGAGGGATCCGAATCCTCGAGTCGGTGTCGAGGGAAGTGGATCTCGGGAAGGACACGTTCACTCACGGGCATTTGCGCAAGAGCACGATCGAGGATTGCGTGGCCGTGTTGCGCAGCTACCAGCGTCTGCTCAAGGAATACGGGGTCAGTGAGGAGAGCCGGATCCGTGTCGTTGCGACGAGTGCCGTTCGCGAGGCGGCGAATTCCCTGGCGTTCGTGGACCGCATCGCCATCGCGACCGGGCTTCAGGTTGAACCGCTGGATGAAGCGGAGGTGAACCGGATCACCTATCTGGGGATCCAGCCGCTGCTGAAAGCGGAGCCGGAGCTCGCCGGGGCCCGGGCCATGGTGATCGAGGTTGGCGGCGGAAGCACCGAGTTGCTCGTTGTCCAGGGCGACGACGTGGCGTTCTCCCGCACCTACCGGCTGGGAGCGATCCGGCTCCGGGAGATGCTGAACACGTATCGTGCTCCCACGGTCAAGGCCCGGCAGATCATGGTGAGCCAGATTCGGATGACGGTTGAGGAAGTGATTCAGCATGTGTCGCGGAGCGTGGCGATCGAGATGATCGCTCTTGGCGGTGATGTTCGCTTTGCGGCCTCGCGGCTGCTGGATCGCTGGGTCCCGGACGGCATCAACCGCTTGTCTCTGGCCGCGCTGGAGAGCTTCACCGACGACCTTCTTGACCTGACGCCGGGGCGAATCGTTCAGGAATACCATCTGACGTTTCCGGAGGCCGAGACGCTGGCTCCGGCCTTGCTGGCCTACGTGGAGATGGCCCGGGCTTTCGATCTCCGGGAGGTCCTGGTCGCCCCGGTCAACCTGCGCGACGGGTTGCTGCACCAGATGGCCACGCGAGGCGTATGGACCGAGGAGTTCAACAACCAGATCATTCGCTCGGCGATGGATCTGGCCCGCAAGTATCAGGTCAATGAGGCTCACGCCCGTCACGTGGGCGAGCTGTGTCGGCGGCTGTTTCGCGCCCTGCAGGACGAGCACCAGCTCGATCCGCGCTATGAGCTGCTTCTCTGTCTCGCGGCCCTGTTGCACGAGATTGGGGCTTTTGTCAACCCGGCCAGTCATCACAAGCACTCGATGTACCTGATCATGAACAGTGATCTGTTCGGGCTGAGCAAGATGGACGTGCGGCTGGTTGCCCTGGTGGCCCGGTATGCGCGGCGGGCCTCGCCCAAGCCGACGCACGAGGGGTATGCGACGCTGGATCGCACCCGTAGGATCGTGGTTGCGAAGATGGCGGCTCTGCTGCGGGTAGCCGACGCCCTGGACTGCTCGCGGAGTCAGCGAGTCACGGAGTTGAGGTGTGGCCGGGAGGACGGCCGGTTGGTGATTGCGATTCCGAACGCCGAGGATCTGTCCCTCGAGCAATTAGCCCTTGACCAGAAGGGGCCGATGTTCGAGGAGACCTACGGCATGCAGGTACTGCTGCGTCGAGCGAGGTCATGAAACCGCGGAACTACATCAACCGGGAGTTGAGCTGGCTGGAGTTCAATGAGCGGGTGCTCGACGAGGCCCGAGACCGGGCCATCCCTCTGCTGGAGCGGATCAAGTTCCTGGCCATCACCGCGTCCAACCTCGACGAGTTCTTCATGGTGCGCGTCGGAGGGTTGCAGCAACTCGTACGTCAAGGCAGCCGGAAGATGGATCCGGCGGGGATGAGTCCCGAGGAGCAGCTCGAGGCCGTCAGCCGGCGCACCCGTCGCATGGTCGAGGGGCAATACAGCTGCTACCTCGACGATATCGAGCCGGCCCTGGCCCAGGGCGGGGTGATGCGAAGGCGGCCGGGCGAACTCTCCGACCGGCAGATGAAGGCTGTCGAGCAGGTTTTCGAGAGTGAGGTGTTCTCCGTTTTGACGCCGATGGCAGTGGGCGGGGATCGGGAGTTTCCGCTGCTGACCGATCGCATGCTGACGCTCTGCGTTCGGCTGGACCCGGGGGTGGGCGAGGGCGACGCCCGCTACGCCGTGATTCCGTTCGGCCGGGCCCTTCAGCGGCACGTCACGCTGCCGGCCGTCGGGCGGTACGAGTACATCCTCCTGGAGGACGTCTGCACCCTTTTCATTCAGCGTTTTTTTCCCGGCGAGCACGTGCTGGAGGTCGTGCCGTTCCGAATCAACCGCAACGCGGACCTGAGTGTGCGAGAGGATCTGGCATTCGATCTCCTGGAGGAAATGGAGGAGATCCTCGATCAGCGCAAACAAAGCCCCTGTGTTCGACTGGAGATCTCACAGCAGGCCAGCCTTGGCGTGCTGGAGTTTCTTCAGCGGTCGCTGGACGTGTCGTCGCGGGACGTCTATGCGGTCGCAGGTCCGCCGGATCTGGCCGCCTACATGCGGCTGACCGAGCTGCAGGGTTTCGAAGAGCTCAAATACGAGCCCTGGCCGGCGCATCCATCGCCGGACGTCGACCTGAAGTTCAGTCTCTTCGACATTCTGAGCCGGCGCGATATCCTGCTCTATCATCCATTTGACAGTTTCGACCCGGTCGTGCGGCTGGTCGAGGAGTCGGCCGATGATCCCGACGTGCTCGCCATCAAGCAGATCCTGTATCGCACGAGTCGCAGGAGCCCGATCGTCGCAGCCCTGGCCCGGGCCGCTGAGCGCGGCAAGCATGTGACCGCCCTGGTCGAGTTGAAGGCCCGGTTTGACGAGGCTCGGAACATCGAGTGGGCTCGCGAGCTGGAGCAGGCCGGGGTTCAGGTCATCTACGGCGTCAAGGGACTCAAGACTCATGCCAAGGTCTGCATCGTGATTCGTCGCGAGCCGCACGGAGTTCAGCGCTACGTCCACTTTGGCACCGGCAACTACAACGAGATCACCGCCCGTCAGTACACCGACGCCTCCTTCATGACCACCCATGAGGAGCTGGTCTCGGATGCCACGAGCTTTTTCAATACCATTACCGGCTACTCACAGCCCCAGAAGTTCCGCAAGATCGAGATGGCGCCGCTGGGATTGCGGGAGAGACTGATCGAGCTGATCGAGGTGGAAACGGAACGGAAGCGCCAGGGTCGCCGGGCCCGGATCATGGCCAAGATGAACTCGCTGGTCGACCCCGCGTTGATTGAAGCCCTGTATGCCGCGTCGAGCGCCGGGGTCAAGATCCGACTGAATGTCCGCGGGATCTGCTGCCTGCGGCCGGGTGTCCCGGGATTGAGCGAGAACATCAGCGTGGTCAGCATTGTGGATCGTTATCTGGAGCACAGCCGGCTGTTCTACTTCTACAACGGGGGTGACGAGCTGGTGTTCATCTCCAGTGCGGATTGGATGCCGCGGAACCTGGACCGCAGAGTTGAACTTCTGGTGCCGATCGAGGATCCGGCCTGCAAGGCGCGGCTGGTGGACATCATGGAGACCTGTTTCAAGGACACGGTCAAGGGTCGGCATCTGATGTCCGACGGCAGCTATCAACTGCCGCGTCACAAGGGCGGCCGGGCGGTCCGCTGCCAGGAGAGTCTCTTCAGGAAAGTCCGGAAGATCGCCCGGCAGGCGGAGCAGCACCGGCAGACGACGTTTGAGCCATATCGGCCGGGGGGCGAAGGCATCTGACTCGGCGGCCGGCGGAGAGGGAAGATGGACGCATGTTCAGGATGAGCCGCTGACCGCGGCGACGGGAGGCGAGGATGAAGACACTGCTGCTGCTTCGGCATGCGAAGTCAAGCTGGGACGACGAGGAGCTGCCGGATCACGACCGTCCCCTGAACAAGCGGGGGAAGCGCGAGGCCCCGATGGCCGGCCAGTATCTGCTGGAGTACGGGCTGGTCCCGGATTTCGTGCTGAGTTCCTCGGCCAAGCGGGCTCGCAAGACGACCGCCCGGGTGACGGAAGCCTGCGGCTACAAGGGTGAGGTTGACGTTCTGGGCGAACTCTATGACGCCGCTCCCGAAGACTGCATCTCGTGTCTGCAGAAGGTGGCCGAAGAGCGTGAGCGGGTGCTGCTGGTGGGGCACAATCCGTGCCTGGAGGATCTGGTGGATTTGTTGAGCAACGGACGGTCGCGCATGGCGACCTGCGCCGTGGCCCGCATCGATCTGGAGATTCGATCCTGGCGGGACCTGTCGGTGGAGACCAGGGGCACGCTGGTTTCGCTGTGGCGCCCGCGGCGCGTGGACCGGCCCCCCTGGGCGGCGAGCAGCGACTCCGCCGGACAGTGAACTCGCGGATTCCGCTGCCGCCGACGTCCGGGCCCTCACTACGGCCTCACGCAGTTCGGGTCGATCGGGTCGGGGCCGGTCAGGCATCGCTGAAAGACGGCGAAGTCGCTCATATCCACGTCGTTGTCGCTGTCCGCGTCGAACCGGCCGCAGTCCGGGTCTATGGTCGAGGGATAGGGGATCTCCGGTCCGGCGAGGCACTGCCGGAAGATGTTCATGTCGGTCGCGTTGACCAGGCTGTTGCCGTCCACGTCGAAGCCGAACACCACAATGCCGTCGGATGCTCCGATCTCGCTGGCCAGGCCGACATCGTTGGTGGCTCGAACCTCGATACGATAGCTTCGGCCCGGAAGCAGGGTAAGGTCGGTTGCGGTCACCTGGGTCCGGGTGCCCACGTCGGTCCAATCGCGGACCATCGGTCCGCCCACCTGGACGATGCGGTATTCGCTCCTGGCGATGGCGGACTCCGCGTCGGCGGTAGTCCAGGTGACGCTCAAGACCGAGGCGGAAATCGTGCAAGCTCCTTCGTCAGTGACGACGGGGGTGCTCGGCGGAGTCACGTCGAAGGGGCTCTTGAAGACGAATTTCGCGGCGTCCGCGCTGATATATCTGGTATCCGCGCTGTTGTTGCCCAGCTCGACGTAGCCGGAAGTCCCCGCCAGGAAGAGCAGGTCCTGGCCGATCAGGAACCAGCCGCTCTGGTTGGGAGAGCTCGAGTTCTGATTCTGGACGCTGGTGAGCGTTCCGCCCTGGTGATGAACCTTGTAGGGCGCAGAGTTCGAGCGGTTGCTTCCGATCTGGTAGTAGACGTACACGTCGTAGTAGCCTTTGAGGGCCAGGTTCGGCGTCCAGGTACACTTGCGGGTGGCAGCCCATTCATCGGTGTTGCCCACCCCGGAGGTGTACAAGTAGTTGATTCCGATGCGCGGCACGGCCGCGGCGACGCCCACGGTCCAGTTTCCGGAGGGCGAGGTGTTGGCCCAGCCGGAATCGGTATTGTCGATCAAGTACTCCGTGGGCATTTCGGGCGTGGCGAAGGTGAAATCGGCCGACTGTCTTGACCCGTAGTCGTTGGTTGAGACCACCTGGTAATGGTAGATGGTTGAAGGCGTCAAGCCGGTCAACGTCACCGAGTGGCTGGTGAGCCTGGTCGCGTCCAGCATGGACTGGCTTCCGTAGTCGCTGGTCAGGCCGTAACGCACCTGGCTGGTGCTTGAGGCGTTGGTGGTCCAGGTGATGACCGCATCGGTCGCGGCCACACTGGCGGCTTTCACCTCGGAGATCTCCGGTGGGCCGTCGGTGGTCAGCGTGAAGTCCGCGGACGTCGAAGGGCCGTAGTCGTTGGCTGACACGACCCGGAAATGATAGCGGGTGTTGGGCTCCAGAGCCGCGAGGGTGACGGCGTGGCGGGTGACTCTGGTTACGTCGAGCGGCGTCTGAGTACCATAGCTGGTCGTCGTGCCATACTCGACTTGGGAACTCCCCGGCGTGTCCGTCGTCCAGGTGATCGACGCCGTGTGGTCGGTGAGGGCGGTCACATTGACTTCGCTGATCACCGGCGGGATGTTCCCCCCGAGCGAGAAGCCCTGTTCGTACATGTTGCCGGTAACCGCGCCCAGGACCACGCTCACGGTTGCGGTCAGATCGGGGTATCCTGCCTTGCTCGCGGTGAGCTGATAGGTCCCCGGCGTGAGGTCGATGAAGGCGTAGAACCCGGTGCCGTCGGTGGCCATGCTGCGGCTTTCAGGGCCGGCAATGCTGACTGTTGCCCCGTCCGCCCAGGCGCCGGTGGAGACGAGGGTGACCGTTCCCATCACGTGGCCTTTGGTCGGGCTGGACTTCCACGGCATGTCGGGAATGGCCGCCTTGCCCGGCGTCACGTCGCTGAGCAGCCGCGGAGCGAAGTCGGTCCAGGGGCCGTACGAGGATCCCAGTGTGAAGGGGGCTCGATACGAGTAGCCGCAGAAGCCGTGAGCGTGATTGCCCGCCGGCGACGCATCCCGCGTCATCTGCAGTTCGTAGATCGCGTTGTCCAGCGAATTCATGTAGATGCCCGGCCCGACAACCATGTGCCGGTCGCCCTTGCGGTCCTTCTCGAAGTTCATCCAGCGGGTGTAGTCGGCGGCCAGCGAGCCCCCCCAGTTGTAGTAGGTCATCGGGACGGCGATGTCCACGATGCCCTCCTGGATCCAGCTGTCCCAGTCCGAGTAGACGTCGTAGTACGGCCGGGTGGCCATGAAACCTGCCCGCGTCGATGTTGTGGGCGAAGGATTCCAGGTGACGAACGCGCCCGACAGCCGAACGTGCGGCTTGGATTTCTGGATATGGGCGTAGACCCTGCGAACCACGGCGGTGACCTGGTCTCGACGCCATTGCTTGAACTGCCCATCGGTGGACGTCGGCTGCCCGGTGAGTCCGTAGCGGGCGTTGTAACGGGCGATACTGGTCGGGTTGTATCCCTGGCTGCTGCCGGTGAACCGGATGTAATCGAAGTGCACCCCATCGATGTCGAAGTTGTTGACCATGTCCATGCAGACGTCGGTGGTGTACTTCAGGACCAACGGGTGTCCAGGGTCGAAAGCCTTGTCATCGGTCTCCGCCCCGTTCTGGTCGCGTGTCGGCCAGTAGTTGTCGAGGGCAATCAGGCTGCCCGTCGGGGTGGAGCAGTGGGCCTGGTAGACGGCGCCGGCCGATCCGGACTTGCCGGTCGCGAAGGTGACAAGCCAGCAGTGGACCTCAATGCGCTGCTTGCCGCCGGTGGTATCATGGGCGGCGTCGATCATGGCCTGCAGGGCGTTGAAATTCCAGGGAGACAGGTCGGACATGTAGGGTTCGCCGACCGCCGAGGGATAGCACACGTCGGCGCGACGCCGGACCTGGACGATGACCGCATTGCAGTTGGCCTGGCGGATACGCCCGACGTTGGCCGGGTCGCCGACCTTGCCAAGCAAGGTCTCGACCTCGGACTGGCTGCGGAAGCCGGGTCCCCAGGCATCGACCCAGAAAGCCCGATATTCGTCAGCCGGAGCCGGGGGCGATTGCAGGCCGATGACCAACGCAGCGAGAGCAAACCCGGCGTGCAGTCGGGTCGTACTTCCAAGGCGGTACGCCATGTTCTTAACCCGTCCAAAGCGACTCGGTATTCCGGTGGCTGCCTATCTCCGCGACGCAGCTGGTGCCTAATTATATAACATATCATACCTTGAGGTGGTCGGCGTTTCCATCCCCGGGCTTACCTTCCGGGTGGAATTGGCGTAGGATAGGGCTCATCATTGCTGTTTTTTCATCTAGAGGTGGCGCCGTGCCTTACCGCAATCTGAGCTTGGACGACTTCGCGAAGCACGTGGGGATGGATGCCCGGGTGGTGCGGCGCATGGCGGATCGCGGGGAGCTTCCCGGTCACAAGGTCGGAGGAGAGTGGCGCTTTAATCGGGCCCAGATCACGGAATGGCTTCAGGTGAAGATGCACACGTTCGACGAGGAGCGGCTCATCAGCCTGGAACAGACGATGGGGGCGGAGTCCGGCGACCTGGTGGTGACGAGTCTGATCGGTTGGGAAGGTGTTGACGTGAGCTTGCCGGCCCGGACCCGGGCCTCGGTTCTCCGGGAACTGGTCAAATTGGCCGAACGGACCGGGCAGCTGTTTGATGCCAAGGGACTCCTGGAAGCGCTGGAGCAGCGTGAGGCTCTCTGTTCGACCGCGCTGATGTACGGCGTCGCTATTCCCCACCCCCGTCAGCCAATGCCTTACGCTTCGGCCGAGCCGCTGATTTGCGTTGGTCGACTGTCCAAGGGTATCGGCTTCGGATCGCCGTATCACGACCTGAGCCGGCTCTTTTTCCTGATCTGCTGTCATGACGATCGTCATCACCTACGGGTACTGGCCCGACTGATGAGGATCCTGGATCAGGAGACGATCGAGCGGCTGATGGAGGTCGAGAGTCGGGAGGCGTTACTGGATGCACTCATCGACAAGGAGAAGCAGGTCACTACAAGTGCGAGAGGATAATCCCGTGGACGCCCAACTGGTGAACCGGGGCCTGGCCGCGATTCGCAACATGCTGGACGCGGGCCGCCCGCTCATCTACGTACAATCACCCGAGGAAGACCGGGTCTTGTCGCTGGTGACCCAGGCGGCGGAGTTTCGGCAAGGCGGCGGCAGCCAGTTATTCGTCTGGAGCATCACCGACGGGCTGGTGGAGGGCGGGCGGGTCAACCAGTCGCAGCCCGACGGCGCCCGCGGTGTGCTGGATTTCGTGGTCTCCTATCCGACGCCGGCCATCTTCCTGTTGAAGGACTTTCATGAGTTTATCCGGGAATCGGCCGCGGTTCGCCGCCGGTTGCGCGACGTCTATCACGCCTGCCTGAAGAGTCGCAAGGCGGTGGTGATCTGCTCGCCGGTGAAGGTTGTTCCGCCGGAGATCGAGCGTGAGGTCGCGTTTCTCAAACTGCCGATGCCGGACCTGGTCGAATTGGCGTCGTTGCTCACCGAGGAGGCGGCGGGGCTCGGAGCAACCGGCGATCTGGGTCCGGAGGCCCGCTACATTCTGGGCCGGGCGCTGCAGGGGCTGACGTTCGATGAAGCCCGACACGCAATCCGCTTTGCCTTCGCCCAGGCGCACCGGCTCGATCCGTCGGTCGTGCCCCTGCTCCAGGAGGAAAAGCGGCTGCTGGTTCGCAAGAGCGGGCTGATGGAGTACGTGCCGGACACGGTGGGGATCGATCAGGTCGGCGGCGTCGATGTGCTCAAGAAATGGCTGGAGCAGCGAAAGGGACTCTTCTTCTCCGAGGAGGGCGTGACCTCGGAGATCGTGCCCAAGGGCATTCTGCTGATGGGTGTCTCCGGCTGCGGCAAGAGCCTAACCGCCCGGGCGGTGGCCAGTGCGTTCGCCCTGCCGCTGTACCGTGTGGACATGTCCCAGGTATTCGCGGCCGGGCTGGGCAACGCCGAGCGGGTCTTCGCCGAGGCCTGCCGCACAATGGAGGAGATCGCTCCGGCCGTGGTCTGGTTCGACGAGATCGAGAACGCAATCTCGCGGCAGCACCAGGACAGCTCCGGCGTGTTGGACCGGATCTTCGGCTACTTCCTCACCTGGATGCAGGAGAAGCCCAAGGGGTTGTTCGTGGCCGCCACCGCCAACCGCATCGACCTGCTGCCTGCAGAGATGATCCGCAAGGGCCGGTTTGACCAAGTGTTCTTCATCGATTTGCCTGATCAGCCGGAACGTATGGAGATCTTCCGCATTCACCTGCAGCGGCGGCGGATCGGTACGGCCGGGCTATCGCTCGATTTGGCGACGGTGCGGACGGAAGGGTGGACCGGCGCGGAGATCGAGCAGGCGGTGATCTCCGCCCTGACCGCTTCGCGCCTGGCCAACGAGCCGCTTACGGACAAGTACCTGCTGCCGGCCCTGGAAGACATCGTTCCGCTGTCCAAGACGATGAGCGAGCAGGTCAAGTACATCCGGGCCTGGGCCAGCGACCGGGCAATCTCGGCCACCTCGAAACGGCGGCGCTCGAGCTAGAATGCGTCCTGTCGGTAGAACGTGATGTGGCACTTGACAAGGCCCGTCCGACAACCTATTCTACAGGCTGGCTGGGGCGGGTGTTTTCCTTAGACCCTGTATGTGGTATGTCCCTTGTTCGTCTGGAGGATCGGGAGATGCGCATGCGATTTGGCCCTTCTACCGTCGGGGTGATGTGTGCCGTATACCTCTGGCTTTCGCCGTCTGCGGCCACTGGCCAGTATGGCTGGCTCGTGAACGGTGACTGGTCGGCCGGGGAGACGGGATGGACTCGCTGGGCAGCGCCTTGGGGGTCCGGCGGCCAATGGCTGATGGCCAATGCGGGAATGAACCCGCCTGCGGGCTGGCTCAATTGTGGTGTCGACGGAGGCGAACACGGCTGGTTCCAGCGAGTCAATGTCGCGCCGGGACTCACATATAGCATTCAGGGCGATTGGAGCGGAATGCTGGGTGTGGCGGGTTGGGCGCAAGTCGTGCTCCTCAGCGGCACCGCCGCTTTGAGCGATCCGGAACTGATTGCCCGAATCGAAGTCCCGGTCGATGCTGATATCGTTGCGGCCAAGGACTCATGGGGCTTGAATCCGCCGAGTAGCTGGTGGGATTGGGAACCGATTACGAACTCCCTTCATCCCAGCGGGAACGGGAATCAGGTGTTCGCGACTGACGGCCAGGTCGTTGTGGTGTTGAAGCTGGGCACCGTCGCCGGATACAGCTCCGCTATGTTCGACAACCTGCAGCTCGTCGGGGGGGGCTCAGGATTCGATCTCACGATTACCGAGCCGTCCGATTTGCCCGATCCTCCGGCGCCGGTAGATGTCACCATCTCGTTTGCTGCGACGGCCAGCACGCAGTATGGCGGCATCGTCACGGTGGGTGATGGAGCTGCCTGGAGTGAGGGCTTTGGATGGGGGATGGTGCCTTCCTACTCAGGGGCCAATGTACGCATGAAGAAGACGGTGAACGGCCAGGCTCGTGGCGCAGCTCGCCTCCGGGGAGAGGAGGGTATGGAGGAAAGCCCGCCCATGTGCATGGAATGGGATCCCTTCACCGGCGACTGTATACTCTGGATGCCGCCGGAATGGTGGCCGATTCCCAGTGGATGGGCCGACGGGCAAGTGGCGGGTGTTCTGACGCTGGGAACGTCCGCCGCTCATCCGGCAGGTAGTCCGCTGGAGATGCTCTTGTCGATTCGCCGCACTGAGTCGTACACTTGGGGGCAGACCTTCTCGTTGCAGCTGAGCCGCGCCGGGACAGCCATTGCCGATCTCAACCAAGGCACGAACAGTGACCTGATCGTGCCCGTTTTCGCGGGCGAGACCCTTGAGTTCAGCCATGCCGCAAACGATTCGAGTGGATGGTACTTCGATACCAGCTTCTTCTATCTCTTTGTTCTCACTGAAGGTCCCCCCCCGCCTATAGGAGCCTGCTGCTTCTATGACGGCCGCTGCGAGCAGTTGTCACAGGCGGCATGTTTGGCCGCCCACGGCAGAGTGTGGACCCAGGACGCCGCCTGCGAACCCAACCTCTGCCCGCCCCCGCTTCCGGCCGACTTCGATTTCGACGGTGACGTGGATAGGGACGATCTGGCGGTCTTTGCAGGCTGCTACTCAGGCCCCGCGATTCCCTATAACGAGACGGCAACCTGTCAGCGGGCGAACTTCGACCAAGACGCCGATGTCGATATGGTGGACTTTGGCACCTTCCAGCGGTGCTTCAGCGGGGCAGGTGGAGTAGGCAGTCCGTCTTGTGCCGATTGAAGTGACCGGGCGCGGATAAGGAACCCAGCAGCGCCGCCGACGCGGCCGGCGTCCGAGTCCAGCCGGCGAATACTGCGACCCGTCCGGCCGGACCTGCACAAACCTGACGCTCCTCCGGTGCGGGTTCTCAGGGGTAAGTGTCCCGGAGAACGCGGCATATACTCTGCCTCTCATAGGGCCCTGTGGTCGATGGGGCCAATGCCCTAGCAAGTTCCTCTTGTGTCTGACGGGCTTGCCTCCGCCGCGCGGGTCCAACCTGATTCTCGGGTGGGACAGGACAGGGGTTTCGCGTGGTTTGGGGTCGGCGGTCCGGTTTCGAGTGCAGCGGCCTTGTCATGCTTCTGCGACTCGCCTGTGGGGAGGTCAGGCGAGCAGGGTGGCGTAGCGGGAGAGTAGCGAAGGTCATCGGGAGGTTTGGTGGCCGTGTGGTCCTTGCAGTCCCGCGGTTCTCGGAGCGTCCGAGGGCAGTTGCTCGAAGCGGAGGCGGCGAATAGAATGGCATTCTCGCGCAGATGGCCGGTCGTTGTCCCAGGCGGGCGTCCCTGAGTCACCTGCGATCCAGCTTCACAGGGGGCGTAGCTCAGTAGGTAGAGCAACGGCCTTTTAAGCCGTGTGTCCTGGGTTCGAGTCCCAGCGCCCTCAATGAGGTCTGAAACCTGATCAGAACCGCCGTAAACGGGGGGTGTGCGTCATCAGGCGGGTCGCTGTGGACGACTTCTGAGGTGACGCCAGGCGGCGAAGGACGGCCATGTGCCGGCGATGGACATGGAAGGTGACTCGGTGCAGGTGATCCGGTTTCAGCTTCATTCCGCGGCCATCCGTGCCATTGACGATCCGCCTGCCCGGCCATTGGCGGCTGTCCGGGATCGCGTTGGGTCGTCATCAGCCGCTGGGGGAGTCTTGTGGGCGGCCTGGTACGCTCCCTGCATCTGCAGACGAGCGGCGTCAAAGCGAACCTGCGGAGAAGTATCGAGCGATCATCGGGCCGCGCTTCCGGGGACGGTCGGTGCGACGGGTGTCGTTGTCTCCAAGCGATGATGGAGGATCGATGGGCTCGGAGCCGGCTTCCGAGATTACCCAGGCGGCGACCATTCTGTCGTTCGCCGGCGAGGACGCGGACTACGCGGCATGGGATGACTTCGTCATCCAACATCCTCGTGGGCACTACTTTCAGCTTCATGGTTGGCTTTCGTCGTATCGGCCGATGGGTTTGGATTGTGAGGTTCTGACGCTCAAACGGGGGGGTCAGATCGTCGCCGGCGCTGCGTTCGCCCACTTCAAACTACCGCTCGTGGATTGGCGGGTTGCTATTCTCCCGCATGGACCGGTTTGCGATGAGCCGGGTAACGGCCAATGGCGCGAGGTGATGGCCGGTCTGGAGAAACGGTTTGTCAACGACAAGGTCGCCTACGTGCAGGCGTGGCCGCCGGTTCGGCTGGGCGACGAACCAGGGCTAGGTCCGTACCGGCGGGCTGGTTATGTCGGCGGGCGGCTATTCCATGCTCACGAGTTCAGTTCCACGCTGCTCTCGGTTGACTTGACTCGGTCGGAGGACCGCGTGCTGGCGGAGTCGCGGCGCAACACGCGTTACTACGGGCGCAAGAGCCGGACGACCGGACTGCGTCTCCATCTGGGTACGACGGCCGAGGATTTGGCCCAATCCTACGAGGTCTGGCTGGAGAACGGGGCCTATCACGGGTATGAGGTTCGTCCCCTGTCGAGCTTCCAGATTATTCTCAGTCGCCTTATTGCGAAGGACCGGGCGCTTCTGATCCAGGCGTGGAAGGGTGATTGTATCGCCGGTTCGATCCTGGTTCTTTTCGCCGGTCGTGTGGCGGTCTACGCCCAGGGCGGGATGCGGCGGGAGTTCGAGTCGTGCTATCCGGGCGAGTTCATGCATCTTGAGGCGATGCGGCTGGGCAGAGAGCGCGGCTGCGTGGCCTACGATTTCAACAACTGGGGTACTGAGGGGACCACGCTGTTCAAGTCCGGCTTCCGCCCGGTGGAGCATCGTTGGTCGGAGCCTGTGACTCGGGTGTACCGGCCGCTCACGGCGAGGTTTGTTGCGTGGGGTGAGGTGTATTGTCGGCCGCTGTTGCGAGCCATAGCCCGGCGGCGTGCCAATCGGCAGGCATGAAGGGTGCCTGGCCCGGTCAGCGAGACTCCGGTGCGGTGTCCCACCATCTGCTCCCCAGCTGTTTCTCCTCGAGCATGCGGGCGTAGCGTTCCCCCAGGCTTCTCTGAAGCAGGGGCAGTCGTTTCAGCAGTCCGCCCACGGGGCTGTTGATCATGGGACTGATCGAACGGGCGAAGAGAGTGATTCGCGCCCGCGGAATCGGTTCGAAGCCCATGGCCATCTTGAATCGATCGAGGGATTCGATATTCCACATCGAACCGAAGCCGTAGGAGACGGGCAACGGTCCGCGTTTCTGGCGGGCATCATTGATGGCGTGGAAGAGGAGCCCGTTCATGGGGTACTGCTTGGACGCGGCGGCGTTCATGAAGGGGTGTATGATCACGAATCGTTCGCCGACCACCACCAGGAGCAGGTAGGCGACCAGGGCATCATTGACGTAGGCGGCGTACGGGTGGACGTCTGCCATCGCCAGGATGGCCGCCATGTAGCGGCGCCATTTCTCCGGTTCGACCAGGAAGTCGTTCTTGCTGCGGTGCCTCGCGGCGGTCTGGAGGTTGATCTCGAGGCCCTTTTCGATCAGCTCGGCTTCGCTGGGAGATTGGAACGCGCAGCGGGACATGCTGGCGCGGACCTGGTTACGGGCCTTCTGCTTGCAGACCGAGAGATCGTACGGAGAGGCCTTGAGCACGAACTCCTGGGAGAGCGGTTCCCAAGGGCCTGTGGTGCAGAAGCGGACGGCCCAGGCGCCTCTCTTGAAGACCTGCCGGATGTCCTCTCGTGTCGGGTAGATGTCATCGAGTGGGGGAAGGTTCACCGCCCGGGAGTCGTCCATCAGCATCCAGTGGCCTGCGGGCGTCTCGAAGCAGTCGTAGCCGCGGGCACGATAGAACTGCAACAGCTGGGGTAGGTCCATTCCGGTCATTCCTGATCCGGCCAATCGAGGCGTCTCTCGCGACAGCTGACACCCTATCCCGCTGGCCCGGATTGACGGGTTCGGTAGCAGTGTATCGCGCCAGGAAATTCCGTCAATTGCCGCATATCCTGTTGAAAAGCAAGTGCCAGCGGTTATGTTCGGGTGCTCCGGCAGCGGCCGTGGCTTGGCCGGAGGAGGTTGCACAGTGGCGACGAATGTGGCATTGAGGCATGGAAGATCGCGGGGGCGGTTGACCGCCCGGACGGCCGACAGGCATCTGCTCTACAGCGAGGCGGTTCAGTGCGCGGCCAGCGAGATCAAGTTTCTCAGGCGGGTATACCGGAAGGCAAACGGCCGCCTCCCGCTGTTGCTTCGGGAGGACTTCTGCGGGACGGGTCTGATCTGTGCTCATTGGGTCAAGGCCGGACCGGCCAATCGAGCGATCGGCGTGGACTTGGACCCCGAACCTCTGGGCTGGAGCCGGAGCCATCTTCTTTCGCGGTTGACCCGCTCGCAACGTGCCCGGGTTCGTCTTCATCGAGCCGATGTGCTTGCCGTGCAGACACCGCCCGTGGATGTCATCGTCGCGCTGAATTTCTCCTTTTGTGTTTTCAAACGGCGACCACTCCTGCTGGAGTACTTCCGTCAATGCCGTGACGCACTCAAGGCCGGCGGGCTCCTGGTGCTGGACATCTACGGAGGGCCAGAGTCTCACCGACCGAACAAGGAGAAGACTCGCTATCAGGGCTTCACGTACGTCTGGGAGCAGGTCCGATACAATCCGATCACCAGTGAGGCGCTGAATCACATCCACTTCGCGTTTCCTGACGGCAGCCGAATGATGAAGGCGTTCACCTACGACTGGCGGCTGTGGACGCTGGCCGAGCTTCAAGAAGGGCTCCTGGAGGTGGGTTTTCGCCAGGCGCGGGTGTACTGGGAGGGGGCGACATCGGAAGGCACCGGGAACGGCATATTCCGATGCCGGCGACAGGCGGAAGTTGAGGATGCCTGGGTCGCCTATGTGGTCGGCTTTCGATGAGGGACGGCATGGCTATGGACAGCGATGCGCACAGCCGTCATGATATCTCCATGGTTAACCAAGGATCGACACTGACCGAACTGGCCCAGCGGGGGGATCTGCGAACGCTTGACGATCGCTGGCTCATGGCCATCGACAATCCGAATGGCGACCAGGCGGACATGCTCGAGGCCCTCGCGACTCTGGCTCAGTCGGGCCGAGGTGACCGAGCGGCTACCCTGGGCTGGAGCTGGCTGACCGTCCGAAAGGAGAAAGGCAGCGTTGCTGATTCCCTGGCCCTGGGGCGAGAGTTGCTGCTTTGCTGCGGTGACAGTGAGGACATGCGTCAGGAGGTCGTGGGGCTGTACAAAGAGGCCTTCGCCGACCGGTCGGGCTTTGAGACCTTGCTGACGGCGTCGGGGCTGGCAGGCGGCAAATCGCCTCGGCGTGCTCTGCGGACGCTGGAGATCGGCCTCGGGCTCAAGGTGGGCGACTATCTGGTGAGTCGCTCGGATGAGGAAGTGGCCCGGATCGAGGCGATCAGCGAGACGACGTGGCACTTCACCATCAAGAGCAAGTCTGGCAGGCAGACGCTTGACCCAGATGCCTTGGCGCTGGCCTGGGACACGGCGGGCGCGAACGATTTCCGCGTTCTGTTGCAGGCTCGCCCCGAAGAACTGGCCGCGATGATCGAGTCGGATCCGGTGTCCCTGATCATCGGCATCCTGCAGAGTCGTCACGGCGGCAAGATCGATTCGGATCACCTGGAGCAGATGCTCGTTCCACGTTTCGTTCCCCAGGGCAAGTGGAGTGCCTGGTGGTCGAAAGCGAAGACCGGGCTGCGGCGATGTCCGAACGTCATTGTCGAGGGGCGGAATCCGGTCGTATTGACCTACCACGCCCAGGGCCAGACCCTGGAGGAGGAGGTCGAGCCGGCCTGGCTCAAGGCCGCTTCGCCCGCTCAGCGGCTGGCGGTGATTGATACGTACCTGCGCGAAGCTAAGGCCCGGCGGCTCGTGCCCAAGGCCCCGTTTGTGCGTCAACTGCACCGTGAGCTGATGCAGCGTGTCGACGTTTCCCGGAAGGGCGCACCGGCGGAGGCCCTCACCGAGGCCCTCCTGATCGACCGGCTGGCGGGAGGAGCACAGCTTCCCGAGGACGCGGAACGGCCGGCGCGGGCAATTGTGGCGGCCAGCGCCGACCCGGCCGCGTTGGTCAGCAGCATCGACGACGACCGCTTCTTTGTTCCGGCGATTGAACTGGTTCGGGAGGCACTGCCCGAGAAGTGGATCGACGTCTACATGTCCCTTCTGCCGGTGGCTCCTGTTGATGGATGTGACGCCATTGCCACGGCGCTCGAGAAAGCAGGACGGACCGAGGACGTGGTTCGTATCGTTGGCGGCCTGCTGGCGGATTTCGCGCGGCATCTGGATGCGATCTGCTGGTTGTGGCGAGGACCAAGCGTCCGGGCTCTCGAGCCGGTACCCCGGCGTGAGCTGCTGCCCAAGCTTCTGGATCATCTGGCCGAAGCCACGCGCAGCGATCGGATTCCCGCGAGGGCCCTGCGGCACACCCGGGAGATCATTCGGGCGGCCCTGAGTGCCCAGGACTACAGACACTATCGCGAGATTATCAGCGGCATGGAAGCCGGTATGGCCTCGACCATCTACCGGACTGTCGACCGGATGGAGGGGCTGGGCCAGGTCGTCCGCTCGACCCTGATGAAGATCGTTCACGAGACCCATCCGCTGCTGTTCGTCAAGACGCGGATTGACCCCTGGCTGGATGACGGCATCATCTTCTGCACCCAGGCCGGAATGCAGAAGCGGGAAGGGGAGATCAGCCACCTGGTCAACGTCAAGATCCCCGAGAACGCGAAGGCGATCGGTGAGGCGGCGGCCCATGGCGATCTGAGCGAGAACTCCGAGTACAAATTCGCCCTCGAGGAACGCGACCTGCTTCAGGCTCGGCTGCTGGCCATGCAGAACGAATTGAGCCAGGCTCGGCTGATGACCGCCAACGACGTCCATACCGATGAGATCAATGTGGGTACCCGGGTGACCCTTGCAGCGGTTGACGGCAGCGGCCGCCGGACCATCCAGATCCTCGGTCCGTGGGAGTCGGATACCGAGAAAGGAATCTACAACTATCGTGCTCCCATGTGCATGCGGCTCAGGGGGCTTAAGGTGGGCGACGTGGTGACCCTGGAGCTGGACGGGCCCGAGGCGGGCTGGCGGATCGAGGCCATCGAGAACGCCCTGGACCGGGTGCCCCGACCCCAGTGAACAGTCATGCTTCCAGCAGCCTCCGCATCGGTGTGGATTCTGGCGGCCTCGGGTTGGGCGGCGACAGCAGAGTTGGCGCCGCCTGCGGGGGAGACTGAAGCGGTCTCGCCGCGCTGTGCCACTCTCCTCGAGACGGGTCCCTGGTGCCCTCCGATCTCGCCCCCCGGGTCATCGAGGATCTCCGACTGGTCCGGAGATCTGTGGCGGCTCTGTTCGGCCGATCGCACCAGCGAAGAACAGCGGCTCCGGGACGTCTATGGCGTGGGGGAGTACGCGGGGCACCTTTTCGAAAGCATCCGGCGCGCGGCGGCCATCGTCCCCCGGTTCACCGATCTGGTATACGAGCCTTCCGGCCGCTACATGCCGCAGATGGGTCTGCTCCTGGTCGACTACGTGGAGCTGCCGACGCGTTCGGCGTTTGAGGAGCAGCAACGGTTGTCCGCGCGCTCGACGACCTCGCCCGCCACCCAGACAGCGCCGGCCGGCATTCCACAAGGCCCCCGGACGAGGGTGGTTGGCATTCGCGACTTCGTCCATGGTCGGCTGGTTCCCGGGGCGGCGACCCCCGAGACTATTGCCGCCGAACTGGGCCAGCACGCGGACGCCTGCAGGTCCAGACTGCCTGCCCTCAGGCACTTGAATCCGGCGGATCCGGTGCAGAGTCAGCAACTCAGCGCCCTGCTGGACCGGATCGAGCTGGCCGCGAATCTGTCCGAACACATGCTGCACAGAATCCAGGCGGCGGTGGCGTGGGAACGGTTTCGGAAGGGTGAGGGGAACGAAGGCGAGTGCACGCGCCGGCTGCAGCGGTCGCTGGACGACTGGGCCCGGCTCGTGGCCGTTGCCCATCGTGCATTTCCCGAGCCTCCTTCGTGGTGGCAGGCCCAGATGGTCTCGGGGCCGCCCTGGTCGATCCGGCAGTATCAGGCGAGTTACGTGCCGGTCCGTGCCCATTGGAGCGAGCAGAAGTGGCGGTTCGAACACGAACTGCGGTTGCTCTCCGAAGCGATCCGCGTGAGAAAGGCCTCCGCCACCTTGCCGCTTTGGGATCGTGTGGACGCGCTGCCCGCCCAGCGGCTGGATCTGGTGCTGGCATTCGGTTTCAACCTGAATCCTGATCGCCGCTACACACTCAAGGATGGAGCCACGGCCACACAAGACCTGCGGCTGGCCCTCACCGGGGGCAGATCAGTCCTGATTGACACGCGGGCGCTGGGGCCCGGCGAGCATGTCGCGTTCATGACCGAGCCTGCTCACGCGACCATGCTGGCGTATCGCGCCTACCAGATTTCGGTTCTCTACCGTGTTGTTGACCGTGGCGGTCAGGACAAAGATCCGTTCGAGATCGGCGTGTCGAGTCCAGAGGGGCAGCCGATCCTGGGCGAGCGCCGCCGATGGGGCGCGCCCGACAACACGATCGACACCCGCGTGATCAAGACCCCGCGACTTGACCGGGACAACTACTCGTTCTTTGTCAAGGTGCACGGCCCGGCCGCAATGGTCATCGACGATCTGCGTATTTCCGCCTTGAGGGACGACTGACCATGCCCTCTGAACCGGCACCGTGGATTACCGTCAGCCAGCTCCATCAAGATTGGGTTCCTCGGAGAATCGGCCGCCAGATCCTGATTCTAGATGAGACGGATAGCACCAATACCCTTGCACTGAAAGCTTGCGAAGAGGTGGATGCCGACGGCCTGGTTGTCCTGGCCAACTTTCAGCTCGAGGGCCGGGGGAGGCTGGGGCGTGCCTGGTTGTCGCCGCGCGGAGCAAGTGTGCTGGCCAGCCTGGTTCTGGTTCCTCCAGCGGCCGAGATCGGCGCGGTCGAGGCCGGTTCTCCGGCCGGCATCTCGGCCTGGCTCACGCAAGTGTCTGCCGTGGCCGCCTGCGAGGCGATCCGTCGGGCAACCGAGATCACGCCGGCTATCAAGTGGCCCAACGACCTGCGTTACGGCGGTCGTAAGCTGGGTGGCATTCTGATCGAATCCCGGATCCTCCCCGAGGAACGACGAGCGTGGGTGGTTGGCATCGGAGTCAACTGCCTGCAGCAGGCCGGGCATTTCCCACCTGACTTGCGCAGAGCCGCGACCTCGCTGGAGTTGGTTGCCTCACATCCAATCGACCGTGTCGAGGTGATCCGCTGCCTGCTGCAATCGCTTGACGAGTGGCTGGATCCCGCCGCATGGGGGCAGACCGGACGAGTGCACGCCGCCTGGCTCAACTACGCCGAACCCCTGGGCCAGAAAACCCGTCTCCGCCGCGAGGGACGGGACTACGCCGGCTGGACGGTGGAGGTGGACCCGGTCGGCGGCCTCATCGTTCAGCTCGAATCCGGTCGGCAGGAGTGGTTTGACCCGATGATTACGACCCTGCTGTGATCGGCCGCGTCAGTCCTGCCGAGCAGGGGCATTGCGGATCGACTGGCTGATTGGCTCCACTGTAGCACTGCTGGAAGAGGCCGAAGTCGGACTGGTCCACGTCGCCGTCGCCATCGAAGTCGGCATGGGCACAGTCGCCGGGGCTGAAGGGCACCGCCGGGCCGGAAGCACATGACTGCAGATGGCTGAGGTCGTCCCCATCGACATCCCAGTCTGCATCGAAGTCGGCTGCATGCGAGTGCACGACAACGGCCGCGACTGGCAAGGCAAGGCCGTAACTGTTGCAGGAAACCGTCTGTGCCGAGATGGACCCGTCAGCTGCGAAGTCGCCGGGCGAAGCGGTAGCGATGCCCGCATAGGTGAACAGTGGCGAGGTTTCGCCGAAGACCGGATCGGCGATCGAATGATTGGCCGCGAAGGCTGCGGAGGAATAGCCCACGAACCATAGCTTGCCGTCCATCGGGTCCTCGGCGATCGACGTGATCGCCGCCACCGGGCCGCTGCTCTCCAGAGGCTGACTATCGCCCAGTCGGGCCGCGGCGTAGATGCCACCGGTAACCGTTTCATCGTCGTAGAGGGCATAAATGCGATAGAAGAAATCCTGGCCGGTACCGGGCTTATCTGAAAGGGCCAAATCCTGGTTGCCCTGGTAGATGCACTGTGTCCCGGCGATCGTGCCGCACGTCTCGCCGCTGGGCATGGTCGGCCAGGAGTCGGTGGTCACGCGGTGGATGCGGACACCCGCGAAGCCGGGCTCTTCGGGGAACTCCCAGGCCAGATCAATGGTGTCAGGTCGGGCGGGGTCGCCGGTTGCCCTGAACCACGGCACTTCGCGGCCGGAGAACGAAACCTGGAGCTGGCCGAGGTACGACAGCCTCACGTCGGTTGAGCCGGGCAGATACTCCACGGCGAACCGGTAGGCCGTCGGGCAACTCTTCGCAGTCGTCGTCTCGATCACCGAGGACGACACGTACAAGTGGTCGTCGATCGCGGAAAGCGTCAGCGCGGTGGGGCTGTGGATGACCGGACTCCCCAGAGAGACAGTCGTACCCCCTACGGTCTGGCAAGCCGAATCCAGCCGCACCTCGTTGACCAGTACGGCGGGCTGGCCCGCGTCGTCAGGCTCGTCCGGCTCGCGGTAGATGAACAGGTACTCATCGTACGTGCCCAGGTCTGCTGAGGCAGTCACCGCAGCGCCGGTGACAAACACGTACATTCCGTGCCGATCCACTTCGATTTCTCGTGGTGTTTTCCTGCCGGGTTCCGTCTCGGAGTCGGAGACTGTGTAGTAGATGCGCTGGACGTCGAAGCCGCCCTCCTTCAGCTTGAGTCTGGCGGCCGCCCAGTAGGGCGTGCCCGTAAGAGGCTCCACGAGTACGGGAACGACGTAAACCACAGCCGGATCGGAAGGATGAAACGCCACGTCGAAGGGAGGCACCTCGCCGACGACAGTGGCCCCGATTCTCACCGAGCTTCCATCGGCCAACTGCTGACATGCCGGGGTGAGCACCTGCTCGGTTGCACCACCGACTCCGGCAAGTGTCAGTCGGCTGAGCCCCATGCTCATAAGTGACGTCGCCCCTCTGAAACCGTTGACCTGGTACACCTGACCGAACCGATCGGTGATCAGCCGGCCATTGCAGCAGCTGCCCTCACCGCCTGCCGGCACAACCGCATCGCCGCAGAGCGTCTCCGGGTCAAGCAGATAGAGCCGTTCCGGGTAGCACATCTGTTCCAGATCCCGGTTTCGGTTAAGCCCGCCCACAACCAGCCGGGTGCTCCCGGAAGAAGCTCTGGTGCTCGCGGAAGCAGGCGACACGGTTCTCGTCGCAGCAGGCTTTGAGACGCAGAGGGACTGATCGAGGTGCCAGAGCAAGAGGTCGTACAAATCGCAGAAGCCGTCTTTGTTCATATCGAGGCAATTCCTGTTCTGGTAGTCCAGGACGGCTTTGCCGGACTCGGCTACCAGGAGGAGAAAATCCTTGATGGTCACCTCCGGGTTCTTATCGAACGAACCGCAGATGGTACACTTGATGGCCGGATCCCAGTTGTCAATCCAGATACGGGAGGCGTTACCGCGCAATTCGAGCTGGACATAGGCGCCGCGGGTGAAGTCCAGAGAACCACGGGGACAGGAGATGGAGAAGACGCCGAAGGTACTGCTGCCGATCGCGCCAGGTCGGCCGGCGGTCGGCGGCCGCAGGGTGGCCGCCTGGACTGCATCGGCGGTGCCCGGCTCCGGACTGTCGGTCAGCGACACGATCAGTTCCGCGTCCGCGCCTTCGCGGAACAGATACTCGAAGGTGATTTGGATGTACTCCTCGGCAGTCCGGGCAAACGAGCCGTGGGCTACCACCGAACTGGCCGGCTCCCTCTCGGGCGCCTGTGTCCGCATCTCCATGACCCCGCCGGTGATCAGCCCGGGGATTTCTGCCTGCACGGCCGTCTCGGTCAGACGCATGATGCGGCCTTCTCGACAGGACGAACGGTCCTGCAGCGTACCTTCCGTACAGGTGCCTTCACACTGGCACGACTGAGGGTCCGCCGGGTTGACGGTCTGGGTCTGGACGCGGACCTCGAACTCGCTGTCGTCGTTCATCGCGATGCAGACCAGCGAGAACCCCAGCAAGGGCACGTTGGTGATCGGGCTTCCCATGATGGCGAGGTCCTCTTGCTCGATGGGCTGGTCGTTACCGTCTACCAGCTTGTTGTAGTAGAGCCGCTGCAACCCGAGGTTGAGCACGGAGCGGGGGTGCATCTTCAGCGTGCGGACGAATAGCGTCTCGGGCATGCTGTTATCCTCGAAAACGAGCCCCTGCCGATTGGTCAGGTTGACCTTTCCTCCGGACAGGATTTCCAGCTTCTCGAGCGCCCAGTCGCCGGAGTAGGGGTCGCCCGGCAGTGCCGGGCGCCTGATCGCGCCGGCCGGGCAATCGCCCGTACAATCATCGGCCATCCTCAGTTCGAGTAGTGCACCGGTGCTGCCCGGCGGGCTGGTTCGGATGGTGACGCCATACCGGTTGTCCGAGACATTCAGGCGGGGCTGGACGGGATCGGGATCCAGGTTCAGGTAACGGTCGCCCTCGGAAGTGATCACGTTGCAGGTCACGCTGGCCAGCGGATCCACCAACAGCTGTCCTCCGAAGCCCTCCGAAGACTCCATCAAGTGGATCGTACTATGAGAGACCGTGCTGGCGTCCATGACCCGCAGACCCCTGACGTCCAGCTGGCAGCAGTGCAGCCGGGCGTTGTCACGGAGGATGAGCGTGCCGGTCGCCGTGAGTGTGCCGGTAAGACCAGGTGGGCCGGGAGACGTGCACGGACCGACCGGGTCGTCGCTGTCGCCGAGGTTGAGGACCGTCTCGCCGGCAAGAACGAGCTGTGTCCCGAGAGGCACGAGAACGTTGCCGCTGCCCCTGATAGCAGTTCGAACCTCTGTAGGCAGGTTGCCTACGCTCATGGCCAGCGTCGTGCCCGCCCGGAGCCGCACGAGACCGGGGCCTTCAAAGCTGCAGGAATCGACCTCCAAGATCGTAGGCTGCGGCCCCAGCAGATCGAGCCGGGAGGTCGGGTCGGCCAGAATCACGTTGGTGGCGGAAAAGAGCCCGGCCGGGTGGCCGTTGCCCACCCCGATCTCCACTCCATCCGAGACAATGAGAGAGGCTTCGAGACTGTAGAGCGCCGCCCACTCGGCGCCGGCGGTGGAGCTGCCGCTATCTCTGAACTCGCATCCTTTGAGGCGCAACCGGGTGTGCTGTAGAGAGAGGGCTCCTCCGGGGTTGCCGCCCCCGTTGATGATATCAAAGCCTTCGAGAGCCACGAAGTCGGCCCGAATCGAGTCCTTGTTGATCACTCTTTGGTGCCCGCCGCAGTTGATGGTGACAGATCCGGGGCCGCTGTTACGCACGATCAGCGATTGGCCACCAAAGTCAAGATTCACGTCGCCAGCGTCGGCGTAAACGGCCTCGGGAACTGGTCGGACAAGAACGGTGTTGCCCTCCTCGGCAGCGCCGATGCCGGCCTGGATGGTCTTGAATGGTCGGGCGGCCGAGCCGTCCGGAGCAACCGAGGAACAGCCCTTGCACACATGGATGGGCGCGGCGACCGGATCGCTTGAGTAGCTCTCGTATTCGTCCAGATTGGGGATGCCGTCGCCGTCCGGATCGATAGCCGGGCTAGTGTTAGGAGGTAGATAGAGCCTCTCCCACCAGTCGGGAAGTCCATCCCCATCGGTGTCGAGGAACTGGTCAGCGCCAATATCGGTGGGGGGCGGGTCGCCTGCATCGATGCACGGCGAGTCGGCCCGCAGGTGGCCGTCCGGCGTGAGCCGCGGATCCCCGCTCAAGATGCCAGTTGCCCCAATGACGGGGTCGAACGCTGGCGTGAAGGCCGTGGGAATGATGCCGTCTCTGCCGCGTGCGATGAGGCTGGCACGCACATCGAGCAGTCCTCCGATCAGTACGATTTCAGGACCCTCAGAGGCCATGTTGCCCCAGCAGATGCAATTCCACAGGAAGGTCTTGGCATCCTCAGGAAGCTGGTTGATGAAAATGGCCCCCCCGCCGGGCTGGCCACCGGCGCTGTTTCCCGTGAAGGTACAGTTGACCAGAGTGGGACTGGAACCGAGATTGGACATTCCCCCGCCGCTGGCTCCGGCCTCGTTGTCCACGAACCGGCAACCGGTCAGGCGCGGGTTGCTGCCTGCGAAGTTGCAGAGCCCGCCGCCGTGGCCGAGTTCATTGACGGCCACGTTTCCTCGAAACACGCAACCCTTCAGCTCCGGGCTGCTTCCGCGGATGAACAGACCTCCGCCCTGGCAGCCCGCGCGGTTACGCAGGAACACGCACCCCACCAGCATGGGGTTGCTCCCGGCCGTCGGGAGTAGCATGCCACCGCCCCGCTCGGTATGTGGGTCACTGCCCGAGGACGGAAGGTCGGCGTTGCCCGCGGTGATCACCACTCCGTCGAGCACCGCGGTGGCATCCACTCCGTCGGCGACCACCACGTGTAGGCTGTTCTCACCCTGGTCGCCACCGGCACGGTCGTCACCCTTCAAGTCTCCGCTCAGCAGGGTGCGGTTCTTGAGAGGGTTCCGGGCGCTCCGGACGCTTTCCGTGCCATCGAAGCCACCGTAGATGCCCACGCCGACTTTAAGGCGGAAGCTAAGGCTTCGGTCGCCGGTGTGGCCACCAGTCACCAAGTCGACGTCCGGGCGGTACACCCCGGCGGCCACCCAGATCTCATCGCCCGGCTGGGCGACGGCCAGGGCGTTCTGAAGCTCAGTGAATGCATCGTGCCACGTGGCGCCGTTGCCAGCTCCGGTGGCGTCAGCCTTGACCCGGCGCACGACCGCCTGCGAGGCGGTAGGGCTTCCCAGAACGACAGCCAGAGCCAGGAGGCCGGCGCGTTCAGCCACTTCGGTCCAGCATCTCATCACTCCTCCTCCACAGTTGCGGTCATTTGTCCTGAATGGCCTGGGCGGCCTCCTGAAGCCTTCGCGTCGGCAGGACCGTGTAATCGCCGGTGCTGTAACGGCCTTTGCGAACGTCGAGAGGCGCGACATGCCCGTCCATGAAGGCCAGGTTGTGGCCGCGCGGACCACGGTGCCACTGCAGGAAATCGTCGTCCAGTGCCGCTAACCACGTGCGCCACCAGGTCTCGTCGCCCAGAAACGCCACCCGGGCAGGCTGGTATGTCTTTGAGGCCTGAAACGCCTGGACATCACTCTTGAGTTGTGCGAGAAAGTCAGAGTCTGCGGTGACCGGGTCGTCGGACATGGCCACGAGGGACTGCGCCGGCACGCCGACCAGGAATTCGTTGGTGCGGTAGCTTGTGCCGTAGTACGAGAAATTGGTGGGAAGCCGCTCCGGCGAACCGGAGTCCGAGGGGCAATGGAACTCCTCCGCACCGGCCGTGACCACCGGCTTGAGCCCTAGATAACGGTTCAGAGGCTTGGCCATTCCCGCCTTCGACCCGAATGAGGGAGGCATGCCCTGACGCCCGCCATAGTTGTACGCCATGTTCTGGTGGCGGGGAAAGCGATCCTTCGAATCCTCCTGGTACAGGTTCCAGGCCGTCCAGAGCTGCGTGAGATTAGCCAGGCAGGCAGTTCGGCGGGCGGAGTGACGGGCGCTGTTCAGGGCAGGCAGCAAAACCGCAACCAGCAGCGCCACCACCGCGACCACCACAAGCACTTCCAGCAGAGTGAAGGCAGGATGCGCGCCGCGTGGTTGCCGATGGCAGGTGAGCTGCACGGTAGGGGCGACAGGTCTCATGGCGATTCTCGCTCTTGTCTGCCGGCCGGGCGATGCTGCCCGGTGCCCGCTGAGCGAAACTGCTCCACCCGGGCTTTGGCCGACGCCGTGAACCAGCCTCCACACCCCAGTGAGATGCACTTCTCGAAGTGCTCGTATGCCTCCTGCTCGCGCCCCTGCTTGAGGGCCCGCTCACCGCAGGCAAACTCCAGTAAGGCCTCGGATCCCGCTCCCAGACGAGAGCGGAGCGTTTCGAGAGTCACGGCCTCGTCCAGCAGAAAACCCATCACCGCCCCATAGTCCGGAGCGGCTTGCGCTGTGGCCACCTGAATCTCCCGGGCGCGGTGCGAGCGTCCGGCGTACCACTCAGCCAGGAACCACCCAAGTGAATTCCGTGCGTTCGTGGCGTACGCGGCGACGCCGGCGGATTCCCACGTTGCGTTGTGCTGTATCAGCGCGCTCTCGGCGCTCGCCTGCTTGCTTGTCGCCTCGCGAGCCTGAAACAGAGCGTGTAGCGCGATGCTCCCGAATCCAATCAGCGCGGCGATGACCGTACCCACCAGCAGCGACTCGAAGCTGTGGCGCACCACGATCTTGCGCAGGAGATACAGCGAGCTGGCGGACCGGGCGCTGATGGGCCGGGCATCGAGCCAGGCCAGGAGGTCCTGCCGGAATTCGCTGACCGACTGATAACGCCGGTCCGGCTCCTTCTCCAGGGCTTTCAGCACGATCGCGTCGATTTCGGAATTGATGCCCCGGGCACGTGCCGAGGCGGCGACCGCAGAAGGCCGTGGGGGGTCCGACTCGCGGATGCTCTGGACAGCATGGGTGATGTCACCGTCGGTCGGGTACGGGAGCGAACCGGTGAGCAGCTGATAGAGAATCACTCCTAGCGAGTAGATATCGGTTCGCGCATCAATGCCCTCCGATTTGCCATAGGTCTGTTCGGGTGACATGTAGGGCAGCGTTCCGAGCAAATTCCCCGGCCCGGTCAAAGGTTGCTCCGCAAGCAGTGCATCCTCTTCCGGCAGCTTGGCCAGTCCGAAGTCGACGATGTAGGGTGTTCCATCTTCGCCGACGAGAACGTTGGACGGCTTAAGGTCTCGGTGGATGACCCCCCGGCGGTGCGCATACGCCACGGCATCACAGGTCCGGGCGAACAGCTCCACGATATCGCGGGTCGGCAGGCTTCGGAGGCCAACGTAGGTGTCCAGACAGCATCCCTCGATGTAGTCCATCGCGAAGTAGTATCCCCCACGGGTGATTCCGCTGTCATGGACCACGACGATGTTGGGATGCTTGAAACCGGCGACCAGCTTGATCTCCCGCTCGAAGCGGAGCTTGGACATCTGGCTGGCGAAAGGGCCCTCCAGCATCACTTTGATGGCCACAATGCGATGGGTGGATTCTTGAAGGGCCTGGTAAACGACTCCCTGGCCCCCGCGGTGCAGCTCGCGGAGGATCTGGTAGCCCGGGAAGGTCTCAGCAGCGAGGCCAAAAGGCGCCTCAGGACCAGGACCGGCCCCTTGCGGCTTCAGCTCCCTCGTCTCGACGGCGACGTCGCGACGGGCCTGCTCGATGAGGGCCAAAGCTCGCAGTTCGCGGCCCAATTCAGGCATCAGGTCGGGGTGCCGGTCGATGATCCGCTCATCCGGCAGGTCCTCACCGGCTGCTCGTCGCTGAATGCAGTCCCGAACGATGCGTCGGACGGTCTCCGAACGGCCATCCGAACCCTCCTCATCGTGGGGTGTCGCTTGCGACATTGAGACACCGGCGGCCCCCGTTGAAGGCAACGACTCCCCAAACGGCTGCGTCACAGCGACATCTCTGTGGTTCGGCATGGGACCGACTCCTGACTTGATACCGACGGCGGGGGGCGACGCTCACGCTTTGTGCGACAGGTACTCGCTCGATCGGCCCAGAATGGCCCGCAGTTCCTTGAGCCCGCGGTTGCAGAGCATGTGGACCGAGCCTTCCGTTCGGCTCATCCGCTCAGCGATCTGGGCCACCGGCAGGCCTTCGATGTAACGCAATCGCAGCGCCTCGCGCTGATCGTCGCCGAGGGCGTTGAGTGCGGCCTGGACCGCCGCCACCGCCTCGTGCCGTGCGGCCGAGCGGCTGGGCGTGCGGCTATGGGCCGCGAATACCGCCAGGAGGTCCGCCGCCGAGCTGACCTCCGGAGCGGCCGCCAGATCGACAGGCTCCCGGCCACCACCACGTTTGGCCGCACATTGGGCCTTGATCGCATCCACCAAGCGATGGTCGGCGATCCCGGCCACCCAGCGGAAGAACGCCTTGGCTCCTTGGGCCTCAAAGCGGCCCATGTGGCGGAAGATCTCGGCGAACGTCTCCTGCAGGATGTCCTCGGGGCTGATTTGGCTCTTCATCGCCGCCGGCAGCTTGCGGGCGATGCGGGCCGCCAGATGCGGATAGCAGTTCAACAGGAGCGATTCGAGCGCAGTCTGATCCCCCGCGGCGGCCCGGTCCAGCAACTGGTCGTCAGCATCGCTGCACGGGTAGTCCTGCATGGCCCACGCCTCCCTGGTGACTGAGGCACGACCCGAGGAACAGTTTGGCGATGCGGTTTCTAGATGCGCATACCATTCTGAGAACTGCCGGGGCCAATGTCAAGAGGGCCCCGGGGCCGCTGACCATGAGCAGGAACGCGGTCACACCTCGGAGGACCACAATGACACCGCTTCTGTCGGCAACGGGCGTTTGAACATCTGGCTGCTTCCCGTGTTCTGCCAGGCAATGACCCCAGCTCACTGCCGGTGAACTGAGGTCAGGCTTCGAATGCCACGTTACGGGACGATCCGCTGCTGCTCAGAAGCCGAAGTCCCGCAGCACCTGCACGAACCACAGAATGATTGGAAGGGGAAATGGGATCATACGCCGTCTCCTTCTGTTCACCACCTTCAGTCCTGGCCGCCCGCTGCGGCCTGTTGATGGATTAACCGAGAGCCGGGAACCGCGCTCACGGCGAATCACGGATTCACGCTTCCCCCTTCCAGAAAAGAACCGCCTGGCGGCTCTCCGCAGGAATACTTGAGTGCAAAGGTGGAATCCCAGAAAGCACACCGGCACAATCTCGGTTGTACCTCCGGAGCCTCGAGCGGTGGAGTGAATCCGAGGCCGGAAAGGAAGCGTGCCATGGGCCGGACTTGTGACCCGATCAGCATCGCCAATCAGATCATTCACGGCGTGACGCGCCTAGTCGGCGGACGAGCGGCGTCGCCGGCCTGGCAGGAGGCCGCACGGCGGGAGTTCGAACGTTACACGCTGGGCCTGTGCGATTTCGAGCGGCAAGAAGTGTGGTTCGCAGTGACCGTGCGGACAGGCCGGCGTATATGAGCGAGACGAGACCCGTCGGCGGGTGCACCTCGGCCTGCGTTTCAGCGTTATCCCGTCGTCCCGCCCAGTAGGCCGGCCTGAATCGCGCTCGTCAGAACCGAGATCAGGGCGGGCACGAGGTTGGTCTTCAGTTGATTCACCACCTCTTCGTTGCAGCCAGCCGAGGTCAGCAGCAGCACGCCGCCGAACGACACCATCATACCGAACCGATACAAGCCTTTCCGGATCATCGAAAGCTCCTTTGTGATGCGGCCCCAGCAAGAGTCACGTGTCGACCGCGTGATCGGCACCGACGACGGGCTTGGGTAAGCCGCTCGCTATTCACCAAGGCGACGAAGGAGACGGCAACCCGCAATCCCGGGGGCAGAGGGGGGCAACTCGTGGCATTCCTTCGGAAAAGGCGTTTCCGCGCGGGGATCGAAGCGGGGAGACTCGGTCGGGGTTCCCGGATGGCGGTTCGGCGGTATCATGGTGCCGTTGCTCCCGTGCGGGCACCGGCGATACCGCGACGAACAACCCGAGCCTGGCGGCGGAGCGTACGCGTTGGCGAGGTATCCATCCGGTCGTCGAGAGCGAGGCGAATCACCTGGAAGGTCTCATGATCGCAGGAGTCCGGCATGAGCATGCATCTTGGCGGGGCTGAGCGTTGGGTCCTATGCGGTTTCGCCGTCGTCCTGTGTTTCTGTTCGGTCGGGCGAGCCCAGGTCAGAGTGTGGGAAGAGCCGATGGTGATTCCCACGTACGAGATCGGCGCCCCTGATCCCGATCCGATGTTCTATGCCCAGGATGCGTACCAGGGGGCGCAGAAGCGGATCTACCCCTATCCGGTTCAGGATCAGCTGACGCACAATCGGGTGGACAAGACGTACACCGCCCTCAACCTCGAGAACGAGTACATCAAGCTGATCGTGCTGCCGGAGATCGGCGGGCGGCTGTTCGCGGCGACGGACAAGACCAACGGATACGACTTCATCTACCGCCAGCACGTGGTCAAGCCGGCCCTCATTGGTATGTTGGGGGCGTGGATCTCCGGTGGCATTGAGTGGTGCGCGTTTCATCATCACCGCAACACGACGTTCATGCCGGTGGATTACACGCTGGCCGAAAACCCGGACGGCAGCCGGACGATCTGGTTTGGCGAGACCGAGCGGCGGCACCGCATGCGCTGGCTCGTCGGGCTGGCTCTCTATCCCGGCAAGTCGTACGTGGAGGCGACAGTCAAGCTCTTCAACCGCACGCCCCACCCGCATTCGATCCTCTACTGGGCCAACGTGGCTGTTCAGGCCAACGATGATTACCAGATCATCTTCCCGCCAAGCGTGCAGGTCGCAACCTATCACTCGAAGATCGACTTCACGCCATGGCCGATCGGGCGTGGCCGATATCGCGGGAGCGACTACACCGGCCTGGACATCAGTTGGTGGAAGAACTCGGTCGAGCAGAACTCGTTCTTCGCGTGGAATCTGGCCGAGGACTTCATGGGCGGGTACGACCATGGACGGCAGGCAGGCATCGTGCATGTCGGCGACCACCACCTCGTGTGTGGAGCGAAGCTGTGGGAGTGGGGGACGGGACCGGGTGGACGGGCCTGGGACAAGATCCTGACCGATGCCGACGGGCCGTACGCCGAACTGATGGTCGGGGCCTGGTCGGACAATCAGCCGGATTACAGTTGGATCAAGCCGTACGAGACGAAGGTCATCAAGCAGTACTGGTACCCGGTGCGCGGGATCGACGGCTTCAAGAACGCGAATCTCCATGCCGCCGTCAATCTGGAGCTGAAGCCGGGGAACGTGGTGGCCGTGGGCTTTCATGCGACGTCGCCGCTCATCGGCAGTGCCGAACTGACGGCCGGCGGCAAGAGCCTGCTCGGCGAGGAGATCACGATATCGCCGGATCGTCCTTTCAGCCGCGAGATCAGGGTGCGCCCGGGGATGAAGGCGAGTGACCTGCGGGCGACGTTGCGGGACAGGGACGGCACGGCATTGGTGTCGTATCAGCCCTTTGAGCGCGAGCCGGTGAGGGAACTGCCCCGACCCGTCAGACCACCGCCCAAGCCGCAGGACATCAAGACGACGGAGGAACTGTATCTCACCGGGTTGCGGGTTGAACAGATCCACAACCCAAGCGCCGATCCACTCAGCTACTACATGGAGGCCCTCAAGCGCGACCCCGGTGACACGCGATCGAACATCATGCTGGGCATCAGCTGCAACAAGCGCGGGCTGTACGCCGAGGCCGAAGAGCATCTCCGGAAAGCAATCGAGCGTCTCGCGGCCGAATACACCCGGCCGGGCAACACTGAGGCGTACTATCAACTCGGACTGGCCCTGCGGGCCCAGAACAGGCCGGACGAAGCGTACGACAGTTTCTACAGAGCAACGTGGGATCAGGCCTTCGCGTCAGCAGCGTATCATCAGCTCGCGGAGCTGTCCTGCGGCCGGCGGCAGTTCGCGAAGGCGCTTGAGCAGATCAACCACTGCCTGGCCACGAATGCGCTGGATACGCGGGCTCGTGTTTTGAAATCAGAGCTATGCGCGAGGAGCGATCCGAGCGAGCGAAGAAATGAACTCATCGGCGTTCTCGCGGAAGATCCGCTGAATTTCTGGGCAGCCAACGAACTGATGTCGGCGAACGACGCGCTGGCCGGTCTTCACGACGGCGATCCACTGCCGGCCGAGCCGCGTGCGAAACTGCGGCGTCTGATGCGTGATGACGTGCAGGCGTACCTGGAGCTGGCGACGGACTACATGAGTTGCGGGATGCGAGAAAAGGCACTGGAGGTCCTGTCGCGGCCGGTTGAACAGAAGATACCTTTCGTCAGCACCTATCCGCTCCTGCACTACTATCTGGGCCACCTTTGTGAACAGCAAGGCGTGAAGGACGATGCTCATCAGCACTACCGGCAGGCATCACAAATGCCGAGCGACTACTGCTTCCCGTTCCGGCTCGAGGACCTGGACGTACTCAATGCGGCCATCGCGGCGGATCCGTCCGACGCCCGGGCGCACTATTACCTGGGCAACCTGCTGTATGAACTCCAGCCGGAGCGGGGAATTCGCTGCTGGGAGAAAGCCCGAGAGCTGGACGGCGCATTTGCGATGGTTCACCGCAATCTGGGCTGGGCCTACCATCGGGTTCTGAAGAACATGGCCGCGGCCATAGAGAGCTACGAGAAGGCCGTGAGCTGCAATCGGGAGGACCCGCGGCTATTCTACGAAATGGATGTGCTGTACGAGATGGACAACGTCGATCCGGGGCGACGCCTGAAGGTACTGGAGGAGAACCATGAGGTTGTGCGTCGTCGGCAGGACGCCTTGCTCCGCGAGATCATGGTGCTGGTACTGACCGGCAACTGCGACCGGGCCATCGAGTATCTGGCCAACAACCGGTTTCACGCCCGCGAGGGGGCCGAGAGTATCCGCGACGTGTACGCCGATGCCCATTTGCTCAGGGGATTGGAGCACCTGAGGGCCAAGAGACCGGCGGAGGCCTTGGTCGAGTTCCAGAAGGCAAGCGAATACCCGGAGAATCTCGCCGTGGCTCGGCCGCGCCATGATCGGCGGGGCCCCCAGGTGGCGTACCTGACAGGTGCCGCGCAGGAAGCCCTCGGCCAGACCGCAAAGGCGAGGGAGTGCCACAGCCAAGCTGCCGATCAGCAAGGTGCGCTCGATTGGCCGGAAGCGCGTTACTACAAAGCCCTGTCGCTGGTCAAGTTGGGCCAGCAGGAAGCGGCCCGAGCGGTCTTCTCCGCGTTGGTGGAAGACGGTAGGAGAAGACTCACTCGAACCGAGGATGCGGATTTCTTCGCGAAGTTCGGCGAGCAGGAGACCAAGAGGATGCGCATGGCCGATGCTCACTACGCCATCGGCCTCGGGTTGCTTGGTCAGGGCGAGGTTCATAACGCCAGACAAGAGTTCGAACAGGCCGTTAGGCTCAATGCGAGCCATGTATGGGCGCGCCATTATTGGGCCGGCGGATGAGACGTGGGAGTCTCGCATGCGTGACGACGTGGCCAGGCTTCGAGAATCTCCTGTTCGCCGCCGTCAAGCTTGGCGCATTGCGGGTTTGAGGGTAACCTGCTCCCCATCCAGCATGGCAGCAACGGCCACGACGCGGTGCGGTCTAGCCGCTGAAAGAACGTGATCATGCGACGCATCGAGAGATCGCCGCGAACAGTCGCGATCCTCCTTGGGCCGGCGCTGCCCCAGATGGCTCAGGGAGCGGACGTCGAGACCGGCCGGCTGACACCGAACGATCTCGAGGATGGTTGGATCCTGTTGTTTGACGGCACCACCCCCTTCGGGTGGAAGGGGGAAGAGGCCGCCAAAGTCGAGGATGGCACGGTCATCGTCGGTGGAGACAGTGTCGCGACCCGAAAACTGACATGAGCTTCAAGAACATCCGACCTGCCGAGCTGCCCCGGGCGGCGCCGGAGGAAGCCGAGTGGAGATCGCTCGGAACACTCTGTTCGCCAAACTGCCGGGGCTGAATGCATGTCTCGAGGTTCGCGGGTCGTTGTTCGTCCGCGACAGGTGCGGGAAACGGGGTTCTCCTGGTTGAAAGGCCGACAAGCCGTGAGTAGCGAGAGAGTCGTATTTGCGGTCGGCGCACACCCGGATGACGTGGAATTCGGCATGTCCGGCACCCTGTCGCTGCTGGTCAAGGCCGGTTTCACGGCCCACATGATGAACGTCGCCCGAAGTAACTTGGACAGCAACGAGCTGCCGGAGGAGGAAATCACGCGGATCCGTCGGCATGAGGCCGAGCGATCGGCCGAGGTGATCGGGGCAACTTACCATCCACCGTTTGTCGACGATCTCATGATCTTTTATGAAGACACTCTGCTGCGTCAGATGGCCGCCGTTGTGCGCGAGATCCGTCCGAGGATCGTACTCCTGCCATCGCCCAACGACTACATGGAAGACCACACCAATACCTCGAGGCTGGTGGTAACCGCTTGTTTCAGTCGAGCCATGCGCCATTACACGACCATTCCCCCGCGCGGGCCGACTGCCCAGGACATCTACTTGTACCACGCCCAACCACACCTGAATCGGGACGGCATGCGGAACCTGGTCGTGCCTGAGTTGTTCGTCAATGTCACCGGCGAGATGGAGACGAAAGTCAGGATGCTAGGCTGCCATGAGAGCCAGCGACGATGGCTGGACGAGACGCAGGCCCTTGACGACTACATCGAGAGCATGCGACAGGCCAATGCCCAAGTGGCTCACCTGTTGGCCCGGTCCGGATGGCAGTATGCCGAAGGCTTCCGGCGTCACAGCCATGTGGGCTTCTCCGCCGAAGATCGCGACTGTCTGGCCGAGGTTCTGGCCGCCAATCTTGAGCGTCGCAAGGAGGCTGCAACCGAATGAGGCGGCGAGCACCATGGTGCGGCCCTCACTCGCCGGGGGGCAGCATCGCGGCTTTGACCACCGGCTTCGCATCGCCGACGATGCCCTGCAGGGTACCCTTGGCCTCATCGAAGGCAAACGCGTGCGTCGCGAACATCCTGGCATCGGTCAGGCCCTTGCTCAGCGTGGGCTTTGCACCGGGAAGTTGATCACCGGCTCCGCGCCGGATGGTCGCCCGGAGGGACTGAAGCCCTCAGCCGACGCCATACAGCCGGCCGTCGAACCCCGGCCGGATATCGTCATCCGCATGGTCCATCACCTCACCAAGATGGTCAAAGACCTTCTGGAATGCCAGAACGACTTTCCTGTTGAGCTCCCTGCCGTTGGGAGGATGAATGGAGTGCACGATGGTGTAGCTGTCGCAGAACATCTGAGCCACGGGATAGGCATTGGGGTCGTATCTGTAGGTAATGCCCTTGGCCTCGTTGATGGCCCACGGATAACGGTTGCCGATGCCGATCATGCTCTGAAAAATGTCCTGGCCGGGAACCGGCATGGTTTGCCATTGCCCAACTAACACTCCTTCCTTGAACAGGCTCTTCTCGATGGCCATGCGGAAGCGGCGGGGCGGCGCCTCGATGCCTGCCGCATGTGGGTCAAAGCGAAGCGCATAAAGCCAGTAAACGTGCCGACAGTCGGGCGGACAACGAGGAGGAACAACGCCCGGAATGTTGCCCAGCTCACGGTTGAGGTACTCGGCATTGCGGATCCGCGTGTCATTGTGTTCCTCGAGATGTCTGAGTTGCCCGCGGGCCAGCGCAGCGGGCAACTCCTGGTTCCGATACATGTAGCCGAGGATCGATGAGTTGTACTTCTGCCGCAGCGTCGCCTCGTCGCACTCGTCACCGAAATACCGGACCAGATCACCCTTCTTGAGGATGTCCTCATCATCGGTGACGAAAAGACCGCCCTCGCCCCCACAGAGGTTCTTCAAGTTGTTCAGGCTGAAAGCCCCGGCAATACCCATCGTGCCGCACCTTCGGCCCCGGTACAGGGCCCCATGGGCCTGGCACGCATCCTCAATGACCCGCAGATCGTGCTTCCCGGCCGTCTCGAGGATCGGATCCATGGCCGCGGGACATCCCTGAATGTGAACCGGAATGATGGCCTTGGTTCGCTCGGTGATTACCGCCTCGATCTTGGCAGGGTCGATTGTGCAGGTGTTCGGTTCAATGTCGACGAACACCGGAATCGCCATCTGGTGCATGATGCACGACGCGCTGGCCAGAAACGTGTAGGCCGGAACAATGACCTCGTCGCCCGGCCCTACACCAACCGCCGCCAAAGCCATGTGCAATGCCGCGGTGCCACTCGCAGTGGTCAGACAGTACCTCGCTCCCACGAACTTGGCCCATTCGGTTTGCAGGGCGACGACCTGGGGAGCCGTGGCACCCGCCACGATGCCGCTGTCCAACACCTCGTTGATGTACCTGCGGTCGTCATCCGTGATCACCGGCCAGTTTTTGAAGTCCCCCCGGGTCAGCACCGGGGTGCCGCCGGCTATCGCCAGTTTCTCAGCCATTGTCGCGCCTCGACTCAGCACCCAAAACCACATGCTTCGGGCTGTACCCCCTTCCCAGCCCGCAGCCCCCGTCGCCCGCCCATGCCCCCACCGCTGCGTGATCGCACGCGTGTCGTGGGGGAACAAGTCGGGCCTTGACAATGTCCCGCCGGCGGCGAGACTAAACGCACGTCAGGTCCGCCAAGTAGCCTAGCCCGAGGAACGCCCATGAGCAAACTGGCCATCGAAGGCGGCACCCCGGTACACGACGGCCGAGTCCGTCCATGGCCGAGCTGGCCCCCGTCCACACTCGAAAGCTGGAAAGGCCAGGAACCGGCCGTACGCGAGGTCTATCTCAGCAGGACGGAGGGCTTGCCGCAGCCTCGCGGCCGGCGGTTCGCCAGAGCTTACTGCGAATACCTCGGCGCGAAGCACGGTCTGCTGACCACTTCGGGGACCAATGCACTCAAGCTCGCCCTGTGCGCCGTGACAGACACCGATGGGCTGGGGTACAACGGCGAGTGCATCGTGCCCAACTATACGTTCATTGCCTCCGCCCATGCGGCCTGGGAGGTGGGCTTCTCGGTCCGGTTCGTGGACGTGGACCCGGAAACCGCTTGCCTGGATCCGGTTGCGCTGGAGAACGCGATCAAACCACAGACGCGAGCCGTCATGCCCGTGGACATTCTGGGTCACCCGGCCGACATGGATGCCATCATCTCCGTTGCCCGCAAGCATAACCTCACCGTGGTCGAGGACGCCTGCCAGGCCCACGGAGCCGCGTACAAAGGGCGCAAGTGCGGCAGGCTCGCCGACGCGGGGGCGTTCTCGTTCCAATCGACCAAGAACCTCTGCTGCGGCGAAGGCGGGTTCTTGGCCACAGACTCGGGCGAAGTCTATGCCCGGGCCTACGCCACCCATCACGTGGGGCAGCCGCCGCAGGGAACGACCTTCAGTCAGCCGCGGGCCGGGTACAGCTACCGCCCGTCGGAGTACATCGCCACACTGCTGGAGGAGCGACTCAAGGCTCTGGACGCGCAAAGTGAGCGGCGAAACCGGGCGGTTCGCTACCTCAACCAGGAACTCAAAGGGATCACGGGCGTTCGCCCGGTTCGGCTGCCGGATTACGTGACCAACCACGCGTGGCACCTGTGCATGATGCGATACATCCCGTCCGCATTCGGCGGCCGGTCTCGTGGGGAGTTCGTCAGGGCCATGCAAGCCGAGGGCATCCCTTTCTCGGCCGGCTACGACGACCTGGTCTCCAATCACGGGGTGGCCCAGGCAGTCTTGAGACGCCACCCCAACCTGGTCGCGGTTGAGCCCTGCCCCAATACCGAGCGAATCTGCAGGGAGAGTCTCTGGCTCGGGCAGACCATCCTGCTCGCCGACGAGAAGGACTTGGCTGATATCCCCGAGGCCATCCGCAAGATCCAGAAGGCCTGGCATGCATGACTTCGGACGGCGCGAGCCGAGCGACCGGTAAGATCGGAGGAGTCTCACACAAGGGAGCGGTGGCTGTGGATCAAAGGCGTGGCGAATCAGTGAGGCCTACGCGGCGGCGAGTCCTTCAAACCGGTCTTGCCTGGGCAGCGGGATCGATGCTCGCAGGCGCCGTCAAAGCGGCAGGCATACGGCGGAACGTGGAACAAACGCTCGTCCTGCTGCACCTGTCCGGCGGAAACGACGGGCTCAATACCGTCATACCCTGCGGCGATCCGCTCTACCGCGAGTTGCGGCCGCGCCTCAGCCGCGTGGCCGGCGAAAGCGTGCCCATTGGGGAGCAGGTTGCCCTGCATCCATCGCTACGGGCCCTGGCGCAGATTTACGAGCGCGGGCAGCTTGCCATCGTTCAGGGCGCAGGCTATTCGACGCCAGACTACTCGCACGTCGGCTCGTGCCGGATCTGGGTGGAGGGGCTGACAGATCGTAATCCTGAGCCCGACCCGTGGGACGCAGCCGTCCACCGAGCAAGCCCTCAACTCAGTTGTCTCTCTGCCACTTTCGCGAGCGTCGGGTACGCTCCGACCCCCAACCCGCTTCCCTACTCGGCCGGGCGGATCGAAGAGGTGCTGGCCGCCGTCACTCGGCTGGCTGAGACTCATCCTGCCCCCAGGCTGGCATTCGCTAGCGTCGGCGGCTTCGATACGCACGAGGATCAGCTCCCGCAGCACGCCCACGTTCTTCGAGAACTGGGCGGCGGACTCGCGCGGCTCCAGTGCGATCTCGAGCGGCAAGGCACGGCCGATCACGTGCTGGTCATGGTCTGGTCGGAGTTCGGCCGGCGGCCAGCAGAAAACACGCGTGCCGGAACGGATCATGGTGCCGCTGGCCCGGTGTTCATCATGGGCCGTGGCATCAAGGGCGGACTGTACGGGCGAACGCCATCGCTGGCAGAGACGGATGCTGGGAACCTCGTCGCCACCGTCGATTTCAGAAGCGTGTATGCGGAACTGGCCGAGCGGTGGTTGCACTGCCTCGTGTGAACCCGTCGCGGGTTTTCCAACCAGAGCATGAAGCCGGGGCTCACTCCGCCCGCCGGCACCGGCCAGCTTGGGGGTGTGAGACCGGTTCAGGAGTATGAAATGCCTTCAAGACTATGAAAAGAGGCCCCTCCGGGGGCCTCTTCTCATCGCGAAACTCTAGTATTTACAAGGGTTTGTAATGGAGCTTCGTTGTCTTGCAGAGAATCCTCGGCGCCTTGGCGGTTCAACCCGTTTTCTCCTAGCTGGGACCAGAAAACGGGCCTGTCCCGTTTTACGTTTTGCGCCCCATTCACGGCTCTCCGCCGGCTACCGCGCGACCGTCCACGACCGCTTCATGTATTGCCAGTCGGCGTTGTTCTGGGCCTGCTGGTAGAACTGCTGCTGCTGGCTCATCTTCACCGTGCGCGGATCGACCCAGCGGCGTACGAGCGCATGGCCGTCGGCAAAACCGAGCGTGCTGCAGCCGTGGTGCCAGACGGTCAGCGGGTCGATCCACTCCTCGTGGTTCAGGTACATGACCCATGAGCCCATGTTGAGCCCGCGCGGATCGGACTCCTCGACAAACACGATCTTGTCGCCCGGCCGGCGGATCGCCGAGGTGAGCTTGGTGACGCGCGTGCCGCCGATGACGCGCTCCCACTCGTTGTCACCGTTCATGCAGTTGAGCATCGAATACGTCACGTACGCGAGCGCCCCGCCGACAGAGACCCGCCTGTCGCGCCCGTCCGACGGGCAGTGATACACCTCCACCGCTTTCGTATACCGATAGAGCTTGCCGTCGCGGATCGCCCGCTTGTGCGCCTCGACGTCTGTGGCGCGCTGCAGCTCGTCCTCGGTCAGGTAGCGGCCGTTTGGCAACTTTGGCCAGTCCACCCAACTGTACTGGTCGGTGAACGATGGCACGATTGCGTCGCGGAATTCGGCCGCGTACTGCACGAACGCCAGCGCCAGCGTGTGCTGGTTCGCCAGGCACACGGCCTGCTTGCCCTGCTCGCGGGCGCGATGCAATGACGGCAGGAGGACCGACAGCAACAGCGCGATGATCGCTACGACCACCAGCACTTCGATCAGCGTGAACGCGGCCTGTCCGCATGCAGACCTCCCGGCGAACCAGGCACTGATAGGACATTTGATTCCGCGGGGGGCGGCGGCGTCGGTCCGGGGGTGGGGGGTTTTCATCTCTCGACTGCTTCTGTGTTAAGACCTGGATCTTAGGAACGGAGTTGCGAACATCGCGTTACCTCCTCTTGTGTGTTGCCCTAGATATCGTCTAGTGTATCTAGTCGCATTGACTTTGTCAACAGCAGAAGCTGCGCGGGTTGCATGACCGTAGTTGCCGTGAGCGAGGCTTCCGTTGGATGCGGGACATTGGGCCCCGGGATCAAGGAGGATCAGTCATGGGCTTAGATAAAGGGTCACAAGCCATTCTCTAGATAGAGGTATCACCGAAGGCAGCAGGAAGACGCTCACAGACTCATCTTAAGGACCGCAAGTGACGCCCGCCCGCCCGCATTCTTGCCCGGTGGGGCATTGCGGTGAATCGCCACCTCTGACGCCCTCGATCGTCGGGTCGAGACCCTGGACTACCTGGATCCGACCACCGGGGTGGTTTCGACGACGCCAGTACGCACTCGGCACATCTACAACGGCCTCAAGGTCATCCAGGAATACACTGTCATCCGTTGCCGGATCTGAGAATCCGAGATCATTCCTTCCTGGACCGGGCATCGGGGAATGGTCACCAGGAAGGGTTCAGGATACTCGTCCGCCAGTCGCACCACGGCTGAGCCGATGGGTAGCGTGCTCAGGGCATCCCGCTGCTCATCGTTCAGGTTCATGGCCCCGGTCAGGGCCTGGATGTCGCCCCAGAGCTTCTGGCTCAGAGCCTGTGTGGCGTGGGAATTAGCGAAAGCCACCTTGCTCAGTAATGACGCCGACTGGTCCACAAAGACATAGCCCATGCCTGCGGGCACGGAGGTTGAGAAGCATGGTGCATGAGATACAGATTGTCTCCCGGCGCGAACTGGAAAAGGGGATTCACCAGGCTGTCCGGGAGCAGCGGGCATCGGAGCGGAGATTCCACAGAGCATGGCGGAAGATGGCAGGCGAGAGCACGTGGTGGGATAAGCTGCTTGAACGGGCGGGGAGATAGTACGTTCCAGCCGGTTGTCCGTGTTGTGTACTCGTTCTACCCTGTTCAACCATGGCTGTGATCCCCGGAACATACCAGCTGTTGGTCAGGCGGCGGCGAGCGGTGTCGATTCGCGTCGGCGGGCTTGGCCTGAGCCGGCTTCCGGCCGGCTGGTACGTGTATACCGGCTCGGCCAGGAATGGCCTTGTCCAGCGGGTCAGGCGGCACTTGCGTCGCGAGAAGCGGATGCACTGGCACATCGATTACCTTCTGATGGTCGCCGACGGTGTCGAGGCGTTTGTGTTGCCGGGGACGGCGGTGGCGGAGTGCGAACTGCATGCTGGGCTGGCGGGCGGGAAAGTCGCTGTCCCGGGTTTCGGGTCGTTGGGCTGTCGGTGCCGATCGCATCTGGCGTGGTTTCGGAAGAGGCCGAGGGTTGGGCTGACAGGTTGGCCGGAGTGTCTGCGGCGGCCAGCGATTTTCGGGTAGCCCAATCTCCACGATGTGCGGGGCGGTGGAGCGTCTCCTTCGTGCCATGCTCATCCCGACGTCCATCACCGCCTCTCTCCGACAAATGGTTCGCCGCCGACCGTGTGGGTTCTTGAAGGCCACGGCGGCACGCCGGTACACTGGACCGCAGCCGGTGAAATGGAAGCAGGCCGCGCGTGGGGCTCTGGGCCTGAGGCAGGCATATTCGCGTTCAAGCGCGGTAGAGCCGCGCTGGTCTGCGGGATCGCGTGTGCGACACCGGGCCATGGCGACCAGTCTGTCGGTTTTGCGAGGACTCACCCATGTTGTGTCAATGGCTGCTCAGTGTCCTGCTCAACACTGCGATGGTGGGGAGCGATCCGCCGGACCGGTTCATCGTGTTTTCCGAGTTCCAGGTGTGGGCGGACGCGGCGAGCCCGCAGGTATTCAAGGAACTCAACAAGCTCTATCTCGAGAAGGGGCGCAGCCACGTCTTCAACCTCTATCCTCACTACGAGTACTTCGTCTGGCGGTTTCCGAGGATGAAGGAGTGGGTGGATGAAGCGGCAGCACTGAAGGCCTTCAACGTGTTTTGCCTCGGCGACGACACCCGCACCGCCGAAGGGCGGCTTTTCGATGGCGAGGGCGTGAATCCGCGGCTCAAGGACTTCCTGTTTCGCACGGTGTCTTATGCTCACGAGAGGGGCTTGATGGTTGCGGTCGAGCCGACGGGGCTTCCGGCGGTCAAGGACAAGGAGCACTTGGTGCCGTGGCTGCGGAGCTGGCTGGGGCCAGAGGTTCCCCGGGCGGCCCGGGCGGACGTCGTGAAGCTGAGTATCGAGTGGTTCGGCGCCTACCGCAACAATCCGCAGATAGCGGAGGAGGTGGAGGCCTTCTTTGACTCCTGCCGGCAGGTGAACCCGGACGTCATGATCTACCTCGATTCCATCGGCGGCATCTGGCGGAAGCCCCAGCCCTTCCATTGCTGGTTTCTGCGTCGGTTTCCCGGCACGATCATTAGTCATTACCTGAACACGGACCAGCTCGATGCTTTTCGGGCTGCGGGCGCGCGGAACATGATGGTGCAGATTAACCCCAGCGAGATGGAGAAGCCGGCGGGCCAATTCTTCATCTACCACGACAAGACGGTGGCTTTTCTTCAAGATGTGGTGCGAAAGCGGGTGCGTTACGTCTCGCTGGCGGGTGTGAATTTCGGTTACAGCCGCTACAACTACGATCTTTTCCTCGAGGTGATCCGCCCGCACCTGGCGCTGGCGCCTGATGTGGAAACGCTGCGCCGGACCTTGCAGCCGGATCAGGTAGCAGAGCCGGCGACGAAGGACGACGTCAGGAAGTGGCTGATCGAACAGGCGAAGAAGTAGAGGGACAGTTTCGTCCCCGACCGGGTCCCAACTGCAAGAGATACGCCGCCATGTTGGTGGTGACGCGACTTCCGGTTGGGTCGATCGTGATTGGCGATGCCGTCGAGGTCAAGGTGCTTGAGGTACTGGGCGACCTGGTTCGCTTCCAGATCGTGAATCCCGGCGTCGTTCCCGCCCGCTGCGAGAAGTTCAGGCTTGCAGATGAGTTGATCTCGCTCAATGGGGGGATCAGCGTAAAGACTGTGCGAGTCGAAGGGAGCAAGGTTCGCCTCGGAATCACGGTTCCGCAGGGCGTAGTTGTTTGCCGGAAGGAGATCGTGTGGAAGTCGAAGCCTCTTGAGCACCAGTGAGGATTCTGACCGGGGCGGGGGAGGCGGTCGTCTGCTTGCTCACCAGCGTGCCGTACGGGTCCCACTGGTACTGTTCCAACACGCCGCCCGTCGCGTCCACCAACGCCATGACGTTGTAGTTGGCGTCCTGGAGCATGTACATCTTGGCCTGGCGGTCGCCTTGGCCCGAACCCAGCGAGTAGCTTTGCAGAACGAACTCGTCCACGTAGTCCGGGCCGTAGACGTACTCGCCACGGGTTGTACCGGTTCCGGTCGGACTGGACGGATCGACCACTTCCTGGATGCGGCGAACCCCATCGTAGTAATAGTGGACGGTCTTGAGGCCATCTGTCGTTTGCTCACCGGCCGCGACCAACCGGCCAAGAGCATCGTAGGTGTTCCAGGCGACCACGGAACCGATGGCATGGCCCTGGACTGGTGCGATCTGTCCCGCCGCGTTGAAATCATCCGTGTCCGGGTTCGTCGGATCGTAGACCAGCGTACCGACCAGATTGACCTGGACGAGCCGGTTCCAGGCGTCGTACTGGTACACGTAGGTGCCATCGAGCACGAGGTTGCCCGCGGCATCATTGAGGTAGTAGACCGGCTGGGGACCGTTGCCCGTTCCCACGCCGGTGATCTGGTTGGACTGATCGGTCAGGTGGGTGATCTTCGACAGGCGAGTCGTCAGCCCGCTGCTCCACTCCTCCCGTCCCCCGAACGTGAGCGTGTTCGTCCAGTTGGCCGGATCACTTCCCGCCCAGTTACCCAGGAGGTCAAGGCTCCAGAAGCTGTAGCCGCTGGCGGTACCCGAGTACACCGGAATGTCGTTCTCGTCGAGCGTTGGTCCCTTCTGGGCTTCGATCAATCGCTGCAGGGCATCGTAGACGTACAGATAGGAGCGGGGGCTCTGGTAGCCATCGCTCTCCGCCCTTCGGACGCTCGAGCGGTTCCCGACCGAATCGTAGGTGTACGCGTGCGGCGTCAGGGCGGCAAGGATGATGGTCAGAACAGCGAGCATGATGGAATCCCGTTTCCACCGCCGAGGATACCGAGGGACGCGGAGGCGCCGCAAGTGCTAGGCCCGTGCAGCTCATGATCCCGCACCGAGATCTATATAGAGCATAACCCATCAGCCCTTATCCGAGCGAACGAGCCAAAGGCGTGGGTAATTGAAAAGGGTGTAACTCGCCGCCCGCTATGCAACTTTCCCATGTTTTCGGCGTACGAGCGGCAAGTACGGATATAGCCTGTGGCGTTCCGCTTGGATGCGGTGATCCTGGAACGCATCCCAGTCATCGTTGAGATACACGGCCCGCAGGTTCAGCATGGCTTGGGCTCCCGAAATGCACCAGCGCATCCCGGTCCGCTCCATCCGGTCCTTCACCAGGTGCCGACAGGCGCCCTCGGCCACGCCGCTGCCGATCGGATATCCTGCCGCCAGGTATTCATCGTAGCGCATCAGCCGTCGGTTCCCTTCCAGGTAGCCGATCACAGCGGATGGTTGTCGCCCGCGCGAACCGCGCAACGCCTGTTTGGTGGCCATCTGCTTCAGGCCGCCGATCACATATCCCACCTCGCCACGTAGCAGCCGGAAGAGCCGATCGGTCACGAACTCCTTGGCTTGGGCGCTGCCCTCCGGGTGCCCGAGGCCGAGCGACAGGCGATGGTACTCCTCAAGAGCTCCTTCCTCGCTCGCCCCGAGGCAAATGCGTCTGCCGCCCCTGGTCACGTAGTACTGGCCGGTCGGCTTGTGGAACGACAGGGGATTTGAAGCGGGTCGGCTTCGGGGCATGACACTACCTCCAGAAGTGTAGTGCCACGGTCGGTAGAGCTGATGACAGGATGCTGACGGATCCTAAGTGCTTTTCCGTCAGATACTTGGGTAATGGAGCCGATGAGATTCGAACTCACGACCTCTTGCATGCCATGCAAGCGCTCTCCCAACTGAGCTACGGCCCCAGCTGAGCGACCACATCCGCCTTGTGGCTCAACCATCGGACAGCTGCCGAAGGCGGGTGCGGCCACCCGCGGCAAGATCGGTTATTAAACCCACCATCTGCACATGCGTCAAGGGAGCAGCCACGATTATTCCTCGATTCCGGAATTTTCAGCTTGACAAGTCATGAGGTCATGACATATAACTATTTTGCCATGCTTGACGCGACCCCCACGCTCGTTCCTCTGGCCCGATTGGAGCAGGCGGCATCCGTGCTCCGAGTGCTGGCCCATCCGCACCGACTCCGAATCTGCGACCTCCTTCTTAACGGACGGCTATCGGTGAAGCAGATCGCCGACCATCTGCGTATTCCCGGCAACGCCGCGAGCCAGCACCTCAACATGATGAAGGCCCATGGAATTCTGGGATGTGAGCGAATGGGAAAGACAGTTTACTATCGGGTGATTGACCCGCGGCCCGGCTGGCTGCTGGCTTGCATGAAGGAGCATGAGGGCCCACCCTTGCCCTCGGTAACTCCGGGAATGGAGCAATGAGAGGGGATAAGTCAGGCAGGAGTCGCGTTGTCGCGGGGTGGAAAACGCGGGGGAGGCTTGTGGTACGGTTGTGAACAAGAGTATCTGTTGGGAGTATCAGTCATGGAGAAGCTGGCCGCGGTAAACGTGATGAATTGGACAGGTCGGATTATCGATGTCCGCGGGTACGATGAGTTCGCGGCGGAGCGGCTGGCGAAAGCGGAATGCGTTCCCCTGGATCGCATTCTCTCTGCCGCGAGCCAGTGGGATCCAAGCGAACGACTGCTGCTCATGTGCAAGAGCGGCATGCGGTCCGGCAAGGCTGCGGAGCAACTGGCTCAGGTCGGCTTCAAGAACCTACTGACGCTCGAAGGTGGTATCGAGGCCTGCGAGGCGGCCGGCATCGAGATCGTCCGCAGCCGCCAGCCGATTCCGATCTTCAGGCAGGTGATGGTTGCAGCAGGTGCCATTCTGCTGATCGGCTTGGCCCTCGCCCACTTCAGCCCGTGGTTCTTGCTCATCGATGCCTTCGTGGCGGTCGGGCTTGTCGTGGCTGGGCTCACCGGTTTCTGTCCGATGGCCAAGCTGCTTGCGGTGATGCCTTGGAATGCACCGTCCTCTTGTACGTCGAAGTCCTGCTGCTAAGAGCCTGTCCCTTTCGGTGTGGGACCGGCATCTTACCGGTCAGGTGACAGGCTGGAAGCCTGCCCGACACTCCCAAGTGAGATGGGCCCTGAGGAGTCACGAATGCCAGCACCTAGAATCCTGATCGTTGGAGGCGTGGCCGGCGGAGCGAGTGCCGCCACACGGGCTCGCCGGATGAACGAATCGGCCGAGATTGTCATTTTCGAGAAGGGCGAGTTCGTGTCCTTCGCCAACTGCGGCCTGCCGTACCACATCGGCGAGCAGATCCGCGATCGTTCCAAGCTCCTGGTGGCCACCCCCACGCACTTCCTCGAGACCTTCCGAATCGACGTGCGGACGCGCCACGAGGTCACCCACATTGATCGGGCCGGGAAACAGATCGAGGTCCTGGACCATCAGACCGGTGAGCGGTCCCTCGAACGATACGACCGGCTCATTCTCTCCATGGGCGCTTCGCCGATCCGCCCGCAGTGGAACGGCGTCGAATGCTCCAACGTGTTCACCCTCCGCGACATGGCGGATACCGATCGGATCAAGGCCTGCGTGGATAAGCGAAAAGCCAGGCGGGCCGTGGTCGTGGGGGCCGGTTTCATCGGCCTGGAAATGGTCGAGGCCCTGACAAGCCGCGGGCTGGCAGTGAGCCTGGTCGAGCTTCAGCCCCAGCTGTTGCCAAATATGGACGCCGAGATGGCCGCTTGCCTGGAACCTGTACTCCACGATCACAGGGTGGCGATCTACCTCGGCGCCCAGGTCGAGAGCCTCACCGTCGAGGACGGGCAGGCGAAAGGCGTCCGGCTCACGGGCGGCCAGACATTGGCCGCCGACCTGGTCGTGGTTTCCATCGGCGTTCGTCCGAACGCGGAGCTGGCCGCCGCCGCCGGCCTCACCATCGGAGCGAGCGGCGCGATCGCGGTGAACGAGTCCCTGCAGACCAACGATCCCAGCATCTACGCGGCGGGTGACGTCGCGGAGGTCCTCTACCTGCCCACCGCCAAGGCGAGCCGCGTGCCCCTCGCCGGGCCGGCCAACCGGAACGGGCGGCTGGCAGGCCAGCATGCCGCTACCGGTGCCGCACCCGCCGCGACGCCGGTGGCCGGCAGCGCCATCGTGGGCCTGTTCGGCAAGGCCGCGGCCATGACCGGCATGAGCCTCAAGGCGGCTCGCAAGGCCGGCTTCGCCTGCTCGGCAGCCTACGCAATTCGCGGCCATCACGCCGGCTACTACCCCGGCGCCGAGCAGATGATCCTCAAACTCGTGTTCGATACCCGCTCCCGGCGCATCCTCGGCGCTCAGGCAGTCGGCGGTGCGGGCGTCGACAAGCGGATCGACGTCATCGCAACGGCCATGCGCTTCAACGGTACGATCGACGACCTGGCGAGTGTTGATCTGGCCTACGCCCCTCAGTTCGGAGCGGCCAAGGACCCCGTCCACATCGCCGCATTCGTCGCTCAGAACCAGCTGGACGGACATGTGCAGCAGGTCCTGCCAGGCGATCCGATCGAACCCGGGCAACTCGTCGACGTCCGCACTGCGGCCGAGGCGGACGCAGGCACACTGCCCGGCGCGGTCAACATTCCCGTTCAGCAACTTCGCGAGGGCATGTTCCGCTTGGATAAGAATAAGCCGGTGACGGTGTTCTGCCAGGTGGGACAGCGCGGCTATGTGGCTGCCAGAATTCTCATGCAGAGCGGCTTCAAAAACGTACGCAATCTCGCAGGCGGTTACACACTCTTCAGAAACGCCTGGCACAGAGCATAGGACCTGGCCGGCGTCCGTTCGCCGGCGGTCGACGATCGTCAGTCAATCACCGGCCGTCGACGGTCATCCCGAATCAGCCCTCGGGCGCTGCGCCCGTGAGCCCCGGCTGCACACCCTCACCTGCCCCTGCGAAGCCCTCTGCGACTGGGTCGCGACCAACCTGATAAGCGGTTCGTCGCTGCCGCCGGCAATGCCTGTGGACGCTCATGCGAGGCCGCAATCAGGGGGCACGCCTGCGGGCCCGTCGCCGGCTGCGCGCCAGCCCCGGCCTTGTGAAGGCCGTGATCACGGCCAGACCCGCTTTTCAAGCCCGAAGCTGCTGGCATGTGCTGCCGATGCCCTCCAGCCGCGTGCCGCGCCTGGATTGCGGATACACCGGCCCGGTTCAAGCTGACCGGGATCGACCTGCGGATCAGCCGCTCGATATCCCTGAGGTACGCCATCTCCTCGTGGTCACAGAACGACACCGCCAGCCCCGTTGCTCCTGCCCGGCCAGTCCGGCCAATGCGATGCACGTACGTCTCCGGCACGTTGGGCACGTCGTAGTTGATTACGTGCGAGACTTCATCGATGTCCAGGCCTCGAGCCGCAATGTCCGTGGCCACCAGCACCGGCGGCGCCTGTGATTTGAACTGGTTGATCACCCGGGTCCGCGCACCCTGACTCTTGTTGCCGTGGATGGCTTCGGCCCGAATTCCGGCCCGGGCAAGATGCCGGGCCACGCGATCGGCGCCATGCTTGGTCCGAGTGAAAACCAACGCCCGGGTGACCGCGTTGCCGTTGAGATAAGACTCCAGCATCGCCGGCTTGCTCCGCTTGTCCACAAAGTAGACCGCTTGCTCAACTGTCTCGGCGGCCAGTGAAGACACCGCAACCTCCACGTGGATCGGCTGTCGCAGTATGGCGTTCGCCAGCGTGCGAATGTCCTCGGGCATGGTCGCAGAGAATAACAGTGTCTGCCGCCGGACCGGCACCTTCGCCAGGATTCTGCGAATGTCCGGGATGAAACCCATGTCCAGCATGTGATCCGCTTCGTCGAGAACCAGTACCTCAACGTGCCTCAGGTCAACAAGACCTTGCTGCATCAGGTCGAGCAGCCGGCCGGGAGTGCCGACCAGAATGTCGATACCGTCCCTCAAGGCGCGGGCCTGCGGGTTCTGATTCACTCCGCCGAAGATGACGGTCGAGCGAACCGCCATGTGCCGACCATAGCTGCGGAGACTGTCGCCAATCTGGGCGGCCAGCTCCCGCGTCGGGGCGACAACCAACGCCCGGATCACGCGCCCGTGACGGCCGTCCCGGGGGCCCGGGCCGCCCAGGCGGTGAAGGATCGGCAGGGCAAAGGCCGCGGTCTTGCCGGTGCCCGTCTGGGCGCAACCGAGAACGTCGCGACCTTCGATGGCCGGAGGAATGGCTTTGACCTGGATCGGTGTGGGGGTGGTGTATCCCTCGGCGCGGACCGCACGAAGGATGGGCTCTGCGAGCCCAAACTGCTCAAATGTCATGAATACTCTTCTTCCAAAAACGAGGCGAAAGTGGATGGTGCCGGGGAGTGTGGCGGCCGCATGCTGCGTCCTGTCAAGCCATCGAAACCTGGCCCTGATCCAATGGCTTTATCGCCCACTGAATAGCAGAAGTGTAGCAGGTTCTCCAGAAGATGTCCAGCACCCCTCCCGGCGGTACCACAAAAATGGAAACCAGGTAACCGATTGGCCCAGCGGCCCCCAAAAACGAAGACTCGGCACCTGCCCGCTCTTCGGCCCGCTCCGCTCCTTGCCACCCACGGGATTTAGCCGTCCCCAGACGCCATCCTCCCCCTGCATCCACCCGGACCCCGATACCCGGACAAGCCCCGGGCAATGCCGACTCGTCCGAACCGTCGAATGTCCACTGTCCGGCTGTGGGCTTCTGGGGTTGACCTGAATCTTGGTGGATTCGACACTGCCCTCGAGGACGACCAACGAACGCGGTGACTTGACGCCCCAGGTCGCCTCCGCCCAGTTTCGCGCCGCGAGGGAGAAGAGCACGGGGAATCGAGCATCCTGCGCGTGACCGAGGAGGATTCGGCATGGCAGAGCATCCGAGTATTCCCGCTGTCTCCATCTCGCCACCCGGGGGCAGACGCCGGTGGAACGCGACCCTGCTGCTCCTGCTCATCTCCGGCCCGTGGCTCGCGTGGTCCGCCTATCAACGGATCACCCTGCGGCCGACGCCTCGGACCGAGTATTGGCTGGCCCAACTCAAAGCAGTGGAACCGCTCGGCCCGCAAGCGATCTCCTCCGACCAGGCGGGCAGACTCCTCGGGGCATGCCCCCGTGCGATCGTCCCCGCGAGCGGACCAACGCCGGCAGCGGCCATACGCTTCGTCGCCGCCTCCGACCCTTCCGGCCGAATGCTGTCTCCCCAGGGACGATCCGATACTTATTACCTCTACGAGATCCTACGCGGGGACTGGGATGAGTCGCGCCCCGATATCCGATCCGTCGGCCAACTCTTCTCGTCAGCGGAATTCAAGAGAAGTCGGGAAGCGCTGAAGAAGGCCGTCCAGCTCGGTTGGTGGGACGAGACGCCCAATCAGCCGGCCTCGGTCAGATTCGATTCCTACGTCCAATACAAGGAGTGGGCCTACTGTCTCCTCGCCCACTCCCGCTGGGCGCGCGAACACGAGCACGATACTGAAACCATGGTCGAGGATTGGCTGACGGCATTCGGTCTGGCCCTTCAGGTGCGGCGATCGCACTCTCCTCTGGCTCACCCCATCGCGTCAGAAACCACCCGACAAGTGGCTGTCGAGATCGGCCTGACCGCAGGCGAAAACCCGGGTATTGTGGCTAGCGCCGCCCTGACGCGCGACGTTGACGCCATCCTCCTCCCAGCCGCATTGCCCGGCAGAGTCGCGCAGGCAGTGTGGATTCAAGCCCGTGATCGCATCGACCGGTACTTCGTCCGGGAGGGCGGCGATTGGATCGATGTCAGCGAGTTTGCCACCGGACGAGAGACGGAACTCTACGCCTGGAGGGTCAAAGCCCGCGCCGGCCAGCGCCATTCGCGGTGGCTGAACCTGGCCTCTCCGCTGTTCCACGACTACCCCACCGCCTGCCGAAACGCCAATCAGCTTGCAGCCGAACTGGTGTCCTTGGTTGACCTGAGGGCATGTCATACACACGACCTCGCGAGAAACCGCGGGCTGCGAAGTGCCCCGGATGTCCTGGATGGCCAGAGTCGAAACGCTCGGCAGGATGCGGTCTGGACGATGACCATGGCCTACAGCAGCGCAATGGAGGTGGACACGGGGCTGACCATGCTGGCACTGGAACAGTTCAGACTCGCCAAGGGCCGCTATCCCCAGCAACTCGCAGACCTGATACCCCACTACTTGCCTCGCTTGCCCGTCGATTACGCCGATCGGGGTGTGCTGAGGTACCGCTTGAAAGGCGAACACTACACGCTCTATAGCATCGGACCGGATGGAATCGACGACCGCGGGCAAACCAGGGGGCGTCATTCGCGCGACCCTCTGGAAGTGGAGGGAGACCTGGTGCTTGGGACGTATTCCCGTGCCGAGAGGTACTCACAATGGCCCAGGTGAATCCGACCTTGATTCAATGGGTGACGGATCTGGACCACGTGGCCCTGTTCCTGCCTCCGACCGCCCCAAGCCCCGAGCCCGCCCGGCGAATCCCATTCTGGAAAGGGCTGCTCTTCCACTGGCTTGTCCCCGGACGGCTGGGCCCTCATCTCGTCGTGGATACCTGGACGCGAGCCTTCGCAGCCCATACCCTGTCCGTACTGCTTGGATTGAGCGTCGCTTGGCACCTGGGAACTCGCTCATCAGGAGGACTGCTCCGGGACCTCACCTCTGCGCAGGAACTGCGGTTGATCCTTGTCGGCGGACTGCTGGATCTGGTCACCCAGGGGTCTTACCTCAGCCTGAATACCGCCAGGGCTATGATCGCTCTCTTCGTGGTGGTGGTCATCGCAGTGGCGCCCGCCTGCCTGGCCTGCTTGCTCATCCCTTGGTGTGCGGACGGCGACAACGGCAAGTCGGCCGCCAGACGCGGTTTCAAGAGCGCCTACTGGGCGACAACGATCCTCATCCCCGCATCGGCCGTCTATTGGACGGCTTGCGGGCTCATGCCTCCCACCTTGAATCCGCTTGCGCAGGCGTACGGCCAACACCTGCTGAGCCCGCTCCCGGTGGCCCTCATGCTGCTGCTCCTGGGCCTGTTCATCCGAACACTGCTCGTCGGGGGGAGACGGTACGTCGGCCAGCCGACCGGCCCCGGTTTCTCGCCGCGCGAGCCATTGTGCGACCATTGCGGGTATCGAATCACCGGCCTGCCGCTGACCGGTCTATGCCCGGAGTGCGGCACCCCGGTTCGGGACTCGCTGCCGGGGGGGCGCCGTCGTCCGTCGCCTTGCCATCAGCCCGGGTTCACCGCCCGCGGAGTCCTGGAATTGGCCCACATGCAGGGGCGGATCCTCCGTGATCCGGGGTTCTTCAATACCCTGGCCGTCTACCAGGGACAGCGGGCGGCATGGCACTTCTGGTGGGGGACATTTCTGTTGATGACCCTGGTTTCCCTCGCCTCCTCCGCCGTGACCCAGACCCTCGTTTCGCCGCTGATCGAGAGCCGCAGTGATCCCGAAGATGCTTGGAGCAGGGCAATGCTGGTCGTGGGCCTGGCCCTGGGCTTGCCATGGCTCCTCCATCTGTCTCTCGTGGTGGTGGCATGCCAATACGCCGAATGCTGGCTGAAGATGACCGACTATCGAGTCGTGGTAACCGTCTGTTACTACGCTTCACCCTTGCTGTGGCCCCTCCTGTTCGTCGGAATCGCGGCCCTGTCCGCGTCCTCCGCCCGACTCGCCGAGAGGCTCGCCGAAGCGGCTACCGTGCCGCTGCTGGACCAACTGCTGACGGCCGCCGGCCTGATCGACGCGGTCCTGTGGCTGGCGGCTCTGGGAGCATCGTGCTTCACGCTCGGAAGGCTGCGCCGGGCGCTGCGCGCGGTTCGTTACGCGAATGTGTAAGCTCTGGCTCGCGAAGGGCAATAAGGGGTAGTCGGGCTGCGCGCCGAGGCCGCCCAGGCCATCCCCCGGCAGCGGGGCCCGGGCGGCTCAGAGCCGGTCACCGCCCCGCGAGTAGAGATGCAGGTCCCTGGTTCGGTACAATGCCGGTGACCAGCGGGCAGCAATCCGTTGGTCGGCTGTCGGTGGGAGATGCTCAGCAGCCATGAACCAGCGCCACGATATCCAGAGAGCTTTCCGTCTTTCTCGCGGGAGGCGAAAAGGCTGGCTGGCCCTTCTGGTCGTCATCCTGACCCTCCTTGCCTGGTTCGGACGGTTCGCCTATCTGCGGATCACACTCCGGCCGACGCCCAGGCCGGACTACTGGCAGGCCCAACTGCAGGCATTGGATCCGCCCGGCCCGGGGGCGTTCCCTTGGGCCCAGGCACACAGGATCCTGGCCAACCCCCCGCAATTGGCCTGTCCCCCAGCCAGCCAGCCGTCCGTCGGAGCCGATGCCTCTGCGGGGCTACTGCCGCGTCGAGTAGTTCGTCAGGTTGTACTGTCTGGGCCATCCGTCACACCCAGTACCTCTGCCGCGCTGCTCCCGCCGGGAACAGGCTTCCTTGCGGCCAACCCCAATCCACCGAACATGAGCTCCGTCCTTGAAGGCCCGTGGGATCCGACACGCCCGGTAATCAGGGCTGCCGACCAGCTCTTCCAGTCCGCGGCTTTCAAGACCAGCCGCGAGTCCATGCGAGAAGCTCTCCAGGCCGGGTGGTGGGACGACACCGTCAGCATGCTGCCCGGAACCAGCCCCAGCTCACTGAGGTCCTACCGCGAATGGGCAACGTGTCTCATGGCCCACGCCCGCTGGGCCCGAGAGCACAACCAGGATAGCCAAGCCGCGACCGATGACTGGCTCATGACCCTGAGACTCGCCCGACAGGTGCGCAGGTCCCACTGCCTCCTGCCTGGACTCACCGCCGCGGCCATCGACGGACTGGTTGCCCGGGAAATGGGCTTGGTCGCCCGGGAAGGGTGCGTCCTCGCCGATACCGCCACGCTCGCCCGACAGATCGATGCGATTCGCGGAGACGTGGTGGGATTGCCCAAGATGGTCGATGCCGCTCGCATCTGGGAGCGATGCCAGTTGGAGTACTGCTTCGTGCGGGATGGGGGCAACTGGGTTGACGTCAGTTCGCTCGCGAATATGGCCCGGATCGGACAGTGGGGGAGAACCGCCGGTTCAGCGTCCCGATTATGGAATGTGGCATCCCCGTTGTTTCACGACTATGAAACGGCTTGCCGTAATGTGGAGCGGTATTGGGCAGTCGCCGCGACAAGGAACAACATGCGGGCGTGGTTCGCAGAGAGGGACCAAGAGGCCCAGGACTCGCTCGCGGGTGTCCTGGACGGCGAGGTCTTCAGGCCCTATGCCCGGAATAGCACGGCGATGCTCCGGTGCTACGCCGGGGCAACATACGTTGAGGCGAGCACGACCATGCTCGGCCTGGCCGCGTATCGGGGCAAACACGCCCGCTACCCTGACAGCCTCACCCAACTGGTATCCGAATTCCTCCCGCGACTGCCTGTCGACTACGGCGACGGCGGCGTCCTGAGATATCGCCGTGAAGGGAATGGCTACGTCCTCTACAGCGTCGGCCCCGACGGCGTGGATGACGGGGGAAAGAGCATAAACACCGGCAATCCCGAAGCGATCGATGGTAATGTGGATCTTGTCTACAGCCGCGTCGTTCGAGAGAAGGAGACCGGGTAGTGGCTGAAGCTGTCCGTGGATCGATCGCCGCCCCGATCCGTACCGAGCAGGTGGCTCACCTCCTGCCCGCCACTGCCCCGCGACCGGAACGCGCTCGGCGTATCCCCTTCTGGAAAGGACTGCTCTGCTATTGGCTCATGCCCGGGCGGCTGGGACCGCATCTGGCCGTGGGCACCTGGAAGTCGGCCCTCGCCGCCCACACCGTCTCCGTCCTCTTTTCCGCCGGCATCGTGGGCTACATCCTGCTCACCAACTACGCAAATGCCATGCAGAGCTCGGGCTTGCACGGGATACGCGTGGCTCTGGCTCGGACAGTCATCGAGCTGGCCGTGGGTACCACCTCCACCAGCTGGAACTGGGTGCCGCCGCTACTGACCGTGTTGCTCGTGCCGATGGCCGAGCTCGCCCTGGTGGCTGTCGCCATCCTGGCCATGCCGTGGTGCGCGGGCGGCGACAGCGCCCTGTCGGCCTTCAGACGCAGCCTTAAAAACGTGTACTGGACCACCACCGCGCTCCTGCCCGGATCAGTCGGATGCCTGGCCGTGCACCTGCTCCAGCCGACAGGTCTGGAACCGGGCTTGCTCGATGGGGCCGAGATCCTCTGTCTCGCCGCGGTCAGCGCCATGATCCTGGTCTTCTCGTTCCTGGTTTTGCGCATGCTCATCGCCGGGGCAAAGCGGTACGTGGGCGACCCCACCGGGCCGGCATTCGCGCCCCGCGAGCCACTCTGCGACCAGTGTGGGTACCGCATCACCGGCTTGCCGTCGGCAGGCAGGTGCCCCGAGTGCGGCCTGCTGCTCCAGGATTCACTGCCCGGCGGCCGGCGGCAGCCGACGGCCTGGGAACGGCACGAGTTCAGCCCGCGAGGATTCCTCGAACTCGTCCGATTGCAGGGACACATCCTCCGCACTCCGGCTTTCTTTGAACGTCTGCCGGTCCACGCGGGGCACGCAACCGCTCGACACTTCTGGTGGGGAACCTTCCTGTTGATCGTCCTGGGCTCGCTCGTGGTGACCAATCTGATGCAGTGGGTCAACTGGTATGCAATCTCTGCACGAACCTTCTTCGGCTACGAACGAGGCGAAGGCGTGACCTCTCTGGTCATTGCATTCGCCGTACCCTTCGGCGCCCAGGCCATGATGCTCTTCGCCGCCTGCCTGTGGGCCCAGTTCCGCTTGGGTATCACCGACTACCGCGTGTCCGCCACCGTGTGCTACTACGCCTCCCCCTTCATCTGGCCTCTGACCCTCATCATCCTGGTGACCACCTTCGTCTTCATCAGCAACGTGGGCGATGTACTCGACCAGCTTTTCCGGGTGACGCTCCTGGGCGTCGACCTGACCGCCGCCGAACTGTTCGCCTTGGTCATGATACTGCTGGCGGCCGGTTCTTGGTTATACTGGTGGCTGCGGTTGTGCCGGGCCCTGCGTGCGGCTCGCTACGCGAACGTCTGATGCGGAGTACCCCATGGCCAAGGAGACCTACGCCGTTCTGATGCAGAGCTTCCAGAAGAGCTACACCCTCATCAAGGACGAGATCGGAAAGGTCATCATCGGACAGCGGCGGGTCTACGACCAGATCCTGGCGGCCATTTTGGCCCGCGGACACTGCCTCCTCGTTGGCGTGCCCGGCCTCGCCAAGACCCTCATGGTGTCCACCCTGGCCGACATCATGACCCTCACCTTCAAACGCATCCAGTTCACACCCGACCTCATGCCGTCCGATATCACCGGAACAAACGTGATCGACGAAACGCCGACCGGACGGCGCGAATTCCGCTTCGTACGCGGACCGGTCTTCGCCAATATCGTGCTCGCCGACGAAATCAACCGCACCCCCCCAAAAACTCAGGCCGCTCTCCTCCAGTCTATGCAGGAACGCGAGGTCACTGTCGGCCAGGAAACCTACCGCCTGCCCGACCCGTTCTTCGTCATCGCCACCCAGAACCCGATCGAGCAGGAGGGAACCTACCCGCTGCCTGAGGCCCAACTCGACCGCTTCATGTTCAATATCTGGGTCGACTACCCCGGCGAGAAGGAAGAGGAACAGATCCTCAACGCCACCACCGGCGGCGGCCGCAAGGAACTCGACAAAATCCTCAACGCCCGCCAACTGCTCAACATGCAGAAACTCATCGCCAATGTGCCCATCAGCGAGTACGTCGTCAACTACGTCTCCCGCCTGGTGCGGGCCAGCCGCCCCAAGGACCCCACCGCCCCGGAATTCATCCGCCGAATGGTCGACTGGGGCGCCGGACCACGGGCCGGACAATGCTTGATCTGGGGCGCCAAGGCCATCGCCGCCATGGACGGCCGCTACACCGTCAGCATCGACGATATCCGCGACCTCGCCGTCGCGGTTATGCGCCACCGCGTGGCGTGCAACTTCGCCGCCCAGGCCGAGGGCGTCGACTCGGTCGGAATCATCCGCCAACTCCTCGACAGCGTGCCCGAACCGGTGATCCCCAAGTACGCCGACAGCACGCCGGCGGCGGATTTCAGCGAAATCGAGATCGAGCAGGAGTAACAGGCAACCGCCGAGCTGAGGTGGTCAACCGGCCCGCAGAAAGCCAGGTCACCCAGCCCGGGGGTTGTATGCGTCCAAGGACAATCGTAAACTCCAGGACATGCCAACCCTGAGGATCAAGGAGCCATCCCGGGCCGAGAACGTGTTTCGGCTCGAGGCCGATGCCGCCCTCTTCGGCAGAACCGAAGAGTGCGACCTGGTCCTGGGCGGCGAGGGCGTCTCCCGCCGCCACGGACGGTTCTTCCGCGACCAGAGCGGCCAGTGGTGGGTCGAGGATCTCCAGAGCAAGAACGGAATCCTCCTCGAGGGACACCGGATCACCCGCCATCGCCTCGCCGACGGCGATGTCCTCAGCGTCGGAGAGATGACCCTCACCTTCCTCGCGGGAACCTCGATCTGGCGCGGCGAACTCGACGCCGGAGTCACCCTCGCGGACCTCACCCGGGCGGCCGATACCACCATCGAACGCGCCCCTAACCAGGCGGCGACGGTCGACGCCAGACGCCTGGGAGCCCTCTACAAGATCAGCAAGCGGCTGCTCAACCAGCGCGACGTCGGCGGGTTGATCGATGCTGCTTCTTCAGAGTTGTCTGAAGCTCTAAAAGCTGGCGTCGTGGTCTTTGGTTTGACCTGCGACCCGGAACACCATCCAGACCAGCTGTTCGTCCGACCGGCCACCATGCAGCGCGTCGGGGTGACCCTCAGCCTCTCCATCCTCCGCAGGACCCTCGACGCCAAACGCTCGATCCTCATCGCCGATACCCATTCCGACGCCAACCTGCAGATGGCCCAGAGCATCGTGTCCGGCAACATCCACTCCGCCCTCTGCGTCCCCCTCATGCGCGACCAGGCCGTCACCGGATTCATGTACGTGGACAGCCGTAAGGGCGGCTGGCCCTACAAGGAACAGGACCTCGACTTCGCGTCCGCCGTCGGGGCTATGGTCGGAACCGCCGTCGAAAACGCCCGCCTCAACCAGGCCGAACTCGCCCGCCAACGCATGGAGGCCGAACTGAGCGGCGCCCGCCGCGTCCAGGAAGCCATCATGCCATCACACTGGCCCGAGGTCGACGGGTGGGAGATCCACGGCCGGCATCAGATGTGCCACGAGGTCGGCGGCGATTACTACGACGCCATCCCCACCGAGGACGGACGACTGTGGCTGGTCGTGGCCGACGTCTCCGGAAAGGGAGCCGCCGCCGCCCTCCTGGCAAGCAGCGCCCACGCCGGTATCCACGCCCTCGTCGATCGGTGCACCACCCCCGCCGAACTCCTCACCCGCCTCAATCGCCTCATGCGGCGCCGGCCGGTGTCCTCGTCCTTCGTCACCTGCCTCGCGATCATGCTCGAGAGCACCAGCCCCACCATCCAGGTCGCGTCAGCCGGCCATCCGCCCCCGGCCGTCGTGCCCGCCACCGGTACACCCGCCATGATGACCGTCCGGCCCGGCTTCATGCTCGGAGCTTTCGACGATCCGGAATACGAGAACACCATCCCGCCTGAGATCAGAACCGGCGAATCGTTCGTCATGTACACCGACGGAGTCACCGAGGCAATGGACCCAAACGGCAACCTGTTCGGTGAAACCGGCCTCCTGCCCGCACTCGAACAGGCCGACCAGCGAACCGCCCCCGCACTCGTCAACGCCGCGGTCAGCGGCGTCGAGGCCTTCCGCGAGGGCTGCCGGCAATCCGACGACCTCGTCCTCCTCGCCTGCCGTCGCACCCGCTAGCTCCGCTCGGGTCGATTCACGCCCCCAGGCCCTTGACACACCGGCCGGGGGGCGACGATCATTCCCCATCGGGCTCCTTCGTTCTCTCTTTCGTGTTCAATGTGGATGGCAGGAGGGCGCCGTGATGACACGATTCGGCATCCGCCCAAACGAGTCAAGCGACTCGAAAGGCGCCGAACGATTGGTCGAAGCGTATCAGACCGTCGCCGGCGAGATCGGCAAGGTCATCGTCGGCCAAAACGACGTCATCGAACAGCTGATGATCGCGATCCTGGCGCGTGGGCATTGCCTCCTCGAAGGGGTGCCGGGCTTGGCCAAGACACTCATCGTCCGCTGCCTGTCGGCGGCAATGGACCTCTCTTTCCGCCGGATCCAGTTCACCCCCGACCTCATGCCCGCGGATATCACCGGGACCGACATCATCCAGGAGGAGCCGGACACCGGCCGGCGCCGGCTGGTCTTCGAGAAGGGGCCGGTCTTCGCCCAGATGATCCTGGCAGACGAGATCAACCGGGCTCCGCCGAAGACCCAGGCCGCCTTGCTCGAAGCCATGCAGGAACACTCGGCCACCATCGGCGGGCGAACCTACAAGCTCGAAGAACCCTTCTTCGTGCTGGCAACCCAGAACCCCATCGAGCAGGAAGGCACCTACCCGCTGCCCGAAGCCCAGCGAGACCGGTTCCTCTTCCAGGTCAAGGTCGACTACCCCAACCGTGAGCAGGAACGGGAAATCATCAACCGCACGACCGGCGCGTTCGAGGTCGACCTCAGCCCGGTCGTCGGCGCGGCGGAGATCATCGCCTGCCAGCAGACGGTTCTGAAGGTGCCGGTGCCGCCTCACGTGACCGACTTCGTCCTCGACTTCGTCCGGAGAAGCCGGCCGGGTGACGCGAACGCCTTCCCCTTCGCGAGGGAGCTGATCGAATGGGGGCCCGGGCCACGCGCCTCCCAGAACCTCATCCTGGCCGCAAAGGTGCGAGCCCTCCTGCAACGCCGCTACCACGCGACCACCGACGACGTCCAGGCCCTGGCCCATCCGATCCTGCGCCACCGCATCGTGCCCACCTTCAACGCCGAAGCCGAGGGAATCACCGTGGATATGATCGTGAATCGAATGCTGGCGGCCATGCCTCGCCCCAAAGCCCGGGTACTCTAGCCGAGCCAGCTTCTTTGAGCCGGTGGAACCATGAGCCGTGCGACCGAACTGGTTTCTCCTCACGACCTCCGTCGGATCGCCGATCTCCAATTGCTGGCCCGCATGGTGGTCGAGGGCTTCTGCGCCGGCCTGCACAAGTCGCCGCACAAGGGCCTCAGCGTCGAGTTCAAGCAGCACCGGGCGTACGTCCGCGGCGACGACCTGCGTTACCTCGACTGGCGGATCTTCGGCAAGTCCGACCGCTACTTCATCAAGGAGTACGAGGCGGAGACCAATCTCCGGGCCACGCTGATGGTCGATGCGAGCGGTTCCATGGCCTACGGAGGAGAATCCGCCGCGGAAACCGGCGACGCCGTTGGTCTCTCCAAGTACGACTACGCCATCCGGCTGGCAGCCTGCCTCACCTACCTGCTGCTCGCCCAGCAGGACGCGGTCGGTCTCATGCTCTTCGACACCACGGTCCGCGAGTACGTGCCGCCGCGGTCGACGCCGCGGCACATGCAGGTGGTGATCGATGCCCTGAGCGCCCAGCAACCCGGAGGGGAAACCTCGCTCGCCGAGGTGTTCCGCCACATCTCCGCGAAACTGCATCGCCGCGGCCTGCTCATCTTGCTCTCGGACTGCTTCGACGAGGTCAACGCGTTCCTGCGAGCCATCGCCCAGCTGCGTCACGCGGGCCACGAGGTCATCGTGCTGCAACTGTGGCATCGGGATGAACTCGAGTTCCCGTTCACCAGGTGGACGCGGTTCGAGTGCCTGGAGGCGGCCGGCCGGAACCACACGGTCGATCCCGCCACGCTGCGGGCCGCATACATCCAGAAGCTCGAGGAGTACCAGGACACGCTGACCCGCGGCTGCCGGCGGCACGCCATCGATCTGCTGCCGATCGCCACCGACCGGCCCTACGCCGAGGCCCTCGCCGAGTACCTGGCCTTCAGGAAGAGGAGAGGATGAGCTTCCTCGTTCCCATCATGGCTCTCGGGGCCGCAGCGGCCCTCATCCCGCTGATCATCCATCTGCGCAACCGCAGCCGATACCGGGTCGTGCACTGGGGGGCCATGCACCTCCTCGAATCGGTCGTCAGAACGAATCGCCGGAGAGTACGGATCGAGCAACTCCTGCTGCTCCTGGTCCGCATGGCGATCCCGGCCGCAATCGCCTTGTTCATGGCCCGGCCGGTGCTCACCGGATGGGAGGCCCTGCCCGGCGACGCCATGCGCTCCGCGGTGGTGGTGCTGGACAACAGCTACTCGATGGAGGCTGGCAGCGGGAACCAGTCGAACCTGGCCAGGGCAAAGCGCGCGACAGACGCGATCCTGGCCGGCCTGCCGCGCGGCTCCGACGCCGGTGTGGTACCCGTGGCCGGAGGCGGACATCCCGTCTTCGCCAAGGCGACCGCCGACCTCGCAGGCCTGCGAAAGCGGCTGGCGGACGCGCCCGAGGGCTTCGCCAGGGCACGGCCTGCCGCTGCAATCGAGTTTGCAGCGGGGCGGTTCCGCGAGATGGGTCACGCCGACCGCGAGCTGGTGGTGGTCAGCGACTTCCAGCGGGTCAGCTGGGGCGAGGCCGAGACCGCCGAGCTCCGACGCTGCGCCGCGGGTCTCCAGGCCATGCCGGTCAAGCCTCAAGTCACCCTCCTGCGCTGCGGCGGCGAACCGGTGGACAACGTCTCGGTCGGCGCCTTGAGCTTCTCGCGTCTGGCGATCGGAGTGGGGCAGAGAACCCGTATCACCGCGACCGTCCGCAACGACGGACGGAGCGCCCGCAGCGGATTGCGCGTTCACCTCAAAGTGGACGGCCGCGAGAGCGAGACCACCGAGATTGCCGTGGGATCCGGTGAACAGGCCCAGGTCATGTTCTCGCAGATGTTCGAGACGGCCGGATCACACTACGTCGAAGTCGCGGTTGATCCGGATGCGATCCTGGCCGACAACTCGATGCTGGCGTCCCTCCGGGTCTGGAGCCGCATCCCGGTGCTTCTGATCAACGGCGAGCCCAGCCCTGAACCCCTGGGCGGCGAGACGGACTACCTCGAAATCGCCCTCCAGCCCTTCGCTGGATCCGGCCGGCTGTCGGACCTGGTTCGTGCCCGGGTTCTGGAACCTGGTCAACTCGATCAGAAGGCCCTGGCCGACACGCGCGTCGTGGTGCTGGCGAACGTGGCCACGCTGACCGCCGAGCAGACAAGCCTGCTCGAGGAGTTCGTACGATTGGGAGGAGGACTCCTGTTCTTCTCCGGCTCGAAGACCGACGTGGGGTGGTTCAATGCCGCCCTGGCAAAGGCCGGCGACGGGCTCATGCCACTGCGGCTGCGGCCGCCGACTGGCAGTCGGACCGACCGCGAGATGCAGACCTCCATCGCGGCGGATCACTTCGAGCATGAGGCGATGGTTCTGTTCAACAACCCCGAGAACGGCACCATCGCCGGGGCGGAAGTCTGGATGTGGTTGCCGCCGGAGGATGCCGGGGCCCTGAAGACCGCGGGTGACTCCATGACCGTGCTTGCCCGGCTGGCCAACGGCGATCCTCTGCTGATCGAGCGGCGGCTGGGCGAGGGGCGGGTCATCTTCTGCGCGACGGCCTGCGATGCCGATTGGAGCAACATGCCAATGCGCCCGGCATACGTCCCGCTCACGCAGCAGCTCGTCACCTATCTTGCATCCACCATTTACCCGCCGACCAACGTCGAGTCGGGCGGCGAGCTGGTCCTCTTGCTGCCACCCGAACGCGAGGGTGCCAGGGTGAAGGTGACCTTGCCGGACGGTGGCAGTCAAAGCATCACCGCCACCGCGCATGGCCCTCGCGCCGTGGCCGTCTTTGGCCCGGCCTGGCACCCCGGACTCTACACCTTTTCAGGCGAGGGAATCGCGGCAACGCACTTCGCCGTCAACGCGCCGCGCGAAGAGTCTGACCTCCGTATGCTGGACGAGCGTGAACTGGCCGGCGTCGGGGCCACACTCGGCGCGGATGTGGCTGCTACCCTTGACGAATACGCGACCTTGCAGAGTCGTCGCCGGCATGGGCGGGAGGTGTGGCGCTATTTGTTCGGTGCGGTGCTGGCCCTCCTGGCGGTGGAGATGCTGCTGGAGCAGTGGTTCGCAAGGAGGACCACATGAGCCTGCGTCTTGACTTCGCCGGGATTCTGACGGCCTGGCAGGGCGCAGCGCTCGGTCTGGGTGCCGCCCTGCTGGCCTGGCACTGGTATCGCCGCGATTTGCAAACGCAGGCTCGGGGCTGGGTCAGGCTCCTGCTGCCCCTGATCCGCGCGTTCACGGTGTTCGCGGTGGTTGTGTGCCTGACCGGCCCGGTGTTGACCCATCGCTGGCAGGAGGGCCAACTGGGGCGGGTCTTGGTCTTCGTGGATGGCTCGCAGAGCATGGGGCTCAACGACGAGCACCTTGACACCGGCCGCAAGCTGCTGATCGCCGCTTCGCGTGGTGACGCCTCGACGGACAGGATCGATCTTGGCTTGCTGGACATGGGCCGGCTTCTCAGCGAGGCTCGCCAGATCGCCATGGGGCGGGGCGGGCCGCTCATGAGCCTCGGCCGCGAGGAGCGGCTGAAACGCTTGCAGGCTCAGCTCGAGAAGGCTGCCGGGCAGCTCGCCGGGCTGGACACCTCTCACCTGCCGCCGCTCGATGCGCCGCGGGGAAGCGTGACCGTCGAGTACTTCGAGGGTGTTCCCGGGGCGAAGCTCGACGATCTCACCGGCAGCCCCAAGTTCAAGCAGGCTCCCGATCAGAAGGAGAGCCGCGACCTTTTCGAGAGCCGGCCGAACCGCGGCGACAACTACGGAACCCGGGTCCGGGGTTTCATCTGTCCGCCGCTGGGGGGCGCGTATACCTTCAGGATCAACAGCGATGACGACTCCATGCTCTCGCTGAGCCCGGATCGGGATCATTCCAGGAAGAAGACCATTGCTCGAGTCGATGGCTTCACCCCGTACCATCAATGGGAAGTAATGCCATCCCAGAGATCCGCGCCCGTCCGGCTCGAAGCGGGGCGGAGCTACTATATCGAGGCCCTGCACAAGGAAGGTAGTGGTGAGGACTTCGTCTGCGTTGGCTGGGATCGGCCGGATGGCAAGAAGGAATGGCCCATCCCCGGACTCTTCCTGTCGAGCTGGGAGCAGCCCGGCCAGGACGGGGCGTCAACACTGGCCGGCTTGCGGCAGGAGTTCGATCGCGAGATCCTCGAAACGGTGCACCGCCTGCCGCGCGAGCCGGCAGCGAACGATCGCACCGCCGACGTGTCGAGACTCACCCAGGTGGCCGACATGCTTGGTCGCTGGGAGGAGCGATTCGCCGCCGCATTCGCCGCCTATGCCGATGGCGTCGTCAAGTCCGGCGATCCGAAGCTGCGCAAGGTGTTGGACGAGGTCTCTGTTCAGACGAGGTGGAAACGGGCAGAATCGCTCGTTCTCGACACGGAGCGAGGACTCGTGGCTCAACTCAGCGAGACTCATCAGGTCGACATCATGACCCTCGCGGGCTCGGAGGCAAGACGAGTATGGGATTCAAGCATGCCGACTCGGATGCCGGATGTGCTTCCGGGCACGCCCGACTCCCGTGTGACCGACTTGGCTGACGGCATTCGGAGTTCTGTGGGCGAGGGGGCCGATCGAACGGCCGTCGTGCTTCTGTCCGACGGCCGGCACAATGATGGTGGGTCGCCGCTGGAGCTGGCCCGGTTTCTGGGGGTCCGCGGCGTTCCCGTTCACGTGGTCGGCCTGGGAAGTCCTTTCGAGCCGCCCGATCTCGCGTTAGCGGAGGTTCAGGCCCCACAATCGGTCTACGCGGATGATCGCGTGAAGGGTCAGATCCATCTGCGGGATGCCATGGCTCCCGGCCGCTCGTTTGTGGTGACCATCTCGAACCGGGGACGCGAGGTCTGGAAACAGGAGCTGCAGACCGACGGCAGCGGCGTACGCCGGATCGATTTCGACTTCGCGGCCAAGGAGGCGACGGCTACCAGGAACGCGGTCGTTCATGCCGACGTGCAGACGCTGTCGGAACCGGTCGGGCTTCAGGTAGTCGTGTCACCGGTTGACGGTGAATGCCGGCGCGACAACAACTCGTCCGAACTGCGATTCATGGTCACCCGGCAGGGTCGGCGGATACTCCTGCTGGACGGGCGGCCGCGCTGGGAGACGCGGTACATTCGGGACCTGTTCGATCGTGATCGGCAGTGGCGGATCGATCCCCTGATTCAGGACGTCGGAGCCCAGGGTCCCACGTGGAGCAGAGTTGACGGTCCCGGCCGGTTTCCTCCGGATCGTGAATCGCTGATGGCCTACGGGCTGATCATCCTGGGGGAACTGCCGCCAGGGGCACTTCGGGGCGAGGAGCTCGAGTGGATTCGTGACTTCGTGGAGAAGCACGGCGGGGGGCTGGTTCTGATCGATGGACAGCGAGGACACCTGAGGGAGTATGAGCGGACAGTGCTCGGGCGGTTGATCCCGGTCGGTCCCGCGGACAGTTTCGGGCGTTCGCTTCCGGATCACCTTGAACTCGCCGCTCCGGGTCGCCTCTCGGCTGCCCTGCGGTTGGAGAACGATTCGGGTGTGAACGCCGCGTTGTGGCCCATTCTGCCCGCACCGCACTGGATCGCGCCGGTCCGGGCTCTCGAGGGTACCGAGGTGCTGGCCGAAGCCGTCTGCCGCGATGAGCGCCGAGTTCCGTTTCTCGTGCACCGCCAAGTGGGCGCCGGCCACGTCCTTTACTGTGCCTCGGATGAGACTTGGCGGTGGCGATATGAGGTGGCAGACCGGTACCAGACGCGATACTGGAACCAGATCGTCAACTGGCTCATGGAGGCTCCGTTCGCCGTCAAAGATCGTTTCCTGGCCCTCGATGCAGGTGGTCCCGCCTACCAGGCCGGCGAGTCCGCACGCATTCGTGTTCAGCTCTCTGACCGGGAGGGCAAGCCCCTGGCCGGCGCTCGTGGCGAAGCGGCCATCTACCGCGCGGGGGTCAGAGTGGCGGCCATACCCCTGGAACCCGATACCAGCCGGATCGGCCGGTATCGTGCGGCGACTCCCGCTTTGGACGAAGGCGAATACGAAGTGGGCGTTTCGATCGAGGGCTTCTCCGAATTGGAGACCAAGGCACGAACGACATTCGCCGTCGAGACCCGCCAGGGTGCTGAAACGGCCCGCCTGAGCAGTGACGAGGAGTTGCTCAGGGCGATGGCGGCCACATCCGGCGGTACTTACCTCCGTGAGGAAGAAGTGGGCCGGTTAGCCGGCTTGCTCAAGCCGCTCAGCGCGGGCCGCACGGTGGTCAGCGAGACCCGGCTGGCCCAGAGTTACTGGTTCTTCGCCCCGATCATCCTCCTCCTGACGCTGGAGTGGGTGGTGCGCAAGCGAGTTGGCTTGATCTAGCAGGTGCTGTCATGCAGATACCGCTTGACGAGGTCACGCAGGAAAGGCTCGATGCCCTCGCCGCCCGGCGACGGGTGTTGGTGCGGCGGCGGGGTTTATCCGCAAGCCTTCTGGCTCTTGTTGCCGCATTGACCGCCGGGGCGGCGATTGACCGATACCTGATACTGTCCGATCAGGCCCGCTGGGGCCTGAGCACCGGCGTCTACCTGGTCGTGGCCCTCGCCGCGTGGTTCTACTGGATTCGGCCGACGTTCCAGGCGCCAAGCCTGGGCCAATTGGCGGTGTTCGTCGAAGGGCTGCGGCCCGATTTACGTGAAGACCTCCTTTCCGCGGTGGAACTGGGAAGTGCGGACTCGGCGGCGGAGTTGGATTCATCCGAATTCCGGGCCATGCTCCAGGTCTCGGTGGCTGGCCGGATGAGCACCGTCAATCCGCGGGTCCTTCTGCCTCCTCGTCTCGTTCGGGGATGGGTCCTGCTCGCGACGGTGAGTCTGGTGGTCTTCGTCGGGCTCTTGACGAACAAGGACATTCGTTTCGGCCGACTGGTGGCTCGAACACTGTTTCCGATGGCAGACATCGAGAGGGTCTCGTCGACTCGGCTCTCGATTCTGGAACCGTCCCCCGCGGACGCCCTGGTGCCGCAGGGTGACAGCGTGCCGATCCGTGTGGCCTGTTCGGGGCCCGCCCCGGCCGAGGTGACGCTGGAGATGGCTCGCGGGGGGCGAAGAGCCGAGTTCGTGTCCATGCCGTCGGCCGATCGGCCGCTCCAGTATCAGGTTACGCTTCAGACGGATGAGAACGCGATCTCCTACCGCGTGCGGGCCGGCGACGCGATCACCCAACGGCACACCATCCGGTCACGCCTGCGGCCATACGTCACCGCTTTCGATGTGACCTATGAGCATCCGGCTTACATGGCACGGGCGCCGCGTTCGGAGAATGCCCAAAAGCGCGGCGATCTGACGGCCTATGCCGGGAGCACTGCCCGCCTGGTCCTGCACATCGATCAGCCCGTGAGCCAGGCGGCCATCGAGATGGAGCAGGGCGGGCAGTTCACGCGTGTGCCGGTGGAACGTGTCGAGCCTCAGAAGCTGGCGGCCGCGATCCCGATTCAGGCCGCCGGCGAATACAAGGTCACGCTGATGGCGGCCGGCACCGGTTTCGACAGCGGCAAGTTCAGTCCGAGATATGAAATCAAGCCTTTGCCCGATGAGCGGCCCACGGTTCGGTTGACGGAACCCGTCAAGGACTTGCTGGTCCCGCCCAACGAGATCGTCCGGCTGGCGGGCGTGGCCAGCGATGACGTCGGGCTCGCGCGTGTGTGGCAACTGGTCATGGTCAACGAGGGCACGTGGCAGGAATCGTCATTTCCCGTGGCAACCACGCTGCCTTCCGGGTCGGCTGCAACGACGAGTCTCCGGAAGGACTGGGACCTGGCGCCGCTGGATCTCAAGCCGGGCGATCGGCTGACGACTCGGTTGGCGGTTGCCGATCTTAAAGGCAGTGTAGCCGAGTCGTTGCCGGTCAGGATCATGATCGCCTCCCCTGGGTTCTCGCCGGCCGATCTCCAGCCAATCGCGGCCAGGCGGGGGGTGCTCGAACTGCTCACCCAGTTCGAGAAGTTCGCTGTGGAGGCCAAAGTCACCGCCGAGGATGTTGCCGGGCGGGTCAGTCCTGCTGACGTGGCGAGCCTGGGTGCGAGTGTCGACAAGCTGCGAGCGGTTGCCGGTCGGCTCGGCCGGGAAGCGAGTTCGCTCCAGGCAGCCCTCGCCGATGCGGCTCGGGCGTCCGGTGGCGGGGCGGACGGCTGGGAGCTGGCGGCCATCGGCATGGTGGTGGCCCGCATTCAGCGTGAGTCCGCCCAGGGTGCGGTGGAACGAGTGGAGTCATCGCTGTCTCCGGGCGATACCGGCAAGACGAGGCAGGCCTTCCGTCAGGCTGCGGAGATGATCGGCCGGGTCGAGCAAGACGCCCGAGAGGCCCGCGAGATCTTCTCGGAACTGCTGGTCAGTGATGAAGTCGGCCTGGCCATGCAGGACCTCATCGAGCTCCAGCGGGACCAGGAGCGGACCGGCGCGATCCTGAGACTGCCGGATGCGCCGGTCGCGCGCTGGACTCGCCGCCAGCAGACTGCCCTCGAGCAGATGAAGCAGGTTGAGACGCGCTTCGCCGATCTTGCGAGCCGCTACACTGGTCGCCCAGCCGAGATCAGTCGACAGCTGGCGACTCGCCTGCGTACCACTCGTGAGGGGCTCGCCAAACGACTCGAGGAATCGCAGGACGCCAAGACGAAGCCGGAGTCCGGTGGGGTCCTCAGACAGCTGGTCGAAGCTCGGACCGAGTGGGGCGGGTACATTGCCGATGAGGCCGGACAAGCGGATGGCCAGCGTCGACGACTCGAGGGCAAGCTCCCCGCCATGGAACCACTTCTCAATGAACTGACCGAGCGGACGCGTGAAGCGGCTGAGCAGAGCCGCAACATCGCCAGGCGTCAGGTGCAGGGCGACAAGCCGGGAGACATGCCAGACGACATCAGGCGGCTCAAGGAACTCGAGGCGGCCCGGGACCGGCTATGGAGAACCGTGTTGGAGCTCTACTCAGATCGGGCCAGGCTGGAGGAAGCCCGCCCGGACCACGACCCGGCCTTCGTGTCTGACCTGGACCTCACGCATCGGGCCCTCAAGGCGATCCGGACCCGCCCCATTGAGGACGACGCGGCTCACAAGTCTCTCACCGCCGTGAACGGGGCGTTCAAAACGCTCGACGCGGGCCATGGCGTTGCCGAGCTGGCCGCGGCTCTTGATGAAGTGCGGAATCACGAACGATGGGAGTCATCGTCGCCGACGACGCACACGAAGCAGCCCGAGAACAGCGATTTTGCGAACCACATGTTCGGGGTTGCCGACCGGCTGGAGTCGGCGGGCATCCGCGGTTGGCCCCGGGAGCGGTTGTACAGGAACCGGGACAGCGCTTCGTGGCGAGAGAGCCGCGAGCAGATGCATCGTCGCCGGCGAATGCCCGAGCCGGTGGTTCGGGTGACGGACAAGCTGGATCGCGTGGCCCGAGAGGCAGCCGAGACGAAGGACTCGATCCAGGAACGATTGGCGCAGGCCCGCCAAGTGATCGCCGCTCACGCCCCGTCGCTGGGTGAGATGACGGCCGGCCTGGCTGACCAGGCGGAGCGGGTGCGGCAGGCGGCGCTTGACACCGCGGCGGGTCTGGCGAGCAAGAGCCCGCAGGAGGCGTCTCGGGAATTAACCGGCCTGCAGGCCAGCCAGAACAAGGTGAGTGAGGGTGTGCGCGACCTTCAGGATGCCTTGCGGCGGGACGCGAATCTCCAGGACGCCACCAAGGCAGAGGGCCGCGAGCGGGCCCGAGATGACGATGACGCCGTAGCGATGCTGGAACAGCCGCGTGATGAGGCGGATCGGGCGTTTGAGCGGGCCGCCGCGCCCGCCGAACGCGAGCAGCAAGTCAGCAACCTTGCGTCGGCCGCCGATCGGGAGGGCAATCTGGCGGATGTCCTTCGGCAGCTCGGCGAGCACCGGAAGGCTCTCGAGTCGGGTGGTGACGTGGCCGATTCCCGAGCGGCGCTGCGCCGGGTGGAACGGGAGCTCGGTTTGGAGGAATCGCTCGAATCCCAGTTTGCGGCCACCGAGCGGATGGCCGCCCTGGCTCGGTTGGAGCCTGGCGACCAGATGGCGGCCATAGCTCAGGAACTAGGTCGCAGCGACGAGATGCGCAGGGCCTTGGCCGCGGTCGCAAGGGAATCGCTGGAGGAGGCTCGCGCCGAGCTGGTGCAGGCATCGGACAAGGAGAGGCAGGTCGCGGAACGTCTTGCTCCACCGCTCGGCGAGGAGAACAACCGCCGCAACGCCTTGAGTGAGCGCCTGGCCCAGATCGGCAGGCGAAGCCAGGAGATCGCCGCCAACGATCTGAAGTCCGTCCGAAGACACGCGGAGCAAGGTCGAGTGGGGTCCAAGGAGCGTCTGGACAGCGCCGAGCGGCGTGTGGCGGCAGCGTCGGAGAAGGCCGCCGCCGTATCCTCCGAGTCGATCGAGGATCTGGCTGGGCGGGCCAAGGCCACTGCCACCGAGCTTGCCGGAGCGGCGGAGGGCGTCAAGGCCTTTGCCGAGATCGGTCGACGGGCGGCAAAGGAGGCCCAGAGAGCGGGGCAGGAGGATCAGGCTCAAGCCGAGGGTGCGAGACAATCCGCGGAGGGAGCCTCCGTCGTCGCGGAAGGCCTGCGGGCGATGGCTCAGGACGCACGGCAGATTGCCCAGGAGGCTGCTCAGCGGGTCGCTCCGCCGGGTGACCTGCATGCCAGCCAGGATCCGGTCGGCCGCAACCTCAATGCGGCCTCCGCGGCGCTGGAACGAGCTGCGCGACTTGAGGAGCGAGTCGGCGATGCGATCACGGATGAGGTTCTGGAAAGCCTGGCCGAGGGCGTGGAGGGAATTACCAGGCACGAGCTGCCTGCCGCGACGTCGGCGCTCAGGACCAAGGGTGCCGGCCAGGCCGCCCGAAGCGTACAGGAGGCTCGCAGGGCGATCGACTCGCACCTGGCTCAACTCGACGCCGCGGCCGAGAGCGGCGAGCAGGCGGCTCAGAGTACCGGGGCGGCAAGCGAGACTGCTTTGCCGCAAAGCGCCGCGGAATCACTCGCCCGGGCGATGGCCCAGCTGGATCAGGCGCTTGCCGCGCCCTCGAACAGCCGCGGGCAGACGGCGGAGCAGGCTCGCCGTGCGGCCTCCGACGCCGCGGCTCTGGCAAGAAACGCTGCCACCGCAAGTGCCCGGGCCATGCGCCAGGCGCGGACCGGCGGCCGGACGGCCGTGGCCCGTACACCCCGAAGTGAGGGAGACTCCCCGGACAGCAGGAGTGGGGCTGACCTCGGCGCCGTGGCCGGCGGTGAGAGCGGCGCGCTGCCCGCGGCGGCCAGGTCGGCCTCGGGCGAAACCTGGGGCAAGCTGCCGCCGAAGCTGGCCCAGGATCTGATGGCCGGACGGCGGGAGAAGGTCGCCGACGACTACCGCGACATGGTGGAGACTTACTTCCAGACCATTGCCGAAAAGGCCAAGGACAACGCCAAATGACGTGGGCACTCGCAAGATGGCTGGCTGTCGGATGGTTCGCATGGCTCTGCGTGGCCGTTCCCGGCGAGGAATCCGTTCCGGCCACGCGGTCGGCTCTGGATCCGTTCCGCAAGGACGAGACGGACCGGGCCCTGGAGAAGGCCGTTACCTACCTCATCCGCCAGCAGGGGGAGGACGGCTCGATCGACAAGGAGAGCCGCAACCGCAAGCGCGACGCGGGGATCGGCCGCAACAGCACGGCACTGACCTCGCTGGCGGCCATGGCGATCGCTTCGCTCGGCCACAGCCCGACCGATGAGACTCCGGAGGGTCAGGCGCTCCGCAAGGCGTTGGTGTGCGTGCTGGATGCGCGGCGTCAGCGCAAGGACGGGTACTTCGGCGAGGGTGATCACTCGCGGATGTATGGCCACGGGATCACCAGTCTCATGCTCGCGGAGATGTTGGGCATGGGCGTGGATCGCGCGCAGGACAGCCAGATTCGTGCCCGGCTGCTGCCCGCGATCGAGTTGATTCTCCGCTCGCAGAACGTTCGCAAGGAGCCCCGCTTTCGCGGGGGTTGGCGCTATGAGCCGGACAGCAACGATTCCGATCTGTCGGTGACCGTATGGCAGGTAATGGCCTTGCGATCGGCCCGCAATGCCGGGATTGTCATCCCCAAGGAGGCGATTGACCTGGCGGCCGACTACATCCGGCGCAGCTACCGGGCTCTGTCTCCGCGGGCTGATACCCGGGCGGTGGCTCCCGCCTCCTTCGGCTACCAGCCCGGCGGCGGTGACCACAAGTACGCGATGGGCGCGGCCGGGCTGCTGTCGTTGCAGGTCTGTGGGTTCTACGAGGATCCGACGGTCAAGGGCTCGGCGGACTGGCTGATGGAGTTCAAGCCTACGTGGGAGACCGAGTGGTTTCTATACGGGACCTACTATTACGCTCAGGGTATGTACCAGCGCGGCGACCAGTACGCGGAGCATGCCCGCGAGGTCGTACAGTCGATTCTGCTTCGCCATCAGGAGAAGGACGGCGAGCACGCGGGATCCTGGGATGCACGCCAGGGTGAGGAGCGAGACGCCGGCCGCGTGTATGCGACCTCGATGGCGATTCTGAGTCTGTCGGTCAAATATCACTACCTGCCCATCTATCAACGATAGGGACTGCATTCTCCGGCGCCCATAGGAAAAGGCCACGGGGACGCTGGCAAGTCCCCATGGCCTTCGTGTGTCCTGGAACGGTCTCGCTTGACCGGCCTGACTGACCTGGTGCGTCTGATCTCAGCCCGCCAAGATGGCGTCCGCGATGCCGGCCTCTGTCGTCTCAGCGGCGGCTGCGACCCAGCAGGGGTAGACCGGCCAGCAGAATGAGCAGCGAAGCCGGCTCCGGTGTCAGCGACACGCCATCGACCAACATGCTGCCGGTCACAAAGCCACCCCATTTGAATGCGATCGTCACGGTGCCGGTCGAGGAGCTGATCGTGCCTGTGACCTTCTCCCAGCCTTCATCGCCGAGCGCATCGACTGTCGGCAACGTGCCGCCCGGCAGGCCGGGCACGCCGGTCCACGAATCGCGTTTCCAGATCATGAACGGCTTGGAGAGATCGCCGCTGTCGATGTTGTTGTCGTCAACGACCGCGTCGGGGAAGAGCAGGACTTCGGCCCAGTTCGTGCCGGGATTCGGGGCGTTGACGTAACAGCTGAAGGTCAGCGGGGTATTGGAGGGGACATCCACCAGCTGCTTGAAGCCGTAGCTGCCCTCGTTGGTGTTCAGCGGGATTTCCGCAGCGTACGAGCCCTCGTAGACGGTGACAGACTGGACCGCGACCGGACCGGAGCCGCCCCAGCCCGGTCCCCACTGGACCCACGGCGCCAGATCGCCGCTTTCGAAGCCCGGGTTGACGACGAGTTCCGCACCGAGCACAGGTACGGCCGCAGCCAAAGCGCAGACGACAATCGCTAGACCTCTCATGACTCTCCTCCTGCCAAAACAGGCCAAATGAAAACCCTACCGAGCCGGGTGGGCCCGCGTGGCGTGCACGAACACAGTCCTCCGACACGCCGGCACTCCCCGACAAACCATCTTATACAAAAGACACCGGTGGATTCAAATGCGGACGGATACCTCCTCCTCCCTGCCTTCGCGGCGATTTCCTCGATTTGCCGACCGCGGCGATTGGGCCGAATCCCGCCCGGCCCGTGCGGGCGGCGGCTGCCGCCGAGCGGTCTACTTCATGTTGACTTCTCAGCAGCCCTCTGTCAAGCATATAACCGATTGTATCGGCCGCCTTGGGCCACCTACGGGCGATGCTCTCGAGCATAGGCGCACAGGGCACGCAGATTGGCGTCCGGCGTCCCCCGCGGAACCTCACAGCCCGCCCCGACGATGTACCGCGGAGCGGCTTCCCGGTGGCAAGCCGCGATCGCGGTCCGCACCTCCTCGGGGGTGCCGTTGCGGAGAATGGTCACGGGGTTGATGTTGCCTAGGAGCAGCTGATCCGATCCCATTGCCGTTCTGGCTTCGGAAAGGGGCGTCATCGAGTCCAGATCCACGATTTCGCAGCCCAGCGTGCCCATGGGGGCGGCAATCTGTCGCGTCTTGCCGCAGATGTGAAGCCGGACGTCAGTTCCCAGGGCATGGAGACCGTCGACGAGTTGTTTCTCGTATGGCCAGACCAGCTCCTGGTAGAGTCGCGGACCGACCAGGGATGCGGCCGCATCACCGACGCCCATCAGTTCCACTCCAGCTTCAATTTGCGCCTTGGCGAATTGCAGCGCCATCTCCACCGCGAAGGCGAAAAGGTCGCGCACAAAGTCCGGATCATCGACGAGATCCAACATCAGCGTGTTCAGCCCGCGCAGGTCGGCGGCCTCTGCGATGGGCCCTTCGATCCAGCCCTCGATCAGTTTGGTCCCGCCCACACGCTCCCGGAACAGTGCCGCAGCCTTGACGCGATCGTGCATTCGGCCGCCGCCCAGCGGGTCGGGCATGTGGAGATGCACCAGATCAGCCTTGTTCGCCAGGCGGGCATCCTGCTCGACGATAGCCGGTGGCTGATCAGCGAAGAACTCGATCCTGGCTCCGCAGTCCGCCGCCTCGCGGGTCGGGTCGGAGATGCACGAGACATGGTCGAAGTCGAATGCTTCAGCGGTGCGGATTTGGCCCTCGACCAGAATGCGGTGGTCGGTTGCGTATCGCCCGTACTCGACTCCGATCCGGTCCGCGGCGAACATCATGGTGATCGGCATCAGAGGGAGTGAGTCCGTCGTTCGGGCCTCGATCATTGCCAGAACACGATCGCGTCCGTTCATGGATCGCTCGCTCCTCGTGAGTGTCTGTTGGACCAGGTTGCAGCCTACCGCGGGGATGCTCACCAGGCAAGCAGTGATCCCTTGCCTTGTCGAGTGAACCGGGACCGGCTACAAAGTCGTCCTATGGTTGACCTTCTTGGGCGGTGGATTGCCCGCAGATCATGGATTCTCGTCTTCGTCTGGATGGCGGTGCTGGCGGCCGGCGTCTGCTGGGTCATGTTCACCGAGCCGTTGCCGCCGAGCGATCTCGGTTCGTTTTTACCTGAGGGTTCGCCGCAGAACAAGGCCGTGGATATTCTCCGCCAAGCGTTTCCGGAGTTGGCCGCCCGCAGCAGCACGATTGTCGTGGCCCACCGTGGAGCCGGTTTGACGTCCGAGGATTTCACCTGGCTCGGTTCATTGGCCATCGAGATCGGGAAGGCGACCGGTGGCGTGGTTCTGTCGCCCGCGATGCCCTTCTTCAACCTCAGATTGGTCAGCGAGGACAGGCAGGTCGCCATGGTCGTGGCCAACCTCAAGACCGGCTTCATCAGCGACGCCTCGGCTGTCGAGGTTCGCAAGATCGAGACGCTGGCGGCTTCGGGGTGTCCGGCAGGCCTGCAGCTGGAGTTCACCGGCGTCGCCGCGATCGGGCGCGATTATGCCGCCGCGACCCGAAAAGCCATGCATCACACCACTTTGGTCACCATCACCGCCGTGCTGGTCATTCTGGTCGTGGTGTATCGTTCGCCGGTAGGGGCTTTTGTGCCCCTGGCCTCGATCGGCACCAGCGTCTTTCTGGCCTTCGTTCTGCTGAGCCTACTGGTCCGTGGGGGATGGCAGGTCACCGACATCGAGCGACTGTTCGCAGTGGTTCTCCTGTTCGGCGCGGGTGTTGACTACGCACTGTTCTGGATTGCCGGGTACCGGGAGCTGGTCGTGGAGACGCCGGACCTCAATGCCGCTGCCGTGGAAGCGACCCGGTGCACCAGCCCGGCCATTATCGCCAGCGCCGCGACGACGATTTGCGGGCTCAGCATGATGATCGCCTCCGACCTCATTCCCACCAAGAACGTGGGCAAGGTCCTGGCCCCGGTGCTGGTCGTCGCCCTGCTCGCCGCGTTGACTCTCTCTCCCGCCGTCGCCCGGCTGCTGGGCAGAGCGTTGTTCTGGCCGGTTGGGATGAAGGCTCCGCCGAGCCTGGGCCAGAGGACGGTCTGGCCGATCCTGGCCGGGTACGTCGGCCGCGCCCCTGCAGCCATCCTTGTCCTGGGCGTGGTGGTTCTCGGCCTTCCCGCACTGAAGGCCCCATGGATCGAGCTTCGTTACGACTCGCTTTCCGAGCTGCCCCTGGGTTCTTCATCGGAACGTGGCTTCAGGTTGCTGGAGAAGCACTTTGCGCCCGGCCAGCTGTTTCCGACCCAGGTCGTGCTGGAATTCGAGAGAGCCTTGCCAGAAGGTAACGCTCTGGGGAAGACATGCCGTGAACTCAGCGATAGGATCATGCGTCTCCCTGGTGTTGAGGATGTCTATTCCCTCGACGCCCCCCTGGGTTCTCGCGGCTGGGGCAGGCAGGTCGCGGTCGTGGACGGCCTGATCAAACGCGCCGCCAAGCCATACTATCAGTCGCCGAAGAACCCTGCGCTGAGGTTCGAAGTGCTGATCAAGCACCGGCCCTTCTCGCGAGAAGCCATGGCGCTGATTGGGGAGGTTCAGGCGATCGCGCTGGCGTATGGCCACGAGCTGGGTGCGGCCGGGTCGGCGGCGGCGGCGACGCTTTCCGGGCTGACACCTTATATCATCGATGTTCGGACCATCTCCGGCGCCGACCAGGTGCGGGTCATGTGCCTGGCAACGATTGTGATTGGTCTCATCGTCGTGGCCGTGGTCCGGGATCTGCCGCTGACCTTGTTCATGATCTTCGCGACCTGGCTGACTTACGGCGCGACGCTGACCATTTGCGATGCCTGTTTCGTCCACTTGTTCGGAGAGAGCGGCCTGGACTGGAAAGTCTGCATGATCGTGTTCGTGATCGTGGTGGCCGTTGGGCAGGACTACAACATCTTCCTGGTGTCGCGTCTCCAGCGCGAGGCCCGGCGGGCGGAGGTCCGCGAGGCCACGGCCCGGGCCATCGTCAACACCGGGTCGGTGATCAGCAACTGCGGTCTGATCATGGCCGCCACGCTCGGCTCCTTGGCGGTCGGCGGCCTTTCCCTCCTTCGTCAGATCGGCTTGGCCCTGGCGGTGGGTATCCTGATCGACACCTTCTTCGTACGGCCGGTGCTGATCCCCAGTTTCTTCCTGGTTTGGCGCCGGCGGGCGGTCACGCGCCGGGAGGTCGCCGGTCCCGGGTGAGATGGTTGTGCGGGTCGTTGCCGGCGATGGGCATGGGCAGGGGATCGGAAGCCCTCGATGTAATTTAACTCCTTTTCTATGAAGGAGTTAGTGTTTTTTCAGGAATAGGCAAGAACGCCTTTTTCCTTGGTGAATGGTCGTCCACGCGGTACAATGCTAGCCTCTTGTTTGCCCTGGGGGGGCGTGAATCGTACGGTTTGCCTGTTGACCGGTCTCCTGCGTTGCAGGGTGGGGGGCGAACCCGGAGGGGCACGGCGTGTTACCGGAACTTCTACGGTCCAGCCTGAACGACGCGTGGCGCGGCGATGATCGCGGCGATCGTGGTGGCGTTCACAGGGTGGCGGATTTCACGGGTGGCAAGCCTGCGGTTCTGCGCCGGCGCACAGTCTATCTGCTCTGCTTCCTCGGTATTCTCGGCATTCTGTACGGTAGTCTTGCCCCGTTCCAGGTGGATCGCGGTCGACAGTTTGGGTGGGGGCTGCTCTGGCATCCCTTCATTCCCAGCGATGCCATTGCCAATGTACTGGTCTACGTCCCGATGGGGGTTTGCCTGCGGCTCATGGTTCGGCGGCGAGGGTCGATCCGGCTTGCTGAGTATGCGGCAACCATGGCTGTGGCGGGGAGCCTGAGCTATCTGGTCGAGGCCTGTCAGACGGTGCTGGCCTACCGAGTGGCGAGTTGGCTTGACGTGATCTGCAACGTGAGCGGAGCGGCCATCGGAGCGAGTATGGCCCCGACCGTGCAGCGGGTGATCCGCAATCAGCATGCAGCTCTGTACCTTGGTTTGCGCAGCCAGCCGTACGGCGCCGCGGCGGCAGCAACACTGATTGTGTTGGCGGTTGCGGCTCTGATGCCGTTCGACGTGCATCCGACCATGGGCCACCTGGGGCGGCGGCTGCACATGTTGGCTCAGTCCTCGCTGGCCCTGCCCTGGACGGCTGCGGCCAGTCCGAGCAACCCGCTGACTCCGCTGCAGAATGTCGACAAGTTGATCGGGGCCTCGGCCTTCGGTTTCGGGGCGCTGATTCTGGTGTTGGCCGGGTGTGAGGCGGGCCGCCTGCGTGAGGCGGCCGTAAGGTACGCGTTGACTCGGATGCTCGCCCTGGCCACGGTGATCGAGTTGCTCCAGCTGTTCACGGTGGCTCATGTGGCCGATCCGCGTGATCTCCTGATTGCCTGGGCCTTCTGTGGACTGGGAGCGGCCATCGGGTCTCGGGTGATTGCCCGATCCCGGTGCCGGCTTCCGCAGCCAGCGAACGTGCTGCGCGGCCTGGTACTCGTCGTTGCGATCGGTTTGGCGGGTCGCGGCGCCGCCGCAGTTCTGCTTCCGACGGGTGGCGAGCACGCCGTGATGTCTTCATGGCTGCCGATGGCGACTTCCTTCCACCGTCCATGGGACAGTCTCTTGGGGGCCTACCTGAGCAGCCTGGCCTGGTACGGACTCTTCGCAGGTTCGCTGGTCTTGAGTTTCCGGGCTGCCCGCCGCGTGCCGCGATGGACCGCGTCGACTACGGCCGCGGCCGCGCTTGTCGGGCAGGCGGTTCTGGCGATGAGCGGACAACCCGTGGACACGGCTCACATCTTCCTGGCGCTGCTGGCGGGCGGGCTTGTCCAGCGAGCTGACCGCGCCCTGTTTGGGCCTTGCCGGATGGGCGCCGAGCCGGTTTGCAAACTCGCCTGAGTCTGCTAATCTACCGACCATGACTCAGCACCCAGAACTCGAGAAGTGGATTCAGGAATGTGCTGCCCTCTGCCAGCCGGACAAGATTGTCTGGATTGATGGGAGCGACGCCCAGCGTGATGCCCTCCGGGCCGAGGCGGTGGCGACCGGGGAACTGATTGAGCTGAATCAGGACAAGCTACCGGGCTGCTACTTCCACCGCACGTCCCCGACGGATGTCGCGCGCACGGAGCACCTGACCTACATCTGCACGAAGGACAAGGAGAACGCCGGCCCGAGCAACAACTGGATGAGTCCAAGCGAGGGGTATCGCCGGGCAGCAGAGATTTTCCGAGGCTCGATGCGCGGGCGGACGATGTACGTGATTCCGTTCTCGCTCGGGCCGGTCGGCTCGGTATTCTCGAAGGTGGGCGTGGAACTGACGGACAGCGTCTACGTTGTGCTCAACATGCTCATCATGGTGCGGTGCGGGCGCGAGGTTCTGGAGGTGTTGGGCACGGACGGTCGGTTTACCCGATGCCTTCACGGCAAGGCGGACTGCAACCCGGATCGTCGGCTGATCCTGCACTTTCCCGAGGACAACACGATCTGGAGCGTCGGCTCGGGGTACGGCGGGAACGTGCTGCTCAGCAAGAAGTGCATGGCCCTGCGGCTGGGCAGCCATTTCGCCCGTGAGGAGGGCTGGCTTGCGGAGCACATGCTCATCCTGGGTGTCGAAGCCCCGTCGGGGCGGATCGAGTATCTGGCGGCCGCTTTCCCGAGCGCTTGCGGGAAGACCAACCTGGCCATGCTCGTACCGCCCGAGGGCCTGACCCGCAAGGGCTATCGAATCTGGACAGTCGGGGATGATATCGCCTGGATGCGGATCGATACGGACGGCCAATTGTGGGGCGTGAATCCGGAGACGGGTTTCTTCGGCGTTGCGCCGGGCACGAACTCGACGACCAACCCGAACGCCATCGCGACAGTACGGCGGAACACGATCTTTACCAACGTGCTGCTTCGCGAGAACAAGACGGTCTGGTGGGAAGGCGCCGACGGTCCGCCGCCGGCTCAGGGCATCGATTGGAGGGGTGACCCGTGGCGGCCGGACGCGGTGGACGAGAAGGGCAAGCCCGTGCCCGGCGCCCATGCCAACGCGCGGTTCACGGCCCCGGTCACACAGTGTCCCTCGATCAGCTTCCGCATTGAGCACCACCACGGCGTGCCCATCTCGGCGATCGTGTTTGGCGGCCGGCGGGCTCGCCTGGCGCCGCTGGTGTACCAGGCTTACAGCTGGCAGCACGGTGTATTCATGGGGGCGAGCATGGCTTCCGAGCGGACCGCGGCCCAATACGGGAAGATCGGCGAGGTTCGCCGTGACCCGATGGCCATGCTGCCGTTCTGTGGTTACCACATGGGTGACTACTTCCGCCACTGGCTCCAGATGGGCCAGCGGATGCGGCGGCCGCCGAAGGTGTTCCACGTGAACTGGTTCCGAACAGATGAGGAAGGGGAGTTTCTCTGGCCCGGCTACGGCGACAACCTGCGGGTGTTGGAGTGGATCCTGGACCGCTGCCGCGGGCAGGCTGAAGCGATCGCGTCGCCGATCGGCTACCTGCCCACGCCGGACAGCCTGGACATGACCGGGCTGGACCTGTCGCCCAAGGTGGTTGAGGGACTGCTCCGGGTCGATCGGTCGGAATGGCTCAAGGAAGTCGAGAGCGTTCGGGAGCACTTCGCGACGTTCGGGGACCGCCTGCCTCACGCCTTGGGCGACGAGTTGGATTCGCTGCATCGGCGGCTGTTGACCTGATTCGCGGATGAAGCGGGACGGTCGGGCAAAGGAGGCCGGGCATGAGCAGAGTGGTGAATCGGCGGGAGCTGCTGGGGCGGTCGGTGGTTCTGCTGGCCGGAGCCTCTGGGAGTTGCACCGCGACAGGAGCGGCGTTTGCCCAGGTGGGAGCAGCCGCGCCGCCGGTGAGCGCGCGGAAGATGAAGCTGGGGCTGGTGACCTACAACATTGCCCCGGACTGGGATCTGCCGACGATCATCGATCGATGCCGCAAGTTGAAGCTGGCCGCCGTCGAGCTGCGGACCACGCACAAGCACGGGGTCGAGCCGGCGCTGTCGAAAGCCGAGCGAGCCGATGTCCGCAAGCGGTTCACCGACTCCGGCGTGGTGTTGTGCAGCCTGGGCTCGACCTGCGAGTACCACGATCCCGATCCGGCCAGGCTGGCGAAGCAGATTGAGGTGACCAAGCAGTTCATCGGCCTGGCCGAGGATCTCGGGGCCAAGGGGGTCAAGGTTCGGCCCAACGGGCTTCCCAAGGGCGTGCCCGAGGAGAAGACCCTGGACCAGATCGGCAAGGCTCTGGCCACATGCGGGCAGGCGGCATCCGATGCGGGTGTCGAGATCTGGCTCGAGGTTCATGGTTCTGAGACGTCCCACCCGCCGCGGATCCGGAGAATCCTGGATATCGCCGGCCGGCCTAACGTCGGTGCGACGTGGAATTCCAACGGCACTGACCTCAAGGACGGTTCGGTCAAGCCCTACTTCGACCTGCTCCGCGACAAGATCATGTCGGTGCACATCAACGAATTGACCAGCGGATATCCCTATCGTGAGCTGTTCGGACTGCTCAACCAGAGCGGTTACGACCGGTACGCGCTGATTGAGGCTCAGGGCTTCAAGACCAGGAACGCCGACCCCGCGGACGTAATGCGATTCCTGCAATACTACGTCGCCTTGTGGGGCGAGTTGTCGAAGCCCGCTCAGGCGTGAGCCATACCGCATGTCCGTCGCCTCATCGCCGGTCCGGCAGCTTCGCCAGAAGGTACTGGCCCTGCTGGAGGCCAGTGATCCATACCCTTTCCTGTCCATTGTCGAAGACTACCTGTTGGCCTTACCGGCGGATGGTGCGGTGCGGGCTGAGGCGGTTCGGGAACTCTTCACCTACGATGCCGTGGTGAGCCGGTTGATGGCATTCCTGCGGGAGCGGCTGTCGACCCAGCAGTGAATGTCCGGTGTCGCACGGTTGTTCGCTCCCCATCCTGCCGGTGGTTATCCGCGCGGCTGTCCTGCGGCTCCGACCGGTGATCGACGCTCGCGGAAGGGGCGGGGGCTCAGCTCACGACGGCTGCTGCGGGAGCCGCGGGGATCATGCCGAGCATGAAGACCATGGTGAAAATACCCACCGTTTCGACGATGCCCAACGCGATGATAATGAACGCAAAGCCCTTGCCCTCGCCGTCGCTGAGGGCGCGCACGCCAGCCGCTCCGATTTGTCCCTGCATCCAGGCCGAGAACATCTCGCCAAGACCGGTAGCCAGACCGATACCCAGCATAAGCCCGGCGTTTGCCGCCGCCAAGTCGGGGGCATCCTCGAGAAGTGCCCCCAGCCGGTTCATGACGATCATGGCATAGAGCGTCTGACTGATCGGGGCGCCGACCATGATGATGTAGGTGAAGCTCAAGGGTTTGCCGGATCGAGCCTCCTTGCCCCAGGCCCCGGCGGCGGCCTGACCGGCGGCCCCGATGCCAAGTGCACTGCCCATGGCCGCCAGACCCAGGGCCAGGGCCACGCCCACCGTGCCGAACACGTGGGCCGGCTCCGCGGCACCGAGGATTGCCGAGAAGTTGGTGTGGGCCAGGAAACTCATTGCCTCAGATACCATGGTCAGTCCTCCTGAACAGCGCTCTTGGTGAACGGTCGGTAGGGATAGCCGGTCCACTGCATCCCCAGGTTGTTTGAGAATTCCAGTACGTTGAGCCGTACGCCGTGGGCAAACAGGGCGATCATGCACAGGGCCAGATTGAGGCTGTGGGCGGCCAGCCAGGCCACGGCCACCAGGGGCCAGAAGCCCAGGGTGCCGACCAGGTTGTTGAAGCTCACCGCCAGGACGCTGCCGGCCAGCCCCACGGCCATCAGGCGGACGTAGCTGATGACATCCGAGAAAGTGCCCAGCATGGCCAACGGGGCATTCGCAGTGCCCAGCAGAACACGCTTCAGGGGGTTGGGATGGCTGTTGTCGAACAGAACGGCAAGCGTGCCGCCCGCGAGCAGCAGGTACGGATAGGCAGTGTCCCAGCCGAAAGGCGATCGCAGGACGAACATCTGGACCACGCCCAGGATGCCCCAGATGAACACACCCCAGCCGACCTTGCCGAGGAAGCGTTGATCAGGGAACAACCGTGCCGCCTGCCACCACTGGGCCAAGCTGACGTGCACGGCCCCGATGAGGAAGCTGATCCGCATCATCAGTGTTCGCGACTCCTCGCTCAGATCCACGCGTATCAGCGGTGAGTAGAGTTCAACGCCGAAGAAACTGGAGATCACCAGTCCCCAGGCGATGGCGGCGGCGCCGATGACGATGAGCAGATGAGTCATGGACGCGCCAAGAAGGTACTTGAGCTTCGCGCGGAAGACCAGTGGCAGAAGAAACAGCACGGTCCCGTAGCCGGCGTCGGCGATGAGCATGGCCGAGAAGAGCGGCAGGGCAATCATGAACGGCACGGAGACGTCGAACTCTCGATAGCCGGCCACCGTGCCGAGCATCTTGAACAGACCCTCGATCGGTTCGGCCCACTTGGGCGAGCGGATCAGGGTGGGGGGGTGTTCTTCGGGCTCCGGTTCGAGAATCTGGACGGCCGCGTCAAGTCCTGATTGGGCGAGCTTGCCGGCCAGCGAGGACGCTTCCTTCGCCGGAACCCACCCTTGAAGGGCGGAGAGCAGGTCGCGGTCCAGGGCGCTGCGCTGGGCGACGTCGACCTCGGCACGCAGCCGCATTTCGGGTACGGCCTGGCCCATCGAGTCAGCCAGGCAAGCCAGGTGGGCGAGGCGAAGGGCATCCTGTCTGCCCGCGGCGTCGAGTTCCGCGGCCTCTTGCCGGATCGACGGGGCATCTCGTTCGGGCAGGGGGTACTCCTCGGCGGATTCAGGCAGCCGGATCTCGCTATCGCGGCTGGCGACGCCGACCAGGAAGCGCCTGCCTGGCAGCTCGCTGAACACCTGGACGACCTCGGCATCCATGGCGGCGACATCCTGGGTCGGCACGGAGCAGAAGCGCAGGTCGACTCCGGCGGCTCGGAGCGACTTGATTCGGTCGAGCCGCACATCGCCCCAGATGGCAATCTGCCGCAGCCGGTGGTCCAGGGCGGCAAGTCGGTTGTGCCGGTCGGTGGCCTGATTCCGGATGGCCAGGACTTCGCGGGCGGCGTCGAGCGGCGACAGGGGTGGTGGGGGGGCGGCCGGCGCGATCGCGGACACGATCCGGATGGCCCGCTCAATGTCCGCGATCTCGCCCAGCGTTTTCTCGTTAGGGGCGGCCTTGGCCGGGTCAACCGGCACCAGATGCATGACGCCCAGATCGCCGAGGACGTCAACCGCGCGAGTCTGATCCCGAGCTCGGCAAGCAACGAACACCTTGGCCATCGGAACGATCATCCGCCCGCCTCCTCGTGGCCATCGGTCTCGTTCCGGCCGACCGGCCCCGCGTCCGAGCCCTCGGCGAGGACCAGGGGTTCCATGCCCGCGGCCAGCTTGCTCTTGGCGATCTTGGCCCGGCCGACGGCCGCGGTCATCTCGTCGCCCAGCTTGATCCGAATGACCCGGATGGCCTCCTGGGCTTCCGGGATCTTCACCTTCTCGAAGAGGTTGACGCGCTGGGTGATCCGGGTCAGCTCCCGGGTGAGCAACTCGTATTGGCGGGCGTAGACGTCCATCTGTGCGGTGCGGCGGTTCAGTTCGCGATAGCCTTCAACCACCTGGTCCACCCACGGCGGCGTGCCGAACAGGCTGTACGAGATGGGAGCAAAAACCACCTCCTGGAACACAGGAACAGACACCCCGGCCACGTTCATGCTCGAGGTCCTGATCTCGACCGGGTCGGCCAGTCTGCGCACGGATACGCCGGCCAGATCGGCCATCACGCCCTCAAACCTCCGGAACTCGGCCTCCGCCGCCCGCAGCGCCGCCTCGGCCTCGCGCCGCTTGCGGGCGATGTCGCGCTGGGCGATCTGCAGCTGCTGCTGCTTGAGCTTCAGCATGGGCAGATAGCGCTGAAAGCGATGCAGGGCATCTCGGTAGCGCTTCAGTTCGGGGCGGGTGAGTTTGACCTTCGCGGCCACGGTTCTGTCCGTTTCCTCGTCGGTTCTCAGGGGCGCTGTGCCGTGCACGCGGCATCGGCGTCCCGCCGGTGTCCTCGAAATCTCACGACGCGCTCTTCGGCCAGTGCTTCTCGATGATCGTCCGGCGAATGCCGGTCTCGGCCGGTTCGAAGCACTCGGCCAGAATCGCCCAGCAGCGGTCCAGGGCCTCGAAAAGCGGCATGTTGACCGACAGGTCCATGATCCGCTCCTCGAGCAGCTGTCCGTACTTGAGCAGCTTGTTGTCCCAGTCCGACATCTCGAAGCCCATGTCCCGTTTCTCCCGGCTCTCGCGGCAGAGGGCATACAACTGGATGCAGCCATCCATGATCGCCCGGTGGTCGTCGCGGGTCTTTCCGTTGACCTGCTGCTTGAGTCGCGAGAGCGAGCCGAAGGGTTCGATCCGCCCGTTGCGCAGGTAGAACTGCCCCTCGGTGATGTAACCCGTGTTGTCTGGCACCGGGTGGGTGACGTCGCCGCCGGGCATGGTCACGCAGGCCAGCAGGGTCATCGAGCCGGCCCCGTCGAAATCGACCGCTTTCTCATAACGCCTGGCAAGCTGCGTGTAGAGATCGCCGGGGTAGCCGCGGTTCGACGGGATCTGCTCCATGATGATCGCGATCTCCTTGAGGGCGTCCGAGAACGCGGTCATGTCGGTGAGCAACACCAGGACCCGCTTGCCCTGCAATGCGAACTGCTCGCCGACCGCCAGGCACAGGTCTGGCACCATCAGGCACTCGACCACCGGATCGGCCGCGGTGTGGACAAACATGATTGCCCGTCCGAGCACGCCGCCCTCCTCGAAGGTGTGACGGAACTTGAGGTAGTCGTCGTGCCTCAGGCCCATGCCGCCGAGAATGATGATCTCCGCGTCGGCCTGGAGGCCGATCCGGGCCAGTAATTCGTTGTACGGCTCCCCGGCGACAGAAAAGATCGGCAGCTTCTGTGATTCGACCAGGGAGTTGAAGACATCGATCATCGGGATGCCGGTGTGGACCATCTTGTCCGGCCGGCGGCGCTTGATGGGGTTGACCGGCGGCGAGCCGGTGCTCACCCGCTCGGCATCGACCTCGCCGCGTCCGTCGCGCGGGCGGCCCGATCCGTCGAACACCCGGCCGAGCAGGGCCTCGGAGAACGGCATCTGCATGGGCTTGTGCAGCATCCGGACCCGGTCGTTGTTGGACACGCCTTGCGTACCGGCAAAAACCTGCAGACTGACCTGCTGGCCTTCCAGGCGAATCACCTGGGCGAGCGACTCGCCGCGATCCGAGGTGATTACCGCCAGGTGGTCATACCCGACCTCCCCGGCCCGGACCGTGACCACGTTGCCGGCGATACGGCTGATCTCGTTGTAGTACTTCCTCATGCCTCGCGCCCTCTCGTGGCGATGAATCGATCGATCTCGCTCAGCAGTCGCCGGTACTCCTCGCTGTCGGTGGCGGCGTAGTTCCAGTTTCTGAAAAGATCGGAGATCCTGACGACGGCCGCCCGAGCTTCGGTCTTGTCCGCGAAGTCATAGCCCACCTCGACGACTTCGAGCATCTTGTCGAAGGCGAATACCTGCCGTTCCGCGGGCGTCGCCCCGTCAACCTCATCGAATGCGTTCTGCTGGAGAAAACAGTTGTCGAAGAGGTCCGCCAGCAGGGCGTCGGTGAAATCATCCGTCGATGTGCCTTCCTCGCCCACCACGGTCATCATCTGGCGGATCTCGTTCCCGCGCGAGAGCAGGAAGCGGGTCTTGCGAACTTTCGCCGGCGCGATGATGCCCGTGTACTTGCTCCAGGAATCGAGCGGGTCAATCGCCGGATACCGCCGGGCGTCGCTGCGGGCTCGCGACAGGCCGTGGAACGCCCCAACGACCTTGAGCGTACCCTGGGTGACCGGTTCCTCGAAGTTGCCACCCGCAGGGCTCACCGTGCCCCCGATGGTCAGCGTACCGACCCGGCCGTCCCTGAGCTCGATCGCTCCCGCCCGCTCGTAGAAGGCCGCGATGCGGCTCTCCAGATAGGCGGGAAACGCCTCTTCCCCCGGTATCTCCTCCAGCCGGCCGGACAACTCGCGCATGGCCTGGGCCCATCGCGACGTCGAGTCGGCCAGCATCAGGACGTGAAGCCCCATCTGCCGGTAGTACTCGGCGAGCGTCGCCGCGGTGTAGACCGACGCCTCGCGGGCCGCGACCGGCATGGCCGACGTGTTGCAGATGATGATGGTGCGATCCATGAGGCTCTTGCCGGTTCGCGGGTCGGTCAACTCCGGGAACTCACGCAGCGTGTCGACCACCTCGCCGGCCCGCTCGCCGCAGGCCGCCACGATCACCACGTCGATCTCGGCGTTCCGCGATGTGATCTGCTGGAGCACGGTCTTGCCCGCTCCGAACGGGCCGGGAATGCAGTATGTTCCTCCGCGTACGATCGGGAACATCGAGTCAATGATCCGCACGCGGGTCACCAGGGGTTCGGTGGGCATCAGCCGCCGGCGCGACACGTTCAGGGGCACCTTCACCGGCCAGCGCTGCTGCATGGTGACCGGCCGCTCCTGGCCGTTCATGTCCTTCAGCACCGCGATTTCCCGGTCGATCGCGTAACCGCCGTCCGCAACAATTCGCTCGACCGTGAATGTGCCTTGCCAGCCGAACGGCACCATGATCTGGTGGGTGAAGATGCCCTCGGGGACGGTGCCCAACGTGCTGCCGGCCACCACGATATCGCCTGGCTTGACCGCCGGGGTGAAGCTCCAGCTTCGATCGACGGGCAGGGCGGGCAGGTATTGACCCGGCTCAAGGAAGAACCCCGTCTTCTCCGCCAATTGCGGCAGCGGATTCTGGAGCCCGTCGAACACCTGCCCGAGCAACCCGGGACCGAGGTCCACGGAAAGCATCTCTGTGGTGAACTCGACCGCATTGCCGACCTTGAGTCCCCGGGTGTCCTCAAAGACCTGGAGATCGGCGCGCTGGCCGCGCACGCGAACCACTTCGCTGAGCAGCCGCACTCCGTCCGACCGCACGCAGTAACCCACCGAGTTCTGCACCACGCGATCACCGGTTTCGGCGATCACCAGGCTTCCATAGACGGCTGCAATCTTGCCAGTCACGAGCTCACCCTTTCCACATTCCCCGATGCCCCGTGGACGGGTTCGCCCGCCGCCCGGCGTTCGTCCGCCTCCACGATCCGCCGCCAGTGTTCAAGCAGCATGATGCGGGCGGCATATACGGCCAACTCGTCGTCAGTGAAGGTGAACCACGGATCGCGCTCGGCCAGCCACGCCCAACGAGCCTGGATCAAGACCTGCTGGCCGGCCAGGGGGGTCCCCGCGGAGGCCCAGTCACTGACGGTGGCGGCGAAGTCGCGGCCGCCTTCCGCCAGGTCGGATGCCACGAGGTAGTCGGCTGGATCCAGCCCCAAGCGCCGGGCACGAGCCGTCGCCAGGGCGTTCCGAAGCCCGACTTCACTTCGAACCCAGCCGGACAGAACGCCGCTCCCGGTTCGCTCGGCCACCCCTGCGGCGTGGCGGAAGTAGGTCTCCCAAAGATTGTCCACCTCGACCGCCCGACGTGGAGCGTTCAATCCGTCTTCCGCCTCGCCGCCATCGACGCCAAATCCGGCGAGGTAGGGCGGTAGCGGACTCTCCCCGCGGACTTCCGGAACGCTGAGGACAACCGGACGTGCCTCCTGAATCTCACCGGCGAGGAATGCCTCTCGCTGCACAAGATCGTCGAACAGGAAAAACGTCTCCATCAGCGTCCGGGCAACCGATTTCCGATCGAAGCGTTCGAGCAGCTGTTCGGCCTTCAGCGGCGCCGGACTGCCCAACTCGCCGACGGCCGGCAGGGAGGCAAGGTCGTAGTACGGTTGGCCCGGCATGTCCGCAGACTCCTGTCAGGTTGTGGCCCCGGCCTCGGCCAGCAGCCTGCGCAGCTCGGGACCCACTAGCTCGGAGAGGATCGATACGACCGATTCCGCGGTGACGTCAACCGTGCCTTCCGTCACCTGATATTCGAATCCGGCGGCCTTCAGTGTGCCGACGAGATTGACCATCACCCCTTGCCCTTGGGCCTCCGCCTGCAGGGACGAGACTGCCCAGGCGGCGAGTTTCTCGCGCATCTCCGGGGCCACGTTGATCGTGACCGACTCGTCACCGGCGACGTCGGCCTTGACGTAGGCCATGATGACATCGTGAAGGACCTTCTCGAGGAAGGTCGGCTCGGCCAGCTGATCCCTGACCGCTTTGTCCAGAACATACCGCAGGGCGCGAGTCAGGGTCTCGCGCAGCCGGACGACCGTATCGCGTGCCGCCAGACGCAGCTCCGTCTCGGTGCGGGCTCGGAGGACGCGGCATTCGGCTGCGGCCTTGTCCAGAATCCCGTGAGCCCGGGTCTCCGCTTCCTGGATCATCGCTGCGGCCTTCCGCTCGGCTTCGGTGCGGATCTTCTCCGCCTCAGTCCGGCCAGCCTCCACCCCCTCGGCCTGCAGCTTCTCGACAAATGCCTCGATCGTTCCAGCCATGACCGCACTCCCGCAGGCCCGGCCCAAACCGGGTCCGCAGCCGGCTATGGTAGGCGGAAACGCGGTCCGTGAAAACCCGCCGAGGACGATTCAGATCGGTTTGTTGTCCCTATTTTGACTGCTTGAGCCAATCTGCAACTGTCTGCTGCTGTTCGCCCTGGAAGCGGTTGTAGTCGTCGGGTGTCAGGTGCGTCAGAGCGGCCGGAGCACCCTTGGATTCCCACCATGCCCGAGCCTTGGCGACACAAGCGGTGATGTCCGACAGACTGGCTTCCCGATCGTGGATCGGCGAGACGATCAGACATGGACGAGGGGCGATCATGGCCAGGAGATCCTCGCAGTCATAGGGCAGTTCGCGCTCGCGCCCATGGAACAGCCCCAGTCGCGGGATCAGGCCATGCCATTCCCACAATCGCCGGAGACCGCCGGTGGGCTTGGCATCGGTATCCGTCCGCATCGGGGTGAAGCCGGCAAAGGAAGCGATGCCGGTGATCCGGTCGTCCAGAGCCGCAGAGTACAGGGCCACTGTGCCGCCGAGCGAGTACCCGACGCAGAAGATGCGCCCCGGGTCAGTCGGCGGCAGTTCGATGCCGCTCTGACCCGGGCCGGCCGGTCCACCCTTGCCGGTCAGGAAATCGACCGCGGCTCGGACGTCCGCCACCATCTTCCCGAGCTTCGACCAACGAGGGTATCGCCCATAGAAGTCCCGACCTTCCGCCAGTCGCCGGCCAAAGCCCAACTGATCGAAGGCCAGGACGGCATATCCTTTCTGGGCGAGGCTGTTGTGGATTCGCGGGCCCAGCATGTACCCCCCCGTATAGCCCGAGGAAAAGGAGTAGGGGTGCAGCCAGATGACGCAAGGCATCGGGTCCTTGATGTTGGTGCGATAGAAGAGGTCGCCCCGCACATTGTGCCCGAAGCTGATCGCCAGGCGAGTCACCTCCTTTGGCTTGCCGTCATCGCGGCCCATCAGGGCGGATTCGTGGGCGACTTCCCTGCTATAGGTGCCGCCGGGGTCGATACCACTCGCGGGGGGTTCGCCCAAGGCCCAGAGAACGGTCTGTCGAGCGTCCTGGCCGGTTGGCGGCGACAGCGAAGCGGAGACCTGTTTGGCCTTCCACTCCGACCAATCGAATGCGTGGAACAACTGCTCCGGGAACTCAAATGCGTTCCGTCCGAAGGCACGGTCGAACCAATCGAAGTAGGATTCCGCGTCCTGGGCATTCCATTCGTGGCTGCCTTCGCGCCAGCGGATTCGCAGAGCTTCCGGCTTGCCCAGTAGCCGGTAGACTTCGCGGTTGGCTACGTAGTTGCGCTCCACCGCGAAGGTCGTGGTCACGTCGTCGTTGCACGCCGTGGATAACAGACAGAATCGCGGGGCAATCAAGGCAGCCAGGGCGTGAATGTCGGTGGGCAGCTTGTCCTCACGGCCAGTGAACATGCGGATCCGGGGATGGAACCAGTCGGCGGTCCCCTGCTGGCGCGACATGAATTCGACGCTCTCCTCGAATGCCGTCTCACTGACGAACCGGAACGGGGAGTCACCGCCCGTGCCGGAACTGCTGGAAACGACCGCGGTGAAACGTTCGTCCAGGGCAGCCGCGATCATCGTCTGCTTGCCGTTGCGTGAATGGCCGGTAAGGGCGATCTGATCCTTGCGGACCTCGGGCAGGGTGACGAGGTAGTCGAGGACGCGGCTGGCCAGCCACGCTCGCCGGGTGAGCCTACCCCAATCTGCCTTGGGATAGGCCTCGGCGAACTTGTCGCCCTGATCATTGCCGTCGCCGCCCGGATAGACGCACACCAGGTAGCCGCGGGCCAGGCCGATGAGCCCGACACGCCGGTGGGTGGATTGAGTCATGAAGACCGGGAAAGGGCCTGTTCCGTCGGGCACCTGCAGTTCGATCGTAATGGCTACTTCCGGGACGGTCGTTGTTCGGGTCGCATATGTCAGCCGCACCTCGCGTCGCGCGCCGCCGGCCAGTTTGTCTGTACGCACGATCTCGGCCTTGGCAAGGGCGGGAATTTCCTCCGGCACATGCCCAAGAATACCGTCGCAAAGCAGGCGGCGCAGTTCGGCCCGGCGTCTCCCCCAGTCCTCGGTCGTCCGTACCGGCAAGCCGTCCTCGAACCGCAACAGCGGCGGCAGATCCGCCCACGACTTCATCGACGCAAAATCCGGGGTCTTTTCGCCCGTTTCTTCCATCCACGCCTCGAACCACGACAGCGGTGGGGCGAGGAGCCGGCTCTCCGCGCTTGCGGCCGGGCCCTGGGCCTGCACGCCGGCCGTTGCCGCCCACATCGGCGCGGATAGAACGATCCATCGAACAATCACTGTCGGCATGATGATCCACCTCGATCAGAATCGGTACTCGCCCGGCACTCGTCGATTGACGATGTCCGGATGTTCTTCGAGGGCCTGCTCAATGAACAGGGCCTGGTCCTCATCATTCAGCGAGGTCACCAGCGTGATCTTCCGGTTGTCGGTCAGCGCGGCGTTGACCTCGTCGGCCAGTCGACGCTTCCGGCGCCCCTCGCGTTTTCTCCGTCGGCAGCAGATCTGGTCGATGCCCGCCTCCAGGATTTTGTGGTGGCCTCGCCGGGGAGGCTGCCGATGCTTGATCCTCAGTATACCGTTCCGCACGGTCAAGGTTGTCGAGTTCGGAAGGCAGTGCGGCATGAAGTGGGTTTTCCTGGAACTCGAAGGAACACGCGTGCGTCGGCCCGATTAGGTCAACGCGAGGGTGGCCAGGGTGCTGACCGCCAGGGCCTGCTGCAGATCCGGAATATCCACGTACTCGTCAACGCCATGGGCCGCCTCGAGCTTGCCGGCACCGAAGATGGCTACCGGATGCCCTTTATGGTGGTAGATCCTGGCATCGCAACTCGTCTGCCAGGCTACCGGTTGCGGCCAGGGCGAGCCTATCGCGGCGAAGGCCGCCTTCAGAGCCTGCATCGGGACACTGTCCGGCGTGTCAGCATAGGCATCGTTGTGCAATCGATCGAACGACATGTGCACCATGGCCTCGTTGAACTTGAAGCGACGCAGCTTGCAGTAAGACTCGACGCCTCGCCGGGCGGCGCCCGCCATACGGTCCTGGATGTCGGCCATCCGGTGGGACGGCGTGAAACCCTGCCCGCCTTCGAGCACGATCTCCTGGTCATCGCCGCCACCGTCGGCAAATCGCCCGGTAGCCTTGATGTTCGGGAAGTTCGGGGCGATCCGCAGCAGGCCGCCGAGCAGGTACGCCGCCTTGGTGATCGCGCTGTCGCAGTCCGCTACCGCGGCCATGTGCCCGCTCTTGCCGTAGATGTCGATGCGGAAGTTCTGCGTCGTCGCGTTCGGCAGTACCTTGATGTCAAAGTGCCTGGCGACCTTGGGCTTGCCCGTAGCCGAGTCGGTGACCTTGGTCTTGTCACCGTAGACCTTCACATACTCCGCCAGGGCGTCCTCAAAAAACTCGCCCATCTTCATCGCCATCCGTTCCGGTTTGGCCCCGGAGCGCGCGATCAGTTCAAGAGCCACGTGGTCACAGACGCTGCCCGGGTGCTTGCCGTAGGGCCCGAGCACGCCATGATTGGTCTGGACGTGGTCGGGAGTGAACAGCGGGGCGTTCGTCTCCTCCTTGATCCGCCGGCCTTCCTTCTCCAGCTGGTAGACGACCAGCGGGAACATCTCGACCGCGCCAACGTTGGGTAATCCTCTGGATGAGAGCCGGCAGCGGTAGTACACCGCCCCGCGGTGGGCGCAGTAGGGTACCAGGTCCGTTGACTCGAGCATCAGCACGGGTAGCCCGGCGAACCGGGGATCCATGGTCAGCGACAGCGAACCGTTGCCGCCAATCTCCTCGTCGATGGCGAGCTGAATGACGAAGCCGCCGGCCGGCTCGTATCCCAGCTTCTGGTGGAGCTCGCCGAGCAACTTCAACTCGGCCAGGATCACGGCGATCTGAGCCTTGTTGTCACAGGAACCCCGGCCGAAAACCCGACTGCCGGCTTCCCTGGGTCCGAACCAGGGCGAAACCACATCCGCGTGGGCGTGAAGAATGGCCGACGGCCGGCTCTGGGGCGCTTGACCCGACACCTGGATTATGAGGTTGGTGCGGCCGGCGTAGACCTGCCCGGACGGAGGCACCTGGCCGCCAGGACCTGCGGCGTATCCCGGGGGCGAGTAGGCCGGATCGTCGGCGATGCGCGGATCGATCGCCGGTCGTTCCACGGTGATCTCTTGGCCTGCAATCTGCTTCACCTCACGTTCGACCCAATCGAAGAAGGCCTTTTCTCGACTCGCAGTGGCATATGAATCGTCGTCCGGAGCGGTGTTGAACTTCACCAGTTCGACCAGCATCCTCTTCAGGTAAGTCGCGAGTCGTTCGCTCTTGGCGGCTTCCCGGATGTACTCCACCACCTTGGTGTCCAGTTTACTGTTCATTAGTCGGTTGCTCGCAACGGCCGTGCGACTCTCCGTCACCTGCCACCCGTTGACGATCCGTCGATAGGCCACTTGTTGAGCCTGCGGTTGAACGGGATGGGCCGGATCTGGTATCCGACGGCACTTTGAAAGGCCTGTTGGCGGTTCGGTGAGGCCATGTCCATCAACACATTGTAGAGGTACGCCGTCCTCACACGCCGGCGCACCTGCCAGTAGGCCACGAACTCCTGCTCGCGGCGCAGGACGTTCTGCCACACGAATATCGACCGGCCGACGTGATCCACGGCGCAGAGATCCGGGTTGTCCAGGGCTTTCAGTGCCGCTTGTGTCAGCTGGCTTTCCAGGTAGTCCGGGCGATAAGGTTCGCTCATCAGCCGCGGCGTACCCAGTGCTCCTCGACTGGTGGCGAACATCGCCCGCACATCTCCACTACTGTCCTTGAGCATATCGGCTTCCAGTTCGGACATGTTGCGCGATTTACCGTCAACCATGAATCGATAATCCTGTTCCAGCACCGGCATCGACAGGTCGTAGACAGTAGAGCACGGATAACGTTGCAGGACCGCCAGCAGCACCAAAGCGTTATACGCGTTGATCCAATAGGCGGTTTTCGCCGTTCGCGAGCTCAACTGATCCGGCGTGCGCGACGGGCCGGTGACACTGATCAGCGCGTAGAAACGATCCAGCGGTTCGCGGGAAGCGGCCAACTTCTCGTAGTCAATCAAGCCATCTCGGACGTGGTCGCTCAGAACCTCTGACCAGTCGCGATCGCTGTAGATGGGGGGATTTTCCTTAGGCAGCAACGCAGGATTGGGTATCAGCGTCAGTTCCGTACAACCTGTAGTGAGAACACAGCAGAGTCCTGCGAGGATGGAAGGTATCACGGGTGGCGAGGCACGCCCGCGTGCGATGCGGCTTCTTGACATCCGCGTGGTCCCCTTTCTGAACGCGCCGATTCACGGATCGATGGCGGCGTCATTGTACCGGAGCGAACGCGTTCGTCGAGGGCAATAAAAAACCCGAGGCGGTGCCGTCTGGCCGGGGTGAACCAGACGGGCTTAGGGGGGATGCCTCGGGCTTAAGTTATCCTAACCGGGTCTCGGTAAGGTCCGCAACCCCCAATCGGTCGAAAATGGGCGCATACATCGGAAATGTTAGAGATACAGTCGCACAGCAATCCCCGTGCAGGGCCGTTTGTCTCGGATTGTGGGCCATGACGAAGGCCGAAGGCCGTTCTGAGGCCGTTGGGAGCGTTCCGGCGGACTCCGTGAAGGTGGCCGATGCCTGTCCGGCGGATGGGGCGCGGATTCGGGGGAAGCGAGCGGAGAAGCCGGGTGGGGGGGCATCTCGGCCGCGAAGGGGTGGGCTCGCCGGGTTGCCCGGGCCGATGTTCGCGGACGCCGGGAGGGGTTCAGCGATCCCCGCGACAATGGTCTATCGAGGCAATAAGAGTACTGCGGTGCGCAGAAGGATGTATTGCCCAGCGCGCCCGGCCGGGGTGGTGAACTGGCTGGCCGTGCCCGTGTCGAGGTATTAGAATGAGCACGCATGGCAGGAGCCATCGCTCCACCGCCGTGCGCCGTGCTCCCGTACAGGCCGGACGCGTACCCGAACCGAGCTCGCTGGCGAGGATTTCCTTGGGGACTGATCGACTGACGACCGTTGCCTTCGTGGCCCTGGGCTGCGCGAAGAACCTGGTGGATTCGGAGAAGATGCTTGGCCAGCTGGCAGAGGCCGGTGTCGCCATCACCAGCGACGAATCCGATGCGGATGTCATCGTCATTAACACCTGCGGTTTCCTGGAAGCGTCGCGGATCGAGGCCCACGAGGCCATTGCCCAAGCCGTCCGGCAGAAGACGAAGGGGCGATGCCGACGCGTCGTCGTGGCCGGTTGTCTGGTTCAGCGTGACGGCGAGCGGCTGCTTGCGGATGTGCCCGGCATTGATGCCCTGGTCGGTGTGCACCGGCGCGAGGACCTAGTGAAAGCGGTCCTCGAGGTCGGGCACGGCCCCCGGGGACGCAGATCCACGGCACGGTCCGAGCCTGCTCTCTACCTAGGCAAGTACCATCCCCACGTGGACCTGGACACCGCTCGGCTGCGACTGACTCCCCGCCACTATGCGTACTTGCGGATCAGCGAAGGCTGCAACCAAAAGTGCACCTTCTGCACGATTCCTTCGATCCGCGGACCGCTGCACTCCAAGCCGGTGGGTGTCATCCTGGCCGAGGCTCGGGAGCTGATCACGGACGGGGCCCTGGAGCTCAACCTCATTGGCCAGGACACCACCAGCTATGGCCAGGACATCGGCTTCCGGCCCGGTCTGGCGGGCCTGCTTCGCGAGTTGGACCGGCTCGACGGGACTCGCTGGATACGCCTTCTGTATGCCTACCCTTCGGTCTTCACCGACGACATGATCGCGGCGGTCGGCGAATGTGAGCGGGTGGTCAAGTACGTGGACATCCCTCTGCAGCACATCAATGATCGGGTGCTCAAGGCCATGCATCGCCGGGTGACCCGGGCCAAGACCGAGCGGCTGCTGGAGCGAATACGCGAGCGCATTCCCGGCGTGACCATCCGGACAACGTTCATCTCCGGCTTTCCCACCGAGACCGAGGCCGAATTCCAGGAACTGCTCGATTTCGTGAAAGGGGCGGGGTTCTCCGCGGTGGGCGTCTTTCCCTACTCGCTTGAGCCGGACACGCCTGCAGGGCGGATGAAAGGCCAGCTGCCGGCCGAGGAGAAGGAGGCCCGGGCCAGCGCGATCATGGAGGTTCAGCAACAGGTGGCCTTCGCGCATGCCGCCGCCCAGGTCGGGAGATCGTTCGACGTTCTGGTCGACGGCTCCGCCGACAAGGGCCGCTTCGTCGGCCGCCACGCCGGGCAGGCCCCGGAGGTTGACTCGGTCACCTACCTTACCGGCCGCAAGCTCAGATCCGCCCGAATGATCCGCGTCCGATGCGACAGATCCGATGGTTACGATTTGCTCGCTCGTCCGATGAATGATATCCTGCCTCTGCTTGACGGCCCTCGGTAGGGTCGCGCTGGAGTGGCAAGGAGGCGGCCGATACTCAGAATGCGAGTCAATCTGCCTAATCAGATCACGCTCGGCCGACTGGTGCTGGCGATCATCTTCTTCGTCTGCCTGGCCCGGTACGATGCTCGGGTGGTCGTGCCCGCTTCCGGCCTGCTTGACTGGTGCACGGCGCTGTTCCTGGTGGCGGCCCTCTCGGATATCGTCGATGGATACCTGGCCCGCAAATGGAATGAGGTCACGTCCTTTGGCCGGGTGATCGATCCCTTCGTGGACAAGATCCTCGTCATCGGGGGCTACGTATTCCTCGCCGGCGAGGGCTTCGTAGATCCCGGCGGGAGAATGGTGAGCGATGTCTCCGGGTGGATGGTGGTGGTCATTCTCGGCCGCGAACTGCTGGTGACCAGTCTCCGCGGCGTGACTGAGGCGAGCGGGAAGGCGTTCGGCGCCAACCTTCACGGCAAGGCCAAGATGTTCTTGCAGTCGTTCACCATTGTCTGGATCCTCGTAACCGTGGCCCATCCGTATGGTTCCTCCATTCTGGTGCAGGCCCGGCCGTTCGTGATCTATCTCATGATCGCGGTGACCCTTCTGTCCGGCGTATCCTATGTGTGGGCCGCCAAGGGCGTCCTTTCGCAAACCTCGGTGCCCACTTCATGATGCGTCGCGCCCTGATGAGCGGCTTTGGACTAGGATACGCTCCGGTGGCGTCCGGGACCTTCGGTTCGGCGGGGGCCATCGTGATCGCTTTCATTTTCTGGCTGATGGCACGGCATATGGGCAGCACGCCGTTCGTTCTGAATGCGGCCTGGGTTATTCTGACTCTGGCGGCGGGATGGGTGTGCGTGGCCTATGGCTCATGGGCGGCACATTACTACGCCGGACGCTCGCCCAAGGCAGGCGACCCGGGGCAGGTCGTGATCGATGAGTTCGCCGGCCAGTGGCTCTCACTGCTGCTGATCCCGCTTCCGAGCGCGTCGCTGAACCGGACGCTGATCGCCCTGGCCCTCCAGTTCTTTCTTTTTCGGGTGTTCGATGTGCTCAAGCCGCCGCCCGGACGACGCATGGAGAAGCTGCCGGCGGGCTGGGGCATTCTCATGGACGATCTTGCGGCCGGGGTGTATGCCAACGTCATCGGGCAGATCGTCCTTCGACTGATCGTGGCCGGCTGACCGGGATACCCCTCGGGCGGGCGGGACGCCGCCCCTGTTGTGTGAAGCGAGGCTGAATGATCGATGTGCTGCGAGCGGTGGTGTTGGGTGTCGTCGAGGGCTTGACCGAGTTCCTTCCAGTGTCGAGCACCGGACACATGATCCTGGTGGAACCGCTCCTGGGGATTCCGGAGAAGGACCCATTCTGGAGCGGCACCTTCGATGTCTTCATCCAGATCGGGGCCATCCTCGCGGTCGCGGCGCTGTTCTGGACCCGCCTGTGGAAGCTGACCTTCGAGCAGGCCGACGCCCTCCGGCGAAGGCACGCCCCGGTCGCCCTCTCGCTGGCCAGGCCGGGGCCGTTGCTCGGACTGCTCAAGGCGTTCATTCAGGAGCATATCCTGGGCAAGATCCTCGTGGCCTTTCTCCCTGCTGTGATCATCGGCAAACTCACCGCGGACTTCATCGAGGCCCACATGAAAACGACCTTCGTGGTCGCTTGCGCCCTGGTGGTCGGCGGGGTGGCCATCCTCCTCATCGAGTATCTGGTCCGCGACTCGAAGGTCACGGATGCCGCCTCGGTCACGCTCACGACCGCCTTCCTGATCGGCGTCGCCCAATGTCTGGCAATGGTGTTCCCGGGAACCTCGCGGTCAGCGGCCACCATCATGGGAGCCCTGCTGCTCGGCCTGTCGTCCTCGGCAGCGGCGGAGTTCTCGTTCTTCCTGGCCATCCCCACCATGTTTGCGGCCGGCGGCTACTCACTGCTCAAGCACATCAACGAGATCGACTCCTCGCGGCTCGTGACCCTCGCCGTCGGTTTCGTGGTCTCCTTCATCGTCGCCTGGCTGGTAGTCAAGGTCTTCATGCGTTTCATCCAGACGCACCGGTTTACCTCATTTGCGATCTACCGGATTATCCTGGGAATCGTCGTGCTGGGGTATTTCTTCGTGGAACGAGGTCGCGGGTAGGAGGCCATGCCCGTCGCTACGGTGTCCGCTCATGCCCGTCGTCAATGACCAGGCCATCGTCATTCGTAGGCTCGACTACTCCGAGACCAGCCAGGTTCTCGTGTTCCTGACTCGCGGTCACGGGCTGTATCGTCTGCTGGCCAAGGGCGTCAAGCGAAGCACCAGGACCAAGTTCACTCCTGGTATCGACCTCCTCGAGCGGGGTGACCTGTCCTACCGACCTTGCCTGCGGACGGAAGGCGGCCTGGGCACGGTCAGCGAGTGGCGGCAGACCGAGCCCTACCTCGCGCTTCGGGGCGAGATCAGGCGATGGTACGCGGCCCAGTATGCGGCCGACATCACTGCCGCCATGTGCGAGGAGGCCGATCCCCACCCGGACGTCTTCGACGGCCTCGACGCGCTGCTCGCCGGCCTGGCCGGAGGCAACGAAACCCTGCCGCTGACGGCCGCTTTCCAGTGTGGGCTGCTCCGGTCCGTCGGACTGTGGCCGGACCTCGGTCGCTGCGTGATCTGTGACCGGCCGGCCCCTGCCGGTCGAGGCGCCTATTACGCCGCCCATCAGGGAGGACTGGTCTGCCGGCAGTGCCAGCCGAGTCAGGCGGGCACGCGGCTGGTCGCGGCGTCCGTCCTGACCGCTCTCCGGGAACAACGATTCGACGGGCCCGAGGCACGCGGCATCGTCGAACTCCTCGATCACGCCTTCGTCCAGGCGATGGGACGGGCGACGTCGGTGCGGCATGTCACCGGGTAGTACTTGGCGGTCACGGACTGGTGTCCACGACCCAGGTCTTGGAGGTGACGGCGTCAGCTTCGGATTCGAGGGCTCCCGCCGAGTTCCGACCCATGACCTGAACGGCGTAGGAGTGGCCGTCCTGCAAACCGGTCACCGTCAGGGCTTCACTGACAGGTCGATCGGCCGTGGTCCAAGGACCCCATGTTCCGTCATCGCGGATCCGGTAGCGGTAGTGGGTGACGCCGGGGCCGGCCACGGTCAGTGTCGCGGTGGTCTGATCGGTGATCCCGTTCGGCTCGCCCGAGACCGAGGCTCCTCCGGGCACGTACGCGCCCATATCCACCCCGTTGGGACCGGCTCCGATGGCCGGGGAGCCCGGCTGCAGGTGCAGATCGGCCGGTGGATTGACGAACAGCGGATCGGCGTCGATGTTGCCCACGCCGTAGCCATGTTCGCTGGCGGCTACCAGGGTGCGGTTCATCGTCAGCTGCAGGCTCGGGTTGAGGTCCAGGTTCTGGAAGACCATCGGATAGCCATAGAGGATATTACCGTCGAGGGCGGCACCCCGGCCTGGCGTGTAGCCCCGCTCCGGCTCGCCGAAGTTGATCACCGCGATATTGGCGTCGTAGACGGTGTTGTTCTCGAACCAGGCGAAACAATCCTCCTTGAGCAGGAGGGCGTGATCGCAGTTGATGAACACGTTGCGTACGACGGTGACCTCCGAATTCAGGTCGAGGCGTATGCCGGTGGAAATCGCGCTGCTGGTGCCGGGGTTGCCGGTGCCCCAGTAGAAGTCGGTGAAGACATTGCCCTCGATGTGGGCGTCCGTGCCATCCAGGTCTGGGCCGTCGTCACGTCCGCCCAGGAATGTGCAGTTGTAGATCTGGAGGATCGGCCCCGGTCGCTTGCAGCCCGAGAAGTCGATCACGTCGTTGTAGCCGGTGGGCACGCCGAACGTGGTGTTCTGAATGATGAAGTACTCGGAGCCGCTGAGATACAGCCCGTGGAACAGCTCCTTTGAGCCGGCTCCTGGAACGACGCAGTTCTGGACTACGATCGAGGGGTGATCGACCTCCAGCATGGTGGTGGTCACGTTGCTCCAGGTCACGTGGTCCAGCAGCAACCGGGAAGAGGTGACGCCGATCGAATGGCCTTGAGCATCCCCGTAACTCTGGTCAACATAACTCACCACGTTGGCCTGTTGTGTGCTGCTGAAAGCCAGGCCGTCCCAGGTTCCGCTGGTCCCGGGCGCCCGGGTCAGGATGATGTGGGCGGCCTCGGTCCCCTGGGCGACCAGTTTGCCATTTACGGTCAAGCCCGTGCTCGGCTGGAAGAACAGGATCGCGCCCGGTTCGATGGTCAGGGTGACCCCGGCGGGGACGGTCACGTCGCCCGTCACGTGCCACGGGCCGGCGGCGGCGCTCAGGGTCTTGTCAGTTGACAGGGTTCCCGACAGGACGTTCTGGGTCGTGTCGTCGTAGAGGATGTCGATTGTGCCCCGCTCGATTTCATTGCCTGTGCCGTCGGGACCGTCGAAGGCCTGGATCAGCACGGTGTTAAGCCCTGGTGTCAGAGGCACGCCGGTCGTCAAGGCCACGGTCTCGGCCACCAGTTCCAGGTCAAAACCGAGATCGGTGCTGTCCCTCACGGACTGATGGACCTCGACCGCGATCACGTTGGTGGTGTTCGCCGTGAGTAGGGTCGGACTGATGCTGGCCTCGTAGTAGGTGTCTTCTTCCTCGTCGCCGATCGTGCTGCTGGCCAGGGTCAGGTAATCGAAGGAATCCGGCATGTTGTCGACCGTCTGCGGGAGGGTCAGCTTGGTGCCGTTGAGGTACACGGCCGCCCCGTCATCGCGAAGCAGTCGCAGCTTGAGGCCGGTGTACTTGGTCGAGTCGCCCACAGGGAAGGACCGCCGGAAGTAGTAGGTGACGTACTTATTGCTCGAGTCCGCTCCGTAGGAAAGCGCAGGTGAGGTCTCTCCGTCATTACCGTAGCCCAAACGGGCGGCCTGTGGACCCTTCCAGGAGCTGTCGTTGAAACCGGTTTCCTTCCAGGCCGTTCCCTGGTTCGAGCCGTTGTCCAGGTACCGCCATGTGGAACCCTTGGCGATCAGGGTCATGGCCGACGTTTCCGCCACCAGTTCCAGGTTAAAACCGAGATCGGTGCTGTCCCTCACGGACTGATGGACCTCGACCGCGATCACGTTGGTGGAGTTCGGGATGAGCAGGCTGGGGCTGACACTGGCCTCGTAGTAGGTGTCTTCTTCCTCGTCGCCGATCGTGCTGCTGGCCAGGGTCAGGTAATCGAAGGAATCCGGCATGTTGTCGACCGTCTGGGGCAGTGTGACCTTCGTGCCGTTGAGATACACGGCCGCCCCATCGTCGCGGAGCAGTCGCAGCTTCAGGCTGGCGTACTTGGATGTGTCGCCCACAGGGAACGACCGCCGGAAGTAATAGGTGACGTACTTGTTGCTCGAGTCCGATCCGTAGGAAAGCGCGGGTGAGGTCTCCCCGTCATTACCATAGCCCAGGCGGGCGGCCTGCGGACCCTTCCAGGAGCTGTCGTCGAAACCGGTTTCCTTCCAGGCCGTTCCCTGGTTCGAGCCGTTGTCCAGGTACCGCCATGTGGAACCCTTGGCGATCAGCGTGACCGTGTCAGTATTGCCGCTGGTCCCGATCTTCCAGGTTCCGGCAACGCAATCCCATTGGGCGAGCTGCCCGTTCGCGACCACCGAGCGGGTGTCATACGCATTGCCCTGACCGTATAGCGCGGCAATCGCCTGGGTACTGTACATGTGGCCGGCCAGGGTCGGCAGATCGCTCTGGATGGTCAGCGCGGAAGGGATTTGCGAGATGACGTATGCGTTCCGGTTGACGACGAACTGCTTCATGGCCGCCGCTTCGGCCGTCGCCGGCGTACCGGCCAGCAGGTTGTCCACCGTGGCGTTGAACTGGGCAGGGGCGAAGACCGTTTGCATCAGCTCGCGCAGCTGGCGATAGTATCGATAGCAGAACGCCGGGTGCTGCAGGAACCTCTTCATGTTGGGCACCTTCGCCGCCAGCCAGATGGAATCGGCCGCCGTCGCGGGAGTGCCGTTGCCGGTTCCGAGCACGGTGTCGAGATCGTGAGGCATGACAACAAATCGGGGGTCCTTGACACCGCTGTACATCGAGTAGTCGTCACCCGCACCGTTGCCCAGGTTCGTTTCCGCGTTGCCGATGAGGCTTTGAACTGCGAACCACCGCAACCACTGATCGACGTTGATGACGCCGGCGACGTCCTGCTCGTAGGTGGCGTCCGAGGCATAGGTGAGCACGTTGGTCAGATTGATCAGGTCCGCCCACTCCTCGAGCGAGCCATGGCTGTCCTTGTTGTAGTTGAGCCGGTAGGACGCCGGGTCCGGTCCGAGGTAATTGAGCGTGGCGAACTGCTGGGGCGACCCGACGAAACCGATGCAGCGGTAGACGTTGCCGTTGTCGTCGTTGGGGAAGTGGTTCTCCGCCCATTCGCCCGAATAGGGTTCGAGGAACATGTAGGAGCCGTACATGAGGCGTCCGGATTGGGCCAGGTTCTGGCCGTTCACGCGCACCTGGACCAGCTTGGTGTCGGCGTTGGGCAAACCGGCGGCCTGGAAGATCTGGTTGCCCATCAATTGCAGCCACGGGTACCGGCAGTTGAGAACGAGCTGAGCCATGTCGTTCCAGAGATGCTCGGTGACGAAGTTGATGCGGTAGTTGTTGGGGGGACCGGTGCGCGTGCCCTTGCCGCGGTTGCGGACGCCGACATTGAAGCGAGATTTCACGCCTTCCTCGTCGACACTGACGAACGTGCCGTTCATCTGGGCGTTGCTTTCCTGCTCGCTGATGCCGTCGGTGCTCGAGTCGCCGATGTCGGCCAGCTCGGCCCTCTCGGCGGCGGTCATGATGATGTAGTAGGTGGGCTGTCTGCCGGCCTGCCACGTCGGGTCAAACGCGTCGTCCACCAGATAGAGTCGGTTGGCAAGCGGTGTGTTCGTGGGCAGGGCGAACGCCGGCTGATGCCGCACGTGGCCGGCAGCGTCGGCGGCCTCGAAGTAGTACTCGACGATCGTGCCGTGGGCCTGAGCGGGCAGCGTCCCGCCATACACGCCGTCGCCCGCGGTGCCGTCGCCGTGGTTTCCGTCGTCGAGCAGCTCGAGGGCAGTGAACGTGGCTGTGCCGTCGCGCCGGTAGTGGACCTTCACGCTCAGGCCCGTCGTGGACTCGTCGATGATCTGGGCGGTCACGAGTACGGCTTCGTCCGAGTGGGGAATGGTCGGCGTCTGCTTGACGTCGCCGATGATCGGGGCGATGTCGATGGACGCCGTGGAGTTGGGCGCGCCGGGCGTGCCGCCTGCAACCGTGCTGGCCGCCCAATTGTGGCCGTACTTGCCGGGCAGGGTCATGCTGGTCAGCTCCATCGAGGAGCCCAGCCCGTCCGATGCCGTGTACCATTCCCAGCCATAGTGCCCATGGTCCAACGGGCCGCGCTGGCGGACCGCCCAGTCGCCCTCGTCGGCATACTGGACCTGATCGATGCCGCGGCCGCCCGCATCTACAAGGGAGACGGTCTCGGAGTCGTTGCTCAGCCGCTTGGTCCATCCTCCGACGACGTGGGTCACGGTCGGATACTTGGCCTGGAACGCCGCGAGATCGGCCGCCACGGTCAGGTACTCGTGCCTCCCCAGGAGTGTGCCAGTCGGGAACTTGAAGCTGATACCTTCAGAGAACCTCCAGCCGCTGATGTCCACGGGAGCATCACCCGCATTGTACAGCTCAATGAACTCCTCAGCGGTCGGCTCGGGCGCGAACTCGGCGGCGTAGGGGCGGTACATGATCTCGGTGATCAGGACCTTGGCTTCATTGAGCTTCTGGATGTTCGGCTGGCCAGGCGTCGGTTGCTGCACGAATTTCCAGGTATTGCTGACATCAGGCACGCGACCCATCGAGATGTCGGTACCCTGGGTGCCGTAGCTCACACTGTCGATGACCGTCTTACCGTCGGGCGCGATCAGGCCGACGTCGCCACCCTCTTTCGGCAGCTTGAAGCTGGTGTGACGCGGTCCTTGCTCTGCTTCGTTGTCCGCCCAGAACAGCAGGTAGCTGCCGCCGTCGATCCGCACGCCGTCAGGGATGCGCCAGAGCGTCTTCTGATCGAGGTCGTTGGTGAGGTACATTCCGCCCAGCTCAAGGGGCGCCGGAGTGTCATTGTACAGCTCGATCCAGTCAGGATACTCGGTCGGCTCGTCGGGATCCACGATCGTGGCGGAGTTTGAGGCCATGAACTCGGTGATGTACAGCCGTCCGGGCGGAATCGGAACCCTCGGGCCGGAAACACAGGCTGTAAGCAGGGCCAGGTCGTCCTGGTCCACGTCCGAGTCGGAATCGAACCGGGCGGAAACGCAGCTCGGATTCTCCTGGGAAACACCGGATCCACTGTAGCAGAGCTGGAGCTTCGCGAAGTCCGATTGGTCAATGTCGTCGTCCCCATCCAGATCGCAGGCTTGGCACATGACACTCTGAGCGCGGACAGACGCCGGATCGCCGATCCATGCCGCCAGCAGACTGCCAACGATGACGAGCGTCAGCAAGAGGCGCGAAGACTCTCCGCATGAGCACGCCCGCGTCAGTATAACGTACATCCTTTGTCTCCCGTGAATGTGCCGTCATTCATGACAATCGGCAAGCCAGACCGCGACAATTCGTGTACTCCAATGATACCAAATGCCCGGAATTTCGACAACAACAAAACCCTCAACAGGGAGCGAGGAATAAGGCTCGACGGGGGATGACAGACCGGCCGAAGCGGGCATCCCGCAAGCGATCATCACAGTTATCAGTCAACAGAATGCGGGTGCCTCCGCGGTTCAGGGACACCATCGACTTCAAGGCCACACGGCCTGGCAAAACAGGCAAGGAGGCCTTGTTCGGAATCTGCGCCCAGTCCCAGAATTGCACTCTGGCTGCGTAGTACCCGCGGGCCGCCGACCAGGCATCCGCCTCTCACCCGCCAGTCTCCGCGTTGGATGAGCTTCGCCTGAGCGACACGCGTTCCGGACGCACATCGGATGCCGCTCGAGTACCTCCGGGAACGAGGCGCGAAGACGTGTGCGAGCCTCCATGGATGAACAACGGCAGAGGCGGTCAGCGGGCGACCCGCAAGCGAATCGACTGAAGGGTGATGATCATCGTGCGACCCGCTCCAGCAGTCCGAGCTGCCAGGGAATCCGGCCATAGGGCTTGCCCGCCTTGTGCTCGTCAAGGACGCCTTGGAACAGGAACCTGAGCTGAGCCGGGTCCACCTCGAGATGCTCATCGTGGCCGGTGCGCAGCAACTCGCCGTGGCTGAAGGAATCAGTCCAATGCCCGGCGATCTCCTTCACGTTGGCTGGGGAGGCAAAAGGGCGTTCGCGGGTGGCGGCTAGTGGTCTCCATTTCCCGCCCAGGCTATCGGCCAAGTAGGCCTTGTAGTATCGCCGGCCGTCAGCCTGGGCTTCCACGACGGTGAGATACTGGTCCATCCCCTTGAGGGTGTACGTGTGGCCGGCCTCGAAGATATCATCCTGGAGAACGACCTCCGGACGGCTCCAGCCGCGCGGAAAGTCGGCCAGTCTCGTTTCACTTCGCCACATCCGCCCGTCAAGGGAGGTGAAGAACAGGTGGGCCCGCTGACGGTCGCAAACCACCCAGAAGTCGATCCAGGCGCTCACGTGGTCGGGCTTTCGATCGATCAGCGCGATCGGTCGGCTCCACGAGGCCGGATCAGCGAGATGGGCGGAGGTCGAGCAGGCCGGCACCATCCCTTTCTCGGGGTCGAGGACCGCTTGGTAGATCAGATACCAACGTCCCTGCGGGGTGAAATAGAATACCTGGGGGGCACAGAAGTACCCGTCACTTGCCTGCAGTACATGCCGTGATGCCTTGTCTGCGTCCCTGAAGTCGGCGAACGCCAGGTACTCGATCTGGTGGGTACGTTTCTCGCTGCGGATCGTGCAGAACACGTGCCAGCGGTCCTGGTATCGGACAATGGTGGGGTCCTTGACCGCCTGGCAGGGATCCTCCGGGCGGTCCGCAGGGCCCACCAAGGGCGGCCCGGTGGTCCATCGGAACTCGCCTGCGAGCAGGCGGGCACCGGCCACGCTGGCCGCAGGACTGGATTCGGGAGACGCCGCCCAAGCCGCCGAGGCGGTGGCCAGGAGCAGACCCATGAAAAGGGAAACGGATGTCGTGGACATGCGACCTCCATGTTTCTGCCCCTTTCCGCTCGCCACAGAATGAGTGTAGTGACTGAATGGCGGGTGGCAAGAGAGTGCATCCCGGTCGCCCAGCAGGTGTATTCCCTGAAGACAACAATATGCTATAATGGCCTGATGCCGTGCGATGTCCTGCGACACCCGGGCTGGCGCCACGGCGATTGCACCGCGACGGGGCCCTGTCGACCCGTCGGAGCGTCCGGTTTGAGGGGGCAGGGAGGTGTGTAGAGTCATGTTGGGACGGAATCGCAGGAATAGCATCAGGCGGATATCCCGGCGGGGTTTCACACTGATCGAAGTCCTCGTCGTCGTCGCGATCATTGCCCTGCTGATAACCGTGCTCCTGCCGTCCCTCACCCGTGCCCGGGAAAGTGCCCGCTCAGCGCAATGCACATCCAATTTGAGGCAGGTGGGGACCGCCACGATGATGTACGTGACGGACCAGAAGTCGTACTTGCCTGGTCCCCTGCACCCGATGCTCTTCCGGGAAACGTACGACGCCTTCTACCTGAGTAGGGACGCCAATGACCCTACGTCGGCGGGCGGGTACTATCGGCGGGCTCACTTGGTCCATTACATCCGCAAGTACTTCACCGAGGCCTCGCGGACGGGCAGCTTGACCGACAAGGTCTCCACCTGCCCGACCGCCGAGAGCATCATGACCCGCAACATCAAGAAGATCATCGACTCCGGCGCCTGGAGCGGCTATGCGGGTTACCGGCCGTTCCACTACATCGTCAATAGCGCCAAAGTGACCGAGGATTCGGGGAGCGGCGTGAATACGGCCGGGCAGTTACCTCGCCACGGAACCAAGCCGCCGTTCTACTTTGGCGTGATCTACCATGGCTACACCTGGGAACAGTGGTCCGTGACCGACGGCAGCGGGCGAAGCGAGTTTGACCGCAACAACGGTCTGAAACCCGGACAGAGGGTCCCCAAGAAGATCGAGGTGATACCGCGGCCCAGCGCCGAGTGGATGTTCGCCGATGCCTGGTACGGCGAGATGCAGGGGTCCGGCGGCATCCGGGCCGGCGGGACGTGGCCGTATGTCCAGGGCAACAGCAGTTCGATCTCGCCCAACGGCGACATGGCCATCCCCGGCTGGGCGTTCCACACCACCACCAGGAAGTTCGGCCTGACCATGGGCGAAACCAAGGCCGACACCGATCCGAGGTCGCCGCGCTTCACCGACGGACGGACCAACGCCGCCTTCCTGGACGGGCACTGCGAGACCGTCCGGAACTGGAAGGGCACCAGCAACCCGTGCCTGCCCAACGACGCGTCGTGCAACTGAGCCGGATCGCCCCCGCGGCCCGGTCCCCGCGTCGCGGTCCGTTGAAACCCCTGCCGCCTCGCTCCATTGACACAAGCCCCCGACAAGCGTAAGCTCATGGCTTGTTGTCTCGAGATACTCTTCGTTCCGTACATCCCGGTGGGCCGGTGCAGGCCGTTCGATCCAGTGTGCATTCTGATCGACGCCGAACTCGGTGGCCCGAGCGTCGGCTGTGGTGGGCCGGTGCGGCCATCCTGGCCGTCGTCGTGACCTCGGGCTGCAAAGCCGCCAAGGGGCCCGCCCCGGCCCCGTTCCAGCCGCTCTCGAGAGCCCTGCCCCCCGAGAAGGCAGAGGAACCCTCGGCCGTCGCCAGCCGTCCGGCTGACGTGCCCACCCCGCTGGAGACGACTCAACCTCCCCCGACATCGGATGACGCACCTCGCCGGCCGGTGATTCTCCAGAGCATCGACTTTCGCATCCTCCGCATCCGGGCTCCCATCGGCACCTTCAGCCAGTCCGGCAAAATCTGGAATCCGATCGACGAGGAGGTCGTGTCCATCCCGATGCAGCGGCTTCTGCAGCGGAACGGGATTCGGGTCGGCGTGGGCAAAGCGGAGGACTGGCCACAGATCAAAGCGATCCTCGACGCGGAGAGGGTTGAAGTGGTGGATCGGCACAAGGCGGTCTTCAACGGCCTGCCGCTCATCATCGATCTCGAGCAGTCGCCTAGAGACCAGACCATGTTTCTCTATCGAGCGGATGGGACCATGCCCGGTGCGAGTTTTCCCAGAAGCACAAACGTGCTCCGCCTGGAATACGGCCTCTCGAGCGCCGAGGTGAACACGGTGATCGTGGATGTGATGCCCGAGATCCGCATGCAGCGAGTCGATACGTCCCCCGCCTTCGACCTGAACTGGCCGCAACCGCCGCCCATCGATCCACCGTCTCGGCCCTTCCGCGAACTGTCTGTCAGGCTGACCATCAGGCCGGAACACTTCCTGGCCATCGGACCATCAGCCGCCGCACAGCGAGGATATCTCGCGGGTTCGCTGCTGCTGTGCGATGAGGTGGATGGACAGCGCTTCGAGGCGCTGTACGTCATCACCCCCAGGGTGTTGAACGGCGGCGACGACGTGGAGCCTGCCAGGCCAAAGTAGAGCCTGGCCCAGGACGAGGTGGCCGAAGAGAATGGAGCCAGTCAGCGACGAGTTCCTGAGGGATGCCTGCCTGCACGCCGGTGTCGCCATGATCGCGGCCGACGCCAACCTGAACGTTCGCTTCTGGAATCGTGCGGCCACACGCATCTTCGGCGGATCGGCGGAGTCAATGTACGGCCAGCCGATCGCTTCGATCGTGCCGCATGAGCGGCGGGAACTGGCCGAACGACTGATCGGCCGTACACTCCAATCCGGCGAGGTCACCGAGTTCGAGTTCCCTCTTCGGGATGCGGCCGGCCACGCCGTGTACCTGGCCATCACCGTGTCGCCGATCATCAACACGAAGGGAAGCCATGCCGGCGTGACCATCCATATTCGTGACGTCACTCGCCGGATCGAGGCTGAACGCAGCATGGCCCAGAGCCGCAAGATGGCCGCCCTGGGTACAATGGCCGGGGCCATCAGTCATCACTTCAACAACCTGCTCTGCGGTCTGATCACTTCGGCGGACTTCGCCCGAGACAGTACCGATCCGCAGGTCCTGCAACGCACGCTGCGGGCCGTCGTTCCCATCCTCAACCGGGCGAGCGTGTTGACACGCAACCTGCTCGCGTTTGCCGAAGGCGACCACAGCCACAGTCCGCCGGAGAACGTCACCACCATCGTCACCCGTTTCATGGAGTCGGTGAAAGCCGTCGCCGTGGTCCGCAAGGTTGAAATCAGGTCCAACCTTCAGCCAGTCAATGCCGAGTTACCGGCGAAACAGCTGACGACGATACTCGATTGCCTGGCGGCGAATGCGTCCGAAGCGATGCCGAACGGGGGGGTGCTGACCCTGGAACTCGAGCCGGCGGCGAACGGACGGGAGTTCGTCCTGCGCGTCAGCGACACCGGCCCAGGCATACCCGAAGACCAGCTGACCCGGGTGTTCGAGCCGTTCTTCACTACCAAGGGGCTGGATGCGACGGGCTCCGCCGACCATCCGGGTCTCGGTCTGGCGGTGGTCCACGGTATCGTGCGCGACTTGGGGGGAAGCGTCACCTTCTGCTCAAGCCCGGAAAGCGGAACGACTTTCTCCGTGCGGTTGCCCTGCCAATCCAAGACACCGGCCACATAGGGTAACTACCACCCGTCGTGAGCTGCCGGAGAGTATCGATCGCCCGGTGCCCTGGAGGGCCTATAGGACCGGCATGGTCCTATAAGAGACACGTGCAGTCGGTACGGGCGTGGCGTGTATAAAGAGGAGAGCGAGATGGCCTTCCCTCCGGATCTCTGTTGAGTTCGGGGGAGCCGGCGGCTAGGATGTGAGTGGCTGGGGAAGGGGCGGACGGACTGGGCCTCCGCGACGCGGAAGCACCCTGCGGCCGGAACAACGAGGGTGCCTGCGGAAGGGTGCCCGGGAGACGAATGCGTTTGAGGAGCGACCATCTAACCGTCGATAGATAGTTGGCTGTGCGCAGGACGGCGCTCTGAGGCCGGTTGAGAAAGCGGCGCGAGCGGGTCCGCGGTCGGTGAATGGACTTGCCGCCGGCGGTAAGTCCAGAGGGAGTCCAAGGAATCGGGAGCGGTCTTTGATTCAGCACCACGTCAGCAAGCGTCGGATTCGCGTGCTCTTGTGCTTGGTTCTGGGTGCGAGTTTCGCGATCCAATGCCAGCGGGCGATGGTGAACCGGAACGCGGAAATGGTCGCTTCGCCGCCGGTGGCGCCCCGCGCGGAGCAGGCCTTCGCCAGTCCGGCCGCGGAGGTTCAGGTATCGGCGCGCAGCGTCGAGGCCCGGGCTGCTCAAGATCCTGTCGCCTTCTTTGAGAGTCTGCTGGACGGTTACGATCGCGGCGTCCGCGACTACACCTGCACGTTCAGCAAGCAGGAGCGTCTGGGCGATGCGCTAGGTCCGATGCAGGTCGTCGAGGTGATGTTCCGCGAGCGGCCGCTCAGTGTTCGGTTCAGGTGGATCAAGAACCAGGACAAGTGTGCGCGGGTCCTGTATGTGGCCAAGCAGTGGGTGAAGGACGGCAATGAGCTTGCCGTGGTCGAACCCGGGGCCATTGCCCGCCTGGTCGTGCCTTATGTCATGCGACCGATCCATGGCGATGACGCCAAGCGGAGTTCGCGGCGAACGATCGACCAGTTCGGCTTCCGCAACACGCTGGCCCTGACGCTGAAATACGCGAAGCTCGCGAGGGAGCAGGGTGTCGGCGATTTCCATTACAGGGGCACGAGTGAGGTGGATGGTCGCGAGACCTTGTTGTTCGAGCGGCATCTGCCGTTCACCGGTGATGAGAACGCCTGGCCCGATCGCGTTCTTGTCGTGCATATTGACAAGGAGTGCCTGCTCCCGGTGCTGTGCCAGTCGTACGCCGATGACGCGAAGTGCGTGTTGCTGGGTCACTACCAGATGTCGGACGCCAAGTTCAACCTGAATCTTCCGGACTCGGCCTTCACCAAGGAAGGCATGGGTCTTCAGTAAGCCGGGCCGGGTATCGGCCTCCGGAACGAGAGAGCGGCGGGCAAGCGATGGGGCTTGCCCGCCGCGTTCGTTTATGGTGATCGGCGCCGCCGGGATTCGGTCAACCGCGGGATCAGGCTGCAGGGCTGATTGCCTGCTTCAGGTCAGCGGCGGGGTCCGTACCGGTCAAACGCAGGTCGAACTTCTCCTGGAGCACCTTGAAGACGTTTGGCGAGATGAAGGCCGGTGCGGCCGGTCCGATGCGGATGCCCTTGACCCCGAGATAGAGAAGGGTAAGAAGCACCGCGACCGCCTTCTGCTCGAACCAGGAGATCACCAGCGTCAGGGGCAGATCGTTCACCGAGCAGTTGAATGCCTTGGACAGTCCGACGGCCACCTGGATCGCTCCGTAGGCGTTGTTGCATTGGCCCATGTCGAGCAGTCGCGGGATGGGGCCGACGCCCTCCAGGTGGAGGGTGCCGAAGTCGTTGTCGCGAATGCGGTACTTGCCGCATCCCAGGGTGAGGACCAGTGAATCCGGCGGCGTCATACGGGCGTACTCGGAGAAGTAGTTGCGGCCGGGCTCGGCCCCGTCGCAGCCGCCGATGACGAAGAAGTGGTTGATCTTCTTGGCCTTGATGGCGGCCACGATCTTGTCGGCCAGCCCCAGCAGTACGGAGTGGTGGAATCCGATGGTGGATTCCTTGACCGGGGCGTGGGGCAGCGGCTGGGATTTCTTGGCCCTGGCGATGACCGCCGAGAAATCGTTGGTCTTGAGGCGGGTGGCGCCTGGGACGGCGGTCACGCGGGTGGTGAAGAGGCGGTCCTTGTAGCCCGCCTCGGGAATGAGCACGCAGTTGGTCGTGGCGAGGATGGGGCCGGTGAACTGGGCGAACTCCTTGCGCTGCTTCTGCCATGCTCCGCCGAAATGGCCGGCGAGATGCGGGTATTGGCGGAGTCCCGGATACATGTGAGCGGGGAGCATCTCTCCGTGGGTGTAGACATTCACGCCGGTGCCCTTGGTCTGCTCGAGGAGGTCGACGAGATCGACCATGTCGTGGCCGGTGACCAGGATGCCCGGGCCGGCCTTGGTGCCCTCGTAGACCTTGGCGGGTGACGGCGAGCCGAATCGCTTGACGTGGCCTTCGTCGAGCATCTGCATGACCCGGAGGTTCTGCTTGCCGCACTCCAGGACGAGTTCGATGTGGCTGTCGAGATCGAAGTTCACGTTGGTGACGGTTGCGAAGAGGGCCTCTTCGACAAAGGCATCGACCTCCTCGTCGACCATTCCCAGCCTGCGGGCGTGGTGGGCGTAGGCAGCCATTCCCTTCAATCCGTAGAGCAGGGTTTCCTGCAGCGACTGGATATCCGGGTTCTTGCCGCACACGCCGGTGATGGTGCACCCCGTTCCGCGAGCCGTCTGTTCACATTGATTGCAGAACACGTCAGCGAACTCCTTTCCGCCCTGTTGCAGGGCTTGGTGATGGAAAACGACCAGGCCGCCGTCGCGGATCCCGGTTGGTCAGAACCACAGATGGAGCAGGTAGTCGGTCCTGCCGCTGAGCAGCAAGCACCTGCCCGAGTGTTTCATGGCTTCTCGAGTCGCCCGGCAGTCGGCCGGGTGGCAGCAGTGCCGGTGGCAGTGTTTGTACGCCGCTGCTGATCTGATGTTGGTTCACATGGATCTGCGTCGGCTGCGAGTACATCATATCATAGCACATTGAGGTTTGCAGAGCGCTCAATTCGTGATTGTGAATGGTACTTCGCGCCGGGCCAGGACTTCTCCTTGGCGGCTGATGACCACATCGTGCAGGGGTACATTCCTCCCGCTTCGGCCGCGGGCTTCGATCGCCATGCGCAGAATTCCGGTGCAGCAGGGTACCTCCATGTGAGCGACAGTGATCGAGGCGATGTCCCCGATCTGGAGCATCTCGGTCAGTTTCTCGACGTAGCCGTCCGGATCATCGAGCTTGGGGCAGGCGATGACCACGGCCCGGCCGCGGAGCATGTTGCGGTGGAACTCGGAGTAGGCGACGGGTACGCAATCGGCCGCCATTAGCAGGTGTGCGTTTTGCAGAGCCGGGGCGCCTGGTTGCAGGAGGCGGAGCTGGACGGGCCAGTGGGTGAGTTCCGACGGCGTCTCGGCGGCGGTATTGTCGGGGTCTGGGCCGGGTGGTGTGGAGTGCCCTGCCTCGAACTGGGCGAACGCGGCAGACGGGCAGCCGCCTCCGGGGTGGCGGCCGGAGGTCGCGGTCAGATTCTGGAAGCGGCTTCCCGGACAGCCGGGGTGGGCGGTCGCCGCCGGAGCGGGAGGGGCGGTCGGGCTTGAATGAGGCTGGGATTGCCGGCCGGAGCGAGCCAGATGTTGGGCGACGGCCGCCTCGTCGAACGCAACCGCCTCCCGTTTCTGGACGGTGATGGCGCCCTGGGGACAGTGTCCCAGGCAGGCGCCGAGCCCGTCACAGTAGAGTTCGGACACGAGCCTGGCCTTGTCATCGATGACCTGGATGGCTCCTTCCGCGCAGGCGGTCACGCACTGACCGCAGCCGTCGCACTTTGCCTCGTCAATCACCACGATATCGCGTACCATGTCTCACCTCGCTGGAACCGACGGTGAAAACGTCGATTCTGATGCCCAAGGATATGCCATTCGGTTCCGGGAGACCTTGATCTGGATCAAGCGAGGCGTTTTTTTTCCGGTTTTTGTATGGCCGACAGCGGGAACTCCCCCATTCAGCGTTACTTGCGGCAATGCGGGCTTTTTCGAGGACTGAACGAGGCCTCGACGACCAAGCTGGCGGAGATTTCGATCTCCCGTCGCTTCTCCAAGGGCCAGACCATCTTCCGCGAAGGTGCCCCGTGTCCGGGCATTTACGTGATGGCCGAGGGGCTGGTTCGTGTCGTGAAGTACGCGCCCAGCGGCAAGGAACACGTCCTTCATCTGGCGTATCCGGGCATGACCTTCGCCGAGGTGGCGGCGATCGGGCGTTTCCCTTGCCCGGCGACGGCCGAGGCCATGGAAGACACGCATTGTGTGCTGATTCTCCAGGACCGGCTGACGCAGCTGCTGCGGGCCGACCACCCGCTGTGTCTTCAGATCATGGAGACTTTTGCCTGGTGGGTAAAGCATTTTGTCGGCCTGCTTGAGGACATCGTGCTGCGCGATTCCACCGGGCGGGTGGCGAGGCACTTGTTGCATGCGGGGGCAGCGGTTGGCGAGGAGGCTTTCCTGCTGCCCATGTTGAAGAAGGATCTGGCGAGCCATCTGAATCTGACCAGTGAGACTTTGTCGCGGACCATTCGGCGACTGGCGGATGCCGGACTGATCGAGTTGCTGGACCAGCAGCGGATCCGGATAATGGACCGTGCCCGGCTTGAGGATGTGGCCGCCGGCCTGCCCGCGGGCGAGTTTGAGTGACCTCAGTACCCAGCGGTGCGGGGTACCCGGCCCAGTGCCTATCCCTTTGGGTGCGGGACGGCCGTCGTGCCGGTCACAAGAGGCAGGCTGGAAGCCTGTCCCACACGCCCAAGTGAGGTGGGCTCCTAGTGAGGTGTTGCGATGAAAGTGCGAGCGATCAAGGCTCATCGACAGGAACCGGTAGTGATGGACGGGGCCAAGGGGGCCCGGATCCGCATGCTCATCGGTCCGGACGACGGGGCGACGACCTTTCACATGCGGCATTTCGAGGTCGGACCCGGCGGCTGTACGCCTCATCACCAGCATGATTACGAGCATGAAGTCCTCGTGCTCAAGGGGAGCGGGATCGCCAAGAGCGCTGAAGGCGACCGGCCGTTCAAGGCGGGTGATGTTGTTTTCGTTCCACCGAATGAGAAGCACCAGTTCTGCAACACAGGGGCGGAGAACTGCGAGTTCATCTGCCTGATCCCGGCGCCGAAGTCCTGCGGTTGCGGGTGAGTCCGGTTGTCGATTGTCCTTTGGCCTGGCGGGTGAAGCCCTGCCGGCGGCGGTTTGTCAGTTGGCCTGACGAGAGGAGAGTAGCCATGCGCAGTTTCCGGATGCCGACAGGATGGGTTGCCTTGGGGGTGCTCGGTGCCTGGGCGGCATTCGAATCGCCGGCGTGGGCGGCGGTGTCGTTGTCGTCCGGCTGCGAATGGCAGCTTTCGGGCGGTGCCGGTGAGCGGATCCCATTGGAGGGTGAGCCGGGCAAGCCGGGTTTCCGGGTCAGCGGACAGGGCACGGACTGGAATGTCTGGATGACGGATGCGCCCCTCGAGCCGGGGCAGCTCTACCGATTCGACTGCTTTTACCTGTGGCGGGGGGAGACGCCCAACGGGTCGATGGTTGCGGGGCCGGAGGCGGTCAACCGCGATTTTCCCTGTGACGTTTCGGGCGCGCTCCGTGAGGTCGGATTCGTGTTCATGGCTTCGCCGCGTCCGAACGAGCGGCGGTTCCGGCTGGGGCAGTGGCAGGTGAAGGGCGTGGTCGACATTGGCGATCCGATACTCACCCCGGTACAGGCGGTACATGTTCACTGCGGCGATCTGGAATTGGGGGAAGGGGAGGAGGTTGCCGACCACACGTACACGTTCACGTCTTCGCTGGGCGGGGAGGGCAGCAACTTCAGCCGCCCGATACGCGGGTTTACTGCGGGCTTTAACAGCAATCGCTGGGTGCTGAACAAGGGGCAGGAGGTTGTATATGGCCACCGGTTGGCCGGTCGCAATCAGACTTCCGGTCAGATCGAAGTGAACGCCTGTTATGCGGCCGATGGAGGGCGATGCCTCATCGAAGCCAGCAAGGACGGCAAGGAATGGAGGCTGCTGGCCACATGTGAGCAGGAGGGGACCGTGCAGGCGGCTCTTTCCCCGGAAGTGTTTCCGGCGACCGAGATCCTGGTCCGGCTGCGAGGTGATGCGGGTGGTGTGGTTCAGATTGACCGCTACCACTACCAAGCGGTGATTGACGGGCCAGCGGTGCGGGTGCGTGGGGGTACTCAGTTTATCGAGGCCGCGTCGCTGGATGGGAGTGCCGTTGTGCATGTTGACCGGCTGCCGGCGGTCCGGCCATCGGGAAGCGACGAGGTTCGGGTGTCGATCACCAACCGAAGCCTGGGCGTCCGGTCTTTCCGGGTTTCGACTGCGGTCCGGGCTGCGAAGCCGGGTGAGGGCGGGGCGGTAGCCCGGCAGCGAGCCCTGGCCCGGCCTGAGGAAGCAGCGGCCTGGTCGGCGGCGGAGGGTGTGAGCGTAGATGTTCCAGCCGGCGAGACGCGGCGGGTGAGCATTCCGACGGTGATCGCCGGGGGCCGCCGGGTGGCCGGGCGGCTCGATGTCGCGGGTGACAAGCCGGTGTTCAGGGGTGAGTGGCAGGTTACGGTTCCGGTACTCTACGCGGCGGACTACGGCGAGCGGTTGGCGGGCGGAGATGAAGCGGTGCAGCTCTGGTGGAGCGATGCGACCCGCAAGATCGCCCGGACGCGGCCGGTGCCCAAGGCGGAAGGCAAGGCGGTGGCGTTGTGGGCGGCGCGGAATGAGTTTGAAGCGGCCCAGCTGGTGGTGCGGCCCGAGAGGGAGCTGCGCGGGCTGACCGCGTCGGTTTCCGGGCTGGACGGTCCCAAGGATGCTCGGACGGGCCGGCCGGCGGTGATTGCCGCGGATCGCATCCAGGTTCTGTGGGTGTACTATCATCGGGTGCGGGTGGTTCTGGATGCCCATGGTGTGGCCGATGACTGGCCGGACGCCCTGCCGCCGCTGGACCACCCGATGCACGTGCCGGCGGGTGTGAATCAGCCGCTGTGGATCCTGGTTCGCGTATCGGCCGACACGCCGCCCGGGGACTACGAAGGGACCGTCCAGCTGAAGGCCGAGGGTTGGTCGGCTTCGGTTCCGATTCAGTTGCACGTCTGGGACTTCGCCCTGCCGGAGAAGCCTTTCACGCAGAGCGGCTTTGGCTTGTCGATGGGCGATCCGTTCCGCTACCAGGGTCTCAAGACGGACGCGGACAAGAAGGCGGTTCACGCCAAGTACATGCAGAGCTTCACCGATCACCGGATCAGCCCGTACGATCCGACGCCGTTTGACCGCATTGACGTTGAGTGGGAACCCAAGGCTCAGCCGCCGCGTGCGAAGGTCGACTTCGCCCGCTTCGACCCGGCGATGGCGGAGGCCGTGGCGAAGAACCACATCACCGCGTTCAATCTCTCGATTCCCGGGATGGGCGGGGGCACGTTTCATGAGCGGTACGAGGGCGAGATCGCGGGCTTCAAGGCCGGCTCGCCGGAATACGAGGCGATGTTCTCGAGCATGGTCAAGCAGCTCGAAGAGCACCTTCGGGACAAGGGTTGGCTGGACCTGGCGTACATCTACTGGTTCGACGAGCCGGACGAGAAGGACTACGCATTCGTTCGCAGGGGGATGGAGCGAATTCACCGGTCCGCGCCCGGCCTGCGGCGGATGTTGACCGAGGAGCCGGCCGGCGCTCTGGCCGGTGCGGTGGACCTGTGGTGTCCGCTGACCCCGAATCTGCATGCTGACATGGCCGGTCGCCGGCGTGCGGCTGGAGATCACTTCTGGTGGTACGTTTGCTGCGGTCCGCGGGCGCCGCATTGCGGTTTGTTCATTGATCATCCGGCCACGGATTTGCGTGTCTGGCTGTGGCAGACCTGGCAGCACCAGGTCGAGGGCATTCTGATCTGGTCGAGCACCTACTGGACGAGCAGTGCGGCCTTCCCGGATTCGCTGCAGAATCCCTATGAAGACCCGATGGGTTACGTGAGCGGCTATTCGACGCCGAAGGGTACGAAGCTGTATTGGGGTAACGGCGACGGGCGGTTTCTGTATCCTCCGCTTGCGGCCGCCGGGGGCAGCGACAAGCCGGTCCTGGACGGACCGGTGAGCAGCATTCGGTGGGAAATGCTCCGGGAGGGGGTTGAAGATGTGGACTATCTCCACATTCTGAAGAACAGGCTGGACGCTCTGCCGGCAGGAGGGAGCGCGGAACGGATCGCCGAGGCCAGGGGACTGTTGCAGGTTCCCAGGGAGATCACCGCGAGCATGACCGACTACACGTTTGACTCGCGGCCGATCTATGAACGTCGGGCGATGATCGCGGCGATGATCGAGCGGTTGGGGAGCGGCCTGGCTGGCAAGTGAGGCCTCGGACGGACTGGTTGATGTTGGGCGGAGAACAGGGAGGCGAACGGCATGCTTACCGGGAGAAGGCAGAGGTATCGATGCGTGGCATTGGGCATAACTTTCATGCTCCCGAACTCGATTCTCACGGCTCAGACGGCTTCGAGGCCGGCGGACGGCGGTCTGCTGGCTGACGTGTGCCTGCTGGGCGATTTCCGGAGCAAGCGGGCTTCGAGCTGGGATCGTACGGGCGGGAACGCGGACTGGCTGGTGATTCCCGCCGGCAAGACCGAGGTGCTGCTGGAGGAGAAGCAGGCGGGTTGCGTCAAGCACTTTTACTGGGCCTATATCGATGCCGGGGAGGTGCCGAGGCTGAATCTGATTCGCGGGCTTGTGCTCCGGGCCTACTGGGACGGGGCGGACAAGCCGAGTATCGAAGTGCCGCTGGGTGACTTGTTCGGGATCAGCAACGGTCAGATCCGGCCCATTCGCTCGCTGGCCTTCACGACGAATCTGGGATTTGAAGTCGAAGCCCAGAACTCGTGGGGTTTCAACTGCTACCTGCCCATGCCGTTCAGCAGTGGAGCACGGATCGAGGTTGAGAACCAGGGCGGCGTGAATGCCCGGATCTGGTACCACATCGACTACCAGTTGTACGATGGTGCGGCCGGCGTCCCGGCGCAAGCCGGGCGGCTGCACGCGCAGTGGAACCGGGAGCGGCCGACCAAGGCCGTTTCTCGGATCGACGCTGGAAAGGAGGCCCGCAACACGACCGGCAAAGAGAACTACACGATCCTGGAGGTGGAAGGCAACGGGCAGTTTGTGGGGTACTTTCTGACCGTGGTCAACGCTCATCGCGGCTGGTGGGGCGAGGGCGACGACATGGTGTTCATCGATGGCGAGGCGTTTCCGCCATCCATCCACGGCACGGGTACGGAAGAGATTTTTGGAGGCGGGGCTTCTCCGCCGGGCGAATACAGTGGTCCTTACACCGGGTTTCATTGCGTCGAGAACCGAAGCGGCTACCGGTGGTGGGGCACGAACGGCATGTACCGGTTCTACCTCACGGACGCGCTGCGATTTCGGAAATCGATCCGGGTCTCGCTGGAGCACGGGCATGCCAACAACATGGCCAACGACTATTGCAGTGTCGCTTTCTGGTACCAGGAAGGCGTCAACCGGAAACTGCGTCCGCTGGTGCCCCTGGACCTGCGCCGGGTCGATTTCAATTTCGAGCGGGACAATCCGCCACCGGCGGACGGGCCTTCCCCCCGCTAGCCGGCCGAACGGAGCGGGTGCCGGTTCAAGGGCAGGTTGGCGGGTTCGCACCTCGAAGCCGGGAGCGTCCGCGGGCCACCGGTCGCGGGTCCTGACTGCGGGCGGCTGCTGAAGGGCCAGCGCCAAACGAAGCCATTGAGCCGCGCGATGCTGTCCGGAAGCAGGCTAGCCGCCGCTGCTTATGGTATCGACGGCATCGGCCAGTCAGCTGCTTTGGTGCACTGCGGAGACGCGACCGGGCGTTCGCGTATGGGTTTGACGGTTCCGGATCCGCTGCTTCGTCGTTTCATCTTCTCTCGCGCTTCGTGCATGGGGCGCGTGTTTTCCATTGGTCTCGATTCGTGCCGCCTGTCACGTCGCCTGGACGCTTCTCGACCGAGCAGGGCATCTGATGCAAGAACACGTCGGCCGTTCCGCGACCGCGAGTTTGACGAGAGGAGTACGATGACGTAGCTGCGCGGGATGGGTTTTCTCGCCGGCTGGCGGGTGTGAGCCGCCGCCGGGTCGGCCGGTGACGTCAAGTGGGCGATTACTGAAGCTCGACCTGGATTGGCTCGGTTGTCGCCGGCTTGAGTGTGAATTGGCCTTTGCGTTCCTTCTCCCCCTCGCCGACGGTGACCCTGTATTGGCCGTAGAAGCCGTGGAAGCGGAGCGTTCCGCCCTGTTCGACGACGGCTTCGGTTGTGGTCCACCACTTGCCTTTGATGAGCTTGAGGAGGGCCTCGTAGGCCGGTTTGGGTGACATGTCTTTTCGAAGCAGGCCGGCGGGGGCTCTCTGCCAAGCGCCCTGGTCGCTGAAGTCCCACCAGGTAATGGCCTCGACGGCCGGGTGGCTGAACAGAAGGGTATAGAAGCGGGTGACATCCTGGGCCTGGCGTTTCTCGCCTTCGGGGGTGGAGTCCCACTTGAAGCCCGGGCGGGTCTCGGCGAGGTTGTGACCTTGTTCGCCGGACACGAAGGTTGTCTCGGTCCAGTGCAGGGGTTTGCCGTACTTCGCGAATCGCTCGCAGACCGCCCAGAGCCTCTCGGCGGGTATGGCTCCGCCGTGCTGGTGGGATTGGAGGCCGATGACGTCGTAGAGTTTCTCACCGCTTTCGTCCACGAGCTGCTTAAGCACGCGGTTTTCGAAATCGGCGTCGAGCCGATAGTCGTTGATGATCAGTTTGGCCTGGGGGCTGGCCTTGCGAGCGGCGAGGAAGGCCTTGCGGACGTAGGGGCCGACGCCGATCTTGGCGATGGCGGCGGTGAGCTTGACGGCCTTTTTGTTCTTGAGCTCGGGGCGGTCGTAGTGGGTGGCCTCGTTGACCACGTCCCAGTATTGGATCTGACCCTTGAAGTGCTGGGCGCATTGGCTGATACGGGTGAGCTGCATGTGCATGACCGCGTCGGGGTCGCCGGGCAGCCAGGATGGATCGACCCAGTTCCAGGCGAGCGGGTGGCCCTTGGGTACAATGCCGTTCTCCCAACACCATTCGGCGGCGCGGCGTGAGCGTTCGTAGGCTGGTTGTCCCTGCTGGGGTTCGTAGCTCCACCAGTAGAAAGCCAGGGTTGCGAAATTGAGGAGCTCGGCGAAGCGGCGGGCGTAGGCCTCGTTGTCTTGTGGTGCGCGGAGGCGACCGAGGTTGAACACGTTGCTGCCGAACAGGAAGGCGTGGCGGACCTGCTCGATTCGGACCTTTGTGCCGGCTGTGAGGATCTCGCCGGGTTTCGGCGTGAGCTTGATCACGGCGTCGGCGGTTCGGTGTTTTTGGATGCGGGCATCGGCGTCGGCCAGGAGCTGCTGCGCTGCCGGCGAGGGATCCGCGGCGAGGGCGGCCGCGGACGCGAACAGGGCAAGGGAGGTCAGCATGGGGAGTCTCCTTTTCGGGCGGTAGTAACGGATGGCAGCAGCGGCGTCAACGGGGGGGTTCGGAGTCTCCCCTTAACATGCCATTGGTTGAACGATAGAATACGTTTGAGCAGATTGCCTTTGGCTGCTCATCGGTTCGATGCCCGGCGTCGTCGCGGCCGGGGCGGAGGTCAACCGTCTGACATCCTTTCTGGAATCGCAGACCGATGCCGAATGAGAGGGTGTTCGGCGGGAGGGATCACGATGCGGAGAGCGGGTTGTCGCGAATGGCTCAATCAGGCGGTGTTCTTATTGGTCGTTGCCGTTCCGGCCGGATTCGTGGCCATGACCGACGGTGTCGTGCGGGCCGAGGACTGTGCCTGTGTGCCCTGCGACTTCGATCACGATGGGGACGTTGACCAGGAGGATTTCGGGTATTTGCAGGGGTGCTTCAGCGGGTACGGTGTTCCTCAGACGAATCCGGCCTGCCTGGATGCACGACTGGCGGGGCATGACTATGTTGACCAGCAGGACCTGGCCATCTTCAGGGCTTGCCTTTCGGGGTCTGGACGCCCTTATCCGGGCACGGACCTGCCGCTGGCCGCGATCTCGGAGTTCATGGCCTCCAACGACTCGGGCCTGGAGGATGAAGACGGCGACCACCCGGATTGGATCGAGATCTACAATCCCTGCCAACCGGCTCTCAACCTCGGCGGCTGGTTTTTGACGGATGATCCCTCCGATCTCCAGAAGTGGGTTTTCCCTCCGGTCGATCTGCCGCGGGGCGAGTACCTTGTGGTCTTCGCCTCGGGGAAGGACCGTCACGAGTCCGGCAGTCCGCTGCACACCAGCTTTCAGCTAGAAAAGGGAGGCGAGTACCTGGCGCTGGTGCTTCCCGACGGGGAGACTGTGCTTCACTCCTTCGCGCCCCGAGCTCCCGAGCAGCTGACCAATGTCTCCTACGGTCTGGCCCAGCTTTCCATGCGGCCGGTCACGATTCGAGCCCAGGCCTGGTATCACGTTCCGACCGCGGAGGATGGGCCTCTGGAGCAAAGTTGGACGGCGCCGGGCTTCCCGGACGGTGCCTGGGACACGGGCCAGACCGGTCTCGGCTTCAGCTCGCTCCCGACCAGCTTCCAGGTGACGATCTACACCGCGAACGTGGCCGTGACCAGCCTGGCCACGGCTGAGGCGGTGATCAGTGATCCGAACAAGCGGACCTCGGTGGTGACGTCTCGGGCCTCGACGGTGAATTTCGTTAACGGTGGAGGAGGCGGCCATTTCGCCGGGGACTTGCCTTTTCCAGGTCAGGATATCTCCCGGGACTATGATCACTTCGTCGTTCTGGCCACCGGTTCGGTGGTTATACCGGCCGCGGGCGAGTGGACGATCGGTGTCACCAGTGACGACGGTTTCGGGCTGACGATGAGTCGTGGCACCCAGACCCTGACGGCGTCGTATCCGGCGCTGCGCGGCGAGGGCGACACGCTGACTCCCTTGGTCATCACCGAGCCGGGGGTTTACGCCCTGCGTCTGGTGTTCTTCGAGTACAACGGGAGTTCGTCGGTTGAGCTGTACGCGGCGCAGGGGTATCACGAGGCATTCTCGTCGGCCGCATTTCGGCTGGTGGGTGACGCGGTGAACGGCGGTTTGACGTTGGGCAGCCTGGGGGCCGACCTGGCGACCGACGTGGGGCCGGCCATGCTGGGCGTCAACAGCTCGATGTGGATGCGCATCCCGTTCTACTTCGATGATCCGGCGGGTTATACCAGCGTGACCCTGCGGATGAAGTACGGGGATGGTCTCGTAGCCTTTCTGAACGGCGAGGAAGTGGCTCGCCGGAATGCGCCGGGCATCCTGTCCTGGGACGCCGCGGCGACGGCCGCCCGCACCGCCCAGGCGGCGGCGGTGTACGAGGAGATTAACCTTCCGGGTTGCGAGGACAAACTGAAGGCGGGCCAGAATGTGCTGGCCATCCACGGCCTGAACGATGCGGTATCGGACGGAGACTTCATCATCCTGCCGGAACTGGTGATCTCGAGCAACAGTTTCCTGCCCCAGTATCTCCCGCAGCCCACGCCCGGTGAGCCCAACGTACCCGGGGTGGTGGATTTTGTTCGGGCGGTGGAGTTTGACCAGCAGCGAGGTTTCCGAAGCGCGCCGTTCAGCCTGAGACTCTCCTGCCCGACTCCTGGTGCGGAGATTCGCTACACGGTGGACGGCTCGACGCCCTCGGAGGCCAGCGGCATTCTCTACACCGGTCCGATCACCGTTGGCCGCACGAGCGTCGTGCGGGCCGCGGGCTTCCGGCCCCACTGGCTTCCCTCGGAGGTCATGACCCACACCTACCTGTTCCTTAGCGATATCGTCACCCAGTCGGCGAACGGGCAGGCGCCGGCCGGCTGGCCCTCGGGCTGGGTGAGCGGCCAGGTGCTCGACTACGGCATGGACCCGGACATCGTGAACAGCACGCGTTACTCCAGCCTGATCGACGATGCCCTGCTTGCGATCCCGTCCATTTCGCTGGTGACCGACCTGAAGCACCTGTTCGATCCGAGCACGGGCATTTACACCCACGCCTCGGGTGATGGAGAAGCCTGGGAGCGCCCGGCCTCGGTGGAGTTGATTCATCCGGACGGCGGGCCCGGGTTCCAGATCAACGCCGGCGTCCGGATCCGAGGCGGATACAGCCGCAGCGGCGACAATCCCAAGCATGCGTTCCGTTTGTTCTTCAGGGCCGCCTACGGGCAGAAGTCGCTGGAGTACCCTCTGTTTGATGCCGAAGGCGTGAGCAGTTTCCGGAAGATGGACCTGCGCACCGACCAAAATTACTCCTGGAGCTTCGGCGGGGACTCGCGCAATACCATGATCCGGGACCTTTTTGCGCGGGACACGCAAGGGGCCATGGGCCAGCCCTACACGCGCAGCCGGTATTATCACCTGTACCTGGACGGCCAGTACTGGGGCATCTTCGAGACGCAGGAGCGAGCCCAGGCCGACTTTGCCGCCTCCTATCTGGGCGGCGATGCGGACGACTACGACGTGGTCAAGGTGGACGCGGGTCCGTACACGATCTACGCCACGGACGGCAACATGAGCGCCTGGTACCGGCTGTGGCAGGCATGTCAGGCGGGCTTCAGTTCGGACGAGGCCTACTACAGGGTGCAGGGCCTCAATCCGGACGGGAGCCGCAACCCCGACTACGAGGTCCTGGTGGATGTGGACAACACCATTGACTACAACCTGCTCACGTTCTTCACCGGCGACCTCGATGGTCCGGTCTCCGCCTTCCTGGGCAACGTTCGGCCCAACAACATGTACGCGATCTACAACCGCGTGAACCCCTCGGGCTTCAAGTTCATGAGGCACGACAACGAGCACACGCTGCTCAACGTGAACGAGGATCGGACCGGGCCCTTCTCCGCCGGATCGGAGTTCAGCGCGTTCAACCCCCAATACCTGCACCAGCGCCTCGCGGCCAACCTGGAGTATCGCACGCGCTTTGGCGACCGCGTGCAGAAGCACATGTTCAACGGCGGAGCGCTGACCTTGTCGGAGAACGTCGCCCGATTTCAGGCCCGGGCGAGTCAGATTGACCTGGCCATCATCGCCGAGTCGGCTCGCTGGGGCGACGCCAAGAGGTATCCGCCGCTCAATCGGAACGATCACTGGATCCCCGAGATCAACTGGATCATGAACACCTACTTCCCGCAGCGGAACGCCGTGGTGCTGAATCAGCTCACCAGCCACGGCTGGTATCCGACGGTGCCCGCGCCGCTGCTCAGCCAGACCGGGGGCAGCGTCGAGGCGGGCTTTGTTCTGACCCTGTCGAAGCCGAGCGGCGCCTCGGGGACCCTTTACTACACGGTCGACGGCAGCGATCCCCGACTGGGGGGCGGGGCGGTGTCGCCCGCGGCACTGACTGCCACCGAGAGGATGTCCAACGTGACGTTCATCTCGACCGGCTCCAGGTGGCTTTACCTGGACGACGGCTCCAATCAGGGCACCGCCTGGACGGCCACGGATTTCGCCGACGGCGGCTGGAAGGAAGGGAACGCTCAGTTTGGCTACAGCCCCGACGAGCACGACGAGATCACGACGGTCAGCTACGGGTCGTACCCCTCCAACAAGTTCGTGACGACCTACTTCCGCAAGTCTTTCGACGTGCCGGTGGGTGCGGCATGCACTCAGATGCAGTACAGGGTTCTGCGCGATGACGGGGCGGTCATCTATCTCAATGGTCGCACGCCGCCGGCCACCACCAACATGCCATCGAGCTGGAGCTACCGGCGACTGGCCAGCACCTGCGCGGAGGGCGCCAATGAGACGACGTATTTCGCCGGGACGATCGATCCTTCTTTCTGCATCAGCGGAGGCCGCAACGTTCTGGCGGTCGAGGTTCACCAGTGCTCGGTCACGAGCGACGACCTGAGCTTTGACCTGGAACTGACCGGCACGCTGAGGGTTTACACAACCGTGGTGATTGACCGTCCGATGACGGTGAAGGCCCGGCTCTACAGCAACGGGCAATGGAGTGCCCTGGTTGAAGGGGTGTTCAGCGTTCCGGCGCTTCCCCTGGTGGTCAACGAGTTCATGGCCGACAACGAGACGACGATTGTGAACCCGGACCTTCCCGGCGTCTACTCGGACTGGATCGAGGTGTACAACCCCAACCCATTTGCTGTCGACATGGGCGGCATGAGCCTGACTGACGATTTCGCTGATCCGGCCAGAGGTCGCATTCCCGAAGGCGTGATCATCCCTGAGCGGGGGCACCTGGTCTTCTGGGCCGACGAGCTTCCGACCCTGGGCAGGATGCACGTCAACTTCAAATTGAGCAAGGGTGGCGACGAGATCGGCCTCTACGCGGTGGACGGAGTCACTCCGGTTGACCAGGTCGTCTTCGGCGCGCAGACGGCCGATGTGTCCTACGGTCGCTATCCCGACGGGTCGGCCGCCTGGGGGGCCATGGCTCCGACGCCGGGATGGATGAACGACTCGCCGTAGGCAGTGGAACCGGCGGCCCTCGTGGGCAGCTACTCGCGAGCCAGTTTCGGGCTGGCGGGCTGCGATCCCGGGGCGGGTGGTCGTCCGGGCATTGGCAGCGTCGGATCGCCGAAGAGCATGAACTTCATTCCCTGGAAGAAGATGCTGGGCGGATACCAGTCGTTGTTGGGTTTGAGCCGGGCGAGGTTTTCATGCTCGTAATAGTAGGCGATCGCACCGGCCCAGCAATCGCCGAGGCGTGGATCGGCCCGGCGGGTGAAGGTATCCATGAAGCCCTCCAGCAGGGTCATGCCGCATGGCTGACTGCCGGTGTTGCATCCGAAGTAGGCCACGGCGCCATCGGGTTTGGCCCGCAGGAGCTGCTCGCCGAGGCTGGTGCGGTTGTAGACTCCGGTCTGGTAGGGGGCCGGTGGCAGAGGTGGTTCAGTGAAGACTTCGCCGTGATCCGAACCGACATGGGGGCGTCCTTCGAGATCCACATACGGCTCGTAGGGGGGTAATGTGGCGAACCGGGCGGTGAGGCAGCCGGCCGACAGCAGGATCGGCAGATGGCCGGCGTTGTGGATCTTGGCGATGCTGTTGACGGTCAGGGAATCGTTCCAGTGGAGGTCCTCACCGTGGCCGGCGTGAAGAGCCAGCCGGACGCCCGAGTTCAGCAGGTCGATGACGTTCTTCTCATCAGGTGGCGGCGTCGCAGCGGTCGCGCCTTTGTCTGCGTAGTATCGTTTATCGATCACCCAGGTTGACGGCAACCGGGCGGCGATGCGGCTCATGCGGTCGCGTACGTCGACCCATCCCCCCACCACGAAGAACGCTGCTCGCCGGGGGTCTTTGTCAGGTGCACGCAGGGATTCCTCGTAGGTCATCGACTTCTTCGCGAGGAGGCGGACCTCCTCGAGGGTGCTGACCGGCCAGCGTCCGACGGCAATCTCGGGGCGGTAGTCGATCTGGTCGTAGTTGATCGGGTCTTTCTTATTCTTTTCGCCTCGGACTTCGCCGAAGTAGCGGCCATGGAAGGTGTCTTTCCTGGCGTTCCAGTCCTCAAAACGCCCGTCGGGCTTGGCCAGATCGGCGTAGTACAGGTCGCTGGGGTAGAACGCGTAGTCAAAGGCCGGTGGAGTGATCCGATCGAGGACCATGTAACGCACGGGCAGGACGTCGGCGTCACCGACGAGGAGCACGTAACGGAGCTCACGTTTCCTCCAAATGTCGTAGATGAATCGCTTGAGCCGCTCTGGATCATCCCCCGGGTTCTTGTCGGCGAGAGCTGTCTCGAGGCTGGTCAGTTCGACGGTGAACGACTGCTGCTTGGAGCGGGCGTATTCGTTCAGGGGTTCATGGAATCGCTGTGGGGCGATGATCAGGAATCGCGGGGGTGTGGCCGCCGAATCCGGTCTGGTGGCGACCTCGGTCGCGGTGAGTTTGCCGAGGGTGGTGAGGGCGATGAGAAGGGCGGTGGGGAGCACGCGGAGAAGATTCGCATCCAGCTTCATGGCTTCATCCATTTGACGGTCTGTGTCGGGGTATCCCCCTGGGTCTTGGGACGAGGGGATTCTATCAGGTGAGGGCGGAGATGGCGATTTTGGGGGAGGCGGGTCTTGGGGGCTGGCGAAGCCGGTCTGGCCCAGGTCTGCGGGTGGCCGGGTCGGCTCGAGGGTCGGCTGACGGGTTCGCCGGTCGGCGTTTGGCGGTGGGGAGTCCAGGCGGGTGTTGGCGGGTTGCGACCTGGTGGCTGGCCGATTAAAATGCCGTTGATCTGGGGTGTCCGGGTGTTGGGAAGGCGAGCAGGTTATCGCAACTTGGGCGTGTTTTTGGACGAAGAACAAGGGCTGGCGGGGAGGGGAGGATCCAGGGCTGGTTTCATAAGCTCTTGACTGGCAGAGACTTGGGGCCGTAGCTCAACTGGGAGAGCGCCTGGTTTGCAACCAGGAGGTTGGCGGTTCGAGCCCGCTCGGCTCCATGGGGACGTGGTGGTGGGGGTGGCGACTGGTGACGGGTTAGGGTGGGGCAGTGGGGGCGCGAAAAAAAGTCGAGAAAATCGCGTGGCGGCCCCTTTACAAACGGGGGACCGCGTGTATATTAGATGGGCTCCGGTGCACTTTGAAGTGGCCTGCGGGCCGCCGGTGGTGAGACTGGCGGGCGGGGGAGGCGGAGAGGTGCGCCGGGGGCGGCTCTTTGACAAGCGAATATGTTTGCAAGCGAGTCAGGTATCGAACCATCCAAGATCACGTTCGAGCGTGAGAGCGAAAAACTCGTTCTGATTGACGCGACGTATGCGTCAAAGGTGCTTTGATTGGGTGGATGGACAGTATGTCATTCATGCGATCAAGCTACTAAGGGTGCATGGTGGATGCCTAGGCGTCGAGAGGCGAAGAAGGACGTGGTAGGCTGCGATAAGCCCCGGGGAGCTGTCAAACGAGCATTGATCCGGGGATTTCCGAATGGGGCAACCCGGCGTCACTCCGCAAGGAGATGGCGTCATCGGCGGGTGAATGCATAGCCCGTCGAAGCGAACCCAGGGAACTGATACATCTCAGTACCTGGAGGAGAAGAAATCAACCGAGATTCCGTCAGTAGCGGCGAGCGAACGCGGACATAGCCCAAACCGGCCTTCGGGTCGGGGTTGCGGGAGCCGAGAGCAGTTACAAAGGTGTCGCTAACAGAAGTGCCTGGAAAGGCACACCACAGAGGGTGACAGTCCCGTATGTGAAAGCGATCGCCCTGCGTTACCATCGGCTTACCAGAGTAGCATGGAGCTCGTGGAACTCCGTGTGAAGCTGGGGGGCCCACCCTCCAAGGCTAAATACTCCTCGACGACCGATAGTGGACAAGTAAGGTGACTGAAAGGTGAAAAGAACCCCTGCAAGGGGAGTTAAAAGAACCTGAAACCATGTACTTACAAGCGGTGGGAGCCCGATGTGACTTCGGTCATCCGGGTGACCGCGTACCTTTTGCATAATGGACCGGCGAGTTACCCTTAACGGCCTGGTTAAGCACCTCCGGTGCGTAGCCGTAGCGAAAGCGAGTCTGAACAGGGCGATCTGTCGTTGGGGGTAGGCCCGAAACCAGGTGATCTACCCATGGCCAGGATGAAGTGCCCGTAAAAGGGCGCGGAGGTCCGAAGCCGTGAACGTTGAAAAGTTCTGGCATGAGCTGTGGGGAGGAGTAAAAGTCTAATCAAACCTGGAGATATCTGGTTCTCCTCGAAATGCCTCTAGGGGCAGCCTCGAGCCACTACGCCACGGGGGTAGAGCTACTGATTGAAACGCGGGGGCCACCAGCCTGCCGCCTTCATCCAAACTCCGAATACCGTGGCGACTATCTCGGGAGTGAGTCCGCGGGGTCAATCTCCGCGGTCAAAAGGGAAACAACCCTGATCGTCTGCTAAGGTCCCTAATTCGTGCTCAGTGCATAAGGAAGTCTGGTTTCCGAGACAGCGGGGATGTTGGCTTAGAAGCAGCCACCATTTAAAAAGTGCGTAATAGCTTACCCGTCGAGAAACTGGGCGCCGATAATGATCGGGACTAAGCACGGAACCGAAGCAGCGGGCTCGTGAGTTCTTCGGGACGATCGAGCGGTAGAGGAGCGTTGATAGGGAGATACAGGCCATACCGAAAGGAGTGGTTGCGGCCCTATCAAGTGATAATGCCGGTATGAGTAACGAGAAAGAGGGTGTAAATCCCTCTCGCCGTAAGCCTAAGGTTTCCTGGGGAAGGTCAATCCGCCCAGGGTTAGGCGGATCCTAAGGCGAGGCCGAAAGGCGTAGTCGATGGACAGCAGGTTAATATTCCTGCCCCGTGTCATGCGGTTGATTCGCATGTGCGTTTTCTCAAGCTGCAGCCCACCACTAGACGAGAGGGTTCCCGCAAGGGCGAGGCCGATTTGTTGCCGAAGTGCGGAGAGAGAGAGCCGAGAAAAGCATGCGAGGACAAGTGGCACGTCCGTACTAAAACTGACACAGGTAGGCGAGGCGAGTAGCCTCAGGCGCTCGAGAGAACGGTCCTTAAGGAACTAGGCAAGTTAGCCCCGTAACTTCGGGAAAAGGGGTCCCTACTCCTCGGTAGCAATACAGTGGAGAGGGCACAGCAAAGCGGCTCTGGCGACTGTTTATCAAAAACACAGGTCTCTGCCAAGTCCAACAGACAACGTATAGAGACTGACGCCTGCTCGGTGCGGGAATGTTAAGGAAGGCGGTCAAGGGGGCAACCCCTGAAGCTGGCAACCGAAGCACCCGTAAACGGCGGCCCTAACTATGAGGGTCCTAAGGTAGCGAAGTTCCTTGTCGGGTAAGTTCCGACGCGCATGAATGGCGTAACGACTGGAGCACTGTCTCAAGGACCGACTCGGTGAAATTGGAATTGTGGTGAAGATACCACATACCCGCGGCAAGACGGAAAGACCCCGTGAACCTTTACTGTAGCCTGATATTGGCCACAGATATCGCATGCGTAGGATAGGTGGGAGGCGATGATCCGGCAGTTCTGGCTGTCGGTTAGCCAACGTTGAAATACCACCCTTGTGCTATTTGTATCCTAACCGCGCTCCGTGAATCCGGGCGTGGGACAGTGTTAGGTGGGCAGTTTGACTGGGGCGGTCTCCTCCAAAAGAGTAACGGAGGAGCGCAAAGGTCGGCTCAGTGCGGTTGGCAATCGCACGACGAGTGTAAGGGCATAAGCCGGCTTAACTGTGAGACCCACAAGTCGAGCAGATACGAAAGTAGGCCCTAATGATCCGGTGATCCCGTGTGGAAGGGTCATCGCTCAACGGATAAAAGGTACTCCGGGGATAACAGGCTGATCTCCCCCGAGCGTCCATAGCGGCGGGGAGGTTTGGCACCTCGATGTCGGCCCATCGCATCCTGGGGCTGAAGGCGGTCCCAAGGGTTTGGCTGTTCGCCAATTAAAGCGGTACGCGAGCTGGGTTCAGACCGGCGTGAGCCAGGTCGGTCTCTATCTGCCGTGGGCGTACGAGACTTGAGAGGATATCTTCCTAGTACGAGAGGATTGGAAGGTACGGACCACTGGTGTACCTGTTGTCGCGCTAGCGGCAGCGCAGGGTAGCTAAGTCCGGAAAGGATAAACGCTGAATGCATATAAGCGTGAAGCCCCCCTCGAGATGAGGTCTCGGTGACTCTTCGGAGTCTGAAGGCCCCTAGTAGACCACTAGGTCGATAGGCGGGAAGTGTAAGGACAGGAATGTCTTCAGCGGACCCGTACTAATGGCCAAAGGCTTGATCGTATGAATGATGCACTGTCATCATGGATCAAAGCACCATCACGCTCGAACTTCTTCAACGTTTGGTTCGTCCGATTCGCTTGTACGCATGTTCGATGACTCAGAGACTGCAACCGCCGGGAAGCGGCAACGCTCCCGGCGGTTTTGTTTTTACCTATACGATGCGGACCGGCGGCGGGGGTCGGTGGTTTGGGGCTGGGTGCAGCGGGCCGGCGGGCGCGGCGCGAACGGCGGCGATGGCTGGTTACCGCTCCCGGGGGTTGGAAGGGCGCTTCCGCAGCGGCTGCGTCGCGGGGTGGGGGCAGCGAGGGGTAGGCGTGACGCACGGATCGTTGTACAATGTTACGACTTCGCCGAGCCATGGAGACTGGGACGATGGACCGAAGACGCTGCGGCGAGGCGTGTGATGCTTGGCTCGGTGGTGGTTGCGGCCTGGTGGCGGAGCAAGGGTCACATCGACGCTTGAGGGAAACTGACGGCGATGAGTGAAGGCGCGGTGGTCGATCTGATCTATGTGGTTGCCTTCGGGCTTGGTGGGCTGGCATTCGCCCTGGGGCCGATCGTGATTGTTCACCTGCTGGCCGCCCGCAAGACGCGCCAGTGTGCCAACAAGACCGGCCAGCCCATCGAATGCGGCATGGAGCCGATCGGCGACGCCTGGATTCGCTACAGTGCGGTCTACTACCTGTATGCCCTGGTTTTCGTAGCCTTTGCGGTGGATGTGCTTTTCCTGGTGCCGGTTGCGGTGGTCTACAACCGGGTGGAAGGTTTCGTGATCCGCGACTTCGTCGAGCTGGTCATCTTTGTTGGGGTGCTGTCGCTGGTGGTCGTTTATGCGTGGAAGAAGGGTGTGTTTGAATGGAAGCGCAAGAAGACCAGCTTCTGAAAGACTGCGCCCCGCACGTCAAGTTCGCCAAGTTAGACGAACTGCTGAACCTCGGGCGGGCCTACTCGCTTTGGCCGTTGACCTTTGGTTTGGCGTGCTGTGCGATCGAGATGATGGCGACGGGGGCGGCGCGGTTCGACCTGGCCCGGTTTGGAGCGGAGGTATTTCGGCCATCGCCCCGCCAGGCGGACCTGATGATCATCGCCGGCACGATCAACAAGAAGATGGCCGCTGCGGTCAAGACGCTGTACGATCAGATGACCGAGCCGAAATGGGTTATCGCAATGGGCAACTGTGCGATTTCCGGCGGCCCCTTTGTGTTTCCGGGCCAGTACGCGGTGGTTGAAGGCGCGGATCAGCTGTTTCCGGTGGACGTTTACGTTCCCGGGTGCCCGCCGCGACCGGAGGCGCTGATTGAGGGCATTCTCAAACTGGAAGAGAAGCTGACGGGAAAGCGGCGTTGGCCGGTAGTGAAGCCGGAGTAGCCGGACGTTCGAGCACCCAGGTCATCCTGCGATGAGTGGTGACATTCCGAGTGAGAAGGCTTCCTTGGACGGCCCGGCCGTGCCCGACGGAGGGCCTGCGCTGAGGCCGAATCCCCTGGCTCATCTGCCGATTCCGTTTCAGGTTGTGGACTATGCGGAGCGAGGCGTTCATCTGGACGCCAGCGTCGCTCCCGACCAGGTTGTCGCGGTGGCCGGTGAGCTCGACAAGAGCGGATTCGCCATTGACACAATTACGGGTGTGGACTGGCTGGCCGAGGGTCAGATGGAGGTCGTCTACGACTTCTTTCATCCGACGCAGCGGCTCCGGGTAGCCGTGCGAACGCGTGTGCCCCGGGAGCATCCCGAGGTTCCGACGATCAGTACCGTGTTTCCGGGGGCGAACTGGCATGAGCGGGAGACGCACGATTTCTTCGGCATCCGGTTCGCCGGGCACCCGGACCTGACGCCGTTCCTGCTGCCTGAAGACGCCACTTATCACCCGCTGAGGAAGGACTTCAACCCGTGATGGTCAAAGAAGCGCCTTCCTCCAGGGCCGCCGGCCGCGAGACGTTCGTGCTCAATCTGGGGCCGCAGCATCCGGCCACGCATGGCGTGTTGCGGGTCAGGTTGACGATGGACGGTGAATACCTCGTCGAGGCGGAGCCGGTCTGCGGGTACATCCACCGGATGCAGGAGAAGATGGGCGAGAACCGGACCTATGCCCAGTTTCTGCCCAACACCAGCCGGATCGATTACCTCTCGGCGATGATGTATACCCACGCGTTTGTGGGCGTGGTCGAGCGGGCGGCCAGGATTCAGGTTCCTCCGCGGGCCGAGTACATCCGGGTGATCACGTCGGAGCTGAATCGGATATCCAGCCATCTGGTCTGGTGGGGTGCGTTTCTGCTGGATCTGGGCGGCTTCACCCCGCTGCTGTACGCGTTCGACGATCGGGAGCGGATTCTGGACTTGCTCGAAGGTTTGACCGGCGCCCGTCTCACCTACTGTTACTACCGCTTTGGCGGAGTCTGCAACGACGTGGATGAGAGCTTCCTGAGAGGCACGCGGGCGTTCGTCACCCACATGCGGCCGAGGCTGAAGATGTACCGGGACCTGGTCACGGGGAACATCATTTTCCAGAAGCGGCTGAAGGGCATCGGGCCGATCAGCGCGGAGATGTGCCGCCGGTACGGAGCGACTGGACCGGTGATTCGTGGCGCGGGCGTCGCCTACGATGTTCGTCGGGCCGAGCCGTACTCCGCCTATCCAGATTTCGATTTCGAGATCCCGACTTATCCGGAATGTGATTCACTGGCCCGGTACATGGTGCGGATGGCCGAGCTGGAGCAGAGCTTGCGGATCATCGAGCAGGCCTTGGACCGGTTTCCCGATGGGCCGGTGATGGCGGAGAAGGTGCCTCGTGTTCTCAAGTTGCCGGCCGGTGACTTCTGCTATGCGGTGGAGGCCGCCCGGGGGCGCTTTCTGGTGCGGTTGGTGAGTGACGGCAAAGACGGGGCGTATCGGCTCAAGCTCCGCACTCCGTCGCTGTCGAACCTGAGTCTGTTTGGCGAGGCGAGCCAGGGAATGCTCCTGCCGGACGCTTTGGCGATGATGGGAAGCCTGGATCTGGTGATTCCGGACATCGACCGGTGATTCCAGGCCAGGATGGAAGGACGACACGGATGCCCGCGACGAGTTTAGACCGGAGCTGTGAGGGGATGTTGGGGTGACGGAGTGGCTCTCCAAGCTGGGCGGATTCCTGTCCACCGAGCCATTTCGGCTGGTGGTCGCCCTGGTGGCGATTCTGGCCTTTGTCGGGGCGAATGCGGCGTATCTGGTCTGGGTCGAGCGCAAGGGGGCGGGTCGTTTCCAGCGGCGGCCGGGACCCACCGAGGCGGGTTTTGCCGGCCTGCTCCAGCCCATCGCCGACGCCCTGAAGCTCATGTCCAAGCAGCTGCTGGTACCTCCGATGGTGGACAGGACGCTCTTCCGAGCGGCCCCGCTGATGATGATGTCGCCCGCCCTGATCAGCCTGGCGGTCATTCCGTTCAGCGACAAGCTGGTCGGCCGCAACATCAACCTCGGTCTGCTGATGATCTTCGCCTTCGGGTCGGTCAACGTGATGGCGATCATGCTGGGCGGCTGGTCCTCGCGGAACAAGTACGCGATCATCTCGTCGGCTCGCGTGGTGTCGCAGAACGTCGCTTACGAAATCCCGATGCTGCTGGTCGTGATCACCCTGATTATGATCACGGGGACGACCAACCTCCACGAGATCGTCGAGCAGCAGGCTGGGGCCTTCTGGCACTGGAACCTGTTCCGGGTGTGGGTCAATCCGCTCATGCCGGTTACTTTTCTGATCTTCTTCATTTGCATGCTGGCGGAAACCAACCGTTCGCCCTTTGACATGGCGGAGGCCGAGAGCGAGTTGGTGGCCGGTGCCTACACCGAGTACTCGGGGATGGGTTTTGGCGTGTTCTTCATGGCCGAGTATGCGAACATCCTCCTGGGCTGCAGTCTGGCGACGGTTCTGTTCCTCGGCGGCTGGCACAGCCCGATCGGCATTCTCCCGGGGGTCGTGTGGTTCCTGGTGAAGATGTACTTTCTGGTGTTCACCGTGGTGTGGATACGCTGGACGTTTCCGCGCACCCAGTTTTACGGCTTGCTGAATCTCTCGTGGAAGATCCTGATCCCTGTGTCGTTGTTCACGCTCCTGCTGTCGGGGGCGATGGTCAAGTTGCCGAGAGTGTTTGGGGCATGATCAAGCTGATCAGGGAAATCGTCGGCGGTCTGTACAGTCTCCTGGTGGGGATGCGGATCACGATCGGCCAGTTTTTCAAGCCGACGGTGACGGTTCATTACCCTCACGAGGCGCTCAAGATGCCGCCCCGTTTTCGGGGTCACATTGAACTGGTGCTGGACCCGGAGACGGGCAAGCCCAGGTGTTATGCCTGCAAGGTCTGTGAGAAGTCCTGTCCGAGCGACTGCATCACGGTGGACGGTGTCAAGTTCGAGGGTGCCAAGCGGAAGTCGGTGACGATCTACAAGCTTGATTTTACCAGGTGCAGCCTGTGCGGCTCCTGCGTGGAGGCCTGTCGCGACGGGGCGATCCGCTTCTCTCACGACTACAACATGGCCGGTCTGAGCAAGGAGGAGTTTGTGATCGACTTGTTCAAGAAGCTGGAAGACGAGACCCGGGCGGCGGGGGGCATGCCGTTTCTGCCGCCGGTCGCGGCTGGGCCAGCGGAGCCGGCGGGGGGTGGGGCGTTGCCCGGTGCGGGCGGGGCCGCCCAGCGGTCCAGAGCGGAAGGGGCGGCGGTCGAGCCCAACCAGACGGAGGTGAAATGAATCCGTTTCCCGCCTGGACACTGATCATGAACGGTCTCTTCGTCTTCTGCCTGGCGACGACGGCGGCCGGGGCGTTGATCGCGGTGGCGAGCGTGCGGTTGATTCGCGCGGTCTGCGGTCTGGCGATCTGCTGTTTTGGGCTGGCCGGGCTCTACTACTTTCTGCAGAGTCCGTTTCTCGCGCTGATGGAGATTTTGATTTACGTCGGGGCGGTTTGCGTCACGATCGTCTTTGCGGTCATGCTGGCCGAGCCGGACGAGCCCGGAAAGGACGCGAGCAAGGGTTTCTCGGTGTTGTGGACGGGCATTGCGGTGACGGCCGCGACGGCCATCTTCCTGGGGGTTGTGCGGCTGGCGTTGTCCTGGGACTGGGTACGGCCGGAGGCGAGGGTGAACGACGGCTCGATGAAGGCGGTTGGCACCGCACTGTTAACGACCTACAGCATGGCCTTCGAGCTGATTTCGCTGGCGCTGCTGGTGGCGATTCTGGGTGCGTTGGCGATTGCCCGGACAGGGCGGACGAAGCCGTAGAAGGTGCTCGAGGTGATGAGCCGAGCCCGGGGGTGGCGGCGGGCCTGTGGTGAGGGTTCGGCGGTGTGCTCGGGGTGGAGTGAAGGGTGGACGATGGGACAGCCTCTCTATGATCGTCTGGAGATCTACCTGGTCGCGGCGGCTTTCCTGCTGGCGATGGGGATCTTCGGCCTGGTTTGGCGGCGCACGCTGATTGGCATGCTGATCTCGGGTGAGCTGCTGTTTGCGGCCGCGTCCCTGAATTTGATGGCGTTCAACCGGTTCACTGTTCGGGATCAGGCGGTGGGGCAGGTTTTCGTCCTGTTCATCATGGGATTGGCGGCGGCGGAGGTGGCCATTGCCTTGAGTATCACCATCGCGGTGTATCGGAACTACCGGTCGGTCAAGACTGAGGAGCTTTCCGAGCTGAACGGATAGGCCCATGGAATTTGTGTACGACATCCGACTGCTGCTGGCGGTACTCGCCCCGTTGATCGGCGCGGGCCTGGTGATGGCCGCCGGCAGGCGCCCGAACACGCGGGAGGCCTGCTCATTCATCTCGGCGGCGGCCCTGTTTGTCATCACCGCCTCGATGGTTCCGGACATTTACGGGGGCGGGGGTCTGCGTTTCACTCTGTTCGAGCTGCTTGGCGGGCTGAGTTTCTCGCTGCGGGCGGACGCCTTGTCCATGGTCTTCGCGGTTTCGGCGTCGTTCCTGTGGGTGGTGACGGTGTTCTATTCCGCGGGTTACATGCGCGGGCTCCGCGAGCACGAGCAGACGCGATTCAACACCTGCTTCGCCCTGGCCCTGTTCGGCGCCATCGGGTGCGCCTTCTCGGACAACCTGCTGACCCTGTATCTCTTCTACGAAATCGTGAGCATCTGCACCTACCCGCTGGTTGCCCATCACCAGGACGAGGAGAGCTACGAGAGTGGGCGAAAGTACCTGACCTACCTGACGGGCACGGCCAAGGGTCTGATTCTGCCGGCCATGGTTCTGATCTACGTCATGTCGGGAACGCTGGACTTCGCGGACAACATTCGCACCGGTATTCTGCCGGTCGGCGTGCACAACGGGGTGGTCACCCTCCTGTACGCCTGCTGCATTCTGGGATTCGCCAAGAATGCGGTCATGCCATTCCACAGCTGGCTGCCCAGCGCGATGGTAGCTCCGACGCCGGTCAGTGCCCTGCTGCATGCGGTCGCGGTGGTCAAGGTCGGCGTGTTCGCGACCGTCCGGGTGATGCTCTACGTGTTTGGTGTGGACTGCATGGACGCCTTGAGCCTGGGCCTGCCCACGGCCTACTTCGTGTCCATCACCATCGTGGTGGGCTCGATCATTGCCCTCAGCAAGGACAACTTGAAGGCCCGGTTGGCGTACTCGACCGTCAGCCAGCTCTCCTACATCATCCTGGGCGTGGCCCTGCTCAAGCCGGCGGGGATCGAGGGTGGGCTGATCCACATCGCCAACCATGCCTTCTCCAAGATCACGTTGTTCTTCTGTGCCGGAGCGATCTACGTTGCCACGCACAAGAAGGACATCTCGGAGATGAGCGGCCTCGGACGGGCGATGCCGTTCACCTTTGGAGCGTTTGCCTTGGCGTCGCTGAGCATGATCGGCGCGCCGCCGGTGGCCGGCTTCGTCACCAAGTGGTATCTGCTCAACGGCGCCCTGGATGCCGGTTCGATCGGCATCATCATTGTGCTGATGGCGAGCACGCTGCTTAATGCCGCGTACTTCGTCCCGGTGGTTTACCAGGGTTTCTTTGGCCAGCCGTCGGAGGCCGACCTGGAGCACCGGTACAGCGAGGCCCATCCCTCGATGGTCGTGCCGTTGACGGTGACGGCCCTGATTTCGGTGGTGATTGGCCTGTGTCCTGGGTTGTTCCTGAGTTTTGTTCAGCGTGTGATTTCATGAGCCTGGTCAAGCTGATCGAGTTTCTGGGCAGCCACCTGAGGACCGTGGTGCGAGTCTGCGTGGCCCTGCTTGCCCTGCTGGTCGTGGTGGACGCGATTCCGGGCGTTGTCGACAAGGAGCATGCCCACACCCAGGCCGAGCATTGGCCGGCCTTCTGGGCGGTGTTCGGGTTTGCCGGTTGCGTGTTGATCATCATCGTGTCGAAGTGGTTCGGTCATGCCGGCATCATGACCCGGGAAGACTACTACGATGAATGACCTCTGGATCCATCCATCGCTGATTCTCATCGTCGGGGCGATGCTGCTCCCGCTGATCCCGGCCCGGGCCAAGAGCGGCTTTCTGCTGTTGGTTCCGGTGCTGGTCTTTGCCCGGACGCTGATGATGACGCAGGGCGACTTCGGCCAGATCGAGTTCCTGGTCGCCGACCCGGCCAACGCTTTGACGCTGGTTTTCGGCCGGGTGGATCGGCTGAGCCTGATCTTCGGCTACATCATGAGCCTGATGTGCGTTCTGGGCACGCTCTACGGCGCCCACGTCAAGGAGGACGTCCAGCATATCGCCGCCTGGATCTACGTCGCCGGTTCGATCGGGGCGATCTACGCGGGCGATTTCATTGTTCTCTTTCTGTTCTGGGAGATGATGGCATTCTCCTCCGTGTTCCTGGTCTGGTTTCGAAGGCGCAAGGAGTCGCCGGCGGCCGGGCTCCGCTATTTGCTGGTGCACGTGGCCGGGGGGCTGGCCCTGCTGGCCGGCATGGTGCTGCACTGCAATGCCCAGGGCAGCTGGGCCTTCAACCAGCTCGACGTTCAGCATCCGACGGCGGCCGTCTACCTGATCCTGATCGGGTTCATGCTGAACGCGGCGGTGCCCCCGCTGCACGCCTGGCTGCCCGACGCCTACAGCGAGGCGAGTTTCAACGGGGCGGTTTTTCTGTCCGCCTTCACGACCAAGACCGCGGTGTATGCGCTTTGCCGCGGATTTCCGGGGATGGAGATCCTGGTGTTGCTGGGCGTGATCATGGCCCTCTACGGCGTCGTTTACGCGGTGTTGGAGAACGATTGCCGGCGGCTGCTCGCCTACCACATCATCAGTCAGGTCGGCTACATGGTTGCCGGCGTGGGCTTGGCGGATCCGCAGACCTCCCTGGGCCAGCTGGCCCTGAACGGGACCTGCGCCCACGCCTTTGCCCACATCCTCTACAAGGGCCTGCTGTTCATGGGTTGCAGCTCGGTCCTGTACATGACGGGTGAAACCAAGTTCACCGAGCTGGGCGGCTTGTGGAAGAGGATGCCCTGGACCTTCGTCTTCACGCTGATCGGCGGGCTGTCGATTTCCGCGTTCCCGCTGTTCAGCGGATTCGTCAGCAAGTCGATGATCGTGTCGGCCGGTTTCGAACAGCATAAGCTCTGGGTTGGCTTCCTGCTCATGCTGGCCTCGGTGGGCACCTTCCTGCACACCGGCCTGAAGGTGCCGTACTTCATCTGGTTCGGCAAGAACAAGCCGAGGCAGGAAGTCGTGGACCGGGCCGCCGATCCGCCGTGGAACATGATGGCGGCCATGGCCATCACTGCGGGGCTGTGCATCTTCATCGGCTGTTACACGCCGTACCTGTACTCCATGCTGCCTTTCCCGGTGGATTACCATCCGTACACCGCGTACCACGTCTCGGAGACGCTGCAGGTCCTGCTCTTCACCGCCGTGGGCTTCTTTCTGCTGGTCAAGAAGCTCCAGCCCGAGGCCAAGATCAGCCTGGACCTTGACTGGCCGTATCGCATGGGCGGGCGGGCGTTCCGGTGGCTGGCCTCCAGGCCGGTGCAAGCCGTTGACACCCTGGTGGGCGAACTCTACCGACTGGCGGGCCTGGTGCCGCTGATGATTACCGCCCGGCTGGCGGGCAGGTTTGACAACGGCGTGGTGGACGGCGTGGTCGATGGCCTGGCGTCCGGGGTACGGGGCGTCGGTCGTCGGCTGCGCGCCGCCCAGCGCGGGCAGATGCAGGAGAATTTGATGCTGGCGTTTGGTGTGGCGGCGGTGTTGATCGTGGTTTTCATTTGGTGTTCGAGCCGGCCATGAGCTTCAGCTACGACGACACGATTCTGACCGTGCTGGTGTTCGGACCGCTGCTGGCGGCGGTGATCGCCGCGTTCGTCAAGAGCGAGCACGCGCTGCGGTGGTGGACGCTGGCCAGCACGACCGCGATCGGGCTCTGGTCGCTTCCGCTGTTCTGGCGCTTCGACGCGGCGAGTGCCCGGTTCCAGTTCCTCGAAGATGTGGAGTGGATCGCGGCCCTGAAGATCCGCTACGCCCTGGGCGTTGACGGCATCAGCCTGTTGCTGGTGCTGCTGACCACGCTGATCATGCCCCTCTGCGTGCTGGCCTCCTGGGACTACATCCGGACTCGGCTCAAGGAGTACATGATCTGCCTGCTGATCATGGAGTCGGCCATGATTGGCGTATTCTGCTCGCTGGACCTAGTCCTGTTCTACGTTTTCTGGGAAGCGATGCTCATCCCGATGGCCCTGTTGATCGGCATCTGGGGCGGGCCGCGGAGGATCTACGCCTCGCTCAAGTTCTTCATCTACACCATGGCCGGGTCGGTGTTCCTGCTGGTCGCGATCATCGCCCTCTACCTGAAGACAGGGACGTTCAGCATACCGGCGATCATGGAACAGAGGCACAGTTTTTCGGCGGACTTCCAGTGCTGGATCTTCCTGGCGTTCTTCGTTTCGTTCGCGATCAAGGTGCCGATGTTCCCGTTTCACACCTGGTTGCCCGCGGCCCACGTGGAGGCTCCGACTGCGGGGAGCGTTCTGCTGGCCAGTGTGCTGCTGAAAATGGGCACCTACGGCTTCCTGCGGTTCTCGCTGCCCATGGCCCCGATCGCGACCGAGGTTTTCCAGCCCTACATCCTGTGGCTCTCGGTGGTGGCCATCATCTACGGCGGCCTGACCGCCCTGGCCCAGACGGATCTCAAGAAACTGGTGGCTTACTCGAGCGTCGCCCACATGGGCTTCGCCACGCTGGGGATCTTTGCCCTGAATGACGCCGGACTGAAGGGTGCGATGCTGGTGATGGTCAACCACGGCATCACCACTGGGGCCCTGTTCATGATTGTCGGCGTGATCTACGAACGCCTGCACACCCGCGATCTGTCCCAGACCTGCGGGATGGGCCGGACCATGCCCGTCTTCGCGACATTCGCGGGCATCTTCGCGTTATCCTCGCTCGCGTTTCCGGGTACCAACAGCTTCATCGGCGAGTTCCTGGTCATGGCCGGCGGCTTCGAGGTCTCGCGGGTGATGATGGTGTGCGTGGTTCCCGGAGTGGTCCTGGCGGCCGCCTACATGCTGAGAATGCTGCAGAAGGTCGCTTACGGCGGTACCCGGAACCCGGATCATTCGATGATTCGGGACCTGGGGCCTCGCGAAGTGGTCATGCTGGTGCCGCTGGTGCTCTTTGTTTTCTGGATCGGGCTGAAGCCGGCGCCGTTCGTACAGGTGATGGACAAGAGTGTGCAACAGGTGTTGAAGCAGGTCCGGTCGCCGGCCGGTGCGGGCCCGGCGGTGGTCGCAGGCAGCGGACAGCCGGGAAAGACGCTGCAGGTGTGGCGGCCGGCGCGAACGAGTCCGATGGTAGCGGCCACGCCCGCGGGGCTGGCTGACGAGGCGAAGTGACGACAGCTATGGATACCGTGTTCCTGCCAGAACTGGTTCTGCTGCTCGGGGCCTTGGTGATCTTCGCCGTGACCCTGGGCGAATCTCGCACCCGGCAGGCCCGAACCGCGGCTCTGGTCGTGGCCCTGGCCGGCATCGCCGCCTGCCTGCTCTGCCTGGGCCGGGAAGCGGTGCTCTTCGACGGAGCCTATCGCGTGGACCTCTTTTCCCAGGTCCTCAAGCTGGTATTCGCGTGCGGGTTCGCGCTGATCCTGCTGCTGAGCGGCGAACTGCCCGACATTCGCCAGGATGTGAAGCCCGAGTACTACTTTTTCCTGACCGTCAGCGTGTCCGGCCTGACCATGCTGGTGAGCTGCATCGACCTCATCACCCTGATCATTGCACTCGAGGTGTCGGCGTTCCCGCTCTACCTGATGGTGCCGATGCGCCGCGAAGGCGAAGGCCGCCGCAGCCAGATGGAATCGGCGATCAAGTACATGATGTTCGGGATTGCGGCCAACGGGCTGATGTTCGTCGGCATGAGCTATCTGTTCGGTCTGACCGGAACGACCTCGCTGCCCAAGATCCTGCCGCTGCTGAGCCCGGTCGTCAACTCGCCTCTGGCCATCGCCGGCCTGGGCCTGATGTTCTGCGGGCTCTTCTACAAGCTCGCGGTTTTCCCGTTCCACTTCTGGACCCCTGACGTGTATCAGGGGGCTTCGAACGAAACTGCGGCGCTGGTCGCCTCGCTGCCCAAGATCGGTGGGGTCGCCGTGCTGGTACGGCTCATTTCGCTGGCCCAGCCGGACCATCACGCCGTGGCCCTGTTGCTGGCCATCCTGGCCACGGCCTCGATGTGCTACGGCAACCTGATCGCCCTGGTTCAGAAGGACTTCAAGCGGCTGCTGGGCTTCTCCGGGATTGCCCACGCCGGCTATGCCGTCGTCGGCCTGGTGGCGATGAATGAGGCGGGTTACACCGCCGCGGTGTACTACATCGTGGGTTATCTGCTGATGGTCCTCGCGTGCTTCGTGGTGATCTGCCGGGTCTCTCGCGACGGTCAGAACGTGGCCATTGAGGAACTGGCCGGGCTGCATCGCCGGTCGCCGCTGCTGGCCCTGACTCTCGCGGTGGGGGTGTTCGCGCTGGCCGGCATTCCCCCGTTTGTCGGATTCATGGGCAAACTGACCCTGCTTACCGCCGCCCTCGGCAAGGGTTACCTGGCCCTGGTCATTATCGCGGTCGTGAATGCGGCTATCGCGGTCTATTACTACCTGTGTGTGATCCGGGAGGCTTGGTTCCGCGACCCGGGCGATCTGCCGTCGATCACGTTGAGCTGGCCGACCCGGGCCGTCTGTGCCCTACTGATCGCGGGTATTCTGGCTCTAGGCGTGGTTCCGGGACGGGTCGTGGGGACCATCTCCACCTCGATCGCACGGGCCGGCTTGGTATCTCCAGCCGTGCCTGCGGCGAAGATGGCGTCCGGCGGTGGGGCGGTCATCGACATTTCCCGTCTTGCGCCGGCCACCGAATAGGCTGGTGGCGGCGCGTCGCTGCTGGTGGTAGATCGGCCGATTCTCGTCTGTCGCCGGATCTCTCTTCCCGGTAGACTACGGCTTGTCTGAGCGGCCCGTCCTGGCCGCAGGACCCAGGGGATACATGATTCGGCATCGTCCCTGCACTTGTGGTCGGCGATCACCCGGACCGGGGGACCGAGGGCGGAAGGAAACGTTCTGATGGCCAACACCACAAGGGATGCCGCGGTCGACGATGGCCCGAAGGACGCTGCTGGTTTTTTTGATCGATTTCTCCTGCGGGGTGCGCCGCGCGAACTGTGGATGATTTTCGCCATCCACCTGGTCGGGTACGTGTCCTACATGATCATGAACTGGACGTTCGTCCTGTGGCTTTCCTACGATCTCGGCTACAGTGACGAGAAGGCCGGCCTCTGGGTGGCCCTGTGGTCCGCTCTCATGACGCTGGTCACGGTTTTCGTGGGCTCGCTCACGGATGCCATCGGGATACGCAAGGCCCTGCTCCTCAGCATGGTCATCTGCATCGTCACGCGGTGCTTCATGACGTTTGCCTCGGCAAGATGGATGGTCCTGGGCCTGGGCATGATTCCCGTGGCCATCGGCGAGGCCCTGGGCACCCCCGCCATGGTAGCGGCCACTCGCCGGTATTCGAGGACCTCGCAGCGGTCCGTTTCCTTCTCCTACTTCTATGCCTCGATGAATGTCGGCATCCTGATCGCCGGCTTCATGTTCGATTTCATCCGCAGACGGGTGGGCGAACCCGTTGGTCATTGGAGCCTGCCGCTGTTCGACATCACGCTGACGACCTATCAGACCGTTTTCCTGGTGAGCCTGATCTTCCAGTGCGGTCTCTTCCCCATCCTCTACTGGGGCATGCGCGAAGGCGTCGAGGCCACTGACCAGGGCGTCAGGATCGTCCCCGGGCAGTCGAGGTACCCGCACGAGAGCTTCCTGAGAGCCCTTGCGTTCTCCCTGAGGGACACCTATCAGGAAACGGTCCGGATTTTCACCGGTTTGTTTACCCAGCCGGGTTTCTACAAGTTCCTAGGCTTTCTCGCCCTGGCCGCGATGGTCCGGCTCATCTTCGTGCACATGAACTACACGTATCCGAAGTTTGGCATTCGCGAACTCGGCCCCGGTGCTCCGGTCGGGACCCTCTACAACATCAATGCGTTCATGATCATCTTCCTCGTTCCCATCGTCGGTGTGCTTTCGCGGAAGGTCTCTGCCTACAAGATGGTCACCGTGGGGAGCAGCATTGCTGCCGCGTCGGTGTTCATCATGACCCTGCCTCCGGCCTGGTTCCAGGGGGTCGCCGATCTGGAGTACGTTCGTTGGCTCGCCCACCATGGCCTGGGCCTGACCGGCGAGGTCAATCCCTGGTACGTGATGATCTTCTACTTCATCGTGGTCCTTTCCTTCGGCGAGGCGATCTATTCGCCCCGCCTTTACGAATACGCAGCCGCCATCGCCCCGAAGGGTCAGGAGGGCTCCTACATGTCTCTCTCGTACCTGCCCTTCTTCCTGGCGAAACTCGGTGTGGCCACCTTTTCGGGCGTGCTGCTCAGCAGGTACTGCCCGGAGACCGGCCCGCGGAGTTCCGGCACGCTCTGGCTGATCATTGCCCTGACGACCACGATTTGCCCGGCGGGCCTCATCGCCTTTCGCCGCTGGATCCGGGTCAAGGAAGCGGGTCGGGCCGAGTGAGCCGCCCGGCATGGTCTCCCGATGAGATGATTTCGGGATTCCGGGGCTTTCCTTGGTTGCGGCCGGGGCCTTCATCCCTGTAGACTGCGGTTTCTGTGAGCGGCCCCTCACGGCCGCAGGGTCCTTGGGGACATACGGTTCGACATATCCTCTGCGCCCGACACCGACGGACTTCCAGTCGCGGATGGCGAGGGCGGAAGGAGACGGTCTGATGGCGGACGACAGACAGGGAACGGTCGTGCCCGGCGGCACTCCCGACTCACGTGGAATCCTGGACCGGCTCCTTGCCCTTCCCGCTCAGATCGGCCGAGCCGTGATCAGCTTTCCCGGCCGGTTTGCGGTCCTGGGCAGCGCCGTTCCCGAACTATGGATCGTCTTCGTCATCAAGCTGTTTGGCATTCTGGCCTACAGCGTGATGAATACCACGCTGGTGCTGTGGCTGTCCTCGAACCTCAACTACAGTGACACCAACGCGGGCTTCATCATCACCGCCTGGTCAACGGTCATGACCCTCGCCACGGTGATGATCGGCTCGCTGACCGACGCCATCGGGCTTCGGAGGGCCTTCATGCTGGGCGTGGTTCTCTGTCTGTTCGCCCGCACGGTGATGACCCTGGTGACCGTTCCTTGGATCGTCCTCGCATTCGGGCTGTTTCCCCTGGCGATCGGCGAGGCTCTGGGGACGCCGATCATGGTCGCGGCCATCCACAGGTACTCGACGACCGCCCAGCGCTCCATCGCGTTCTCCATTTTCTATGCGGTGATGAATGTTGGCTTCCTGATTTCGTACTGGATCTTCGACCGCATTCGCAGCGATTTCGGGGAGAGCGGTCACTGGGTGCTGCCCGTTGTGGACATCGAGCTCTCTACCTACCGCATCCTGTTTCTGATCAGCCTGGCCTTCGAGTGTGTGCTCGTTCCCGTGATCTACTTTGGATTGCGGGAAGGGCTCCAAGTTTCCGAGGAAGGTGTGAAGGTCATCCCCGAGGAGTCCAAGTACCCCGGCAGGGACATGTGGAGTGCCCTTTACCTCTCCGTCCGAGACGCCCTGCGCGAGACGCTCAGGATTTTCATGGGTCTCTGGCGGCAGCCGGGGTTCCACAAGTTCCTGGCATTCCTCACCCTTGCGGTCTTCGTCCGGTTCATCTTTTTCCAGATGAGCTATACCTACCCGAAGTTCGGCATACGCGAGCTGGGCGAAGGTGCCCCCATTGCCACGCTCTGGTCGCTCAACGCGGGCCTGATCATCGTCCTGGTCCCCATCGTCGGAGCGTTTTCTCAGAGGATCACGGCGTATCGGATGGTGGTGTATGGCAGCATCATCGCGACGGCGTCCGTCTTCATCATGACCTTGCCTCTGCGGTGGTTTCAGCCGTTGGCCGACGGCCGTCTGGGCCACTTCATCGCGAACTCCTGGCTGGACGGCGACGAGAAGTTCACGGTGGATGACATTCGCGATCTGCCGGCTTTCGTTCGCAAGCTGAACGAGCCCGCCGATCCGGTATCCGTCGCTGTTCGGGATTCGCTTTCCCCGCAGACGAAGCTCCTCCTGGCTCGGGAACTGTCGCCCGCGGGCTTCAGGAACCCCGCTCCCTATGCGTACCCTGGTTCCGGCCTCTTCTTGGAAGGCGATATCAAGAACGGCGGCGGCTTCGTGGCGAGATTGGGCAACGACCCGAACGCAGCCACGCAGCCGATCTCCAAGTACGTGTGGGCACAGATGTCATCGAAGGAGCAGGAGGCGCTGGCCGGAGCGGCCGCCTTATCCCCGGATCATCAGAAGCTGATGCTGAAAGTGCTCAACCGTCTTCTGCAGGATTCCGCCTTGGGCAAGGATGACCGCTTCGCAAGCGTCAGCCTGTCGGATGCGACCCAGAGTCTGCTCAAGATCGACAAGAAAGACAAGAAGGCCAGGCGTATCACCCAGTCCGTCGTTCAGAACAGGCTCCTGCTGGAGGACGCCTACCCGGAGCATGTCGCCAGGAGCAGCCACGCGGTCCGAGTGGCCTTGGCCGACGACCTGACCAAGCTGATCAGGGAGAAGACGATCTACGACACCGATCGCTTCGCCGGTGTCGCCCTGACCGAGCCGGTCAAGGCTTGGCTGGCGGCCGGTACGGTCGAGAAGGCGGCCAAGGCTCCGGCGCACATCAATCGCTACCTCGTGGAGGATGCCTACCCGAACGAGATTGCCAAGAACCGGATCGGGGTCTCGGGGAGCGTCAATCCGTACTATGTTGCCATCGTCCTGTTTGTCATTCTGCTGTCGGTTGGCGAAGCCTTTTTCTCGCCGCGGCTCTACGAATACGCGGCGGCCATTGCGCCCAAGGGTCAGGAAGCCTCGTACATGTCCATGTCGCTCCTGCCGTTCTTTCTGGCCAAGCTGTTGGTGGGCTTGTTCTCGGGAATCCTGCTGGAGGCCTACTGTCCGGAGACCGGTCCACGGAATTCGGACACCCTCTGGCTGATCATCGCCCTGACCACGATGATCTCACCGGTCGGCCTGCTGCTGTTTGGCCGCTACATCCGGGTCAAGGAGGCCGGCCGCGAGTGAGGTTTGGACTGAACAGCCGGGCGGGGGCCGGCATGGGGCCTCGGGTGGTGTCGCTATGGTATGCGGCCGGGTAGAATAGAGGAGTTCCGCGTCCCTTCGGGCTCCGCGGGGTCCACGAGTTCTGGTAGTAGGAGGTATGGTCTTGTCAACGGCCAACACACGTCGTCAGTTCCTGAAACAGTCCGCCATCTCGGCCGCCGGGCTCTGGCTGGCCGGCCGAACGGGCACAGCCCAGAGCTTTCCGGCCAACGAGAAGCTCGGAATCGCCATCATCGGTGTTTCCGGCCAGGGGGCATACAGTGTCGGCAATCTGGCCGATCAGGCCATCGTTGCCCTTTGTGATGTGGATGAGAACCGTGCCGCCGAGACTCGCAAGCGGTTTCCCAAGGCCCGGTTTTACACTGACTTCCGCAAGATGTTCGACGCATCGAGCAAGGACTTTGAAGCGGTTGTGGTCGCCACACCCGATCACACGCACGCCCCGGCCACGATGATGGCTCTCAAGGCCGACAAGCACGTGTACTGCGAAAAGCCGCTGACCCACACCGTCTATGAAGCTCGGATGATCGCCGAGACGGCGCGGAAGCGAAAACGCGTCACCCAGATGGGGACCCAGATCCACGCGGGTGACAATTACCGCCGCGTGGTGGAGTTGATCCAGAAGAACACCATCGGCCCGGTGACCGAGGTCCACGTGTGGTGCCCGTCGGTCTGGGCAGGCAGCGATCGGCCCAAGGACACCCCCCCTGTGCCGGTCGGCCTGCATTGGGACGAGTGGCTGGGGCCCGCTCCGGTCCGACCCTACCATCCCGCCTATGCGCCGGCCGGGTGGCGAGGCTACTGGGATTTCGGCGGCGGCGGGCTCGCGGACATGGCCTGTCACTACATGGACTTGCCGACCTGGGCGCTGGAGCTGCGTCATCCTCAGGTAGTGGAGGCGGAAGGTCCGCCGGTCAACGACGAGCATGCTCCGGACCAGATCGTGGTCCGCTGGGAGCACCCCGCCCGCAAGGACAAGCCTGCGGTGAAACTCACCTGGTACGGCGGCGTTGACAAACCCGCTCCGGACATTGTCGCCAGGATTCCCCGGTGGGGGGTCGGCGTCCTCTTCATCGGCGAGAAGGGCATGCTCATCGCCGACTATGACCGGCACCAGCTTCTGCCCGAGCGGGAATGGACCGGATTCAAGCCACCTGAGCCCTTCATTCCGAACTCGATTGGGCATCACAAGGAGTGGGTTGAGGCCTGCAAGAAGGGCGGGCCGACGACCTGCAACTTCGACTACTCCGGAGCTCTGACCGAGGCCGTCCTGCTTGGCAATGTCGCTTACCGCAGCGGCAAGCGGATCGAGTGGGACGCCGAGAAGATGAGGATTGCCAACGCGCCCGAGGCCGAGCAGTTCCTGCGACGCAGGTACCGAGAAGGCTGGACGCTGTGAGCCGTGTTGGGCGGGCGGCGCTTGGCGTGCAGGGGCGAGGTTCGCCTGCCGGTCATGGGTAGGTGCCGAACTCGTGAACTGCCTTGAACATGGCCTCGTAGTTCGCCAGCACGTGCGGTGGCAGCGGGACCATGAAGGGAGCTGCCGTCGGCAGGACCACGAACCGTCCGCCCGGCTTGCCGGCTTCGATGGCGTGGCGCACTTGCTGGCGGATCTGTGCCGGGGTGTCCTTCTCGAGCTTCACCGCCTGCATCGAACCCATGATGCACATGCGCTGGCCGATCCGCTTCTTGACCTCGGCCAGGGTGACGTCGGCCGTGGCCAGGGGCAGGATCTCGATCGGTTCCAGGGCGTCTGCCCCGATGCCCGCAATCATGTCGAGGATGTCGCGCAGTCGCCCGTGGCAGTGGATGACGCTGAAGTTGCCGGTTTCGTGAATAGCGCGGGTGGCGGCTTGGTCGCGTTCCACGACATATCGCGGGAAGTAGACGGCCGGGTTCATCAGCGGGGCCCCGCAGTACTCAGGTCCCCAAAGACGGAAGACTGCGTTCTTGACCACACCGCCGATCGCTCGAGTCGCTCGCAGAACCTGCTCCTGGGCCTTGTCCAGAAGGGCCCGAATTGGACCGTCGTCGGTGTAGCATCGCATCACGAAGTCCTCGAAGTCGAACAGGCCGACCACATGGCCGACGGCGTCTCCGAGGCTGAAGCAGAGGATTCCGTGCTCGCCGACTCGGGCCTCGAGATTCCTCAGGGCCTCGGCATTGACCTGGGTGGGCGGATCCGGCAGCGACAGGACCCGCTCGATGTCCTGGTCGCTCTTGATGAGCGGTTCGATCTGCCAGAAGGTCATCTGGCCGGGATGGCGTCGGGACACGGCCCGGAGCTTGCCCTTGGCGGTTTCGATCTCGATGCTCCGAACGACGCTTCCGCCCTCGTGCTTGTGTTCCTGGCCGTAGACCGCATTGGGATCGCCGAGCAGCACGGGGGCGTCAATCGGCCCGCGGACGAAGCTGTCTCCGTAGCTAGCCTCCAGTTCGAGAAGCGGGGCGTAGCTCGGTTCCCGGTTGGCCCACTCATCGTTGTAGGGTGTGTGTTCATAGAGGGTGACGGGCACGCGGTCGGGTGTGCCGCCTCTCAAGACCGTTAACAATCGTTCTCGCGAAGTCATCGCAGAAGGCGCCACTCGCAGCGGAACACGAGAAACCAGAACACGAGGTCGACCGTCTTCTCCAACCTTTGGGCTGAACCGGCGGCCGGGCACGTTCCACAGGCCTCAAGGTCGAAATCCCCGGTGTCGTCCCGATGCGTGCTTCTGGGGGGGACACGCGGGATCGAGTTCTTATACGGCATGGCGTTGGGTGGCTCAATGCTGGGCCCGCCGAGCGGGCGAAAGAAAACCGGTCCGGGCCTTGGGGAGTGGGGCTCGTTAAAGTTTAGATGTATTACAACCGCTAATGCTTGAGCTGCGAGTGCTGGGAGATGGCGGGTCTGGGGAGATGGGGGACAAGGTTGGGCTGCCCGGTTGCGGCGCGGGGCCACTCGTTTGCCATGCCCTTGCCTTCTGGTCTGGGTACGAGGGTGGCGTCAGTTGTTCTTGCCCGCCAAGGCCTGCTCGATGGTCTCGAAGACCGGAAAGATGCTGGTGAGTCGTGTGGTTGCCAGCAGGTCGTGGATGTCAGGCGTGGGCGAGACGAGGTGGATGGTCCCTCCATGATGGCGGGAGCGGAGGTGGGCGGCCACGATGCCTCCGAGCCCGACCGAGCTGATGAACTCCAGGGCGGAGAGATCAAGGACGAGAAGCGGAGGCTGGCGGCCCACCAGCTCGAGCAGGGCATCCTCCAGGTCGGTCGAGACCAGCATGCCCGCCGATCCGATCAGCTTGGCCACGATGGCCGTGCCTCGCTCCTCGACTTCAACGTGAAAGAAATCAGCGGACGACGAATCCATCAGCGGTTCTCCTTGACGAGTTGGACCTCGTTGCCCCGGTCATTGAAGGTCACGGCATCCAGATACGCCCGCATGAGCATGATTCCCCGTCCACAAGGCAGGGAGATCCGATCTGGGTTGGTGGGATCGGGCACTGCGGCGGGATCGAAGCCCGGCCCCTCGTCGCGAACGCGCACGACCGCCCTTTGCCTGTCGATGTCGTAACTGATCGTGATCCGCTTGGTGCTGTCGCCCCGGTGGCCGTGCTTGTGCGCGTTGACGATCGCCTCCTCGAGGGCCAGTCGGATCGCGAAACTGCATTCGTGGCTGTAGCCCAACGCCCGTGTGACGCGAAGGACCTCTTCCTCGACGTCACGAGCGGCGTGCAGGTCGCTGCAGATGACCACCTGGCGGGCTAATGACTGCGGGTTGAAGGCCATGGTGTATCAGACGAAGGCTCTCACCGCCGCGTCGGTGGTGCTCTGGATATTGAAGAGCCGGTTCAGCCTGGTGATCTTAAACACCTCGTAAATCTGGGGGTGGATGTTGGCCAGGACCAGCTGACCGTGTCGCTCGGCGATCTGTTTATTGACGGTGATCAGCACGCCGAGAGCGGCGCTCGACATGTGCTCGACCTTCCGAAAGCTCAGCAGCACCTTGGGAACTGGTTCTGCCGCCACCAGGCCAGTGAGTTTCTCGAGGATCTGGCCGATCACGACCTCTTCGAGAATCTTGCGGTCCTCGAATTCGACGACGCTGATGCTGTCCTGCTTGCGTATCGTGAGGCTAGCCTCTACCTCTGGCATCGAACCGACTCCCGATATGTCCGCAAAAAATGCACCTGTAAGCCATTAGACCCGTTGTGTTTGGGCTTGTCAACGGGTGATCCCGGGGCGGGCGGAAGCGTCTTGGTTTCGGACATCTGCTTGGGCTATGATAGGGCACCGGCGAATGCCCGGCCGAACTGGAGTTGTGTATACGTGAACCGGAGAATAGTGGCGATTCTTGCCGTCCTGGCGGTGCTTGGCCTGCCCGGCTCGGCGATGGCCTGGGGGGCGGCCATGCACGTCAACCTGGCGAGTGACCTCCTGGGGCAACTGCAGCTGCTGCCGGCGGCGACTGCCGCCATTCTCATTCGGCACCGGCGTGACTACCTTTTCGGGAACATCGCCGCGGACGTGGTCCTGGCCAAGAAGTGGAGCCGGGTGCGTCAGTTCTGCCATCACTGGGGGACTGGTCTGGCCATGCTGGCCGAGGCTCGCAACCACCAAGGGCGGGCCTTTGCCCTGGGGTATCTCTCGCACCTGGCTGCTGACACCGTGTCGCACAACAAGTTCCTGCCCCGGCAGATGACCATGACCCGGACGACGCTGTCTCTCGGACATCTCTACTGGGAGATGAGAGCCGATTCCATGGTCGCACCGCGCTATTGGGAGGAACTTCGGCGCCTGCTCCGCGAGGTCTTCGACGAACACGAGGCCTGCCTGCAGGCCCGGTTCAAGAACACGTTCCTGCCGTTCACGGCCAACTGGCGGGTGTTCTACCGGCTGAACCGCTTCCTGGGCCAGAAGATGTGGCGGAAGACACTGGATCGATGGTATAACCTGTCTCGCTGGCGGCTGTCCGAATCGATGCTCAACAGCTATCGGGCAGAGTGCCTGGAACGGATGCGTGACGTTGTGGCCCGGCCGCGAGACTCTGAGCTGCTCCGCGAGGACCCCAACGGGAACGCTGCCTTGGCTTACACCAAGGCGCAGCGACGACAGTTGCGCCAGATGGCCCGGGCGGGCCTGGTTGCGCCCCATGTTCTGTATGAGGCTGCCGTGGGGCATGCTCCGGCTCCGGCAAGAGGGGTCCGGCATCGGGTGAGGAGTGCCCATGAAAGCTGAGACGCTGTTGGCCAAGTTGAACGAATTCCGCAAGGACGCCGAGGGTGACCCGGCGGATGTGGAGTGGTTGGCCCTCCACCACGCATTCTGCTTCATCTCCTACAAGATGGGCGAGTTCCAGGCGTACCTTGATGAAGCGGCCAGGACCTCTGCCCGAGGCGGGAACCAAGACGATGAGCACTGAGGCAACAAACGACAGGGCAGTTCTGACCATCGGCGGCAAGACCTACGAGCTGCCGGTCAAAATCGGGACCGAGGGCGAGATGGCGATCGACATCACCAGCCTCAGGTCCACGACCGGAGCGATCACGCTCGACGACGGGTACGGCAACACCGGCTCGTGCGAGAGCGCGATCACGTTCATCGACGGCGACCAGGGCATCCTCCGATATCGCGGCTATCCGATCGAGCAGCTCGCTGAGCAGTCCACGTTTGTGGAGTCGTCCTATCTTCTGATCTTCGGAGAACTGCCGACCGGTCCGCAACTCGCCGAGTTTCGCCGCCTGCTGTGCGAGCATGAGTTCATTCACGAGGACATGCGTCATCAGTTCGAGGGCTTTCCGCCCAATGCCCACCCCATGGCCATTCTGTCGGCCATGATCAACGCCCTTGGGGCGTATGAGCCGGACCTGCTCGAGCCGGAAGACGACAGCCGATTCATCGACGCTGCGGCCCGGCTCATGAGCAAGATCCGCACGGTCGCGGCGGCCAGCTACAAGAAATCGCTGGGCCAGCCGATGATCTATCCGAGGTACGACCTCCAGTATGTGCCCAACTTTCTGCACATGATGTTCAGCAAGCCGAACCACCCGCACCAGCCACTGCCGGAGGTGGTCAGCGCCCTGCGCCAGATCCTCATTCTCCACGCCGACCATGAGCAGAACTGCTCGACCTCGACGGTTCGCATGGTCGGGTCAAGCCAGGCGAATCTGTATGCCTCGGTGGCGTCGGGCGTCTGCGCCCTGTGGGGCCCACTCCATGGAGGAGCCAATCAGGCGGTGATCGACATGCTCGATCAGATCATCGCCAGCGGGGAGACTCCGGAGGCGTTCATCGCCCGGGTCAAGGACAGGAACTCGAAGATCCGTCTCATGGGCTTCGGCCACCGTGTATACAAGAACTACGATCCGCGGGCCAAGATCCTCAAGGTGGCCTGCGACAGGATGCTCAACAAGCTCGGGATTCACGACCGGATGCTCGACGTCGCGATGAAACTGGAGGAGGTCGCCCTCAAGGACTCCTACTTCATCGACCGGAAGCTGTATCCCAACGTCGACTTCTACAGCGGGATCATCATGAAAGCCATCGGGATTCCCACGGACATGTTCCCGGTCATGTTTGCCATCGGCCGCCTGCCCGGCTGGATCGCCCACTGGCGGGAAGCGCATCTGCAGCCGTCGCAGAAGATTCATCGACCGCGGCAATTGTACATCGGGGCCAGAATGCGTGATTATCAGCCGATCGACAGGCGCAGGTAGGGCGGCCGGCCGAGCCGATCCGGACCGGCGGTGGCCCTCGGTCCATGCCGGTCGAGGTGGATCGGAAGGACCCGCCGTTGCTGGCGGCATGCTCCGTGCCCCGACGAGCGTCCCGGCCGATCTCCCTCAAGCTCATGCTTCACCATGTCCGGCGAATTGACGAGTTCCGTTGTTGTCTGTCCGGATCCGGAGACGCCGGTATTGCGGACTCGGGCCGCGGTGCTGGCCGGCCGGCTGCAGCTTCCGTTGGCGGCATTGCCGGTCGCCGCTCGCCTGCTGGTTTTGGCCGTCACTGGTGAGCGATTGGAGCTCCGAGAAGGCGGGGTCCGCAGGAGCCGGCCGATCTTCGTCGACTTCGTTTCGGGTGATGTGGTCCGTGGGCATCGGGACGTCGGCCTGGCCGGCCGCCTCATTGCCCGAGCGATCGGCTTCAAGGGCAAGCCGCAGGTCATTGTGGACGCGACTGCTGGATTGGGGCGCGATTCGCGGGTCATGGCATCGCTGGGTTGCATGGTCACGGCAGTGGAACGGTCACCGGTGTTGTTCGCCTTGCTGGCTGACGGGCTGGATCGCGCCGGATCCGGCGCCGAGGCGGGCCCGGCTCTTCGGGGGCGATTGCGGCTGGTGGAGGGAGACGCTCGGAGCGTGCTCGTGCGGCTGGCCGAGGATCAGCGGCCGGATGTGGTTTACATCGATCCGATGTTCCCGCCGAGCGGGAAACAGGCGTTAGCCAGGAAGGAGATGCGCATCTGCCGGAGGGTGGTTGGCGACGATCCCGACGCCGGGGGGCTTGTTCGGGTTGCCATGCAGGCGGCACGACGGCGCGTAGTGGTCAAGCGGTGGCTGCGTGTGCCCCCGCTTCGGGAGGATCCGGACATTGTCTACCGCGGGAAGACCATCCGATACGACGTTTACCTGCCTGGTCTGGCGAAGCCCGGGACCGCAAACGCGTAGTCGCCCGATCCGATTCTGCAGACCAATGACTCCTCGGCGGCATCGGGCAGGACGGTGACGCCAACGGCCTGGCTCAGGGGTCGCCCTGCTTCGCTCACCGCCTTGAGTTCCCGGGCAGGCAGGTAGACGGTGGCCTTGGTGTTGGCCGGCACGGTCACATCGACCAGGAGGGTGTCTCGATCGATTCGCCACTGGCAGCCGACTGGCCCGCGGACCGAGTTGTAGGTTCCCTTGACCCAGGTCAGATCGGCCACCACCTGGGGGCGAATGATGATGCGATCGAAGCCGAGGGCGGCCGGGTCCGGGTTGATGCCCGCCAGGGCTTTGAAGAACCACTCGCCAACCGAGCCGAACATGGGATGGTTGTGTGAGAACACGTTGTCGCTGAACTCCCAATGCTCCCACAGCGTGGTTGCCCCGTTCTGGAGCATGTGGCCCCAGCCGGGGAAGGTTTTCTGGCTCACCATGGTGTAGGCCAGATCGGCTCGGCCCAGATCGGTCAGGGTGTTGAGCATGTACTTGGTTCCGAAGATGCCGGTAGCGAGATGGCCCTTGTTCTTGTTGGTGATGTTGTCGGCCAGGACGCCCAGGACCGCGGTCCGGGCTTCCGGCGGGACCAGGTCCCAATAGAGGGCGAACGACTGGCAGGCCTGGGTGCCGCTGTCGTAGACGCCGGTGTCCGGCTTGAGAAAGCGGGCATTGAACGCATTGCGGATGCCCTCGGCCAGGAGTTCGAATCGGGAGGCGTCCTCGATCTGCCCCAGCTCGCGAGCGATCCTGGCGAAGGACCGCACGTTGGCATAGTAGAACGCGGTACTGGTTAAAGGGATACTCTTAGGCTCCAGGCACTCGTGGTCGCCGAGGCACTGGGTGTGGATGTGGTCCTTGGCTCGCTGCTCCAGGAACTCGATCCATCGCTTGGTCAGGGCATAGTGCCTCTGCATCAGCCGGCGGTCGCCGTAGTACTGGTAGAGTTGGGCCTGGAGGATGGGGAGCACGCTGCCCCAGCCGATCGGGCCGACCCCGTTGCCGTAGCCGGCGCTATCCGCGTCGATTCCCACGAAGGGGGCGGTCTCCGTCATGCCGCCGTCTGGGCGAACGGCGTCCGCCTGGTCGCGAATTGTCTTGGCGTAGAAGCGGGCCATGTCGAAGTTGAACATGCCCGTTTCGCTGCATGCGATGACGTCGCCGCCGTAGCCGAACTTCTCGCGGTGTGGACAGTCGGATTGCACGCTGAACAGGTTGCTCAGCTGCGTCCACTCGATCATCTGCTGTATCTGGTTGAGCATCTCGTTGGAGCAGGAGAAAGAGCCGACCTGGGCGACGGCCGAGTTAAGTCGCAGGCCCTCGACGGCGTCTTGTCCGGGTCGACCCGGGTATCCGGTGACCTCGACGTAGCGGAAGCCGTGAAAGGTGAATCGGGGCGTGTAGACTTCCTCGCCGCCCCCCTTGAGGATGTACGTTTCGCTTTGCCAGGCGATGTCGGGTGCTCCCGGACCGCCCATACTGACAATCTTGTTGGAGGGTAATGGTTCTCCAGGCGTGGTGGCCGGAGGTCTGGCGGTCTTGATCTGGCCGGCCACGGAGGTCATGAAGTTGAGCGTGCCATCCGGGTAAAGAAGCTCGCCGTATCGAAGGACAACCCGGTCGCCGGCTTCGCCTTTGACTCTCAAGCGGACCCAACCCGCGAAGTTCTGGCCCATGTCATAGATGAACACTCCCGGCTTCGGCTCGGTCAGCTTGACCGGCTTGAGCGTGCGGGTCACACGGATGGGGGGGTGGGACTGGGCGTGGAGGCCGCCGACCGGCTCGGGAGCCACGACCGCCGAGGGCCAGCTGCGGTCATCGCAGTCGGGCTGATCCCAGCCGGGCGTCTCTCTTCGGGCATCGTACACTTCGCCCAGGTACACGCTGTTCCTCAGGATCGGACTGTCGCCGACCTTCCAGCTGGCGTCGCTCACGACCGACTGCCTCGAGCCGTCGGCGAAGTCGATGTTGAGCTGGAGGAGGGCTCGCGGGCGTCCGATGGTGAGGAAGTCGCGGAGATTGTAGGTTGCCCACATCTTCATCGGCAGGGGGTTATACCAGCCGTTGCCGACGATGACACCGACCGCGTTCGGTCCCTGCTTGAGCTGGTCGGTCACATCGTACACGGAATACAGGACCCGCTTCGAGTAGGTGGTCCATCCGGGGTCCAGGACGCGGTCGCCGACTTTCTTGCCGTTGAGGTGGAGTTCGTAGTAGCCCAGCCCGGTCACATAGGCTCGGGCAGTCCGAACCGGCTTGTCCACCTGAAAGGCCTTGCGAAACAGCGGGGCGGGATCATCCTGGTAGAAATCCTCGGGCTTCTCGGGGGCTGGACCGCCACGAGCGATCCACGTGCCCGTCCAGTCCTTGGCGTCGAGCAGGGCGGCTTCCCACCAGGTCGAGCCGCTGTAGGCGGAGGGCTTGTCGTCTCTGTCCCAGGCTCGGACCTTCCAGAACGCACGCTGGCTGGACTGAAGCGGCTTGCCCGCGTAGACCACGTTCAGGGTGTCGTTCGAGGCGACCTTGCCTGTGTCCCACAGGTCGCCTTGGTCGGACTGGAGAACCTCCTCGGTCGACGCCACGAGGACCTGGTAGGCGGTCTGAACCTGCCCGCGTTCGTCCGATTTCAGCACCCAACTGAGTCGTGGCCGACACACGTCCACACCCAGCGGATTGTCGGCATACTCGCATCGGAGGCGTTCCGGCCTCACCTCGGCAGACGCCGAACTCACCAGAACGGCAAAGACGATCAAGATCGCCACGCCCCATTCCCGCCGCTGACCGCATGCAACGCCACTCATCAGATGACCTCACTGAAACTGACGGATCCACCGGCCGAGGTTGGTCCGATATCCCGGCCACGACATGGCCATGGGCCGTTGATCGCCCTCTGGCGCCAGGGAGCCGCTAGTGTACTCCGAAGCCAGACCAGCCTGATAGTCCCCGGCTTGCCGCACGGCCGCATTCTCGTGTAGGATGCGAACCAGCCGATAGATAGGCAGCGCCGCGGTGTGCCCCGAGCGGGCGGTGGCTCCGAAGGGCAATGCGTGCTGGAGAGGTGTCCGAGCGGCTGAAGGAGCAGCCTTGGAAAGGCTGTGTACGGCTTGTCTGTACCGCGGGTTCGAATCCCGCCCTCTCCGTTCTTAAGTCCCTGTAAAAACTAGACTTATCACACGATCATGTCCCCCCGACGTGTTGCTCTGTTGCGTCACGGGACGTGCACTCGAGTCATCCTCCCTCGAGCCTCCTGAAGTCCTCCCGGCAGGCGTCCTCGTGCAGTCGGAGGTAATGCCTTGCCATCTCGCAGTCTTCGCTACGCTGATCATCCTGCTGGTGTGAGTGCCGTTGTTCTTCGTGTCCGGCATGGAAGACCGATTCTGTTCCCACTCGGCCCGGCCTTCGTTGTCTCCTTGCTCGCCGCTCCTGCATGCCCCCTGACCCTGAGGCCCGCGTTGAACTACTACCTACTATCAGGAAGCAAGACCGTGCGGCAGGCCGGTGAGCCTTGGCTCGTGCGAAGGGTCAAACGGCTTCGCTCACGTATTTGGGCCTCATTTGACGCGACTCCGAACGCCAACTACAATCCGGTCGCATGAAGAGGATAGTGGCCGCCATCCTGGCCTGCTGGTCCCTGCCCATAGGGCCGTCGCTCTGTATGGGCGCTGTCCTCTCACACCCGTGCGATTGTGGCCCGACGTGCGGGGAGTGCTTGCCCCAGCAGGAAGGCAATCAGGGGCCTTGCCACGCCGATCCATGCCGGACCACGGTTGTCGGGAAGCCGGCCACCGACGAAGAGGAAACGCCGTCTCTCGTGGTATCCGCGGCTGGGTCCCATGTCACCGTCATGCCCTGTCCTCCGGCCCCAATTCCGACGACCAGCAAGGGCGGCTGCCCACGCGAGACGGTGCGAGATTGCGGGGAGTCGCTGCCCGCCGCTGGCGTCTTGCCCCTTCTGATCTGATCCTGGCGACACTCTCTCCTCTTGGTCGTACGTGCCTTTCCATGCCCGCTTCTTGGCCGTCTCGCCATGGGGCGGACCACGCTGCTGGGAAGGCGTGGCTGGAGATACTGAACTCATTCTCATCGAGGTCGAACGCCATGACGACGCCGAAAGCGTTGATTTGGAGCCTGTTGAGCGTGTTGACATGTGTCCTTCTGGCTGGGTGCGCCGCCGTGAAGCCCGACCAGGAGTATCACATGGTGGCGCAGCATGTTGCCGAGGCGACGGGCCAGAAGAGTACTTATCGACCCGACGAGGAAGATGCCGTCCAATCTCGCGTCGAGGCTCTGCTGGTCGATGGATTGACCATCAGCGAGGCCATCCAACTGGCCCTTCTGAGTAATCCCGCCTTTCAAGCGGCGTGGATGGACGTGGGTATGGCTCGGGCCGATTTGGTCCAGTCGGGCCTGCTCTCCAATCCCTCGCTCGGGGGATCATTGCGATTTCCGGCAGGCGGTGGCCTCGCTGACTTGGAGGTGACCATGGCCCAGAACGTGGCCGATCTGTGGCAAATCCCCATCCGGCAGCGTGCAGCCCAGTCGGCTTTGGATCAGGTGATCCTGCGTCTTGCCCGCCGGGCTGCGGAACTGGCCGCTGATACCAGGGCCGCGTACGTACGTGCGGCCGGCGCGAGGGAGCTCCACAACGTGGCGGTGGATAACCTCGCGATCGCCCGTCAGCTGCTGGATATGACGGTCGGTCGCCAGCAAGCCGGCGCGGGCAGCGAGCTTGATGTGAATCTATCGCGTAGCGCTGTGTTGGAGGCCGAGCTCTCGGTTGAGTCGGCCAGGCTCGCGGCGTCCGAAGCCCGTCGCGGCCTGGTTCAGCTCCTGGGATTGACCACGGACCCAGAACGGATCGCACTGTCCGAGTCGTTGCCGTCATCGGTGCCGGGGCTCCCGCCGGCCGAGGCCCTGATCGCTATTGCCCGGGAGAAACGCTTGGATGTTCGGGCAGCGGTGCAGGCCGTGGCCCAAGCCGACGCCCGCGTACGAGAAGAGTATCTGAAGGTGTTCCCCACGCTGGAGCTCGGCATGGCGATGGAACGGGCCCAGCGCCAGGCCCAGCCCGGTCGAAGCGTCCTTGCGGATGCGGCCCGTGCTTCCATCGTCAACGGTGCATTGACCGCTCCGGAGATCCAGCCGCGATCGGATCGCCGGCAGAACACCGACTTTATCATCGGGCCGAGCTGGGGGCTGGAGTTGCCTGTTTTCGATCAGAACCAGGCCCAGATTGCCAAGGCTCAGTATGCCCGGCAGCAGGTCGAGAAGACGCTTCAAGCCGTGAGCCAGCGGATGGAGCAGGAGGTCCGCAGCGCTAGCGATCAGACGGCAACCGCATGGCGCATCGTCGCCGCCTACAGGGAACGATTCATACCGCTTGCGGAGAAGAGCCTGGCACTCTCGCGCGAGTCCTACAACGCGGGCCGCGCGTCCTTCCTCTCGGTTCTTGAATCGCAGCGGTTCTTCCTCGAAACGCGGCGACGTGCAATCGAGGCACAACAGACCGCTGCGGCAGCGATCCCCGAAGTGGAACGAGCGGTTGGCTTGCCCTTGGTGGACCTGAGCAGCGACTACCCATCGACGCGACCGGCTACTGGTAAGCCGGCTGTTGGAGATAAACCATGAGCAGAAGAAACGGACTCGGTCGGTTCTCGATCACGCTGTTGGCGATCGTTGGCGGGTGCGAAACCAGTTTACAGGAACAGGTGGCGACGCTTGCGAAGGACTTCTTCCTCGAGGCGCTGGCGGCGTATCTGCTTTGAATGGGGAGATCAGCCATGCACAAAATCATTTTGATTACCGTGTCTATTGTCCTGCCGTTGGGTCTGCTGGGCGGGGCCGGCGCGGCCTACGTCTGGCTGACTCAGGGCCAGACGAAATCGGCTGTCGATCCTCCTACCGGTGGATCGGATGACGGCACGCACGATCCTGATGCGGCTGGCCACCCCGGCGAGGAAGGGCATCACGAACACGCCGAGAACCTGGTCAAGCTCTCGGAGGAGGCGATCCGCGAGTTTGGCGTTCAGGTCCTCCAGGCCTCCGGGGGCAAGCTGGAGCGCACACTCAAGCTGCCCGGCGAAATCGTGCTCAATGCTGACCGCGTGGCCCACCTCGTTCCGCGCGTGGCAGGCATGGTAAGTGAGGTCCGCAAGAACGCGGGGGACAAAGTGGAAGCGGGCGAAGTGATGGCCGTGATGGAAAGCCGCGAGTTGGCCGAAGCCCGGGCCGCCGATCTGGCGGCCGAAGCCCGACTGCGGCTGGCCGAGACCAACTTCACCCGGGTGGAGAAACTGGTCCAGAGCAAGATCGCACCGGAGCAGGAGTTACACGATGCCAGGCAGAAGCTGGAGGAAGCGCGGATCCAGCATCGTGAAACTGAGGCCAAGCTGGAGGCTCTCGGCATCCCGCACGACCAGCTGGCCACGGCTTCCGACGACGATAGCGGAGGTTTCTCGCGATATGAGATCAAGGCGCCCTTCCCCGCGACGGTCGTGGAAAAGCGCATCACGCGCGGCGAGGTTCACGATAGCAGCAGCGACGTGTTCGTCCTGGCGGATCTCTCGACCGTGTGGGTCGATATCACTGTCTATTCTCAGGATGCGGCTCGTGTTCGGGAGGGCTTGAAGGTGCGTCTGAGTGCCCCTGGATCGAACGGGCAACCGGCCAGGGCTGAGGGCAGGATCTTCTACGTGAGCCCGATCATGCGGGAGTCCACGCGCACCGGTGTGGCCCGGGCGGTCATCACCAACGACAACCACCTGTGGAAGCCCGGTCTTTTTGTGACCGCGGAGATCATCACCGACCAGGAGGATGTTGACGTTCTTGTTCCCAACGACGCCATTCAGATGATCGAGAACCAAGCCGTCTTGTTTGTCGCCGAGAACGACGCGTTCGAGAAGCGACCTGTGGTACTGGGCAGAGAGAACGATGTCTACTCGCAGGTGGTTTCCGGTCTGAAGCCGGGCGAACGCTACGTGGCCAGAGGGGCCTTCATTCTCAAGGCCGAGTTGGGCAAGGGTACGGGCGAGCATGAGCACTGAGCCGGGAATCGTAGCCGGATGTGGAGGGTGACTCGTATGAAGCCGAGGAGCACAGATGGGTGTGTCGTTCCTGGTTGCTTTCAGTGCTCTTCGTCCGGTGAGCGGCAGGACTGCCTGAGGAGCCACTCTTCATGATGACACGCATTATCCAGTTCGCAATTCACCAGCGACTCTTGATGGTGTTGCTGGCCATCGGGCTGGCGGCACTTGGTGCGTGGAACTTCACGCGTCTACCCATCGATGCCGTGCCCGACGTCACCAACAAGCAGGTTCAAATCAACACCGCGGTGACGGGGCTTTCGCCCGTAGAGATCGAGAAGCAGATCACGTGTCCCATCGAGTGGGCCATGCAGGGCATTCCGGGTGTCGAGCAGATACGCTCCGTCTCGTTCTACGGCGTTTCGCAGGTCACGGTCATCTTCGATGACCATGTGGACCTCTACCGGGCGCGGCAGCTGGTCAATGAGCGGCTCGCGGAAGCCAAGGAGAACCTGCCGCCCGGCGTCGGTGCGCCGTTCATGGGACCGATCTGGACCGGCCTGGGTGAGATCTACTTCTGGAGTGTGGATGCCGTCGGACCCAAGCCCGACGGTGCGCCCTACACGCCGATGGACCTCAAGACGATCCAGGAATGGATCGTGAAACCGCAGCTTCGGTCCATTCCGGGCATCACCGAAATCAACACCATCGGCGGGTACGAGAAGCAGTTTCATGTCTCGCCGGATCCGATGAAACTGATCTCGTACGGTCTGAGTTTCCGCGATGTCCTGGAGGCCCTGGCCACGAACAATGCCAACGCGGGCGGCGGCTATATCGAGCACAGCGGGGAGCAGTACACGATTCGTTCGACCGGGCAAATCCGAGCTCTACCCGACATCGGCAGCATCAAGCTGGGTACACACGACGGCGTGCCGTTCTTCGTGAAGGACGTGGCGGAGGTGAGTCTGGGCACGGAGTTGCGAACCGGTGCCGGAACCGCTAACGGCCATGAAGCGGTGGTCGGCACGGCGATTCTGCTCTACGGAGCAAACAGCCGGACGGTAGCACACAGCGTTGACGAGAAGATTGCCCAGGTCAGCAAGGTCCTGCCCGAGAACGTCAGGATCAACACGTTGTACAACCGCACCTACCTTGTGGATGCCACACTGGAGACGGTCCGCAGAAACCTCACCGAAGGAGCGATTCTCGTCGTCGTGATCCTCTTTCTGCTGCTCGGCAATGTCCGGGCTGCGATCATCGTCGCCCTGGCGATCCCGCTCTCGATGCTGTTTGCCATCACCGGAATGGTGCAGGGCAGGATCAGCGCGAACCTGATGAGCCTGGGAGCGATCGACTTCGGCATCATCGTGGACGGCGCGGTCGTCATGATCGAGAACATCGTCCGGCGGGTTTCAAGACGCCAGCGCGAACTGGGGCGGGTGCTGACCGAGGGCGAGCGCTTTCAGGTAGTGGAGGAAGCGGCGGTCGAGGTCGGAAGACCGACCCTATTCGGCGTCGGGATCATCATGATCGTGTACCTGCCGATTCTGAGTCTCTCCGGCGTGGAGGGCAAGATGTTCAAGCCGATGGCGGAAGTCGTTCTGCTCGCCTTGGCCGGCGCTCTGCTGTTGACATTCACGATCGTGCCGGCGTTGGCTGCACTGGTCCTGCGCGGTCGGATGGCGGAGAGGGAATTCTGCCTGGCGAGGTGGGCGAAGGCCATCTACGCGCCCGTGATCGACCTGGTGCTTCATTTGCGCTGGGCGGTCGTGCTTGGGGCCGTCGCTGTTCTGGCGGTCACGGGAGTCCTGGGGCTGCGGATGGGCAGTGAGTTTGTCCCCAGGCTGAGCGAAGGGGCGCTGGCCCTGCAGCCCACCCGGATGCCCAGCATTGCCCTGTCGTCCAGTGTCATGATGCAGGAGAAGGTGGAACAACTGCTGATGAGAGAGTTTCCGGATGAGATCGCCAGTGTCTTCGCTCGGACGGGAACCTCGGAAGTTGTCACCGACGTGTGCGGGCCAGAGGTCTCCGACACGTACATCATGCTGAAGCCGCGCGAGCAGTGGAAGAAGGCCAAGACGCAGGTTGAACTCGCCGAGGCAATGGACGAGGCGGTCAAACGGCTGCCGGGCCAGAACTACGAGTTCAGCCAGCCCATCGAGCTGCGAATGAACGAGCTGATCAGTGGCGTTCGCAGCGACCTGGCAGTCAAGGTCTACGGCGACGAAATGGAGATCATGCTCGAGTACGCCAACATGATTGCCCAGGAGCTTCGGAACGTGCGCGGGGCGGAGGATGTCAAAGTCGAGCAGGTGGCCGGCATGCCGATGGTCAATATCGACATTGACCGCGAAGCGGTCGCTCGGTACGGCCTGAACGTCAAGGATGTTCAGGAAGTGATCGAAATCGCGATGGGTGGTGGCGAGGCAGGCCAGGTCATCGAAGGTGATCGGCGTTTTCCGCTTGTGGTGCGGTTGCCCGAGAGCCTGCGTGGCAACATCAGAACCATCGGGGTGCTGCCCATCCCCTTGCCCAAGGTCGACGAGGCTTCAAAGACCCTGGTCTCCGACGCCAGTGGGGACGGCGATCCGCGTGCCGGCTACATCCCGCTTTCCAGTGTGGCGAAGATCGGTATCACGGAAGGTGCCAGACAGATCCGCCGCGAAGACGGGAAGCGACGCATCGTCGTGCAGTGCAACGTCCGAGGTAGAGACCTCGGCACTTTTGTGGCCGAGGCTCAACAGAGGATTGAACAGAAGGTCGGTCGTCTCCCGGAGGGCTACTGGCTTGGCTGGGGCGGTCAGTTCGAGAACCTCATCGCGGCCAAGAAGCGATTGACCATCGTGGTCCCTCTGGCATTGGGCTTGATCCTCATCCTGCTCTTTGCCACGTTCAACTCGATCAAGCACGCAATCGTGGTGTTCACTGGTGTCCCGCTGGCCCTCACGGGTGGCGTCGTTGCCCTCTGGCTGCGCGGTATCCCACTTTCAATCTCCGCCGGCGTCGGCTTCATCGCCCTGTCCGGCGTGGCCGTGCTCAACGGCCTGGTCATGGTGACGTTCATCAACCAGCTCCGCCGTGAGGGCAAGACCGTTCGAGAGGCCATCATCGAGGGTAGTCTGACGCGGCTCCGTCCTGTCCTGATGACGGCAATGGTCGCGTCGTTCGGGTTCTTGCCAATGGCGGTGGCCACGGGGACAGGGGCAGAGGTTCAGCGCCCCCTGGCCACGGTGGTCATCGGCGGCATCATCAGCAGCACGCTGCTGACATTGGTCGTGCTCCCCGCTGTCTACGGATGGGCTCGGCGACGGGAACCGTCTTCTGGGGGCACACGGCGGCCGTGACCTCGGGCTGAATTCGCTTCATCGGGGCCGTCTCCCCGGGCCGGGTGGGGCGTGTATAATGCCCGAAACCCTCGTGCGGGCAGAGTAACGATGCCGCGTCACCGAACATGTGAAGCATGAACATGCGAACGATCCGAGTGGCCCTGGTCGGCGGTGGGATGTTCGGCAAGGACGTCGTCCTGCGATGTCTGGCGGACGTGCAGCGGTGCGGGATCGGGCCCTACCTGGGCACGGCCGGACTCGACCACCGGGCTCGCGACCTGGCGGGTGTTCGGTACCAGGTGGTGGCCGTCGGCACCCGGAGGGCGCACAGCGGCGAGGCCCTGGCCAGCACCTATCGGGCCTGGGTGCCGGATGCGGACGTGACCGCCCACTACGGGGATATGCCCTGGTGCTCGATCCTCGACGAGCGCCGACCAGAGGTCCTCTTTGTCGCCACACCGGATCATCTCCATGCCGCTCCCATTTTGGCCGCCATCGAGCGAGGCGTGCATGTCGTGGCCGAGAAACCGCTGACCCTGTTGTTGAAGGAGGCCATGTCCATCGCCGCCCGAAGCAAGTCCGCCGGCACGGTCGTGGCCGTGGACATGCACAAGCGATACGACTCGTTTCTGCGAAGCGCCTTTCTGGATGTCGTCCCCCAACTCGGCGACCTGCTCTATGGCCGAGCGGTGCTGGAAGAGCCCCTCGATGTTTCGACCAAGACCTTCAAATGGGCGGCCAGCAGCAACCCGTTCAGCTACGTTGGCGTTCACTGGACGGACCTGTTTGCCCACTACCTGGGTGTTCGGCCGGTATCGCTCCATGCCGTCGGCCAGAAGCGGCTGCTCGCCCGATGGAAGGACAGCGACCACCCCGATGGTATCGACACCTTCGACGCCATGCAGGTGACTGTTCAGTACGACAGCGGCTTGGGCGTCAACTACGTCAACGCATGGGTCAATCCCGCCGACTTCGAAGGGGTGGTCAACCAGGAGTTGGAGATCGTCGGGACGCGAGGGCGGGTCTCCGTGGATCAGCAGGACCGCGGCATGCGGAGCAGCATTGAAGGGCGGGGCACGCGGACGCACAATCCGCATTTTCAGGCCGAGATCCCCAGGGTCGGAGAGAGGACCGGACACGCCTGTATCGGCTACGGCAAGGACTCGCTGATCGCGGGCCTGGAGGCTGCCAGCCGGGTCGTACTTGGGCTGAGCACCAGGGCAGATCTCGCGGGCACGTATCCCGATGCCGAGTCGGCCATGACCTGTGTGGCTATTCTGGAAGCGGCAGCCACGGTCGCCACGGCCAACCACGGCTACCTGTCGCGCGGAATGGGCGCGCCGGTCAGCGCCTGTTTCGAAGGCGACGACTATCGAATACTGGATCCTTGTGGCCTGTAGCGGGCCGTGCCTGGTCGAACGAAGCGAAGGTTGGCCTAGTCCAGGAAGCCGGGCGGACGCACGCAGTTTGACCCGCCATTGGAGCCGGCCGTCGCCCGTTGGTCACGACCATCTTGGCCCCGTCGGGCATTGCGCGGTTAGCTGGCATGCCAAGAGGTGAACTCCCGTCATGCCCGGCCGGGACTGGTCACGCCCTCTGGGACACGAAACGAGAAACTCCCCAATGGAGGCACGGTGTCGGCGCATAAACCTTTGGCTCGGAAGGTCTTGCAGTTGTCACGTCGGTTTTGCGGGGGCCGCGGTGGCGGAGAGGAAATGTCTCGTGCCCCAACCACCCCAACCACTGGTCAGAGGCACTTCGCACGGATCTACCGCTCTGCTGCTCGCCCAGAGGATGTGGCTTTCGAGGGGAGCATCCCAAACCCTCGAGAAAATGCTTGATGTGAAGGGAATGGCGCGGTATGTTATCGGGCCGACCCCACGCACGTCTTTAGTCGGGCAGGTGGGGTCGCCGAACGTTCGCGCCGAGAAGCGCGGGCGTATTTCCTACCTGGCAACGGCAAGAGGAGGCGGGCAAGATGTACACCAGAATCATGGCAGGACTGGGATCGCTGGTTGTCTGCGTGCTGGCAAGTGTGGCTGTTGCGGCCAACACGACTGACTTCACGCGGCCGTACGACGTCGACACCAACACGGTTGTACTCTACCACGTCGACAACACGGCAACAGACGAGGTCGGGTTCCATGACGGGGTCTTGTACGGAGATGCCGGCTACGTGCCCGCGAAGTTTGGGTCAGGTCTCGGCCTGGATGGCAGCGGGGACTACATGCGGGCCGGCAACGTGCATGTGGATCCGTCGCGCGACCTCAGCCAAGGCACGGTGGAGCTCTGGTTCAAGCTGGACCAAGCCCCCCCGAACTTTGTCCTGACCGGCTCTGGGACGGAGTACGGCTCGTACTGGGATGATGGTTTCTTCTTCGGGCGGCACACCGGCTATTCCAACAACTTGGTGTTTATGTTGTGGTCGGGGTCATGGGAGGTGGCGGACACCGGTATGGCGCCTGAATCGCTGGTGGGCGAGTGGCACCACGCCGCTGGCACATGGGGTCCGGCCGGCCTGGAGGTCTGGCTTGACGGGCAAGTTATGGGCACGAACCCCTACACTGGCGGACTGCCGAACCCGAGTTACCAGACCATGCTGATAGGCACCGATGCCTGGACATGGGCAACGCCTGGTGTCATTGATGAGGTGCGGGTGTCCGACGTCCAGCGCCGCCTGGTGCCCGAGCCTGCCACTCTCATTCTCGCGGTGATGCTGGGCAGCCTGGTCCTGGTCCTGGCCCGGCGGCGGCGGTAGCGTTTGTCTCTTTGCGGGCCGATCGTGCAACCACCGACGGAGAGCCATCGGGCAGTTCCTATGCCCGGCGGTCGCGGGGAGGATCCTGGGCGCTCCCGGCGCTGACCCGTGTCCTGATCGCATAGCCGGCCCGAGATCGTCCGCCTTTCGAAGACTCACCTCCAAGTCGGGTTCTGTCTCATTTCTTTCCGCGATTCGTGCGACTCGGTACAATCACCGGCCGCTCGGGAGGCTCTCGGACCTCCCGGGGTGGACACTTCATCCACGAGGGTTTGGCCATGAGATCTGCCGCGTACGCGTTGATGATCGCTCTGGTGGCTGTTTTTCTCGTTACCCCGGCTGCCGCCGAAGAGAAGCGGGGGGGCGAATCGACCGGCCTGGGGCTGCACCCGGACAACCCTCGCTACTTCCTCTTCCGCGGGAAGCCAACGATCCTCATCACTTCCGGAGAGCACTACGGCGCGGTGCTCAACCTGGACTTTGACTACCTCGCCTACCTTGACGAGCTCCAGTCCAAGGGTCTGAATCTCACCCGCACGTTTTCGGGCACCTACCGCGAAATCCCCGGTTCGTTCCGCATCACCGACAACACGCTGGCCCCCCAGCGCTACCAGGCCCCGTGGCCGCGCACCTCTACCCCCGGGGCCTCGGATGGCGGCAAGTTCGACCTGAAGCGGTTCGACGACGCCTATTTCGCCCGCCTGAAGGACTTCCTCGCCCAGGCCGGCAAGCGCGGGATCGTCGTCGAATACGTGCTCTTCTGCCCCTTCTACGAAGAGGATCTCTGGAAGGTCAACCCGATGAACGCGGCTAACAACACCCACCAGATCGGCCGTTGCCCCCGCGAGGAGGTCTACACGCTGAGGCACGAGGATCTGCAGGAGATTCAGGAAGCGTTGACCCGCAAGGCGGTCACCGAGCTGAACGCGTTCGACAATGTCTACTTCGAGATCTGCAACGAGCCGTACTTCGGCGGGGTCACGCTCGAATGGCAGGCCCGCATCGCCCAGGTCATTGCCGAAACCGAGCGGGCCCTGCCCAACAAGCATCTCATCGCTCAGAACATCGCCAACGGTCGCCGGAAGGTCGAGAAACCCGACCCGCGGGTCTCGATCCTGAACTTTCACTATGCCCAACCTCCGGACACGGTCGGGATGAACTACGGCCTCGACAGGGTCGTCGGCGATGACGAGACCGGATTTCGCGGCAAGGCCGACGCCCTCTACCGCACCGAGGGCTGGGATTTCGTCCTCGCCGGCGGGGGCATATACAGCAGCCTGGATTACTCCTTCACTCCGAAGCACCCGGCCGGCACGCTTCGCGACTACCAGTCGCCGGGCGGCGGCAGCCCCGAACTGCGCGCCCAGCTGGGGATTCTCAGGAAGTTTATGGAGGGCTTTGATTTTGTGCGAATGAGGCCGGGCAACGAGGTGATCAAGGGGGGCAGTGTTACCGCGAGTCTCGGCGGGGCACGCGACGAGGCCAGGACGGCCCGAGTCACTGTGCGCGTGCTGGCCGAGGAAGGCAAGGCCTACGCGGTCTACATTCTCGGAGGAACGCAGGCCGAGCTGGTGCTGGAATTGCCGCCGGGGACATACCAGGCCGAATGGCTGAACACGAGGACCGGCCGGACCGACAAGGCCGAGAGGATCCCGCACGACGGTGGCCGGCGAAGCCTGACGTCGCCGCCCTACACGGAAGACATCGCCCTGGCGGTGAAGCGGGTCGCCGGTCCCTGATCATGGTCAAGCCCTCACGCCCGGTTCGGGGCAAGCCGGCCCGCGCTTGAGACGCGAGGCGGCGGTCTTGAGAGGCTCGGCCTGCGACTGAACCGATACCCGCCGACGCGTGCGGTATCGGGTTTGTCGCTGCTGGTATTTCGTGTATGATGCGTCTATGAGTTACATGAGACTTCTACCGGTCGCCGTTGCGGCGGGCTTACTTGCGGGCTGCGGGAGCCCGGTGGACACGAGCCTCCTGTGGCCTGAACGTGAAGTGAAGGTGGCCGGCGTAGCCGATGCGGTGCTCGTCGCCCGGATCGTGCACATCAGCGATTCCCACCTGCTCGACATCGAGTCACCGGCAAGGTACGCCGGTTTCGACGTGGTGGTGAACAGCGCCTGGCGACCTTGGGAAGCCTATGCTCCGCAGCTTCTGGACGGCATGGTGCGGGCGACGAACCGGGTCCACCAGTCGGGTCTGACCATCGATTTCGTCATCCACACCGGCGACCTGTGCGACAACGCACAATCCAACGAGCTGGGGTGGGCCCTGGATGTCATGGACGGCCGAATGGTCGAGCCGCTTTCGGGTCCGGATGACCGGCCTGCGGATGCCCGGCCGGCGGCGAACCTGGACCCGTACGCCGCTTTTCAGGCCCAGGGTCTTTATCGCAGCGGGCTGCACGGCGAATGCCCGTCGATTCCCTGGTACACCGTACCTGGCAATCACGACACCTATGCCCAGGGGACGCTTGCGATCGTGACTTTCCCGGACGGCGTGCGGAGAGCACCTCTCCCGATCAGCTCCCGTCTGGGCATCCTGGCTCCGACCCTGCTCGATCCGACCGGCTGCTGGACGCACGGCCAGGTGACGCCGGCCCGCCCCGGCCCACCGGCCCTGCTGGAGACCCCCAGCCTGGTCACGCCCAATCCCGCCCGGGCCTACTTCGACCGCTCGGAGTTCAAGCGAGCCTTGTCCAGTACGGCCACGGAGCCGGCCGGCCACGGATACACCGAGGCCGAGAACGACGCGGGCTGGTACAGTGTTTCACCACTCCCCGGACTGCGGCTCATCGGCATGGACACCAGCGATCGCTTGCTGACCATTCCCGCGCTTCCCTATGACGACGGCTGCATCTCCATCGTCCAGCGCGAGTTTTTGCGCCGCGAACTCGCCACCGCCCAGGCACGCGGCGAGCTGGTTGTTCTGGCCTCGCATTATCCGAGCCGTTCGCTGGAGGTGCTCTCCGAGCTCGTGGTCGGGCCGGCCGACCTCCGCAACCTCCTGAACGAGTACCCCAACGTGGTTCTGCACCTGGCGGGTCACCATCATGTGAACCGGGTGTTCGACCGAAACGGCTATGTGGAGATCCAGACCTGCAGTACGCTCGCCCTCCCGCAGGAGGGCCGGATCATCGAGATCTGGCGCAACGCGGCCGACAATTCCGTGCTCATCGGTTACGACATGTTCTCTCATCTGGATGACGATCTGCCCGCCCTCGGCGACGATCCGTTGCGGGCCATGCGCGAGGTGGCCCGGGCCCTGGCCAAGCTGGACAGGGCCAGGAAGGCACTGACGCAAACGCCCACGCCGCAGGAGGTCGAGCCGGAAGGGAGTCCCGGCGATCGCCGAGGCCAGATACTCTTGAGACGGTGAGCGGAAGTCAGCTTCGGGCCACGCCGGTCATCGACCGTCGACCGCTTGTGGCCTACACGAACAGCAAGTAGATGATCACGGCATCAATGAGGGCGGCCACGGCGATAGCGATCGCGATGCGCAGGGAGATCGACCACCGCTCCGGACTGGTGGCCGACTTCAAGGTCACGGCCGTCCCGAACTCGATCGGATCCACAGTCTCCAGCGTGTCGGGCGAGTACTGGGCTTCGGCGATGAGGAGCGTGGCTTCGAACTCGGCGATCCTGAGCTGGGCGGCATAGCGCATCAGGGCTTCGCGGCGGGAGTACCGCAGGAAGCCGCCCTCCAGCTCGTGTACGACCATCTGCTTGAAGATGCGCCGCTTCTCCTCGCGGGTGAACTCGGGCGCGGGATAGACGGGAGCTTCCTGGCCTGATCGGCCGCCAGCCGGTGAGTGGATGTCTTGACGCATCACTTTCCTCCGCCTCCTCGAAGCCGTCGGCCGCGTGAAGTGCCTCGCTCGCCACATTCTACCCGTCCGAAACGGGGGGATCTACGCCCATTCCGGCGAACGAAACGAGAATGCTGTCTTTAGTTGCGGGGTCAAATCGCGTTGAGGCCGCAGGCGGGAGATTATCGGTCCACCGGGCAACCTCCGCGTCAGATCAGCAGTCGCCTTGCTCGACCCGGAAGCTCAGTCTGGCGCCTGGCTCACGTCCGGCCCGGTGATCAGGAAGAGCCCGTTGTGCCGCTCGGCCTTCACTCCGGGCGGAGCCGGCTGGGTGACATCCGCCGGCACGAAGACGACACGTCGGCCGGAAAGCGCTTCGACGACGGCGTCCTCGAGAATCCGTCCTCCGTGCTTCGGCAGGAAGGGTGTGACCTGGATGTCCGTCTGGCCTTCGCGGATCGCCCGGTAGCAGATGGCGTCGCGGCCCATGGGGTCGGCCGCCAGAATCCGCCCGGCGTCACCCGCCAGCGACACGGCCGCTCGGCTCATCTGCTCCGCGGAACGATCCGCGCAGGCCCAGGGTACGAAGAGGTAGACATCGTCGTCGCGGTAGGGTTTGTGTCGGGCCAGACCTGCTCTCTCCAACACGCCTGAATGGCGTGTGACCATCGGAGCCAGGGCATACAGGGCCGGAGTCGCCATCAGCAGCAGAACGCCCATTGTGCACGCGGCGCGACGAGAGCTTGCCCAGCGCACCCCCGAGCCGCTCGTGGTCCGGGAAGCACCGTGAACCAGGAGCCGGCCCGCTGCAGGGTCGGGGCTGCCGAAGAACACCGCTGCGCCGATCGCGGCGAAGAGGGCCAGAAACACGTAGGTCGGCAGCATGAAGGTGTACTGATCGATCACGTCGTACCGGAGCACGAAGAGGCTGTGGATCAGCAGCCCGGCGATGAGCGCTCGTGGGACGGCAATGGGAATACCGGGTGTTCGCCGCTTGACCAGGCCATACACGGCCGCGGGCAGAAAGAGATTGGGGAAGCTGAGCAGCACGAAACCGAGGGTGATCACCGTGCACTTGAGCGATAATGACAGGTTGAAAACGCTGCCCTGGTACACGCCGCCGTTTCCGAGAAGAGCCGACTGCACGGTGCCCGGCCAGTCGCCCGTCACCAGCAACTCGTGCACCACCAGACTGGAATAGGGCAGTGTGCCCAGAAGCCAGAGTGCGGTCCCGGTGACCGCCTGGCCCCAGGTGACACGATGAGCCCGGACCGCAAACAGGGTCACGAGACCGAGTACCGGTGCGGTCAGTGTTGCCTGAAGGTGGTTGGCGATCCCCAGCCCGTTGAGCAGCAACATGCCCCGCAGGTACCCTCGCCCCCCCCTGCGCAGGAACGCGATCAGGCACCAGCACTCACCGGCCAGCAGGGCAGCGCTGACCGGGTACACCTCCGCAATCGTGGCCAGCCGCCAGAAAGTGTGCCCGACGGCCAGCGACGCGGCCGCGAACAGCGCCGCCCACCCGTTGCCCGTCAGGCAGCGAGCCGCACCAAACACGTTCGCGATCGTCAGGGCCGCGGCCAGAGAACTCACCCAGGTGATGGCCGCACTCGGCTCGGCGAAGCTCAGCAATTGCATGGACAGCCGCCCGAGTCCATAATGCAGCGGATGGGTCAGCGCGAGCCCCAGCGGGCTCTTCAACTCGCCCGTCGTAATGCTCAGGATGTAGGCGCCGGAATCTTGCCACTGGGCTCCGCGGTTGGCGGTGGCGGCATAAACGGCCAGGCTGATGAGGAACACCGCAAGCCAATCCTGATGAACCGGCCTTGATGGCATGCCACGAGTTATAGCCCCATGAAGCAGGCGACTCAACCTCCGACAACGAACCTGGTGGACCCTCAGACACCCGCCCCCAAACCCTGGCTCCCGATTCGCATCGTGCGCCGGGGGTATCGGCTGACGCGGGCCGCCCTCATCCTCATTGCCTTGACCCAGATCGTGCTCGTGCTCACGCCCGCAGTGGAGCGGCTCTATGCCTGGCTCGACGTGACCACGCCGCCGGCCAAGGCCGACTACATCGTTTGCCTGGGTGGCAACCCGGCTCGCCTGCTCTGGGCAGTGGATGCCTACCGGCGCGGCTTCGCCCCCAAAGTCATCGTGAGCAATCACCCGGTCGCGGCCGAGTGGATGCACGACACACTCATCCAGTGCGGCATTCCCCGCGATCGCATCATGACCGATTCCACGTCAGGCACGACCGAGGCCCATCCGGCCGGCATCGACCGCCTGCCAGGCATCGATCCGCAAACCACCCGCCTGCTCATCGTCACCAGCCACCACCACAGCCGCCGCGCCGCCGGCTGCTTCGCCAAGGCGGGCTACCGGCACTTCTCCGTCTTCGGTGCGGGTTTCCTGCCGCAGCAAGATGTTCCGTACTTCATGCGCCTACGTTGCCGCCTCCAGTTGCTTCCACATGTGCTCTACGAGTACGTGGGACTGCTGCAGTACTGGCTGATGGGCAGAATCTGACGGTGCCGGCCCTTCCCGGTTCGCCTCTCCGGGGCCGCTCAGGCGCCTCGCTGCCGGGGCGCACGCGCCCAGGACCGATAGATGCGCGGATGGCGCCCTCCTGCCCCGGGATGACGCAAAGCGCGAACCAATTTGCGCGAAAGAGCCTAGTGACCGGGTTCGAGAAACCGATAGTATGAGTAGGGTCTGGAAGCCCCATGTTCACCCTGCCAGCGGGGCTCCGGGCGGTGATCGCGGGGGGCCCACGGGGCATCGCCACCTGGGGCCTGCGTTGCGTCCACAAACGGGGATGACTGGCCCTGCTCCATGCCGTAGCGGAGACGGCATTTGGCTTTCGCTACCATCACCCTTTTCATGAAGGAGGGTATTCGTATGTCAGTTCATGTTGGCAACATGCTGCGGGTGGCCACTGTGGCCGCCATGCTCGTTGGCTCGGCCGCGTTCGCCGGCTTGCCCGAGTATCAGGCCGCGGTCAGGTCAGAGGCGAAACTGGTCAGCTACTACACGTTTGACGCCGACTCCGGAAGTGTGGTCGACACTGCCAGCGGCGGTCACAACGGCACGCTGCAGGGCACGGCCGGGTTCACCGTGGCCGATGAGGCCCTGGGCGCCACAGGACAGGCCTTGACCCTCGATGGCGCCGGCTGGGTGAACTTCGGGGTGGTCGAGAAGTTCAACTTCTACGAGGGTGATGCCGAAACGGGTCACAGCAACCCCGGGTCCGTCGAGATGTGGATTCGGCCTGGCGCGAATCCCGGCTTGTACGGCTCCAATCCGGCGCTGGCCGCGGCCCGTGACGGAGGGCCGACCCGGTTCAGCATGCACCTGGACGGCTGGCTGAACGGCTGGGGCGTCTACGCGGGAGGGATGGGCTACCATCCATTCAGCTATCCATTCAAGACGACCGAGTGGTATCATCTGGTTTTCGTCTTCGATCAGCCCACCTGGACGGTCAAGATCTACGCCAACGGGGTGCGGATCGGCAACTTCTGGGGCATCGGGGGTGACATTGGTCAGCCCTTCCAGATCGGCTCGTCCTCCCCGACCGGAGCGGAGTTGTTCAAAGGCAAGATTGATGAGGTGGCTGTCTACGACGACGCGTTGACTGAAGGGCAGATCGCGTCGCACTATGAGGCCATGGTTGGCATGGGTTTTGACTCGCCGACCACGTCGCTGAGTATCCTGGCGGGGTACGAGAGCGCCGTTCAGGCCGAAGCCTCCCTGTTGAGCTTCTACAGCTTCGAGGGGGACTCAGTGTCGGTGGCGGACAAGAAAGGCACAGTGAACGGCACCCTGGTCGGGCCCACGAGTTGGACGAGCGGATTTGCGGGTGGCCAGGCTCTGGGCCTGGGGCTCTCCGGCCTGGGGAGCGTGACCATGGGGCCCGTGCCTGCCTTCACCTTCGCCGGCGGGTCCGGGACGATCGAGGCCTGGGTTAACCCTTCCATGAGCCTGAAGTACCGCGATCCGGATGCCGGAAGACTTGCCGTCCTGTCGTGCGCCGACATCTACGATTACACCTACTATGGCATGGAGTTGCGGACATCCGACAAGTCCTTTGGCGTCGAGACGAGCGGTTCCGAGGCTCCTGGTGGGGGGCATTTTTGGGCGTCTTCGGTCGCTGATCTGTTCGCAACCGCCCAGTGGTACCACTTGGCCGCCGTCTTCGAGGCCGGCCAGTTGGATTTCTACATTAACGGTCGGCGGGTCACGAACGACGACACTCCACTCAGCCTGGTGATGCCCGAAGGTTTCCTGGGCAATTTCCAGATCGGGGCGGTCGACCCGCAGGGCGACTGGGGGTTTAAGGGCAAGATTGATGAAGTGGCCGTCTACGGCGCGGCCCTCACCGAGTCTCAGATCGCCGCCCACTATGCCAGCGCGGCGATGACGTTCTCGGTTCATGAACACACGTTCACCGATCCGACGAACATGACGCCGGTGTCGTTGACCTTGTCGGCGCCCACCGGCCAGACCACCCCGGAAGGCCTGAACCTGACCTTCTCCTTCGATTCGTCGGTGATCTCGGTGAGCATTCCCGCTTTCGGGCTGACGGTCGCCCCGGGCGTTACCTATCCGATTCCGACCGGGACCGCAAACGCCCAATTGACGGTGACGCCGATCTCCGGCGGGTACGGTGCCACTACGCTGACCGTGACGGCGAACCCCGAGTCCGGCTGGTTGTTCACCGACAGCGCGACCTTTAACAACATGCTGGCGGGTCAGGGCCTGATCATCGTCAACGATCACTTTGACGACAACGTTGTCGGCACGAACGGCGGCGGTTCTGGCGGGGGATGGTACCAGTACTTCAATGGTGCCACGCAGACCGAGCAGGACTCGAGCTGGAAGGTCACCGACGGCACGTATGACTGGAGCGCGTGCGGCATCTACGGCAAGAAGGGCTCGGGCGATTTCAAGGTCATGACCACGAACGGCATTCGCGTCGAGTACGTCATCAACGGCGCCACGGTCAGCAAGGAAGGATGGAACAGCTTCCCGGGCGGCGAAGGCGCCGACTGCCGGCATGAGCTGGGTATCATCTCCGCGAATCGAGCTCATGACGCATCCAACAGAGACCCTCAACTCTTCAGCAACACCTCCGGTGGCCTGTATGTCAACCTCTTCTACGCGGCCAACGGGACCCTGCCGACACAAGATTTGGTGGTGACCGGCCACATCCGCGCGACCAATGCGTCGCATCTCAGCGGTCAGGATTGGGAAGGGGTCGTGGGGCTGGAGACCGTGGCTACGTTCACCCTGCCGAATGTGACCACCATTACCCCGGAGAAACCTCTGGTGGTGACGATCGAGGCGGACCAGACCGGCTGGAAGGTCGGCTTTTCTCCGTCGGCGGGCGCCGTCTTTACGCCGTGGACGGCCGGTGTTTCTGCTCAGGGCGGCGGCAAGGTTGGCGGTGGATGGGACACCGCCTCGTTGGGCAAGGGCGTCATCACCAATGAGTTCAACAACGGCGCCTTCGCCTGGGCGTTTTTCCAGAACATGGCAGGAGGCCAAGGCACCGGCTCGATCGACCGCATCAAAGCCTGCGTCGGCTGCACCCTGAGCACCGATTGCCCCTATCCGTTCGCGGATGCCGATCAGGACGGCGACGTCGATCAACTCGACTTTGGCGCCTATCAGCTCTGCTATACCGGTGCCTTTGTCGAGATGGCCGCGACGTGCCGGTGCTTCGACACGAATGCTGACGGGCGGATTACGGGCCCCGACTTCCAGGCGTTCCTGAAGTGTGCTCTGACCAGCGGGCCGGATGTTCCGGTGGACAAGACCTGCGCCGACTGACCGCCTGAGCCAACCGGCGGCCGGCTCGATCGACCGCACGGCCGTGAAAGCTGACAAGCCGTCGCACCCCGGTCACTCCTCTGTGGCCGGGGTGTGTTCTTTGTCGGGTGTTCGCCTGTGCGAGATGCGCCGGCGGCGGCAGCTTCCCGCTTGGGGCGATCACGATCAGGGCAACTCGATGTCGCGCAAGTCAAACGGCACGGTCGTGGGCTTCTGGCCGACCATGAAGCTGACCTTCAGGACCATCGTGTTGTCCAGGGGCTTCTTGAGATCATAGGTCAGCGTCGTGGTTCCTCCCATGCTCATCGAGGTCTTGCTTTGGGTCACGTCGTTCCCTCGGCTGTCCAGCAGTTCGACCTTGCCGGACTGCTGCTTGAGGTTACCTCTGATTCTCAGCGTCAGCACGTTGTTCGCGTCGCCGCCATCCTCGCCTTCCTGCTTCTTGGGGTCTACCAAGGTGATTGCGAGGCTGGCGTCTTTCAGCACCGGATCGTTCAGCGTTTTGCCCAGCGAGGCAGCCAGGTTCCGGAAGCTCACGCTCTTTCCCGATCCGCCAATCCTGATGTCGAACTCGCCCCGGACGCGGGCCAACTTCGTGGCCTTCCTGGACGGCGAGGTCAACCGGACCTGGACGTCGATGCTCTTCCTCGGTTCCTTGGCTTGGATGCCCGACACCCCCGGGCTGGCCCAATCAGGCAGAGAGGCGTCGCCACCCCAGGTCGAGGCATCGGCCATACCGGTCGCTTCGGCCGAACTCCGTATCCTCTGGCCGGTGTCATCCACGGCCTCGATGACCTTGATGTTTTCGGCCCGCATGCCCGCCTGAATGCCCTTGCCCTCGGCCCGCAGTCGGAGGATGACGCCGTTGAAGGCCCCGGTGACTTCGTAGACCCCGCCTTCCTGGGCGGCGTCCTTGGCCTTCGTGGTCAGCATCTTGGAGCGGGTCTCCGTGATTTGGGTGGCCGTGACCTTGATGGCCTCCGCGGCTCGACCATCCGAGGGAATGACTCCGGCGAACGCGCAAGCCAGACTGAGGAGGGGAAACGCACGCATTCGGTTCTCCTTTCGAACGGGCATCGTGAAACAGGGTTTGTCCACGAGCCGATGAGCCCCTAGCGGGGCGTCCCAAGAACCAATCACTCTGCCTGCCCGGGCCTTGGCCAGCTTCTCTATCCTACTTCGCTTCGCGCGCCAAGGTTGCAGATCCCCCTGTAGACGCCGGCTGGCCACGGCTATTGCACAACTCGACATGGGCCGAACCCGACACCTCGGCGAATTTGACGATGACTGCGTTCCCGGTTGTGATAACGGGGGTGTGTCGGTGATTGTCAGTGAGGAGTGTGTGAAATGCGCAATCTACGGTTGATGACACGGACCGTGCCCGTGGTACTCGCCGCCATGACAACCTCGGTCTACGGAGCCAATAAGCACTATCCGGTCAACGGCGAAGGTGTCACCCAGACGGCCTTCGTATCCCTGCCGGTGGGGGCCGTCAAGCCGGGCGGCTGGCTCAAGGACCAGTTGACCGTTCAGGCGAACGGACTAACCGGACATCTTGACGAGTTCTGGGAGAGCCTGCGGAAGTCGGCCTGGCTCGGCATGGCCAAGGGCGAAGACTGGGAGCGCGGTCCGTACTACCTCGATGGCCTCGTGCCGTTGGCTTACGCGCTGGACGATCCGCGTTTGATCGCCAAGGTCAAACCCTGGATCGACTGGATGGTCGCCAGCGGGCAGCCGAACGGCTGGTTCGGGCCGGCCTCAAACCCCGACCGATGGCCACGAGCCGTCGCCCTGAAGGTTCTGATCCAGTACCAGGAGGCCACCGGCGACGCCAAGGCCCTTGAAGTCGTTCGCAACTACTTCAAGTACCTGCGCGACAATCCGCCCGATTGGCCGAACAACGAATGGCGGGGAATGCGGGCGATGGAAAACGCGGTAGCCGGCTTCTGGCTGTATCGCCGCACCGGCGATCCCGACGTCCTCAAGGTGGTCAAGTCGATCTATGACCACAGCTTCAAGTGGACCGAGTACTTCACCAACTTTCCCTTCACTGATGACATTCTGGCCAGAGGATACGCCCCGGGCCATCCTTCCCACGTGGTCAACATCGCCATGGCCGTCAAGTACCCGGGGATCTACTATTCACTCTCCAAGGACATCCGGCACAAGGACGCGGTCTACGTTGGCCTGAAGAGCCTCGACAAGTACCACGGCCAGGCGTGCGGACGCTTCGCCGGCGATGAGCATCTCTCGGGCCGTCGACCCACGCAGGGCACCGAGTTGTGTGCGGTCGTCGAGTTCATGTTCTCTCTCGAACGTCTGGTCGAAGTGTTCGGCGATCCGGCCCTGGCCGACCGCATCGAGCTCCTCGGCTACAACGCCAAACCCGGTACATGCACCGCCGACTACTGGGCCCATCAGTACGACCAGCAGAGCAATCAGGTCCTGGTTTCGGTCGCCAAGCGGGAATGGCGGACCAACGACGACACTTCGAATATCTACGGCCTCGAGCCGAACTTCGGTTGTTGCACCGCGAACATGCATCAGGCCTGGCCCAAGTTGGTGACCCATCTCTGGATGGCTACCCAGGACAACGGGCTGGCCGCCGTCATCTACGGGCCAAGCACGGTCAAGGCCAAGGTCGGCGAGACGGGCGAGGAAGTGACCATCACCCAGGAAACGGACTATCCCTTCGGCGGTGAGATCAAGTTCGCCATCCGGATCGCCAAGCCAACCGAGTTCCCGCTTCAGTTCCGCATCCCGGGCTGGGCGGAGGACGCTGAGCTGAGAGTGGGCGACGATGAGGTGCCCGCGCCGGCCGGCCGATTCGCCGAGATCAGACGCACCTTCAAGGACGGCGACGAGATCCAGCTCACGCTCCCCATGACGGTCCGCACCGAGACTCGCTATAACAACGCGATCGCCATCCTGCGGGGCCCGCTCTACTTCTCGCTCCAGATCGGCGAGAAATGGACCAAGCTCAAAGGCCACAGCGACAAGTTCCCTTCAGCGGACTGGCAAATCGAGCCGACAACGCCCTGGAACTACGGCTTGCTCATCGACCCGGCCAATCCGGCCGCCTCCGTCACAACCTTCACCGACCGGCCCAGCCCTGTGCCCTACGACACCGCCAGACCGCCGGTGACACTGCGGGTCAAGGGTAGGGCGATCCCGAGCTGGAAGATGGTCAACAACTCCGCCGGGCCGACGCCGGTGAGCCCGGTGACGTCCAAGGAGCCGGAGACCACCCTGCAGCTCATACCCTACGGCAGCACCCGGCTGCGGATCACAGAGTTCCCGGTTATCAAGGACTGACGCCCGCCTCTACGGCGCGAAACCCGATCGGCGGAAGGCCTGGGCCGGGACGGTTCAAGGCTTCCCACCCGCCTGACTGGGGGGCAAGCTGGGCCACGCAGGCGTCTGACCTCCCTTCGGCCCGAAAAAAATCACAGGAAACCCGCAGGTGAAAAAACGCCTGGCGGGGGTATGATTGTATGACCGACAGCTTCACCCGCAAGCCGTTCACGGCTCCGGGCCGGTGCGCCTGCCTGCACACTTCGGAGGCGCAAAGGACCGGATGCCAGGACCGTCCGAGGTCGGTTCGGCCTCGCGTAAAGGGTGGTGCTGACGTGAGTTATGATGTAGGGGAGGTTGGGAGAATGGGGGGGTATCGCAGAAAGGGCACCAACTGGAGCCGGGTGGTTATCGACGTCTGCACCCAACGGGACTTCCTGGACGCCGGGGCCATTCTCGGCGTCGCGGACCGGGAATCGCTCATCGCTCGCTTGCGGGCGGTAATCGAATGGGCTACGGAGGGGCAGCTGGCGGTCGTCTCACTCATCGAATCCCACCGGCCCACGGAGCCGATTCACGACGCGCCGTTGCACTGTATCGATGACACCCCCGGCCAGCGCAAGCTGGACTTCACCCTTCTCGAGCCGCGGATCCTCATCGAAACCGACAACTACCTCAGTCTTCCGCCAGACCTGCACGACCGCTACCGCCAGCTGATCTTCCGCAAGCGAACCCGCGACATCCTGGGCAACCCGAAGGCGGACCGGTTCCTGACCCAGCTCCAGACCGACGAGGTCATTCTCATCGGCGTCGGGCTCGAACGGGCGATCAAGGCTCTTGCCCTGGGTCTTCTCGCTCGTCATCACCACGTGACCGTCGTCACCGATGCGTGCGGGCAGTGGAGCCAGGCGGATGGCGATCTGGCCATCCGGCAACTCGGGGCTAAGGGCGTGAACCTCCTGACCGTCGAAGAGCTGATCGCCACCCCTGCAACGCCTCCGGTCGTCAGCCGGTTCCGCCGCTCGCGCCGCCGCCTCCGCAGCCGACGACACCATCCCGTGGAGTCGACCAGCGGCTCCGTTGGCCGACGAGAGATCACCAACGCCTGATCACCGCATTTGCGTCCGCGAGCGGCTGCAGGCAGTGCCATCCCCGGACAGGGTCAAACGGGCCATTCCCCGCCTTGATCTTGGCACATCCTCAACCTACACTGATTCCGGTCGCTGGGGGCGGCCGGCACGCGGCCGGCCTGAGATCGGCGGCACGATCGGCCGCTACTCCCTTTGAACCTGATCAGCGCAACCCGGCCGTTGATCACTGGGGCCGGTGGGAGCTGCGTAGGGAATGCGACGGCGCACCTCCTATCGCTCGACCGGACACTCGGCCGATGGCCGACGCCTCGGTCATCGCCTTTGGATGCTCGCTGGCTCGCCGGGGTTTCTGAGGTTCTGTTCGATGACTGCCGAGACTGGCAAGCCCGCGGATGGCCCAGTTGTCCACGACGAAGTGATTACCCGTGAGCCATTCCCGGCTTCTCGCAAGACCTACGTACCCGGGGTGATTCATCCGGACATCCGCGTGCCCATGCGTGAGATCCTGCTGTCTCCGACTCCCTCGCACCTTCCGGGCGGGCAGACGACCATCAACCCGCCAGTGACGGTCTACGACACCTCCGGCCCCTACACCGATCCGGACGTGGCCATCAATCCACGCCGCGGCCTGCCGGCCGTCCGGCTCCCCTGGATCCTGAGACGGGGCGATGTCGAGGAACTGGCCGCACCCAGCTCCGAGTACGGCCGCCGTCGCCTCGCGGATCGGGATCTGGACGCAGTCCGATTCCCCGTCGTGCGAAGACCCCTGCGGGCCAAGGCCGGGCGGCGGGTCACCCAGATGCACTACGCCAAAAAGGGAATCGTCACCCCCGAGATGGAGTTCATCGCCATCCGCGAAAACCAGAGACGCGAGGGGTTGACCGGGCTGGCGGGCGGAAACGGCCGGAATCACCTGGCCGGCCGCATCCACGTCGGCCAACCCTGGGGCGCTGCCATCCCCAAAGTCGTGACCCCCGAGTTTGTCCGCGATGAGGTCGCCCGCGGGCGGGCCTTCATCCCCTCCAACATCAACCATCCTGAGATCGAGCCGATGATCATCGGCCGCAACTTCCTGGTCAAGATCAACGCCAATCTGGGTAACTCGGCGGTGAGTTCCTCAATCGAGGAGGAAGTCGAGAAGATGGTCTGGGCCATCCGGTGGGGCGCTGACACGGTCATGGACCTGTCCACCGGAGTACACATTCACGAGACCCGCGAGTGGATCATTCGGAACTCGCCCGTCCCGATCGGCACCGTGCCGATCTATCAGGCCCTCGAGAAAGTGGACGGCCGTCCGTCGGAGCTCACCTGGGAGGTATTCCGCGACACGCTCATCGAGCAGGCCGAGCAGGGCGTTGACTACTTCACCATCCACGCGGCCCTGCGACTTCGGGACGTGCCTCTGACAGTCAGGCGGCTGAGCGGGATTGTCTCGCGAGGCGGCTCGATTCATGCCAAGTGGATGCTGGCTCACCATCGCGAGAACTTCGCCTTCGAGCATTGGGATGAGATCTGCGAGATCATGGCCGCTTACGATGTCGGTTTCTCGATCGGGGACGGTCTGCGACCGGGCTCCATCGCGGACGCCAATGACGAGGCCCAGTTCTCCGAGCTCAAGACCCAGGGCGATCTGACCCGCCGGGCGTGGGACCATGACGTGCAGGTGATGAACGAAGGCCCCGGGCACGTGCCCATGCACCTCATCCAGGACAACATGGCCCGGCAGCTCGAATGGTGCCACGAGGCTCCGTTCTACACCCTCGGGCCGCTGACCACGGATATCGCTCCAGGTTATGACCACATTACCAGCGCCGTCGGTGCGGCCATGATCGGCTGGTATGGCTGCGCGATGCTCTGCTACGTGACGCCCAAGGAACACCTCGGCCTGCCCAACCGCAAGGACGTGCGCGACGGCGTGATCGCCTACAAAATCGCCGCCCACGCCGCCGATCTGGCCAAGGGCCACCCAGGAGCCCAGTACCGCGACGACGCTTTGAGCAAGGCCCGCTTCGAGTTCCGATGGGGTGACCAGTTCAACCTGTCGTTGGATCCCCAGACGGCCCTGGCGGCCCACGACGAGACAATGCCTTCGGAGGGTGCCAAGGTCGCCCACTTCTGCAGCATGTGCGGGCCGAAGTTCTGTGCCATGGAGATCAGCCGGCAGGTTCGTGACGATGCCGCGGCGCAGGGTGTCGTGGATGCCAAGGACATCGAGGAAGGCATGCGTCGCAAGAGCGCCGAGTTCCGGGAGGCGGGCGGCGAGATCTACCAGGTACGTTAGTCATCGCCGAGGCGTGCATCCTCCGGCGCAGGTTCCCTTGGCGGGACACGGGTCCCGTGCCCGGGATCCGGTCGGATGTCCGGCAGTGCGGCGGCGCTCGCTTGCTCAGGGGTGTGTCCGATGCTCGAGCTACTCACCTGCGTCCTGGTCGGCGTACTGGCTCAGTCGCTCCCTGCCGGTGCTCAGAATGCCCCGGCGATGCCCGGAACCAGCACGATGTCCGGCCTGCCCCGAATACCCGGCCCGCGAACCCGGACCGCCCAATCGAGACCGGCCACCTTCCCCCAGCTCCCGAACTCGCTGGATATCGATCCTCTCCGAGAGTGGGTCGTGCAGCACGAAGGTCGTTATCCCCCCCTGGACACCCTGGCTCGCGATGTCGTCAGGTCGGTGACCGGCAAGGTCTACTTCGAGAAACGGGATCCGATCCTGTGGCTGCTCGCCTGGACCTTCCAGCCGGAAGTGTGGGTCTACTATCCGGTCATTCCCGTTTCCAACTCCGACCTTCGCGGCGAACTCGGACTCAGCCGGACACAGACCAGGTTCTCGTATGCCGATCTGCTGGCCGCCGAACGACTGCAGTCGCTGAGCCAGGAACTCCGGATGATGCGCGGCGGCCGGAAGTTGGACCCCCTGCAGTCCGGAGTCCGCGACATCAACGAGAAGCTCGCTCTGCTTCGTCGCGTGTTTCAGGGAGAGGCCATTCGCCTGGTTCCAGGCCCCGCCGCGGAGAGTCCCTGGCGAGCGATTGGCTCGCCTTCCGCCGTGGAGGCGCCTGTTCCCGAAGCAGTCAGAGCCGCCTGGCATGACCTGGGCGGGGCATTCCTCGCCGAGGACGCCAATGCCTTCACCGTCGCCGGCGATCGATTGGTCGCCGCCCTCGATCAGATGTCCGCCTCCGAACGGCCCGACGAGCGGGCGATCGCCACGGAACTCCGCTACAACCGGTTGTTCCTGTTCCGCAAGGCTTACCTGGCAATGGCGGGGGGCGCGATCCTGGCCCTGATCGCGGCACTCCGCGGATGGAAGAAGCTCAACGCGGTAGCCGTGGTCGCGCTCGTTCTGGGCTTCGCCATGCTCAGCTACGGGCTCTGGTTGCGCTGGACGATCGCCGGCAGGATCCCGGCATCCAATATGTACGAATCGCTGCTCTTCCTGAGCTGGGGCACGGGGGCGTTCGGCATCGTCTCCATGCTGCTGGTTCGCGATCGAATTGTGCCCATCACCGCGTCAGGTCTGGGTGCACTGGCTCTCATCCTGGCCGAGACACTGCCGCTCGACCCCTTCATCCGGCCGATCGCTCCCGTTCTGCTCGATACCGTCTGGATGTCCATTCACGTGCCGGTCATCATGCTGTCGTACAGCGTGCTCGCCCTGGCGGCGCTGGCGGCCCACGTGCAGCTCGTGTTCATGGCGTGCGTCCCGCGTAACCAGCGGCTCACCACCATGATCGACGCCGTGCATTCGTGGTACATGTACGCAGGGTGTGTGTTGCTGGCTGCCGGTATTGCGACCGGAAGCATGTGGGCTTCCTCGTCGTGGGGACGCTACTGGGGCTGGGATCCCAAGGAAGTCTGGTCGCTCATCGCCTTCCTGGCCTACCTGGCAGTCCTTCATCTGAGAGCCGACAAGGGTGACACGCCGGGTTGGGTGCATGCCCTTGGGGCCGGCCTCGGCACCGTCGTCCTGACCATCGTGGCGATCAGCCTTCGTCCGCTGAGCGGAGCCGAGGTCGGGGCCCTGTTCGGTGCGGCCATAACCATTCTGCTCTTCGTCATGGCTCGCGGGCCGTTCGCGACCGCCTTCAAGAGCGTCCTGGCTTTCTGGACGATCGTCATGACCTACGTGGGGGTCAACTACGTGCTCGGCATCGGCGTTCACAGCTATGGCTTCGGCACCGGGGCGGTCGTCCGCTACATGTTCCTGATCGGTGGCATCGACCTGTCCCTCATCGTCGCGTGCGCCGCCGTATACCTGCTGCGGAGTCGGGTGGCAGAATCTGCCCAGGTCGCGCCCGTCTGACCACGGAACGCCCCCTCAAATCTCAGGAGCCGTCGCCCCTTGGCTGACCGGGGCCTGATTGACCAGGAAGAGCACGGCCATACGGATGGCCAGGCCGTTGGAGACTTGCCGGAGGATGGAGCTGTTCGGACCGTCCGCGACGTCGCTGGCCAACTCGACGCCGCGGTTGATCGGACCCGGGTGCAGGATGAGCAAGTCGGGCTTGGTGCCCTTGAGCCGCTCGCGGGTCAGACCGAAAAGACGAACGTACTCCTCCGTGCTGGGAAAGAGCTGGCTGGTCATCCGCTCGCGCTGGATCCGGAGCATGTTGACCACGTCGGCGTCACGAAGAGCCTGGTCGAGATTGTGACTGACCTTGGCCCCCATTCTCTCGAAAGCCTTGGGTACCAGCGTGGTCGGGCCCACCAGGGTGACCTTGGCGCCCAGCTTGTTGAGCCCCCAGAGATTCGACCGGGCAACGCGCGAGTGGGCGATGTCGCCAACAATGACCACGTTGAGGCCTTCGATGCGGCCTTTGCGCTCGCGGATGGTGAAGATGTCAATAAGCCCCTGCGTGGGATGCTCGTGCTGGCCATCGCCCGCGTTGAGTACGTGGCAGTTGGTGAACTGCGTGATGTAGTGGGGAGCGCCTGCGGCGGTGTGCCGGATCACGAAAGCGTCCACGCCCATCGCTTCGATGTTTCGAACGGTGTCGCGCAGGGATTCGCCCTTCGTCACCGAGGACTTGGCGGCCGAGAACTCCATGACGTCCGCCGAAAGCCGCTGGGCGGCCAGCGAGAAGCTCATCCGGGTGCGAGTCGAGTCCTCGAAAAACAGGTTGACGACCACGCGGCCGCGAAGCGCCGGGACCTTCTTGATGCTCCGGGTGGACACTTCCTGAAAGCTCTCCGCGGTCCTGAAGATGTGGAGCAGCTCGTCGCGGGACAGATCCTCGAGTCCCAGGAGATGAGGCCGTGTCCAGACGAAACCATCCTGCGGATGAGCTGAAACCGCCCCGGCGTGGGCGGCGGCCGCGGCCGGTGTGGATCCCGTGGTCCTTGATTTGCTCATTCCGAACGCACCTCTTCCACGCCATCCGATTCGGTCAACAGCACGGTTACGGAGACACCCGGCTGCTTCACCTTCAGTCCAACGAAGTCAGCCTGAATGGGCAGCTCCCGCCCCGGCCGATCCACGAGGACCGCCAACCGGATCGCCTTGGGACGCCCCAGATCAATAAGGGCGTCCAGAGCCGCCCGGACCGATCGGCCGGTGAAAAGGACATCATCCACCAGCACGATGTACCGTCCGTCAATGTCGAAGTCGATCTCCGTCTGTCGGAGGATGGCCTGGGGCCCCAGCTCGGCCAGGTCGTCGCGGTAGAGCGTGATGTCCAGCGAGCCGATCGCGACCCCCTGCGCCCCTCGGGAAGCCAGTTTGTGAGCCAGCCGTTTGGCGAGCACCTCGCCGCGGCGGCGGATGCCAATGATCCCCACGGGGGCCTGCCGCGGCAGCGATTCAAACACCGCCTGAGCCAGTTGCTCCATAAGCTCGTGGACCCCCTCGGCGGTCAGGAGGATATGGGTCGAGGTTTTCTCCATGACCGATGAAAGGTAACACCATCCCGGTCTGCAGACAAGAGCTCCAGTGACGTGATCGGACCGTCGTGGCCAATCCGCCGATTTTGAGTTGACAGTCCCAGCTGACAATTGGTAGAGTTGGAGCGTGAAACTGGAGAAGTTGGGGAAAATGTCCTTGTATGGGACGTTTGGGTAACCGCGCACGTGGGTACGGTGCCCATAGGAGCATGTTGAGGTTCGTTGGCGATGAAGAACACGTACACGACAGGCGAAGTGGCCGATATCTGCCGGGTCAGCCAGCAGACCGTGATCCGGTGTTTCGACAACGGTCGACTGAAGGGCTTCCGGGTCCCCGGGTCTCGCTTCCGGCGGATTCCGCATGACTCCCTGGTCGAGTTCATGAAGTCCAATAACATACCGCTCGAGTACCTCGAGTCGGGCAAGAAACGGGTCCTGGTGGTCGACGACGACGAGGCCATCCTGGAGATGCTCGTCGAACTGCTGGAGCGCGACGGCCGGTTCGAGGTCCGGGTCGCCCGCGGCGGCTACGAGGCCGGCATGCTCACCCAGGAGTTCCGTCCGGACGTCATCGTCCTGGACTACAAACTCCCGGACGTAGACGGCCATCTGGTGTGCCGGACGGTTCGGGGCAACCCCACGTTCTCCGAGACTCGGATTATCATGATCAGTGGCGTGGCCGATCCCGACGAGATCGCCATGCTCCGGGCCGCAGGCGCGGATGACTTCCTTCGCAAACCGTTCCAGATCGACGAGTTGATCGCCCGCATCCTTCAGCTCGTGCACGTATAGGAGGAGCTGTCTCGGTCGGGAGGGATGATCGATGGGTTTGACCGCAACCGAAACAAAGGGGGGAATGCTCGGCCAGCCCGGGAGTCAGGTCGAACTCATCCTCGCTCAGATCGAGTCTTTGCCTACGCTCCCGGCCGTGGCGGTCCAGCTCCTGGAGCTCAGCAGCAACGAGCGGGCCTCGATCCGCGATCTGGTGCGGATCGTTGAATCGGATCCAAGTCTGGCTGCCCGGATCGTGTCCCTGGTCCGGCGAGCGGACAAGGCGGCACATGCCGAGACAGTCGAGCGAGCGGTCGTTCTCCTCGGGTTCGACGCGGTCCGCAATCTGGCTCTTTCCATCCAGATCTTCGAGACATTCTCCCATCGGGTCGAGAGCGGCTCCCGCAGGTTCGACCGGCTGGCCTTCTGGAAACACTGTCTGGCCGTGGGATGCGCCGCCCGGCTGCTCTCGGAGAAACGTTGGGCGACTCGGGGCGTTGGCGGATCGGGGGACGTGCCGAATCCGGAGCAAGCTTTCATCTGCGGGCTTCTTCACGATCTTGGCAAGGTGGTCCTGGCTGCCTGCTTCCCCAAGACGTACGACCGGGTCGTCGAGAAAAGCGATGCCCTGCTGGGCGGCCTGATCGACGTGGAAAGAGAGCTCTTCGGGCTGGATCACACCCTGGCGGGGCGCCGGCTGGCCACGTACTGGAAGCTGCCGACGATGATCGAGGAGTGCGTCTGGCTGCACCACCACCTGCCGGCTTCGACCCCGACGAAGATCGGCTTCCCCAGTCATGTCCGCCTGGTCCAGATGGCCGATGAACTGGTTCGCCACGTTCGAATCGGCTACTCGGGCAACTACCAGGTGAGTCGATCGCTCTGGAGCGCCTTCGGAGTGCCCAGCGATATCCAGGCCGAATTGGGCGCCCTCAAGACCGACTTGATCGAACTGGTCGAATCGCGGGTCGGGCTGATGGGACTCGATTCGCTCACTTCCCAGGAGGTCTATGAGGAGGCCCTGGGTAAGGCCAATCAGGAACTGGCCCAGGTCAACTCCCGATTGAGCGAGCTGAACGGGCGGCTGGCCCAGCGATCGCAGTGCTTCGAAGCCCTTCAGGAGTTCAAGTCCGCCCTGGGCGAAGAGCCGGACCACGAACACATCAGCCGGGCCGTGCTGGCCGCCACCCGGGTATCCCTGCCAACGGTCCCCGCGGCCGCGGTCGCCTGGTCACCGTGTCGATCGCTGGTCGTGATCGCCGTCGCCCCGCGCCAGCCCGCCGAGGTCTATACCGACCTGATGCCCGACGATCTCGCTGCCGGCACCCTTGCCGACCGGGGCCCGACCGCACAGGATCCTGAGCAACTTCTCAGCCGGGCACTCATTGACCGGTTGATGCCCCTGCTCGGGGCGCCGCCGGGCTGGTGCCAGACCATCCGCAGACAGGGGCGACTGCTGGGATGCATCGTTCTCGCCGAAGCTCCTCCATCCAGCACCATGGAGACGCTGACCGTGCTGGCCGACTGGGCCGGGTCCTGGCTGTACGGCGCCGAGTCGCGAATGACCGCCAGCCGCCTCAGCGAGGAAATGTCCGACATGAATCGCCGGCTCGTGGAGTCCCAGGCCGAGGTGACCCGGATGCGCTCCCTGGCCATGGTGGGGGAAATGGCCGCCGGCGCCGCCCACGAGATCAACAACCCCTTGGCGGTCATCAGCGGCCGAGCCCAGCTCCTGCATCGAAATGCCCAGGATGATCAGACCCGCCGCGTCGCCGACCTCATCGCCGAACACGCCCACAAGGCCAGCGCGATCGTGAATGAGCTCATGGAGTTCGCCAAGCCCGAACCGCCGCAGCCCACCACCTGGCCGGTCGCCCGGCTGCTGAGCGAGCTTCGGGCCGAGTGGCTGACCAAGGCCTCGCTCAACGACGAGCAATTCCGCCTCGTGCTATCGGACGACCTGCCCGATGTCCACGCCGATGCCGCGCAGGTGCGGAAGTTATTTGACGAACTGGTTCGCAATGCGGTCGAAGCCATGCAGGACCACCCAAAGCCGCTCTTGGTCATCAATTGCCGTGCCAATGTTGCCGATGAGATGGTCGTGGTCAAGGTCGAGGATAGCGGGGTGGGCATGGCTCCCGAAGTGCTGGAACGTGCGACCGACCCGTTCTTCTCCTCCCGAACCGCCGGCCGCGGCCGGGGGCTGGGCTTGTCCCGAGCTGCCCGGTATGCCGAGATCAACGGCGGCCAGATACGACTGTCGAGCCGACCCAGGGAGGGGACGGTAGTGCTGGTAACATTGCCGACGGCACGCAAACCCTAGGAGTGCGGCCGACGGGTGGTTCGGTAGCCGCGGAAGCGATTGGACCGCACCGGCCGGCTTACCATCTTTGAGGTTCCATAGGATTTCGGGCTTCCCTGAAACCCCGACCTGACATCGGGGGCAAAAAAGATCCGGGCCAGGCGGGCTGTGGAGGCCTTCTCTCCTCTCCTCCTCCTCCTCGCTCTCGCGGCCAAAACGCCCGCCGGCCATTTTTTCCAGCGGAAGCTCCGTCCGGTGTTCCCGGAAGAGGAAAGGCTGATGCCCAGGCGACCAACCGAAATCCTGGTGGTGGAACAAGACGCCGACGTCGCCGAAATGATCTCCCAGTGCCTCGGCGAGGCGATCCAGGCTAACCTCAGCCACACCCGCACGGGTCAGGAAGCCCTCCACAGCGAACTCACCCATCGCCACGACCTGATCATCGCTTCCTTCGACCTCCCGGACGGCGACATCCTCGACCTGATGCGTCAGCTCCGCGTGTCCAACAAGTGCCCAGTCATCCTCATCGCGGATAACCCCACACCCGCCCAGCTGGTCGAGGCCATGAAACTCGGCCTCCGCCACGTGCTGCTCCGACCGTTCGACATGGTCGAGCTCGCCGAGGTGGCCCGCTCCGCCATCCGAGCTGCCCGTCAACGCCGCTACCACCGCCTGCGCTACCACCGCCTGCGGCTGCTCACCGCTCGAATCATCCGCGAACGCCGCGATCTGCGCCAGCGGGTCGATCTGATCTGCCAGGACGTGGTTCGCTCCTATCGCAACCTCGCTCACAAGGTCGCGGAATCAGGCGTCCTGACCCAGGATTGAAGCAACGCCTGGCCGCACTCCGGGCATACCCCGCTTGTGTTGCCCGTCAGGTCATAGCCGCATCTCTGGCAACAATGTCCGGGATACATGCGCTCATGCCTGAAAAGAAACACGGTCGGAACGACGACAAGCAGAAGCGGAATCCACAGAGGCACCGAGAGGTAGAACCCGAAGAAAGCCTGCTCAAAGTGGGGCATCCAAGTCTGCTGGCCCACATAGCCCGGACCGAACTGCCAGTAACCTGTAACGCCAGAGGTGTTCTTCGGACCACTTTCTCCAAAGTGACTCAGGCAGCCACCCGCGAAAGACAGGCCGCAGGTGGTACAGAGTCGCCAATGCCGGCCGTCAACATACGAACCGCGGCGAGTGTAGTAGACCGCCCAGAAGAGTGACCCGATCCACGCCGTCACGATCAGCAGCGAGAGGATGAGCCCCGCCCACTTGAGCACCCGCCGTTTCCGCTTTCGAGAAGCCCCCGATCTCCAGGGCGGAGGGTCCGGTGCGCAGGCTGTGCGACCAACGGCTTTACTGCCGCCGTGTGCGCGGGCAACACCCGTGACCCGTGCTTGTCTTGGTGGCAAACCGTGCATCGTCAGCGAGCCTATGCGAGCCGGCTGTCGCCGCCGGCGCCGTGCCCGTCAGGGTTGATGTGCCGATCCGCGTACATCGCGGCCAGTGTCTCTCCCAAGTCGCGCGTCTCCTCGGCCGCGTGTACCACACCCACGCGAATGACGAGCAACAGAAGTGCCGCTGCCACCCCGCAGGACATCCTCGTGATCTGGAACTGGATCCGCTGCCAGTAGGGCAGATCCGGACGGCAGTGCAGTAGATCACGGGCCGCGGCCGATGCCCTCTCCGCCCGGCGAAGAAGCCGGAGAGCCCGTCCGTTTGCCCGGGCGTGCAGGTTGGGCGGCAAGGCCTGACCCTGCAGCAGAATCAAAGACGCCTGGACCCGGTTCACCCGCGATACCTGTGCCCGACAGGCCGGGCAGCGCTCGATGTGTCTCGACAGCCGGGCGGGCAACGGGCCACCCTCGGCCGACCACTTCGCCAAGTCCCCCCGCCGGCAGGAAACACGGTCATCACCGCCTCGGGAGTCATCGAGCCTCGGATTCGCCTCCGCAGGAGGATTCCCCGTCATCCCGTGACCTCCTCTCCAATGAGCTCGGCGAGTCTGATCACCGCTTGCCGGCGGTAGAGCCGGGCAGTGCCCGCCGTGATGCCCAGGCACCTCGCCACTTCGGCGTACTGCATCTGCCCCAAATCACGCAGAATGACGACTTCTCGGAGATGCCGGGGCAATTCGCTGATCGCCAGCCTCATCCGTTCGAGAGCCTCCCGCTCGTCGCAGACCGCCATCACCCCCGGTGGCGAGGGAAGACTGGCCCGTGATTCCACCAGCCGCGGCCAGTGGGCCTTCTGCCGTTGCCGAGTCCGCACCGTCTCGATCGCCGCGTTGACCGCAATGCGATAGAAGTACCCGGCCGGGTTGGCCCCCACACCCTGCTGGCCGCGAGCAGTCAGACGGCACACGGCCGTCTGGTAGGCGTCCAGGACATCCGCCTCTGAACCCAGCATCCGCCATAGGGCGGTCAGTACGGCAGCCCCCTGGCCGCGGAGAAGGCGGAGGATCCACTGCTGACTCTCGGCAACCTCGGCCGAGGTCAGCGACGCCAGGAGCGACCGCAACTCGAGTGGCAAGGCAGCAACCCGGGCCATGTCTGGCTCCTCGGAGAATGATGCGCCTGGGGGGCAGATGTATATGCCGACCTGGGCGGCAATTCTCATCCTGGCACGGCAGGACCTGCGCAGTGCCCCTCTAATGATTGACGCCCGACGCCCGAATCTTACAGGTCTCGCTACAAGAACACCTTAACGCCAACCTGACTCAAGCGTCTTGAGACTTTGGAGGCTCCAACATGGCACCAACCGACATCTCCGCTGGCGAGGGCATCGTGCGGACGGTCGACGAGCTCCTGGCCCGGGCCATCGCTCGAAGGGCCAGCGATATCCACGTGGAGCCCAGCGAGAGCGGCGTTCTCATCCGGTACCGGTTGGACGGCTTGCTTCAGGATGTCGATCGGCTGCCCGCCCACCTGGCGGACAACGTCATCGCCCGCCTCAAGGTTTTGTCTGGCCTGCTGACCTACAGAAAGGACATTCCCCAGGAGGGGGCTTTTCGAGCAGGCAACGGGAGTAGGGAAACCACCCCAGGGATAGATGTCCGCGTCGCCACCTTCCCCACCGTGTGCGGCGAGCGGGCGGCGCTCCGATTGATGTACGCGGTAGGCCAGGTCAGTGGGCTGGACGATCTCGGGCTTCCGCCAACCGTCCTCGGACGGCTTCGGCGGGCCGCCGAGCAGCCCCAGGGCATGATCCTGGTCACCGGCCCCGCCGGCAGCGGCAAGAGCACCACCCTCTATGCCTTGGCCAGGTACATCCGCACCGTCACGCCCGGCCGGAGCGTGATCACCCTGGAGGATCCGGTGGAGCAACGGCTTCCCGGCGTAGCCCAGATCCAGGTCCAGCCCCACGGCGAGCTGGACTATGTGAGGGCCATGCGCTCCCTGCTCCGTCAGGATGTTCAGGTCCTGCTCGTTGGCGAAATCCGCGATGCCGAAACCGCCCACATCGTCGTGGAGGCCGCTCTGACCGGTCATCTGATCGTCAGTACGCTGCACAGCGGCGATCCGGCCGAGGCTGTCGTGCGTCTCCTTGAAATGGGCATCGCCCCGTACCAGGTGGCCGGCGCACTCACCCTGGTCTGCACCCAGCGGTTGCTCAGAACGCTCTGCCCGACCTGCCGCGGCCAGGGGACTTGCGACGTTTGCCTCGGCGGGGGCTATCTGGGTCGCACGGCGTGCGGCCAGGTCGCGGAAATGGACGACCACCTGCGCCAGGCGGTTCTGGATCGCCGGCCCGTCGGAGAGCTTCGGCAATGGATCAAGGCGTCGGGGCCGGATCTGGCCGCCGATGCCCGCAGACTGGTGGCCGACGGGCGAACCACGCTCGATGAGGTCCGCCGGGTGTTGGGAACGCTGGACACAGACCAGCGGGAAGACGGGTAGAAACTGCGGGTGAACCGATCGGCTCGCCCGTTTCGTGCTCGGAGGAACTACCGATGCCATGGTTTGAATACGAGGGTCTGAGTCCGGGAGGAACGGCCGTTGCCGGGCGGATCGAGGCCGCAGGACACGACCGGGCGATGGAGAGCTTGGCCCAGATGCAGGTGCAGGTCCAACAGGTCCGCGCCGCGGCGCCCCCCGGTCGCTCACAGACGCGGATCAGCGAGGACGATCTGATCTTCTTCAACGAGCAGTTGGCCTCGCTGGCCAAGGCGGGCATCGCTCTGGACGAAGGACTTGCCCAACTCGCCCGCGATGTGGAATCGCCCCGGTTGCGGAGGTGGATTACCGAAGTGGTGACCGAACTTCGTGCCGGCGTTCCCATCGATCAGGCGATCGCCCGCCGGCAGGAGGGTCTGCCCCTGCTGTACGGCCGGGTGATCCAGGCAGGAATTCAGACCGGCGAACTGCCGGGCGTTCTGCTGAACATCAACCAGCATCTACGCCTGGTCAGCGAAACACGACGGCTTGTCTGGGAGACCGCGAGCTACCCCATTCTCGTGATTCTCCTGGCGCTGACCATCACTTCGGGTTTCTTCGTTTTCGTCGTGCCGAGGATCAAGGAGGTCTTCCGGGATTTCGGCGTTGCCCTCCCCGGCCTCACCCTGATCATGATGTGGCTGTCAGATCATTACCTGCTCATTGTCCTGCTCGTCGTCCTCCTCTTCGCCGGACTGGCCTTCTTGTTCCACAGCCTGAAGTTCTTCGAAGGGGGGGTGATCTTGCGGGAGCAAATCGTCCTGTCCTTGCCGCTGTTCGGTCGAATCAAGCGGGCCTCGCTGGTCGCTCGCTTCCTCAGGACCGTCTCGACCTCCCTCGGCTCGGGCCTGCCCCTGCCCCAGGCCATGCGACTCGCCGCCGAGTCGACCGGCCACCGAGCCCTCATCACCGACGCCGATCGGCTCGCCCAGGAGGTCGAGAAGGGCCAGTCCATCTTCGTGGCCAGCCAGTCTGCCCGGTTGATTCCGCCGCTGTTCGGCTACTGCGTCCAGGTCGCCACCGGCCGGGAGGCACTGCCTCTGGCTATCGCCCAGCTCGCAAGGTCCTTCGAGAACCGGGCGGTCTATGTCCAAGGGCTGCTCCGTGCCCTCTTGCTGCCGGCTATGATCATCGTCCTGGGTTGTTTCCTCGCGTTCGGTGTTACGGCCATGTTCCTGCCGTTGGTCAGCCTAATCAACGCTGTGAGCGGTTGAGGAAGAACAGATGATCAGCACACTCGAATTCCTGCTCATCGTCATCATCGGCTCCGTCCTCGTCGCAGCCATCCTTCTCGGGCCGGTGCTGTGGATGATTCGGATCGTCGCCCGCGCGTTCCTCTGCGGCGGCGTGGAACGTGGAGTGGTCTCCCAGATCGCCTCCGTTGTACGCCAGAATCTGCCGCTGGCAACAGGGGTATCGCTCGCGGCGGATTCCGAGCACGGGCTGGCCGCCAGCTATCTCCGGCAAATCGCCCGCCTGCTCGGCCAGGGCCTTCCTCTGTCCGAAGCGGTCGCAAAGGGCTTCCGCGGCTGCTCCAGCCGGACGCTGAGCCTGATCGCGGCGGGGGAATGCAGCGGCCAACTGTCCGTCGCCCTGGACGCGGCCGAGAGCCGTCTTCTGGAACGATGGCGACACGGGATGCGACCGGGTGCGAACGCCATGCTGTACCTCCTCGCCATGCTCGGCGCCACCAGCCTCGTGGTCGGCTTCCTCATGGTGGGCATCATTCCCAAGTACGTGGAGATCTTCAAGGATTACGGTGCCGTCCTGCCGTCCGAGACCAGGACGCTCATTGCGGTCTGCAGCTGGCTCGGGACCGGTACGCCTCCGGGCGGGCTGCTCGTGCTGCTGCTGGCGTCCGTCATCCTGTTCTTGTGGGCCAGACCGCGGCGGTGGGGCACGCCCCGCTGGGCCACGCAGGTCGCCGACGCGATCCGCTGGCACCTCCCGGGTCTCCATCGGTTGACCCAGGGACAGGATATGAATCTGGTGCTGGAAACCATGCGCCAGGCGGTCGACTCGGGCATGAACTTGCCCCAAGCTGCCGCGGCAGCGTGCGATCTCGACGTTAACACCTGCCTTCGCCGCAAGATGCGCCGCTTCGCGGAGACGCTCGAGACCGGTACGAGTCCGGGCCAGGCCGCCGTCAATGTGGGGCTCGGCAAGGTGACCGCGATGGCCTTGGCCAACGGTGAACGTACCGGCCGCATGAGCGAGTCCCTCCGCTTCGCGGCCGACTACCACTACGCCCTGGTCAGTCGTCTGTGGTGCGTGGTGCGCAATCTGGCCGTGCCCGTCGCCACCTTGTGCGCAGCCACCTTCGTCGGCTGGACCGTCATCGCCATGTTCAAACCGCTGATCTCGCTGATCGACGCGGCCTGCTCGATCTGATGATAGGGAGATGAAGATGAGACTTCCGGAATATGGCCGTAGGAGACGAGGCTTCAACAACATCGACGTCATAGTCGGCCTGGCGATCCTCATCCTGCTGGGTACGCTGACAGCCAACGCGGTGCTCGACTACTACCGGGTCCGCACCGAGCAACACCGGCGACTGGCGGCAAGCTGGGCCGCGGCCGGGCAACTGGATCGATACCGGGCCGGTGCCCCCTTGGATTCCAAGCCGCCCGACGGACTCTGGTCGAACCATGTCACCCTGGCGACAAGGGTTCAGCCCGCCACCGGACAATGGGAGGGCTTTCGCCAGGTGACCGTCGTGGCCACCGCCCGGCTGGCCGGCGGCCGAGAGATCCATGAGCAGGTCAGCGGGTACCTTCCCCAGGAGGGCAAGCCATGAACCGACACTCGCGGCGCGCGATAATGCTGACTCAAGTGGTGACTTGGCTCCCACTCTTCGCCACCGGCACCACGATCACCTTGGTCATCTCGGCCCAGTCGCTGCGCCTGCAGGCCCGGGAACGTGCCCAGATCGCCACCGAGGCCGTGGTCCAGGATCTGGTCAGACGCATCCAGGCCGATGCTCGCCGAGCGGACCGGATCGCCGTTGCCCCCGCCGACGCGGAGACGGCGACGGCCGTCGAAATGCTGTCAACCGACGGCGCGGGCAAGGTGTCTTACCAGGTTACGGGGGGAACCGTAACCCGCACCCAGACTACGCCCGACACGATCGACTCCGGTTACACCTGGAACCTGGGGAGCTGCTCGTTGAGCTTCCGCATCGAAACCTTCGGGGCTTCGCCGGGCCTTCTCTGGATGACCTTCACCGAACGCGTGCCCAGAGATCGGACCTCCAGCGCTGCCGAGCGATTCTCCACCACAGCCTTGGTGGGCAGGGGGGTGCAGCCATGAGACCCGCCAAGTCCCACCCGCGAGGGGCCATGCTCATCCTGGCAGTCGCGTCGACCGGGATCGTCATGCTGCTTCTGTCGTGCCTGACACTCTTCGCCGGGGCCCGGTATCGCGATACGCAGACCACCCGTGTCCGCGTGACCGCCCGCGCCGCGGCCGACAGCGTCGCCGCTTACGCCCGCGAACGGCTGCAGGAGTGGTCGGTCACTCCCCCGGCGGCACCGGTCGAGGTGGACATCCGAGGGCTGTTGACGCCCGAGATGAACGGATCGGCTATCGCATCTGTGATCGCCGTCCAGGACCGCAAGGTCTGCCGGATCCGGGTCGAGGTCAGCCGCGGCCCCTCGGTCATCGCCGATGAGTTCGATCTGGCATTGGAGAAATGACCACCGCTCTGCGAGAGAAAACAGGCTCGCCCCCCGGGGGTGCCGTCGTGCGCATCCCCCGAGACTCCCCCACGAAACACGAGACGCCGAGGATCATGACCCCGGCGTCTCGTGTGATACTCAGAACAACCTCGTGCCCGCATTCGATTCCGTGCGGATCCGCCGAGTAAGCATGTTCCCGTCCGACCGGTGAAGGGCTCAGGCCCCGCGCCGACGCAGGGCGGCGAGACCACCCAGAGCCAGCAGAATCAGTGTGGCTGGCTCGGGAATGACTTCGGCGAAGCTCGTGCCGACTCGCAGGTTGTCCACCTCCTGGGTGCCCGCCAGTAGGCCGCTGGTGGCGCCCAAGGAACCCTGCCGGAGAGCGTACGCCACCGCGTTGGCGTTGGCGGAGGGACCATTTGTCACGCTGAGCTTGGTGTTGCCGTCTTCACCCAGGGCGGGGTCCGGATCGACCCACAGTTCGCCCTGGCCGGTCGCGTTCTCGTAGGAGGCCACAATCCGGTGCACCGTGCCGAACGTGAAGCCGGTCCCCCAGATGGCTCCCGCCCCCGTGCCGGTCGGACCGCTGCCGCTGCCCTGCCAGACGTAGAAGGTGTAATCGGATCCGGAGAAAGGCGTGACGCCGATCTTCGTGGGGAAGACATTCGAGACATTCTTGAAGTGGGCAAAGTAGTCAGAGCCGGTCACCGTTCCCGTGACGCTGACCAGGAAGCTGGCGTACCACTTGTCAGTGGCTCCCTGGGTCACGCCGGTGGGCGTGTTCACGTCTTCGCTGCTTGCGGCCGCGTTGACCAGCTTCGCGGCGTTGCCCGTGGCGGTGGTGCTCGCGACGACCTGGACTGGGTTGGCCCCGGCGCCGCTGTGGGCGGTCCACCCTCCCTGACCCGCAAGATTCCCCTGGGTGTAGGAATCGAAGTTCTCTTCAAAGAACAACGTCGCCATGGCCGAAGTGGAGAGAATCGCCACCACGCCGGCCGCCAATAGGTATCTGTTCATCCCGCTTCTCCTCACGTAGACTAAACCGTCGGTCTCGCCGATCAGGCCAAAAGCCGTCCTGCGACCGCAGGACACGATCGGAACGAGGGTTACGAACACGCTTCGTCGACTCTATGGGGGAAGCCGCGGCCAAACCGAGATGGACACCCCTTTCCCACTCGACCGGTGCGAGTCTCGACGCACATGGCCGCCAGACGCTTCCTTCTCACCCAGAGCGATATTATTGACCCAGGCGGGCCGAATGTCAAGAGTTATCGGCCGGACGCGAACGCTGGACAGGTTCCCCCTCAGACTCTAGGCTGAGGCAGGCCCGCGGTTGGCGGGCGGGGTCGCGGCGTCGATCGCCGGTCAGCTCACCTGCGGAATCCAGTCGGAGCCAATGGCAATGGAAAACTTGAAGACAGCCAGTGCACGTGGATCTCATCGGTGGCGTGGCGTCGTCCTCGTGGTGTGGACGGTCGGCTGGACCTCTGTGACCCCGGCCGCCGATCTGCTTCCCCGCGATCCACGCATCCTGGCCGGCCAATGCGACAACGGGGTACGCTGGCTCTTCCGCAAGCACGACAACCCGCCGGGTAAGATGTCCATCATGATGCATGTCCGAACCGGCTCGCTGAACGAGCTGGACAGCCAGCGAGGACTCGCCCACTTCATGGAACATATGGTTTTCAACGGCACCGAGCACTTCAAGCCCGGCGAACTGATCCCGTACTTCGAGAGCATCGGCATGAAGTTCGGCGCCGACCTGAACGCCGGCACCGGCTTCGATCGAACCAGCTACATGATCCACTTGCCCAACACCGACCCGCCCCAGATCGACAAGGCCCTGATGGTCCTGAGCGATTTCGCCTTCCAGGCATCGCTGGCCGATGAGGAGATCGACAAGGAGAGGCCGGTCATCCTCGAAGAAGCCCGGGGGCGCAAGAGCGCCGAACAGCGAATCCGCGACAAGCTGTGGCCGGAACTTTTCGCTGGTAGCCGCTTGGCCGAGCGTCTTCCGATTGGCATAGAGGAGGTGATCGCCTCGGCCCCGCGCGGCGAGTTCCTGGACTACTACCACACCTGGTACCGGCCGGAGAACGTCACCGTCCTCATGGTCGGGGACACCGCCTTCGAGCCGATCCAGCCTCTGATCGAGAAGTGGTTCTGCCCGGTCAAGGCCCGAAAGCCGGGCCGGACGCCGCTCAAGGCGGAGCTGAAACAGTTCCCCAGGGAGCGGGCGTTCGTCATCACCGATCCGGAAGTCACCATCGGCAGCGTTCAGATCCTCACTCTCCTTCCCGGGCGAGGCCCCACCGTCACCGAGGAACTCTGGCGTAAGGAACGGGTCGAGGAACTCGCCGGATGGCTCCTCTCCCGGCGGTGTGATGAGATGGTGAAGAAGGGCGAAGCTTCCTTCCGCCACGTGGGCGCGAACGTGTCGGACATGTTCCACGAAGCCATGACCGTCATGGCGGCCGTCCGCGGCGAGCCGGGCGATTGGGCCAGGATGCTCGAGCAACTCGTCTGCGAGGTCAGTCGGGCCGGTGAGTACGGCTTCACCGAGAAGGAACTGGAACTGGTCAAGCGGGAGATCGTCGCCCAAGCCGAACGCGGCGTCCGAACCGAGCCGACGGAGAACGGCCGCTCCATGCTCAGCCAGATGCTCAGCGCCGTCAATGATGGTGTCCCGATCATGTCCGCCCAGCAACGCCTCGACCTGATTCGGAGACTGCTGCCCAGCGTCAGGGCCGGCGAAGTCAGCCGGGTATTCAGGGAGTGCTTCGCCCCAGGCGGGTTCGCTTACATCGTGGTCCTGCCGGAAAAGCAGACCATCAAGGCTCCTGCCCGCGATGACGTTCTGGCGGCCGCTCGGGCCTCCTGGGCGCGGAAGGTCGAGCCACGCAGAACCGAGGAGATCCCCGATGCCATCCTGGCTACGCTTCCGGTTCCGGGCTCGGTGGCGGAGAGCACGGAGAACAAGGACCTGGGCGTGACTCATGCCTGGCTGTCCAACGGCGTTCGCATCCATCACCGCTTCATGGATTACAAGAAGGACTCGGTGACCGTCACCGTCAGCCTGGCCGGTGGCGGAATCGAGGAGACCCGGGCCAACCTCGGAGTCACTTCGGTGGCCGCCCTGGCAATCAGCAACCCGGCGACCGGCCGGCTCAGTTCAACCGCTGTCCGCGACCTGATGCTCGGCAAGAACATCAGCGTGGGCGGCGGGGCCAGCGCCGACGACGCCTTCATGGTCCGAGTCTCCGGCTCGCCCAAGGACCTGGAATCTGGGCTGCAATTGGCCTACGCCTTGCTCATCGATGGAAAGATCGAGGAGACAGCCTTCAAGAACTGGAAACTCGAGAGCCTGCGCCAGCTGGAGGAGGCCAAGACCAACGTCGCATTCCAGGCGGTCGAGGCCATGAGCGACCTGCTCAGCGGCGGCGATCCGCGGCGAATGACCGTCAAGAAGGAGAACCTCGAGGCCCTCTCCATGGCCCAGGGACAGGCATGGTTCAAGCGACTCTGCCAGGAAGCCCCGATCGAAGTGGCCGTGGTGGGTGATATGACCTGGGAACAGTCCCGGCCCCTTGTGGAACGCTACCTCGGCTCGCTGGCCCCCCGCAAACGCGGCGTCGAGCACCTGGACAAGCTGCGAACCCTGGCACGACCCAGGGGTCCCTTGAATCGCAGGGTCGATGTCGCCACCGTGACGCCAAGCGCCGTGGCATACTCCGGATTCGTGGCCTGCGACGGCCAGAATGTCGCGGACCGGCGAGCCATGCAGGTCGGCGCCAATATCCTCAGCAGCCGGTTGATCAAGACCGTCCGGGAAGAGCTGGGACTCGTCTACTCCATCGGCGCGTCCTTCGTGCCTTCCTGGACCTACCGCGACGCGGGCACGTTCCAGGCCGGCTCAAAGTGCAAACCGACCAACGCGGAACGCGTCGCCGAGGAGGTCCACAAGCTCTTCGCCCGGTTCGCGGAGTCGGGCCCCAGGCCCGAGGAACTGGAGAACGCCCGCAAGCAGGTCCTCAATACCCTCGACATCTCGATGAAGGAGCCGAGCTACTGGGTCGAGCTGCTGGAACACCTCGACCATCGCGGGCGAAGCCTGGACGAGCCGAAGACGGTGAAGGCGGCCATCGAATCCATGATTGCCGAGGAAGTCCAGGCTACGTTCAGGAAGTACTTCACCCCGGCCAGGACCTTCACCGTGACCGCCGTTCCGGTCGCCCCGGCCTCAGTTCCCGCCCAGCCGGCGGACGCGAAGGACAAGACGCCCGCCGGAACACCGTGACCGCCGACTCCCCGTGGCACACTCACCCGTCGGGAGGGCCTGCGTTGCTCCGGCTCGACCGGGCCCGCCGTCGCCCTCCGCGAGCAGCGACAAGCACGGAACGGACCACGCCAGGACCACTGGCCACCGCGGGAACCGACCTGGCCCGGCGGGAACTCCTATTTCACGTCCTTGAAGTAATCTAGGGAACCCTTCGGATCTGGCTTCATGGTCTTGTCGCCGGGCTTCCAGTTCGCCGGGCATACTTCGCCGTTCTTGGCCACGTACTGATAGGCCTGGATCAGCCGCAGGGCTTCATCCACGCTCCGGCCGACGCCAAGATTGTTGACCGTGTAGGTCTGCAGAATCCCTTTGTCGTCAATGATGAAAAGGCCGCGGGCCGCAACGCCACCGTCCAGCAGCACCGCGTAGTTGCAGGCCGCCTCCTTGTTCAGGTCGGCCAGCAACGGGTAGCGGATCTCGCCCAGCCCGCCTTGCTTGCGCGGGGTGTTCTTCCAGGCCAGATGGGTAAAATGGCTGTCCACCGAAGCACCAACCACCTTGGCGCCGAGCTTCTCGAACTCCTCAATCCGGTCACTGAACGCAATGATCTCGGTTGGGCAGACGAAAGTGAAATCCAGGGGGTAGAAGAACAAGACAACGTACTTGCCGGTATACTTCTGGTCGCCGACGATCAACGTCCCGTTCTCATAGCTGAGCTGCTTGAACTCGGAGCCGACCACGGCCGTGCCCTTGAATGCCGGGGCGGGTTTGCCTACCTGCAGCTCGCGACAGCATGTCTCCTCGACGTTGCTCATGGCGCTCTCCTTGAGTTAGATGTCCTCATGTTGGCTCTCCAACTGTGTGTCGATTCTAGTACGCCTCTGGAAGACCGACCACTCAGAAAAAAGGGGCCCGAACCGCCATCCGCGACCGCTTCCGCCGCGCACCCTCTCGATCGTTGACCTTGGCCTCCTCCAGGCAGGGCGTGGCTGAGCAGGAGATTGATGACCAGAACATAACGCGTGTTCCGCGGTCGCGGACCAGGCGGGACAGGATGGAGTCCGAACACGGCCTGCGTTCTACGGGGTGCAGTCGGGCCGGAGGTGCTGCGACCAGGCGATCTCCGGCCCGGTGACGCATAGGACGAAAGCAGCCAGATCGGCGGCATCCACGTCGTTGTCGCTCCCGGCAAGGCCTTCCGGGCGATTGAAGCACGCGCAGTGGTCCGGAACACCGCCACCCGGACCGGTGTAACACGCCTGGAATGCCCCAAAATCGCCCTGGTCCACGTCCTGGTCGCCGTCGGCATCGGCGAATGGGACGTTGCACACCGGTGCATGCCCGACCCCATCGTACCAGGTTCGGTCATCCGAGCTACCCGACACCAGATCGGCCGCTCTGACCTGAATGTCAATCGCTCCGGTCAACTGGAACCGGCCCAGCGGGGCGATCATCAGCACCTGGTAGTTGCCGGCGTCGTCCCGCGTTGTCGTCGCGTTGACGAAGTCGCTGCCATCGGCGGCCGAAAGGATCGCGTTACCCTTGTTGAAGGTCGTGAATGCACCCGACGAGCCCACCCGGAACTGGACGTCCCACAGACCGGCGTTGCTCGCGTTGTTCCAGAACAGGCCGTACAGGTCGTAAGTGCCCGCCGGAAGAGTCAGGGTGGTGATCAGAATAGGGGGCACTTCCGCCCCGCCCGCCTCCCAGACCTCGCCGCCGTTCACCGTCGTTCGCGAACGGATGTGCCACTTGAGGTCATTGCCCGATCCCGCGCTCGCGCTGGCGGTGGCGTTGCCGCCCGTGCCGGTGTCGACCCAGCTGCCGTTGATCGTCGTATTGCCGTCAATCCCGTCGGTGTTGGGGTCGGCGTCAACGCAGGTGATCCGCAGCGGCGCCCACACCTTCACTTCAGACGCCGGCGCGCAGCTCTCTTGTCCCGCCACTACCTGTCGAGCACTGACCCGGTCGTTGAGCGCGAGCGGGGCGACGGCGACAGTCAGAGTGGGCGGCGTGTTCGGCGGGTCGCCCGCGGCAGAACCGACCATGGTGAGGCCGTTCACGTAGACATGGACGCTCTCGGCCTCGGGGACAATGCCACTGATCGTGGCGGTCGTCGCACCTGGAGATATCGGTGACTCCACCGTGACCGCGGGTACCTCCGCACAGGCCAGCGGGGGCACCAGCAGAGCGACGACCTGGGTGCTGAAGTTCGTGTAGCTGGCGTACGTACCGCGCAGCCACAGCAGGGCTTCCTGGGAGCCGTCGCTGGGCGGCACGACCGGGCGGAGGTTGTCGACCGTCGAGTTGGAGGTGACCGCCGTCCACGTCCACGCAGCCCCTCCATCCACGGTGACGCCCTTGTAGATCTCGTAGTGAGCACCGGCCGAATCGGTGCGGGGGTCGATCTTGGTGGAGATGTACACCGTGTCCGCTCGACGCGGGTCCAAAGCCCCAAGTCCGGTGTAGTCGTTCTCTGAGGCGTAAAGATACCCGCCCGCCCTCGCGATTTCGTGCACCTGCCAGGCCGCTCCGTCGAAGCGGGCGTAGAGAAACCGGTGGTCCGTGCTGTCGCTGTTGTTGGCTCGGGCGGTGAACAGGGCGTAAGGTCGGCCTTGCCCGTCTAGGCGAAGATCGGTCGTCCAGGCGAAACCGAGAGGCGAGATATCGGTGTCGAAAACCGTGGTGTAGTCGTTGGGCTGCTTCGCCAAGCCGTCGAAGACGTTCTCGTCAACGATGCTGCCGAAGGAATCGTATACCCTGCCGCCGCGAATCACGCCGTGGTAAATGCTGTTGTCATAGGCCCGCGGATGGTCGTCGCTGGCGATGAAGTGAATCTCATCCACTCCGTTCGAGGCGTAGCGGAGGTAGGGGCGACTGCCGTCGGAGCCGGTGAATTTGGGATCGCCCGTGGGCGTCGGCCAGTCGAGCAGGCGCCCGGCGTAGCCCCACGTCTGGCCGTTGTCGTCAGAGGTCAGCAGGTTCGGGTCGATGCCGACCGTGCGGACCAGGTCGTACAGGCAGCCCGCGCCGCCGTTCTCACCGGACAGGCGATAGAGGTTGGAGTAGGTGGCACCGGTCCCGTGATCGAACGTCTGTTCCGGCCACCACGCGGCGGTATCCCCCGGGTCCGCGGAGATCCGCCAGCGGCTGAAAGCGTCCGAGCCGTGGCGGGCATACATGGCCAGGTACCGGCCGTCGGGCCGGACGAGCAGCCCAGGAGAGTTGTGATCGTCGGCTTCGAGGTTGGCGCGGAGCACGAACCGGGTGATTCGGCCCGAGCGGAAGTCGCACGTGGCCACCTCAATGTTGCCGTCGCGCACCGTTCCGCCCGTCCCGCTGGCATCCGCAACCGAGCCGACAATCAGCTTGCCGTCGTGAATGATGGCCCGTTCGCCCTGGTACCAGCACCAGGCACCGTTGTCGTTGAGCACCGTCAAGGCGCCGGCAACATCGTCGGTCGCCCTCAAGGGCAATGGGCCTGTCACCGCGATGGCCGCCACCCCGGCCGCAAGCCCCCGGCACAACCGCTTCACATCCATGAACCACGCCCCCCGTTCCACGGCCCCCCGACGACCGGCATCACCGGGCTGGGACCGCGCCGCGAACGGATCAATCGCCGCAACTCGGATCAGCGGCGATCGCCGGACCGCTCACGCAGTCCACGAAGGCGGCTAGGTCCACCAGGTCGATCTTGCCGTCCGGAACGTGATCCAGACAGCCGCATTCGAACGGCAGCACGCCGCTGAACGACGAGCCCGTGTAGCACAACTGAAAGACGCCGAAGTCCTGCTGGTCTACGTCCCGGTCGCCGTCCGTGTCCGCGAACGGGCTGGGGCATGCGGCCACGTAGCCGATGCCGTCGTACCAAGTGCGCTCGTCATCGCTGGCCGAAGTCGTACCCGATGCGTCCACGTAAATGTCAATCGGCCCGGTGATCTCGAATCGGCCCAGCGGGGCGATCAGCAGGACTTGGGCGGGCTGGGTGCCCTGGCGGGTGACGACCGGCGGGCTCGAGTCGGCGAACTCGTGGGTGGCGACGTCGCTGGCGAGGAACGTGTTGGCCTTGGTGAAAACGCTGAAGGCTCCCGTCTCACCGACGCGGAAGCCGATATCCCAGACGCCGTCGTTGAGCACCGAACTCGGCGAGTTGTTCCAGAAGATACCATAGAGGTCGTAGCTGCCCGCAGCCAGCGAGAGAGTCGTCTTGAGCAGCCCGGTGTTCTCGTTCACCGTGCCACTGGTGTCGGTCTCCCAGATCCTGTCGCCGTTGGTCGCGATGCTCCGCCAGTTCCACAGGTTGTCGTCGGCGACTCCTGCGGTCGTGACGTTGCCGGTGGGGTCGTCCGGGAGAACGATGAGATCCGCCAGGACCCCGTCGAGCGTCGTGTTGCCGTCCGTCCCGGTGGTGTTCGGAACCGCGTCGACGTAGGTGATTCTCCCGCTGATGACCTGCACGCCGGTCGGCATGCAGCTCTCGACTCGCCGGATGATCTGGGTGGCCGAGATGCGGGCATCGTGCCTCAGCGGCGAGACCGTAACGATTACGCTCGCCGCCCCTTCTTCGGTCGGCGCGGTGCCGATGAGCGTCGTGCCGTTGGCATATACGTTCACCGTCGTGGCGGTCGCATCGATGCCCACCACGGTGACGGTGGTGTCACCCACGAGAGCCCCCTGGATCGAGACCGCTCCCACGGCCGCACAGTTGTTGACCTGTACGCCTGACGCCGTCCAGCAGCTCTCTACGCCGTTCACCACCTGCCGGGCCGTGACCAGACCGCTGAGCGGAGGGCTTGCGGTGATTGGGACCGTCAGCGTGGCCGGCGTGCCGGGCGGACTGCCGGTTGCCGAACCGATCAGGTTGCCATCGAGGTAGACGTTTACCCGCTCCGCCTGCGGCACGATGCCGTTGACCACCACATCGGTCGCGTCGGAGGGAATGATGCTCTCGACCGTAACCGAGGGGATCGCCTGGCAGGTCGTGGCCACGCCCGATTCGATCAGCACGTCATCGAGATGATAACTGATGCCCGGGGACGGAACGCTGCCAAAGCCTACCCCGTTGAAGTAGAACACTGGAAAAGAGGGGTCATGTCCGCGCAGGGCAGTGCTGCCGTCGATCGAGTAATCGATCAGGGCGCTGTCGCCGAAGGCGTGGATGACCGTCAGCGAGAGGGAATGCGGGAGGTTGTCGTTGATCATCCGGCTGAACGGGTTCTCGGTCACGATGTTCTCGTCAAGGCCGAAAATGGAGCCGTCCGCTCCGCCGGAGGAGTTGGCGGCAATGCGGGCCGCCGCGCCGACCGCGCCGGTGGCGACGGTGGCGAAGTAGCTGCAGTCATCCTCAATGATCGCCGGCGTGAGTTGATCCAGGGTGACGGATGTGACCCCCTGGTTGAGCAGGCCGAACCGGAGAGTGTCACGGTAATCGGTCATGCTGGTGAAGCGGACCTGGGCGGTCAGCCGGATGGACTCGCCGGCGTTGGCCAGGAGCGTGGGGGGCAAGCTGGCAACCTGGTAGGCCTGGTTCCCGGTGACACTGACCTGCAGGGCGTTGTCGTCGCCCAGCCCGTCAGGGGCGACCAGGTCGTGGGCGACGCGAACGATCTGGTTCTCGGAACCGGTCCGGAACACGCGCCACCACTGGAGGCCCACGTCGGCGGGGTCGTCAAGAAGACCGCTGCCCGATCCGTCCGGATCGTCGCGCAGGCCGTCGTTGTTGCGGTCGCCGTCGCCGAAACCGTCCGACACGGGCAGGGGGGATGCCGGTGAAACCAGCTCATAACCGATCCCGTCGTACCAGGTTCGCGGGTCATCCGAGACCCCCTGCTGCGGTGAGTCAATACGGATTTCGATCGGGCCGGTGATTTCATATTCTCCCAGCGGAGCGATCAGCATCCACTGCGTGGCGTCACGCGTGGAAACGGGGGGCACATTCGTGAACTCGCTGCCGTCGGGGGTCGACAGCGTCGCGTTACCCTTGCCGAAGACGAGCGGATTCCCCGAGCCCACCCTGAACGCCACATCCCACGCTCCGTCGTTGCTCGCATTGTTCCAAAACAGCCCGTAGAGTTGGTAGGTTCCGGCAGCCAGAGACAGGGTGGTCACAAGGGGTGATACCACTTCCGGAGCCTCCCAGACCGTCTTGGCGTTGGTCATCGGTCGCGGGCGGAGGTACCACAGACCGTCGTCGCCGGGCCCGCCAACGTCCCCGCCGGTGGCCACGTTGCCGGTGGGGTCGTCCGGGAGAGCGACGAGATCCACCAGGACCCCGTCAACCGTCGTGTTGCCGTCGCTGCCGGTGGTGTTGGGGACCGCATCCACGTAGGTGATTCGCGGAACGACGACCCTTGTCGTGGGGGCCGCCCCGCACTGTTCAATGCCACCCACGACTTGGCGGCTGAGGAGCACCTCGTTAAATGCCGCGGGGCGGCTCAGGGTCACGGTGAGGTTGGCCGGCGTGTTCGGCGGGCTGCCCGCGGCCGAACCGATCAGCGTGGCGGGGTCGAGGTAGACGTTGACCGACTCCGCTTCCGGCGATACCCCGGTGACGGTCACCGTGGCCGCGCCGGGCGCGACCGGCTTCTGGATCGTCACCACCGCAAGGTCCGCGCAGGTCTCCACCTTCTGGTATCCGATTCCGTCGAACCAGGTCCGGTTGTCACTGGTAGTCTGCAGGCGGCCCGCCGTGGAGACGGTGATCTCGCCGTCGCTGCTCAGGACAACCTGACCCAGCTTCACGGCAAACAGGTGCTGCGCGCCGTCAGCCTTCTTCAGCGTCGTCGGAAGGTCGTAGCCGTCAAACAGCGCGGCGCCGGAGATGTTGGTGGCGTTATTCTTGGTGTAATCCGTGAGGCCGTCAAAACTGTTCAGCTCGCCGATGGCCGCAGAGATGTCCCAGATCCCATTGCCATTGCTGTTGATCCAGAAGAACAGGTACACATTGTAGGTGCCGGCGGTCAGCGTCGGGGTGCTCGTCCACAGGATGCCGTTGCCGTCGTCGGTCCCGTCCGTCACACCCCTCGCGACCAGGACATTCCCGCCGTTCATCGCCGTGCGGTTGCGTTCGCCCCAGATCCCGTCCGTGTCTGACTCGGCCGGGCTGCTGCCCGAGTCCTCCTCGTCGAGCATGAAATTGGCCGGCGCGTCCTCGGTGGGCGTGGCCCCCTGGACGGTCACGTTGACACCCTCCCCGTTGGGTGTCGCGTCAACGTAGGTGATCTCTGCCTGGACGGCGGTGGCCGAGGCCAGAATCAAGACGGTCATGGCGGCGATGAGACGGGTCATGTGCACCTCCTGTTTGGTCGAAGACCCTAACGACGGACAACCGTTCGGCCGGGTACCTGAGGCCGCGAGTGAAGTGCCGAGCACATCCTGAAGAAGGCTGCGGTGAGCCGAAAGCGTACCACACTTCGGATGCCCGCAGGCCTCACCGCCCCGACAGAATCGAAGCGGCAGAAACCATGCCAAGCCGGTCAACCAGGTACTGAATGCTCCTCTCCAATGCAAAGAAAGGACCCCCCAGCGCATGTCGGAACTCCGCATGCGCCGGCTGCTCCCATACTAACCCGGAATGGGGCGCCCAGGCAAGGAGGATCCCCGGTTCTTCCGGCCAACTCCCGATCGGCCACGACGCTTGGCTGTGCCCCCCGCATCACCCCCGCCAACCCGCCATCGGTAGCAACCTCCCGCCCCTCCGCGGGCACGCCCGGCAGAGACACCCGCGCGATCGGCCATCGGCTCGGGGCCGCAACGGGTCGGCTCGTCATGAGGCCGGTGCGTCCCCCGAGACCCGGCCGCAACGCGGCTCAGCCGGGCCGTCTGAAGAACACGTCAACGCCGGCCTTCTTCCCGGCCTCGGCAGCCTGCGGAAAACACTTCGGACAACGCGAGTCGGGACCCAGGTGCAGGACGTGCTCCGTCCCGCACGTCTCACACTTCGCCACCGGGTAGGCCCAGCCCTTATTGCACTTGAGGCACAAAACCACCGAGTCAGACGGCCCCCCGGGCGCAATCCGCCACAGGCCAGGCGACTTCCTGAGCTCCCGCACATCGAAGACCGCCCCGCAACCCTTGCAGACATACGGATAGCTCACTTGCTCATAGGGATGCTGAATCGACGATCGAATGCCATGGACCACGGCCACCACGGCTCCGCCGATCGCCAGAACAGCCAGCGGGATCATCACTCTCTTGCTCATGCTCGTCTATCGCCTGCGGGCCACGCCATATTCGCCCAGGTCGGCTTGGTACCAGTAACAAACCCGCGTGCTCGGCTCCCATGAGTGGATCGGGATCATTCGGACCAGCCGGATCCAGCTCACGGCTCCGTCAAACGTGAGAACATTCCCGCCTTCCGGCACGCCGCCTGCGCCCGGATGAGGCGGGATCCAACCAAAAGCCGATGGACGACCGCCGCCCCAGTAACCGTCCACCTTCAAATTGGCGTCCGCAGCCAGCGCCCATTGCGGGTTGGAGCCGGTGTCGAGGGGCGAGCATCCCTTGAACTCTCCGATCGACGTTCGCCAGGTCTTGATCCCGCCGAAATACTGGAACCCGATGATCCACTGATCGTAGTCGGTGCCTTCGGTGACCCTGTAACCACCGGCCCTCAGGGCGGCCGCCGTGTACCCCTGCTCCGCCACGGTGGGCGTCCCTTCGTAGCCGAATACCCCGGCCCGGTTCGGACACTCCCAGAGCTCCTTGTCCAGGTGGTGCTTCTTGGCCGCCCCCTGCCAGTCCACGTAGTACCAGGACGGCGTGCTCGCCCCGCCTGTTCCCGGGGCCGCCAGGCGCGGATCAATCGCCACCTGCACTTCACCCTCCCGGCACTGGATGACCTTGCCCTTGTTCGAGTACGCATACTCCAGAACCGCCAGGCCCATGTTGTGCAGGCGGCCCGCGCAAATGGCCCGGCGGGCGGACTCCCTGGCCCGCGTCAGCGACGGCAGCAGGATCGCAACCAGCAGGGCGATGATCGCCACCACCACCAGCACTTCAATCAGCGTGAAACCCGGCCGGAGCCGCTTGATCCTGCCAGAGCAATCAACCGCCGCGATGGGTGCCATGCAACATGCTCCTGCCCCCCGACCCCAGGATGAACCGACCATCGTACGAGCTGTCTGCAGACCGCGAGCCCTCGCCGAACGACTCCTCCCAAGAACTGGTTTGTCCCTTTAGTGTACCAACATCCATCTGCCGTGCAATGAGCTCAACCCGTACTCTTTCTTGCCAAGTGGAAGGCGGGCTTGACACCATGCAGCCTGGACCGCCGCGCGGAATTGCGTGGTCGCTTGGGCAAGCCCCCCGGAGAAGCCCGCGGCGAGCCCGTGAGGGATCTCGGCCAGCCTCGGCAGGAGGCCATCGCCGGCCAGGTGCCGCACCCCTACCATCAGGTCGGGCAGTAGTCCTGCAGGGCTCGTACCGTCCAGTCGCCCTGACGCAGTGCCCGTATGGCATGCATCGCCGCCCTGGCCCCGGCCATGGTCGTCACCAGCGGGATGTTGTGCATCACCGCGGCCGAGCGAATTCGCGCCTCGGTGGCCGCACTGCCCCAGAAAATCGGCGTGTTGATCAGCAGGTCAACCTCCCCCGCGTTGATCATGTCAATCAGATAGGGGCCCTGTGCGTCCTGAACCTTGTACACCAGCTCGGCCCGGATACCCCACTTGACCAACTCCTCACGCGTTCGCTTGGTGGAGATGATGCGGAATCCCATCTCCGCAAACTCGCGGGCAATGGCGACAATCAGCGGCTTGTCGTGATCGTTCACGCTGATCAGCACCGTGCCCTTGGTCGGCAGCGGACTGCCGGCCGCCATCTGGGCTTTGGCGAACGCCAACCCGAACGAGAAATCCACACCCATGACCTCCCCCGTGCTGCGCATCTCCGGGCCGAGAATGCAGTCCACACCGGGAAACTTGTTGAACGGGAAAACCGCTTCCTTGACCGAGATGTGCCGCGGCCACGGGGCGTCGGCCAGACCCCGCTCGTTCATGGCCTCGACCAGCGACTTGCCGAGCATGACTTCAGTGGCCAGCTTCGCCCACGGCACCCCGGTCGCCTTGCTGACGAACGGAACGGTCCGCGAGGCTCGCGGATTGACCTCGAGCACGTAGATAACGTCGTCCTTGATCGCGAACTGGATGTTCATCAGTCCGCGGACGCCAAGCTTCAGTGCGAGGGCGACCGTCTGGCTCCTGAGCTCGTCCACATGGCTCGGCGGAAGCGAGTAGGGGGGTAGGGCACAGGCACTGTCGCCGCTGTGAATCCCCGCTTCCTCGATGTGCTCCATGACGCCGCAGACGACCGCATCCTTGCCGTCGCTGATGCAGTCGACGTCCACCTCGATCGCCTCGGTCAGGAAGTGGTCAATGAGAACCGGATGCTTCTCGTCCACCGTGGCACTGCGATCAGTGGCCTGCAGAGCGTCCTCCATGTAGTGAACCAGGTCCGCTTCTAGGTGACACTTCTGCATGCCCCGGCCGCCAAGCACATACGACGGCCGGACCAGAACGGGGTAGCCGATCTCCCGGGCAATGCCCACCGCACCTTCCAGGTTGAACGCGATACCGTTGGGCGGCTGGCGAAGGCCAAGTTCGTTCAGCACTCGGGCGAAAGCCTCGCGGTCCTCGGCCAGGTGGATGCTCTCCGGCGTGGTGCCGAGAATCGGCACCCCGGCTCTCTTGAGGCCCATGGCCAGGTTCAGCGGCGTCTGCCCGCCAAACTGGACAACGACCCCCTTCAGCAGACCTCCGCTCGAATCCGGCTCCAGACCCTCTCCGCACGACACGCGAGTGGCCCGCCCCGGGCAGAGCGGCCGGCCGTTGAGCCGTTCACAGATGTTGAGCACGTCCTCGTGGGTCAGTGGCTCGAAAAAGAGTAGATCGCTGGTGTCGTAGTCCGTCGAGACGGTCTCCGGGTTGGAATTGATCATCACCGTCTCGTAGCCAAGCTTGCGGGCGGCCATCACCGCATGGACACAGCAGTAATCGAACTCGATACCCTGCCCGATGCGGTTCGGACCTCCGCCGAGAATGACCACCTTGAACTTCTCGGTGACGCGGATCTCGTCATCCGGCGTCGGGATCGAATCCGTGCCGCAAACCGCCATCAGCTCCCTGGGAAGAACCACGGACCCGCCCCCGGAACCGGTGAGCCGGATCTCGACATCAGGCGGAAGGTCCTTCGTGATGCCGAACAGCTCGCGGGTGCCCGGGGGGTTTTCCGTGGAAGAGTAGTAGTAGGGGGTGTACGCCTCGAACTCCGCCGCGCAGGTGTCGACCAGCTTGTACACCGGCTGGGCTCCGCACCATCGGCAGAACGAACGCACCCGGTCCGGGGAAACACCCAACGCCGTGGCCAGCTGGACATTCGAGTACCCCCACCGCTTGGCGTGAATCACGCCCTCGGCGAGCCGCTCACAGGTCTCGCCCAGCCCATCCGGACGCTCGGGAAAAGCATCCGTCGCCTCGCCCGTGGTTCGTACGCCGTCGCACCACGCCATCACTTCGTGCGCCCAGTCCAGGCACGGGCCCGCCTCCCGGGCGTTCCGGGCAGCATTCAGCAGCTCCTGCTCGAACTCGACCAGCTCCTTGATGTTGTCCAGAAACCACGGGTCAATCTTGCTCAACTCGAAGATCTGGTCGGTCGTCCAGCCCATCTTGTAGGCGTAGCGAATGTAGTAAAGGCGCCCCTGGCACGGCCGCCGCAGCTTGTCCCGAAGAACATCCGCCGTGATCGGCCAGTCGCCCGCCCGCTTCTCCTGGGTGTCGGCCGGCGGCTCACCCTCACGCCAGCCGCGAATGGTCGCATCGTCATCGTCGGTGGTCTGCCCGCTGCCTTGGCCTTGTTTCTTCTGGATCTCGACTTTCGACTCCTCGGCTTTGCGCATCGCCGTCAGCCACGCGTCGTTGGCGTCCAGCCCCAGACCGAATCGCTTGATCTCCATCGAGCGGATACCCTTCTGCAGCGATTCCTTGAACGTCCGCCCGATGGACATGGCCTCGCCCACACTCTTCATCTGCGTGGTGAGCGTCTCGTCGGCCTCGGGAAACTTCTCAAAGGCCCAGCGCGGAATCTTGGTGACCACGTAGTCAATGGTCGGCTCGAAGCTCGCCGGCGTCTTCCTGGTAATGTCGTTGGGAATCTCGTCCAGCGTGTACCCGATGGCCAGCTTGGCGGCGATCTTGGCGATGGGATAACCCGTCGCCTTGCTGGCCAGGGCCGAACTCCGCGAGACACGCGGATTCATCTCGATCACGATCATCCGGCCGGTGCCGGGATGCACCGCAAACTGGATGTTCGAGCCGCCTGTATCGACACCGATCTCGCGGATGATCGCGATGGCCGCATCCCGCATCCGCTGATACTCCTTGTCGGTCAGCGTCTGGGCCGGGGCCACCGTGATCGAGTCGCCGGTGTGCACGCCCATCGGATCAAAGTTCTCGATCGAGCAGATGATCACCACGTTGTCCGCCCGGTCGCGCATGACTTCGAGCTCGTACTCTTTCCAACCCAGGCAGCTCTCCTCAATCAATACCTCACTGTTCAGCGAGTACTCGAGCCCTCGCTTGCAGATCGTCTCGTACTCCTCCGGGGTGTAGGCAAACCCGCCACCGGTTCCGCCCAGCGTGTAGGCCGGACGGATCACGCACGGCAGGCCGATGTCCTTGACGATCGCCCGGCATTCCTCCCAGGTGTGGGCAATCCCCGAACGGGGCAGGTCCAGCCCGATCCGCAGCATGGCATTCTTGAACTCGGTCCGGTTTTCGGCTTTGTGAATGGCCGCCCGGGTGGCCCCAATCAGCGCCACACGGTGCTTGTCCAGAATCCCCGCGTCCGCCGCCTTGGCCGCACAGTTCAGACCGGTCTGCCCGCCGAGCGTGGGCAGAATGGCGTCAATCGGCGTGCCCCGAGCCCGCTCCAAACTCAGAATCTTGTCGATCGCTTCCGGCGTGATCGGCTCAACGTAGGTGCGGTCGGCCATCTCCGGGTCGGTCATGATCGTGGCCGGATTACTGTTCAACAGCACAACCCGGATACCCTCCTCCCGCAAGGCCTTGCAGGCCTGCGTTCCGGAGTAGTCAAACTCACAGGCTTGCCCGATCACGATCGGACCCGACCCGATGATCATCACACTGTCGAGATCTTTACTTCTCGGCATCGACTGCTCCACCCGTAACCCGACGCAATCCCGGTGCCGGCCGGCCGTCAGACTGCCCTGGATATGGCCCTCAGTCGCAAAAGCCAGCCTCCGCTCACCCCGGCGAGAGGCGATGCCAAGCCGCTCGCTATGGGCCGGCCACACTCCCCCGGGGATGCTCCAGACGCAGAGAGTCACCCCCCGGGCCAGCCCCGGCGCGCGGACCTGAACCCTCGCAGGCGGGCAGTCTACGCGATGCCCGCCACTTGCACAAATCCGCCGCCGACAGTACATAATCGCATAGCAGAGGCCTTGCCCGGTGTGGAACCCGAGGCAATGCAACCCCCTGCATGGGGATACTCAATCACATGTCCAGCTACAAGTTGCCTAGACTCGCCAAGACGCCAAACGTGAAGAACAAGCAGGTTTTGCTGGTTGCCAGCGGTGATTTACGCCTCTCAGCCAATCAGGATTGCTGGGCCGCCCAGAACGAGATGGAGAAGGCCCTGGGCAAGGCGGTCGCTTCACTCGGTTACAGGATTGTCCGGGCCCATCCCTACAACCCCAAGGAGAAGCACGGTTTCATCAGTTCTCAGAAGCAGGGAATGTCGATCTTCGCCCGCATCGACCCCAAGGCACCCTTGATCGTGGCCGAAGCGGTCTGGCAGTATACCCACCACGTGCTGCCAGGCCTGCTCACCCACCGGGGCCCCATCTGCACCGTGGCCAACTGGTCGGGCACCTGGCCCGGATTGGTCGGAATGCTGAACCTCAACGGCTCCCTCACCAAGGCTGGCAAAAAGTACTCCACGCTCTGGGCCGAAGACTTCAACCATCCGGCTTTCAGGGAGAAACTCAAAACCTGGCTCAAGACCGGATCCGTTCAGCACAAGATCAGCCATGTCAAGCCACTGTCCAGGATCAGGGTGCCCGGCCCCGAGAGGAAACTCGGCGAGACCCTCGCCGCCCAGCTCAAGACCGAGAAGGCCATCATGGGCATCTTCGACGAGGGCTGCATGGGCATGTACAACGCCATCATCCCCGACGAACTGCTGCACCCGACCGGCGTCTACAAGGAGCGGCTCAGCCAGTCGGCCCTCTACTACGAGACCACCCAGGTGAGTGACGCTGAAGCCAAAGCTGTCCGCAGGTGGTACGACGCCAAGGGCATCAAGTTCGTCACCGGTCCGGATCCCAGGAAACACCTCACCAACCAGCAAATCCTCCTTCAGTGCAAGATGTACATCGCGGCCATGCGCATCGCCGATGACTTCGGCTGCGCCACCATCGGCATCCAGTACCAGCAGGGCCTCAAAGACCTCCTGCCGGCCAGCGACCTGGTCGAGGGAACCCTGAACAACAAGGACCGCCCCCCGGTCAGAAGCCGGGACGGCAAACGCATTCTCTACCCCGGCGAGCCCTTGCCGCACTTCAACGAGGTCGATGAGTGCGCAGGCCTCGATGGCCTCATGATCTACCGCGTCCATAAGGCCATGGGCCAGCCGGTCGAGAACACGCTCCACGACGTCCGCTGGGGAGACTGGGACGCCACCGGCACTATCAAGGACTACGTGTGGGTCCTCGAAATCAGCGGCGCCGTGCCCCCGGCCCACCTGATCGGCGGCTGGCGAGGGGCCTCCTCCGAACGGCAGCCCGGCATGTTCTTCCGGCTCGGCGGCGGTACCCTCAAGGGCGTCTCCAAGCCCGGCGAGATCGTCTGGTCACGGGTCTTCGTCGAGGACGGTAGGCTCAAGCTGGATATCGGCCGCGGCGCCGTCGTGAAACTGCCCAAGGCCGAAACCGAACGACGCTGGAAACTGACCACCCCGCAGTGGCCGGTCATGCACGCCGTCACCTACGGCGTTTCTCGCGACCAGTTCATGGCCAAGCATAAGGCCAACCATATTCAGGTGGCCTACGCCAGAAACGCGGCCGACGCGGATAAGGCCCTGCTCGCCAGGGCCGCTATGGCCGCCGCGATGGGCATGGAAGTGTCGGTCTGCGGCAAACGCAAGAACGGCGCCGCCTGGTAGGGCGACAGTCAAACCGAGATCAGCCCTCCGGACTCCGCCCGGACCCCATCCCCAGGCACAGAACCATCCGCAGGCGGCTCGCGACACAACCCGGGCCGCCTGCCTCCTTGCCCCGGCCCGCGTCCTCGTCACGCCGCCATCATCTCAATGGCCGGGCAACACCTCGATCAGGCCGCCGATCTCCTCGTGCGTGTTGTGGAAGTGCGCACTGGCCCGCAGAACCTCGCTGCCCAGCACCAGCACGACCCGGTGCTCCTTCTGCCGCCGGCTGAGCGGGACAACCGCGGCGTGGTTGGGAATCGCCCAACGCCAGGTTATCGGAAACAACCCCCGCATCGCCTCGATGTCCATGCCTTCCAGCGTCTGGTGACTCTGCCGGCCACCATCGTCGCGGCGACCGGCCCCGCCTTCTACAGCAAGGCAGAACCCCGACACGTCCACCCGATAAGAACGGCCCGATGGCCGTCACCCACACCCCCGGGCGGGACTTTTTTCCGAATCCGTTTGCCTCACCCGTGACCCGAATCGTACGGTTGCGGGAGTTCCAGTCCAGTGCGCGGGGGGAAGAAGCGTTCTGGAAAGGGATCGGCAGTGTCTTCAAACAGAGCCTCTCTGCACGCCGGTGTCATGGGCCTCCTCGTGGTGCTGGCTTCGGTCGGATGCAGCCCGGTCCAGCCCACCGACGGTCTCGCCGCCCTGTGGCCCCTCCAGGTGTTGGGAAACCAGCCAACCCTGCCGGGAACGGATGGCGCCTACCAGGAACAGGAATCCAACGATACCTTCCAGCTCGCAGATATCATCACCGATACCCAGGACGTGACCTTCTTCGGTACCATCACGGGAGGCGCGACCACGGTCGATAGGGATGTCTATCGCTTCGAGTCCGTTGCCGCCGGCGATCGGGTCACCATCAGACTGAGCCCCGCGAACGGCGGCAGCTTCTTGGTGGGAATCCTGGATCAGAACTACAACCTCCTCCAGCAGATGTCGACCAGCAGTGCCTGGCTCGTACCCTGGGAAATGAGCGTCGTCCTCCGCGAGGCGAGTGAACACGTCTATGTCGTGGTCGCGGGACGTTCGTCCTCGGCTACCTCCTACGACTACGTGGTGCAGTACGCGGTCGAGACCGGCGTCGGCGTGCCCGGGCACAATCCCCAGACCGTGGTGCTGTACTTCTCGGGGGCCGACAATGTACGCATCGGCGGCTCATCGCCCGTCCAGGTGCCGGCTTTCGACGCTGCGCGGATCTCCTCCCGGTTCGCGGGCCAGACGGAAACAATCATCGCTCAGGTCATCGAACGGCTTCAGGAAGACTACGCCGGCCTCGGGATTCAGGTCTACCGCCAGGGAGACCCGGCGATTCCCGCCGGTTCAGTCACCAATCTCTACTTCGGCACCTACAACGCCGATCTGCTCGGCCTGGCCGACAGCATCGACGCCTACAACAACGATACCAGTGAATCGGCCATCGTCTTCACCGATACCTTCGCCCTCTTCGAGCCGCTCCTCCCCAGCACCGAAGAGATGAGCCAATGCCTCGCCAATGTCGCCAGCCATGAGCTCGGCCACTTGCTGGGCCTGCGACACACCGCCGACGTCCAGGACCTGATGGACATCACCGCCAACGCCCGCGAGATGCTCGACGATCAGTGGTTCCGCACCGCTTCCACGCATTCGTCCGTCCTCCCGGTGGGCTTTCAGGATGCCCCGTCGCTCCTCGCCTGGGGCCTCGGCGGAACCTTGGGCCCGGTCCCGTCCGGCAAGTCGACGGTCATACGCCAGCGGCCGGCAGGCGCGACAACCCAAGACTTCCACATCCCCCACGGCCTCCTGGGAACCTGTGCCTACGAAGACCCGCCCGCTACCCACTGACCCGAGGGCAGAGTCGCCGGCCGGCTTGTATCCCGGCCAGACTTGGACTATACTGAAAACAGCTGCCGAGACGAGGACCTGTCGGGGTTGGTTCTCCTTTCTTGAACACAGTCCTCGTGCCGGCCGGAAATGCTGACATGTCCCGTTGTGGTGCGCCGCACTTGTAGAGGAGACAAATCATGGGCTCGCCTGTCCAAGTGGAGAACGTCCTCACTTGTACCTCCTGTGGTGCCAGCGTCTATCCCGAGCATCTCCAGCGCGGCCTCGCCGCCCGGGTCAGCGGGGAACTGTTCTGCCCGTGCTGCCTGGCCGAGAAAAAGAAACCGGAAGCCGCGGCCAATGCCGACGTCCCGCTTCAACTGGTCGAGGAAAGCGAGGTGCCCGAGCGACCCTCCGGGCAGTCCTCCCACGGCACCACCCTGCATGGTACCCATGCCCCCGGCCTCGCCGACGCCGTCGCCCGGGGAAGCCGAGTGTTCAAACGCCCCCTCAACCAGGTCGAGGACGGGGCTACCCGGGTACGCATCTTCCACGCCAAACTCTCCGACGGCGCTATCCGCAATATGGAGCAGTTGGTCAACGAGTGGCTGGATTCCGATCCCGAAGTCTCAATCAAGTTCGCCACCACAACCGTCGGCACCTGGGAGGGCAAACACATCGAGCCGAACTTGATTCTGACGCTCTACTACTGAGCCCGACTACTCCTCCGCCCCCAGGGTCTCCAGCAACAGCATCCAGCCATTCTGGCTGCCGATGGGAAAAATCGTCTCGTCCAGCGGCGAAGTCGTGAACCGCTGATCATCCAGCAGCGTGCTCGATTCGCCGGTCGTGTCCATGATATCCATCACGTTGGCAACGTGGTTGAGGCCCAGCAGGTGCCCCAGCTCATGGGCGGCCACGTGCCCGATCGCCGTGCCAAGCTCCGTCGCCGTCAGCACCCCCCCGAACCGCTGCGGCGTGAAATTCGAGGTGAACACGATCGCGCAGTCGCCGTCGTCCGAGTTGTACGGGTCCACGGCCTGCGAAATCCCGTACGCCTCCGGATTACGGCCGCCAAAGTAGATCGTCGAGTACCCGGTGTCAGTCGGCACCGCGTCGCCGGGAAGAACACGCACGTCGAGATCCAGGCCATCGTAGTTCGCTCGAACCACGCCCGCAATCCGGCTTATCACCGACGACGTGAGGCCACGATAAACCATGGATATGTCACCCGCGTCAAACGGCTCCGTCGTGTAGGTCCTGTCCGAAGGAATCGTGATCGAGCCGCCCTGGAAATTCAGCAACACGATCTGCCCTGCAGTGACAGGCACCTCCCCACCCCGCGTCACCGTGATCAGAACCTCATAGCCGCCGTACGAGGACCTCTCCGCCAGGGGTGAGCGGGCGATCGCCAGAAAATACACACTGCTGTCATGCCGGATCACGTTGTTGATGAACGGATCCAGCAGCACCGGCGCATCGCTCCGATCGTCGTTCTCGAAAGAGAGAAGCCCGCCCTCGTCGAAGACCGCGACTTCCGCGTCCAGCTCCGTGTTCCGGGAACTCACATCGATAATCAGACGATCTCCCGCGGCCAACGCCGGTAACGCGTAGACGTCCACGTCATCGGCCCAACTGATCGTGCCCTCCAGGTGACCGTGCCCGGCACTGTCAAGAACGACGTCCAGGGCCTGCGAAAACGTGTCGTTCGGATCACCCTGAACCCGGAGATTGGGGTAGCTGCTCGGGCTCACCCCGACGTTGCCATCCTCCGACGATGGCCACAACGAGACCGGGGCGCAACCTACCCATCCCAAGGCAACAACCGCGGAAACCCCGAAAACGACCACACCCCATCGGTGGCTCTGTGCTCTCATCATCTCTCCTTGTACGCCAACCCCGCCCCCCGGGCAAGCCGGACCGCAGGGTCGCTCCCTTGAATCATCGTCCAAGCCAGGTGTCTCCCAGTCGGCCTTTACGCACCCTTTACACGAACCGGTCTGGAATCTACCATCCGGTATGTTCGAGGCGGACGCCCCAGCGGCTCCAGACCGGCCGACGCCGACCGGCCGCAAGCCTCCGAGCCAGCAGAAACCGGATCAACCTATGCCAGGTGCAGGAAGACAACCTACTGTCAGGCAGGAAGTTAAGGAACTGACGCTCCTCTTCGAGATCAGCCAGGCCCTCGACAAGAGCCTCGATCTTCGAGACGTGGTCGGCCCGGTCCTCAAGGCCCTCCACGATCACATGGGTATGTCACGCGGCACCCTCGCACTCCTCAACCGCCAGACCGGCGAAATCTCCATCGAGGCCGCCCATGGATTGTCCCCCGCCCAGCTCCGCCGCGGACTCTACAAGCAGGGCGAGGGCATCACCGGTAAGGTCATCCAGACCGGCAAGCCCGCCGTCATCCCTCGAGTCGCCGAGGAACCAATGTTCCTCGACCGGACCCAGTCACGCAAAGGACTCCGCAAACAGGACATCTCCTTCATCTGCGTCCCGATCAAACTCGGAAACGAGGCCATCGGTGCCCTCAGCGTCGACCGCCTCTTCGCCGACGAGGTCCGCCTCGAAGAGGATGTCCGACTGCTCTCCATCATCGCTTCCCTCATCGCCCAGGCAGTCCGGCTGCGCCAGTCGGCCCAGGAGGAACGTCAGAAACTGCTCCAGGATAACCTCCGCCTGCAGGATGAACTCAAAGACCGATTCCGCCCGGCCAACATCATCGGCAACGCCCGGGCCATGCACGCCGTCTACGATCTCATCAACCAGGTGGCCAGAAGCGATGCCACCGTGCTCATCCGCGGCGAGAGCGGCACCGGCAAGGAACTGGTGGCCAACGCCATCCACTACAACAGCCTCCGCGCCGGCAAGCCCCTGGTCAAGGTCAACTGCGCTGCACTCTCCGAGACCATCGTCGAGAGCGAACTCTTCGGCCACGAAAAGGGAGCCTTCACCGGAGCCGTCAGCCAACGCAAGGGACGCTTCGAACTGGCCTCGGGGGGGACGATCTTCCTCGATGAGGTGGGTGACTTCTCGCCCGCTACCCAGATCAAGCTGCTCCGCATCCTCCAGGAACGCGAGTTCGAACGCGTCGGCGGAACCGAAACCCTCAGGGCCGACGTCCGGGTCATCGCCGCCACCAATCGGGATCTCGAGCAGGCCATCGGCCAGGGCCTGTTCCGGTCAGACCTGTACTATCGCCTCAACGTCTTTCCCGTCCACCTGCCGCCGCTCCGCGAGCGGAAGTCGGATATCCTCCTGCTGACCGATTACTTCATCGAGAAGTACAGCCGCGTCAACCACAAAAACGTCCGCCGGATCTCCACCCCGGCTATCGATATGCTCATGGCCTACCATTGGCCCGGCAACGTCCGCGAACTCGAGAACTGCATCGAACGCGCCGTCCTGGTCAGCAACGACGACGTCATCCATGCCCACCATCTGCCCCCAACACTCCAGACCGCCGAGGCCAGCGGAACCGTCCACGTCGGCACCCTCCCCGCAACCCTCTCCATCATCGAACATGACCTCCTGGTCGACGCCCTGAAAACCTCCCGCGGGAATCAGCGCAAGGCCGCGGCCGTCCTGGGCATCACCGAACGACTCATGGGCCTGCGACTCCGCAAACACGGCATCGAGCCAAAACGCTTCAAAACCGCTCGCCACCGGGAACACACCTGAGCGTAGAACACCACCCCTCAGTCTACCAATCGGTAGAATCTAGATGAGACCCCTTCTTTCCCCCGGGGGGCAGCCGCAACTCAAAGCCCCTGTCAACGCTCGAGATAGGAATCGCCCCCCGCCGCACCCCTCCTCAGGTACGGGAAATGCTCAACCTAGCCACCCATCACGACCTGCCCCACGCCGCCGTGGCCCACGGGCCGGTCGACCTCCAGAGGAGTAGCAAGCATGAGCCCCAAACCCTGCATAGCCCGGGCAACCATCCTGGTCGTCTGCACGCCTTCCCTGGCCTGGGCCGCCGACCAACCGCCCCAATTCGACACCGGCGACTCGGCCTGGATGCTGACCAGCAGCGCCCTCGTGCTCATGATGACCATCCCCGGCTTGGCTTTGTTCTACGGCGGCCTGGTCCGATCCAAAAACGTCCTCTCCACCCTGATGCACAGCTTCTTCTGCGCCGCCCTGATCAGCGTCACCTGGGTGCTCTTCGGGTACTCGTTCTCCTTCTCCGGAAGCGGCAAATTCATCGGCGATATGAGCCTCTGCCTCCTCGGTTTCCTGGGCGACGGATCCGCGAGCGTTCTCGGCACCAGCCACGCCCTGGCACCGACCATCCCGCAGATGCTCTTCGTGGTCTACCAGGCGACCTTCGCCATCATCACCCCCGCCCTGATCTCCGGCACGTTCGCCGAACGGATGAGATTCCCGGCATTCGCCCTCTTCATCGTCCTGTGGTCCGCACTGATCTACGCACCCTTGGCCCACTGGGTCTGGGGGGGCGGCTGGATCGGAACCATGGGCGCCCTGGACTTCGCCGGCGGTACCGTGGTCCATATCTCCAGCGGAGTCTCCGCCCTCGTAACCGCCGTCTACCTCGGACGGCGATTCGGCTACGGGCACGAACCCATGGCCCCACATAACCTCCCCTTGACCGTCGTCGGCGCGGCCCTGCTCTGGGTCGGTTGGTTCGGATTCAACGCCGGTAGCGCCTGCGGGGCCGGCGAACTCGCCGCCACCGCCTTCGTGAACACCAACACCGCCGCGGCCGCCGCCGCCCTCGGCTGGATGCTCGCCGAATGGCTCAGATCCGGCAAACCCACCATGCTCGGCGTCGCCTCAGGTGCGGTGGCAGGGCTGGTCGCAATCACCCCAGCGGCGGGCTTCGTCACCCCTGCAGCTTCGATCATCATCGGCCTGCTGGGCGGGGCAGTGTGTTATACCGCCGTCTCCCTGAAGCCTCGCTTGGGTTACGACGACGCCCTCGATGTCGTGGGTGTCCACATGGTCGGCGGAACGCTGGGCGCACTGTTGACCGGCGTCTTCGCCACCGAACTGGTCAACTCCGCAATGCCTTCGCTGACCGGCGGCTTGCACGGCGGGGGCCTGGCGCTGCTCACCAAGCAGGCAATTGCGGTATTGGCGACCTACCTCTTCTGCGGCGTCGGTACCCTGATTCTGCTGGTCGCAGTCAACGCGGTCACCAGGGTCCGTGCCGACCAGGAAGAGGAAATCCTGGGCATGGACATCACCCAACACAGCGAACGGGCCTACCTGATCGGCGGCGGCGAAAACGTCGCGATCCTCGCCGCTCGAGAACCCCGAGCGGCCTCCATTCCCCCCGTTCGCAGTGAGGCTTTCACGATCGAACTGGCCGGTATCGAAGTCGACGGCATCTCCAGCCGCTGGCGGTCACTTTGCCAGGATAACGGTTCACCGGTCTCACCCGAGTTCAAGGCGGTCTACCCGTATCTGGCCACGATCAAGGGGACGAAGTTCAGATTCCGTGGCGGAAATCGGGAGCTGGCGCGCAAGGGGCTGGAGGCTCTGTTCAAGCCGGCATCCGCCGACGTGCTGGCCAGAATCGTCGACTGCTCAGACGCCGGCGTGGTGGATTGGCAAAGCAGCCCTCGTCGGAAACCGCATGAAGAGGAGCAAAGGCGATGAAAATGGTCGTCGCGATTATTCGACCCGAAAAGCTCGAGGAAGTCCAGCAGGCCCTGGCCGAAGTCGACGTGTACCTCATGACCGTCAGCGAGGTCCGCGGGTGCGGCCGGCAGAAGGGCTTCACCGAACTCTACCGGGCCCAGCAACACGTGATCCGCTTGGTCCCCAAGCTCAAACTCGAAATCGCCGTCAACGACGCCTTCGTGGATTCGGCGATCGACGCGATCGTACGCGCGGCTCGAAGCGGCGATACCGGCAGGGTCGGCGACGGGAAGATCTTCGTCCTGCCCATGGACGATTGCGTCCAGATCCGAACCGGTGAAACCGGAACCGTCGCCATCGGTCCCTGAATCGGCAAGGAAGGGCCCTGCAGCCGATGTTCTGGACATCACACCCTTCCTGCATGGTCGCTGCTTGAAGAACCTCACCATCCGTCCGGAACTCCGCGGCGATGGGTCGGCCAACGACGGTCCCTTCGCCCACGAGGAACAGCTGACCGCGGCGTTTGACGTGGTCGACAAGTTCTTAGAACCTACCGAACGGTCGATACACCGCCGGCAATTCTACCAGACGGTAGTCATTCTGGCCGGCCAAGGCCGAGGTGCATTGCCGTAAGCCCTCTCTCGGCAACGGCTTAGGCGGCAGTATCAGAATGAGTGTTGTTGGCATGAAGCGTGTATAAGTACGGATTCAGAAAGCTCGACCGCCCCCCCGACCGACACGGGCCGCTTTCCGTGCAGCCCGGGAGAGCCAAGCCGAGCTTGGACCCGGTCCGGCCGATGCTGTACGGTTGTCGGCCCAGGGCGATCGGAACGATTCTCTTTTCAACAGGACGGATGTGATATGAGCGGAAGCGCAACCCGACTACAGGCCATCGCTGCGGTCACCAACTACAAGCCAATCAGCAAGCCCCTGAACTTCATCGAGAACAAGCCCGGCGAACTGTTTGGCACCAACGTGTTCGGCATCTCCGAAATGCAGAAACGACTGCCCAAGCCGACCTTCAAGTCGTTGAAGCGGACCATCGAGTCCGGCCAGAAACTCGATCCTTCCTTGGCCGACGTCGTCGCCGCCGCGATGAGAGACTGGGCCATCGAAAAAGGCGCAACCCACTACGCCCACGTCTTCTTCCCCTTGACCGGCCTGACCGCCGAGAAACACGACAGCTTCCTCGTACCCGACGGCGCCGGCGGAGCCATGGTCGAGTTCACCGGCAAGCAGCTCATCCAGGGCGAGCCCGACGCCTCCAGCTTCCCTTCCGGCGGCATCCGGGCCACCTTCGAAGCTCGCGGCTACACCGCATGGGACGTGACCAGCCCGGCCTACATCCTCGAGAACCCTAACGGGACAACCCTGTGCATCCCAACCGCCTTCTTCTCCTGGACCGGCGAGGCCCTCGATAAGAAAACGCCCGTGCTCCGCTCGATACAGGCCCTCAATATCCAGGCCCAGCGGGTCCTCAAGCTGTTCGGCCATACCGACCGGGCCATGGTCTTCTCCACCGCCGGACCGGAACAGGAGTACTTCCTCATCGATCGGAACTTCTACTTCGCCCGCCCCGACCTGCTCAACGCCGGCCGGACCCTCTTCGGGGCCAGACCCCCCAAGGGCCAGGAGTTCGAAGACCAGTACTTCGGCGTGATCCCCGAACGCGTCCTGGCCTGCATGCTCGAGGTCGAACACGAACTGTTCAAACTCGGCGTCCCGGTCAAGACCCGCCACAACGAGGTCGCCCCCGCCCAGTACGAGATCGCCCCGATCTTCGAGACCGCTAACGTCGCCACCGACCATCAGCAACTCACCATGATCACCCTGAAACGCGTCGCCGAAAAGTACGGCTTGACCTGCCTCCTCCACGAGAAACCCTTCGCCGGAGTCAACGGCTCCGGCAAACACCTCAACTGGTCCCTGGGCAGCGCTACCCAGGGAAACCTCCTTGACCCGGGCGATACCCCCCACGCGAATATGCAGTTCCTCGTGTTCTGCGCAGCGGTGATCCGGGCAGTCCACAAGCACGCAGGCCTCCTCCGGGCAGTCGTGGCCTACGCCGCAAACGACCACCGCCTCGGCGCTAACGAGGCACCGCCCGCCATCATCTCCGTGTTCCTCGGCGACCAGCTCACCCAGGTCTTCGAGCAGATCAGGAACGGCGGGGCGAAGTCGTCAAAAGGCTCCGGCATCCTCCACGTGGGCGTCAATGTCCTGCCGGCTATACCTAAGGACGCCGGCGACCGCAACCGCACCAGCCCCTTCGCCTTCACCGGCAACCGGTTTGAGTTCCGGGCCGTCGGCTCCAGCCAGACCATCGCCGGACCCCTCGTGGCCCTCAACACCATCGTGGCCGATTCGCTCGACTACGTGGCCACCGAACTCGAAAAGGCTACCGGCGGCGATCCCAAAAACCTCAACAGCGCGGTAGAGACCCTGCTCAAGAAAATCATCACCGACCACGGCACTATCATCTTCAATGGGGATAACTATTCCGAAGAGTGGCACAAAGAGGCCACCACACGCGGCTTGCCCAACTTCCGCACCACCGTTGACGCACTCCCCGCCATCATCGATCCGGAGGTGGAAGCGATCTTCGAGAAACACAACGTCCTGTCCAAACGAGAACTCCAAAGCCGCTACGAGATCTACCTGGAACAGTACTGTAAGGTGATTCACTTGGAGGCCAACCTCACCGTCAAAATGGGTAAGGCCTACATCTTCCCCGCCGCCATCCGCTACCAGAGCGAGTTGGCCACCACCTGCGCCAACCTGAAGGCGGTAGGGTACACCTTCGACACCGACACCCTCGATCTCATGACCGCCTTGGTCAAGGAACTCCAGGATAGCCTCGCCGCCCTCGAGCAACTCCTTGACCACAAGGCCAAGGACCTCAAGGCCGAGTCGGAGCACGCTTGCAAGACCATCCTCCCGGCCATGAACAAGGTTCGTACCGTCGCCGACCGGCTCGAAGGCATGGTGGCCGACGACCTCTGGCCCCTGCCAACTTATCAGGAAATGCTGTTCATCAAGTAACCGCCGAAACCTCGGCAGGCATGAACCCTCCAGGCGGGGCCAGCGAGGACTTCGGCTCTCCCGGCCCCACTTCGCCGGATCGGCAACTCCAGGCCGGCCAGCCCTCCCGGCCCACGCACATCCTGCGCCCCGACGGGCCAGACCTGGCCCAGCCAGGCGATCGCGAGGCAACCACTCCGGATCGCCACCCGGAGCCCCGCCCGGCCTGCACTCTTGTTGAAACCCCGGGCATCATCCCCCGGGCAATCGGGCCGACATACCCCGGCCTCCGCAACACGCCCGTCCGCCACCTGCCGGCCACCGGCGCGTTTGTCTGCCGCCTCGGTCCCATGGTAGAATACCCCACACCGGGCAGGCCAACCTACGCCGCCCGACATCGGCGAGAGGGCCTGACTTCGCGCAAGGAGCTCAGCATGGGTCCAACAGACGGCTTCGTGGCCTTCATCAGTATGCCGGGTGGCGGGGAAATGATCATCCTCGGCATCATCGGCTTGCTGATCTTCGGCAACCGTCTCCCGGAGGTCGCCAAATCCCTGGGCAAGAGCGTCGTCGAGTTCAAGAGGGGACTCAGCGGAGTCCAGGACGAGATCGAACGCTCGATCAATACCTCCCAGCAGACGGACGTCCTGCCGCCCCCGTCAGCACCGTCGTCATCCGTTCCGGCCACCACCGACTCGTCCGTGGAAACCGCTACATCCTCCGCCGAATCGCCCGTAGCCACCGCGGAATCGCCCGTAGCCACCGCGGAATCGCCTACCTCACCCACGGAGCCCTCCCCATCCTCCGCCGAATCCTCGACGCCCGAAACAAACCCGGATGCCACGCCACCGCCCGACCAGACCTCCGAGCCGGCCGCCGAGTCGCTGAGTCGCAGACTGGGACCCAACGGCGAGTGGATCACCGATCCCGGTTGACCGCACGACTCCCGACTACTCCCGTTGGTCATGAACTCGACCAGGAACACGAGCGCCTGCTTCCCGCCCTACATCAACGAACGCAGAACCAGCCAGCCCCCCGCAATGGCCAGCGTCAACAGCGTCACCGGTAAGCCGATCCGGGCGTGTGCCCGCCACGAGATGTGAATGCCCAGCCGGTCCGCCTGATCGACCACGATGATGTTCGCGATACTCCCCGCAATGAACAAATTGCCGGCCAGCGTACTCGATAGAGCCAGGACCGGACCGGCCAGAGGATGCGTGGCCGCCGGCAGCAGTAGCATCACCGCCGGAACGTTCGAGACCAGATTCGACAACACCACCGTCACTGCAAACAGCCACCCCGGGTGGTGAACATCGACCCCCGCTTGGCTCATCGCCGTCAGCGTCCGGGGCAGGGCGGAAGTGGACTGGAAGGCGTGGTTTACGACAAACAGCGACAGGAACAGGATGAGCAGCTGCCAATCCACCAGCCCAAGCATGTGCCGCGAGTGCATCTGCCGGCTGGTGAGGATCAGGCCCGCGGCGCCCAACGCCAGAATCTCACGCGGGATCGGGAAAGAAAGGAAGGAAACCACCAGGGCCAGGAGAATGAGAACACCCTTACCCGATTGCCAGATGTTGAAAACCGGTGCATGAACGTCCGGGACCGGTCGCGGAACCATTGCCGGCTGGCAAGCCTCCTTCCGGAGTACCAGCCAGAGAACGACCATCCCCAGAACGGCCGGCACCCCTCCGTCGAGCAGATAGCCCGCGAAAGATAGCTGCAGCCTCTGGCCGATGAGCATGTTCTGCGGATTGCCGATCAGCGTGGCCGCCGAACCGATGTTGGCCGCACAAGCCAGGGCCAGGAGGTACGGAACCGAATGCAAACGCCGGCGAGCACAGGCCTCAACCAGCAGGGGGGCAACCGCCAGACAGACAATGTCGTTGGCCAGAAGCGCCGAGAGTAGCCCGGACACCCCGATCACCAGGGCAAGAAGAACCGCAGGTGAGATGTTCGCCGTGGCAAACCGCCTGGTGACGGCCGTGTAGAAGCCGCCGAGCCGGAACTGGGCGGAAAGAACCATCAGCCCGAATAGCAGACCCATCGTGGGCACGTCGACCGCCTGCCATGCGTCTTGAGGCGTAACCTGCTCGGTGGCCAGAAGAATGAGGGCCCCGAGAAGGGCGATCCCCGTGCGGTCCAGCGCCAGCAGGGGAACACGGCCCAGCACCATGCCAAGGTAAACGAAACCAAAAACGATGAGAATGGTCATGCGGCTTGTCAGCCACCCCCGCCGTCAGGCCGAGGGCGGTGTCTCAGTCAGGGATGACCCGGAAGTCGGTGACCCGCCCGCGCTGCCGCCCTTCGCACCGCGATCCGTTATCCACTTCATCATCACACCCACCACCCCGAGGCCGATAACCAGCAGCACGAGAAACACCACCATCAGGGCCCACTGCGGGTAAACACTCCACCGGCTCAACTCGAAACCACCGGGAGAGTTGGCCGCCAGCGACGCGAATCGGACTTGCTCGTGGCCAAAGGCCATGCCGATGAACACCACCATCGCCAGGCCCCCCGCAGCCACGAACCACTTGAACTCCCCCCGCCGAAGAACGGCATACACGAGCACCACGGGAAGGCAGATGGCCGGAAGAAGAGCAATCGTCCAAACCGAACCCAACAGCCCCTTGAAGCCCATGAGCTGCCCGAACACGGCCTTGTCCAGGCTCAACAGGAAGAGAAGGCCAAGCACGATCTGCACCGCCGTCAGCACGCCCGCCGCGGTCAGCCCGAAACCCACCAGCGCCGCATTCACCTCCGCCGGACCGGTCTCCCGGCGCGCTCGCCACCAGCCAATGGCCGCAGCCCACAACCCGCCGATCGCAGTCGCGCCCACCATGCTGTGCAAATAGCGCGGAATCGTGCTCGACGCGGGGACGTACCACCGCGGACTCGCCCATTCGCCATCCTGGGCCCACAGCTTGGGATTGATGGCCAGCTCGTGGTTGATGGTCAGAATCCAGGCCACCCACAACACCGCGGCCGTCGTCAGCAGGCCCACCACCAGCCGCCGGCCGGGCCGCTCGTCCCACCGCCCAAGCCGCTTCTGCAACCCGTTGCTCCCACGCAGCGAAAGCAGGTACGTGAGATAGAAACCGAGCAGCAGCACCACCACCAGCGAGAACCACGCAAAACCCAGCAGCAGGTTGGCACTGTAGAAATAGGGCCCATAGAGTACTTGCAGGAACAGAAGGGGGGCGACACCCATCGTGATGGCCATGCTCAACGCCGCGGGCGTGGTCTGGTAGAGTATGTTGGCCATCGGGTTCGCTTCACGACGGCCGGTGAGGGCCGCGATGTTGAGCACCAGGGCGAGAACCTGACCGCCGACAACCAGATTCATGAACAGCAGGTGCAGCACCAGGGTCAGCATCTGCAACCCCACAAACAGCAGCGGCGGGCCCGGAATGCCCAGCGGATCAAGGCTCGGAACGACAACCGCAGATCCAGCAAGCATCATCGCCACACCTCCCTGCTGTCCACGCGGGTCAGAGACGATGGCCGGGTCGCTGTCCCCCGCCAGCCCTCGCCTGGCGGAGGCTGGTAAAGCTCGCCTCCAGCTAGGAAAAGCTGGTACTCGACGATCGCCCGCCTCTCCAGGTCGGTCCCCATGAAGGGCGGCATGAAGTGCTTCAGTCGTCCAAGCTCGTTCGTGATGCCGGTAACCAGCTCCCGCGAGGCATCGTGAATCAGCGGAGCAATGTCGTTCGTGCCCCCGGGCTCGTGGCACGCCCGGCATTCAGCATTGAACACGTATCGCCCGATGTCCTTGAGCGGCAACCGGTAAACCTCCTCCAACACCATGTCCGGCGGGTAGGCAAACCGAGCGTGCGCCAGAATCCCGTCGCGGTCGATCGCCTCCCGCGTCGAACGATCACACAGAATCTGATTGCTGTACATGTACTGCGAAATGATGTGCGGCTTGCGTATGCCCTCACGCACAAACTCCATCGCACCGGTGGCGACGGCCGCAATGGCCAAGAGCAGGATCGACGTCTGCAGATGCACGCAAGGACGATTCCGGATCAGCCCCCAGTAGGTGTGCCCGGCAATGTAGAGACTGCTGACCACGCCGAAAGCAAAGAACATCGTCATCGCAACCGAACCGCCCAACGCGAAATCACGAGCCGTCGAGGAAACAGATGAGAAATACCACACCGCCCCAGGAACCATCAACGCGATCGGGGCAAGCATCCATGCCCCGGCCCGGCCGATCCGCTCCCGCTGCTCACCCGAGTAGCTCCCCACCCAGTTCGCCACCACCGCCACGGAAATCCCCGCGATGGCCATGCACGAAAGAGTCCGAACCAACAGCGAGGGCCAGCACGTCGGATTCAGAAACGCGGCAAAAAACGCTCTCTGGGCGTCATAGCTCGAACCACCCGGAGGCTGCCACGTCCCCGGCGTCAGCATGAACGTGATAATGCCGTTGATCACCACCAGGCTCATGAACGCCCCTACAAAGTACAGCCACGCAACCGCCAGATGACGCCGCGGCGTGAGCCGGTGCCAGCCGTAGTAGTACACGTATCCCGCAACGATCTCCAACAGAAAAAAAACCCACTCGATCGCCCAGCCCCAGACAAACAGGTGAATGAGAGCACTCGTGCCCGCCGGACTGGCCAGCGAAATCGTCACCCAGATGCCAACGCCCGTCACCGCCCCGCTGACAAAAGAAAGCAGAATCAAAAACCGACCATATCGGTACAGAAAGTCCAGCATCAGAGCATCACCCCGCTTGAACGCCCAGGTGTGGGACACGGCAATGAACAGACCGGCGCCGACAGCCAGGTGGGCGATGACCACGTGGATGATCGCCACCAGGCCGACAAACATGCCGCCCCCAAGCCGGGGAATCTCAAACAGCGGATACTCCACGGATCAGTCCTCCCACGGAAGTGCCGAACACCTGGAACGGCGCGAGGATCGGCCATCGCGCCAAACGGGACCGCCCAAGATCACCTCTAGAGGTTGCAGGTTAAAGGAACGCTCTAGAAAGTGGCGCGCCACTGCCCGAGTGATCTGCTCGGCCTAGACTATGCCGCCCATCCGCCTTTGTCAAACGCCTCCTCAAATCACCGCTCCTCGCACCCGCCGTCCGCCTCGACAGCCCCAATCCGGCGGAAAACCGGTCAAGACCCGCCCCGCATCACCTTCGGATGCCAGATCATCGCCGCCCGACGCCACCTGATCTCCTGGCCACGAGCCCCACCGTCTCCACGATCCCACCACACCTCTAACCTCGACATACGGATCTCCCGCTGGAATCAGAGCTTACGACCACCAGGGCCTCTGCCCGGCCGGACGTCGCCCGGCCAGCCAAAGCAGATGTTTCCTGACACGCACTTGACAAACGGACAGCGTTAGGGCAACATAGTCGTATGGCCCGTGCTCGTGCGTCACGTCTTTCGGGATGGCTCCCGAAAGCACGGGAACTTCACAATCGAATAGGAGGAGAAAGATGGCTAGGCGGTATACTTGGCTCATTGCGCTGGCGGCGATCCTGGCTCTGGCCCAGGGCACCTTGGCGGATATCGTTCGTCTCGAATCCGAAGATTACAGGGTAGGAGGACCAGGGGTCGGATACGTCGACTTCGATGCCGGTAACAACGGCGGGGCATACCGCGCCGACGACGTCGACATCGAGGGAGCGTCCGAGGGCGGCTACAACGTTGGCTGGACTAACGCCGGAGAGTGGCAGATCCTCACCACCGACCCGGGCACTTGGCAGACCAACCCGGTCTTTGAGGGCAGCTCCTACTACATCGTCCGGTCGCGGCTGGCTGGCTACGGCGGTACCTACCGCATCGACGTGGACGGCTCGCCCGTCACGAACGTCATGAGCGCCCCCAATACCGACGGCTGGCAGACCTGGACCACCCAGACCTTCCTTACCACCACCCCGATCGCTTCGGGCTCACGCGAGGTGAAATTCAACGTCGATTCCAGCGGCTTCAACGTGAACTGGATCGAGTTCGAGAAGACCGATCTGGTCAACCCCGGTGCAGCCATCGCTCAGAAAATGGACCCCCGCACCGGACAATACTACGAACGCGTCGGCAACTTCACCTGGGACGAGGCCCGCGTAGACAACAAGACGAACACGCATACCTTCCAGGGCGTCCAGGGCGTGTGGCCAAAGATCACCACCAAGACCGAGTCTGCCGCCATGGGCGGCTTGGGCAACTCGTGGATCCCGCTGACCGACAGCGACGCGACCAGCACCCTCGACGGCGTAAACCTCGGGGCAACCCTCGGCACGTCCGAGGGCAACTACCGCTGGCTCGACGGGACCGCCCCGTCACCGACGTTCTGGGGCGGCGGGGAACCCAATGATTATGACGGCGCCGAAGACGCTATCCAATTCCGCGGCGACGCCTTCTGGAACGACAATGGCGCCGGCCCAACCCTTGGCCAGAAGGCCGACAGCCCGCGGTTCCCGATGATCATCAAGTACGACACCAGCCTGAACCAGCAGAAATTCGACATCGTCGAACGCCGGGCCGACACCAACGTCTTCGGCGAGGTCGGCAATCTGGCCAAGGCCATCGAGCTGCTGAGCCTGCCCGACGGCTCACCGGGCATCGCCGCCCAGGCGAAAGGTGAGTCCTACGCCGTCAGCTTCGCCGATCCCGAATCCGGCGGCGGCTACGGCGAGTTCGTGCGCGTCCCGTTCCTTACTGACACCGACGCCGATGACGACCACTTCGCCATGCTGGCCAAGGCCGTGCTCGACATCCCGCATGCTGGAACATGGACCTTCGCCGTCGGACACGACGACCACGTGCGATTGACCGTCGAAGGCCAGTCCGTCGAGTCGGTCAATCCCGTCGCTGTCGATCTGCTGGTCGTCAGCTTCCCGGAGGCCGGAATGTCCCCGCTGGAGCTGATCTTCCAGGAGACCGGCGGCGGGGCCTGGGTGCAGCTCTGGGCCGCCGAGGGCGATTGGCGAGTCGCGGGCTTCATGCCCGACATGTTCCGCCTCATTGGCGACGAGTGGGGCGGCGGCCTGGCCCTCGTCCCCGAGCCGTCCAGCCTGATCCTGCTGGCCTTGGGCGCCGTGGGTTGCTTGGCCCGCGCACGCCGACGACACGCGTCCGCCTGACGCGCCGCTCGTCCTGAAACGGCACGCCCGTCTTCAAAACCCCGCCCTGAACTCCTTCGGGGCGGGGTTCTCTTTTCGCCACCACAACCTCGCTCCAACACTGCCCGCTGGAAAGAAAGCACCATCCACCCCCGGCCCACGCTCCCGGAAACACATCCGCCCCGCCCGGAATGTCGGCCGCCGGCCCCAGAGCACAACCGTGGCCCGCATACTCCAAACACCCGGCCCCTGAACCCCGAGCTTCAAACCCCTGACCGGAACGCGCGGAGACGAAAAACCCGGCCCAGGCCTTCCTCGGGCTCGACGGGCCGACATGACAGCGGGTACCATGCTTGAAGCAGGTCACTGCCACCCGGGGCCAGCCAACTCGACGGGAGTCGTTGTGCTATGGTCAAGCAGCGTGCAAGCAGAACGCCATGTGAGTGTGCCAGAGGCTGCAAGGGTCGACCCGCTACGCGATACCCCCTGGCTGGCGCCGTCGCTGTCACCACGGCTCTGATCACCTTGTCGAACGCCCCCGCGTTCGGTCCTCCAGGCCACCAGGGCGTGATGGAGAATGCCTGGCGCATTCTCTACGCGAATGATCCCGCCCGATGCGCCACGAAGTGGCCGAGCGGCTGGGACGAGTGGCGGCTGCAGACCTCTGAATACCCGGACACATCGGTGATGTATACCGACCTGGACGACCAGTTGGCGCCCTTGATTGCCCTCGCGGATCAACTGGCTCGCCGGGGAGCACCGCCCGAACTGCCGGCCGCGCTGCGCGCCCTCGCCGAGACACTCGCGCTGCCCGACGGGCTGAACTCCGCCGACCACTACTTCGACCCAACCAACCCCACGGCTGTCGCCGGACCTTGGACATTCAACGGCGTCGTCGACCGTCTGAAGGAGCAGAATCCCGACTGGTCGGCAGAGATCGAGCTGCTCCGAGAATGGATCACCGCTTTCTATGACACGCTCTACAATCTCAGCCCGGGCTTGGTTCGGGATTTCGATGCCTGTTACCGCGGGGGCTTGGGTTCCTGGCCAATCGCCGGCGCCGACGGCACGGGCTACAATGCTCTCACCTCCATCCTCTTCCTGTTGAACGGACGAGGAACAAACGATCAGAGTAATCCCTGCGGGGGCGCTCCCCATAGGGGTTTCATTCCGTTGGCCAGGCAAGCCCGCCCCGGCGATCCGGAGGACCGCAACTTCCGCGATGCCCTGATCTGCCTGGGGGCCGCGATCCACTACGTCGCCGACCTCTTCTCGGCCGGCCATGCCGCCTGGGATTCCTGGTGGCAATCGGAAGGGCTGGGCTACGCCCACACCCACAGTGATTTCGATCAACAAGGCGACTTGTATTTCATCGATCTGAGTAGTATTCAAGGTATCAAGCCGCAGGTCATCCTCGAGTATCGCGGCGGCAGGGCTCGTTGCACGGTGGTCAGCGGCAAGGGCCTGGGTTCGGCCGACCGTCCATATCCCGACGGCTTCGCCTCGATGGATCTGCCGGCCGCCCTGATCGAAGCAGCTACCGTATCCCATGATCAGTGGCTTCGGCGAGATCAAGCTCCACCACTGAGCAATGAACACTATCTGCACATCGTCGGCGCCTCGGTCTCGGTCGCTGCCGGAGTCATTGACTGGGCGTTCTCCGCGGCAGCCACCGCCGCTGACCAGGTCTACACCCGCGATGCGACGAATTTCTTCGGCATGGCGAACGGCCAGGCGAGCCTGAACGAAAGCCCGGCCTTTGTCACCCCAGCAGAGTTCAAAGATCGAACCTGTTCGCTCGGGGGCATCGATGGCGATGACTACTACCCTGTCCACGGCAATTCACATCGCTATGCCCGGATCAGTGTTCTCAAAGGGCCGCCCGCCTCCGCCGGCCGGTTGGTCAAGGCCCAGGCATGGCCGGTTGATCGCACCGAGACGCCGATCGACGGACAAGTCGTTCTCAGCGAGGGCGGGCCGGCGATCGAGATCACCCTGGGCACAGAGTCATCTCCGCCGCCGGACACGCTCCTGCTGCGCGTCTACGCCCCCAGAGGAGACTCGGTCTCGTACCGCGTACTCTTCACAGACCACTCCTTGCCGCCAACTCCAACACCGACCGGCGGTATGGTCTGGCTGGTCCTGCTGGCGATCATGATGATCGGCTTCAGCTTCCTGCTGCGGCCGGTCCTCGGCCGGCTGTCCAACGGGCTCGTGCTCATCGCTCTGGGAATGGTGGGAATCGCCTGGATGTGCGATACCTCGTCCATCAGTCGAGGAAGCCTGTGGGGACTGCTGATCGGCCTCCTCATCATTGCCCTGCTGATCCGCGGTGGCCTGAGACAACTGTTCGGATCACCCTCCCGCTAATGACCTGACATCGAAATGGGTCGCACCTCGTTCTGTTCCTGGGTCGGTACCCGTCTCAAGTTCGCATCGCCTGATCCGCCTACCACGCAACCGGTCGGCTGATCGTGGGCGGCGAGGAACTCTCACTTGGCCCGCATATTCTGAAGCCGCTGGTCAATCGCGTCGGCGGGCAATTGTTGCCAGATCTGCCGGATTCGCCCAACCAACTCCTGGCCGGCCGAGTCGTCCACGCCTTCGATAAGCTGGCGCGTGGCGGCCAGCTGCTCGCGCAACTCGGCGGCCCGGGCCTTGACCTCGACCTCCCGTTTCCTCAAGCTGGCGATTTGTCCTTCCGATTCCTTCGTCTGGCTCTCCAGGACGGTGAGCTGGCTGCGAAGCTCAGCCACCGTGGCCACGATCTGCTTGGCCTCATCGAGCGCCTTCTGAAGTCGGATCCGCTCCTCGTGAAGCTCAGCGGACCTCTGCTGTTCAGTGCAGAGTTCAGCACCCATGCGGCCGACTTCTCCCTCGAGGTCGGCGATGTCGGCGCGGAGCCCATCCAGCTGGTGACGTACTTGCGATTCCTCGGATTCGAGACGCTGGAGCCGGCTGCGAGCCTCGGCGCAACCACCCCGCTCGGCCTCGAGCCGCGCGATCCGGGCCTCGGTCTGTACCAGCTCATCACGCACCGATTGTTCTTCTGTGGATAGGCGGGCCAGCGCTCGGCGCTTCTCCTCGAGACGGGCTCGAATCTGGGCCGCGTGACCGCCGTGCTGGCTGGTTTCGGCGGAGAACCGGGCCCTGAGTTCCGCAAGCTGAGCGGCCACCGGCCGAAGTTCCGCTATCGCCTGTTCGAGCCGCTGGCACTGCCGCTCAGCAGCCTCCTTGCCGCAACCCATGGCCATCGCCACGCGCTCAGTCAGGCGGTCGGCGGCTACCTGGAGCTGCTCGACGGACGGATCCGCCGTTCCCACGGTCAGAACGGCTTGCAGCGACTTCGACAGTAGCTGCAACGAGCGGTGAGCGAGATGGACGAGGGTCGCCGCTGCCGTCGAGCGGTCCACACCCTCCAGATTCACGCCGGGCAGGCGGGTCGCCGCCGGCGAGAGCGTCGCCGAGCCGCCGGCGTCGCAGGCACACCGGATCGCGGCCTCGGCGAGATCCACCAACGCCGGGGCGGCCCCCTCGCCGCTGGCCCGGCGGCGGATGCCGTCAAGCCCGGCTCGGATCGACTCCGAAAAGGCTTGTTCACAACTCATGAATGTCCTCCAGCGTGACACGCGAGTAGTCCTGCGATTGGGGGGCCGGCATGCTCAGAACCCGCTGGGCCAGATTCGTCTTGATGCGCTCGAACGCGTTCCCTACTTCGCGAGCGTTGCCGAAGAAGGGCTGGCTCTTGGCTCGGGCAAAGAGCCGCCGCAAGGCACCCTCGAATGCCGGGTCGCCTTCCGGCCAGACAAGCCCTTCCGCCCGGAACTTCTGCCAGAGAATCTCCAGGCACTCATCCACGGAGTAGTCGGGAAACTCAACTTCGTACGGGAAGCGGCTCGCAAGTCCGGCGTTGGCCTCCAGAAAGGTGTCCAGCCGATCCTTGTAGCCCGCCAGAACGATGACCGTTCCAGAGTTCTTGGGATCGGTGATGTTCCCCACCAGGGCGTCGATCGCCTCCCGACCGTACATGTCCGTCTGCCCGGCCTGTGGATCGTAAAGGCTGTAGACCTCGTCGATGAGGATGAGTTGACCGGCCGCCTTGGTGAACAGATCGTTGACCTTGTCCTTGGTCTGGCCCAGCCAGCTTCCCTTCAGATCGACGCCCCGACACTCGTGGATCGAGGTGCTCGGGATCATCTGAAGGGCGTTCAGAACCCGAGCCATGTACCGGGCAACAGTGGTCTTCCCTGTCCCCGGGTTCCCGACAAACCGCATGTTGTTGAGACGAAGATCGCCACTCTGAGCCAGGCCGGGCAGCAACTCACGCCGGCGGCTCTCAAACTCCATCCGGCGGGCCCACTGACGGATCGTCTGCTTGAGCTGGACCATGCCCACGAACCGCCGGTCCATCTCCGCCAGAATGGCACCCACCGAACTCGCCCCCTGCTCCTTGCCCAGCAAATCGGCCAGACGCAGCTCCCGCGGGTCAGCGTCCGGCTCTCGGTCCAGCCTGAGTTCCTGGTTCACCTTGACAACGTTTTCGTAAAACGTCTGCACGCGCCCCGCGTTTCCGAAGTTGCGCTCGTGACTCATCTGCTCCAGCATCGATCGCAGGTTGGCATCGAACGAGGCTCGTTCCGCTTCGTTGACCCGGCACCGATCCCGCCCTACGCACTGGTGGAAGATGGTGACCAGTTCGTCGGCAGTGAAGTCCTCAAAGTGAAGCGTGTGAGCGAATCTCCGCTTGAGCCCCACGTTCGACTCCAGGAGCTTCTGCATCTCGTCGTGATAGCCGGCCATGATCATGACCAGGTCGCGGTAGCGGTTCTCGGTGATCAGCCGGACGATCTGGTCGAGAACCTTTCGCCCCTGATCGTCGCCGGCCAGGCGGTAGGCCTCGTCGAGAAACAGGACGCCGCCGACCGCACGGTCGAAACAATCACGCACCTTGGTCGCATACTCCGCCTGGTACGCCGACATCAGGTCACTGATGTCCACTTCGATGAGCTTGCCGGGTTCGCTGATCAGCCCCATGAAATAGAACAACTCGCCCATCTTCCGCGCCACGCTGGTCTTGCCGGTCCCCGGGCCGCCCAGGAACAGGAAGTGATTGAAGCCGGTGAGCGCCCCGCCTTTTCGCTCGATGCCCTTCTGCCGAATGAACAGCCGGCTCAGCTCCGCCTTGACCTTCTGCAAACCAATGAACTCCCGCTCGATCTGGTCGAGCACCCGCCTGGCATCCGTCTCGCGGAAACACACCGGGTCAGGAATGTGCTCGGGGCGAATCTGCCCGTCATGCCGGCCTGAGCAGGCAACCGCGGTCTGCACCCGCTCGAACAGGTTGCGGGCACCCCGACCGTTGCCCAGCCCGCCCCGCCGGTCGCACGACTCGATGTACCGCCCGAGTTTGGGCCTGGCCTCCTCGCTGAGGGTCAGCCCGCCCTTGCGGCACATGCTGGCGAAGATCAACACCAGTTCGGGCGCTGAGTAGTCGGGAAAACGGAGGGTGTGGTTGACGCGACTCCTGAAGCCGGGATTGACCTTGAATAGCTCCGGGAGCTTCTCCTCGTAGCCGGCCATGATCACGGTGAGATTGTCCCGATGATCCTCCATCGCCTTCATCAGGGTCTCGAGCGCCTGACGGCTCCACTGATCCTCGGCCAGCAGATACACCTCATCGACAAACAGAACACCACCCATGGCACGGTCGACGGCCTGGCTCATCCTCTGGATCGCGTCGCCAGGGTTCCAGGGGCTGCTGACGTCCTGGGCGGAAATCTCGACGAACGCCTGGCCGGACCGAATGCCCAGGGCCCAGAAGATGCGACCCAGGAGGCGGGCAACGACGGTCTTGCCCGTGCCCGGATTGCCCAAGAAAAACATGTGATAGCTGGGCAGGGACGTCTCCTCGCCGGTACGCCGCCGAATGGAATCCTCCTCCGCCATCTTCAGGAGCTCGCGCACTTTCTGTTTGACCTCGCTCAGGCCCACCAGGGCGTCAAGGTCCGCCAGCAGCTCGTCAAGCGTCTGGGTCTGCTCCTGGGCCGAGAAGAGACCTTCAAGCGAGTCCGTGCCGGGCGACTTGGCCAGGTGGTCGAGAACAAGCTGGCTGAAATCGTATAAGGTGAGCTGCTTGGCATGAGCGGTCGCCGCGATGCGCTTCGGCGACCCGCGGAGACCATACCGACAAGTCAGCCGCTGCACGAAAAGCTCCAGTTCCTTGCGCGGCGGCGGGCCGACACTGATTGTCCTGCTGAAGTTCGACCGATCGATGCAGTGGTTCGCCACGGATTCGAATTCCGCCAGGCGGTTGGGGTTGATCACGAGAATCGAGCAGTTGCCGGGATGACCGGTGTCGGCCAGTCCCCATCGGATCACCGTTTCAATGTGACGCAGTTCCTGGTGGTTTGGCGAACCAATCCAGAGCTTCTCCGGATACTCGAAAATAACCATGCTCTTGCTGCCGGATCGCAGCAGGCGGGCGATGTGGTCGTAGGTGGTCTGGATCTCGCTCTGAGCCGATCCGGTGACCTGCTCCCGGACGTGATGCCCGCCGCCGGAGACAACCCCCGATCCGCTCGTGGGCGTGAAAACCTTGCCGCCGGTGCCGGCCCCGCCCGCCGGAGGTGTCACCGCCCGCACATTCGAATCGTAGATGTCCCGCATGCCCGGCCTGGCAAAGCTCAGCCGGCCGGCAGCGTCAACGAAGAGAATGACCTCGTAGCCGTTCCGTTCACCATGGATGCGGATTGCCTCGCGCAAGGGTTGCAGGCCGTGGACGAGATCGATAAAAAACAGATCGTGGACGTGCCCGCTCACGATGAACTGCCGCCGGCCACCGCGCACCTGAAGCTGCGCGAGTAGTCGCTCGTTCTCGCCGCCGGCAGACATCACATCCGCTCCTTGCGCTGCTCGCGCTGCCGTTCGGCATTCTGAACCCTGACACGCCCATCCTCTTGTTTGCCCCCCTCGGCCACCGACGCCGCACGCCCCCAATCCGTGATCTCGAAGTCCACCTCCTTGGCCAGCCGGCCCTGCAGCCCCAGTAGCTGCTCGTGACACAGGGCCTCCTTGCCCTCCGGAATGTCCCTGACCTCCAGAGCCACGTGGCCGTCAAGGTGAATGTGCATCGCCATGTCGCCGACATCACCCGGGTGCTTCGCAAACACGCTCAAATCCGACAGCTCGTTGTCCCGCCCCTGGGCGTCCACCTTGGTATACTCATACCGAGGCGTGTCATAGCCGAGATCATACAGCGCTTGCATGATCGCTTCGGCAATGGCCTGCCGCTCCTCCTGCCGAGCCTTGTTCTCGCCGGCAACCCTGTGCAGCTCACGAAGACTGGTCAATGCGGCCGCAACGGCCTGGCGCGCCTCGGAGAACTCGCCACCTCCAATCCGCCGGTTCGCATCGCCAAGCTGACCGTAGGCCGCCGCAACCCGTTCCGGTTCACCGGCCCAGCGCTCGAGCTGCTCACGGTCCATCTGCCCGATCTCCTCCTGGGCCGCCTTCAGATCGTTCTCCGCGGATTGCCGGCCGGCATCCCACTCGGCCTGCTTCGCCTCGACCTGCTCGACCAGCCGCCGTAGACCGTCCATGAACAGCTCGGCATGCTCGAGAGCTCGCTGGTGCTTGCCCTTCTCCATGGCCGCCTCAAACCGGGAAATGTCCGACCGGATGCCGTCGTACACGCCTGGGGCGAAGCGGGCGTGGTCGAGACCCTGCAGCCGTGATGCCAGACCGCTGCATTCCTGCTGGATGGCACAGGCCTGCCGATGCACCGCTTCCTTGATGCGCTCGGCGGCCTGCGATTCGGCAACCAGCGACTCCACCCGCCGGCGGGCCGCTCTGAGCAGGGGCTCCAGCCGGACCACGGCGTCGTAGGCGTTGCGGGCCTGCTTGAGCTGGTCGGCAACCTGCTGCATCTTCCGCGTCGCCTCCCCACGCCCGGCGAGAGCCTGCTCGGCGTCGGTGCGGGCCTGGGACGCCTGCTTGTCCTCCTCGTAGAGATAGTGAACCTGCTGACCGAGCGTGCGTTCGACCCGTTCACAGGTCGTGGTCGCCCGGGCCAGCAGTTTGTCCGCCTCTTGGTTCAAGGCCTCGGCTTCAGCCCGCAACACGTCGGCGCGTTGGTCGCACTTCGCCGCCTCGTTCATCAGTTCGCTGATCCGCCGCCGCAGCCCGGCCAGCTCCGGAAGCTCCCACGGACAAACCTGCTCGGCTTCAGGAGGCAACGCTTGCGTCGCCAGTTCGGCAATCGCCCGGGCCGTGCAGCGCGCGGCGTCACGCGGCGATGACCCGAGTCGCTCGAGAACCGCCGAATAGGACGCGATATCACCCATCTGCCGGCGAATGGTCTCCAGCGCCCGATTCAGCTTCAATCGAACGTCCGCTGCTTTCGGTCCGCTCATGGCTCGTCATCCTATTGCCGATCCGGAGGCAGCCTCGCTGAAGTCCAGGATCATGCCTTGCCTGTCCAAGTGCCGTCTGAACCGATCGAGAAAGCCGGCATCCGGGATGCCGGTCAACTCCAGGCGCCGTCCTTCAAGAAGCTCGACCTCAATGGCTCGTCCCTTGGATCGCTCGACCGTGCCGGACAGACAACGATAGCGGTCGGTCAGGAAGTGGATCTGCTGATTGGTCGAGCCCCTCCAGAGATGGCCCTCGTTGCGTGCCGCGACATAAGGCCCGTCAACAAGGATATCGATGTAGCCCAGAAGCCGTCGATGCGTCTCGCCGTCCGGGCTGGCCAGGAGCGCATCCAGCGTGTAACCCGTGTAACACATCACCGACAGCTCGCTGGCCCGCCGCACACAATCCAGGAACGCGCCGAGCTCCCCAAGAGATTGCTGAAAGGGCTCGCCTCCCGTCAGCGTGATGCCCTCGATGCCGGGGATGGCCAGTACCCATCCGGCCAGCTCGGCCGCCGAACAGGCTTCGTAAACGGCAGACCTGTTCAACTCCCGGGCAACGCAGCCGGGGCAACCCAGGTCGCATCCCTGGAACCAGATCACCGCCCGCGAGCCCGGCCCGAGCACTCTGCTGCAGGTCTTGCGCCTGGCAACGCGCAATCGCCCTTCGGCTGTGCACCGGGCTGGGGACATCATGGTCATTCCTGCACTTGCCGCCTCTGCTCGGAGCGAGGGGCCGATAGCGGGGCGGCGGCCAGCTTCCCCGCGAACACTACCGCCACGACGGACCTGCCGTCTGGCCTCCGGAACAAAAGACTCCCCGGGCTCACCAGCGGTCGGCTTGCGTCGACCCGGGCCCGATCGCACCATGTCAATGACCGGGCATCACCGCCTTCAGGCATTGCCGGCAAAGTCCGCCAGCGAGCACCGCTTTACAGTCTAGCAGATTCGGGTTAGGATGCACTAGTCACGTGCTCTGTTCGTTGCCGGATGAGACGGGGAATCACACCAAGCCACAGAGGCCGCACCCATGGCAGGCTGTGACAATGGCTCTGAGGGAGAAACCCGCGAGGAGCGGGCTGAACTGCTCGATTTCGGAACCGGAAAGACCCCCGTCGAACAGGTCGAGGCCGATCACCACTATGCCATGGACCGCGGCGAGCTGCGCGAGTTCGGCAGCGAGCCCGGATCGCTCTCCAGGGCGGAAGCCGTCAGCGGGCTTCGGCCCGAGAGCTGGCGCCACCTGGCCAACTTCGCCGACGAGAAACTCCACGGCGTGGAAGGGCAGCATCACTACTACGAAGTGGGTAACTACGACGTCGGGAATAAGGGTAAGGAGCATGCGATCGACGCCGCTGCGACCGACCTTGAGAAAATGGGCTTCAAGGCCCAGATCGGGCAAGTCGGAGACCTGGGCTATGACCAGGGGTTCCGGCACGCCGGTTCACAGCAAGGAGCGGAAATGCAGTTGTGGCGTGATATCCCCAACACCCAATGCCAGGAGCATCTGCGAATCACCGATGCGAAATACGACAAGGCCACCAACACGTGGACGGTGACTATCGAGGCGGAGACACCCGACAAGTAGGTCGGTCCGCCGCGGCTTCGGTTGGCTTGGATTGCCGCGTTGTCCTTTAGCCGTGGATCCGGACGCGGCAGGTTGGTCGAGGGTGAGGTGGGCAAGTGGCGGAGGTGTCCTTCAATCTGTCCCGTCCGAGCGTCGACTTCGGGCGCATCGCCCCGGGCGCCACGGAATGGCGCTCCATCACCGTACTCGGGCTGATCGACGGCGACGTGGATTTCGAACTGACCACATCCGAACCGTGGGTCGAGGCGGTGCTGGGTTCTGCCACCGCTAGGGGCCGCGAACTCATGCTCGCCGTAGATGCCACCCAACTGCCGGGCTTCGGCCAACACCAGGCCATCGTACGGGTCACCTCCGGTCGGTTCGCACGCGAGTGCCAGGTCTCTGTCTGGATGGGAACGGTCCAGGAACAGGTGCGTTCAAAACGAGCTCCGCTTCCATCACCCGCCAAAGAGCCGTCGGGCGTCTCAGAAGAGCAAACCAGCCGGCCGGCCCTCACCCTGCCTTCCGCTCTTCCGATCGCCGGAGCCGTATCCCTGGGGCTTGGAATCCTCACCCTCGTGTGTGTGCTGGGCGGCTTCCGGTGGGCTGCAACCGCAATGTGGGGAGCTGAATCAGAAACCGGTGCAACCCTCGCCTGGCTGGCGGCATCAGCCGTCTACCTGATCGTCGCCCTGCGGTGGGCGTTGCCCGGATCCGGTCGGCTGGTCACGGAGGCAACCGCCACACCCCAGGAGCGAGAAGTCCTCGATCCGCTCGCCGAGGCTTGCCGAGAAATGAACCTGCCCCGGCCGGCTCTGGTCATGATCGACGACCCGGCCCCCAACATCCGGAGCTTCGGCATCAGTCCACGGTTCAGCCGTCTGCGGGTCAACACCGGGTTGGCAGACGCTATGCGTCAGTCCGGCTCCCCCTCGGCCCTCAAGGCCGTTCTCGTTCACGAACTCGTCCATCTCCAGCTGTTCGATACGTTCTTCTTCACGGTCAGCGGGCCGGTTCTTGCCGCACTGGAGGCAATGCTCGGCCTGGCTTGGCGGCTCCGCGTGGCGGCCGGCCAGATGACCCAGGGATCCGGAGTCGGACCGATCGCCATGTTCGTCATGATGTCACGAGGTAGCCCAATGGGCTGTCTGGTCGGCCTCCTGGTTCTCTTGGCCCTGGCCATGCTCCTGTCGATGGTCGCATTCTACGCCGTCGCCTTGACCCTCTGGCTGCTCCTCGTCGTCGCGGCATGCCTGGGCTACAGCCGCTTCGTCGAACGACGGGCCGATCTGCGCACGGTCGACGTGCTCGGTGATTCCCAAGGCGTGCTGGCCGCACTGGCGGCCAGCCTGGCCCTGTTTCCAGGGGAACTCGCTGCGGTCGGAAGGTACGCACGCTCCCGTTTCACCCAGAACGAACAGTACAGCATCGACGATCTGATCGCCAGTTTGGCCTCGGGGGGAGATCCGAAAGCCGGCACCCTCTGGGCCGAGCGCCTCTTTCGCACACATCCACCGTTCATGGAGCGGCTGGCTTACATAGCTATGGCCGGATCGCAGCGATCGGCAAATTGAGGAATCAGCCCCTATGTGGATGCCCGTACACACCAGTCACATGCCCGGCGGCGGAAGCATCGGCGGCGCAGTCGACCGTCTCCCCCAACAGGTCTCCGAACGAGGCGGCTTCCTCGGACACAACACGCCTGCCACCGTCTTCCGGCTGCGAACCGACTACGGCCAGGTGGTGAACTGCCGCTTGGCCGGCGCGCTCCGAGGCACCCTGGACCTCGGTGACCGGATCCTGGTATCGGGCTACGCCTGGCGCGGCGTCATCAACGTGACCCGCATCACCGACGAACAGGGCGCCGAAATCGCCCGCACGGGGTGCTTTGTCCTCACCGCAGTCTGCGGAGACGAAGAGGCCCCGGAAGTCATCCTGCTGCGACGTTTCCGCGATGAGTGGCTGCTCCGCCAGCCCCTGGGATGGATCGGCATCGCGATCTACGGTCGCCTCGGGCCTCGTCTGGCTCACTGCATCTGCGATCGGTCGGTGTTTCGCACGGCCGCACGCTTCGCAGTCCTCCGCCCCGCAACACAACTGGCTCGCTGGCTCCTGCAGAGTGACCGCGCCGCCAGAAGCCCCTCGCGGGTCTCGTCCACGCCAAGGGCACGTCTTGAGCCTCAGCCGGCGGTCGGGCCGTCTGGTTCTTCATGAGAGGAGGCCTGCCGTGAATCACAGGAGCCAATACATCATCCTCGCCGTCACCGCCACGCTGCTCGTCAGGGCATCCACGACAAAAGGGGAGTCAAGTACCGCACTCACCGACACGCTCCGAGATCTGCTGGGCCAACTGCAGGATGACAGTACCCAGCCGACAGGAGCCATCGCCAAGGTCAGCGGCAACAAGGTCTACATCAACCTCGGATCAACCAGCGGCATCAAGAACAACGACACCCTGGATATCGTTCGCACAACGGGAAAGGGGCCCGATCCGGCCGGCCCCGGCCGCCCACCGGTCACCAAACGCGACGTGGTCGGCCGGCTGAAGGTGGCCGCCGTCCAGGAAAAGCTGTCCATCTGCGAGTTGATCGAAGGCCAGGCCGAGGAACGCGACAGCGAGGGCAGACTGAATGCCGTCATCCCATCGCGAGACAGCCCACGCTACCAGGTCGCCCTGGGCCCGGTTAAGATCTCTCCAGAGGTGAAGATCGGTGAAAAGGAGGTTCGCGATGCAATGGCGGCGGCCGCCGCCGCCGCGGGCTGGCCGCCATGGGCGCCGCGCGGGCAGGCCCCAGTGGAGCTCTCTGTCAGCATGGAGAACACGCCGGGCGGATGCAGCATCGAGCTGCGACTCGAAGATCGTCAGAATGGGCCAGCCGGACGAAGCGCCCGCGGAGTCCTTCGCACTGGTCTCCATGCCTCGGATTACGGCTTCCGTTCCGGTCTCGAGGGCAACCTCGGCGTCGTCCTGAAGATGGACCCGGTCAAGAAAGCCCTGCAGGCACTCGGCAGCCTGGCTGAAATCGGTGACGTCCTCGTTCTGGTCAAGGCCGGTTCCCGTGGCGAGTCCATCTGGGTCTTCCCCGATAGCAGAATCGTTGTGGCAAGCCACACGCCACTCAACTCCGCGCGACAAACGACCCAGCTCAGCCTCGTGTGGCACAACGTCGGCCGCGCCATCGATTCGGTCACCGCAAACTTGTCCGCCGCAGATGTAGAGGTCCGACTGCGGACCAGCTGCGAGTTCTTCACCGAGACCGCTAATCAGATGCAGATGCTGCAGGTCGAAATGACCGCGAGGGCCCTCAAGGACCTGATCCTGGCCTGGCCCGACGCCCAGTCCACGTGGTCCGAGTTGCTCTGTACCGGTTCGGGCAGTGCCTGGTATCCGAACCAGGTGACCATCGACGACAAGCCAGTCGTGACCAACAACAGCGAGCAGGTGGCCAGCGGCAGTCTGGCCCGCATGGCGTACGGAGATCATCACTTGGCGGCAACCAACTGGGCCGGCGGCAATGCCCCCATGCTGTTCCGTATCTCAGCTTTCTTCGAGAAGCCCAACGGCCAGATCACGCTCAGCGATCAGGCGGGGAAGAACATGGCCACCCGCAGTGTCTACTCCAGGCTCATCAGCGAACTCGTGTTGCCCGGTAACCCGGAGCTGCTCCGTCTGGCCACGCAACCCTCGGCCCAAGGCGGAGTGGCAAAAAAACCTGCCCGCGAACGCGAACCGCCGGAAAAACTCAAGGAGCGGCTCGTAGCGGCGGGCGCGTTCCTCAAGAATCAGCAGTACGACAAGGCTCGGACAGAGTGCTACACGGTCCTTCGTGAGGCTCCGGCCTCTGCGGAGGCCGCCGAAGCCCGCAAACTGATTCAAAAAATCAATGAGGCCGCTAAACAGAACGAGGCCCAGCGAGGCCGACGCCCCGTAACTCCGAGAATACGCCGGTGAGAACGTGAAGCTCGGTCACTGCTGAGACAGTCAACTAACCAGGGGATTCGACCGCATGAACACCGGACCAGGCAACCCAGCTTACGGCGGCTTCCGTCCTGGACCGCCATCGACCGGACACCCTCCGACCCCTTCAACTCGCGCCACCAGTCCCTCGGAGGCGTCTGAGGCCGCTGCCGCCGAGGTTCGCCCGCCTGGACCAAACGCTTTGTCGACTCCCGTGGTTTCGACGACCGGGACGTTGCGTCCCGATTTCCAGCACGAGATCGCTTTCTGGGAAGGGCACGACCTCCAGGGAATAGGCCTCCCAATCCACCCATCGCCGCCCGCCGCCCGGTTGTACCGCGATCCCGCCATGGTATTCACCCCCGGCGGCCACGCCCCGTACGCCGTCATGCTGGCGCGATGCCGGGGAATGGCGGTGCAGGGCGGTCTGCGCAGACGAAAAGACGAGTCCCTCGCGGGGCCCGCAGGCCGCGTTCTGACCGGTCTCGCCGGGGGAGCCGCTTCGGCCCTGTATCTCCTGTTGAACTCCGGCCCGGAAGTGGAAATCTACTGGGGCGTCAGAGCTGAAGCCGCCTCCGAGTACGACGCAATCAGCCGGGCCGCCATCGCCTTCCGTTCCCTGCAAACGTGCCTGCTGAGCGCCTATGCCGAACTCGACCTCCGCCCCCTCCGCAGCGAAGAAGACTTCGCTCCCGTCCTCAAGCGGCTCGCGGCCATGCGCGTCGCTCTTTCCATGGTCGGCCATCCCTGGCCGGAAGCCCCAGATGTCGAGCGATTCTGCCCGGTGGACCAGCTGGTCAGGGCATTGTCCGGAACCGACTACTGCTATTGCCTCGATGCTTCACCTGTCTCCACGGCCGACGTCGACTCCGCCTTCCAGGACCTCAGCCTCCGCATCAACCTGATCCACCAGCATGTCTCGTGGTCCGAAAGCGGGCAGCAGACCAGCATCCAGAGCGAGCAACGCCAGCGCCTCGATCGACTCGCTCAATACCAGGAACAGCTCATGGAGTCCGCCCATGAGAAAATGGCCGCCGGCCTCCGCGAAGGCATGTGGAAGGCCAGCACGCTGCTCGCAGCCTCCGAAGCCGGACAGCTCGATCAGGCCGCCTCGTTGCTTCGTGCCGTGTTCGCCGGCGCCCGATCCAAACCCCAACCGGTCACGATTCTCCGCCATGAACCGCCCGATGCGGCCATCGCCGATTTGCGACAACTCCGCGCCGGCCGAACAACCGCCGGTCGGCCGAACCCTCTCGGGCTCGGCGCTCTCTGCGATCAGACCGTGCTCACCAGCTCGGAGGCTGGGCTGCTCGCCGAACTGCCGCGAAGGGAAGTGTGCGGTTTCTGTATCAAGACGCCCCGTGAGTTTTCAGTCGACCTCGAGAGTGCTGACCGCAAAGCCATCGACCTCGGCGAGATCATCGGCCATGCCGGATCCACCGGGCGACGGTTCAGCATCGACCTCGATGATCTCACCCGCCATGCCTTGATCGTCGGCGTGACCGGGGGCGGAAAAACCAACACCGCTCTTCACCTCGTGCACCAGTTGTGGACTCGGCATCGCGTGCCCTTCATGGTCATCGAGCCGGCCAAGGCTCAATACCGCAACCTCCTCGGCGTGCCCGGCTTCGAGGATCTGCAGGTCTTCACCCCCGGCCTGGCACAAGTGGCTCCGTTCCCGTTGAATCCCTTCGAATTCGCCCCGGGAACAATCCCCCAACAGCACATCTCTCTTCTCTACGCGGTCTTCAACGCGGCATTCATCCTCTACCCGCCAATGCCCTACGTGCTGGAGCGATCACTCCACCGCATCTACGAGGAGCGCGGTTGGGACATGCTGGTCGTCCATCATCCCGAGGCCGACCCTGCCAGCGACGAGCCTCCGCCCCTGGCGTTCCCGACACTGAGCGATCTTCATCGAACCATCGGCGAAGTGGTCGACCAACTCGGCTACGAGAGCCGTATTCGCATGGACGTGACCGCGGGGCTGCAGGCTCGCGTGGACACGCTGCGGATCGGCCAGAAGGGGCAGACGTTCGATTGCCCCCGCTCCGTTCCGTTCGAGGATCTCCTGAGTCGTCCCACCGTTCTCGAAATCGCCCATCTCGGCAGCGACGAGGAAAAAGCCTTCTTCATGGGCCTCCTGCTGATGCGCCTGTACGAGACGCTTGAACGCCGCGGCGAACAGCCCGGACTCGAGCATGTCACCCTCATCGAAGAGGCTCACCGGCTGCTCTCCCGCACGTCGACCGACACTTCCTCCGCCGAGAGCGCCAACCCGAAAGGCAAGGCGGTCGAGACGTTCTGCAATATGTTGGCCGAGATACGGGCCTACGGCGAGGGGCTCCTGGTCGCCGAGCAGATCCCCGCAAAGCTCGCGGACGACATGATCAAGAACACGAATCTCAAGGTGATGCACCGAATCGTCGCCACGGATGATCGCGATCTCATGGGCGGGGCTATGAATCTCATCGGCCGACAGAAAATGGCCGTGACCAGTCTCCGGCGGGGCGAGGCCGTCGCCTACGCCGAGGGCTGCGAAATGCCCGCCCTTGTCCGCATACCGCGATACGTCCACGCGCGACCCGCCGGCAATCACGATGTCAAGACTGCTGCCGAAAGAGTGATGATCCAGCATGAAAAGGTCTTTCGCCCATGGCATGGCTGCCGCCGCTGCCGCGAGATCTGCGCGTTCGGGGCAGAGGCCCGCCGGCTGGTCGCCGGCCGCGGTGTCTTCGAGACCCTCTGGGCCTACGCCCTGTCGTGCGCCTACGACCCCGAAGCGGCCATCACTGCGTGGCCGCGACTGATCGAACAGCTGGCCCCGCATCGGCAACGGAGCCGCAGGAGCCAGACGGAGGATGAAGCCCTGGCCTGGTGTGTTTTCATCACCGCCTGCGAAAGCACACTGTGGGCACTGCACGGCTCCAACCGAGCGACCCTGCGCACAATCCAGCATGTCGTCCAGAGCCTCATCGACCTGGTCCATCAATCACGGCAGACAGGAACCGCCTCGCCATCCCAGGCCCACCAGCTGCGACAGCATATCGACGAAGCCATGAACGCAGATGGCCGCCCATGGGCAGGTTGTACCGCGTGCCGCCACGTCTGCCTGTTCAGCCCCTTGGGCGAGCGTCTGGCCGACACGCCCGGCTTGCGCAAGACGCTGTCCGATCTCTACGCCGCAAAGGCCCCGACCCAGGCAATCCGCGATTTCTGCAGGCAGCGGGCTGCCGCGGTCCTCTTCACCCCATGCCCCGACATCGTCGACTCGCTTGGACTCTGCGCCCTCGTTCATTGGACAGAACAGACCCACCTCGCTCCGACGACCGCTATCGCCGACGTCTTCCCGACGGCAACCTGATGGTGTCCTCGGGGGACCTGCCTGGCCCAAGAACGCCACGCGATACCGCGTCGCCGCCGGCCGGCAACGCCGCCTGAGCGCTGTCCAGCAGTTCAGCCTGACACGTGTCGGCCGCAACGGCCACAACCCTGACAGCGTACTCCTCGAAACCAAGCACCCCGCCCGCCTTCATCGGGTCCGGAATGGGATGCCGCTTGGCCTGAACGGTCAGCTGCTCACCGCGACGTACACCATCTCGCTCGCCAAGCGTGATCGTCACCGTAGTTGAACCACCTCCGCGAGTGACCGAGGTTACCTGCCCCGCTGTTCTGGGTGGTAGGACCGGGCCTCGGGAAACCCCGGGAGAGACACTTCCACCAATTCGTCCTCGCGTGGCTTCTCTCTGCACCCGCGGGACTTGATTCGTCCTTGAGCCGCCCTGAGTGGCTCCGGGCGAGGGTTTCGGCTGAAACGGCTGAGGTGTCACCGGGCCGGCCTTGCCCGGCTGCCCTCGATCGACGACCTGCGGAACCGGTTTCGCGGCCGATCCGTCCGGCTTGCCCCGAACGGCCATGCTGATGAGCAGCCCGGTCACCGCCAGGACCGCCAGGATGGCGGCAACGACGCCACCTGTCCCCAAAAGCCGCCCCACAGTCCAGGGCCTTGCGGGAATCACATCGCCTTCGTCGTCCTCCTCCTCTTCGTCCTCCTCTTCCGAGATCGGCAGCTTGCCCTTGAGCATCATCAGCAGCAGCGGGTCCAGCACGCGACGCGGCGCGATCTGGGTGGTCAGTCGTCCTTTGCCGGTGTCCGGGCTGGCCCCAAGCGCCGAGACGATCGCAAAGCTCACCGAGGCGAAACTGTCTCGGGCAGTGTTCAGAAACAACTGGGCTTTCAGTTCGTCCTGCGTGAACCGCTGCAATTCCTGGGAAACCGCGAACACCTTGGCTAGGTACTTCTTGGGATCCTTCAGTTCGTCCGAATCCTCGTGGCGAATGTACTCCTGCAGCGCAGGTTTCATAGCCAGATGGGAAGCGATCAGCTCATCCGCTTTGGTGTACACCACAACCAGGTGCTGGCTTCGCGTGTCGCCTTGCAGGCTGTTGTTCAGACCTAATACATAGGCGCCCAACAGGTGGTGCAGGCCATCGCTGAGCGTGGGATACTGTCGCTCCAGTGTGCTCAGGCTCACCAGGAATAGCACCGTTCTGGCCTGGGATAGGAATCGAGCGTATTGTCCGATGCTCTGGCCGGATATAAACGTCTCACCACCCACGTCGTACAGGCAGAGCGTCGAACCGCCCAGGGTCGGCACGTTGGCCAGCCGCAGCAACGTGGGTCGAGTGAAATTGCCACCCGCAGCGGTGGCCTCGGGCAAAATTCCCTCCCGTAATTTGGCCATGTTGCTCAAAACCGTCTGCAGGCTCGGATCGTCAAGCGCCAGGCTGTGGAAGTGCTTCCATGCCTGGGCCAGGCGATCACTGCGCATTTCATGCAGCAGGGAGGCCAGCAATACCGTCTTGCCGTGCTTGGTGAACCCAACGAAGTTGCCCACAACCGGCGGGCACTTGCGGTAGTCCCGCACGTACATCCTGGGTATTTCTTCGTTGCACTCCGGGCAGCGATAGACGCTGTCGCCACGATTGCCCGACCCCGCGGGACCAGGAACGGCACTCGCCGGGACGGGCCCATCGGACACTCCCGAAGGGCCGGCCGCGGTGAGCTTGAACGTCACTTTGCGCACACAGTAAGGACAGAACATCGGTGACATCGTGGTTCTTCCTGCTGAGGTCACATGCCAAACTTGTGACGTAACTGGGCAAAGAGCCCTCGTTCCTTCAGAGCCTCCCTGTACGCGCTCTCAAGTGTCTCCTTGAACAGGCTCCTCTTGCTCTTCATTCGCTTGCAGAGACGGCGCAGCTCCTTCAAGTCCTCCAGCGGCAGTCGAGCCAGCCGAGGCTCCAGCAAATCAAGTGCCGCGTCCTCGCCGGCTTGAAGCAGACGATCCACCAGCCCGGGCAGGGGTATGGCATGAGCCCTGTCACTGGCCAGGTAGCCGCGAAGGAAAGCCGTGCCGCGCCCCGGCTGAACCAGCCCAAGCACCTCGGGCAGACCATAATCGAGAAACAAAACGCACGCCTGCTCATAGCCGGCGTCGTCAAAGGCTCTCCCGGCTCGCTGGATCGCGGCGTCTTCACCTCCCCAAGCTGCCCAGAGAAGCTGAAGCTTCCGTCGGGGATGGGCCTCGAGAACAGAACCCAGGGCCTTCAGCTCCTCGGCCGCCGGACGCCGGAATCGGTTGGCCGCGTAGTGCTCGAAAAGATGCTGAAGGAGTGCCGCGGCCTCAAAGCCACCGCCCAGACGCTCCAGCATCTCAGCCGGAGTCATGCCCGCCATGACTGAATCAACCAGTCGATCGGCCAGGACGCCGCCAATCAGCCGGGCCATGCGGTCCCGCAGCCCACTCCGTACGAGCTCTGGCCCGGCCCTGCACACTTCCTCGATAACCCTCGGAGGTACCGCCTCACCCAGAGACTCGCCTGCCAGAGCCCGCGATACGTGATCGACTCCCCCCTTGTCGCGGACAATCTCATCCAGGCGACCGGCCGCCAGCTTGGCGGCCAGCCAGCATTCGTAGGCGTCGGCAGGTTTCCAGGAAGGGTTGTCGTTGATCCGGCATTTCTCGGCATCGACCATAATGAAATTGCCGAATCGAGGCGGCTCCGGAAGACCAACCGCCCAACAGTAGTTCCCGTGGAGATTGCACGGGTTCCTGTGGGCGTCCACGAAGTAGGTGTCCATCGGGCACTCACCGTAGCGAGCCGGAGGAAGCATCGCCTGGGCAACACCCATGACCGCCAGGATCGACTCCGGCGACCCTGTCATCGCCAGGGCAGTGTTCTTCTCCGCCAGTCGTTGGGCACGCAGAGCGTAGAATGCCAGCTTGCGCAGCTCCTCCAGCGACCACCGCCCGGCTTCAGACGGCGGAACAGGATCAGGCACCGCGATCGTGACCGGAGGAGCGTCACCCGATCGGCCTTGATCGACCTCGAGAGCCCTTCGGAGGTCGGTGAGAAACGGAAATACCTCGAAGACAGCAAGGGGAAGCAGGCCCGCTCGAATCAGGTCCGCCGCGACGAACACCACCCCGTGGGCGATGCTGATCAATCTGCCGTGGTCATCGGTTTCCCCGAGTCGAGTGATCCGGGCCAGCACCAGCTTCCCGCCACGAGTGCCAAAAAACACGTGCTTGGGCGGCGAAGTCTCGGTCGGAAAGTACAGGAAGCGAGCCTCAATCTCCGGGAGTTCAGTGTCAGAGATGATCGCTCGCGTACAGCACAGCGTCTGGTACCCGTCCTTGCCGCTTCGCGAACGATCCTTGCTCAGCCGCGTGTACAGAATCTGGCCAGCTCGAAGTTCGATCATGGAGGTACCACCTCGCTTACAGCGGGCACCAGAGCCGCATTCCGAAATCTCTCAGCCGCCGGTCACGGTGGATCGGCCGAATCGGATCACTCCGAAGAGGATCGATGAGATATGAGGCGAACTGCGGCCGGGGTTCGCCTAAACCACCCCATTCATTTCCCAAACTCACCCATTCCAGCAGCGCACCGCTCATCAGGGAGAGATCGAGCCATGTCCTCGGCTTCAGCTGGTGTGCAAGCAGACGCAAGGTTGCCGCCGCAAGCGGGTTCAGATCTGAAACCGCCCATGCCTCCAGCCCGTCGGGCGGAAACGGCACAGCCTTCAGCAAGGTGTACGCCTGCCGCCATTCCTTCGCCGAGGGAACTCGCCACTTCGGCCCCAGCCACTGGGCAAATGCCTCGACTTCGGACGGGATCACGCCGGCCATGAACAGTCCTTCCCGATCGGCCTCAGTGGCCCGCACCGGCGAGACTCGCCAACTGGTCTCCAGAACTTCCTCGTACCACTCGTCACCGAAGCCGCACGGCTCCGCGAGAAAACACTCGAACTGAACCTTGGTCACGGGCAACAGGTGCATGGCCGCGCCTAGCTTCGGCATCGCCAGCAGGGGGAAGCCGGTTCGATCACAGGGCGACGCCATAAACGCCTCCTCCGAGTTCCAGGCATCCGCCCATGGACTGCTCAGGGTGTACCCGCCACTGACGGCTGAGTGGATCGAAGACGATCGGGACCACGCCACCGGGCTGATAGGCGGCCACGCGATCCGGCCCGGTCGCGATCACCTCCCAGGGGTAGGCATAAGCCGCCAGACCCTCGGCCGATTCGGCTACCAGGATGAAACCGGACCAGTCCGGTACGGCCGACCGACACATCCGGGGCAGGACGGCGGGTCCGCACGCTGGCCCGTCCGTCGCAGTCAGGTAAAACGGGTGGGCTTCCTCGGCAGTGAACAACCGCACCGGCCGGAGTTCGCGATCGAAAGACCGCGCTGTCTTCAGCGGCACCTCGACCTCCCGACCGTCGGCATAGGCGACTCTCGCCGCGGGTGGGCCGTCCCCGTGAGCGAGGAAGCCGACGCGGGTGGAGGGCTCCGCGCTTCCCTCGAGTCGCAACGCCGCCCCGTCGCTGCCGAGTGCCAGCCGGTACCCATCATGGTCCCAGCAGATCGGCAATAGACCCCGCCCGCTGATCGTAACGCCCGTCACCCGGCTCCAGAGCTGGTCCACCACCTCCTCCGCCTGGCGAGTCGTTAACGAGGACCAGGAACCCTCGTCCGGCCCGAGTCTCTGGCCCACACTGGCCAGAAGAAGCCGGTGACCAAGCATCTCGGCCTGATCCTCAAGGTCGAAAATCGTGCCCGTCCCGATGATCACGACCCGATGCTCCTCGGTCGGGCAGGCTGCTCGGAGCACCGGGTTGATCAGGCTGCAGCGCCCCAGGTTCTTCTTCCATAACTCGGTCTTGCCCGCGGAGAACTCCTCGGCGGAGAACAGCTCGGTTCCGCCCAGGAAAGCCGCTCGAACAGCATCGGAATGCGGTAGGGCGGCGATGATGCCTGAGGCTAGTCCGAGGACCTCCTCCTCGTATTCCTCCGCGCTTTCCGAGGCGTCCAGGACCAGCAGCACCTTGGGTATCGTGGTCAGCTCGAGACTGAACCAGCGAATGTGGCGATCCATGGCTCGCACGGTCTTTCACTCCTCGTGTGAGGCAAACCCCTACGCACTCGTTTCCTCGCCCTGCAGGGCGCGTGCGGAATGCTGCGCCCTGGCCACCTGGAACACGGCATCCAGCATGTTGGCGGTGTGCTGCGACAGGCTGATCTGAGGATTGATCGTGCATCGCCGCCTGCGACCACGCCGTTCAGCGTCCGGGTCGTTCGACACCGCCATCACGAACCGCTCGACTTGCACGTCGTCGGCCTCGTGGATCTCAACCCGATCAAAATCAAAGAGCCCGCCCCGCTTGTCGGCATTGACGTAGAGGCGTCCGCCCTTGACCATCGATGCAGAGTTCCATTTCTGGTGCAGGATGGCAACGACCTCCTCGAAGGACTCCCAGTCGTCCCCATCCGGGTAGTCACGACGGCAGGACCGGCACCGATAGTATCGAACACCCAGCGACATGTCGGTGTACAACTCCACTCGCGATAGGCAGGGGCCGCACAGCGCCTGCCCCGGCGCCGATTCTTCATCGCCGTCCAGGCCCTGAACCCGTGCGGTGAGCAGGGCCCTCAGCTTGTTCATGTACAGACGGCGCAGCAGCTCACCGACAATCTCAGGAACAGTGGCCTCGCGTTTCGCCAGGTAGGCCAGCCAGCCGGCTTCGAGGGCGATACTCAGGATCAACATGTGCAGCACCCACATCATCGTCGGGTGCGCGTAGCCGTGACCGTACAGCCAACCGGCTAGATCGTAGCGGCGGTAAAACAACCAGGGTAGCCCGCACAAGGCCGCGTAGATCACGTAGTCCATCGAGGAAACACGCCGCGATGCTTCAATGCCTCCAAAACCACCCAACACAATGCATACCCCGAAAGCATTGGCGGCGAATAGCAGCAGCGGCCAGAGACAGATCCAGCTCAGCAGGTAGTTGGCCAGCCCGACAACCAGGATGAGACCGATCAGCACCCCCAGGGCCGCCCCCCAGAAAACCAGCCAGCTCAACAGCATGCCCCTGACGTCCAAAGCCATCGACCTGTGAGTCTGCCGCAACAGACTCAGCAGCTTCGGAACGGCACTGGCATCCTCCGGCAGCGATCGGTCCAGCGAGGCGGTCAGCTTTCGCCACCAATGGACGACGCCCCTTCCCGACATGGGAATCACACCAGCGGGTCCCACTTCCGTAGCCGGGCCGTCACGCAAGACACATACCTCTCAAAGACGATCCTCGTTCACTCCAGAAATCGCTCGCGGACCTTGGTCCACGAGCCTCGGAGGAGATCCTGAGCGCGGGATTTCCAGTCCGACGGGGCCGAAGCCGGCGGCGATTCATCGGTCGATCCGCAGCTCTTGCACCTGGTCAGAGAGTTGGCGATGAGCAGCAGAATCGGGTCCAGGACTCGCCGCGGCGCAATCTGCGTCGTGAGCCGCCGCTCCTGGGGGGCCGCGCCCAGAGAAGAGACGATCGTGAAACTCACCGAGGCAAAGTTCGCCAGGGCCGCGTTCAGAAACGCCGCCGCCCGCAGACCAACTTGCGTGTACCGATGCAGCTGGCCGGACACGGCGTAGATCTTCCGCAAATACGCCCGTACGTCGGCCAGATCATCATAGGATTCGCTCTTGATATGCTCTCTCAGAACCTCCCATTCTGCCAGATCGGGGAGCATGACATCCGCCATGGTGTATGCAATCACCAGGTGCTGCCGCTCGGTGTCTCCACCTAGTTGCTGAATGCCCAGGATGAACGCGTTCAACAGCGAGAACATGGCCGTCGGTAGGTCATCCTGTTCACGGAGCCGGGGAATGCTGATCATGAACAGGACCGTGTGGGCGTGAACCAGGTAGTGCGCATACTGCTGAATGCCGCCCCCCGACCGGAATACCTCGCCACCGTTGTCGTACATGCAGAGCACCGCACTGCCCAGATGCGGAAGGTTGTTCAGCCGAAGAAGCGTTGGATTCTCAAAAGTCTGCGGCGTGGCTTCCGGCAGCACCCCGCTCTGAAGCCTGTTCATGTTGCCTACCACAGTAGTCAGGCTGGCATCGTCCAGAGCCAGACTGAAAAACCGCGGCCACGCCTCGGCTAGGCGATGATCCCGCAAGGCGTGGAGCATGGATGCGAAAAAGACCGTCTTGCCGTGACCGGAAAAACCAACCCCGCTGCCTACCACCAGCGGATAGCGGTGGTAGTCACGAACGAACATCGTGGGAATCTCGCGGTTGCACGCCGAGCAGCGATACGCCTGACCCGCTGAACCGGGAAAATCCTGCTGTTGCTGCCCCACGACGGGCTCATCGGAGATGACGGTCGCTCCCGCTCGGGATAGCTTGAACGAGACTTCACGGACACAATACGGGCAGATCATCACCCCGATCCTCAACGCCACGACGCGGGTCGGTAGGCCGGAGGGTGCGTCGATAGGAACGTGTCGGCCGGAGACACCTTCCTTCAAACTGACGCATCAGGACCAAAACACCAGTATACCGGATGCCTGCACGCCTGCAACGCCAATCCATGAGCATCCCCATGGCAGTCTCCAAGTCATGAAACGAATCGTGCGACAAGAGTCCTGATCCTCCCGATCATGCGAGTGTCCGGCCACCAGACGCCGCTCGTCTCGGTATGAACAGCCCACTACCGCGCCGCCTGCTTCTCACTCCCGGCTCGCCGTCTTCAGGTTGTCCTTGGCCCCAAAGCGATGCGAAGCCCGGGTCGCTTCCTGCGTCCCGCCGGCATGAACATACTCGCCTGTCGTATCCACTCCAGTTCCCGGCCCATCCGGTTCAGCCAGACCTCGATCACCTTTGCCCGTTCTTCGGCGGAGGTGCCCCGCGTGCCCGCTACAGCCCGCTCCCCACCGGCTGCAGTCCCTTCTCCACCCTTGACGCCAGTCCCTCTCCCCTTCGGGTGAGCGAAGCGGCCCTCGCAGGGTTCCACGGACCGAGGTGCACGCCCTTGATAGGAGCGCGACGACAACCTATCCCCTGGGCTAATAAAGGCCGTAACCGGGCGGGTGTTGTGACGCTTCAGACTTGCCGTGAACGCGTCCTCCGAAACCGGCGAATCCGGTGCTGTTCCGGATGACCATAGGTTCAGATCCCGCACCTTCCTGCACCCGAAAGGTACGCTAAGCCTGACGCTCGGCGCTTGTTGCGTGTTCACTGGCCCGCTAGGAATCGAACCTAGAACTTCCTGATCCAGAGTCAGGCGTGCTACCAATTGCACCACGGGCCAGAAGTCCTTGCCGTGCAAGGAATTACATCGTCTGTGTCGCCGCCGCGAACGTGCCCTCGCCGCCACGCCACCACCACCAACAGCTGCATATTACCCCGGCAGTCAAGACTTGGCAAGAGCCTCCGCCAACCAACCACCGCCTTCCCCGCCACTACCCATCCCCAAGCTCACTCTCGCACCCGCCTCAGAAACTGCTCCAGCGAGTCGGCCACCGCCTCGGCCTGCTGCTGCTGGTAGGTCGAATCGAGCAACCGGGCCTCGTCGGCCGGGTTCGACATGAACGCCTGCTCGATCAGCATGCTCGGCATTTTCGTGTTCTGCAGCGGCGAGTACGCAAAGTTGCCCACCACCCCAAATTCGTTCCACCCCAGACCGAGCAGCCCGTTGTACACCAGTTGAGCCAGTAGACGGCAATGCTTGTCCCTGTAGTACGTGCTCGTACCCGAAACCTTCAGGAAACCGCGCCCGTTGCCCGCTGCGTTGGCGTGGACGGCCACGTAGAAGTCGGCGTTCACCTCGTTCGCCGCCTCCACCCGAGCCGTCAGCGTCGGGTTGGTGTCGCCCGGCCGCACCAGTATCGTCGTCGCTCCACGCCCTTCGAGCACCCCCTTGAGAGCGGCAACCGCGGCCGCATTGACGTCCTTCTCCTTCGTGCCCATGTGCCCAACGGCACCGTCGCTCGAACCACCATGCCCGGCTTCCAGGGCAAACATCAGCCCCTTCAGCGGCGAGGCCGGCTCGGCGGCGAGGGCCGGCGGACGACGAATGACCAGGGTCAGCGACTTGCCGTCGGTCTCCAGCCAGTAGCCCCAGATCTGCTTACACTTGAGCGGGACCGTGAGCCGGTACCAGTCGTCCTCCATCTGCTCCCCCGTGATCGTACCCACCACCCGGGCGCCAGTCTTGTGACTGATCCAGGTGAGCGCATCGTGCGTGTTGAAGAAATCCAGGTAGAGCTTGTTGAGCGGCTCGCTCTCGGAGGTGACCGCTACTACAACCTTCTCCAGTAACGGTACGGTCACCCGGTCGTGCTGCTCGTCACCGTTGATCTCGCAAGAAGTGAAGTAGTTGTGCGGCACCAGCGTCCCTTCCGGCAGCCGGGCCACGTCCTCGACCGGAATCCAGCCGCTGCGGGACCTCGAGAGCCGGATCCTGTAGTTCCCTCCCTGCCGGCCGACAATCTCAAACCGGACCCCACGCGGAATGCGGGCCAGGTAGGGGCCCCCCAGACGAACCGAGTGCAGGCCCATCGTGATCCCCGATCGATCATCCCGGCATTCGCCAACCTGAACCGCGAGAGGATCCCAAACGTCCACCGTGCCCTTCGACTTCGCTTCCATCGTCGGACCGTTCTTCGCCCGACGCAGCGACACGGCCACCACCGCAGCCTTGCCGCTGCCTCTGGCCGGGGCCTTCACCGTCGCCGAGTAGCTGCCCGTCGGTTCCCCCCGATCGTTCCGGGCCTCGGTCAGCGCTAGCTTGGCCTCGCCGCCGAAGCAGGTGGCAAAGCCGGTGCCGCCGGGAGGGCCTACCGCCCGGATCGAGAGCGTCTCACCCGGCAGCAGGGCGATATCGTCAGCGGGCTCGACCACCCTCAGCACGCTCGGCGGCGGTTCCGGCTGCGGCTCCTTGCGAATCACCCTGACGCTGCGGATCACACGCTGACCGGTCGCGTCCGTCGCCACAACTTCAATCGTGTTCTCGCCCATCTCAAGAGGAATGCCGTCGCGGGCAAAGCCGCCGGTCGAGTAGACCTCAACCGCCATATCCCCAACCTTGACCTGAACCCCCGGATTCGTGCGGCCCAGAAGATACGCCACTTCCTGCACCGTCTGGTAACCGTCCGACGGAGCCATGATCCTCAGCGTCAGCGGCCCGCGTGCACCGGCCGGCTTGCCTTGGTCCTGACCGCACGACGAGCCGTAGAACAGAATCGCACCGGCCAGTAAGGCTGCCTCGCATCTCATCATCCGCGCCCTCGTCCATCAGTCAGCCATACGGTACCCGCATCCGCCGGCGAATCAAGCCCGACAACACACGCCGCAGACGACCCCAAAACGCACTCGCCGCCCTCGCCCACCACCTTCGTTAAACCCGACAGCCCCGCCTCACGTCGACCTCTCGCCGTCGCCCCTTCCGTCCTGCCCTTCGGCTCTCGACCGGGACACGCACCACGTTCTTCTGTGAACAAGGAAGCCGCGAAACCCAAACCGTCCCAGCAGACCGAAAGGAGCTCCGATGTCAAGAGAATCAGTAGATTCGACCCAACTCAAAACCTCTTCTCAACGCAGAATCGACGCCAATCGCCGTAACGCCGCCAAATCCACCGGGCCCAGGACTCCCCAAGGCAAGGCCCGCTCCCGCCAGAACGCCTGTCAGCACGGCCTGCTCGCTCAGGCCATCCTCATGCCCCCCAATCAACCCGATGAGAGCCTCGACGAATTCACCACTCTGCTCTCCGAGCTGAATCAGCAATACCTCCCACGCCATCCCATCGAGAGCCTCATCGTCCAGCGCGTCGCCATCTCCTGGTGGCGACTCAGGCGAGCCTACCGCCATGAGACCGCGTGCATCATGGCCCGCCGCGATAACGCTAACCACCCTGCCTACCAGTACGCCGCCAGCCTGAGCCCATTCATGCCCAAACCCCCCGACGCCCAGTCCCTGGCCCTCCCCAGCAACGACGACCTCGATAAGCTCATCCGTTACGAGAGTATGATCAATCGCCAGCTCCGCCACGACCTCAGGTACCTCGAAACGCTCCAGAAAACCCGATCCGAAAGCTCGGGCCAAACCCCTGCCAGCCCGGAACCGGTCGATCCACCCCCACACGCCGCCCCCTGCGCCCCAACGGCCTCATCACCCGTGAGCCAACACCCCAACCACGTAATCCCTCCCCTCACCCCATCAAACTCCAACACCCTTGCCTCGCCTCCCCAGGCTGGCCGCCAGCCCCAAGCCTCTAAAGCCTCTGTCAGGAGGTGCGGCACCGGCGTCTCACCGGTGCTGATTCAAGTCGCTTCTCTGTCTCACCCAATCTACTCGGACAAGCCCCTGCACCCCACCTCGCCGCACTACCCGCCATCGCTCACCCCCGACTCATCACCCCACCCCGGCCGCCAACCAGATTGGTGCCCACCACGCCGGCCAACCACCGAAGGCTGAGTGCCAACCGCCGAAGGCTCAATTGGCTTCGTTTGGCGCCCGAAAACCATCACCTGCCCACACCCCGGGTCAGAGGACTTCCAGAATCGGGCTGACTTCGTGTCGCGAGGCCACGTGAAGCGGAAACGACTTGCCTAGGTACTGCCGGTGTGTCTCCAGGGCCAGCTGCGGCTTGTTGTTGTGCTCGCTCAGGTGGGCAATGGCCACCCATCTCAGCCTCCCACGGGCAGCCTGGATCAGCTCCGCAGCTTCATGATTCGACAGGTGCCCGTGCAACCCCCGAATCCGCTCCTGCAGCTGCAGTGGATACGGACCGGTGCGAAGCATCTCCGGGTCATAGTTGCTCTCCAGGTAGCAGGCGTCCAGCCCCGGCAGCAGACGAACCAGATCCGGGAACGGATGCCCCAGATCGGTCATGATCCCCAGCCGCTTGCCCTCGTGCTCCACGATGAAGGCCACACCGTCCGCCGCATCGTGCGGCGTCGGAATCGTGTGCACGACCACCCCGCTGAACCACAACCTCTGCCCGGCTTTGAAATACCGCACATCGCTCAGCGGGCCCAGGCCGCAGTTCGTGGCCCGATGCGTCGCCTGGGTCATGTAGATCGGCAGACCGTACTTGCGCTGGAAAACCCCCGCCCCCCGAATGTGGTCAACGTGATCGTGCGAAATCAGCACCGCATCCACGTCACCCAGATCACGCCGGTGAACCCGCATCCGGCCCTCGGCCGCCTTCCCCGAAATCCCCGCGTCGAACAACAAACGCACATCCCCAGCCTCGACGTAGATCGAGTTGCCGTTCGAGCCACTCTGAAGCGAAAAGGTGATCACGCCTGCTCGGTCCCTCGGGCACACCCACCGACCCATGATAGACCTTCTCCTGGCCCCGTTCAACCACGGCAGGACGGCCAACCCACTTGCCAAACCATCGCACCAATACGACAATCCAGAACGCCCCGGCACCCGCTACATGGCCGGTTGGACCAGTCAACGGAGCATCGCGATGGGGCTACTGGACGGACGCAAGGGCATCGTCTTCGGCGTGGCCAACGAGCGAAGCATCGCTTGGCATATCGCCCGCAATCTGATCGAACATGGAGCCGTCTGCGGCTTCTCCTACCTGCCCGGAGAGAAAATGGAACGTCGCGCCCGCAAAACCATCGAGAGCGGCGGCGTCACCGATCCCTGGCTCCACCCCTGCGACGTCAGCCGCGATTCCGATCTCGATACCCTGTTCGCGGCCGCACGCGAGCAGTTCGGCACTATCCACTTCGTCGTCCACTCCCTGGCCTTCGCGAACAAGGACTACCTCCAGATCGGCCGGTTCGTCCAAACGCCACGCGACGTGTTCTCCCAGGCCCTCGATATCTCCGCCTTCACCCTCGTCGGTATCGCCAATCGCGCTCGACTCCTCATGCCCGACGGCGGATCAATCCTGGCCATGAGCTACTACGGCGCCGAAAAGGTCATCCCCGGTTACAACGTCATGGGCGTCGCCAAGGCGGCACTCGAGGCCTGCACCCGATACCTCGCCGCCGAACTCGGCTCCCAGCGGATCCGGGTCAATACCCTCAGCGCCGGACCCTGCCGGACACTCTCCGCCATGGCCGTCGGCGGCATCGACGAGATGTTCGACTGGGTCGAGAAAAAGGCCCCCCTCCGCCGAAACATCGATACCGACGAGGTCGGCAAGACAGCCGTCTATCTGATCAGCGAACTCTCCAGCGGCGTGACCGGCGAGAATCTCTACGTCGACGCGGGATACAACACCATCGGCCTCTGACTTGCCGGCTAGTCTTCCGCAAGCCGCTCCTCCTCGGGAACGGATTCATCCACCGGACCCTGACGCCCAACGATGTGGATGCGGTCCTTCCCCGCCCGCTTGGCCTGCAGCAGGGCTTCGTCGGCACGCTCAACCAGACTCTCCGCGTCGTGAGCATCCCACGGAAAGGTGGCCAGGCCGCCGCTGATGGTGATGCAGCCTTGGGCTTCCGGCCCAAGCTTGGGGAAGGCGTGAGAGTGAATCGCTTCCTTCGCTCGACGAAGAACCGCAAGCACGTCCGTGGGATGCTTCGAGCCCGGTACCCGAGGTTCGTCCGCGTCCCAGAACACAACCACGAACTCGTCTCCCCCATACCGGGCCACAATGTCGTGCTGCCGACAGTGCTGGCGGAACAACCGGCTGATGTCCCGCAAGATCTCGTCCCCGGCCGCATGCCCGTACGTGTCGTTGAAGTGCTTGAAACCGTCCAGGTCAAAGAGCAAAACCGTCACCCGAAACCGCTGCGCACCCGCCTTCTGCAACAACTCGCTCAACGCCTGCAGCAGGTATCGGCGATTGGGCAGCTCGGTCACTTCATCAATCATCGCCAGCGATTGCCAGGATTGCTGCTGCTCGCTGGCCTCAATCAGATGGGCAATCAGCTGGCCATAGTGACGGAGCTTCTCAATCTCGGTCAGCGAAAAAGGAGACTTCTGCCGGGCGCCCACCAGGATCTGACCCAACGTCTTGCCTCCCGCCATGATCGTCTCGACCACGGCCGCATCGGCCTGCGGATCACCTACGTGGACACACTCGTCCGCGGTCGCAATCCGCACGTGAGCCGTCCGCATCGAACCGGCAATCCACTGGCAAAGCCGCTCCAGAAGCGGTCGCTGCCCTTCACCCATCCGGGCCATCACCTCGGCCAGACCAGTGAGCTCCTCCCACGAGGGAGTCGTCGCCGCCAGCGGCAGCGAGGCCTGGCGGGCGGCAACGGCCGGGGAGGTCAGACCCAACGCCTCGTCAAGCTCCTCACCACGCGGAGGATAGATCAGGTAGTCGTCGGCCCCGGATCCCAGAACGCTCCGAGCGGCTGGCTCCCCGCTCGGACGACAACACAGCACAATCCGCGAGGAGGAGCCCGCCGCCTTCCGCAAACCGGCTACCGCCGACTCGAGCTTCCGGGCATTCGGGTCAACACCAACCAGCAACCCCCGGGCGGGCTGGTTCGCCAGGGCGGCAATTCCGGCCAGATAGGTCGGACTCTCAATAACGTTGAACTGCGGATAACGAGCCCGAAGCTGAGCTGCCAGGTCACCAGGATCACAGACCACCGCCAGGCGGCTCCGATCCGTCACGTTCCAGAAACTGCTCGGCAACCTCATCCTTGTCGCCCCTGCCGTGACGTGGACCCAGATTCGCTGGACTTGGCCATCAGCGCCGCTAACTCATCCGCAGTCAACTCCACGGGCAGCGGAGTGGCCAGCCGAGCGGGCGAAGCCGCCGAAGGAACTCCTGGCTCCCCAGGCGAAGTCGACTTCGCGGCGTCCACGGGCGGAGCACTCTGCACCGGCGACCTGTTGCCCGCCGACGCCGGGGGAATACGCTTGGGCCTGCTCGGACTCGGAGACCAGGGAAACGGAGTCGCCGAGGTCTCCGGCTTCGCTGGCGGACGAGCCTCCTCGACCAGACCGACAAGACGCACGTTCGGACGCTCCTCGCGGACCGGCTCCGCCGGCACAGAACCGGCCTCAACCCCGGCCTCGGTCGAGACCGGAACGGGCGGCGACACCAGATCCGCCCCCTCCTTCACCGAACAGGTCGACGGCTCCCCTCCGTCCACCTCGCTCCGCTCATCCACCGGACCCTCGGCCGGCCTGGGAACCAGGACCAACTCCGTCTGCCGCAACCGCGAGCCAACCGCCGCCCGCACTCCACGCTTGGTCGCCTCCCGCAGGCTGCCCGCCAAAAGGTCACCCACACCGGCTCGCTGCGACCCGGGAGCCGGCCGGGCCAGATCCTCCGCCAGATCCTCCGACGAAAACCGGCGAGCCCCCTTGGCTACCGCCGCCTCTATCTTGGAGCGATGGTGATCCAGCCCGACGACATACACACGAGTCTCCCGGCTGACACGAGCGGCGACGTCGAAAAAGTCCATCTCCTGCCAGTCGACGGCCTCAAGGTTGACAATCAGAGCCACCGGGCGCTGACGGCCGGTCAGCGCCGCCAGAGCGTCGTAAATGTCCGGCGAATGCTGGGTCGGATGCTCGTCGAGCCAGACTTGAACCGCGTCCGGTACACCGGCGGAAAGACCCGCCACGTAGACGACCCGAGAGCCGTGCTGCGTCGTGGAGGGCATGGCGACGATCCTTACTCCGTTTGCGTAAGACTCCTCTTCCTGATATTAGAGTCTAACCATCGCTGGGGGTGCGGTCAATCACCAGCGCAATCAAGAGTCTGTTTTCAGGGAGTCTCGCGGATGAGAAGGATCTCGGCTTCCCCGCTCGGCGGGTCCCTTGCGGTGTTGTTGGTCATGACCGGCATGTGCCCCAGCCCGGCCCCGGGGGCCGACAAGACAACGCTGGGAGAAGAAATCGCCGCACGGGTGAACGATACCCAGTGGGGAAAGATGACCATCGGCGTGTGCATCGAAACCCTAGGAGCCCGGCCCAAGCTCGTCTTCGAGCACAACAGCAGGGAATTGCTCAAACCGGCAAGCAATCAGAAGCTCGTGACGACGGCCGCCGCCCTCTGCCTGCTGCCCCCCGACTTCAGCTATCGGACTGTCCTCGCCCTGCGAGGTAAGGACCTCGTTGTTATCGGATCAGGCGACCCGTCCTTCGGCGATTCGCGGCTGGCTGAACAGGCCAGGGAACAGATGACCGCCGACTTCCACCAATGGGCAGCTAAACTGAAAGCCGCCGGAATCAGCCGCATCGAGGGCGACCTGCTCTTCGACGATTTCGCGTTTGAACAGCAGTTCGTGCACCCTAACTGGGTGTCACGGTTCAACTTGCAGACTTGGTACTCGGCTCCGGTAGGGGGACTCAACTTCAACGACAACTGCGTGGACGTGATCATCAAACGGGGTGCAGGCGTCGGTAAACCCGCCCAGGTGACGCTCATCCCGAACATCCCTTGGATCAAACTCCAGAACAAGGCCGTCACCGCCGCAAAGGGCGAACCCACCGTCAAACGGCTCGGGAATGGCCCCCTGACCATCTCCGTGAGTGGCTCCGTTTCGAGAGGAAACAGCGAGGATAACCCGCTCTCCATCGCAGTAACCGATCCGGGCGAGTTCTTCGCCAGCACCTGTCGGACCGCCCTGGCCAGCCAGGGGGTCGAAATCGTCGGGACGACCAGACGACTGCAGATCCGCCAGCCAGGCGAGGAACTGCCCGCCACGCTCAAAGTCATCGCCGTCCGCGAAACCAGACTCAAGGATATCCTCTGGCGCATCAACAAGAGCAGCATCAACATGTTCGCTGAGGCCCTCCTGAAGTCGCTGGGAGCTTGCCAGGGACCGGGCCAATCGCCTCGGCAGGGGACCTTGGAGAACGGCCAGGCCGCGGTCCGCAAATTCCTGGGCACCCTCGGGCTGACCGAGGATCTCTACGTGATCGACGATGGCTCCGGCTTGAGCCATGAAAACCGCATCGCCGCCGCCGCCCTGGTACGCGTCCTCCAGCATATGGACCGCCACCCCGCCCGGGAAACCTGGTGGGACAACCTGGCCGAGCCGGGTGAGACCGAAAGCACCCTGTCCAGGCGGATGCGAACCATGAAAGGCAAAGTGTTCGCCAAGACCGGCCACATCGCCGGAGTCAGCACCCTCAGCGGCTACGTCATCGGAGCCAACCAGCAGAAGTACGTGTTCAGCGTGCTGTGCAACGATACCCAAAAGACCAAACCCAACTCCGGGGGCGGCAACACGCTCCAGGACCAGATCTGCCAGCTCCTGGCCAACTGGGGCGACACCAGCACGCGGACCGCCCACTGAGCTTGGCCCGCTACCGGGGAATGTCCAGCTTGCCGGCGGCCGCCTCCGGCGTCGCTCGAAGGTGAATGCGGTACAGCTCGAAGAAGGTCGGGGCGTCAAGCAGTTCTATCCTCGGATCAGACGCCCGGGCCTTCTCGTACACGGCTCTGTACCACTCTGGACCTTTTAAAACTGCTCTAAACCAGTGAAAAGGGAGCTTCGCACGCAGCCGAACCCGCTCGACAACCGTTCTTGCCGCGACGCCGGGACTGTCTCCCAGATCGTGGCCGGCACGCAGGACGGGCATGTCGCCGTGCAGCAGCGATGGGGGAATGTCCTGCGGAACAATGCCGTTCGGGCTGAACCGGGCGTAGGCGTCAAGCCCGTCTCGCTTCAGACCCGGTGCAAAACCGTCAATGACGAAGCCGGTCACGGTCATGCCCCATCGCCGGTAGAGCGGTTCGCAGTGCCTCGCCCAGGCCTCCACGCCGCTGGGCAGGCCGGACGACGGGCGAGGCTCTTCAAGCGAACCCGGGTTGAGGTATCCCGCCCCGTTGTCCGCGGCCACAAAGTAGTCCTTGGAGGTGGCCGTTCGCCGCATGTAGTCCAAAGCCATGCCCGCCCGACGCTCGGCCACCGGACTGATCGACCACATCATCGGCACCTTCCCCCGGTCCGGATGATCCCCCAGTACTGGCATCCACTGGTATATCCATGCGGCGGAATCGAAATCACCCACGTAGAAGATGATGAACTGACGGCCGCCGAAGTCAATCCCACCGTCCGGCGCCAGGTAGCCGCGACGGCCGAGCTCCTCGTGCGTGACCCACTTCTGCGGATACTCCTTCCGGAGCGGGAAGTGAGCGAAGAACGAGCCGTTGGCCATCGCCCCGAAGACAATCGCGTCGGCGTCTACGTAGCCGTTGTAGGAACTCACGATCTTGGAGGTCTCCCATTCGGTCGCTACCCCCTCGTGCTTGCCGCCGGCCTTGGCGTGGTTCGTGTACTTGTACGCCCAGGGAGTGAACCCCCCGATGTGAACCATCCGCTCCTTGCCGCCACGCTGGTAGGCGCTCAGCAGCAGAGCCTTGAAAGTGGCCAGATCGCATCCCAGCCTCTGGCCCGGATCATCGACCGGAGTCTCGTCTCCCCAGATGCTCAGGTCGAAGAAGAAGCCCCTCCTCGCGACGAAGAAGTCGTGATTGGTCAGGGTGTGATGGTTGGGCGACGCCGCCGCGGGATTCTTGAGCCAGTACTGGTCGATGTAGTAGCCGGCGTACGTCGCGTCCACCTTGCCGGAGTCGATGTAGAAGTGCTTCAGCCACAGGTAAGCGTCGCATTTGGGACTGCCGGTCGACGGAATCTCCGTGCCGGGAATCGTGCCCTTGCCGGTGAAGATCGAGCTGCCGTCCTCGTTGAGCAGCCGCCTGACCACCGGCAATCGCGGGCCGCCGGTCACCAGCTTGCTGTAGAGACTGTCCGCGTCGGGGTCGTATCGAATGGCGATCAGCTCGTCAATGCCCGCAAGGGTCGAGGCCAGATTGCTGGTCGCGGTTACGTTCGGGTCATACACCACCACACCCTTGATGAACCGGCGGTAGGCGTTGACCAGGGCGAGAATGTCCGGAATCGGCTCGCGTGCCCGATCGTGCAGCCATTGCCCGGGCTCGGACATGCGCTTGAGCCAGTAGTCGTCGATGTTCATGCCGTGAGCTTCGACGAATCGGATGTACAGGTTGGCCGCCTCCCGGTTGACGTTGCCCTGGAGCGTCGCCACCGCATGACAGTGATCCCACGCCCGGGCGACCTGCCGGGCATCCTGGGCGTCGAAACGCAAGGCGTAGGTCAGATCGTAAAGCCCCATGGGCTGGACAGGGGTGGCGGTCAGAAGACAGCTCGACAACAGCACGATCGCGCACATCGTTACCGTCCTTTCGTCCCCGATTGGCATGACCACAAAGGTGAGTTCACCGCAGTCTGCCCGGGCAACCCGGGGCTGTCAAGCGAGCTGGACAGCCTCAAGGCGCGAAAGCATGGAGGAAGGCAAGGGCAACAGAGCAGGCAAAGGAAGCCAAGGAAGACGGAAGGCGGGGCGACACCACCGATGATCCGGGTGCCGCAGACGAGAATAGCCGAGACAAGAGGACGACGTCCGCGAAGGAAGCTGTATACTATGCCCTGGCCAGACTCGGCCTGCTCGATGGGCCGGGGCATCTGAGCCGCGGTTCGGTCCTGGCCGGGATCGTGCGGTGCCGAGAAACGGAATCCGAGGAACCACAATGAGACTGTCGCTGATCGTGGTATTTGCGGTATGGACGTATGTGCCGGCAAGCCCGGGCGCTCAGCAAACCCCGCCCCCGCCGAACATCGTGCTCATCTTCATCGACGACATGGGCTACGCGGACATCGGCCCCTTCGGAGCCCAGGGCTATGCGACACCCCACCTCGACCGACTGGCCCGGGAAGGCCGCAGATTCACCAGCTTCTACGCCAGCCAGCCGGTCTGCTCGGCCTCGCGAGCTTCGCTGATGACCGGCTGCTACAATGTGCGAATCGGCATTCTGGGCGCCCTCGGTCCACGCGCCGAACATGGCATCAGCGCTGGTGAAGTCACCCTTGCCGAGATCTGCAAGCAGAAGGGCTACGCCACCGCGTGTTTCGGCAAGTGGCATCTGGGTCACCATCCCAAGTTCCTGCCAACCAATCACGGCTTTGACGAGTACTTCGGACTGCCGTACTCCAACGACATGTGGCCCTTTCATCCAGATGTCGCCGACCTGCCGATGGAAGCGCGTTACAGGAAATGGCCCCATTTGCCCCTGATCGACGGGAACAGGATTGTCCGACCCGGGATGACCGGCGGCGAGCAGAAGATGCTGACGACCTGGTACACCGAGCGGGCCGTCAAGTTCATCGATCGCAATAAGGACCGGCCTTTCTTTCTCTACATCCCTCACTCCATGGTGCATGTACCTCTCCATGTTTCCGACAAGTACGCCGGCAAGTCGCAGCGAGGCCTGTTCGGCGACGTGGTCATGGAGGTGGACTGGTCTGTCGGCGAGGTGGTGAAGGCCGTCCGCCGAAACCGCCTCGAGGAGCGCACCCTGGTGATCTTCACCGCCGACAACGGTCCCTGGCTGAGCTATGGCGAGCATGCCGGATCAGCCCGGCCGTTACGAGAAGGCAAGGGCTCGACCTTCGACGGCGGTTTTCGCGTACCCACGATCATGTGGTGGCCGGGAACCGTTCCCGCCGATTCGGTGTGCAGTTCGCCGGCCATGACCATCGACATTCTGCCTACGATCGCCCAACTGACCGGTGCCACCCTGCCTTCCCACAAGATCGATGGCAAGAGCATCTGGCCGCTCATCCAGGGCCAGGAGGGTGCAGTGTCACCTCAAGCCGCGTACTTCTTCTACTGGGGCGAGGCCCTGCATGCGGTCCGCATGGGCCGATGGAAACTGCACTTCCCGCACCGCTATCCGACACTGGGCGGGCGCCAGGGCGGCACCGGGGGAAAACCCGTGGCCTACAAGGAAGCCGAGATTCCACTGAGCCTCTTCGACCTGGATAGCGACATCGGGGAGACAACCGACGTCAAGGACCGGCACCCCGACGTCGTGGCCATGATGGCCAACCTGGCCGACCAGATGCGCGAAGACCTCGGCGACTCGGCCAGGAGCATCATAGGATCGGGCAAGCGCCCCCCAGGCCGGCTTGAGCAGGGCGATGCGCGTTTCGTCGTGCGCGATGGCCGGCAGACGCTCAGCGAAGCGCGATCGCCCGAATGACGACCAGCGGCCGGCGGACGTTCGCCGGAAACGAAGCATTGTCCGCGGCTAGACCAGAGGATACAATTCTAGGTCTGGATCGTGGCGGCACAGTGCCCAATGCAGCATCCGTGAAAGGAGCAGCCATGGCCAATCCCAAGCACGGGACCCGTCCCATCATCGTCGAAGAGACCCCGGGAAAGAAGTTCTACTGTCAATGTGGCCTGTCCGCCAAGCTGCCGTATTGCGATGGGACCCACGCCCGGGAGGGGACCGGGGTCGGGCCCATCGCCGTCGAGGTCACCGAGCCCGGCAGGAAGGCGATCTGTCAGTGCCATCAGAGCAGCAACAAGCCGTGGTGTGATGGAACCCATGCACGTCTGACCTAGCAATGCCTCGATCCGATCTCGAAACACGATTCATGCAGGCGGTCACCGGTGAATGCCGGCTGGATCCCGAAGAGGGAGTACTGCTCGGCGTTTCCGGCGGGCCGGACTCCGTGGCGATGCTCTACCTGTTCTGCTGGCTGAACGAGCAGTCCGGCTGGTCGGTGCCGCTGCACGTGGCCCACTTGAACCATCGACTGCGAGGCGCGGAGGCCGACGGTGACGCCGCCTTCGTGGCCGAACTGGCTCGCCACTTGCGTCTGCCCGTGGTCGTGGATACGGCCGACGTGGCCGAGCGGGCACAGGCCGAATCGCTGTCCATCGAGCAGGCCGGGCGTGTGTGCCGCTACGAGTTCTTCGAGCGGATCTGCCTGCTCAAGGGTCTTCAGGTCGTGGCCCTGGCCCATCACGCGGACGACAACGCTGAGACCATCCTGCACCGGATCATCCGCGGGACGGGCACCCAGGGGCTGGCCGGCATCCGCCCGCGGCGGCCACTCAGAGAGGGGAGCGACATTCGGATTATCCGGCCGCTGCTGGCGTTCCGACGGACGGAGATCGAGGATTACCTCCGGAACCGGGGCATCGAGTACCGGCAGGACGCCTCCAACCTTTCAGACCAGCACACCCGGAATCGAATTCGCAACGAGGTCCTGCCCTTCCTCCGCGAGCGCTTCAACCCGCAGATCGAGGAAGCGCTGATCCGACTGGGCGAGCAGGCCCGAGCCATCAACGCCTACCTGGCGGAAACCTCGGAGCGTACGCTGGACGCCTTCGTCATCGAGCACAACGATTGCGAATTGGTACTGCACTGCCCGCCGCTGGTTCGCAAGCCCCGGGCGATCCAGACGCAGCTCATCCGCCGGGCATTGCTCAAGATGGGCTTCCCCGAAGGTGAACTGACTTTCGGTCATCTGAACGCCGTGGCGGACTTGGCCGCCGGCCAGGATGGCAGCAAGTCACTGGATCTCCCCGGCGGGTTCAAGGCCGTCCGGCGGTACGCGCGACTGGTATTGCAGCGGGCATCGGCCAGCCACATTCCGGCGATGCCGGGTGAAGAGGTCCTGGTGGCGGCCGAGGGCACTACCCCGCTGCCGGGCTTTGCCCTGGAGGTCGTGGCCGACCGTCTTCCAGCGGATGAAGCGACCATCGGCACACACCTCGGGCGGCAGGCGGATCGCGAACAGTGTGTCTACGAGGAGTGGCTCGACGCCGAGAGCGTCCACCCGCCGCTGGTGGCTCGAACCCGACGGCCCGGCGATCGCTTCTTCCCCTTGGGCATGACCGGCATGAAGAAGATCTCGGATTTCCTGATCGACGAGAAGATCGACTCGGCTCAGCGCGAGAAGCTGGTCGTGCTCTGCGATCAACTCGGGCCTATCTGGGTCGTACCTCTGCGGATCGACGAACGCGTACGCCTCACCCGAGCCACCCGGCAGATTCTCCGGCTGCGCGTTCGCCAGCTTGGATGAGCAGCACGTTACCCTGGCACGAGGGTCCTGGGCACCTCGATGGGAGGATATCATGGAGAAGGGGCGGACCGATCGCCGTTCAATCCTCAAGTCCGGAGTGGTTGCCGGAGCGGGCCTGGCCGGCTCGGCGTTCGCGAAGGAGGCCGTCGAGCTTGCAGGGAAGCCGCCGCCGGCAATCCGCAAGGCCGTCAAGATCGGCATGACGCCCGGCAATCTGCCGCTCATCGAGCGGTTCACAATGCTCAAGGAACTGGGCTTCGACGGAGTCGAACTGGACAGCCCCAGTACCCTCGAGGTTCGCGAGGTGCTGGACGCCCGCGATCGGTCCGGGCTGCCGATTCACGGCGTGGTCGACTCGGTCCACTGGAACCTGCCCCTCTCTCATCCCGATGCCAAGGTGCGCCGGCAGGGGCTCGATGGCCTGATCGCGGCCATCCGCGACGCCAAGGCTTACGGCGCCGCCAGCGTTCTGCTGGTGCCCGCTACGGTCGACAAGCGGATGACCTACGACGCAGCCTACAAACGGTCACAGGAGGAGATCCGAAAAGTCATCCCTCTGGCCACCGAACTGGGCGTGGTCATCGCCATTGAGAATGTCTGGAACAGTTTCCTGCTCAGTCCCCTTGAGGCGGCCCGGTACATCGACGAGTTCAACTCGCCTGCCGTTCGGTTCTACTTCGACGTGGGCAATGTGGTCCGCCTCGGCTGGCCTGAGCAGTGGATCCGCATCCTGGGCAAGCGTGTGCTCAAGATCGACGTCAAGGAATTCAGCCGGAAGAAGATGAACGAGCAAGGACTCGGCAAGGGCTTCGACGTCGAGTTGATGGAAGGCGACTGCGACTGGCCGGCGGTGATGAAGGCACTCCGCGAGATCGGTTTCTCCGGCTGGTTCACGGCCGAGGTACCTGGCGGGGATCGTGAGCGACTCAAGGCGATCGCTGCCCGGATGGATCGGATCATCGGCGGTTAGCCTGGATGGTGATGAAATCCCTGTCGCGGATCGGGCTTCGGATCGAGACGCCTGAGGTTCGTCGGCCAGACGCCGGCGCGACTCCGGTCGTCGCGGGCGGTGTGCCGGATCGCGCCGGCTGCACGACCGTCGGGGCTTGTCTCAGGGTGCTTCGCTTTGGGTATATTACTTCGCCGTTCATTTGGAGGTTGACGATGCCCTGCAAGGGAGTGTCTTGTTCTGCATTGTGGACCAGCATGTTCATCTTGTACGGAACAGCCGCATGGGCTCAGACCAGTCAGCCGGCCATGGTCGACACCTTTCCCGATACCTGGGTGGCCACCGACGCCCTGGGGCGATCCGTTTCGACCTCTGCCAAGGTTGGCCCGCCGCGCCAGGACAGGTTCGTGGGTATCTTCTACTTCCTGTGGTTGGGTCAGCATGGGACGGATGGCCCTTACGACGTGAGCCAGGTGCTGGCCGCCCATCCGGGAGCCATGACTCAACCATCCAGCCCTCCCTGGGGCCCGGAACGTCACTTCCACTTCTGGGGCGAACCCCTCTTCGGGTACTACCTGAGCGACGATCCCTGGGTCATCCGCAAGCACGCCCAGATGCTCTCTGATGCCGGCGTGGACACGCTCGTTTTCGACGTGACCAACCAGGTGACCTATCCGAAGAGCTACCTCAGGCTCTGCGAAGTCTTCACCCAAGTGCGCAGCGACGGGGGCATGACGCCGCACATCGCTTTTCTGTGCCCCTTTTGGGACCCCGGCAAGGTCGTCTCCGAGTTGTACCGCGACCTGTACCAGCCCCGCCGATATCCGGATCTGTGGTTCCAGTGGAAGGGCAAACCGCTGATCCTGGCCGACAAGGAGAAAGTCCCTCGCGAGCTCCGCGACGTCTTCACTTTCCGCAAGCCGCAGCCCGATTACTTCGCCGGACCGAGCGAGCCGAACCAGTGGGGCTGGCTGGAGATCTCGCCGCAGCACGCGTTCTGTGACCAGAGCGGGCGGCCGGAGCAGATGACCGTTGGCGTAGCCCAGAATGGCACCGGTCGGCGTCTGTGTGCCTTCAGCGAGAAGGACACTTATGGGCGGAGCTGGCACCACGGCCGCAAGGACGAACGGTCGGATTCGGTCAACTGGGGTTTCAACTTCGCGGAGCAGTGGGAACGGGCCCTCCAGGTCGATCCCGAGTTCGTGTTCATCACGGGCTGGAACGAATGGATCGCCATGCGCCTGCCCGAGTTCAACGGCGTCAAGGAACCGGTGATGTTCGTCGATCAGTACACCCAGGAGTACAGCCGGGACGTCGAGCCGATGAAGGGTGGCCACGGTGACAATTACTACTACCAGATGGTCGACTGCATCCGGAAGTTCAAGGGAGCTCGCCCGCTCCCTGTGGCAAGTGGTGCTGCGGGTATCGCGATCGACGGCCAGTTCGACGACTGGAAGAACGTGCATCCCGAGTTCCGTGATTCCGTCGGAGACACCGCCGCCCGGGACCATCCCGGCTACGATCAGGCCGGCCGATACGTCAATGCCACCGGAAGGAACGATCTGGTGCGCGCCAAGGTCGCGACCGGCGGGAACGAAGTGTGCTTTTACGCGCGGACTGAGAAGCCGATCACGCCGTTCACCGATCGGGCATGGATGATGCTGTTCATCGACGCGGACGCCGATCCCAAGACAGGATGGTGCGGATATGACTTCGTCGTCAATCGCAAGCTCAAGGATGCGACCGCGACGGTGCTGGAGAAGAACACGGGCGGCTGGAAATGGGAGCCGGTGGCCGAATTGCAGTACCGTGTCCGGCTGAACGAAATGGAACTGGCCGTTCCGCGGTCCGGGCTGGGGCTTCCGGACGGTTCGGTGAAGCTGCGTCTCGACTTCAAGTGGTTTGACCACATGCAGAAAGAGGGTGATCCGCTGGACTTCACCGTGAGCGGTGACGCCGCTCCGAACGGGCGGTTCAACTACCGATTCCAGCAGTAGGGTGAGACGGCGGCTCCGGCGTTGATTTCGGAGGCCTCTGAATCGCGACGACCGTAAGGAACGGCGTGCCCCGACGGACAGACATTTTGGAGATTCTCGTTCTGATGGGCCGCGCGTGGCTCGTATCCACGGACCGGCGGCGATTCCTGGTGTGGATGGCATCACCCGTTCATCTTGGCCGTGTTTCGAAGAAGACGTGGAGAGACAGGATGGCTGGAACGTCGCGGAGTACGCATGGCCTGCTGGGGGCAGTGGTGCGATGGGGCGAGATGGTCAAGTTCTCGCACTCGGTGTTTGCCTTGCCGTTCGCGCTGATGGCGACTTTCCTGGCCGGGCGGGCGGCGTACCTCGCAGGGCAGGCGTGTCATGTCTATCCTTCGCCGGGCCAGATCATCCTGATTGTGGCGTGCATGGTCGCGGCTCGCTCGGTGGCCATGACCTTCAACAGGATCGTCGATGCCGAACTGGATGCCCGCAACCCCCGGACGCAAGGCCGGGCGATACCGGCCGGCGTGTTCTCGAAGCGGCAGGCGGCGGGGTTCGGGTTCGCGGCCGTGGCCGTTTTTGAGTTGTCCTGCGCCGGATTCCTGTGGCTTGACGGAAACAGCTGGCCGCTGGCTTGCTCGCTGCCCGTTCTTGGTTATCTGTGTTTCTACTCCTACACCAAGCGATTCACGCGGTTATCGCATTTCGTGCTGGGGAGTGCGATTGCCTTGTCTCCGGTGGGGGCGTGGGTAGCCATTCATCCGGGATCGGTAGGCTGGCCGGCCTTGGTCCTGATGGCCACGGTGACGTTTTGGATCGGCGGATTCGACATCATCTACGCCTGCCAGGACGTTGCCGCCGACCGGGCCGAGGGGCTCTACAGTCTGCCATCGCGGCTGGGCGTTGTTCCCGCCCTGTGGATCGTGCGGGCGGCGCATCTGGCCACCGTGGGTCTGCTCGTGTTGCTGGGTGACCTGAGCGGCCTGGGGTGGTTGTACTTCGCTGGCGTGGGCATGGTAGCGGTGCTGCTGGCGGTGGAAAACGCCCTGGTTCGGCCAGGCGACCTGTCCCGGGTCAATCTCGCGTTCTTCACGGTCAACGGGGTTGTCAGCGTGCTCCTCGGGCTGCTGACCGTTGCGGATGTTCTCATGGACCCGAGTCGACGCTGAGCGTGCCGGAGCCTCTGCCTTGAAGACCGGTCCGGGAGCGCCTGGTGCCGGCCCAGGAAGCTCTAAAAAGGGTCATTAAACTCCTTAACACTCCTTTGACATCTATCACACCGGCAGGGTTTCACCCAACGCCGAGCAGATGGCCTCCAGGTCGTCGGCCACCCGGCGGGGGGGGTTGGCACAGACGCCGGTCGGGGTGACCGCCGGTGGGGGAGTCAGGGCCTTCATGTCGATGCCGGTGTGGTACTTGACGGTGGCGTCGGGGTCTTTCAGTTCATGGCCGGTGAGGATGCAGACCACGTTCTCATCCGGGGAGATGATCTGTTGTTTGAGGAGCAGGTTGAGACCGGCGACGCTGGCGGCACTGGCCGGTTCGCAGCCGAAACCGTAGCGGCCGACAAGGGCTTTGTGCTCCAGAATGACGTCGTCGCTGACCTCGCGAACCACGCCCTTGCAGACGTCCAGAGCCCGCAGTGCCTTGGGCAGGTTGACGGGCCGGGAGATCTCGATGGCCGACGCGATGGTGTGTGGCAGGTAATGGCTGTCGTCCATGACCTTGTACAGCGCGGAGACCTTGTCGCGATCGTATCGTCCCCCGTTCCAGGTGACCTTGTGCTTGTCAACCAGCTGGTGGAGCGTATTCGCGCCGGTGGCGTTGATGATCGCCAGGCGGGGGACGCGTTTGATCAGGCCGAGCTCCTGCAGTTCCCGGAAAGCCTTGCCGAACGCGCTGCAGTTGCCGAGATTTCCGCCGGGCACGATGACCCAGTCGGGTACTTGCCATCCGAGTGCCTCCAGGACGCGGTACATGATCGCCTTCTGGCCTTCGAGGCGGAACGGGTTGACGGAGTTCATCAGGTAGATGCCGAGCTTGTCGGCGATCTGCATGACCCGGCGGAGGCAGGCGTCGAAATCGCCCTCGATCTGCAGGGTGAGCGCGCCGTAGTCGAGGGCCTGGGAGAGCTTGCCATAGGCGATCTTGCCGGTCCCGATGAAGACGATGCCCTGCATCGGCGGCTCGCTCTTGTTGGCGAACATGGCCAGCGAGGCGGAGGTGTTCCCGGTGCTGGCGCAGGCCACGCGCCGCCGCCCGAGCATGCGGGCCAGGCTGAACGCCGCGGTCATGCCGTTGTCCTTGAAGCTGCCCGAGGGATTCAGCCCTTCGTACTGGAGGAACAGGCGGCCGGGTTTCATGCCGATCTGACGGCCGAGCGTGTCGCATTGCTCCAGCAGTGTCCGTCCTTCGCCGATGGTGACGACGGCTTCGTTCGGGACGAACGGAAGCAGTTCGCGGAACCGCCACACACCGGAAAAGTCGAGTCGTCCCTCCGACCACAGTCCCTTGGTTCCCCAGCGGTGCTCGAAGTACTCGAGAGAGCGAGGCAGGGCCAGCCGCTCCCAGTCGTAGACGACGTCGAGCAGGGACTTGCACTTGTCGCAACTGAAGAGAATCTGATCGATGCCGTAGGTGGCCTGGCAATCCGGATTGATGCAGATCTGATAGGCTTTCTCGGTCATGGTTGTTTTACCGCCGTGTTGTGCTTCCTGAACGACGAACGGAAGCGGGTTGTGCGGCCCAGTATACGCGTTCTCCCGGGTGGATCAAAGGCGATCGACTCGGCCGGCGCGGCGGTCCGTGCCCTGCTGCCGGCGTGTGGCGCGTTCGAGGGTCTTCTTCTCGGAGCGACTCAGGCTTTGAATGCCCTGATCGTGGACCTTGGCGAGGATGCGATCCACCTCGGCGTCTTCCGCGGCGATCTTTTTTCGCTTGCGTTCCCAGAGTCCCTTACCGAAGAGGCCCCTGCGGCGATCGGGGGCGTCGGCCTGGTCTGCAGACGCGTTGACGTCGTGTGGTACTTCGGCCCATTCGGGGTCGGCGACAACCGCCTTGCGATACTGCATGCTGGTCAGGTAGGCGAAGACGGCCACCCCGACGAGCATGAGGTTCTGATTGAACAGTCCGAACACGCCGAGCAGCACGGCTCCGATCATTCCGGCCGTTGATGCGATCTGCATGGAGCGACTGTAGCCGAGTCGATACCACAGAATCGCCTGCCAGATACGACCGCCGTCGAGCGGGAAGAGCGGCAAGACGACGTTGAAGAGCAGGAGGACGTAGTTCACATAGAAGAACTGATAGAGCAGCAGGAATACGGTCGATCCCACCAGAAGGGGAAGGGCTGCCTCGGACGGATAGGCGTTGAATGGGTTCCAGGGCACGGCTCGAAGCGAGCCGGCCGCGAGGCTCAGGATCATTGCGGAGATCATGCAGAAAGCGAAGTTGACGAACGGTCCCGCGGCAGCGCTGATCAGGTGGGCCCGCGGGTTGTGTGGGACGGAGACCATGGCCAGGCCGCCCAGCGGCCACATGAGGACCTCGTTTGCGTCGCCGCCCACGCGGCGGGCACCGAAGCAGTGGCCCATTTCGTGGAGGAAGACGAGCCCGAAGAGGATGACGAGGTATCTCAAGGAGAACCAGAAGCCTCCCTCGGACGCCGATCGAAGCAGCTCCACGGCAAGGTAAATCAGGAAGATGATGTGCAACTTGATCCGGATGCCGAAGACTGATCCGATCGACGGAGCCCAGGCCATGGGGTTCTCGGTGTTGAAGCCGCCCCAGCGTCTTCGCGGCCCCCCCTGGTCGTGGTTCCAGGTCCGGTCTCGCCAGCTCATGGCATCCTCGATCGGCGGTAATGGTAGAGATGGAGGGCGGCGATGGTTTTGCCGTCCACAATACGGCCGTCGCTGGTGGCGGCCAGGGCGTCAGCCAGGGGCAGGGTTGTGACGCGGATCTGCTCGGTGGCTTCCGGCCGCGGGGCGGTGGCCTTCAGTTCGGAGGCCAGGAAGGCGTACATGAGCTCGTTGGTAAGACCGGGGGAGGTGTAGAAGCGGCCGAGGGGTTCGATTCTGCCGCCGACGTAGCCGGTCTCTTCCTCCAGTTCCCGGCGGGCGCAATCCAGCGGATCCTCGGGCGGCTCGAGGGTACCGGCGGGCAGTTCGAGCAGTTCGCTGCCGACGCTGAATCGGTAGTTATGGATCATGACCACCTTGTCGGGGGTGAGCAGGGGCAGGATGAGTACGGCTCCGGGGTGGACGACCAGTTCGCGGTGGACTACTCCGACGCCTGGGATGACGTATTCCCGGCGTTCGACGGTGAACTTCTTTGCGGTCAGGAGCGTTTGACTCATGGGTGAATCATCGGATTTCGAGCTCATGAAGTCCCGCTTCGCTTGCTGGGGATTATAGGAACCGGTGCCTGGTGTCGCAACGCTCCTTGTCACCCTTGCCGATGCGGCCTATATTGACATCTTTTCACCGGGGCACACGGTGGCGAAGCGGGTAACCATCCTGGGATCAACGGGTTCCATCGGCACGAGCACGCTGGAGGTGCTCCGTTCGTTGGCGCCGGACTACCAGGTGGCGGGGCTGGGGGCCAAGCGTCGCTGGCAGGAGCTGGCCGCCCAGTGTCAGGAGTTTCATCCTCCGGCCGTCGCGGTAGCGGATCCGGCCAACGCCATTCAGATCGCGCCCTTTCTGGACAGTCGATCGGAGCTTTTCGCCGGGCCGGCCGGTCTGGTTGAACTGGCCAGGCGCTCGGATACGGACTACGTGGTGGCGGCGATCGTGGGGGCGGCGGGGCTGGAATCGACGGTGGCGGCGGTGCAGGCCGGCAAGAAGGTCGGGCTGGCGAACAAAGAGGCCCTGGTTGTGGCCGGCTCGATTATTGTGCCCTTGGCGGCCAGGACGGGAGCCGTGCTGCTGCCGATCGACAGCGAGCATTCTGCGGTTTTTCAATCGATGAGCGCGGGGCGGCGAAGTGAGGTTCGGAAGATCTATCTGACCGCCAGCGGCGGGCCGTTCCGAGCCTGGTCGGCCGAGCAGATGGCTGGGGCGACCCTTCAGGACGCTCTGCGTCACCCGACGTGGAATATGGGCCCTAAAATCACGATTGACTCGGCCACGATGATGAACAAGGCCCTGGAGATCATCGAAGCGAGGTGGTTGTTCGATCTCCCGCCGGATTCAATTGAAGTGGTGATTCACCCGGAGTCGATTATTCACTCGATGGTCGAGTTCGTGGACGGCTCGGTCATTGCCCAGCTGGGTTCGCCTGACATGAAGACGCCGATCCAGTATGCTCTGACCTGTCCAGACCGGGCGGACGGGTGTGCGCGGAAGCTGGATTTCTCGACCATCCGCCGCCTGAATTTCGAGTCTCCGGACTTTGACCGGTTCCCGGCCCTGGAGCTGGGATATGAGGTTGCCCGGATCGGCGGGACGGCGGGCGCGGTTCTGAACGCCGCCAACGAAGAGGCCGTGGAGGCCTTCCGCCAGGAGCGCATTCCGTTCGGGCGTGTGGTCGAATTGACTCGAGAGGTTCTCGATCGGCACAATGTCCAGGCGGCACCGGACCTGGATGCTCTGTTGGCCGCCGATGCCTGGGCTAGACGCGAGGTCGCTGAATGCTTGAAGCAGTGATTGGCATGATTGGAGCGTCGGGGGCGGTCGATACCGAGCTGGTGACGGCCGGCATGGGGGCTTCGTTCTCATCCTACCTGGGTTCGATCTGGTCTTACGTGCTGATTTTCATCGGTTTTTCGCTGGTGGTCTTCTTTCACGAGTTGGGCCACTTCCTAGCGGCGAAAGCCTGCGGCGTGCGGGTGCACAAGTTTGCCATCGGGTTTGGCAAGGAGTTGTTCGGTTTTGACAGAGGCGAGACCCGGTATTCCTTCAATGCCCTGCCTCTGGGCGGGTACGTCAAGATGCTGGGGCAGGAGGATTTCGGCGACAAAGAGGACGAACTGATCGTGAAGGACGATCCCCGTTCGTTTCTCTTCAAGCCGCCCGGTCAGCGGATGATCATCGTGTCCGCGGGCGTGATCATGAACATGGTCTTCGCCGCGCTGGTGTTCATGATTGTGTTCATGATCGGCATGGAATCCCCCACGGCGGTGGTGGGGTGGATCCTGCCGGGCAGTCCTGCCGAGCAGGCCGGCCTGCAGGTGGGCGACCGGATTGTCAAGGTTCACGATGAGTGGATCTCCGACCAGAACGATCTTCGAGCCGCCGTCGTGCTTTCCGATCCTGACGAGCCGCTGCACTTGACCTACCAGCGCAAGGATCGGGAGTCCGGCAAGGTCCGCACCGAGACGGTCACGATTCTGCCGGAGAAGAACGCGGAGAAGAATATTCTCCAGATCGGCGTCGCGCCTCCGCTGAACACTTCGATCACGGCGGCGATGAAGGACCTGGCCCTGTCCGACGAAGAGCAGCTGCAGGCTGGCGACAAGATCCTCCAGGTCAACGGGCGTGACATTTCGAGCCTGTTTGAGGCGAGCAATCTGTTGACCGACCTGAAGGGACGTTTCGCGGAACTCAAGGTTCGGCGGGCGGCAAGCGTTTCCGGAGCCGACGCCCCTGGGGCCGTGGAGCGCACGGTCAAGAGAAGGGCTCGCATGGCATTGACCCCGGAAGGCCGGTTCGGCGAATCCAGCGGTCACCTGCTGGGGCTGGTGCCGAGGATCCGGGTGACCGATGTGGTCGAAGGCCAGCGGGCCGACCAGGCCGGGATTTTGCCCGGGGACGTCCTGGTGCGGTGGGGCAGCCAGGTGGCGCCCCGGCTGGATGAGTACAAGACCAGCATTGAGAACAACCCCGAGAGGGCCATCCCGGTCGAGGTGCTGCGCTACAAGGACGGCAAGCCCCAGGTTGTTGTCCTGAAGGTGGTTCCGAAGGTGCCGGGCTGGTTCTCCAAGCGGTCTCCACAGATTGGCGCCGAGATTCTGGGGCACGAGAACGACGAGGTTGTTGTGGCTGACATCCTGACGGAGGGCGTCGAGAAGAACGAGACTCCCGCGGCGCGGCTCAAGGCGATCATGCCGCGAGGTTCGAAGATCACCAAGGTCAACGATCAGCCGGTGGCGACCTGGGACGAGCTGGTGGAGCGGTTCACCAAGCTGGCGGGTACGGATGTCAAGCTGACCTGGGTTCACGAGAACCAGCCGGAGGTATCGGCGACGCTGCACGTTCCTCACACGCTTGGCACGACGTTTGAGCTGCCGGGCGCCAGGACAATCACGTCGATCAACGGACAGACCAACGTCGAGATCGAGAAGGACGGTCGGCGACGCTCCTTCACCGTCGACAGCTGGCAGGGGGCGCGGGAAGTGCTGTCCAAGTGCGTCGGGAAGACCGTGGATATCGAGTTCTGGGATCAGGCCGATCGCGTTCTCCACAAGGAGAAGCTCGCCGTGACCGCGGAAATGGTGGATCCCTGGGTTCTCCGCGTGCAGTACGTCATTGACATCGCTTCTCGATACGAGGTGCAGCTGGTCCGCGAGACCAATCCGGTGAAGGCCATGATGATCGGCGTGCGCAAGACCTACTACTTCATCGGGCAGGCTTATCTGGCCATGAAGCGGATGATCTTCACCCGGTCGCTGGGGCTGGACCAGATCTCCGGTCCGATCGGCATCATCAAGATCGGCAGTGACGTTGCCCAGGCCGGGATTCCGGAGCTCCTCTACTTCCTGGCGATGATGTCGGCCAACCTCGCGGTGATCAACTTCCTGCCGCTGCCCATCTTTGACGGCGGGCTGTTCGTGTTTCTGATCATCGAGAAGATCAAGGGGACGCCCATCAGCATCAGGGTGCAAGTGGCCACGCAGATGATCGGCCTGGTTCTGATCATTGGCATCTTTGTGCTGGTTACCTTCCAGGACATCATCAAGCTCGGCGGGTGGGAATAGACGACCCTTCGGGTGCGGAAGTCGCGCCCTGCGGGTGGCTACTGCGGGAGGGTTGCAGGTTGGGACGTGGCATCAGCACCGCGTTCGTGGCGATCAAGCCATGTGTACCATTGATGCTGTATGGCGTGGCCTCCTTCGGCGGGCCGGCTGGCCGGATCACCGAAGGACTGACCGGTGAGCAGGCAGAGCGAACGGGCGGCAGCGGCCCCGACGGTCGGCGGAGCCCGGGTAGCGACCAACAGTGCCTGGCGGTCAATGCCCTTGGCCACCTCACCGCCTTGAAGCCGGGCGATGGCCTCGACGGCCATGCGGCAGGAAAACGGCGGGACGGTCACCGGCCGCCGGTCGGTGAGCATTCCAATCAGAAAGCGGAACTCCGTTCGGCAGTCGAGGCTGGCCAGGGAATCCATCGCCTGGGCGAGCAGGTTGGGATCAGAGGAGGGATCTCGATCGGCGAGCACTCCTTCGACGGCCATGGGGCCTCCGATCCGCTCAAAAGCCAGGATGGCCGCGGACGCGAAACGCAGGTTCTTGCCGAGTCTGTCTTCGCGCAGGCGATCCAGGACGAAGGTGGTTGGATCGCGGCGCAACGACAGCATGAGTGCCGCGCGCACGACGACCGGGTCGCTTTCGTCGTGCAGGGCGTTGAGCAGGAGCTTCTGGGCGCGCAGACTGTGGCAATCCCGGAGCGCTTCGACACCGAGGATGCGAATCTCCGGGCGTGGGTCGCGCAGCAGGGCGGGGAGTGCGTACAACGACGAGTCTCTGATGGATGTCAGGCACAGGGTATAGTACCGTCGCTCCTCGGGGGTGGACGCTTGCTGGAGTTGATGGACCCACCAGTAGGCCCGTACCTCCATGCGGTAGTAGAGGACGGTCCCCCACAGCGTGATCAAAACGAGGATCACCCAGGTTCGGGGGCGGCGTTTGCGGGCTCGGACGGAATCTGGCGGCGTCTCAGTCAACGTTTTCGAGTCCAGGCCGGGTCCTCGTATTTGCCGCGAAGCTGGTCGGCCAACGCCAGTTCCCCGGGCCCGAGTGCGTCCTGCCGGCCGGTGTAGTCGTGCAGAATAGCGCTCGCCAGTCGATCCAGGTAGCAGTCCATGGCGACGGAGCAGTAGTCGGCCACGGCCGCGCACGTCTGTTGCTCGTGCCGGCGGCCCAGAACCAGCGATCCGTGCTGGAGGACTGCCTGCTTTGTGCGTCGCTGGGCGCTGCCCAGGATCTTGTGGCCGTTCACGATCAAGTCGAAGCAAGTGTGTTGCTCGAAGCAGAAGAAGGGGCCGCGATGGGAGCAGGCACGTGGTGGGGCACCACGGGACACGGCGATCCCGAGGTAGCCGAGCACGGCGGCAAAGCCTTCGTGGACGCGGTCATAGAGGTCGTTCGGGTTGCCCTTGTCGATCAGGGGATGGTCCAGCGGCAAGGTGAGTGAGTAGGTCAGTTCCTGGTCGTGGAGGATAGCCCCGCCGCCGGTCTGCCGGCGAACGACGGGCAGCGTCGCGGCGGGCGGAGGCAGTGAGGCGAAGTCCTGGTAGGACTGGAAGTAGCCTAAGGAGATCGTGGCCGGTGACCAGCGGTAGAAGCGAAGCGTTGGGGGCGACTGGCCGCCGCCCACCCGCTGGAGCAGGGCTTCGTCCCGAGCCATGTTCGTGGGCCCGTCCAGGGGCGGATCGGTCAGCCAGCGGACTGTCGATGCGGATTGGTTCATGTCTCGGGTCACCCCAGTTCGCGGATGTCGCCATCGCGGCGAGCGGCGGTCTCTGCCGGCATTCTACGAGACCGGGGCACGTTCGGCGACAGGCGATGGGGCGGCGGGTGTCGAGGGAGACTCGGGTTGCCAGCACAGGTCGGGCTTGCGGGCTGCGGTGACCTCGTCCAGGCGCCGGACGGGCATGGTGTGCGGGGCATGGTGGAGGACATCGGGATTCTCCCGAGCTTCCCGGGCGATGCTGATCATGGCCTCGATGAACTGATCGAGGGTGGCCAGGGATTCTGTCTCTGTCGGCTCGATCATGAGGCAGTGGGCCACCGGCCAGCTCATGGTCGGCGGATGGAACGAATGGTCGATGAGCCGCTTGGCGATGTCCAACTCGGTCACCCCGCGATCGCGGAACTCGGGCACGGTGATGAACTCGTGGGCGTAGGGGGGCTCGAAGGGCATGGCGTAGTGGCCGCGCATCCGGGCGGCGATGTAGTTGGCGGAGAGCACGGCCTTCTCGCTGACGCCGCGCAGGCCGGCAGCTCCGAGGGCCCTGATGTAGGCAAAGGTTCGCACCAGGACGCCGATCTGGCCGTGGAACGATCGCACCCGCCCGATGGAGTTTGGCCCCAGTGAATCCCATCCATAGGTTCCATTGGGCCGGCGGATAACCTGCGGTCCGGGCAGGAAGCCGCGGAGCTTCTCGGAGACGGCCACCGGGCCGGCGCCCGGGCCGCCGCAACCGTGAGGGGTACTGAATGTCTTGTGCACGTTGAAGTGCATGACATCGACCCCGAAGTCTCCGGGGCGGGCGATACCGAGGATGGCATTCATGTTGGCCCCGTCGAGGTAGAGGAGAGCGCCCTTGGCGTGCAGGATCTCGGCGATGTCGGCGATCTGGGGGTCGAACAGGCCGGTTGTGTTGGGATTGGTGATCATCAAGGCGGCAGTCTGTTCGTCCACTTTGCTGCGCAGGTCGTTGAGATCGACCCGGCCGTCGGGTCGCGAGGACACGGTCAGGGCGTGCCGGCCGCACATGGTACAAGTGGCTGGGTTGGTTCCGTGGGCCGAGTCCGGGGTCAGGACCTTGGGCCGGTCCTGGCCGTGGTGGCGGTGGTAGGCGCTGATGATCATGACGCCTGTCATCTCGCCGTGGGCCCCGGCACAGGGCTGCAGGGTCACGTCCGCCAGACCGGCGATTTCCGCGAGGAAGGTGCGGGTATGAAAGAGCAGCTCCATCATGCCCTGAATGTCCATCTCCGCCTGGAGGGGATGCAGGGCGGTGAATCCGGGCATGGTCGCCGCCCGCTCGTTGATCTTCGGGTTGTACTTCATGGTGCACGAGCCGAGCGGGTAGAAGTTGCCGTCCACGCTGAAGAGGCGGTGGGCGAGCCGGGTGTAGTGGCGAACGAGGTCCAGTTCGCCGACTTCGGGCAGCAGGGGAGCGGACTCGGCCAGGAGTTCGCGGGGGATGGCCTTCTCCCTGTCCACCGGAGGGACGTCGGTGGGGGGCAGTGAGACGGCGGTCAGGCCAGGTGTGCTTCGCTCGAAGATGAGCTTTTCGGAGGGGACGAGGCCTGCTCCGGACAGGTGGTTGGCGGACAGAGTGTTGGATGGATTGGCTTGGTGAACCATGAGATCACAGTGGTCGGGACCACCACTCCTTGTAACTGGCTGCGTCGTGCAGCTGGCCGCTCTGAAGATCCAGAATCAGCAGTTGCCGGTAGCGCTCATTCAGTCTGGCGTACAGTTTGAGCAGTTCCGCTCCGTTGAGATTATTGTCCACATGGATCGCGTCTTTGCGAACGAAGAGCCGGGCATAGCTAAGTCCCTTGCCCAGGTAGTCGATTCCGTCGTCGAGGGCTGGTTTGGCTCCGTCCATCTGCAGCAGCAGACTGCTGACCGCCGCCGGATCGCTGAACGGCACCGCTTTGTTGCGGAGTCGCCTAGCCGTTTCGGGCGCGACGGGGAAGGTCGTAGACGAGTCTACCGGTATCTGGACAAACTCAACGTCGTAACCCACGTCCTTGTTCCTCAGCCTCGCTCCGGGCTCACGACTCATCGAGAGCCGCGACCAGGGCGTCGATCTGTTCGCGGGAGCGTTTCTCCGTGACGGCCACCAGGAAGCAGTCTGCCAAGTGGTCGTACCAGGGTTCGAGGGGTACGCCGGCCAGGATGCCGCGTTTGCGGGCCTGGTCCAGGACCCGCTTGACGTCCTTGGTCGTTCGGACGACGAACTCCTTGAAGAACGGTGCCTGGAATCGCAACTCGAAGCCCTTGAGGCCGGCGATCCGCTCCGCGGCGTAATGTGACTTGTCGAGGCAGAGGGAGGCGACTCGGGCCGCGCCTTGCCGACCGACCGCGGAGAGGTAGATGGCCACTCGAAGGGCGTAGAGTCCCTGGTTGGTGCAGATGTTGCTTGTAGCCCGCTCGCGGCGGATGTGTTGTTCGCGGGTCTGGAGCGTCAGGCAGAAGGCTCGGCGTCCGGCCTCGTCGGTGGTTGCGCCGATGAGCCGGCCGGGCATCTTGCGCATGAACGCCTGCTTGCAGGCCATGAAGCCGGCCGAGGGTCCGCCGAACGACATCGGGATGCCCAGCGGCTGGGCATCGCCGACGGCGATATCGGCGCCCAGGGTGCCCGGCGACTTGAGCAGGGCGCAGGAAACCGGGTCGACTGCCGCAACGACCACGGCGCCGCGCTCATGGGCGATGGCACTGAGGCGGTCGAGCCGCTCGACGCATCCGAAGACATTCGGTGTCTGGATCACGACCGCGGCCGTCTGATCGTCCACCGCCCGCCGGAGATCATCGGGGTTGGTCAGGCCGCCGGCGGTTTCGATCGGGAGTAAATCGATAGGCAGCTCGCGGAGGTAAGTCGTCAGTACGCCGCGGGTATCGGGATGGACCGCCGCGGAGACGACGACCCGTCGTCGTCCGGTGCTTGATCGGGCGATGAGGACCGCCTCGGCCACGGCGGTGGCGCCCTCGTAGAGGGAGGCATTGGACACGTCCATGCCGGTCAGTTGGCAGATCAGGGTCTGGTACTCGTAGAAAGCCTGAAGGGCGCCCTGGGACGCCTCGGCCTGGTAGGGCGTGTAGGCGGTCACGAACTCGCTTTGGCTGGCCAGCGAATCGACCACGGTGGGAATGAAGTGGTCGTAGGAGCCGCCGCCCAGGAAGCAGACCAGCTCATCACAGGTGTGATTGGTCTTGGCCATGCGTTCGAGCTCGGCCAGGAGGGAGAGTTCGTCCAGCGGTTCGGGCAGCTGGAGGGGGCGGTTGAGCCGCAGGCTCGGGGGGATGTCCCGGAAAAGGTCATCCACTCGCCCGGCGCCAATGGTCGAGAGCATGTGCTGTACGTCGTTGTCCGTCAGTTGAAGGTAGTTCATCCCGGTGGCACCCGACTCGCCTGCTAAGGGCGTTCTTGCGTCTCTGGTCCTACTTGCCCGACGTCGAAGGCCGGCGACTGTCGGACATCCGGCAGGGGACTCATCCCTCCTGGAGCATGGTCTCGTAGGCAGGGCTGTCCATCAGGGCCTTCAGGGCCGAGAGATCGGCCACCTTGACCTTGATCATCCAGCCGCCGCCGAACGAATCCGTGTTAACCAGTCCGGGCTCGTCGGCCAGGGCGGTGTTGGTTTCGATCACCTCGCCGGTGACGTACGACACCAACTCGCCGGTGGCCTTCACGGATTCGATTTCGCCGAAGGGCTTGCCCGCGTTGACTTTGGTGCCCACCGGGGGCAGGTCCACGAAGGTGATGTCGGTCAACTGGTCGGCGGCGAACTTGGTGATCCCGATCGTCACCACGTCACCCGCGGCGGCGAACCACTCATGCGTTTTGCTGTACTTGCGATCAGCCGGGTTGGCACTCACTGCGTTGGCTCTCCTTAGGTTCGATGGCTTGGTCTTATGGCTTCTTGTAGAACGGAATGGGAACAACGACGGCGTCGATGGTCTTGCCACCCAGGTCCACGCCTAGTTTCTGTCCGGTACTGGTCAGGGCGCTGTCCACGTAGGCCATGGCGATGCTCTTGCCCAGGGTCGGGGACATGGTTCCGCTGGTGACTGTGCCGACCGCACGGCTGCCGCTGCAGATGGGGGCGCCTTGGCGGGCGATTCGCTTGCCGGTCAGTTCAAGTCCGACGAGCTTTCGTTTGGAGCCGTTCTTGGCGACTTCGCGGAGCCTGGCCGCACCGATGAAGTCCTTCTTGAGATCGACGCACCAAGCCAGGCCGGCTGACAGGGAGTCGGTCTCTTCGGTCAGCTCGTGGCCGTAGAGGGGCATGCCAGCCTCCATCCGGAGCGTGTCGCGAGCGCCGAGTCCGGCCGGTTTCAGGGCATCTTCTCCCTGAGCGAGCCCGGCCACCGCGCCGATGAGCAGGGGGCCGATCGAGGCCGGCAGGATCACCTCGACCCCATCTTCACCGGTATAGCCGCTGCGGAAGACGGAGTAGGGGGTCATCATGAAGGTGCCGGATGTGAATCGGTATCTCTTTAGTTCGTTCAGCGGGAACGGCAGTTTCGGGGCGAGTTTCGGGAGGACGGCGGGGCCCTGGATGGCGATCATGAGTGTGGACTCGGTGACATCCTTGATCTCGATGTCCTTGCCGCTGGCGTGTTGTTGGAGCCAGGCCACGATCCGGTCGTGGTTGCAGGCGTTGCAGACCATAAACCAGTAGTCGTCGTACCGGGAGACGATGACGTCATCGAGGATGCCGCCATTCTCGTCACAGACGTGGCTGTAGCGGGACTGACCGACCTGGGCGTCATGCAGCTGGCGGGTGCACACCTTCTGGAGAAGGGCTTCCGCGTCGGATCCCCGGAACTCGATTCGTCCCATGTGGGAGACGTCGAAGACCGAGCCTATGCGGCGGGTATGCAGGTGCTCTTCGACGATGCCCGCGTAGAGCAGCGGCATGTCCCACCCCGCGAAGTCCACGATCCGAGCGCCCTGTTGCACATGGTAGTCGTATAGTGGTGTTCTTCTCACGGGTGAAACCTTATTCCTCTCATGGGGTCTTGTCAAACGATGCTCGCCAAGGCATCCGCAGCCTTGATACGGCTTGCCAACAATTCGCCGCCGCGTCGAAACACGTCCTCGCCCACGCCGGCGGCTGATTTGATCGCCACGTCGCGATCGAGCCAGGAGGGCATTTGGCGGACGCGATGGTACTCCTTCCCCAGGGCCGACCGGAAGAACAGGGGGGTCGAGGGTATTGGAAAGTCGCTGCCATGGACCAGTTTCGCACGGACTCCTGGAATTCGCAATGTGCGTTTGAGCCATCGGGCCTTGCTGAACATGGCCAAAGCGGCGATATCGGCGTAGAGGGGAGCGCTGGCGAACTCGCCTGCCAGGGCCTCGATCAGGATCCGGTGGGGGCGGGTTGCCAAGGCGATGGGCCACATCGAGGGAGTTGCGACGTGGGCGATGATGACCGTGGGCATATCGCCATCGTCGCGCAGTTGCCGGAGCGTTTGGAGCATGCCCGCGGGGTCGGCGAACTGCTTGTGGTGATGGCCGAGGGTATACTCCGGACCGAAGTGGACCAGCAGAGGGATCTCCAGCTTCGCAGCCTGGCGGAGGAACGCCACGGTGCGCGGATCCTGCGCGTCGATGTTCTGTGTCTGCGGCAACCACTTGACGAGCACGGCCCCGGCCGCGGCCACCTCGGCAAGCATGTCTGCGGCGGTCATGGTCCCGAGCCGCCGGTAGGGGTGGATCGACGCACCGAACAGGATACGGCGAGGGTAGCGCTGCCACAGACTGCGCGCGTAGGTATTGGACAGGTACAGATCGGTGCCGATGGCCGAGCGGTTCGGGCGGGCTCCGACGGCTTGTCCGTCGGTGGTGTGGTACTGATCGAAGGCCAGGACGACAGCGCGGTCGAGCAGCCTGGCGTTCAGGATATGGCGGAGGAGTGTAGTCTCCATGGCCGCGTCGGTTTCCCGCGGGGGGAGTCCTCGGGGCAGGCCGAAGAACCACTTTGCGGCTCTCATGCCGATCGAGTTGTTCATCCGCGGGGACAGGTAGGCGTCAAGCGACAGTGGCTTGCCCGCGGGCTCGAAGCTGAAGCGGTCGTGTTCCTGGCAGGGTTTGGCTATCTGCCCCATGTGACAGTGGATATCGACTCTGAGCGGGGCCGGATCCGACGTCACCGGTGTGACCTCTTTCCTCGTTCCTGGCGTTTCTGTTTCCCGGTTGAAGGTCGTGCGGGTTCGATCGCTCCCGCCGGCAGAGCCAGCTGCAGTTCTCGTTCGGGCACGTTGACCGCCGCGATCGTGATGCGGAGCCTGTCTCCGATGGCGATTCGCCGACCGCTCCGTTGACCGCGGATGAAGCCGCCGTTGACATTGATGTCCCACCAGTCGTCGGCCAGTCCTTCGAATCGCAACAGTCCGTCGACCAGGTACCGCTGGAGCTGAACGAACAGGCCGACGTTGGTCACGCCGGTAACCACTCCGTCTTCCTGATCTCCCAGCCGCTGCTCCAGGAGCCGGAGGATCTTGATCTGGCGCAGCTCCCGTTCGGCGGCCTCGGCATGTCGCTCGGTCGAGCTGCACCGTTTTCCGATCGTGGCCAGCTGGTCGGCGGTGGGCATCGAGGCCCGGTCGCGGCGGCTCTTGAGGCCGCTACTCAGGTAGCGATCGAATGCCCGGTGAATAATCAGATCGGGGTAACGCCGGATGGGCGAAGTGAAATGGGTGTAGTGCTCGCTGGCGAGGGCGAAGTGGCCGATCATCTTGGGTGAGTACTCGGCCTGGGCCATCGAGCGGAGGAGGGCCAGGTTGACCGAGAACGACTCCGGTCGGCCCTTGACCTTGTCGAGTAGACGGATCATGTCTTCGCGGGTGATCCGGCGGGGCATGCGGTGGCCGAGAATACGCAGGAAGCGGCCGAGTTTGTCCTGGGCGTCGCCGGGCGGAGTGGGGTGGATTCGCCGCAGGTGGGGGACTCCCAGACGGGTGAACAGCTCCGCGACGGCCTCGTTTGCTTCGACCATGAACATCTCGATGATGGTGTGCGAGAAGCTGGTGTCCGCGGGGGCGGCATCGATCACCTGGTCGTCGTCATTGAGAACCAGATCGACCTCGGGCAGGTCCAGGACGACCATGCCGGCCGCCAGGCGCCGTTTGCGGATCAGGCGGGCGAGCTTGTCCATGCGTTGCAGGAGGGCGACGACGGGAGACGTGAAGCCTGCGGTGCGGCCTTCGATGAGATCGGTTGCCTGGCCGTAGGTGAGTCGCTGGCTGGAGCGGATGACCGTATTGGCGAAACGGGTTTTCTTGCGCTGTCCCCGGGTGTCGTATTCGATGAAGACGCTCTTGGTGAGTCGATTCTGAGCTTCCTGGAGGCTGCAGAGCCCGTTGCTGAGGACTTCTGGGAGCATGGGGATGACATGTCGCGGGAAATACACGCTGTTTCCGCGGAGGCCGGCTTCGGCGTCGAGGGGTCCGCCGTCGCGCACGAACGCGGACACGTCCGCGATGTGGACGCCCAGCTCGAACCGACCGGAATCGAGGGTTCGGATGGAGATGGCGTCGTCGAAATCCCTGGCGTCATCCGGATCGATGGTGACGATGGTTTCGGTCCGCAGGTCCTCCCGGCGGGTGAGTTCGTGCTCCAAGTCGTGGCCGGCGATGGCCGCCCGGGCATCTGCAAGAGCAGGCTGGGGGAACTCGGCCGGGAAGTGGTATTGGCGGATGATACTGAGGGTATCGATTTCGGGATCGCCGTGTTTGCCGAGGATTTCGGTGATGACTCCCCTGGCGGGGCGGTTGGCGGAGGGATACTCGGTGATCTCGATGACCACCTGGTCTCCGGCCTTGGCCCGGGTTGCCCGGATATCGCTGATATAGACCGGCTCGTGCAGGACCCGGCCATCGGGCTGGACGAGCCAATCGCGGCCTTGCCTGAGGAGTTCGCCGACAAAGCAGCTGGAGCCGCGTTCGATGATTTCGACGATCTGGCCCTCGACGCGGGCGTCCTCTCGGCCTTTGCCCCGGCGGGTGATTCTGGCCACGACCCGGTCGCCGGTGAGGGCGCCCAGCGTCGCCGGGGGCGGGATGAACAGGTCGCCGTGTTCGGCAGGGGACTCGGGGACGACGAAGCCGAAGCCCCGCGGATGGCCGCGAAACACGCCCTCGATGCATCCCGACGCATGTGGCGACGGCGAGATGCAGTTACCCCCGCCGAGGACCACCCGGCCGGCTCTCATCAGCGTTTTGACGGCCTCTCGGAAGGCGGGGTACTCCACCTCCTGGATGCCCATGGCTCGGGCCAGGGGGCGCGCCCGTTGGGGCCGATAGCTCCGGTCGGCGACGTGTCGGAGAATGCGATCCGAGATCTCGTTGCGGGGTTTGTTTTTCATTGTGGCGGCATACGATAACCGAATCTGCCTAGCCCGCCAAGCCGGCAGGGCGGTCGGGCTGCGGATGGCCTTGCCCGGCAGGCCGGTCAACCCGAGAATGCCGGTCCCGAATGGGCGGTCTCGACCTCCCAGTATTACTTGATAATATAATAACGTTCTTACGATATATAGTATTATGGATTCCGCACCGGACGCGGGATCGGATGGACAGCAGGAGAGCACCGTTATGGCACAGCGTCGTCACCGCCCCGCCGGGGGCCGAGTGGTCAAGCCGCTTGCGGCGGCCGTGGGCGAATCGCAAGTTGCCCGGCCGGCACGTGGATCGGCAGCCCGGGGCGGCCGGCAAAGCCGTCGTCCGCTTCCGAGGGGGCAGGTTCAGCGGGCGGTTCTGGCGGTTGAATTGGCCATCCAGGTGACCGAGGGCCGGCGACTGAGACGCGCGGGAGTTCGGGTTACCGGTACGGCGGTCCGGTCCCGGCGTGCGTCGGAGGCCGAGTTTCCAGGCGTTCGGGAGCGAGAAAGGATGGCTCAGCAGGTGGTTCGCGGCATTGATTCGGTGGAGCTGGCCGGGATGCTGGCGGCCATCGCTCATCCGCAGCGGCTGACCATTCTGTTTCGCCTGCTGGCTTGCGAGGCTGTGCACAAATCGCTGGCCCGCGTGACCGGTCTGAAGGCAGGACCCTTGTATTACCATCTGCGCGAGCTTCGAGCGGCGGGGTTCATCGGCCCGAAGGTCCGGGACCTGTATGTGCTCACCCCGATGGGCAGAGAGGTCGTTCTGGCGGCCGTGGCGGTTGGGCGACTTTGCGGCCGAGGGGGATCGGGGAAGGCGTTGCGGTAGTTGGGTTGGATGAGGTTTTGCAGGGCGGGCGGAAAGGGCGAAGAAAGCCCCCCGCCGCAACGTCCCATAATGTATGTTATGTTGCGTTTGAGCCTGCAGGCGAGGATAGGGCGGCTCCATGGTCTTCTTCGGACGCTGCCCCGGGCGGTTTGGGCAGATCCTCGCACCCTACCAGTGCCAGCCCCAGGTCGCACACCATCTTCCGATCGGCCTCGGCCGGCCGGCCACAAGTCGTCAAGTAGTTGCCGATGAGGAAGCTGGTCGCACCAGCCGCGAAGATCCAGCTCTGAAGGTCGCGGATGTTCACCTCTCGCCCGCCGGCGACCTTGAGGTCCTGGGTGGGCAGAATGAAACGGTAGATGGCTATGATCTTGAGGCACTCGAGCGGTTCAAGCGGTCGTTGGCCTGCCAGGGGGGTTCCGGCAATGGGAATCAGGAAGTTGAGCGGCACAACCACCGGTTCGAGGGCCCGCAACTCGAAGGCCAGATCCAGCCGGTCGGACCAGGTCTCGCCCATTCCGAACAAGGCTCCGCAACAGAGCTCGATCCCGGCAGCCTTGAGATTCCGCAGAGCTTGCAGCCGCTCGTCGTAGCGGTGCGTGGCCGTGATGTAGGGGAAGAAACGCCGCGAGGTCTGCAGATTGTGGTTGTATCGTTGGACACCGAGTGCGGCCAGTCGACGGGCTTGGCTCTCGGTGACCACGCCAAGGCTGGCACAGGCTCCAAGCCCGCCCCGGGCTCTCAATTGCCCGATCACACGTCCGCAGGCTTCGATCTCGGCATCTGAAGGCCCAAGCCCGCTGTTGACGATCCCGAAGCTGCTCGCCCCACCGGCGGCCGCTTCCTCGGCGGCCCGGAGGATCTCCGCGTCGGTGAGCTGCTTCCCGCCAGCGACGTGCGTCGCGTAGTGGCCGGACTGACTGCAGAAGGCACAGTCCTCGCTGCAGAGTCCGACCTTGCCGGCCACGATGCTGCAGCAGGACACCTTCTTGCCAAAGAACTGCTCCCGAATGCGGGTAGCCCCGGCGAGAAGGTCGGGCAGGCTATCGGGTCCGACCTCCTCGACCAGCCACTCGGCCAACGAGCGATTCACGGCCTGGCCCGCGATGACCTTGCCCGCCAGTGAACGGATGGTCTCGGCAATCAAGAGCATGCCCCGATTGGATCGGGTCGACTGGATCTGCGGGCCCAGGAACCGGGGGCTCACTTCCGGGCCGGACCTGCGGGCTCGCCCGGTCTATCGACGCCTCGCCCGAGCCGTCGAGCCTTCTGGACCGCCTCCGTGGTACGTTCCAGGTCGATGCCCTGGATCATGTCGATTCGGCCCATGACCTTGTTGAAGGCGTACACGTTCATCTTCTGGCCGCGTTCGCTGACCACCAGGAGCAGTTCAGTCGTACCGTCCAGTTGAGCGCTGCTCATGGTGTAGCCTGGTGTTCTGTCGGTCTGGGCAAAGGCCATGGCGGTTCGCGGCTGGAACGTGTTGAGGAGGAGTATCGCGGTGAGCAGGATGACGGCGGTGATGCTGAGCACGCCGATGGCGAAGTCCTTGGTTGTGAGGCGTTGTGAGGTGCTCATCTGGCTTTCTCCCGATCCCGGTCTCGCTCGCGGAAGTCGCGTGCCAGGTCCCGGCTGTCCATGTAGATGAGGCCGATCGGATCCTCAACGGTTCGTGGGTATGGCATGACGCGCCAGGCATGGAGAAGGTGATTGGCGCCATCGAGGACATAGACGGCGTCATTGCGCAGCTCGGCCTGGGCGGAGACCACCGCGAAGCCGGAGCCGCCCCCCTCGACCTGGGCCATGGCGGCCGGTGGCGAGTAGGCCAGGAGGAGAAGGCCGCTCAGCAGGAGCAGGTTCGCGCCGGCCAGAACGACAAGCAAGGTATTCCGGGACATTGGTGTGAAGCCTCCTATCGGGAAGCCGTCGGTGGACGTTGGGGCACCACTCATTTCAGGTTGGATCGCCGGGCGGGCTTGAAGGCCACTGCCAGGCAACACACCATGAAGATGGCCGCCGCCAGCCATTCGACCGAGCTGCCCTTCTCGGTGGGTATCTTGGGCGCTGGTTCAGTGTAGGTCTGCCCCAGCAACGGTGCTGCCCAGACGGTCAGACCGAGAAGCCATGTCATCAGCAATCGCATGCCGCGCTCCAGAAGACAGTAGACATCCAATGCCCGCTATTATGGAATCATCAAGGCCAGGGTGCAAGGTCCCGGATGGGCGAGGCGATTTGGCGGAAAACCCTGGCTGAGACGCTCAGAGTCTGCCAACTCCCCGAACGCGGTCGGCAATGCCGCTCATAGTCTGCCAGGGACACGCCGTAGAATGCGTAGCACTCTCCACGATAGGCGTGCAACTCCCCTGCCGGCCATCGTTCGGGTGGTCCCTGCAGATGGTAGGTGAACACGAACCGGGACTCGAACTCGCTCCCGAATACCTCCTGCCATTCACCGAGGCCCTCGAGGTCTTCGCGCGTGACCCAGTTTTCCCAGTAGCGCTTGTTGCCCCGGGCTGTGGTATAGGGAAACTGGCGGCCCTTGACATCGACGATCCAATGCGGACTGTTGCGGGGATAGACCAGGAAATCAAAGGACTTGACCCGGTTGTCGGTGATGACGGCCCGGCGCGTCTCGTCGATCGGAACGAACGGTACCCCCCTGCCGCGAAGGTAGTCCGCGAACGCGGCTTCGTAATGGACTCGTCGCCGGAGCATCCTTGTACTTGCGGGGCTGGCATTTCCATCCAGGCGGCTGACCGGTCGGCGGGCAACGGGCTACGGTGGAAAGCCGTCGAGGGGGACTTCGGACTGTTGTCCGGTAGCCAGGTTTTTCACCACCAGAGCTTTCCGGTCCCTATATTCTGCTCCCACGATGACCGCCTTGGCCGCCTGTCGGGTGGAAGCCTGCTTCAGCTGCTTGCCGATTGCCTGCCGCCGGTAGCTGAACTCGGCGCCGTGGCCAGCCCGTCGCAACCTGGCCGTCAGCTCGATCACCACCGGGAAGAGGCTCATTTCCGCGTCGATCACGAAGTAGTCCAGCCGGCTGGTGACCTTGGCCGAGGCTGGAAGCCGGCCCAGATCGTTGAGCAGGTCGAGAATGACGACATCGCTCGATCCGAATCCCAGTCCGGACATCGGCGGGCCGCCCAGGGCCTGGAGCAGGTGATCGTAGCGCCCCCCGCCGCAGATCGCCCGCTGCAAACCTGCCCTCCCAAAACCTTCAAAAACCACCCCGGTATAGTACGCCAGGCCGCGAACCACGCCCATGTCGAACGTGCAGTAGTCTCCGACACCCATCAGTGCCAGCGTGTCAAACAACGACCGCAGCCGGGCGACTTCTGCTTCGGCGGCTTCATTGCCTCGGCCGAGTGTCGCCAGATCGCGGAGGCCGGACTCCCCTCTTGCCTGAACGATGGTCTCGAGGTCGGATCGCTCCTCCGCGCTTCGCGTCACCTTGTCGAGCACTTCCGCGTATGCCTCCGGAGGCAGCTTGTCGCGCTTGTCGAGCACGACGTAGAGATCGGCATGCCGTTCGGGGGCGAAGCCCTTGGCGGTGAGCAGCGCTGCCAGCAGTGACCGCGAGTTGATCTTCATCACGCAGTCGGCCGGGGTCAGCCCGACGTACCGGAAGAAATCCAGGACGACGAGAATGCACTCGGCATCGGCCACGACGTCGTCCACGCCGACGATGTCCGCGTTCCATTGGAAGAACTCGCGCTGCCGTCCGCGCTGGGGTTTCTCGGCCCGGCAGACCCGGGGCACGCTGAACCACTTGATCGGGCGGGGCAGCGACTGAGCCTTGGCGCAGATCATCCGGGCCAGCGTCGGAGTCATCTCCGGCCGAATGGCGAGTTCCCGATCGCCTCGATCCACGAAATGGAACAGCTCGGAGACGATCCCTTCGCCGCTCTTGGCCTTGAACAGGTCCAGGTACTCGAAGATAGGACCGTCGTACTCCTCGAAGCCGTTACGGAGCGACACATCCCGCCAGGCCTGGAGAATCCAGTTACGGACGGCCATATCCTCCGGGTAGAAATCGCGCGTGCCTTTGACCGCCTGGAACTTCATGGTGGGCGAATTGTACGGTTCCGTTGGGGTGTCAGCAACCGGCCCGGGGTTGCCGATGGGCGACCCGTCTGAGGACCAAGCGTGTGGCGAATGCCGGCGATGCGCGAGGCGACGTTCCATCGCGATGGGGTGAAGCGTGTGTTCGATCACCCGGCAGGCCGACCCACGGCGTGGCGTGGAACCGCCGGCCTGACCCATCCCCATCTGCAAGGTCCGCGTTGAGTCTGGTATAGTGTCGCTATGCGGATCATCGCGGGACAATGGCGAGGACGACGGATCGAACTGCCACCTGGCGATCAGACTCGGCCGATCCTGGACCGCGTCAAGACGGTGCTGTTCGATCTGCTTGGCCACATGCTGGCCATGCCCGGCCGGTTGCCTTCCATCGCCGTGCTCGACCTGTTCGCCGGGACAGGCAGTCTCGGGCTCGAAGCCCTGTCGCGCGGGGCGCGTTTCTGTCGGTTTGCCGAGCAGCATCGGGCCACTGCCGCCCTGCTGCGCAAGAATCTGGATGCGCTGGGTGTGATTCGAGAGGCGGAGGTGTTCGAGGGTGACGCGACGGCCGCCGATCTCAAGCCTCCCCCGGCGGCCGGCAACCTGCCCGCCCAGTATGAGCTGATCTTCCTCGATCCCCCCTACCGTATGTTGGCCGGTGCCTGTCCCGCCCCGGCGATGACCGGTCTTCTGGAGCGGCTGGCGGGGAGCCCGGTCATCGCCGAATCCGCCCTTTTTGTTGTCCGGCACGACGCCCGGAGTGGAGTCCACCCCGATCTGTCTCCTCTGGTTGAGACTTCCTCGCGTGTGGTGGGTACGATGGTGCTTCGATTCCTGGCTCGCTCGGACACTCGTTCGTCGCAGGCGGTGGAGGCGGCCCCATGAGGAAGCGCGACTGGACCATCGAGGACGCCGCTCTGGGGGTGATCGGCACACTCCGTGAGCACGGGCACCAGGCCTTGTGGGCGGGCGGTTGCGTCCGCGACATGCTCCTCGGGCATCCGCCGCACGACATTGACGTGGCCACGGATGCTCCCCCGCCGGTAATCTGCCGCCTGTTCCCCAAGACGCGGAAGGTGGGCGTGCAGTTTGGCGTGGTTCTGGTGCGGCAGGGCCCCCATTGGATCGAGACGGCCACGTTCCGTGCCGACCTGGACTACCGGGATGGCCGTCGACCGGAGCAAGTTGTCTTCACCACGGCGGAGCAGGACGCCCGGCGCCGAGACTTCACCATTAACGGGCTGTTCTACGATCCGGTCGACAAGCGGGTGATCGACTATGTCGACGGCCGCAGGGACATCGAGGCGGGTGTTGTCCGCGCGATCGGCGATCCGGACGCCCGGTTCGCAGAGGACCACCTTCGGATGCTCCGAGCGGTGCGATTTGCCAGTCGGTTCGGCTTCAGCATCGATCCGGTGACGGCCAGCGCGATCTGCCGCCTGGCAGAGAGGATCCGCCGCATCAGTCCCGAGCGAGTCAGAGAGGAACTGGAGAAGATGCTTGTTCGCTGCTCCCGCGGCCGTTCCCTGCGGCTGATCGCCGAGGTAGGGCTGCTCCCCCACCTGTGGCCGGGTTCCGACTGGTCTTCGGATCGCCTGGACGAGGTGGTCCGAACGCTGGACGCCCTGCCGGAGGACGCGGACTTCGTTTTGTCCCTGGCTGCCCTTCTGCATCAGGAGTCTCACGGGAAGACCGAGGCGGTCGCACAGGCATTAAGATGCAGTAACGATCAGATCGAGGATGTCGCCTGGCTGGTGGCCAACCGGCGGCGGGTGGCGGATGCCGAAGCGATGGATTCGGCCTCCTTCAAGAAGCTGGCGGCTCACCGGCGGTTTTTTGCATTGCTGGCCCTCCATCGTGCCGCTTGCGAGGCTCGACACGAGCCGTTGACGGCCAACGAGGCCGCCCGGCGGCGGCTCGAAGCCATTCCCCCAGGGCAGATTGCCCCCCCACCGTTGGCAACCGGGCAGGATCTGATTGACCTGGGGCTGGAGCCTGGTCCGCGGTTCAAGGCCATCCTGGACCAGCTCTATGATGCCCAGCTGAACGGGCTGATCAGCGATCGCGTGCAGGCCCTGGCTCACCTTGGCGGAATCGTGCGTCCAGACTCCGGACGGTGACCGCCGAGGCCATTCCGGCGGGTCCCAAAGGGTTAGCAGGACATTAACGGACGCTGAGTTGTACCCCCCGACCGAAAGCCTGGTTTTCCGCTTGATCCTGGTGCCCGTGGTGTGTAAAGTAGGGAGTGTGACTGGGAGAAGATGGGGCTCTTGTCCCATTGCATCTCCGGTTGAATTATTGTCCTATCGAGGAGAGGAGCAGAAGCATGTCACTTCGGAATCTTTGCGCTACCCTTGTTGTCATTGTGGCCGCGGGGGCGGGCACGGTTTTCGGGAACGTGTACGCCACGAATCTCAGCCAGAGCGCGAGCACCCTGGACTGGGCGGGCGCGGGGCAGACGGTGAACCTCGGTTACCTGCTGAACGAGGATGCCACCGCGGGAGTCAAGGTCGAGGTGCTCGATTCCAGCAACGCCGTTGTCCGGACATTCGATATCGCCTCGCAGTCTAAAGGGAGCTACAGCGTGGCCTGGAACGGGCGAGATGACTCGAACGCCCGCGTGGCTCCGGGCAACTACTCGTTCCGGGTGACTGCGGCCGCCACTGGCTACGGCTCCTGGACCGAGATCGGGCCCTCCACCGAGCAGACCAGTTTCTACTCGCCGCGCGGCGTTGACGTGAACAAGGACCCGGCGAGCAAGTACTACGGCCGCGTCTACGTCGCCGAGTCCATCGGGGGCACGACCACTGAAGCGGTGGTCAATCGGACAACCCAGGACGGGGTGTACATCCTCAACGCCGACGCGACCGATGCGGTGGGCCAGGGCAGTACGGCCCGGACCGGTGGGCTGACTTTTGGCGGCTCCAGCAGTCCGTTCCGTCTTGTCTGCGGGCCCGAGGACAAGGTCTACCTGACCGACTGGTCGGACAGCAACTCCAATCTCTATGTTGGCAACGCGGACTTCAGCTCGGCCAACGAGCTGCTGGACAGCACCGGGCGAGAAACCTCCGGTAAGGCTGCCAATCACGGCAGTATCCCGACCGTGTATGTCGAGGGCGTCGGCGCCAGCCGCACGGTCTATACCATGGATGAGGACTTTGATGCCGGCACGGATACCGCTCACGGCGGTATCGGCAGCATTCTCAAGTATGATGTGGGCGCGGCCACGTCGTTCACCGACCAGCCTTCGATCTTCTACGACGACGGCGCCCACGGGACGTTCAAAGGCCTGATCCAGAACTACAACGACGACATGGTCCGTGCATCCGATGGCACCTGGTGGGTCTCTCAGACCCGCAGCGGCGGCGCTACAGATACGCTGTCCAGCCTTATCCAGATCAGTGCGGATGGCTCGACCGTGTTGTGGAAGTCTGTGCCCGACCTGGCGGCCAACTCTCTTGTCGATCCTCTCAAGAAGACCTACGGTCTGGCCTGGGATCCGGTGCACGACTACCTGGCTCTGGCGACCTACGATTCCGGCAAGATCGTCATCTTCGACGACGACACGAAGAGCGTGATCACCACCATCTCGTTCGGCGGCACTGCGTGCCGTGACTTGGCGTTCGACGCCGTGGGCAACCTGTACGTGGTGAACAACAGCATCGAGCGGCTGAAGATCTTCTCGCCTGGCGACGGCGTGAACTCGGCGTTCACCGACTCGTTTGCCGTTCTGGGATCGATCGCCGTCACCCCCGAGCCGGCCACTCTGCTGTGCCTCGGCCTGGGTGCCCTGTTGACGCTGCGTCGTCGCGCACGCTGAGCGCAAGCTGCGGCCAGTTGACCGGCCGCAATGAGCAAGGCTCAATCTGGAGACCGGCGGGAAAGAGTACCCGCCGGTCTCTTTTTCCATCTGAACTGAGAACAGAATCAGCCGAGTCTCTGCTACGCGAGCGTGACCGTTGCCGTGAATGCAGTAGCGGACCGCTGGCTGGGGGGCGCCTGGCGCTGCGATTGGCCCAATCGGGCGCGTTACGGTATCATCTCCGCCTATGCTTGTTGTGCCTCGCGTTGAATCAGAAGAGTCTGCCAAGAGGTCGCTGGAAAGCACGACCTTCAAGCACTTTCGCCGGCTGTTGCGTTATGCCTGGCCGCACAAGCGGTATCTCCTGCCCGCCGGGGTGTGCATTCTGCTGATGGCGGTCACCTACTCGGCCAGTATTGGCTCCATGCTGCCGCTACTGACCGTGATGCTGAAGCCGCAGGGTCTGCATGGCTGGGTGGACCAGTACATTGCCGAGAGTCGGCTGAGATGCGAGCTCGGCTACTACGAAGTCCTCCGCCACGGCAAGATCGACGAGGTTCCGGCGGGCGCCGGGCTGATCAGGACCATCAAGTCCCATTCTCCTCTGAGCGGTCGGCTCCACGAGGGCGATTTCATTGTCGCGGTCAACGGCCATACGGGCGATGCGGTGGAGGTTTTTCGCGAACTGGCCGGAGCCGAGCAGGAGGTGAGCATCACTTACCGCACGGCCCAAGGCACGAGCGGAACGGCGGTCGTCTCCATCCCCCCACCCCGGACGATGAGCGATGCCGCCTATGCCAAGGCCCTGGCCGTGGCCAAGAAGGCCGTCGGCCTCATTCCCGGCGGTCGTTCGCCCGAAGAGCGATGGCTTACCCTTGTGTACGTGCTCGGCGTGCTCTTGACCACGGCCCTGATCGGCGGAACCGCCAACGTCCTGGCCGAGTACCTGGTTCTGATCGTGAATTGCCGCGCGATCATCGATATTCGCCGGCAGATGTACCGCCACGTGCTGAATCTGCCCCTGAGCCACTTCAGTCGGAGCACGGCTGATACGATGAGCAAGTTCTTGCAGGATACCCAAGACATTTTCCGGGGTCTGACGAACTTCTTCCAGAAGGTCGTCACCGAGCCTTTCAAAGCGATCGGCGTCACGATCGTGGCCCTGTTGTTGGACTGGCAACTGACCCTTGTTCTGCTTCTCGGCGCTCCGCTGGCCGTCCTCCTGTTCCGCAAGTTGGGCAAGATCATCCGGAAGGCAAACCGCAAGCTGCTGGCAGGATATGGTCGGATGCTCAGTCGTTTGGAGAGCACCCTGGTCGGTCTGCGGGTGGTCAAGGCCTACACCCGGGAGAACTACGAACGCAAGCGGCTATTCAGGGTGGACCGATCCATGCTCAAGCAGGAGTTGAAGATGGGTCTCGTTGAGGCCCTGACCAGTCCGACCATCGAGTTCTTCGCCTTCCTCGGCGCGTCCGCCGTGATTCTGTATTTTGCCACTGGTGTACTCCATCAACCTGACAAGCTGGCGGACTTCATGACCATGCTGGTCTGCATGGGGGCGATTTTCGACCCCATCCGCAAGCTCAGCTCCGTCTATCCCAAGCTGCAGCGAGCCAACGCAGCCGCTCAACGGATTTTCGAGTTGATCGACAGCCGCAACGAGTACGAGCAGGATGCCGGTCGGCCCGCGATCCGCCCCATCACCGAGTCGATCCGCTTCGAGAACGTCAGCTTCGCTTACCCCGGATCCGACCGGCCCGCGGTTCGCGACTTCTCGCTGACCGTGAGGAAAGGTGAGACCATCGCCATCGTGGGGCCCAACGGCTCCGGGAAGACGACGTTGCTCAGTCTTCTGCCTCGGTTCTTCCCTCTGGGTAAAGGGCGGATCCTGGTCGACGGGCAAGACATCGCGGGCGTCACGCTGCGTTCGCTCCGCAGTCAGTTCAGCATTATCACCCAGGAATCGGTGATTTTTCCCGATACGGTGGCGGAGAACATCGCTTACGGCCGGCCGGCCGCCAGCCGTGCCGAGATCGAGGCGGCCGCCGCCCAGGCCTTCGCCGACGAGTTCGTCCGACAGATGCCGGAAGGCTACGAGACCGTTCTCGGGGAGCACGGCGCCAACCTCTCCGGCGGCCAGCGTCAGCGCATCGCGATCGCGAGGGCGATCCTCCGCAACGCCCCGATCCTCATTTTCGATGAGGCCACCGGCCAGGTGGACCCGGAATCAGAAATGAAAATCCATCAGGCCCTCGATGTCGTCTTGAAGAACCGGACCACGTTCATTATCGCTCACCGGTTCAGCACCATCAGCGGCGCCGACCGCATCGTGGTCATGGACCGTGGCCAGATGGTCGCCGCCGCCCCGCACGCCGAGCTGATGGAGAACTGCCCGCTATATCGATCGCTGTACGAAAGCTCGTTCCGAGAGAGTAGCTGAACTGACGTCCTTGATTTCCGCATGCGGCATGCGGAGATCAGCGCTGCCCCAGGACCCGCTTGCGAACCGCATGGTAGGCGGTCACGACCAGGTTGTTCCGCACGAAAAGCGACTCGGCCAGCCGCTCGATCGAAACGAAGTTGACCCGTTCATCGAGCAGGGCCCCGTCCTCGGCCACCAGGCCGCTCTTCACGAACAGGGGAACGCGGCCCTGCCCGGACTCCGCCCAGTACTTGCTGTCGAAATCCGCCAGGAAGTCAACGCCAACCTCATACTCGAACTGCCGATCCGGATCAGAGTGGCCGATCATGTAAAGGTTGTAGATTGGACCGCGGAAGATCATCTGATGGTGGATCCGGCCGGTCGGTGTTTTCTTGAACCAGGAATGCATGTAGGAGAAATCGAACCGGGCGAGATTCAGGCCCGGCAGGTAACGGGCCATCCATCGCGGCGCCGCCCGCCCGATGACGCTTCCGCCCTTGATGATCAGTTCTCCCTGGCCGACCTCGTAGTTCGGGTCTCCGACCTCTGGCAGCAGCTTCTGGTAGGTCTCATCGATGAGCGTGAGCGGGCCGGTCGCTTTCATTCCTGGAAACGACAGTCGTAGATACCCGTCCACGAGCGGGCCCGGATGGATGTCCTCGGCCGTGTACTTCAGGTGGTAGACCGGGTCGCTGGACTGGGTTGCGGACACGATCTCGCCGGTGATCACGCCGCCGTCGGCCAGGCCCTGGAAGCTGACTTCCACCGGCCCCTTCCGGATCAGTGACCGAGCCGCCACCGCGTCCGCGATGATCGGCTGTTTGGGAGGAAGGACTGCTTCCAGGACGTCAATGTGGGCATCCACGGTGACTTCCGCGGAACGAAGTCGCTCAATCACGGCGCGGACGATTGCCCGGCTGCTCCCAGGACTCCCCGGCGTCCCGGTGGCCGGATTCCCGCTGACCGCCCGCAGCCGGCGGTGCAGATCGCCGATGTCCAGGTGCTCCATCGCAACACCGATCGTGCCGACCTGCGTGTCTCCTTGCTGGCGGAGACTGCCGCTGATCACGCCTCGCGAAGCGCCCCACTCGCATCGCAGCTGATCGAAGGATAGGCCGTCCTGTTCGATGGCCACGGCACCGTTCAACTCGATCGGTTGGTCGCGTGTGCCCACCACCAGTTCGTCGAACTCAAGGCGGCTGCGTCCCAGTCGCAGGCCGCGCTGGTCCTTGAGCAGGCCGAGCCATGCCTCGGCCTTGCCTTCGAGATCGTTGATCCATGACTCCGGCAGCATCGCCGCCAGGCTTCTCGATTTCTGCACCCGTATGTGGCTGGTAAGATCCGCCTCCACGTTGTCTGGACGGCTTGCGTGGCCGAGCGAGAATCCCAGCGTTCCGGCAACCGATGCCTCGTTTCCATCGAGTCTGAGCAGCAGATCCCGAACCAGCAGACTCCGCTCGTCTTCCTCCCGCTCGGGTCCGAGGACCGCATCCCAGCTCAGCGAGAGGGGTGTCCCTGTCGCCTTCTTCACCTGCGGGAAGGACTCATGTCCGGTTGCCAGCGAGAATGCACTGGCTCGGGTATCGAGTGAGCCGGTCAATGCGAGGCCGTCGGGGCAAGCATGGGCTTCGCCGCGCCACTCGGCAGTGCCGGTGACCTGGGCGCGGTTGAACCACTCCTGAAGGCGCGGGTGCATGGATCGAAGCGAGTCGTCAAACGCGATTCGACCGCTGGCCTGGAAATCCACAAGCCGCAAGTGGAACGGAATCGTGCCGGCATTCCGCCCAGAATCGGAGGTGGCGTCCTTCGATTCCACCACCCGCTCCCTGACGCCGAACACCGCCGATGCACGAGCGAGCTCCAGGCCGGCGATTCTCGCGTTGCCTCCGGTGATCTTCACGATTCCTTCGTTGCCGTTCTCCGGAGATGGTCCATGGCTCCACGCGAACGCCACGTTCAGTGGGCTTCCCGCCGGCTTGCGGGCATCCGGAGATCCGGGGATGTGGAATCCCGCCTCGGAGGCCTCGAGGCTGAACGAGCCTCGGCTCCGCGCGCCAGTCAACTCCGCCTCCGCACCGATCGTCAGGCAGCCGCTCGGATCCCAAGCTCCCACTGCTTGCGACAGGGATGGAACCAAGTCCAACCATCCGGCGACATCGGTAATATCTGCCTTGAACCTTGTCCGCTGCGTGGCCCCTTCACCTGGTCGAAGCGGCAAAAAGCCTCCATCCGCGTTCACTCGGTCCGACGACCATGATCCTGATACGGTGCCCCCGGTCCCTCGCAGCGTGACCTCGAGGCTCTGATCCCCCGCTTGCTTCGCCAGCCGGACCTGATGGGACACAGACACGGACAGCGGTACGCCGGTTGCCTTGGTCACCGCGTTGTCCCAACGAAGTTGCATCCGGTCGGCGACCAGGTCCGCGCCGGTCCGGAGCGACCTGTTCGGGCCGAACAGGGCCAGCTCGCCGTGCAGACGCATACCGGCCGTCCCGGCGACCTCCCGATCAGGACCGGCCTCGCACCACCTTCGCCACTGTGGCCAAAGCGTCAGCAGATCTTCGACATGTGACGCTTGTGCCGCCAGCGACCACGATGCCTTCAGCCATCTCTCTTTCCCGGACTCGAGTGGATCTTGCTTCGGCAGCCCCAGTTCATACTCCAGTCGGACGTCGTCGGGTCCGGCCACGATTCGGGAACGCCCGCAATCCACTTGCACGCGGAGGTCCTTCACCCGGCCAACCGCGGTCGGAGCGAAATCCAGCCGTGCACTGGCTCGCAGGCTCTGCCCTTCCGGTTTGTCGAAGAGGTCGCGGTACTTGATGCGCGTATCCACCTGGGTGATGAGGTCCAGCTCGATGCGCCGGTCGTTTGCCTCCGGTTTGTAGGACAAGCCGAGCTGTACGGGCCCACGGCAATCCCGCAACTTCTCGGTGACGCTCGACGGCGGCAACAAACTGAGGATCTCTTCCATCTGCCGGGAGAAGATCTCGATTTCGCCCTGGGCGCTCGGCAGGATCTGCTCTGCAACCTCGCCGAGATTGCCCGCGGTCAAATCGCTCCAGGCGACAGGCGACACCCAATCCGCCCATCCCGAAATCGACAGACTGCCCAACGTTCCCTCAAATCGTGGCTGAACGCGCTGGGGCAGGGAGCGGCCGGCAAGGAGGTCAATCCTCGCGGTCTTGGGCATGTCGGCAATGACGGCCAGAATGGGTCGTTCGCCGCTCGTGATGCTGCACGCGGTCCGGGCACCATCGATAGTCACGAGCACATGGTCTTCATCACGGCGTCGCGTGACGTTCAGTCCGAAATCCGTGCCGCCCGAGAGGACCAGGCCAGCCTCGCGAACGCGATCCTCGAGCTGCGGCCACTCCTGGTAGAGGATGCTCCAGTCCTTCACCGTGCCGGTCGTGTGCAGTTCGAGCGACACCTCGCCCTGGGAGTCGATCCTGGCCGCCGGTGATCCGGGGCCGGCGGGGCCGACCAGCTTGATGGCCGGCGTCTCATAGCCCAGCGACTTGAGTACGAGCACATCCGTGGTCGGGTCCCAGTGCCCCTCGCCGAGAACCTCGGCGTCGGGCAACTGGGGCCATCGGCCCCGATCGCCGCGCTGCAGTCTGACGCCGTGGAGGGTGACCTTGAGCCCGAAGTCAATACCCAGGTCCGGCTGGGTGTGGATCGTCATTCGCCCGGCGCTTGTTCCCTTGACCTGCTCGAAAGGTAGCTTGGGCACCAGTCCGAGTGGCAAGTCCCGCAAGGACAGCTGGTCCCATTCGATCTGGACCTCTCCAGCCAGGTTCTCTCCCCGCTTCAGACGCGGCACGGTCACGTGAGCGTGGATGCTCAGCCGTCGGCTTGCCGTCGCCTCTCGAGCGGCGAGATTCACTTCCGGAGTCGCTCTGGCCCGTCCCCGATCTTCCTTGCCCGTCCAGACCTGGCCCAGAAGCCGCAGAATGCCCGTGTCGTGGTCCAGATGACATTCCAGCGACTCGAAGCCCACCGTGTCGAGTCCCCGCGGCGTGTGTACGTGGCACGTCAATCGTCGAACCAGGAAGTTCTGGGACGGCAGGCCGCGGAATTCCTGGCTGGCCAGATCGTCGATATTCAGTCGCCCATTCTGATCCACCGCCAGAAACAGGCTGGGCTCGTCGATCTGGAGTTCCTGGACCCGTCCCTTGACCGCCGTGAGGATCGGTTTGAACTCGCACCGGATCCGTCCGAACTTGGCCAGTATGGGCACCGTACTGTCCGGACGATCCTCGATGGTGACGCCCTCGAAAACGATTCCTTCGATCCAGCCGAGGTGAACCCTGTCGATCTGGACTCGCCGGTTCAGCGCGGTCGAGAGCTGGTTCATGAGCTGCCGGGCGAGCCACTCGGGCGGCAGCCAGAACGGCAGGGTCGCATACCCGATCGACAGCACGGTCGCAGCCGCAACCAGGACGCGGACCCACCACCACGACTTGGGTCGTTTCCGTGGTGTGCTGGTCGGCAATGTCGGCGCATCCGCTATCCTCACCGATCGCTTCTCACTTGGCCGGAGTTCCCGCCGACCCGGGTGGCTGGCTGGCAAGCTGCACCAAGGCTTCACGGACACGGGCGATCTGCTCGGGCGTCACCGTCAGGTAGCGGTGCTTTCCGTCTGGCGAGGGGGCGTGCGTCGTGTGTCCTTCGCCGTCGATCAGCACGCGGCCGGGCTCCGACAAGCCGAAGTAGCCCCGTTCCGGCCGGACGGCGAACAGGACGGCGGTCAGGTCCCACGTCGGCCGGTCATAGGGCATCTTCATGTAATACCGATACGCCTCGGCCAGGGGGTGGTGCTTCACGTAGCCGTAGTCCTGCTCGATGCTCACCGCCGGGTACTGGATCGCCAGGCCGATCTCGAAGCCGCTGACCACGATCGGTGTCGGCCACCCGGCGAACACCTTCCTTGCGGCGGGCAGGTCCTCGACGACGTTGTATTCCTTATGCTGGTTGCCTTTCTCGAACATGCCGGCCATGCTCGAGAGCAGGCGGCATTTTCTGACCACCAGGTCCATTCCCCTCAGTGGTGAATGGCCGTCGGGGGGCGAATCGAGAAGCCGGGCGAGATTGGTGGAGAATCCGACCACGGCGATGACGACACTTCCGTCCGGTTGTCCAGCGAGCACCTGGCGAAGCAGGCCCACCGCTTCAGGAGCGTCCTTGCCGCTCGCCAGATCGTGCGGATAGCGGGGTTTGCCTCCATCCTGGGCCTGGCAAGGCGGCCGGATGTAGTTGCCGTCCGCCGGTGTCTTGCCGTCGCGAACCACACCGACAGGGACGTCTCCCCGACCGTAGAACGTGTTCACCAGATCCACAAACGGGCCGCTGAACTCATTGTCCTTGCTCAACGTCACCGCCAGCAGCCGGCATTCGCCACGGCTGTGCAGGGCATGAATGACGCCCAGCGCGAGGGCGTCGTCGATGTCGTTGCCCATATCGGTGTCGAAGATCAAACGGACGGGTTCGCGGCCCCCGCCGGCGTCCGCCGCGGCGGCGGTTCCCGGGATCATCAGTGACACCAGAGACAACACGGTCAATGCGATGCTCATAGATCGACTCATGTCTTCGGGTATCCTTTTGCGGTAACTCACCATCGCCCTCGGCACGCCGCCCGAGTAGTCGCTGCCATCATCGCCGTGCCGGATCGTGAAATCAACCTCCCTGCGACGGACCAGCCCAGAACCGCGGTACGCATGTCCCCCGCCGCCTTGTTCACCTTCGGCCGGATGCGGTGTAAACTTGCCCGGATGCGAATCGGCGTACTCTCCGACACCCACGACCGGCTGCCCGCCATTGATGCGGCTCTGGCCGTTTGTGCCCGGGAGGGCGTGGAAGCGATTCTCCACCCGGGCGATCTGGTTGCGCCCTTTGCCGCCAAACGGCTGCTCGGTTGGAAGGGGCCGCTGTTTGTGACCTACGGCAACAACGACGGTGAGCGGAAGGGGCTCCGGAGCATCCTCCCTCAGATCCAGGACGGCCCCGTCTTCATCGAACTGGCAGGAAAGCGAATCCTGCTCCATCACGATCTCGCCCGGTGCAAGCCGGCCGACCTGGCCAAAGCTCAGATCGTCGTTACCGGTCACACCCACGAGGTGGTCAATGAGGTCCACGAGGGTCAACTGGTCTTGAATCCGGGCGAGTGCTGTGGATGGGTGTCCGGACGATCGACCGTTGCGGTGCTTGACACGGACGCCTTTTCGGCGAACATTGTCGAACTGACGCTATGAAGGATACCTGCTTCACCTGCCGGTTGGTCACGACTGCGTGTGCAGCCCTCTGCCTGGCGGCGCCCGGTTGCGTACGGCGGACGCTGACGGTCAACACGGTGCCTCAGGGCGCCAGGGTCATCCTCAATGACGAGGAGATCGGTACCAGTCCGGTCCAGGTCGACTTTCTCTGGTATGGGGACTACGACGTCATCTTGAGGAAGGACGGCTACAGAACGCTGCGCACGCACCAGAAGATCGATGCCCCCTGGTATCAGATCCCGCCAATGGACTTCTTCGCCGAGACCCTGATTCCGGTCATGCTTCATGACCAGCAACAGATGTCCTTTACGCTTGAGCCGGCCCAGCCGATCGACAAAGCTGAACTCATCCAGAAGGCCGGCGAAGTCCGCGAGCGAGCACTCTTCAGCGAGGAGTAGCCACCGGCGTCGTGGCGGCTGTGGGCTCGCCCGGAGTCAACTCGTCCTTATCCGCATCGAATTCGATCCGCCTGCCCTGCCGGAGCGACATGGCCGCCATGGTCGTCGCCAGGGCAGCATCGAAGGCTCCATCCACGCCGGCACAAGGTTGCCTCCGGGAACGCATCGACGAGAAGAAGTCCGACATGTGATCGCGATCCGGTCTTCCTCTCAGAATCACGCCGCCTTTGACTCGGTCGGGCAGCCGGCGCAGGGCGTCCGTCGTGTACTCCGGAAACCAAGCCCCCGGGTTCTGCAGTACCACCTCCCCCCCTCCCCCTTCACCGAACGCGACACCAGCCTGGAGATCCAGCGTGCCGTTGGTGCCATAGAACATCAGCTCCCGGGTATGTGCACCGTTGCCCAGACGCATGTGAAAACTCACCAGGCATCCGCTGGGATACTCGAGCAGGCAATGCACGGTGTCGGGGTTGTTTCGGCCGTCCTGCCAGAGGTAGATCCCGCCGGACGTCACTGCGGTCCTGGGCTGCTCGCCGAGCACGAGGTTGACCTGGTCGATGGAGTGCGTCATCCATTGGCAGATGGGGCCGGAGGAGTACGGCCAGAACAGTCGGAACTCGCGATAATAGCGGGCATTGAAGGGGACCTTGGGCGTGTAGCTGAGAAACTCGCCCCAGTTGGTGTCGCTCTCGCTAAGCGACGTTTCCGCACCTGGGATCCGCCACCTTTGCTGGAACGTGGGTAGCGAGGTCTCGACGTAGGTGATTCTGCCCAGCTGACCCTTGCGAACAAAATCGCGAGCCGCCCAGACCAGACCCTCACTTCGGCGTTGCGTGCCGAGTTGGAGAATCCGGCGCGTCCGCTTCACGGCGTCACGAGCGAGCTTGATCTGTCGGAAATCGCAGCCCAGCGGCTTCTCCACAAAGACGTCCTTGCCGGACTCAACGGCCTGCTTGGCCTGCGGGGCATGCTGGAAATCCGGTGTCGCGATCACGAGGGCGTCCACATCTTTCAGATCACACATCTCGGATAGCGTTCGACATTCGCGAACCGATTGCCCGAACAACTCGGCGGCCTTCTGTGCGGCGGATTCCCGTCTCTGGTTCCAGATGTCGCAGATGGCGGTCACGGTAACGTTGTCTTGGCGTGCAAGTCGATTGATCCATTCCATGAGGACCATTCCACGGTCCCCGGCTCCCACCAAGCCGACTGAGATCCGCTCGTTCGCCCCGGCGGGTCGACTGGTTGGCACAGAACGTGCCTTTGGCGCTGCAACCCCCAGGACCGCCGAGCCAAGTGAATAGCCTATCAACTCCCGCCGCGAACGATGAACGCCTGCCATCAGAACCTCTCCAAGACTGAGAACCCGTTTGACTTCAGGATGGCGGCCACCCTGCCCTGCCCTCGCCTGAGATTGCCTATTCTATCATCAACGACGCTTGGCGATGAAGAGAGCGTGCCTGGGCCGGAAATTGTCTCGGAGCCGAGTCAACATTCTGTCCCACCTGTGATAAGATCCTAATTGACAGCAGGTAAAAAGGGAGTATGCTGATCGCGAATGCTGGCTCGACGGCATTTGTACGAATAGCATCACCAAAGGAAGGCGAGAGGGAAGAGGCGAACCGTCCCTTGGTAATCCCGTTCACCGGGAGGCGTGCGCCATGAGAGTCCTGATGCTTGGCTGGGAGTTCCCGCCTTTCATTTCTGGTGGTCTGGGTACCGCGTGCTACGGTCTGACCAAGGCAATGAGTCAGATCGGCACGGACGTGATCTTCGTTCTGCCCAAGCCCATCGATCCCGATTTTGCCAGCCACGTGCGTCTGCTCTCTCCTCGATCTCTGGCCGCCAAGCGAATGGCGGGTCTTGCAGCTGACTACGAGCTTCAGGAAATGCAGCACGTGAAGTTCTGCGCTGTCGAAGCCGGGCGCGGCGTTTCGCCGTATCACACGCCGGAGCAGTATGAGGAGATGGCTCGAGAGCGAGCTCGCCGTGTGCGAGCCCTCGATCGAGGCGAAGTCCCGGCCGAGGGAAAGGAGGCGGCGGGCGTCCCCGCGGGCGCATCCGGCCCAACGACGACTACCGACTACGGCGGTGATCTGTTTTCCCAGATCGAGCGCTATGCCCGCCTGGCCACCTATATCGCCGACCACGAGCAGTTTGACGTGATTCATGCCCACGACTGGATGACCTACCGCGCCGGTATCGCCGTCTCCGCTCTGACTGGCCGGCCGCTGGTCGTCCACATCCATTCCACCGAGTTCGACCGCAGCGGTGAGCACGTGAACCAGCGGATCTACGACATCGAACGCCAGGGTCTGCATTTCGCCCGCAAGGTCATCGCGGTGAGCCACCTGACCAAGAGCATCGTCACCTCGCGCTACGCCGTCCCCGCGGAGAAGGTCGAGGTCGTTTACAACGCGATCGACTGGAACGGCACCCAGCCGCCGATCAACCCGCCGGCAATTCGCCGGGACGAGAAGCTGGTGCTCTTTCTCGGACGAATCACGATGCAGAAGGGGCCGGAGTACTTTCTGGCCGCGGCCAAGCGGGTACTCGAGGTCATGGACAACGTGCGCTTCATCATGGCCGGCTGGGGGGACATGATTCGCCGGACGATCGAGCTGGCCGCCCAGATGAACATCGGTCACAAGGTGCTCTTCACCGGCTTTCTGAGGGGCGGCGATGTCGATCGTATCTTCCGCATGGCCGATCTCTACGTCATGCCCAGCGTGTCCGAACCGTTTGGAATCGCGCCTCTGGAAGCGATGTCCAATGATGTTCCAGTGATTATCAGCAAGCAGTCCGGCGTGTCCGAAGTCATCCAGCATGCCCTGAAAGTCGATTTCTGGGACGTCAACGAGATGGCCAACAAGATCATCGCCGTCCTTCGTCACCGCCCGCTGCACAGCACGCTCCGGGAGCACGGCCGGATGGAGATTCACAAGTTGTCCTGGGCCGACTCCGCTCGCCAGTGCATCGACGTTTACCGAGACGCCATCAGCCTGGCCCACGCCGAGTGACGGGCTGGGCCACCGGCGGGTCCCCACTTTTGCATACCAGCCCCCCCACCGTCCTGACGCCGTATTCAAGGCAGCCTCAGCCCTGCCTTCGCAGAGAGTCTTGAGCCGATCCCGCACGTACCTGTACGGGCTGCCTTCAAGAAGGTTGGCGCATGGATCAGCGGCCTTTAGCATATGCTGGGACCTTGGAGAGAATGGCCCATGCTGCTATCCAGAGTTCTACTTGGAAGCCTGATGATTGCGGCCTTGGGCGGCCTGATCGCCCTTGACACGTGGTTGTCAGCCGGCGAGCCGCCACCCGGCATCGGTTTGGACGGCTACCCCCGGGTGCAGACTGGGGTCCGGCTCGCAGGCCTGCCCGTGGTTGCGGTTGCCACGCTGCTGGTGGTTCTGGCGACCTTTGAGTTTGGGGCGATGCTTCGGCTGGGCGGGTATCGGCCGGTGACGCTCTGGGCGGCCCTGGTCAGCGCCGGTCTGGTCGTGATCCCCTGGCTCCCGCCTCGTGTGTCGGTCTCCGGCGAGTCGATGACGGCCGTCTGGCTGATGGGCGGCGTCATCGGCACCGCCTTGGCCGCCATGGCCCGCAAGACAACAGAACGAGCGACTACGGCGATGGCCACGACGGTCCTGATGATCGTCTACCTGGGGGTGCTCGGCTCGTTTTTCGTGCGGATCCGATTCATCGATCCGGGGCCCTCCGGGGCGATACTCCTGGTCTACACCGTCCTGACGATCAAGGCGGCGGACATTGGGGCGTACTTGATCGGAATGGGCTTGGGTCGCCACGCCCTTGCCCCGTGGCTGAGCCCGAAGAAGACCGTCGAGGGGTTTCTGGGCGCGATGGTTTTCTCGGCCGCCGTTGCGGCCGGCGGGGCGGCCCTCTGGCCGGCGATCGCGCCTGGCTCGCCGCCCTTTGGCATGCTGCAAGCTCTTGTCTTTGGGGTTCTTATGGCGGTCATCGGTCACCTGGGGGATCTGGCGGAGTCGGCGATCAAGCGGGACATCGGGGTGAAGGATTCGGCCGCCCTGATCCCCGCTTTTGGCGGCCTGCTGGATCTCCTGGATTCGCCGTTGTTTGCGGCCCCGGTGGCTTGGTGGATGCTGACTTTCATGCCGAGAATCGGCTAGAATAGCCCTGGGCTGGACCGCCTTGCGGTGACCCGGTCGCCGTCGAGTCGGGGCCGGAAGGACGGATCGGCCGCACTGGAGTACAACAGCACTTTGGAACTGACCATTACCCTGGACGACGCGGCCAGACGCGCCGCCCTTTTCGGGTCGGGGGACAGGCATCTGCGAATGATCCGTGGTGCCCTTGGCGTCCAGATCACCGCTCGCGACTCTTCCCTCAAGATCGCCGGCACCACCCAGGCCGTGGGGCGGGCGGTCACTGTGATTGAAGAACTCCAACGCGGGCTTCGGGATCACGACGATTTGACCGATGATGAGGTGATTGAGGCCATCGCTTTCGCTTCTCGGCTGGGCGAAGCCAAGGAGCGGGACGACCAAGTGATTGAGGTCTACACGCGGCAGGCGGTGATCAGCCCGCGGACCGAAGGCCAGCGGGCGTACATCAAGGCCATTCAGGGACGGGATCTCGTCTTCTGTGTGGGGCCGGCGGGCACGGGCAAGACCTATCTGGCCGTGGCCATGGCGGTGTCCTTCCTCAAAGTCGGGGCGATCCAGCGTATCGTTCTGGTTCGTCCCGCGGTTGAGGCCGGCGAGAAGCTCGGCTTCCTTCCCGGCGACATGCAGGCCAAGGTGAATCCTTACCTTCGTCCGCTGTTCGATGCGATGCATGACATGATGAGCTACGACCAGATCAAGCGGTTCATCGCCAATGACGTAGTGGAGGTAGCGCCCCTGGCCTTCATGCGCGGGCGGACGCTCAACAACAGTCTGATCATCCTGGACGAAGCCCAGAACACCACCTGTTCGCAGATGCTGATGTTTCTCACTCGCCTGGGCAATCACAGCAAGATGATCGTCACCGGGGACGACAGCCAGATTGACCTGGAGAAGCCCGAGACCTCGGGATTCACGGACGCTCTGCGGCGATTGAAAGACATGCAGGACATCGCTATTGTGCGGTTGCAGCGGTGCGATATCGTTCGTCACCCGCTGGTGCAGAACATCGTCAACGCCTACGCCAATGAGAGGTACAGGTAAGCCTGGAACTTGAGGTCGAAACAGACAAACCGAGCCGAGGCCCTGCGCCAGGAAGCCAAGCGTCAGCTCAGTGAGCATCATGGCACTCTGTGGCGCCGACTGTGCCGAGCGGTCAATCCTGCGACGCTGGCAATCTGGGTGGGCTTCTACGCCATTGCGGTCGCGATCCTCGTGGTCGGCGGCGACTCCATGCCCCGCTACCGTAACGAGCTGGTGCAGAATGACATTGTTGCCCGGGTCGGCTTCCAAGTGGAAGATACCGAGCGTACGCAGCAGGAGCGTCAAGCCGCGGCGATCAATGCCCCGGATGTGTATTTCGAGAACCCCGCGCCGCTGGCCTCGCTGCGCAGCGATCTGACCGAACTCCTGGCCACGGTCAAGGCGGTAACTGAGAACCCTGGCCCTCAGCTGCTCTCCAAAGGGTGGGCCATCAGCGATGCCGGCCTGGCAGCCCTGCGGGCCTACGCCGCCGACGAGTTCCAGAGCAGCGAGTACGACAAGCTGGTCAAGAGGGTACTCAGCGAGCTCGGGGGGCAATACCTGGTGCACAAGCCGGCCAAGACTTTTCGCGAAGGCACTCCCCAGACGAGCGTTCTGCGTCACAAGGACACCAAGGAAGCCCCGGACATCGAGATACTGACCAGCCGGCTTCAGTACGTGGGCGACGAGAAGGTCCTCGATCAGATCGCCACCGAGGTGGCCGAGCGGACGGTGCCCGAAGCGCTGCGTGGACCGGTTCGGGAGCGGATCCGCCGGGTGCTGGCCGGCGCGCCCGACAAGAGCGGGGCTCAGACGCAACCGGTTCCACTCTGGCGATACGACCAGGACGCGACCAAGGAGGCGACCAAGCAGGCCCAGGACCGAATCCCGGTTTACACCCTGCGGTACGAGGCCGGTGATCCGATCGTCCGGGCGCGCACGGTTTTGTCGCCTCAGAAGATCGAGTTGCTCAAGAAGGAGCACGAGGAGTTTCGACGGGCTCAGCACACCGACCCTACGCTCTACCGCCAGCGTTGGTTGGGCGAGCTGGGCAAAGCGATCATCATTCTCATGGTGACGCTCGGCCTGATCACGTACATTGTCATCTACCAGCAGCGGATCTTCCAGAAGCCGACGCGCGCTCTGGGCCTGGTGACGCTCCTGCTGATTCTCCTGCTGTGCACCCGGCTTCTGAACCAGATCCAGTCGCCCGCTCATCCGCCCGCCGAGTTCACGCTGGCCTTCGTCGCGACGGCGGCCATGCTCCTGACGATCGCCTACAATCAGCGGTTTGCCTTCGGCACGGGCGGGACCCTGGCCATCCTGGCGACCCTGGCATCGGGTGGTGATTTCGGCCTGTTTCTGACCCTCACGGTAGGCATGAGCGTTGCCGTCTTCACTCTCCAGGAGGTTCGAACCCGCAGCAAGATCATCCTGGTAGGGCTGATGGCCGCGGCCGCCGCGTTTGTGGCCGCCACCGCCGTCGGCTTCCACGATGGCCAGGACGTGAAGTACGTTCTCGAGCATGCGGCCGCCGCCGCCCTGGCGGCCCTGTTCGCCGGTTTCTTCGTTCAGGGGATTCTGCCGAGTTTCGAGCGCTGGTTTGGCATCGCCACGAGCATGACCCTGCTGGAGTGGTGCGACGCCAGTCGTCCGCTCCTCCGCCGACTGGCCCAGGAAGCGCCGGGAACATACAGCCACTCGCTGGTGCTGAGCCAGATGAGTGAAGCGGCCGCCGGGGCCATCGGGGCCAACGGCCTGCTCGCCCGCGTCGGGGCTCTCTACCACGACATCGGTAAGGTCCAGAAGACCGATTACTTCGTCGAGAACCAGGAAGCCCGGATGAATCGCCATGACCGGCTGTCGCCGACCATGAGCCTGCTCATCATCACCGGACACGTCAAGGACGGCCTGGAGATGGCCAAGACCTATGGGCTGCCGCGCATCCTTCATCAGTTCATCCTCGAGCATCACGGCACCACGGTGGTTCGCTACTTCCACCACATGGCCACCGAGGCTGCTGCCAAGAAGACCGGCAAGCACGATCGCGAGATACCCGAGAGCGAGTTCCGCTATCCTGGCCCCAAGCCCCGCTCCCGCGAGTCGGCGATCCTGATGATCTGCGACGGCTGCGAAGGCGCCGTCCGGGCCCTGTCGGAACCGACGCCCGGCCGTATCGAGAGCACCGTCCACCAGGTGGTCATGGACCGGCTCACCGACGGGCAGTTTGACGAATGCGACATCACGCTCCGTGATCTGAACCTCGTCGAGCAGACGATCGTCAAGAGCCTGTGCGCGATCCACCATGGCCGGATCAAGTATCCCAAGGCCGGCGGGAGCGTGCCGCGGATCCCGACCCAGCAGGAGCCGAAGTTGCCCAGGCCTTCGGTCGAGGCTTCCAAGCCGGCGGTTGTGGTTCCGGCCCAGCCGGTCGCCGACGCGGTCGAACCCGCTCCCGCGAGTAGCTCACCATGACCCCCGCTCCTGCCGCTGGTGCCCCGGTCACCGTTCGCATGGTGTGTCGCGTCGCCGGCCTGTCGAGGTCGCGGATCAGGGCGGCGGTGCGGGCTGCGGCAGGCGATCAGTCTATTCGGGCGATCGGCGTGGCCGTCGTCGACGATGCCACGATTGCCCTGTTGCACGGGCGCTACCTTGCGGATCCTCGGGCGACGGACGTCATGAGTTTTGACCTGCGCGACCATCCGCGCGATGGCGAGCTCGAGGGCGAGATCGTCATATCCGCCGAGACCGCCGCCCGGCAGGCCCGGGCGCTGGGCCTGAGGATCGACCAGGAAGTGTTGCGTTACGTCGTTCACGGTGTATTGCATCTGCTCGGCCACGATGATAAAACTGCCTCCCAACGCAGGCGGATGCGGCGGCAGGAGAATGCTGTCCTGTCTCGGCTGGCCGATCGGCCTGACTCCGCCTGTCGCCTCGCACCGCGAGAAGGAAGGGTGTAGCCAACGTGCCCGACTCGGAACTGTTCATCGGGCTGGGACTTGCCGTCCTGGCCACCTTGAGCACGACTGCGAACGTCGCTCTCCGGCATTTCTCTCGCGTGCAGCTCGCCGAGCGACTGGAGAGAAGCGGGAGGGCGTCACTGCTGGATCGACTGACCGAGTGCCGCGACGATCTCATCTTCTCCACCTCGGTTGTCCGCATCTGTTCGATTCTCGGGCTGGTTCTGCTGATCGCCCATGCCTTCGGCTTTGGCCCGACCGCTCACGCGAGGGCCGGCTACATCACAGTCTTCACCCTCTCTGTTCTGGTGGTCTTGATTCTGGGTGTTGCCTTGCCCCACGCGTGGGCGCGGTACGCCGGTGACGGGTATCTGGCCGCGACCCTGCCGGCACTGCTGCTTCTGCGCATGCTCCTCTTTCCCTTCCTGGCCATCCAGCGTCTGTTCAACGGCCTGGTCCGCCGCCTGGCGGGTGTTCCGCTTGCCGACGAAGAGGAAGCCGAGGCCGACCAGATCGAGCAGCAGATCCTGGGGGCAGTCAGCGAGGGCGAACTGGCAGGTGCGGTTCACGAAGAGGACGCCGAGATGATCCAGTCGGTGATGGGTCTTCGCGACAAGCACGTTGCCCAGATCATGACTCCCCGGACCGAAATGGTGGCCTTGCCGGCCAGCATCACGCTGGACGAGGCCAAGGAGTTCATCGCCCGCGAAGGGCACTCGCGCATCCCCATTTACGGCGACAGCCTCGACGACGTACGGGGGGTGTTGTACGCCAAGGATCTGCTCATGTTCACCGATCGCGACGAGTTCGAGCCGCTCGAGGCGATGCGGAAGGTACCCTTTGTGCCCGAGACCAAGCGCATCCCCGACCTGTTGACCGAGCTGCGCGAGAAGAAGGTCCACCTGGCCATTGTCGTTGACGAGTATGGCGGGACCGCCGGCCTGGTGACGATCGAGGACATCATCGAGGAGATCGTGGGTGACATCGCCGACGAGTATGAGAACCCTGCGCCCGAGAGCATTCGCCGCATCGACGACAAAACGGTGGAAGTCGATGCTCGGGTACACATTGACGAACTGAACCACGAACTCGGCATCGAACTGCCCGAGGACAGGGACTACGACACGGTCGGCGGCTTCCTGTTCAGCGAGATGGGCAAGATCCCGGCAGCGGGCGAAGAACTGAGCTACCGCAACATCCGGTTCAGCGTCCTGGACGCCGAAGAGCGGAAGATCAACCGCTTGCGCATCCAGGTCGTGTCGGACGAGCCCGCTCACTGACGGCGGATACGCGGCCCCTCTCCGCGAGAAAGGACACGCCTGATGAATATGATGCTCAGCGAACACGAGCGGCGAGTGATTGGCGTCCTCCTGGAGAAGTCGATGGCCCAGCCGGAATACTACCCCATGACGGCCCACGCCGTCGTCGCCGCGTGTAACCAACGCAACAATCGCGATCCGATCATGGAGCTGGACGAGGTGGCGGTCAGTGCCACGCTGGATGCTCTTCGAAAGCGCGGCCTGGTCGAGCAGATCCTGCCTGCCCCGGGAGCGCGAACCGACCGCTTCAAGCACAAGATCGACGTCTGCTTTGGCTGGGGACCGCGGGAGCGGGCGATTGTGGCCGAGCTCTTGCTCCGGGGACCGCAGACTCCGGGTGAGCTGCGTTCGCGCGGGTCGCGGCTTGTGGCCTTCGAGGATCTCGATGCCATCCATACCGTTCTGGAGGCCTTGCGGACCTGCGAACCCCCGGTTGTCGCGCCCCTGCCTCGTGAGCCGGGGCAGTCCGCCATCCGCTTCACCCACCTGTTCTACCCGGAGGGTGAGCAACCGACGGTGGCCCATGTCGTCACCACTGCCGGGCGGTGTGAGAGTTGTGCACCACCGGGGCTGGTGCGGCCTTCTGTGGAGCGGGCAGCCGGAGCGACGTCGCCCGGTGGGGGCGACCTTGCCCGACTCGAGGCCGAGTTGGCGGAATGGCGCAGCTATCTGCTGGAGCTCGCGCGGCGGGTTGAGGCCCTGGAGGCTGGCCGGAACTCGTGACCGGGCGAGGCGGCCTCTCGGGCCGGCGGCGAGAGCTAGCATTTTCCGTGCCATTCTCGAGCGCCACGCTCCAGGTACACGATTAAATGGAGCATTTTCCCTGCTTTTCCTCAAGATTTCGGTTTGAAACCGACGATCATGCCCTTTGGCCTGGGCGCGTCGAGGACCGACCAGGGACTTGGAGGTGTGGAGTTCATGCTGATGGCGGAGTCGCCTGTCGGCCTGGACCGAGGAGCAGAGTCTTGTTCGCCGATGCAGACATCCCGCCGGCCGCCCCAGAATCACAGGATTCCGTCGTCATTTCTCTTGAGGAGTTCACGCGGCTCTTGGCGCTCATGCAGACCATGACCAGCACGATCGTTGAGCTGTACGTTTGGATGGCCACCGCTGGCCAGCGTGTTGATGCCGATCGCCGTTGAGTTGTTACCCCAATACCGAGCCGGTACAATGACGCTCGCCTGTGATGCATGGAGGCGATTTGCCGCAATGCACGCAGGCGAGCCGTGATGCGCGGGGGCGATTAGCTCAGTTGGCTAGAGCGTCTCGCTTACACCGAGAAGGTCACTGGTTCGAGTCCGGTATCGCCCAATGCCCCCACGTGACGCCAAGCGCCGGCGCCTGCATTGTCCCCCCAAGCACAGGACCGCCCAGAGACGGACGGCCCTGCGGTCACGTCCTGACTTGGTGCCTCGCTTCGATGACCGGCAGTGGCCCATTGATCATGCAAGCCGCCTCTTCTTCACCCAGCCGACCAGACCAAGGCCAATCACGGCGAGCCCAGCTGCCGCCGGGGCGGGGATAACCGTGCGGGCAAGCGGCACATAGGTCCACATCCCGTGGTCGGCGACGGCAAACGAATCGTAGGCGTAGGCCGCGCCGTACCAGTCCATGTACTGGCCGATGTCCACTTCGGCTGACAGGCCTTCGAGCATCGAGGCATAGACGGTGCCGCCCCAGATATCATGAGCCCCGTCAAGACCGCCTCCCATGATGAACTTCCCATGGGTCTCCAGGTAGATAAGGCCGGCCAACGACGGCGCCTGGTCGATCTTCACGAAGTCGCCGCCCGTTCCGGTGCCCTTGACCCAGAGCGTCTGACGTCCGGCAAAATCCGCGTCGTCAACGACGTAGATGCTGACAGGGCCGCCGGACGTGTCGATTTTCAGATTAAAGCCTCCTTGAGTGGCAATCGAGTCAAAGTAGTAGTCGCCCGATGACAAGATCACCGATTGGTTCTGAGAGGAGGTTTTCAGCGCGCCGTACGTACCGGGGGCGAGTGTCAGAGACTGACCTTGGCCGGTAGGTACCGTCTGGTCCGCGCCGCCGGCCGTGAAGCTGGTGGCCGCCGGCATGTTGATGAGCCCAAACGTCTTCGAAGAGGGAGTCGACACCGACCCCTCGACGATCGAGGTGGAGGGGAAGTAGCTGGTTGTGTACTGCACGTTGCCACCGATGCCGCCGACCTGCCGTATGCCCGTGAGCTGTCCCAAGGTGACAGAATTCCCGTACAAATTGCCGTAGATGTTTGCTCCCCCACCGATACTCGCAGCGGCGTTGGCCACAACCTCGCGCAGCGGCCCGGACGAACTGCCGACAGCGAGATCCTGGCCAAACCTCAAGTCGCCACCGGCGTAGGCCGAGCCGTTGAGCTGTGCGGGATAGCCCGGCAGCGGATTCCCTTGCTGGAAGAGATCCTGGTTGCTGCCGATATTCCCGGTGATGGCGGTGTGTCCGCCGATTGAGGTCTCGTCGCCGCCAGAGGGGGTCAAACCGCCGCCTGAGAAGATCACGAAGTCGGACAAGGGGGACGACGCAACGCTGCCCATGTCCGCCAATCCTGTTTCTGCAGCCGCCAGCCCCCACACCACGATTAGAAAGCCTATTCGCTTCATCACTTCTTCCTCCATCAAGGGACAAGCCCGGTTTCTGGACATTTGCCCAACACCGCACGGTCAACGCCCAACCGCATTGCGGATATGTCAGATACAAAGCAACTGACACCGACGTGGCATTGGATCCTCCGCGGATCCACCCCTGAAAAGCGAGGAATCGGTCTCGAAGTGGGATCGACAGCACGCCCTGGAGATGCATGATCTCACTTGATGCATCTCACGGCCGCCGGCCACCACAGGACTTCCCCGCCATCCAAACCACTTGCAGCCGCCGTGGACGATTTCAGTATAGCCCCCGCCCCGGCGATTTCCAGCATGTTCCTTCACTTGCAGCGCGTTCATGGGTGACAGACGGCCTTCTCCGCCCCTTCGCGTTGGTTTTCCACCACCGCCGCGGCGGCCACTCAAAGGCGTAACCCCGCTCTTGGAAGACACTTATGAAAGCGAAGTGCAGGAGGTGTGGGAGGCCGTTACTTGCGACCGTGGAAATGAGTCTGTGAGCGTCTCCGTGCCAGTCTCGAGGATACCTCTCTCTAGAGAATGGCAGGTGAGTCGCTATCCGGGTCCTATCCTCTTGCAGGCCCCTTTCGTTTCCTCGTTTCGCAGGTTGCTTGGCGCAGTCGCCTTATCTTCGCCCAATTCAGTGATATGCGCCAGTCAACGCATTACCTCATGCGTGGGCCCAGGGGTTTCTGCTCCGCCAGGGGAATCGAAACGGAGACACGACCCGATTGTGAACGAACTGCGTCCCCGTTCTGACCTCCACACCGGAAAGCCCGCTTATGTCCAGCCCCCAGGTGTACTGGGAGAGGATGCTGTTGGTCGCTTTGGCGTTCAGGACCTCGACCATGTTCCAGCCGGCGTCAACGAACAGCTGATCGGTCAGTTCCTGCCAGGCGTTATTCAGCGATTCCGCAACTGACTCTTTCCTGCACACGTAACCCCAGCTCATGACAAGCATTGATGGACTCGGCAGGGGTGCCGAGCAGATTCGCATTCATTTTGGGCTTGACAAACCGGCCGGTGTCTG